>NZ_QHKS01000030.1 GCF_003353175.1 Paraburkholderia lacunae | reverse complement strand
TCGATGAGCGGGGTGTGGAAACGGGGTTAGGGTGAGGTTACTCGGGCACCGCCAGACGAAAGGGGCGGCAACAGACAAACCGAACCTACCGCTACCGCGCCACATCTCGACTCTACCGGCAAGCGCCGGTCGCGGACATCACGGGTTGTACTCATGAACCGCAAGCGCTGGCGGCCGGTCTGAGCGCGGGTTTCTCAACGGCCGGCTGAACATGCCTTGCCAGCGGAGGTCCAACTTATTGTTGTCTTCGATAGGGTTGGGCCATGTCCCGCGCTTCGTTTGTCCACGCTCACGCCGCCCACGCCGATTGGCGGGTGGCCCTGTCCGAGTGCCAGAGGCAAATTCAAACCCAAATTGCGGCCCGTGCGGCGCAGCTTGATGAATCCGCTCCGTTCACGCTTGGCTGGTGTTACGTGAGCGACTATTACGCACCCGCGTCCGAGGCGATCCTCGACGAACTGCACCGGGGTCAGCCAGGCGTCGCCTGGGTCGGTACGGTCGGTGTCGGTGTGGCCGCCAGCGGCATCGAATACATTGACGAACCGGCCCTGGTGCTGATGGTCGCGCCGCTGCCACGGGAATCGTTCCGGCTATTCTCCGGCCTGCAGCCACTGCCTGCGACATCCTCCGGGTTTGTGGCCCACACCGCGCTGGTCCATGCCGAGGGCAGCACGCCGGACGTGCAAGAATTGCTGCAGGAACTGAGCGCCCGCACGACCACGGGTTATCTCTTCGGCGGCCTATCCTCGGCGCGAAACCGTCCGCTGCACATGGCGGATGGCGTGTTCACCGGGGGAATGTCCGGCGTGCTCTTCGGCCCCGAGGTCAGCCTGATCTCACGCGTGACGCAGGGCTGCCAGCCCATCGGGCCGGTGCGCACCATCACCCAGGCCCAACACAATCTGGTGAGCACACTGGACGGCAAGCCCGCACTCGATTGCGTGTTGCAAGATCTTGGACTCGACCGGGATCTGCCAATCGATGCGTTGTCGCAGGCGCTGTCTACCACCCTGGCGGGCTTGAGCACCGGCGCCGAGGACGTGCCGAAATGGCCTGGAAAGTTCGGCGCGGATACACTCGTGCGGCACCTGGTGGGCGTGGATACCCAGCACCGGGTCCTGGCGATTGCGGATCGGGTCGAGCCCGGCATGCATCTGGCCTTTTGCACGCGCAACCCCGAGGCTGCCCGGGTCGATCTGGTGCGCATTGCAACGGAAATCCGCGCGGAACTGGAAAGCGGCACGGCGGGGCACATGTCGGGCGCCCTGTATGTCAGTTGCTCGGGACGGGGCGGGCCGCACTTCGGAGCGCGGCATGCGGAGTTGCAGACGGTGCGAAATGCCTTAGGCGACGTACCGCTGGTGGGATTCTTCGCCGGCGGCGAGATTGCAAGGAATCACCTTTACGGCTACACCGGTGTATTGACGGTCTTTACGAGCCCGGACTGAGGCTCCGGACGGTTCTGATTTTTGCCATCGCAGAAAGAATATCCATACTGCGTTCATCCACAACAGCCATTCGTACGCCGCCCTGACAGATTCATGCACGCCCTTTTCAAACCATGGCTTGTCAATGACGCGTTTGGCGACCCAGGTCTATACGTAGACTTTTGCGAAGAACGGCGTGCCCTCCTTTTCGATCTTGGCGATATCTCCAGGTTGTTGCCCCGCCACCTGATGCGTTTGTCACATGTGTTTGTTACCCATACGCACATGGACCATTATTCCGGCTTCGATCGTCTCCTGCGCGTGATGCTCGGGCGCAAGGCTGGCATCGTGATGTTTGGCGGACCCAACTTTCTTACACAAATCGAACACAAGCTGAGCGCCTATGCCTGGAACGTGGTGCATCGTTACGACGTCGAGCTGGTGATCGACGCGCGCGAAATCGGAGTGGACGGTAGCGGGCAGCGCGCACTCTTTTCAAGCCGGAGACGGTTCGCCCGCGAAGCCAGCCCATCCTTTGAACGATCTGACGACGTGGTGCACAACGAAGCAACCTTTCGCGTGCGCGGCCGGTTTGTCGATCATGACATCCCGTGCGTTGCGTACGTGCTCGAGGAGAAGGCCCGCGTCAAGGTCGCGAAGGACCGGCTCGCGGCACCGGGGGTGTCGACGGGTGCATGGCTGCGCGAACTGAAACATGCGGTGCTGACCGGTGCTCCTGACGAGGCGACCATTCAGGTACAGTGGCGCGACCGTCATGGCGAGCACGCCATGACTCGGCAGGTCGGCGAACTGCGTCACCTGATCGTCGACATCGTTCCTGGACAGCGCATTGGCTACGTAACGGACTTGCGCTATACGGAACCGAACGCAGAGACCCTGTCGGAGTTGATGCACGACGTGGACCTGTTGTTTATCGAGAGCGTTTTTCTTGACGAGGACAAGGCCCATGGCCTGCGCAAGAATCACCTGACGGCCCGCCAGGCCGGTCTGATCGCGCGCCGGATCGGCGCTCGGGCGGTGGTACCGTTCCACTTTTCGCCGCGTTACGATGGGCGCTCGGCAGCACTGATTGCAGAAGTGCAGGCGGCATGGTCCGCTACGTCGGTTCGGGTTGGCGAAAGGCCTGATTAGACCGGGGAAGCTTCACCACCGACCGCTCGCTCATCGTCCATGGACTCCTTTGGCCACCCTGTTTCACGCCACGGTTACGACGTCCTGTTGAGCCTGGAATGATAGTCAGGAATCGGCCAGATGCGGTCCTTCAACGGGCGCTGATCCCATACGATCCGACCCAAAAAAGAGCCGACCGGTTAAGGTCGGCTAAAGGTTCTGGCTATTCCGAAGGTCGTGCCAGAACCTGAGAGAGGGTTAAGCGCAAGATCCCCACCGGCTGGTCGCGGTATCTCACACATCATGGCTTACGCAAACGCCGGTTTTGGCTGGCGAGCGCCGTGACGCGCATCACGCTGTGCCGAGGTTCAGGCTATTGACGCGTTGCAGTTTCCCGACCCAGTGCGGCGAGGATGGTATTGGTGAGCCCAAGCAGCACCGAGTGATACTCGGCGGGCAACGCCACATCGTCCATCTGCGCCATGGCGTCTTCAACGCCCTGGCGAAACGACCGGGCGACCTCGGCGCGCTGCGACGTCGAGAGGTGCGGCAGGGCCGCGTCAAAAAAAGCACCCAGCACCATGGCCCGTGCGCCAAGCATGCTCATGGTCTTCGTGTTGGCGGTCACAAGCCCGGCCATCTTTCCCAGAACCTCGTTTGCATTGTCCATTTTTCAGATTCGCTCAGAATGTCTGCCAGTGCTCAGCACCGGTATCTGTCGCGGCCGCGGCGTCCCTGTCTGCGGTCATGGCTGGCGTCGTCCTTGTCTTTGTCGACGTTGCACGAGGGGGCGTGCGAACTGTCGGTGCGGGCCGACGCGATTCGTTCCGCGGGGCGACCATGCGTGACGCGGATGGCCCCGTATCTTCAATCCTGAAGACGGCCACGGCCTCACGCAACTCCCGGGCCTGCTGGGACATCGACTGCGTAGCGGCCGCGGCTTCTTCGACGAGCGCGGCGTTCTGCTGGGTCACCTGGTCCATCTGGCTGACCGCCTGGTTCACCTGCTCGATGCCGGCGCTCTGTTCTTCCGACGCCGACGAGATTTCGCCCACAATATCGGTCACGCGCTTCACTGACTCGACGATTTCGCTGATTGTGGTGCCAGCTTCCTCGACGAGCTTCGAGCCGGCGTCCACCCGATTCACCGACTCGCTGATCAGGTCCTTGATTTCCTTGGCCGCAGTGGCGCTGCGTTGGGCGAGCGTGCGGACCTCTCCGGCCACGACGGCAAATCCCCGACCCTGTTCGCCGGCGCGGGCCGCCTCGACCGCTGCGTTGAGCGCCAGGATGTTGGTCTGGAACGCGATGCCCTCGATCACGTTGATGATCTCGGACATTTTGGCTGAGCTGCCAGAGATCTCTTGCATCGTGTCGACGACACGCCCGACCACTTCGCCGCCGCGCCGTGCGATGCCCGACGCTGCGCTGGCCAGCGTGGTTGCCTGTCTTGCGTTATTCGCGTTATGACGGACCGTGCTGGTCAGCTCTTCCATGCTGGAGGCGGTTTCCTCCAGAGACGCCGCCTGCTCTTCGGTGCGCTGGGACAGATCGGTGTTGCCCTGGGCGATTTCGCCGGCAGCAACTGAGATCGACTCGCTGGAGGTCTGGATGCCCCGCACGATTCTGGTCAACTGGTCTTTCATGGCACCCAGTGAGAACATCAGGCTGCCGCGATCGCCCGCCTTCAACCGGACCACCGTGAGCAGGTTGCCGTCCGCGATGTCGCTGGCGAGTGCCGCCGCGTCGCATGGCTCCCCCCCAAGCTGCCGTGCCAGACCGCGCGCAATGACCAGCGCCAACGCCAGTGCAATTACCGTTGCGATGACGATCAGTCCGACCACCAGGGCAACAGCATGCGAATACGCACGGTCTGCCGCCTCGCCTTCCCGGGCCGCCCCCGCGACGTTGACGTCGACGATCGTCTTGATGTCTTTTTCCATGGCCCCGCGAATCTCACCCAACTGACCTCGCAACAGGTCTATCGCGTCGGCCTGCTTGCTCTCTTTCACCAGGGCCCGGAGTTGCTGATCGAGGTCCAGGTACTGCGGCATGAGTCTCTGAATGTCTGCGTAGGCGGCTTTCTCCTCCGGCTCGGTGATGAGCTTCTCGTATTCGGCCGCGGGACGCCGGTAGTCTGCGAAGCCCGCCTCGATCCGGGTTTCCGCTTCTTGGGCTTGGGCGGGCGTCAGGGACGAGGCGGCCCGGAATTCGGCGAGGCGAATCGCGCGGAGGCCGGACTGCATCTGCAGGCTGCTGCGTACGGAAGGTAACCAGTTGTCACGTAGCTGCGCCACATGATTGTTTTCAGCGCTCACCTCGAAGAGGCTCAACGCACCCAGACCGATCAGCAGAGCGATCACAGCAGAGAAGCCCAGCATCAGCTGGGTCAACACCCTAAGATTTTTCAGAGATGGCACAGTGAATTCCCTCAGAATTTGATTTTTTGAGATTCTGACAAATTGTATTTTTAATATAATAACGACACGGCCAAACCAAACTTGACCCCAAACTGCTTGTTTGAAAGTCTTTGGACAAAATGGGTGGTGGTATTAATTCAAGTGTCCGGCGGATCGAACGCAAAACTGCTGCCCCGGCCAGCGCCAGGCATCGCGCCCGCTTGACATGAAGTCTGTGAACGCCAACGCGGCAACACGCAACGGCTGACTTCTCGTCTAAATTTGCGAATCTCGGCCGTGAGTGGCTGAAATTCTTCCAGGTTCGAGTGTTCGTTGTAGTTAGCCGAGGGGTGGTGATGGGTCGCGTGCTGCCGATCACAGACTAGCGCGGTTCACATCGCGTATGCCCTTTGCATGAGGCAGCACGCGGCCACTTTCGGTCAATCAGGCGCACGCAGGGATGGACACTCAGCAGTCGCTTCCGCACGCGGAAGCCGCCATTCGACTTTTGCCAGCGACTCACGGCCGGGCTCCGGGACCTTCACCTTCAATCCCCCGGGGCATCTAGATTGGATCGCATGTGCGAGTCTTATGGCTTTCCGGTGAGAAGGCAGATCAGCGTGGCCTGCCCGCTGGCCGCAACAGTTTCATGCCATTGGTCGGTAACTTGTAAACCAGTGGAAGTGTAGAGGCCGCACAAGGCTCCCGTTGATGCAAAGTCAAATCGCGCTGCCGAGCCCGATGCGGACGGTGGCACATTCGCCTGGCATTGAAACATTGAATTGCTGTTGTTGCTCTGCGTGACAATGGCCTTGGTATCGGTCGTGAAGACGAAGCTTCCGTTGCCGTCAGCCAGACCGCAGCCGCCGGCCGGGTTGATGACCACGGCTGGCGCAGCCTGCGCCATGGGCGCAGCCAATGCGAAGAGTGCAGCCGCGGATGCAAGAACTAGAGGTCTAGTAAGCATGGCATTTCCTTGGAAATTAATAGAAATCGGATCATCGTGAATACGTGGTCGCGATCAAGAGTTCCGGGCATCACGAATTACGCCCACGGACCGCAAACACTGCTGGCTTGATTGATGCTCCTAGGCCGCTGCCCTCCGTCCCGACATCATGTCGATTCACCATCGAAACCCGCCACGCTGCACCGATGACGCGGTCGCGACGGCCCAAACTACCCGGATGTGGTGGCTGCAGGCGTCACGCTCAACAGCGCATCGGCGCTCGTTGTCGAGCCCGCGCCGCTACGGACCTCGACGCTGTATCTGGCGCCGTTGTCGGTGGGCGCGACCGGCGGCGTCGTGTAACTGGCGCCAATGGCCGCTGGAATCGCAACCCCGTTGCGGCGCCACTGGTAGGTGGGCGTCTGGCTGCTCTCGACCGCCACGAAGAAGGTCGCGGCCTGTCCGGCGAGCACCGACTGGCGGCGCGGCTGCGACGTGATGCTGGGGGCCGTCACACCCGTCTCCGGCGGCCTGACGCTGAGTTTGGCACCGGCGCTGGTGACTTTGCCCGTCCCGTCGCTGACGACGACCGAAAAGACCGAGTCCGTATCACCGATAGATAGAGCGCCTGTGGTGTACTTCGAACTCGTGGCACCAGCGATCTTGACGTCGTCGATCTGCCATTGATACATCAGCGGCCCGTTGCCCGACGCGGTCACGGAGAAGGTCGCTGTCTGGCCGGAGGTTACGGCAATGCTTTGCGGCTGCGCCGAGATCGAGATGCCGGTTGCGCTGATGGTCTTGGTTGGCTCAGATGCCGGGTTGCCGCTGGTGCCGGCTCGACTGCCTTCGCTTACACTGACAGCCGTCGATTGGAATCGTGCCTGCGTCGCCGACCCCGAATCGTTATCGCCACCGCAGGCGACTAGCAGAACCGACGAGGCGGCCAGTACCGAAGTGAACAACGCTCCCTGCATCACCAATGACAGGCGACCCGCGGGATTGGCTGCAAGACCAGGCTTAGGGGCAGCCGTCGCCTGAGCACTTAAGGTTCGGGACATGTGGGTCGCTCCTGTTGGCCTCAGCCCCCCGGGGCGTCGACCGGAAAGAACTCGACAGTTTCACCTGGAGCCACGGTCAATAGGGGCGTCAGCGTATGGTCCCAGCCTAGGTGGTTCTGATGCTCATGAATTGAATGGCGTGTGCGCGATGCGGAGTATCCGCAATCCTGAACACATTTTTGTCAGAGTCGAAAGCAGGAACAAGAGGGAAACCCGCCGAACTGCATGGGTAGAGACCCGCTACGCGTCTACGTCTGCGCGAGGGGGTAGGAAAGCCGCCCACGTGTGTGGTCCAGTTGGTCTTTCTCACGCACTAAAGCGTGCCAAGATTATCCGTGTCGGTATGTCCAGGGCTCGAACGCATTGTCGTGCCTGATTCGCCCGGGCCGGATTGTCCATTTGCTCAACGGCGCAATCTCTAGTCGTCAGGTAAGGGCGTTGGCAGGCAGGGCTCCAGTTGCGTGTTCCACAACGGCCGTTCCACCGGGTGTCTGGCATTTCGCTAGCACTCCCCGAAGCGTTCGCACCGTCGTGGCATTTGCCGGGCCAGTATGGAAGTCCGGACGACCGCTGTTGCTCCATAAATTGCCCTTGAGGTCGACAGAGGCCAGCGGCGGGAGTGGGTCGTCAAACGCCTCTCGCATTGCCCGGTAACCGTCATTCGTTGCCGCTCGCCCATTCGAGAAGGTCGGCGCACCTGCGGACGCGCGCGCGGAAACAACGCTGCTGTTGCGATAGTCGGCCTTATCGCAATTACGACCTTTCCGACGTAACTGCGGCGAAGCAATTCGCTCCGCAAGTGCCGCTTCACATCTGCCGGAAGATGTGTGCGTATTGTTTGCTCACTGCGATCGCGCCATTGTGGCCGCGCAGCTTCAGCGACATTTTCCCTAGCGTGCTGACGGATGCGCTCTCCACCTGGTCGACGTTCACCACGGTGCTTCGGTGCACCTGCCAGAAGCGCGCCGGGTCCAGTTGCGCACACAACTCCTTGAGGCTCGTGCGGATCAGCAGTTCGCCCGTACGCGTCGTGACGACGACATACTTGTCGGCAGCCTCGAAATACAGCACCTCTTCCACCGGCACTATCCTGATGTCGCTCCCGCTGGATGCGCGCAGATAGCGTAGCGGCGCGCTGCGGCCGCTGTCCTGCGCGCGATTCTCCAACTGGGCGCTGCGCGTGATCTGCTCCAGCTGGTAGAGCAGTCGTTGCAGATGAGCCTGCATCTGGGCACGCGGCATCGCATCCGTTGGCGCGCGCGCAAGCTGAACGCGTAACCTGTCGATCGTGCGCGCGAGCCGCGTGGCATCGACGGGCTTCAGAAGATAGTCGATCGCGGCGGCATCGAACGCGTCCAACGCGTATTGATCGTAGGCGGTCACGAACACGATCTGCGGCGGCGCCGCGAGCTTCGTGCACGCGCGCGCAACGTCGAGACCGGTCAAGCCCGGCATTGAAATGTCGAGGAACGCGACGTCCGGCTGCAAGGCGACGATGCGCTCGATGGCAAGCTGGCCGTTACCGACCGTCGCGAGAATCTGCAACTCCGGCCAGGCCGCCGTCAGCTCCCGCTGAAGCGCGGCTGCGATGAGCGGTTCGTCCTCGGCGATCAGCGCGGTCGGCGCGTGAGACACCTCCGGCGAAAAGGTCTTGCCGCTATCGTTCTGTGCCGCAGGGCCGGGCTGGCGGATCTTCATGGCCTCACACTCTCTTGCGGATGACGGGCATTGTCCACCGGAAGCAGGATTTTCGCGATGGTACCTTGCGGCACGTTCTCGACGAGCGTCAGTGAAGCGCGCTCGCCATAGAGTGCTGCAAGGCGGTCCCGCACGTTCGCCAGTCCGATGCCCGTGCCCTGCGTCGCCGGCGTCGCACCGAAGCCTGGCCCCGTGTCGGCGACGATGAGCTCGACGTGCTGTTCGCCGCGCTTTGCTCTCACCTCGATCCGCCCACCTGTCACCGTAACCTGAACACCATGCTTCAGTGCGTTTTCGACGAGCGGCTGAAGCATCATCGGCGGCACCGCGAAGTTCGCGCAATCGGCAGGGAGATCGAGCGCATAGGCGAGTCTCGGGCCGAGGCGTATTGCGTGCACGGCAAGCATCGAATCCAGCACCGCAAACTGATCCGCGAGCGTCTCGCTTTCGGCCCGCGACGCTTCCAGCGTTGCCCGCAAAAAGCGGTTGAGGCTCCCGAGCAGTTCGCGTGCGCGCGGTGGATCGGACACGATCAGGCTATCCAGGGTCGCCAGCGTGTTGAAGAGAAAGTGTGGTTCGATCTGCGCCTGCAATGCCTGCAAGCGAGCGCGCAACGCGGTTTTTTCGGCGGCTTCCTGCAGCCATGCAGTTCGGGCCACCTGTTCGCTCAGACCGGCGATCCGGGCTCGCGACCAGCCATACCAGGTCACCAGCAGCGTCGCGACCAGCGCGATCCAGCCCGTCGTGGCGAGGTCTTTGGGGGCGAACGTCTTGCCGATGTCGAGGCCCAGCAGGGCGCTCGCGATCACCCGTCCGATCGCGGCGCCAGCGATGATTGCGCCAACCATCACGACGGCAAGCCTTGGCGCGGTGAGTGCGTTCTTCCGCTGAAGACGAAAGCGGCCGACGTGGAGCAGCAGCATGATCGACAGCCCGATCGCCTCGCTGAAGACGAGGTTTTCGCCAAGGCCTTTCCCCATGCCGACCGCGGTCAGGCCCGCCGCAATCAATGCGTTGCCGATGACGACGAGCACGGCTTCGCGCGCATATTCGGCCAGCAGTTGTTGTGCCGGGACGGGTAACCCGGCGGACGCATCGAAGAGTTTGGCGTTACTGCCACGAATCATGCGATCCATCCCGTCACAATGAGATTCAGCAGGCGGTGCGGTGTAGCCACTGCGGCGATACCGGCGATGACGAGACCGATGAACGACCCGCGCATCGCGAGCTGGTGACCACGCACGTTGCCTTGCCGGATCGCCCAGATCGCGCGCCCGACGCTGACGATTGTGAGCAACGACAGTGCGTGCACCCAGGAAAAATGTCCCGGGTTCAGTTCCCGGATGTCGAACGAACTGAGCGCAGTAGCGAACATCGTCACTGCCCAGAGTCGACCGAGCCACTTGTGGCGCGGCGTCCCCTTTTCGGCCAGAAGCACGGCTGTTCCGAGTATGACAGAAAGAGTTGCAGTGGCGATATGGGCGGCGATGATGGCAGGCATGCTGGCTCTCCCGGCAGGACGAGCGGACTCGATGGCTGCAGTTTGTGCGGCGCATGGACTGTTTTCGAGGAGCATGCGACGAACCCTGCGGATTGCGTCGCGAGCGGTGCTTATTGCAGCGCGAGACGAAGATCGGTCGGGATTTCCAATCAATGCCGATATACGAATTCCCGCCGTCGGGTTCGGCACTTACCTGATATCACCAGATGCCGTAGCCGCGGCAGTCAGTGCCGCAGTGGCGAACGGGTACCGTCACGTTGATACGGCGTCAGTCTATGAAGAGCTCATGCGCTGGGGTGTCCAGAATGGGTTTGCCGTGCTACCGAAGAGCATGAACCCAGAGCGGATGCGTCAGAGCCTCGATCTCTTCGGGTTCTCGATCGATGACGAGGACATGGCCTTGATCAAGACGATGGACCGCAGCGGCGGTATAGCCTGGTCGATGGGCGACCCCACGCTCATCGACTGAGCGTCTGAACGTGGTCGATAGCGTTGAGAAATGCATTCCTGCTCGTCGGCGCGTCGATTGTCGACAATTTCGGCAGCAATGTCGAACGTCCCTTCCTGACCGAACGCAGCCCGACGGCGATCGGCAGCAGGCGCCCCATGCGGGGCATTCGCGGCACTCCATAGCGGACGCGCAAGTGGTCTTGCTGCGAACATTGTTGGAGAGCGGCGTCCGGACGAGCACGATTCCAAGAATGGGCGCACTTCAATTTCGAAGCTTGCTGATAGGCACTACTCCCCCCAGGTGCTCTCGCAGAAATTCAATAAAGCGCTGTGTCTTCGCTGGTAACAACCGTGTTTCGGTGATGGCATAGACGGGAATCGACGGGGCTTGCCACGCCGGCATCACCCGACGCAACATGCCAGCTGCAACGTCATCGGCTGCGATTTCCTCCGCCAGTACAGCGATCCCAAAATCGAGTGTCGCCAGTCGCCGGATCATGCCGACGCTGTTCAGCAGGAACCGGCCGCCGACAGCGATCTCGACCGTTTCCTTTTCCCTGTGAAGGGTCCACCCGTTGACCTCCGCCGGGCTCAGACGCACGCACTCGTGCTCCATGAGATGGGCCGGCTCACGGGGCTCGCCAAAGCGTTCGATATAACGAGGCGATGCATAGAGATGCCGCGGCAAACGGGCAAGCTCTCGCGCAATCAAATTCGAACTCGGCGGCTCGCCCATGCGGATCGCGATATCGAACGGCTCGGCGACCAGATCGACGCGGCGCGGCGTCAGATCGAAATCGAAGGTGATGCCGGGATAGCGGCGTGCAAATTCGGCGAGCAGTGGCGCGAGGAAGATATTCGCAAAATCCACCGGCAAAGAGGCATGTAAAACGCCAACTGGCTGGGCCAGCATCTCGCCGAGTTGCTCGTGCACAAGCCGCGCCTCGTCCACGATGCGTCTCGAGCGTTCGAAATAGAGCTGGCCTGCTTCAGTCAGCTCGATCTTGCGCGTGGTCCGATGCAGGAGGCGCAATCCGATTGCCTTCTCGAGCGCATTGATCCGGCGTGAGAGCGTCGAGTTTGGCACTCCGATTGCCTCGGCCGCGCGTCGAAAGCTCTTTGCCTTGACCACCTCGACGAACAACGCCATGTCGTTCAGAAACTCCACCTAACTGCTCCATAAATGGCTCAATGATTTCCATTTTGCCACCTTTATCCCACACACGGTTTGCCGGATGATGCCCCTATCTGATGAGCACATCACCGCATAGGAGCACAACATGAGTCAGCTTTTCACCCCCGTCCGCATTGGCAGCCTGTCCGTCCCAAACCGAATGGTCATGGCCCCTATGACCCGCTCGCGCGCAGATGACGCGGGCGTTCCTGACGACGTCGTCGTCACCTACTACGCCCAGCGCAGCAGCGCAGGTCTGATCATCACTGAAGGCGTGTTTCCGTCTGCGACTGGTAAGGGATACGTGCGTACGCCCGGCATTCATAGTGCTTCCCAGCTGGCCGCATGGAAGCGGGTGACTGAAGCCGTGCATGCCCGCGGAGGACGTATCTTCATGCAACTGATGCACAGCGGGCGCATCTCGCACCCGTCGCTGCAACCGGATGGCGCGCTGCCGGTGGCACCGTCGGCCATCAAGCCGGCGGGACAGACCTGGACCGGCAACGGTATGGAAGAATTCGTTACGCCGCGAGCGCTGCGCCTGAATGAGATCGCCG
This sequence comes from Paraburkholderia lacunae, assembly GCF_003353175.1. Classification (GTDB taxonomy): domain Bacteria; phylum Pseudomonadota; class Gammaproteobacteria; order Burkholderiales; family Burkholderiaceae; genus Paraburkholderia; species Paraburkholderia lacunae. The sequence continues at coordinate 70,487 of NZ_QHKS01000030.1, read as the reverse complement.
GTGTCGTTGACGAGTACCGCAGGGCGACGCGTCACGCCCTCGATGCGGGTTTCGATGGCGTTGAGTTGCATGCCGCTTCGGGCTATCTGCCTGAACAGTTCCTCTCGTCCGGCAGCAATCAGCGCGAGGATGAATATGGCGGCTCCGTTGCGAACCGCGCCCGCTTCGTTCTTGAAGTGCTGGACGCGATGGTGGCAGAGGCTGGTGGCGATCGGGTCGGCATCAAGATCTCGCCGGAAATGAACTTCAACGACATCTCCGACGCCGCGCCGCAGGAAACCTACACGTACCTCGTCGAACACCTCCGCGGCCGCAATCTTGCCTATCTGCACGTCGCCCTATTCGGAACCGGTGTCGATTACCACGCACTGTTGCGACCGCGTTTCGATGGCGCGTATCTGGTCGGCGGTGGACTTGACCAAGCCGCGGCTGAAAACATGCTGGCCGAGGGGCGCGCTGACGCTACGGTCTTCGGCGGCGCATTCCTCGCCAATCCGGACCTTCCGGAGCGGTTCCGTCTGGGTGCACCCCTCAACGCCCCGGACAAGAACACCTTCTACACACCTGGCGCACAGGGCTATATCGATTACCCCGCGCTGAGTGCAGCCGGTAACGTCTAAGGACATGAGCCATGTCAACAGCTATCGCCCGCATGCAGCGCGCCAACCGGGGAAGCCATTTTCACGCGTACCGCCTGAATGGTTCCGATCCCTTGCAACTCGATCCCTTCATGGGCATCGACCATGCCTGGATGAGTGCGCCGACCTTCCCACCGCATCCGCACGCTGGCTTCTCTGCTGTGACCTACCTGTTCCTCGACTCGGAGACGGGCATTGCCAACCGGGATTCGCTGGGCAACAGCACGCTGATCGAGCCGGGTGGCCTGCATTGGACCGCTGCAGGGCGCGGCGTGGTCCATGAAGAAAATCCCGCGGTGCCGGGAAGTACCACCCACCTTCTGCAAATATTCGTCAACCTGCCTCGCGAACAGCAGACCGCGGCGCCGTTCGCACTGAGCCTTGCCCCGCAGGACGTGCCAGTGGTGCAGCGCCCCGGGGTCCGCGTCCGCGTCCCTCTGGGCAGTTTTGACGGCGTGCACTCCCCGCTGACACCGCCGACCGAGGTCACCTTGCTGGACATCACGCTGGAGGCCGGCGCCGAACTGACGCTGCCAGTGGCCACGGGCGAGCGCGCCTTCTTCATGCCTATCAACGGCCGCGCGGAGCTCAATGGCGAAGGCTTTGGCCTCGACGACCTCGGTGCCCCGATCCTGCCGACTGCGACCGACGCGACGAAGCACACGCTCACGGCCGCTTCTGGTGGAGCCAAGGTTGCCGTGTTCATCGGCGCGCCACTGCGCCAACCCGTGCTTTCAAACGGCCCTATGGCTTTTGCGAGCGAGGAGAGCCTGATGGCGGCAACCGCCGCTTATCAGCGTGGCGAGATGGGAAGGCTGTAAGCGGCCGCCACGCACTCCGGGGCGTACGCCCCATCACTACTCAGGAGCTACATCATGAAGGTTGAACGATTCACTGCCGACAACACCGCCTTGCTGCTGATCGACCATCAGGTCGGCACGATGCAACTGATCAAGAATATCGACCGGGAGTTCGCAGCAAAGCAGTCGATTGCGCTGGCCAAGATGGCGAAAATCCTCAATCTGCCGGTAGTGATCACGTCCAGTCAGGAAGAGCGCGCTCAAGGCCCGATTCTTCCGGAAATCGCCGCGATCCTGCCCGAAGCGCACGCTGCGCGGGTCAAGCGCCCTGGCGTCGTCAACGCCTGGGCCTATCCCGACTTCCGCAATGCGGTGCTCGCCACGGGGCGCAAGAACCTGATCATGGCAGGCGTAACCACCGATGTTTGCCTCATCTTCCCGGCAATCGACGCTGCGCTCGAAGGCTTTGCCGTGCAGGCAGTGATGGATGCTTCGGGGTCGCCCAGCCATCTTTCCGAAGAGTTTTCGCGTCAACGAATGCACGATGCGGGCGTGGTGCTCACGGCCACCAATACGCTCATGGCGGAAATCGCGCAGGACTGGTCCACCCCGGCCGGACAACAGCTGATCACTTTGCTGTTCACCGATGTGTTTCCGGCACTCGGTGCCGGCATCGCATAACTCCGGAACCACATACTGTTGACCGGAGTGCATGGCGCTTCGGTTAACTGACCAACTCATGTTGGAGGCTTCGTGACATTCCGCGTCCGAGGACGCCTTTCGACACGTTTGATCTTTAAGTCACGGTGTCAACGATTCGCGGGTTACCCTCGAACGTCTCAAGCTGGCCCGAGGTAAAGCGGCCACGCCAGGGTAAGCCCAACGAGGAACCGTCAGTGCCTGTCCTTGCGGATGTTAGCCAGGAAGCGCGCGATGGCCATACCCGCCAAGACCACGGACATGAAACACCGAGCTCGGGCTCAGTATCTTGACGCGACTTGCGCGTGACGCTGCCTAGTGGAGGCCTGATCTGCATCGAGATTGCACCGTTCTGCACATAGCGCCGAAGTGGTATATGATGGCCATCATGCTAAAGTCATCGATCAATCGGAAACCCGCCAGCCGCAAGGAAATCACACACGAGCGCATCGTCGAGGTTGCCGCGCGCGCGATTCGGCGCAGCGGCTATGACGGGACGGGCGTGGCCGACATCATGAAGGAGGCCGGCCTGACTCATGGTGGCTTCTATGCGCACTTTCCATCGCGCGAGGCGCTGCTTGCCGAAGCTGCCGATCGCGCAGGCTCTGAGGCGGTCGCCCTATCGGAGCAAATCGCAGCGTCTGTGCCGCCGGAGCAGGCATTGCCGTCGATGGTGCGCGCCTATCTGTCGAAGGAGCATCGTGAAGCCATAGAGACTGGCTGCCCGGTCTCCGCCCTTGGCTCGGAGATGCCGCGCCAGGCGCCGGTCGTGCGGCGCGCGGCCACCCGCCGCATCAAGGAGATGATCGATGTCGTTGCGCGTCAATTGCCCGATTGGGGGCAAACCGGCTCGCATGAACAGGCACTTATGATCGTTGCCACCATGGTCGGCACTATGGTGCTGGCACGCGCCGTCGACGACCCCAAGCTGTCGGACAGTTTTCTTGAAGCCGCATTGAAAAAATTCGCACCCACTGAGGAGTAACTGCGCGTATCCGGCGTGCGTTTTTGCTGGACAAAAAATATGATGATCATCATATCTTAGGCAAGATGAATGCTCGACCAAAGACCTGAAGACCATTTCTCACTCCCCGAAGGACATCATGAAAACCGGAATAGCGCTTGTTACAGGTGCCTCTTCAGGCATCGGCGAAGCCACGGCAACCCGCCTTGCGGAAGCCGGATACAAGGTCTACGGCACTAGCCGGCGCGGTGCGTTAGCGGGCCAGCGGAGGTTCGAGATGTTGCCGCTGGACGTGACTAGCGACGAATCAGTCGAAACAGCCGTCAAGGAGGTGCTGCGCCTACACGGCCGCATCGATCTCCTGGTAAACAACGCCGGCGTCGGGGTCGCCCCCGCCGCCGCAGAAGAGAGTTCGCTTGACCAGGCCCGTGCGATCTTCGATACGAACTTCTTCGGGATCGTCCGCATGACGCGTGCCGTGCTGCCCCATATGCGACAACAAGGTCGCGGCCGCATCATCAACATCGGCTCCGTGCTGGGTTTCTTACCGATGCCCTATATGGCGCTGTATTCCGCCACCAAGCATGCGGTGGCAGGCTATTCGGAGTCGCTCGATCATGAGTTACGTACGATGGGCATCCGGGTATCGGTCATTGAGCCTGCCTACATCAAGACGCCTTTCGACGCGAACTTCATGGCGCCGGACGCTCCCCTCGACGCGTACCGCGAAGTACGCTCGGCTGTGGATAAACGAGTGAAGGAGGTGGTCGAGGGTGCTGACGGTCCCGAGATTGTGGCCGAGACCGTGCTGCAGGCCGCTCTCGCGGCTCGCCCGAAACTCCGCTATACAGCCGGCGGACTCGCCAGCCGTCTGCGATTGCTACGCAGATTTGCGCCCTCGGGCGTGGTAGACGCCGGCATTCGCAAAGATCTGCGGCTCACAACGTAGACAGAATTACTTAACGCAACGTGAAACTGGCAAGGAACAACGAACCATGATGAAGGCATTCGTCGTCGATCGATATGGACGCAAGAATGACGTACGGGCCGGCGACATGCCGGTTCCGGCGCTGCGTGAGGACGACGTATTGATCCAGATTCACGCCGCTGGCGTGAACCCGCTCGATTCAAAGATCAGGGATGGAGAGTTCAAGCTCATTTTGCCCTATCGTTTGCCGCTGATTTTGGGCAATGATCTGGCCGGAGTTGTTGTCCGCGTCGGATCGCGCGTGCGGCGGTTCAAGCCGGGCGATGAGGTCTATGCGCGACCGCACAAAGATCGGATCGGCACCTTCGCGGAATTCATCGCGGTCAAGGAAGACGGTGTAGCCCTCAAGCCCAAAACACTCACTATGGAAGAAGCGGCATCAATCCCGCTGGTGGGCTTGACCGCCTGGCAAGCGCTGGTCGAAAAAGCGCAAGTGAAGAAAGGGCAAAAGGTACTGATACATGCCGGCTCCGGTGGCGTTGGCACCTTTGCCATTCAACTGGCCAAGCATATGGGCGCGACCGTCGCGACGACAGCGAGCGCCGCGAATGCCGGATTGATGAAGCAACTTGGCGCGGATATCGTCATCGATTACAAGAAAGACGACTTTGCCGCCGTGCTGAAAGACTGCGACCTGGTGCTGGATACGCAGGGCGGAAAGACGCTCGAAAGATCACTGCGAGTGCTCAAGGCGGGTGGGAAGCTCATCGGGATCGCCGGTCCACCCGATCCTGAATTTGCTAAACAGATGGGGGCATCCTGGTTCCTGAAAACGGCGGTGCGCTTTCTAAGCCATCGCATCCGAAAGGCGGCGAGACGTCATGACGTCAGCTATTCATTCCTTTTTATGCGTGCCGATGGAGACCAGCTAAGCCAGATCGCCAAGCTCATCGAGGCAGGTGCAATAAGGCCTGTGATCGATCGGGTTTTCCCATTCGAGTCAACCCGAGAGGCTTTGGTTTACGTCGAAACGGGACGTGCAAAAGGTAAGGTCGTCATCAAGATCCGATAGAAGGAGGGATCTCGGTTTGTCTCCTCGCAGACGCAACGGCGCTCGGTCGACGTGAATTTCTTGCAACGTGGAACGTCACCGTCCGTTGTCGGTGTGGAGCCGACCTTCAAACGTCCGCAGAATAATCAACAGGAATGCACGCTGTTGGCCGCACTGCGTCCCACGACTGAGCGCGGGCATTCCATCCACGATGTTAAAAGCGAAGTCCGAGGAGTGATTTCCGTTGCTGCGACGGCAAGCAAGCGCGGGTCGGTTGTGGGCGGAAAAGTGGCGTTACCTCGACTTCGAGATTGCTCTCCTCTTATTCGCGGTACTCCTGAGGCGGTCTTTGCAGTGGGAATTGGCAAAACAGACATGTGGCGCGCCGCGATACCGCCCGTCCGAGGTTCCAAGAAGCATCGCTGAAGTCCCAAAGGGTCATCTCTCAGTTCCCGACTTCGTTCTCGACAGCGGTTTGTGCCGGTTGCCCGTTGAGAATGCTTTAGGGATCGTCGTTAAATCGCTTTCACAAGCTTCCCCGATCCTGCGACCGATAGCCTAGGCGCCGGCCGTCTGTGAACAGCTTTGCCAGCGATGTAGAGCCCGCGAAAGGTGTCAATTCGCCAAGGTCTAGTGCGACTTTCTCCGGCAGGGCGCCAAGTTGAACGCGTTCTGACCAGTTGGCTTGCGCGCCGTTGCCTTCGCTAGCATAGAGTTCTCGTCTCTTCCACCAGCCACGCGGCCATCGTGTCCAAGTTGGTGCGAAATATTCTCGGTTGCCAGTGGATTAAGGGATTTCCCTGGATGGACGATTGCAAAGAAAATTCGGGGAATTTGGTCGTCGATCAGCCTGTTCGCGAGTGATTGATGTCCAGTTTGATGGTGACAAGAGCGTGCGGGTAGAACGCTGTTTTGAAAGGGAATTATTCCAGCTCGCTAGGGTTTTGCTGCGGTGCAAGGTTCAGACTTAAACGAACAAAGTTCAAAGTTAAGCGAATCTCGACAACCGGCCCCATATCCCTTCTTGAATTTGTCACCACCCGTCCATATAATTAGCACTCGCTGCACGAGAGTGCTAACAACATCGCCGGTTGGCTCTGCCAACCGGGTTTTCTCAGCGTTCTTCAGTCTCAATCAAGAGAGGAGTATGTATGAACCTTCGTCCTTTGCATGATCGCGTGATCGTCAAGCGTCTTGACCAGGAAACCAAGACTGCGTCGGGCATCGTGATCCCCGAAGCCGCAGCGGAAAAGCCGGATCAAGGCGAAATCCTGGCAGTCGGCCCGGGCAAGCGTGACGACAAGGGCGCGCAAATCGCGCTCGACGTGAAGGTGGGTGACCGCGTCCTGTTCGGCAAGTACGCAGGCCAGACCGTCAAGGTCGACGGCAACGAACTGCTGGTCATGCGCGAAGAAGACATCATGGCTGTGGTGCAGAAGTAAGCGCAAGTCGCTACTTCCCAGGTTATATCCCAAGAATTCAAGGAGTTAGAAGATGGCAGCTAAAGACGTCGTATTCGGTGATTCCGCCCGTGCCAAGATGGTTGAAGGCGTGAACATCCTCGCGAACGCTGTGAAGGTCACGCTGGGTCCGAAGGGCCGCAACGTTGTCCTGGAACGCAGCTTCGGCGGCCCGACGGTCACCAAGGATGGTGTTTCGGTCGCGAAAGAGATCGAACTGAAAGACAAGCTCCAGAACATGGGCGCGCAAATGGTCAAGGAAGTCGCTTCCAAGACCAGCGACAACGCAGGCGACGGCACCACGACCGCAACGGTTCTGGCTCAGTCGATCGTCCGCGAAGGCATGAAGTACGTCGCATCGGGCATGAACCCGATGGACCTGAAGCGCGGTATCGACAAGGCTGTGTTCGCAGCGATCGAAGAACTGCGCAAGATCAGCAAGCCGTGCACGACCAACAAGGAAATCGCTCAAGTCGGCGCGATCTCGGCGAACAGCGATTCGTCGATCGGCGACCGTATCGCTGAAGCGATGGACAAGGTCGGCAAGGAAGGCGTCATCACGGTTGAAGACGGCAAGTCGCTGCAAGACGAGCTGGACGTTGTCGAAGGTATGCAATTCGACCGCGGCTACCTGTCGCCGTACTTCATCAACAACCCGGACAAGCAAGTTGCCGTGCTCGACAACCCGTTCGTGCTGCTGCACGACAAGAAGGTGTCGAACATCCGCGATCTGCTGCCGGTGCTGGAACAAGTCGCCAAGGCTGGCCGTCCGCTGCTGATCATCGCAGAAGACGTCGAAGGCGAAGCGCTGGCTACGCTGGTCGTGAACAACATCCGCGGCATCCTGAAGACGGTTGCTGTGAAGGCTCCGGGCTTCGGCGATCGCCGTAAGGCCATGCTGGAAGACATCGCGATCCTGACCGGCGGTCAAGTCATCGCTGAAGAAACCGGCCTGACGCTCGAAAAGGCAACGCTGGCTGAACTGGGTCAAGCGAAGCGCATCGAAGTGGCCAAGGAAAACACCACGATCATCGACGGCGCTGGCGAAGCTGCAAACATCGAAGCACGTGTGAAGCAAGTTCGCACGCAAATCGAAGAAGCTACGTCGGACTACGACCGTGAAAAGCTGCAAGAGCGCGTTGCCAAGCTGGCAGGCGGCGTTGCAGTGATCAAGGTCGGTGCTGCGACCGAAGTCGAAATGAAGGAAAAGAAGGCGCGTGTCGAAGACGCACTGCACGCAACGCGCGCAGCTGTGGAAGAAGGCATCGTTGCTGGCGGCGGCGTCGCGCTGATCCGTGCACGTACGGCGATCGCCGGCCTGAAGGGCGCTAACGCCGATCAGGACGCAGGTATCAAGATCGTGCTGCGCGCAATGGAAGAGCCGCTGCGCCAGATCGTCACGAACGGCGGCGAAGAAGCCAGCGTCGTGGTGGCAGCTGTTGCTGCTGGCCAAGGCAACTTCGGCTACAACGCAGCAACCGGCGAGTACGTCGACCTGGTTGACGCAGGTGTCGTGGACCCGACGAAGGTGACGCGCACGGCGCTGCAAAACGCAGCATCGGTGGCAGGTCTCCTGCTGACGACCGACGCAGCTGTGTGCGAACTGCCGAAGGAAGATGCTCCGATGGGCGGCGGTATGCCCGGCGGCATGGGCGGCATGGGCATGGACATGTAATTTCAGTTGGGCCTCGTTCGAGGCTCGGTTGGAACCACATGGGGGAGCGCGTCGCGAGGCGTGCTTCCCAAAAGAAAAAACCCGCAGAAATGCGGGTTTTTTTATGCCCTCGTTGTTCGTCAGGGCGCCCAGGCGGCGCTGCCGGGCGTGGCTAACTCAGCGTCGTGGCGTGGTTGCGGTCGAAGCGAGGCACGCGCAGGAAAGGTGGACCGCGCAGGCGGGTCCGGGCGCCACGGCTAGGGCGGATGTCACGACCGCCCCGTGTGTACACGAGGCGGTCCATGCGCGACGAGTCTCGTCGCTAAAGTCTGAAGTGAAGTGCGAGCCGTGAAGCGGCCGCACTTTGCCCGGTCAGGCCAATCAATGCCGCGCTTCGCCCGACGTTGCGTCCTTGCCGGCCGTCGGCGGCGTTTCGTCGTCGCTGCTGCGCGCCCAGAAGAACCGATCCGGCAGATACGCGCCCATGCCCGGACGGAACGCGCTGCGCACCGCCTGATACAGATACTCCTGCGCTTCGCGAACCGCTTCCGCCGGGTCCTGGCCGTTGGCCAGCAACGCGGCAATCGCCGCGCCCAGCGTATCGGTCAAACCCATGATGCGATGACTGCCGCGGTCCCACATGTCCTGACGCAATTGGCCGTCTTCGCTGTACAGCGTATTGACGTGCCGGTGCGTGCCGGTCTCCGTCGACAGAATGTATTCGCAGCCTTGCGACAGCAGATGTGAAATCGCTGCGTCGAGGCTCGGTGCCTCGGCGTCGCCATCCGGTTGAGCGAGGGCGAGCAGGGTGGCATGGTCGGCGACCAGCAGCGTGGTTTGCGGCGCGAGCAGATCGGCGATCGCTTCGCGCAGTTCGTCGGCGGCGAGCACATGTTCGTCGTCGAGCGTGAAGTCGGGCGCGAGAATCAGTGGGACGTCGTCGTAATCGGCGACCACCTCGGCGATCGCGCTCACCACTTCCGCGCGCGTGCACGCGCCGACCTTGAACGCGGCGATCGGCATGTCTTCGAGCAGCATCCGCGCCTGGGTCGCGACGACTTCCGGATCGAGCCCGGTGACTTCGTCGCAACTGGCCGAGTCGCGCACCGTATAGCCCGTGAGCACACTGACGCCGTGACACCCCATGCTGGCGAGTGTCATCAGGTCGGCTTGCAGGCCGGAGCCGCCGGTGGGATCGGAAAGGCCGAAGGTGAGGACGATCGGAGGCGTGTCGCTGGGCATGAAAATTGACTAAAAGGAGCGTGTATTTAGGCGCAACCGGTTTTAGGCGCAACCGGTGCGCAATCGGCTCAATTATGCGGCCTAAACCGTCGCGGAGGCGTTTTTTCGCATCCTCGGCCCAGTGGGCTCATGCAGGCAGCACGCGAGGCCGCGCCCAAAGAGCGGCAAGGCGCCGCAACCGCCGCGCAAGCCGACCCAGCCGGCATGGCCAAAGCCGCCGCACGCTGCGATTGGGCGCGTTTCTGATTGCTAGGCATTGGGGCGGCAACACGGTACCATCATGGCTCCCGTTTCAACGGACTTTACGACGCGACACAAGAATGGAATATCAAAGCTGGATGTGCCTGATTTGCGGCTGGATTTACGACGAAGAAGCCGGTTTGCCGGACGAAGGCATTGCGCCGGGCACGCGCTGGGAGGACGTGCCGATCAACTGGACGTGCCCGGAATGCGGGGCGCGCAAAGAAGACTTCGAGATGGTCCAGATCTGAGATCGGGAGGGCCGTCGGCAGTGGCCGGCGGAAGCTGTGCCGCACATGCGGCAGCGTCGGCCGGATCGAATGCATTCAACGCGCGCAAGCCGTGTGTGCCCAAGCCGTTTCGCCCCACATGCCGACGCGAAACGTCCTCGATTGCGCTGTGTCGCAGCGGTAGTCTGTCATTGTTCTGTTGCCGGTTCGCGCGTTAGCCGATCAGTCGGCGCGCGGCGTTGTGCAACGGCCCGTCAGCTTCGTGTCGCCTGCCCATGACTCTTCGATCCGCTGCACCCGATTCCTTCGATGCATTGCCGAATCCTCGCGGCGGCGCCGTCCGTCCCGCCGAACTCGCGCTGGCGGAAGCGCTGCTAGCGTTCGAACAGCACGGCGAGAGCACTGCGGCGTTGCTGCGCGCGTCGCACGCGTTGCGTGAAGCCGGCTGGCTCGCCGCGCAGCGTTTTGCCGACGCCCTGGTGCTGGTCTCGCCGCTGGCATCGGGCAATCCGGCGGACGCTGACAGCGCGCGGCCTGCATTCGGCGCGGCGCTGAATGATTTCCGCGCGGCCCTCGAGCGTCACAATCTGCGCGAACTGTCCTGTTCGCCAACGCTGTTTGCCCACTATCGCGCGCTCAGCACGCATCTGTCGCAGCATGCACCCGGTTCCACGGTTGCGTTCGAAGACCTCGCGCTGGCTGCGCGCCCGGTGCCGCCGGTGTCGCTGCATGCCCAATCCGCCGATCAACTTGCGCACTTGCGGGCGCGCTATGAGCGCGCGCTGCTGCCGGTGTTGCGCTCGCAGCCGGACAGCAGCGGCGCGGCTCTCGCCGCCACGAACGCCGCGCTCGACGAACTGGAAGCCTGCCTCACCGAGCTCGCCGGCCCGGATTCCTACGATTTCTGGCGGCTCGCGAAAGCCTGCGCCAGGGCGTTGCGCGTCGGCGGCCGCGCCACCGGCGACACCGACGCGCGGCGTTTCTACGCCCGCTGCAACCTGGCGCTGGCCGATCACGCGCGCGGCATCCAGCGCGCGCCGCGCTCGCTGGTGCGCGCCACGCTCGCGCTGTTGTGGCGCGACTACGCATTATTCGGCGCCGCGGCCGAAGACGCCGACCAGGTCGAAGTGCTGCACGACTACGGCTTGACGGTCGATTGGCACGTCGCCGGCACCCAGGCATCGGAAATGCTTTGGGAAGCGGGCGCCGCGCAGGCCCAGGCGTTCACCTCCGCACACGCTATGCCGACGCGCGAACTGGGCGTGCTGACCGTCAACGCGCACGCCTACGAAGATTTTCTGCAAACCGCGGATGCCTCGATCTCCGCTTTGACCGAGCACGCGCGCGCTGCCGATCAGCCCGAGAAAGCCGATCCGAGCGAAGCGCTGCAAGCCGGCGACGCCGCCTACCGGCTCGGCGCCGCCGCCTGCGCGCTGGGCCTCGGCCACGTGGCGCTGCTGGCCGATGCGCTGGGGCTCGCGTGGCGCCGTCGCGCGCACGCAGGTGTGTCGACGCCCGCGGTGCGTTCGCATGTGATCGTCGACGCGCCGGCGGCGCGCGCGCTCGAACAGACCGCCGAAGCCTTGCGCGCAATGCTGCACAAGGTGGCCGCGGGCGTGGCGCCGCCAGGCAGCGCCGCCGCGCTGGCCGCGTTGACGCGCTCGATCGAGCAGGGCGGCGCCTGAACCGTACCGGCATAGCGCGTGCCGGCACGCACCAGCCGGCGCATCAGGTCGCACGCAGGAACCGGGAGCAGCTCGAAGAACGGGTGACACGCCGCCTGCGTGTCGCAAAACACCTCGATCACACACCGTGGTGACGGTCTGAGTGCGTGATAGAGTGGAACTTGAAGCGCCGTCGATGGCTCCCGGCACATTTCATGACACATCTCGCGGTTCCACGCTCAAAGCCCGCCATCCTGCATCGTCTTTGCTAAAATCCGAACTATGTCCAAGAGTACCGATCGCATCAATCTGACCAACCAGTTCCTGATCGCCATGCCGAACATGGCCGATCCCACGTTTTCAGGAACGGTGGTCTACCTTTGCGATCACAGTGAGCGCGGCGCGCTCGGCCTCGTCATCAACCGGCCGACCGATATCGACCTTGAAGCGCTCTTCAGTCGCATCGATCTCAAGCTCGAGATCGAACCCCTTCTGCATGTGCCCGTTTATTTCGGCGGCCCGGTGCAAACCGAGCGCGGCTTCGTGCTGCACGATCCGAAAGACGGCAATACCTACACGTCGTCGATGTCGGTGCCCGGCGGGCTGGAAATGACTACCTCGAAAGACGTGCTCGAAGCCGTCGCGAGCGGCACCGGCCCGGAACGTTTCCTGCTCACGCTCGGCCACGCCGGCTGGGGTGCGGGCCAGCTCGAAGAAGAAATTTCGAAGAACGGCTGGCTTACGGTCGAGGCCGATCCGAAAATCGTCTTCGACGTGCCCGCCGAAGAGCGTTTCGAAGCGGCGCTCGCGCTGCTCGGCGTTTCGCTGTCGATGCTGTCGGGCGAAGCAGGTCACGCATGAGTCTGCCGGCCGGACGTGAGGCGACGCTGCTTGCGTTCGACTACGGTGAAAAACGGATCGGCGTGGCGGTCGGCAATTCGCTCACACGCAGCGCGCGGCCGCTCGTGATCGTGCAGAACCGCAGCCGTGAATACCGTTTCGAGGAAGTCGGCAAGCTGATCGCCGAATGGAAGCCGGACGCGCTGATCGTCGGCCTGCCGATGCACCCGGACGGCACGCCGCACGAGATGACCCAACTCGCGAAGCGCTTCGGCAACCAGCTGAACGGCCGCTTCAATCTGCCGGTGACCTGGATCGACGAGCGCTATTCGTCGGTCGAGGCGAAGGCGGAAATCCGCGCCGGCAAGGGCCGCGCCGACATGCTCGACGCTGAAGCCGCCAGCATCATCCTCCAGCAATATCTAGACGGACTTCCCGACGATCATGAGTTCCATTGACGCCGAAGCGCTCTATCGCGCATTGCTCGAACAGATTCTCGCGGCTTATGGTGACCAGCTCGGCAACCAACCCGGCGGCGCGGACGGCGCCGTGCTGGCCGGTATCCACAGCGGCGGCGCATGGCTCGCCGAGCGCCTCGCGCGCGACCTGCACCTGTCGAGCTTTGGCGTGGTGAACGTCGCGCTGCATCGCGACGACTACGCGAAAAAAGGTCTGCACTCGCAGGCGAGCCCGACCTCGCTGCCGTTTCCGGTGGACAAGAGCCGCATCGTGCTGGTCGACGATGTCTTGTACACCGGCCGCACGATTCGCGCGGCGTTGAACGAGCTGTACGACTACGGTCGCCCGGCATCGGTCGAACTGGCGGTGCTCGCCGATCGCGGCGGGCGCGAGTTGCCGGTGGCGGCGCGCTTCGTCGGCGGCGTGGTCGAGGTGCCGGCCGATGCGACGCTCGTTCTCGCTCGCGAAGTGGGCGGCGCCGACGGCAACCTGAACGAAGGCACCCGGTTCACTTTTCACACTGAAGCACGCGTCGATTGAACGCGGCTCCACGCATTGAGCAAAGCATCAGCAGCACGGTTTCAAGGCCACCGCCGCGAGGTTGTACGCGCGCGTTGCCGGTCTGGAACCCTCACACGCAGTCAGCATCGACACCGATTACGTTGAAGCCCGTATTTGAAGCAGGTACACCATGAACAGCGCCACCCAGGCTCCCAAGGATTCAACCGATAGCGCCACCGAGCGCTTCCGTTACGGCTTCCTGAAGGGCAATCCGCAGCTCACGAAAAACGGCGAGCTCAAACATCTGTTGTCGATCGAAGGCTTGCCGAAGGCGATCGTCAATCACATTCTCGACACCGCCGAGCAGTTCGTCAGCGTGACCGATCGCGAGGTGAAGAAGGTGCCGCTGCTGCGCGGCAAGTCGGTGTTCAACCTGTTCTTCGAAAACTCGACGCGCACCCGCACCACCTTCGAGATCGCGGCAACGCGCTTGTCCGCGGACGTGCTGAATCTGAACATCAACGCTTCGTCGACCAGCAAGGGCGAATCGCTGCTCGACACGATCAACAACCTGTCGGCGATGCATGCCGATATGTTCGTCGTGCGCCATGCATCGAGCGGCGCGCCGTACCTGATCGCGCAGCATTGCGCGCCGCACGTGCACGTGATCAACGCCGGCGACGGCCGTCATGCACACCCCACGCAGGGTCTGCTCGACATGTACACGATCCGCCACTACAAGAAGGATTTCACGAACCTGCGCGTGGCGATCGTCGGCGACATTCTGCATTCGCGGGTTGCGCGTTCGGACATCCATGCGCTGACCACGCTCGGCGTGCCGGAAGTGCGCGCGATCGGTCCGCGCACGCTGCTGCCGGGCGGCCTCGAGCAGATGGGCGTGCGCGTGTTCCACAACCTCGACGAGGGCCTGAAGGACGTCGACGTGATCATCATGCTGCGTCTGCAGAACGAGCGGATGAGCGGTGCGTTGCTGCCGTCGGCGCAGGAGTACTTCAAGAGCTGGGGCCTGACGCCGGAGCGCCTCGCGCTCGCCAGCCCCGATGCGATCGTGATGCACCCGGGTCCGATGAACCGCGGCGTCGAAATCGATTCGCAGGTGGCCGACGGTCCGCAATCGGTGATTCTCAATCAGGTGACGTTCGGCATCGCGGTGCGCATGGCGGTGATGGGGATCGTCGCGGGCAATCACGATTGATCTCGCCGCGGCACACAACTCGTACGCGGCAAGCACCCGACAAATCACGCAGAACATAGCTGAACAAAGCTGAACATAAGGCAGCGCATGAAGATTCATATTCAAGGCGGCACGCTGATCGATCCGGCAGCGGGCACCGAACAGCAGCAGGACATTTTTATCGCAGCGGGCAAGATCGTCGCCATCGGCAACGCGCCCGCCGATTTCAACCCGGCGAAAACGATCGACGCCAAAGGGCTGCACATCGCGCCGGGTCTGGTCGACCTGTCCGCGCGCCTGCGCGAGCCGGGCTACGAACACAAGGCGACGCTCGAATCCGAAATGGCCGCGGCGCTCGCGGGCGGCGTGACGAGCCTCGTGTGTCCGCCGGACACCGACCCGACGCTCGATGAACCCGGCCTCGTCGAGATGCTGAAGTTCCGCGCGCGCAATCTGAACCAGGCGCATGTGTATCCGCTCGGCGCATTGACCGTCGGCCTCAAGGGCCAGGTCATCACCGAGATGGTCGAGTTGACCGAAGCGGGCTGCATCGGCTTTTCGCAAGCCGACGTGCCGGTGGTCGATACGCAGGTGCTGATGCGCGCGTTGCAGTACGCGGCGACTTACGGCTATACCGTGTGGCTGCGTCCCGTGGATGCGTATCTCGGCAAGGGCGGCGTGGCCGCGAGCGGCGCGCTGGCGTCGCGGCTCGGGTTGTCCGGCGTGCCGGTGTCGGCGGAAACCATCGCGCTGCATACGATTTTCGAACTGGTCCGCGTGACCGGGGCGCGCGTGCATCTGTCGCACGTGTCGTCGGCGACGGGCGTTGCGCTGGTGCGCGCGGCGAAGGCCGAAGGTTTGCCGATTACGTGCGACGTCACCGTGAATCATGTGCATCTGATCGACCTCGACATCGGCTACTTCGACGCGCAGTTCCGGCTCGACCCGCCGCTGCGCCAGCAGCGCGATCGCGAAGCGATTCGCGCCGGCCTCGCGGACGGCACGATCGACGCGATCTGCTCCGACCACACGCCGGTCGACGACGATGAAAAGCTGCTGCCGTTCGCCGAAGCCACGCCGGGAGCGACCGGGCTGGAGCTGTTCCTGTCGCTGACGGTCAAGTGGGCCGACGAAGCGGGCGTGCCGCTGGCGAAGGCGCTGAACCGCATCACTGCGGCGCCGGCCGGCGTGCTGAAGCTGGAGGCCGCGGGACGCATCGCCGTGGGCGCGGTCGCCGATCTTTGCGTGTTCGACCGCCACGCGTATTGGCGCGTCGAACCGCGCGCATTGAAGAGCCAGGGGCACAACACGCCGTTCCTCGGCTACGAACTGCCGGCGCGCGTGCGTGCGACGATCGTGTCCGGTCACGTCGCGTTCGAACAGCGCTAATATCCGCGCCATTGCCCAGTTACGGAAAGCTCAGACCATGAAGCTCGCGTTACGCAAGGCCCGTCTCATCGCGCATCTGTTGCACGGCATGTGGATCGTCGCGACGCGTTTCCCCAAAGCCGATGCAGAGATCCGCCATGCGCTCAATCGGGAATGGTCGTTGAAAATGCTGCGGCTGTGCGGCATGCAGCTGGTCGTGCACAACGACAGCGCGCGGCTCGATCGCGGCGCGCTGGTGGTCGCCAATCACATTTCGTGGATTGACATCTATGTGATCAATGCGTGGCGGCCCACGCCGTTCGTCTCAAAGGCCGAGATCCGTCATTGGCCGGTGGTCGGCTGGCTCGCGCAGCAACTGGACACGGTGTTCATCCAGCGCGAAAAGCGCAGCGACGCGAAGCGGATCATGCATGAGCTGGCCGACCGCCTGAGCGCGGGCGAACTGATGTGTGTGTTTCCGGAGGGGACGACGTCGAATGGTCTGACGCTGCTGCCGTTTCACGCGAACATGTTCCAGGCGGCCGTGTCGGCGTCAGCGCCGGTTCAGCCGCTGTGCATCATGTACGAAGACGCGCAGGGCCGGCAGTCGACCGCGCCCGCCTATATCGACGACGTCACGCTGGCCGACTCGCTGAATATGCTGCTGCGCGGCGGGCCGCTGACCGCGCATGTGTATGTCGGCGCGCCGCTCGCGCCGGGCGCCGACCGGCGCACGCTGGCGGCGGAAGCGGAAGGGGTGATCGCCATGGCATTGCGGGAGATGCAGGCGGGCACGGCGGGTTCCGCTGCGGTGATAGCGGCGCAAGCCGCGTCGCCGTCCGTCACACCGGTGCTGATCGACCCGGTCGAACCGGGCGACCCGTCCAGCCGTTCGGCTTGATTGCCGCTTAATTGCCGTTCATCGGCACGCGGCAGCTTGCGCAGTCGACCTGGGTGAGCGTGCGTTCTGCCGGATTGCTGGCAAGACGCACGGCCGAGAGCTTGTCGCCCCATACGCAGCCCGAATCCAGGCCGATCAGGTTGTCGCGCAAGGTCAAGCCGAGCGCGGCCCAATGGCCGTAGACCACCGTGATATCGGCGGTCTTGCGCGACGGCACATCGAACCACGGCATGTAGCCAGCCGGGGCGGAATCCAGCCCGCCGCTGGTGCTGAAATCCATCACGCCGTCGAGATTGCAGAAGCGGATGCGCGTCAACACGGTGCACGTCAGGCGCAGGCGCTCGATGCCTTTGAGGCCCGGCTTCCAGTAATTCGGCTCATTGCCGTACAGGCCCGCGAGCGTTTCCTTCCACGTCGGCGCGCGCAGCGCGCGCTGCAATTCGTCGGCGAGTTCCAGGGTCAGGGCGGCGTCCCACTGCGGCAGCACGCCCGCGTGCACCATCAGCATGCCGTTGTCGAAGTGCGCGAGCGGCCGGTGGCGGACCCATTCGAGCAGGTCTTCGGCATCCGGCGCGGCGAGGATGTCGTCGATCGTGTCGCCTTTCTTCGACTTGCGAATCCCCGCCGACACCGACAGCAGATGCAGGTCGTGATTGCCCAGCACCGGTACCGCGCGGTCCCCCAGCGCGATGATGTCGCGCAGCGTGGCGAGCGATTCGGCGCCGCGGTTGATCAGGTCGCCGGCGAACCACAGCGGTGTGCCGGCTGGCGGCGCGGCTTTGGCCAGCAGTTGCTGGAACGGCGTGCGGCAGCCTTGCAGGTCGCCGAAGGCGAGAGGAGGCGGGTGCGGTTCGAAGCGGCTGGTGGGAGCGGTGGAGGCTGTCATCGGGAGTCGGTGCAAAGCGGTACACGCGGCGGTGCGCGCGGCGATACATGCGGTTACACGTTGATACGCGCAAGACGTGCCGCGTTGGGCGGTGCAACATATAAGCGTGACATAATAGCCCGTTTGAAGCACCGATATTGTGGCGAGCGCCGCCGGGGGCCGTCCGGAGCCGTCTGGAGCCGCCGCCAGCAAGGCCGCGCGCGGTATTGCAACACAACAGAATGACCCTCTGAACGGAGAAAACATGTCGTCTTCCCATGCAGAGCGAACGATCCGCACGCTCGTCACCGGGGCGAGTGGTTTCACTGGCCGCTATCTGGTCGATAACCTGCTCGCCAAAGGTCACACCGTGATCGAAACGGTGGCCGGACGCAACGAGCCTGAAACGCCGACGCGGCTCAGGCTCGACATTACGTCGCCCGACGGCTGCCGGCGCGTGATCGAAACGGCGCGGCCCGACTACATCGTGCATCTGGCGGCAATCAGCTTTGTAGGCCATAACGATCCGCTCGACTTCTATCGCGTCAATGTGATCGGCACGCTGAATCTGCTGGAGGCCTGCGCAGCCGTCGGCCACACGCCGCGCAAACTGCTGATCGCGAGCAGCGCGAATGTTTACGGCAACGTCACCAGCGACGCCATCGACGAAACCTTTCCGGTCACGCCGGTCAATCATTACGCGGCCAGCAAGGCGGCCATGGAAACCATGGTCCGGACCTGGTTCGACCGTCTGCCGATCCTGATCGTGCGGCCGTTCAACTACACCGGTCGCGGGCAGGCATCGAACTTCCTCGTGCCGAAGATCGTCGAGCATTTTGCGCGGCGCGAGCCTTCCATTTCGCTCGGCAATATCGACGTTGCGCGTGATTTTTCGGACGTGCGGTATGTGGCGAGCGCTTATGAAGCCCTGCTCGATTCCACGGTCGCCGGCGAAACGGTCAACGTCTGTACCGGCACGCCTTATACGCTGCGGGAGATCCTCTCGGCAGCGAGCGACCTGACCGGGCACGAACTCGAGATACAGATCAATCCCGCGTTCGTGCGCCAAACCGACGTGAAAATGCTGGCTGGTTCGCCGGCCAAGCTGCGCTCGCTGGTGCCGGAAGTCGAAGCCATTCCCTTCATGGATACACTGCGCTGGATGCTGGCGGCTTAGTCGAAGGCCCGGCCTGGTCAGGTGCCTGATCGGCGCCTTTCGACTCGTTTTAGCGCCTTTTACCGATATTCGTCCTGCAGCGCAGCGCGCCGGCTTGTTACAGCGGGCGCGTCCGCATCTACTCCTCAATCGCGCGCGGTGCCGAGCCGCGCGATCATGCCCCAACAGTCCGAACCAGGCGTCGATCAGGCTCGTGTCTTTCTATGTCCGTGGGCTGCAGTTGGCGGCGCAGGCGACAATTTGTCCCGAATCGGGGTCGTGAGAAATGTAGTTTGTCAAGCTGTTTCAAGTTGTTAGGGTTCTGGTTTTTGCCCGGGGCGGCTTTATAATCGTGGCTTTATAAGATTGGCGTCTGAGCGTCTGCTTGCGGTATGAGGATTGGCGACGGCGCTGACAAGAATCGAAAACCACAATTGGGGCGTGCGCTCGGGCCAGCGTTGTCCGATCCACCACGAACATCTAGAAGGGAATTTCATGATCCTGGTAACGGGCGGTGCCGGTTTTATCGGCGCCAATTTCGTGCTCGACTGGCTCAATGCGTCGGACGAAGCGGTGCTGAACGTCGACAAGCTAACCTACGCTGGCAATCTGGGTACGCTCAAGTCGCAACAGGCTAATCCCCGTCATGTTTTCGTGCGGGCCGATATCTGCGATCGGGCCGCGCTCGACGCGCTCTTCGCCGAACACAAGCCGCGCGCCGTGCTGCATTTTGCTGCGGAAAGCCACGTGGATCGCTCGATTCACGGCCCGGCCGATTTCGTGCAAACCAACGTGGTCGGCACCTTCACGCTGCTCGAGGCGACCCGCAGCTACTGGAATACGCTCGGCGAAGCCGACAAGGCCGCGTTCCGCTTCCTGCACGTCTCGACCGACGAAGTGTTCGGCTCGCTGTCCGCTACCGATCCGCAATTCTCCGAAACCACGCCGTACGCGCCGAATAGCCCCTATTCGGCCACCAAGGCCGGTTCCGACCATCTGGTGCGCGCCTACCATCACACGTATGGCCTGCCGGTTCTCACCACCAACTGCTCGAACAACTACGGTCCGTACCAGTTCCCCGAGAAGCTGATTCCGCTGATGATCGCCAATGCATTGAACGGCAAGGCGCTGCCGGTGTACGGCGACGGTCAGAACGTGCGCGACTGGCTGTACGTGGGCGACCATTGCAGCGCGATCCGTGAAGTGCTCGCGCGCGGCGTGCCGGGCGAGACGTACAACATCGGCGGGTGGAACGAGAAGAAGAACCTCGACGTCGTGCACACGCTGTGCGATCTGCTCGATCAGTTGCGTCCGAAGGCGGGCGCCTCGTACCGCGACCAGATCACCTACGTGAAGGATCGTCCGGGCCACGACCGCCGTTACGCGATCGACGCCCGCAAGCTCGAGCGCGAGCTCGGCTGGAAGCCGGCTGAAACGTTCGAAACGGGCCTCGCGAAGACGGTTCAGTGGTACCTGGACAATCAGGAATGGTCCGACGACGTGGCTTCGGGTGAGTATCTGAAGTGGGTTGAGACCAACTACGCGCAGCGCGCGTAAGGGCACGGCTATGGCGCGCAAAGGCATTATTCTCGCAGGCGGATCGGGTACGCGGCTTTATCCGATTACCCATGTCGTATCCAAGCAGCTGCTGCCGGTCTACGACAAGCCGATGATCTACTATCCGCTGTCCACGCTGATGGTAGCGGGCATTCGCGACGTGCTGATCATCTCGACGCCGCAGGACACGCCGCGTTTCGAGGCGATGCTCGGCGACGGCGGCCAGTGGGGCATGAACATCCAGTACGCGGTTCAGCCTTCGCCGGACGGCCTCGCGCAGGCGTTCATCATCGGCCGGGATTTCGTGGGCAACGATCCGTCGGCGCTGATTCTCGGCGACAACATTTTCTACGGCCACGATCTCGCCAAGCAGCTGGAGCGCGCCAACGAGCAGGATCAGGGCGCGACCGTGTTCGCGTATCACGTGCACGATCCGGAGCGCTATGGCGTGGTCGAATTCGACAAGCAGTTCCGCGCGCTGTCGATCGAGGAGAAGCCGGTCAAGCCGCGCTCGCACTACGCGGTCACCGGCTTGTACTTCTACGACAGGCAGGTTTGCGATATCGCCGCCGATATCAAACCGTCGCCGCGCGGTGAGCTTGAAATCACCGACGTCAACTCGCGTTATCTGGCGAACGCCGCGCTCAATGTCGAGATCATGGGGCGTGGCTATGCGTGGCTCGACACGGGCACGCACGATTCGCTGATCGAAGCGGCAACCTTCATCGCGACGTTGCAGAAACGCCAGGGTCTGGTGGTCGCGTGTCCGGAAGAGATTGCGTACCGGCAGCAGTGGATCGACGCAGAGCAGCTGCTCACGCTCGCCAAACCGCTCGCGAAGAACGCCTACGGCCAGTATCTGCAAAACATTCTTACGGACCAAGTCGCATGGCCATCCAAGTAACCGCTACGGCGCTGCCCGAAGTCAAGATCATCGAGCCGAAGGTGTTCGGTGATGCGCGTGGCTATTTTTACGAAAGCTTCAATGCCGTGGAGTTCGCGGAGCACGTGGAAGCCGGCGTCACGTTCGTGCAGGACAATCATTCGCGCTCGGCGAAGGGCGTATTGCGTGGGCTGCACTACCAGATCCAGCATGCGCAGGGGAAGCTCGTGCGCGTGGTGGAAGGTGAGGTGTTCGATGTGGCTGTCGACATCCGCAAGAGCTCGCCGAATTTCGGCAAGTGGGTCGGCGTGACGCTGTCGGTGGAGAATCATCGGCAGTTGTGGGTGCCGCCGGGTTTCGCACACGGCTTTGTCGTGCTGTCCGAATCGGCGCAGTTCCTCTACAAGACCACCGACTACTGGTTCCCCGAGCATGAGCGCAGCATCGTCTGGAACGATCCGGCCATCGGCATCGAATGGCCGATCGACTTCGAGCCGCTGCTGGCTGCGAAGGATGCGGCGGGCAAGCGCCTTGCCGATGCTGAAGTCTTCGCATAAGGGGCTCCCGCATGAGCGCACATGATGCCAAGCGGACGATTCTCGTCACCGGCGTAAATGGTCAGGTTGGGTTCGAACTCGCCCGCACGTTGCAAGGGCTTGGACAAGTGGTGGCGGTCGATCGCTCGCGGCTGGATCTGTCCAATCTGGACCAGGTGCGTGCCGTGGTTCGCGAAGTTCGGCCGGCCCTGATCGTCAATCCCGCAGCCTATACCGCGGTGGACAAGGCCGAAGACGAATTCGATCTCGCCATGCGGATCAACGGCGAAGCGCCGGGTGTGCTGGCTGAAGAAGCGCAAAAGCTGGGCGCGGCGCTGATCCATTATTCGACCGATTACGTGTTCGACGGCGAGAAAGACGGCGCCTACGTCGAAGACGATCCGACCGATCCGCAGAACGCGTATGGGCGCACGAAGCTGGCCGGCGAGCAGGCGATCGCGGCAACTGGCGTCAACCATCTGGTGCTTCGTACGAGCTGGGTGTACGGCACCCGCGGCAAGAATTTTCTGCTCACGATGTTGCGCCTCGGCGCCGATCGGCCTGAGTTGAAGGTCGTCGCCGACCAGTTCGGCGCGCCGACCTGGAGCAACACGATCGCCACGCTCACGGCGCACCTGGTTGCACAGGCGTTCGCCGCTGATGACAGCGCTGCGTGGTGGAACGAGCGCTCCGGCATCTACCACCTGTGCGCCGGCGACTCGACTTCGTGGCACGGTTTCGCCTCGGCCATTTTCGAACTGGCGAATCTGCCGAACCGGCCGAAGACGCTGCCGATTCCTGCATCCGACTATCCGACGCCGGCGAAGCGTCCATCCAATTCGAGGATGTCCAACGAGAGGCTGGCGCAGGTGTTCGGGCTAGCTGCTCCGCATTGGCGCGATGCCTTGCAACTGTGTCTGACGGACGCTTTTCCGGTGTCTCCCGCAGCCCATTCTTAACCATCTGGGACGCGCCCTTGCCCAAGCTCGCCAAGTACCGCAGCGCCGCAGCTGTCTAACGATAGTGAAAGGGGGCAGGGGTAGAATATCGGCGGGTTGGAAGCCCCGCACCGGCTCAGCAATCGGGCGTGGGCATGGCGCTGCTCATGACGGGCTCGTCGCGTGATCAACCTGATTGAAGGTTGTGCTGAGCATTCATAGTCAGGGCACATCCGTAATAAGTACGGTACTGAGAGGACTCTGTGAGTTTGTTACCGATCATCCTTTGCGGCGGAGCGGGGTCGAGGCTTTGGCCGGTTTCGCGTGAGTCGCACCCGAAGCCCTTCATCCGTCTCGCGGATGGCGAGAGCCTGCTGCAGAAGGCTTTCTTGCGGGCGGTCGCGCTGCCCGGCGTGAAAGAAGTGCTCACCGTCACGAACCGCGATCTGTTCTTCAAGACCGAAGACGACTTTCGCGAGGTGAATGCGAAAGGCTGCGCAACCTCGTTCATTCTTGAACCCTTTGGCCGCAACACGGCCGCCGCAATCGCGACGGCGGCGTTGCATACGGCGAAAGTGCATGGCGACAAGACGGTCATGCTCGTACTGGCCGCCGATCACCTGATTGCCGACCAGACGGCGTTCGCCGCGGCCGTCGAGGCTGCGAAGAGACTTGCGCAAGCGGGCAAGGTGGTCACCTTCGGCATGCATCCGGACACGCCGGAGACCGGCTACGGCTATATCGAAGCGGACGGCGAGAACGTCGTGCGCTTTGTCGAGAAGCCGTCGCTCGAAAAGGCTCGCGAGTATCTCGCCTCCGGCAAGTTCGTGTGGAACTCGGGCATGTTCTGCTTTACCGCCGGCACGATCCTGAAGGAGATGCAGCAGCATTGTCCGGAGATTCTCAGCACGGCTGCAGAGTGTATGGAGAAGTCGCCGTCGGCCGAGGGTAAGGACGGCGCGCAGATCCGTCTCGAGCCCGCGAGCTTCGGCGCCGTGCCGGAGGTGTCGTTCGACTATGCGGTGATGGAGAAATGCGAACACGCCGCGGTGGTTCGTTGCGACATCGGCTGGACGGACGTCGGTTCGTGGACGGCGCTAAGCGATCTTTCGCCGCCGGACGGCAGCGGCAACCGCGTCGAAGGCGAAGCGCTGCTGCTCGACGTGAAGAATTGCTACCTGCGTGGCGGCGACCGGCTGATCGGTGCCGTGGGCATCGAAAATCTGATCGTCATCGACACACCGGACGCGCTTCTCGTCGCCGACCGGGAGCGGGCTCAGGACGTCAAGCAGATTTTTGCCGAGCTCAAGGCGCGCGGCCACGAAACCTATAAGGTGCATCGCACGGTGCATCGGCCGTGGGGTACCTATTCGGTGCTCGAAGAAGGCCCGCGTTTCAAGATCAAACGCATCGAGGTCAAGCCGGGCGCGAGTCTCAGCTTGCAGATGCATCATCATCGCAACGAGCATTGGGTGGTGGTCAGCGGCATGGCCAAGGTCGTCAACGGAGACAAGGAGTTCTTCGTGTCGACCAATGAGTCGACCTACATCCCGGCGGGTCATAAACACCGTCTCGAGAATCCGGGCGTAGTCGAGCTCGTGATGATCGAAGTGCAGAGCGGCGAATATCTAGGCGAAGACGACATCGTCCGCTTTGAAGACATTTACGGACGTACTTGAGATGGATATCAGTTTTATCAACGATACGGAAGACCTGACCCGCCATACCGAAGCCGACGATCTGCTCGTCGGCATGAAAGCGGTGCGGGTGTGGGGCACGCTGGGCTGGCATGACATTCGTCAGCGTTACCGCCGCTCGGTGCTGGGGCCTTTCTGGTTCACATTGAGCACGATCATCATGGTCGTGGTGCTGGGCGCGCTGTATTCCACGCTGCTGCACCAGGAAATCTCCAACTATCTGCCCTATCTTGCCGTTGGTCTGGTGATCTGGGCTTATCTTGCATCGGTTGCCAATGAAGGCTGTATCGCCTTCATTGGCGCGGCGTATCTCATCAAGCAGATTCGCCTGCCGCTCACCGTGCATGTGTGCCGGATCGCGTGGCGCAATTTTGTGATTCTGCTGCACAGTCTGCCGGTGGTCGTGGTCCTGCTGCTCGCCTTCGGGCGCTGGCCGGGTTGGGAATTCCTGCTGGTTCCGCTCGCGCTCGCCATACTGCTGCTCCACGGCGTCTGGCTCGGTGTGACGCTCGGCGTGCTGTGCGCGCGTTTTCGCGACATTCCGCCGATCGTGACCAATCTGATTCAGGTCGTGTTCTTCTTCACGCCCGTGATGTGGTCGCCTGAAATTCTGAAGGACCGCGCCTGGGTCGCCGAATACAACCCGCTTTACCACCTGATCGAAACGGTGCGTGCGCCGTTGACCGGCCGCCCGACCCATTGGGAATCGTGGGCCTGGTCGGTTGGTTTGCTGATCGTGGGCTTTGCCTTCGCGCAAATCCTGATGAAACGTTTCCGTAATCGCGTTCCTTACTGGCTTTGATATTGTGAGTTCTTCATCGATTGTTGCTCGTAACATCTCCGTCGAATTTCCGATTTACGAGAACTCCCATCGCTCACTGAAAAAAGCGGTGCTCAATCTCACGACGGGTGGCCGGATCGGCCAGGATGCCGGTCGTCACGCAATTGTCAAAGCGATCGACGACCTCAGCTTCAGCTTCACCGAAGGCGATCGTGTCGGTTTGATCGGCCACAACGGCTCGGGCAAGACCACCCTGCTGCGCACGCTGTCGGGCGTGTACGCGCCGGTGCGCGGCGAGCTCAAGGTGCACGGCAAGATCGCTTCGCTGCTGGACGTTTCGATGGGCCTCGACCCCGACGCGACCGGCTTCGAGAACATCTATCTGCGCGGCATTCTCGACGGCCTGAAACCGGCGCGCATCCGCAGCAAGATCGACGAGATCGCCGATTTCAGCGAATTGGGCGACTACCTGAATCTGCCGGTGCGCACCTATTCGAGCGGGATGATGTTGCGTCTCGCATTCGCGATTTCGACCAGTGTCGAAGCCGACATCCTGATCATGGACGAGTGGCTCAGCGTGGGCGATGCGGAGTTCAGCATCAAGGCGGCCGAGCGTCTCGAGAGCCTGGTTGGCAAGGCTTCGGTGCTGGTGGTTGCGTCGCACGATCCGTCGCTGGTGGCGCGGGTGTGCAACCGCAAGATTTCCATGGAGCACGGCAAGATGATCGCCGACGAACCGGTGGTCGCGCCGCAGGTGAGCGAAGTGCCGCTGGTCAGCCAGTCGGCGCAGTTGCCGCATTAAATTCCGCAAACGGGTATGCCGAACCCGGTCATATGACCGCAGGGTTGCCCGGTGCGTGCCCCACAGGCGCAACAAGGTTCGAATCTCATGCGAGCTAATCATCCATTTCTGCGGTACTCCGAGTCTTTGCTGGTGCGGCAGCCGTTTCGCACGCTCAAGGGCTTTGCCGGCGGCTATATCGCCTATCCCATTGCCGAGAGCCGCGAAAAGCGCAGCGTCCGTCCGAAGATCGAAGAGTTGCGGCAGCACTATGTGTTGCCAATGCCGGAGCGCCGCCGCATCGCGCTCGACCGGCTGGCCGGCATGCTCGAGTTCGCCGGCGCGCAAGTTCCGTATTATCGCGACCTGTTTCAGGCGCGGCAGTTCGATCCGACGAAGGTCAAGCAGGACCCGCGCTATCTGGAAGAGCTTCCCTATCTGACCAAGGACATCATCCGCGAGCAGGGGCCGCGCCTGCTGTCGGGGCCGCTCGAGCCGGGCCGGCATCATGCGTGCAAGACCGGCGGCTCGACCGGACTGTCCACCACGATCTACTACGATCAGGTCGGCGCTGACTATTCATCGGCTGTGACGTTCTATGCGCGCGAACGGATCGGCAAGCTGCGCCATCGTTCGGAACTGCACTTTGCCTGCCGCTTTCCGGATCAGGTGATTCCGGAATGGCCCTCGCGTGAAGACTTCAAGTGCTTCGCGATGAATCGCAGCAACATCTTCTTCGACCGCATCGACGATCAGGGTCTCGAAGAAATGTGGCAGACGCTCAAGCGCCGCAAGCCTTATCTGGCGCACTCGCATCCGTCGACCATGTATGCGCTCGCCTGCTATGTGCAGCGCAAGTACGGCGGCGGCAAGGCATTCGAGGTGTTCGAGTCGAGCGGCGAGCTGCTCGAGCCGCATGCGCGCGAGATGATCGCGTCGGCGCTGCGTTGCCGCGTGATCGACCGCTACGGTCTCGCCGAGCTTGGCGTGATGGCCTATGAAGTCGACGGGCACGAGGGCGGCTTCCAGGTTCTCGAATCCGAAGGATGGCCGGAGAGCCGCGTGTCCGAAGGCAATCCCGACGGCGCGCACGAACTCGTGTTCACGGGTTTCCGCAACCGGCTGATGCCGTTGATCCGCTACGCGACGGGCGACCTCGCGCGCGTGGAAGAGACCGCGAAGGGCTTCTTCCTGACCGACGTCGTCGGACGGATTCATGACGTCGTGCCGATCAACGGCGTGGCGCATCCGACGCACCATATTCAGGACATGCTCGACCATCGCGTCGGCGGGATTCAGGAGTTTCAGATCGATCTGCGAACCACGCCGCCGACCCTGCGGATCGTGCTCGAGCCGTTCGCAAACGCAGAAGAAACGACCAACAAGCTGCGTCACTTCTGGCAGGACGCTTTCACGATCGCCTATGTTGGACACGACGATCTGGTGCGTGTCGGCAGCCGGGCTAAATTTCGTCACGTGGTCACTGCATGATCGGCATTCTCTTCTCAGACGCGGCAACAGAAGCCGGCCAGTATGTGTTGGCGGCGGTGCAGCGCTCTGTCAGCACCACTCAGGCGCAATCGATCTCGCGCAGCACGTTGCGTTCGATCGCGCCGGACGTGGTCGTCGCGGTCGATGCGCCGGACGGCTGGAGCGCGGACCTGATCGCGTGGTTGAGCGCGCGGCCGCGCAAGCTCGTCGTGTTCGGCAATATGCCGGCAGCGCTCGCAGGCAATCTGCACTATCAGCCGGGAGATTTTCCGGCCGAGTTGGGAGCCGCTAGCCGTAGCGAATCGGCGCCTTCCGGCCAAACGCGCGAGAGCGCCGCAGTGGTGCGCTATAGCGAGTTGGCGCAGACGCTGGGCGGCCAGCCATGGCACCGCCCGTTCGAGCGTTTCGACTTCACCGACGAGTGGAACAACCTCGGTTTCGGCGCGATTCGTAGCGATGGCTCGATCTGGGCGGTCGTGCAAGCAGCCCAGGTGCCTGCGGACGCGGAACTCGCGGCTGTCGTCGTAGCTGGGGAACGGCAGTTTTCTTATGCCGCGCTGTGGGACTTCGGCGCGTCGAGCGTGCTGTGGTTTAACCGCGCAGTCGGCCCGTGCGATTCGTTCGAATGGCGCATGGTCGAGAATTTTCTGTCGGGCTACCGTTCGGACACGCTGCCGTGTCAGCCGGTGCTGAGCGAGTTGCCGTGGGGTTACGACGCGGGGATTACGTCGCGGCTCGATTGCGACGAAGACGTCGAATCGGCGCGTCCGCTGTGGCAAACCTATCAGCGCCTGGGTGTGCCTTTCTCGTTGGCGGTTCACACGCAGAACCTGAGTCGCGCGGAGCATCACGGTATTCTTCGTGAATTGCTGGCCGACAGGCAACAGGGCGCGGTGCTGTCGCACACGGCGACCCATGCGCCCAACTGGGGTGGCAGCTATGAAACCGCCCTCGCGGAGGGCGCTCAGTCGGCGGACTTGATCGAAGCGGTGACTGGCGTCCCAGTGCGTTACGCAGTGTCGCCGTTTCACCAGTCGCCATCGTATGCGATGCGCGGCCTCGCCGACGCTGGTTATGAAGGTTGCATCGGCGGGATCATCCGCAATGATCCGGAGTTCCTGACGGCGCGTGGCGGCGCGTTGGCCGGCTTGCCGGCAGGCTTCATCGGACACAGTCAGCAGTGCATGCTGCACGGCGAATGCATGCTTAACGAGGGCGACAAGCTTGCCGTCTTCAAGCAGGCATTCGACTACGCTTACGCGACCAATACGCTGTTCGGCTATCTCGACCACCCGTTCTCCGAACGCTACGCCTATGGCTGGCCGGATGAGGCATTGCGCATCGATGTGCACGAGAAATTCATTGCGTACATCAGAAGCAAGGCGCAAAAACCGCTCTTCATGCACGAGGAAGCCGCGCTCGATTTTCTGAAGTTCAGGTCGCTGACCCGGGTGATCGATGAGGGTGGTACGTTCCGCGTCCTGACGCCGTCGAATGGCGCCTCGCCGTTGACGCTGGGCGTCGAGTTTCGCGGTGCTCACGTGCAGGTCGAGGCCGGGAAGCCGTTGCAATGAAAGTCATGATTGTGATGGGCACGCGGCCCGAGGTCATCAAGCTGGCGCCGGTCGTGCATGCGTTGCGCGCCGAAGTCGACACCATCGTGTGCGCGAGCGGCCAGCACAAGGAAATGGCTGCGCAGGCGCTCGAATTCTTCGGCATCGAACCGGATATCACGCTCGACACGATGAGCCCGGGGCAATCGCTGAATGCGTTGTCGTCGCGCCTGTTGGCCGCGCTCGACCGGGCGCTGGAGCAGGTGCGTCCCGATTGGGTGATCGTGCAAGGCGACACGACGACGGCGTTTTGCGCCGGCCTCGCGGCGTTTCATCGCGGGATTTCCGTTGGACACGTGGAAGCCGGCTTGCGTACCGGCGATTTGGCGAGCCCGTTCCCCGAGGAAGCGAATCGCAGCCTGCTGAGTCGCATCACGACGCTGCATTTTGCTCCTACCGAGCTTGCCCGCCAGAATCTGCTGAACGAGGGAATTGCAGCGGAAAGAATCGTCGTTACGGGCAATACGGTGGTCGACGCGATTGCGGCAGTGCGCCGGAGTTGGGACGATACGCTCCCGAAAAGTCCGTTGCCGGAATGGCAAGGCGCCGAGAAGCAGCACATTCTCGTCACCTGCCATCGGCGTGAGAATTTCGGCGAGGTGCTGCAAGGCATCTGCCGCGTGCTGCGCGATCTGTGCCAACGCTATAGCGATTACCGGTGGGTCTTCCCGGTGCATCTGAATCCCGCCGTGCGCGGGCCTGTGCTGCGTGAACTGGATGGCATCTCGAACCTCGCCTTGATCGAGCCGGTCGATTATCCGACCAGCCTTTACCTGATCAGCCGGAGCGCGTTGGTGGTGAGCGATTCGGGCGGTATTCAGGAAGAAGCGCCGACCTTCGGCGTGCCGGTCGTCGTGATGCGCAATCATACCGAGCGGCGCGAAGGCGTCGATGCAGGCTTTGCGACGCTGGCCGGTCAGGCGGCGGAGAGTATCGAACGAGCGGCGATCGGCTGGCTCGACGATCCGGCGCGCCGTGAGGCGCTGAAGAATCGCGCGAACCCATATGGCGACGGCCTCGCGTCGCAGCGCATTCTCGAGAGCCTGCTGGGCCTCCCCGTTGAGGTGTTCAGTGGTTGAGCGCGAGAACAGCGTGCGCGCCGCGCGAGACACCGTGTTGTTTTCGACTGCCGACTGGGACGAACCTTATTGGACGAACAAGCAGCACACGGCAAGCATTCTGGCCGCGCGCGGCTGGCGGGTGCTGTATGTGGAGAGCGTCGGGTTCCGTTCGCCGAAGGTCGGCAGCGGGCGCGACTGGGCCCGCTTGTGGCGCCGCTTGTGGCGCGGCATGCAGTCGCTCATCGTCGGGCCGCCGCGGCGTGCGGAGAACATCTGGGTGTTGTCGCCGCTGATGGTGCCCGCCAAGCATCACTGGCCGTTTGTACGCGCGCTGAATCAGGCGTTGCTGCGCTGGTCGGTGAACCGGTTCGCGAAAGGAAATCGGTTCGTCGAGCCGGTCGTGTGGACCTACCATCCGTTTATGCTGGACGCGATTGCCACGCTCGAGCGCGGGCCGCTCGTGTATCACTGCGTCGACGATATCGCCGCGATTCCGGGCGTCGATGTCGCTGCTTTCAACAATGCGCAGAAGGCGCTGCTCGCGCAATGCGAGGCCGTCTTCACGACCGCGAAATCGTTGCAGGAGACGTGCCTGCCGCATAACCTGAACACGCATTATTTCGGCAACGTGGTGGACGACGCGCACTTCGGCCAGGCGCTTGAAGCGGGGCCGCTGCCTGCCGAACTGGCGGCTATTCCCGAACCGCGACTCGTGTATCACGGCGTGCTGTCCGACTTCAAGGTCGATTTTCCGTTGCTCTTGCAGACTGCGCAGGCGCGGTCGGATTGGCAGTGGATCATCATCGGCGAGGAGCGCGAAGGGCAGCGCAGCGACTTGCTGACACAACTGGCGCGCTTACCCAATGTGCATCTGCTCGGCTATCGCAGCTATCAAACCTTGCCGCAATACTTGCGTGGTATGCAGGTCGGCGTGCTGCCGACTTTGCTGAACGAGTACACCCGCTCGATGTTCCCGATGAAGTTTTACGAGTACCTGGCGGCCGGTTTGCCGGTGGTGTCGACGCCGCTCGACTTCGCGAAAGAGCCGCATGCAGGTCTCGAGGTGGGCGGCGATCTGCAGGCCTTTGTCGCCGCGATCGAGAAACAACTCGCACGCGGTAAGCTGAGCGCCGACGAGGCGCGGGCGGCGGTGGGCGACAACACGTGGGAGCGGCGGCTGGACAAGATGCTGGTCATCACGTTTCATATCGACAATCGGGATGGATCGGGCAAGCCGGCCTCGCTGGGTGCGGCTGCATGAGCGCCAGCGAGGGCGCCGCAAGGTACGAAATCGCAAAGCGTGAACGTGCGGGCCGCCCGACTGACTGTCCTGCGCTTAAAAATCTGAAGACCATGGCCGACAAAATGGCGTTTGACAGCATTCTTCCAGCGGCGCGGGTGGCCGCATGAAAGTTCTCCACATCTACCGCACCTATTTTCCCGATCCGCCCGGCGGCCTGCAGGAGGCCATCAGGCAAATCAGTCTGTCCACTCGCGCATGCGGTGTCGATCCACGGATTTTCACGTTGTCGCCCAATCCAGTGCCGCGCGACATCCAGTTTCCCGAGGGCATCGTCACTCGCTCGCGCTCGTGGGCGGCGCCCGCCTCGTGCGACCTTGGGGGGCTCGACTCATTGCGGCAGTATCGTGCGCAGGCCGGCTGGGCCGATGTCCTGCACTTCCACTTTCCCTGGCCTTTCGCGGACGTGCTGCACCTGCTGGGCCGCGTCAACAAGCCTGCCGTGATGACGTACCACTCGGACGTGGTGCGCCAGCGGGCGCTTGGGTATGTGTACGGACCGTTGATGCGCTCGACATTGCGCGCGATGTCGGCGGTAGTGGCGACATCGCCGGTCTATGCGCAAAGCAGCGCGATCCTGACCAGTGTCGTCGACAAGCAACGCCTGAAGGCTATTCCGCTGGGCATGATCGACTATCGCGACGATCCGGAGCTCGGCCGCTTTGCGCCCGACTGCCTGAATCGGCTCGCGCTCGGCAACGAGCCATACGTTCTGGCGTTGGGGGTGTTGAGGTACTACAAGGGGCTTCATACGCTGATCGAGGCGGCGCCGTCGATCGCGTCGAAAATCGTGATTGCCGGTTCCGGGCCGGAAATGGAGCGTCTGGCCGCGCTTGCCAAACGGATTGGCGCGTCGAACGTCGTATTTGCGGGGCAGGTGTCGCACGAAGAAAAGGTCGCGCTGCTGAACCGGTGCCGTGCGCTGGTCATGCCGTCGCATTTGCGCTCTGAAGCGTTCGGCATGGTGCTGGTCGAGGCTGAGATGTTCGGCAAGCCGATGGTGTGCTGCGAAATGGGTTCGGGCACGTCCTATGTGAACGAGCATGGCGTGACGGGCTTTGTAGTGCAGCCCGAGGCGCCGGAGCAATTTGCTGCCGCGGTCAACGAGCTGGTTCGCGATGAAGCGCTCGCGCGGAAGATGGGGGCGGCCGCGCGGGAACGGTATGAACGGCTGTTTTCTGGACCGGCGCTGGGGAATGCTTATCGGGGGCTTTACGAGGAGGTATTGGGGCAATAACACGCCCACGAGTCAAACATTACCCATCCAAGCAAGATATTGCGAGTGCTTACAGCTTGAAACAACTTGCCATAAATACCCGGTAACGGCATAGTTGGACTCAATTTTTCTGTAACCTGGCAAGGTCCCAGAGGTAACTCCCATATCTGCCCGCGCCATGCCGCGCGGTGGCTGTGCGGGTGGCCAATGCCGTCGCAAGTCTTGCGTGCGTTTTCGTGCGTCGCACTCCCGGCAAAGCCCGTCGAGGCGCCGACCACCGCCGGCTGAAATGCAGTCGTTGATGGCCCTTCGTGGGCGCACCGTTTTGCGGAGCGCGCCATCGACACGGAGTCGCTGCGCAGTCCCTGGGCGGTTTCTGCGCAGAGGCGGCTTGCGTCGATTGAGCTCACGAATGCGCAATCCTGCTGAACCTTGCCATTTCCATTTTCTGTCGATACCCGGTTGGATATCCGCAGAGTGGTTTCGCGTAGGCTATGTCATGCCAAGGGGGCAGGTGGTGTTTTTCCCGGTGTTTTTGTCCGTTGTTTTTGTCGTTCGCAATCAATCGCGCGATCTCGGCGCAATCCTGAAAGATGCTGCTGCGGTCATGGGCACTCTCGTCGGTGACTATGAGCTGATCGTCGTCGACAACGCGTCCGAGGACGACAGCGTCGCTGTTCTGAAGGAGCTTGCCGGCGAACAAGGTCTGCCGAATCTGCAGGTGTATGCGTTGACCAAGGAAGTCGATTCCGACACGGCTTCGTGGGTCGGCCTGGAAAACGCACTCGGTGATTTTGTCGCGGTCGTCGACTCACTGGTGGACGACATCAAATTCCTGCCTACCATGCTCGATAAGGCGGTGAGCGGCGCAGACGTCGTGTTTGCCGCAAACGACCAGAAACCGGTGCAAAGCTGGGCATACCGTGCCTGTCTTTCCGCGTTCAATGCGTTGTATAAATGGTCCAACGGCGTGCACCTCGCCAAAGATGCGCCTCAATACCGGCTGCTTAGCAAGCGTGTAGTGAACTTCATGCTGCAGCATCCAATGCCCGCAATGACTTACCGCTATTTGCCGGCGACCGGAGGCTTCGCGCGCGTGAATCTCACTTACAGTGCGCCTCCCAAGGCCTCACACGTCAAGCGTCTGTCGCACAGTATTGATCGCGGTATCCGCTTGCTGGTGTCGACGACCAAGGCGCCCATGCGGCTCGTCACGGCACTTTCCCTGTTTGGCGCTGTTTCGAACCTGATCTATTCCGGCTATGTGATTGCGATTGCCCTGCTGAAGTCAGACGTGGCGCCCGGTTGGGTGACGCTGTCGTTGCAGCAGTCCGGCATGTTCTTTCTCATCTCGCTTGTGCTGCTTGTGCTCGGAGAGTACATCCTGCAGATGGCTCGGCTGAGCAACGAAGGTCCTCTGTACCACGTTGCACAAGAGTTCACGAGTAGCGTGATGACGCGTCGTCAGAAACTGAATATCGAAGATGTTAGGTTGCCTGATCAACATCGCGCGGAAGTGAACAAATCCATGCATTCCTCCTGAGTGAACGGGAGGATCAACTCATGCAAGATGCAGTAGTAATTGGTGGTGGCTTCTACGGAACGGCGATTGCCATTTACCTCAAGAGACATCGAGGATTGAAAACGGTCACGCTGGTGGAGCGCGAGCCGGGACTGCTGGTGCGGGCGTCCTACAACAACCAGGCGCGTGTCCACAACGGCTATCACTACCCGCGCAGCTTCACAACAGCATTCCGTAGCAGGGTCAACCTGCCGCGTTTCGTCAGAGATTTTCCGGATGCGGTCAAGCGTGATTTCACCAAGGTCTATGCAATAGCCCGACGCAATTCCAAAGTGACTGCAAGGCAGTTCGAGCGGTTTTGCCGCGAGATCGGGGCGACACTTGAACCCGCGCCTCAACAGCTACGCGATCTGTTCGAACCGCGCCTGATCGAAGAGGTATTCCTCGTGGAGGAGTACGCGTTCGATTCCACGAAGTTGGCGGATTGGGCGAAGCGCGAGCTGACCGAGCTCGACGTGGACGTACGGCTGAACACCCGGGTCGAGAGCATCCGTCGGCAAGGAGATGGCTTTGAGCTCGAGTGTGACGACGTCAATAATCCGGTGTTGGATGCGCGGTATGTTTTTAACTGTACCTATAGCGGCCTGAATCAATTCGCCGGCGACTTTCGCGGAACACGGACAAGGCTCAAGCACGAAATCACGGAGATGGCCCTCGTGGAGACCGTGCCGGAGTTGCGTGAGTTTGGCGTGACCGTCATGGATGGCCCGTTCTTCTCGATGATGCCGTTTCCGGCCCGGGGCCTTCACACGCTGTCACACGTTCGCTATACACCGCATTCGAGCTGGATGGATGAGCCAGGCGCGGATCCCTACGAAAGGCTGAACCGTTATGATCGCGCGACACGTGTGGACCGTATGCTGAGAGACGTGGGGCGGTATTTCCCCGCAGTTTATGATGCGCGTTACGTGGAGTCGCTCTTCGAGGTCAAAACGGTTCTTGTAAAAAACGAGGGCGATGACGGTCGTCCGATATTGTTCGAGCAGCACCCCGCTTCGCACGGTCTCTACTCGATTCTGGGTGGCAAAATCGACAACATCTACGATGTGCTTGAGAAGCTTGACGCGGAGACCTTCGTTTCTTCTTCGCAAACACATACGGTATTGGGAACTGGCAAATGAATGATGCACTGATTGGATACACAGGGTTTGTGGGAACAACCCTGTTGAAGCAAAAGCAGTTCAATGCGAAATTCCGCGCGACGAATATCGGCGAGATTCGCGGTTCGTCCTTTGATCTCGTAGTTGGCGCGGGCGCGCCGGCGCAGAAATGGATCGCCAACGCGGAACCTGAGGAGGATCGCGAAAAGATCGAAGGCCTGATTGGACACCTGGCGACCGTGCAGTGCGACACGTTTGTACTGGTCAGCACGGTCGACGTCTTTCGGCGTCCTATCGGCGTCAATGAGAGCACGCCGGTGGACGAAGAGGGATTGCACCCGTATGGGTTGCATCGGCGGTTGTTGGAAAAGTTTGTCGAGACGCACTTTCCCAGGCATCTGATCGTCCGTCTCCCCGGGCTCGTCGGGCCAGGGCTGCGGAAGAATGTCATTTTCGACTTCCTGAATGACAACAATCTTCACTCGGTCGATAGCCGTGGGTCGTTTCAGTTCTATCCGATGGTCAATCTCTGGCATGACATTCAGACCGCACTGGCCGCCGGTCTCAAGCTTGTTCATCTGACTTCAGAACCCATAAGCGTTGCCGAGGTCGCGGAATACGGCTTTGGCAAGCCGTTTAATCAGGCAACGGTTGCGCAACCCGCTACCTACGATTTTCGGACCATTCATGCCGGGCTATTCGGCGCAACGGGTTTGTATCAGTACAGCAAACGCGAGACTATTCAGGCCATCCGGTCCTACGCCCAGTCGGAACCATTGAAGGTCAAGAGCGAGTCGAAGGGGCAAGTATGAGAATCGCCATTTCCAACATAGCGTGGGAAGTTGCAGACGATCAACTGGTCGCCGAACTCTTGCGGCTTCACGACGTCGACGCGATCGATGTCGCGCCCGGTAAATATTTTCCTGATCCCAAAGCAGCCGAGGCGGCTGATATCGCCCGTGTTCGTGCGTGGTGGGAGAATCAGGGGATCGAGATCACGGGTATGCAATCGTTGCTGTTCGGCACGACAGGACTCAATCTGTTCGGCGCTGCCGAGTCGCAGGAAGCCATGCTGGATCATCTGCGCGCGGTTTGCCGGATCGGATCAGGACTGGGTGCGACAAAGTTGGTGTTCGGCTCTCCCAGGAATCGCGATCGATCCGGCTTGACCGACGAAGCTGCGCACGATATCGCAGTGACTTTCTTCCGTCGTTTGGGCGACATTGCCGCTGAGCATGGCGTAGTAGTTTGTCTCGAACCCAATCCGCCCTGTTACGGGGCCAACTTCATGACTAACAGCCGCGACACCGCGACTGTCGTGTCGGCGGTTTCGCATCCGGCTATTCGCATGCAATTGGACACGGGCGCCGTCACGATCAATGGTGAGGACGCTCGGGACGTCATTGCTGAGAATGCACCCTGGATTGGACATGTGCATGCCAGTGAACCCAATCTTGTCACGCTCGGCGAAGGCGGTACGAATCACTCGGCCGTGGCCGAGGTGCTGAGTGAGTTGATGCCCGAACAAGTGGTGTCGATCGAAATGCTGGCGCCGAAGAACGGCTCAGCAGCGGACGCAATCCGCCGTGCCGTGGGGCAGGCCATTCGATATTACCGCACCGGCGGCGGAGCATCCGAATGAAATGGTTGATTCTGATTTTGGGTATTGCATCCAATGCTTCCGCAAGCGTATTGGTCAAAATCGCCATGATGCCGCCGCGGCAGTTTCCGAGTCTTAGCGATCCGGTCGGCGCCCTGAAAAATGGACCGTTCTGGCTGGGCCTTGCACTCTATGGCGCGGCCTTTTTGCTTTATGCTGCGGCGCTCAGCCGGCTTCCCTTGAATGTTGCCCAGCCTGTGTTGACGGCCGGCGCGATTGCCAGCGTAGCGCTGTTGTCGGTGGTGATATTTCGTGAGCCGTTTCCGTGGACCGTCGGCGCGGGAATTCTGTTCATCATTGCGGGCGTCGCGCTCATTACTGCCCGCGTAGGGTGAGATAAAGGATCACAGACTTCAATGAAATTCGATATGTCCCAAGAAGCCCGTGCCGGTTGGCAGGTCCCCACATTCAAGATTCAACTCACTTCGGAGCCCCGCAATCCGTGGTGTGTGGTGATTCCGGTGATCAACGAAGGCGCTCGCATACGTAATCTGCTCGATCGGATCGCGGCGCTGGGCATTCCCAAGATCGCCGATGTGATCATCATCGATGGCGGCAGTACGGATGGCTCTCTCGATCTTGAGTTCCTGAAGAGCAAGGACGTACATACGCTGTTGCTCAAGACGGGGCCAGGCAAGTTGAGCGCCCAGTTGCGTTGCGCTTATGCTTTCGCGCTGGACCAGGGATACGAGGGAATCGTCACCATCGACGGCAACGACAAGGACGATCCCGACGCAATCCCGCGCTTCATCGACGCGCTAAAGGACGGCGTGGACTTTGTTCAGGCGTCCCGGTATCTGACCGGCGGTGTCGCGGAGAATACGCCCAAGTCGCGGGACATGGCGATTCGGCTGATTCATGCGCCGATGCTCAGTTTCTTTTCCGGTTTTCACTGGACAGATACGACGCAAGGCTTCCGGGCATATAGCCGCAAGATGCTGCTCGACCCTCGAGTTGCGCCGTTCAGGGACGTATTCAATACGTACGAGCTACTCGCATATCTCTCATATCGCGTGCCGAAGCTAGGTTATCGATGTCTCGAACTCGCCACCGCACGACGCTATCCCAAGGGCGAGGTGCCCACGAAGATCAGCAGCGTGAGAGGCAATCTCTCGGTGTTGCAGGTGCTGTTCAAGGCGTGTTTCGGCGCTTATAACCCGTTGTGAACCTCGGATGATCGGCGCGCGCAATAGTCAATCGGTAACGAACCAGAAGCTCAATGCGTAACGAACTTTCAAACAAACAAAAAATAAGCGTCGCTGCCGCATCATGCTCGTTGGCCGCCGCCGCGCTATCAATCGCACTACTTCTGAAGGTTGCGCCAACATACACTGAATTCATCGTTGGGCAAATAGCATGGCAGGCGGGTACAAAACTGCAGGACCTGATTGCACCTCCGGTGGTGGTCGGTGTGTTGTTTTTTTCATTCGTTGTTCTGTCAAGGCATCTCTGTAGGCTGAAAGAGCGTGATGCACAGCACGCAGACGATTTTTCGGAGCAATTGCTGTGGTGGTCAATACCGCCGGTAGTCACCATCGCGGGGTTGCTCACCGGTACGACTGTCGACACGGAGATCTTTGTCATTTCGTCGGGAGCACTGGCCGTACTCACGATATCGTCGATACGGACAACTCGGTCGGCAGACCGTATCGACGCGTTTATTGTAAGCGCGGGCCTGTTCGCGTCGTTTCTGATTGCGCTCATTCCGCTTGAGATTGCTCTGGTCAGGGGGCGAGCACCTTTGAGCATGGTCGGAGCGGTGAACGTGCTCCACTATGCCCGATTTACCTATGTCCTCATGGGCATTTTGTTCCTCGTGGTGTTGGTTCTTACTGCCGTTGCTTCGAGATCCATTTCTCGCATTCTTCCCAAGTTCATGGTTTTTGGGCAACTTGGCCTGCCGTTGTTTTTTCTAGCGCTGTATCCGGCTCGACTGGTACTTGCCGATGGATCGATCACAAAATATGCCACTACGTTTGGGCTGAAGGCCCTTGTCGTCGCGCTCGTTGCTGTTGGCGTCATCGATGTGGTGCGACGCTACCTTCGGTATGGTACGAACGACGACGGCAACTGCAAGCTACTTTTTTCGCCGTTCGCCTTGTTTGGGCTGCTGATGGCGTTTAAATTCGGTAGTACAAGTGCGCCGGCGCTTTCGACGAACGACTATGAGTTTGGACAGAATCTTCTCGGTTGGTGGTCGTACTTGAAAGGGGCTATCCCTTACGTCGACTATATTTCTCCACACGGTTTTATTGAGGATGATCTTCCAGGACTTGTTGCAACCGTGTTTTACGATGCGACTGCAGCGAGCATTGCCGACGCGACACGCCTTACCTCGACGTTGCTATCCCTTGCCGCGTTCCTTGCAATATTCGAGTTCTCTGGTAGTGTAGGTTTGGCATTGGTATCGACATTTTTTATCGGCGGACGACTTGCGTTCCTGTTTTTCACGCCCTTTCTCTGTCTATGGTTTTCTGGGAAACTGCGAGCGAAGCCCGTGCGATGGCTAGCTGTTTGGATCGTGACAGCACCCATCGTGGTGCTAGGCGTACCACCGTTCGGCATTATCCTCGTTTCCGCATCTGGGCTGATGGCCTTGCCCGCGATATGGAACGTCTGGCGCAACCGTAAGCAGGAAAATCACAGGGTACTCTTCGTAGCGATTGCGTTGCTACTTGCGCTTGCTCTGTTCACGCCATTCGTTTCGATGCTGGTTGGCATGATCCGGTATGTTATGGAAAACGCTCCAATCAATCAGGTTGCCTACGGAATTCCGTGGGAGACGAGCTGGCGGGACAGCGGACAGAAGTCGGGTTTCCTGTTTGAAGCGATCCGAATGTCCTGGATCGCCACGCCTCTGTTTTGTCTGATGATGATCTACGAAAAATGGAGGAGACAGGGTAGTTGGTTGCTCAGTTGTCTGCCGGGAGTAGTTGTCCTGGTTTTCTCGTTGCTGTTGACGCCATACACGATGGGACGAATTGATCCGGGCAACATGTCGCGCGGAGGTTTTGCTGCAATTTTTGGCTGGTCAGTGCTGATTCCGATCATCGCCTGGCATATGACGAATCGACTCGACAGGAGTCTGTTGATTCTGGTGGCGGCTGGAATGAGTTCGACGCTTGGCTACACTGTAGTGTCGTTCGGATCGGCTATTGTCGCCACAGTGCCTTCAATCGCAATCGGTTCGGTGAAAGATGGCGCCGCAACGGGCATGCCAAATGTCGGTCGAGCTTTGGTCGAACAGGACCAATGGGATAGGCTGACGAAATTAAACACACTGCTTAGCGGTAAGCTTTCTCCCGATGAGAGTTACTTGGATTTAACGTCGCACAACGCCCAAATGTTTTATATGGGGCGGCTTCCGGAAATGGCGGTGACGGCGCCATACAACATGGCGCCTGTGCAACAGCAACAACGCGCTGCTGAGAAATTACTGCGCAAGCTGCCGCGTATAGCGCTTCTCGATGCGGGCAACATGAACTATGACGGTGGAGGTCTCGCGCTGAGAGATCCTGTTCTGTATCGATTTGTGATCGATCACTACGTTCCCTCCTGGGAAGACGGTTTCATCCTTGGATACAGCAAGCGGGTGGCAATCGCTGCTGATCAGGGGCGAAGTGTTTCGATCACGATCGGCAATCGTACAGATGACACTTGGAACAAAGGAGTCAATCGAAGCGAGGTCGCAATGATGTTCGATTCCGGAACGCCGATGTCCCAGTTCACCGTAGGCACCTCGGTGCATTTAAGTAATGGCGAGGCGCGAAAAATCATTAAACGCTCCCCGGAGCAGCGTGTGATTTGGCTGGATGGAGGCAGCCTGGAACCGCTGCAGGTTGGTCACCCCAATCGTATTGTAGTTGACGTCCCGCCGAAACTACTCACGGAATTCAACGCCGAGTTGTTCGATATCGCGTTTTCACCTTCCCGCGACTTGGGAGAGGTGCCGGTAGCATGGGGTCACTCCGATCGTGCTCTGTCAAAGAGAATGACGCAGGTCGAGTCGCTCATGTCGCTCCAACCAATCTTACGAGACCTGGTTTATGAGAATGGTACGTATAGAGTCACCGGTGCAAATCCTCAGGTGCGTTATGACGTTTCAAGGCTGAACGTTTCGGGTCGACGTGCAGGCTTGATCCGGTTCAGGTTTGCTTGCTCCAATGAGAGCGCCAAGCCGAGATTGAGCGTATCTTGGCAAGGTGATGTTGACGCCGAATCCAGCGGTGCGAATAGGGTGAGCTTCGACGCGGATGGCGATGTTCTGATTGTACCGGTTGATACATATTCTGGTTGGTTGAACTCGGGTGAGATCAAAACTCTAAGTATTGATCTCGACAATACTGCTGCATGCGGGGCAATCGGTATCGGGCAACTCGAGCTTTATCAACGGAACGTGTTTCGCTAGTGTGCATGATGTTGTACTGATTGCCGGCGGCGGAGTCGCGGCGTAATCCACCTCAAGCTTAATCCGCGTACCTTGAGGTGCGGCTCCATACATGATGTCTGGAAAATGTTCCAGAGGACGGTTGACGAGTAAAGGGCCAAAACATTGCCGGTCTTGAATACGTTTATCGAGAAAAACGCTATCGAAGCATGGTGTGCCAGGCTCGGGTTCCAGATCGAAATTTTCTGCTGAGACTTGCATCGATAACGATAGCGACCCACTTGGACAGGCAGTGGTTGTATTAAAGCGGTAGCGCGATGAATTAATGCTGTTTCGCTTTTTTTTCCTGTGGTCCGCAAGTCTTTTCCGTCGATGAAGTGGATGTTCCGCGGGAAACTTCGATATAACCGATTGGGTTTTGTATAAGCGCTCCATTACGAATTCAGGTGGTGCCACGGACACAATCACTACCAGCATTACCGATGACGGAAAGTACGCCCGGTGCGTCCCGCGGATTGAGAGAAGCGACACGCACTAAAGCGAACTGGAGGGCAGAACAGTTGAGTGCTATCGTTGAGCGACATAGGCCGAAGACGCCGACTACGTAGTGGCTTACGCACAGCTGTCAAATTTTCTCGATCAGAGCGAGGAGGGACATGATGCATGTGACCCCGATCCACCCAGACGACGATATGTTCCAGGGCTCGCATGAGCACTACTATTCGGTCGGTAGCCAAATGGCCGACTTTGTTTCACATGCGACCGAGCTTGCTGGTGCTCACACGCCGATCATTCTCGAATTGCCCTGCGGCTATGGGCGCGTGACCCGCCATTTGGCGACCCGGTTTGACCCCACAAAGATTCACGTGGCGGACATAATGGTTCCGTCCGTAGATTTTTGCATTGGGGCATTCGGAGTTGTCGGACACTACGTCGCCGAGCCTGTGTACGAGTATGCCAATATCGCGAGTGAAGCTTTCGATGTCGCCGCCCTTGGGTCGCTAGTTACGCATCTATCGAGTCACAATGCACGGACAGTCATTGTGCATTTTTTTTCGAAACTGAAATCGGGCGCCGTCGGCGTCGTTACCACACACGGTGAAAAATCTCGGGAACACCTTGGCATTGCGGATTGCTATCAAGTCGGTGAGGCTGCAAGGCAGCATTTGCTGAGCAGCTTCGATGCAAATCAATATGGTTTCGTCAACTACCCCACTGATCATTCGCTGGAGACAAAGACAGTCGACTACATCGGCGACAGCTACGGTATCTCAATCATTCCGACGGACTGGATAAAGAGCGTCTGCGAAGAAAACAACTTGTCGATAATTGAGCATTGGCCCGGGGCTTGGGATGGCCACCAAGACGTGTTTTTTATAAGGAAGTACTAGTCTTTAGAAGAGCCGCCTTTACGTCCTGTCTTTTCTTGCAACCGGTCGGCCCGTGTGCGGATATGGCGGTTGAAGAACTGCTTTGGGCCGCAGTTCATGGTCGATTCATTTTGGTTTGATTGCCCGCTTGTCAGGCTCGCCTACCGTGTCCATTTGTTGCACTGAGAAACACTGAATTCTTAGAAAGCGTCGCCGACGATTGGCAGCAACAAAGACTCTTTCGACCGCGGTAGATTCTGCACTTAGGTGGGTTCAATGGGATAGTGTAGTTTGATGCGGTTGAGCATCGGCTGCTGGTATGTGATGGACGTCCACCATACGTGGAGGTATATGAAGATTTCGGGCTCCCTGTTCTGCGATAACGCAAAGGAGCCATAATGCGAAAAATACGGACAACGGGAGCCACCGCGGCACAGAAGCGACGGTGCGGCTATCCATGCCAGATTCATATTCTTAATGAACCGAAACCTTTGTAACTGGCTTGGTCGCCGGAGCAAACAGCAAATTTGTGAACGTCTGTTTTCCGTCATTCACAAATACTTCCATCGAGTTTACATCTAAGAGCACCTGGAGCCGGAGGTGGTGCTTAACGGGACTTGCTCGAGCTGTCTGTGGCGCTTTGTCAGAGTCAAAAATATAGCCCGCATAGCTGCGCCGGTCTACCGAGACTTCGGCGGCGCGAGCGTCGTAGCGAATTGAAAACTGTTGACCTTCATGTTCGAATACAGCTAGCTCAAATCGTCCGCTACTTGGGCTCAACGAGATATCGGCCTTGACCAGTGCTGGAACGGAGGTTTGAATGGCTTTGACAGGGTGTGCGTCATCGAGCGTGAGTTCTCTGGTTCGTTTGCGCAACGGAGCAATCGCGGCACTTATCGGCCTCTGTGTCAGGTAGTAGCCGGACTCATCATATTGCAGAGTGATATCTCGTGGGATCGTCATCGAGCCGCGGTACTTGGAGGCCGGCAGGGTTTTCGCGTAAGTCCAGTTAGCCATCCATCCGATCATCGTGCGATGTTTCAGATCTACGGTCGTCGTCTGCCACGTGCGAGCTGCGTAGTTGTCGCTGCCATAGTCTAGCCATTTGAAATCAGTTACGCTAGCCAGATTCTTGAACGTCTTTCCATCGAAGTCCCCAACGAAGTATCGAGTCCCGAAGCTTCCGCTTGGAGCGCCGTGTTGAACACTCACGACTAGTACCCATTTGATCTCTTCTTTTCCACTTCGTGT
The DNA here is from genome assembly GCF_003353175.1 of Paraburkholderia lacunae. Lineage (GTDB taxonomy): Bacteria > Pseudomonadota > Gammaproteobacteria > Burkholderiales > Burkholderiaceae > Paraburkholderia > Paraburkholderia lacunae. Next base: position 26,428 of record NZ_QHKS01000030.1, on the reverse strand, counting down.
CACCCGCAGTGGAAACAGATCGGGGCATTCCCAAGGGGCACCAATGCCGGATTCTTGCGTGCCAAATTCACCCACCTTTGACCATTGTTTCAGATCGGGCGAATTGTAGAAGCACACTCTGTCACCGCATGAAATCACCATTGCCCACTTCGAGTCGCCGCCGAACCAAAAGACCTGCGGATCCCGAAACGTTTCGCTGTTGTTATAGGGAAGCACTGGATTGCTCGCGTACTTTTTCCAGACGGTGCCGCTGTCGACGCTGTAGGCGATGGCCTGCCGCTGCCCGCTCCCGGCGCCGAAGGTATCCGCGAGCGTGTAGATGGCGACCATTGGTGGATGTTGAATGGTCCCGAATCCACTCGTGTTCTTACTGTCGAACACGGCACTTCCGGAGAAGATCATTCCTTCAACTGCGGTGTTGCCAATGCGCTTGTCAGGACTTAGAGCGACTGGTCGGGCTTTCCAGTGCACCAGGTCTCGACTTGTAGAATGTCCCCAGTGCATGGGTCCCCAGACCATAGGATCTTTGAATTGACCATCGGCAAGTGCCCATCCACCGTCGTAATACTGATAGAACAAGTGATAGATGCCGTCCTTTTGAAGCAAACCGTTGGGATCATTCATCCAGCCATGCGACGGCGTGAAATGGTAGTGTGGTCGCTCTTGAGTAGCAAAGGCATGTCCAGAGAGCAAGCACATTGCCAGAACTGCTATTCTTATCTGTTTTTTCACGAGATCCCCTTTTTTGGAGGCCGAACTAATTTGCCGCCAGTGGCGAACATCCCAAAGGGCGCCGCGTAGACATCCCATCGTCGCCTGACGCTGCCTTGTCCCCCGTGCGCAAGGCATCATGCAAGAACCCGCGCCGTCTAATGGGCGACGGGTGCTCGTGACCTCAATCTGCCGGACGAAGCGGCCGGCGTTCACCTTTTCCGTAATTTCTATAGTGGGCGGCCGGATCAATGTTCGCCGCGCGCACATCGGGGTTTGCGCTCAGGTACTGCTCGCCATCAAATCCTTCTGGCAGCGGAATCAGCGGGCGTCCTTCGGGTATGCCGTAATGTCGATAGTGATAAACCGGATCGACATTGGCTTCGCGGAGATCTCGGTTCGCAAGGAGATACTGCTCCGGATCGAAGTCTGGTGGCAGGGGCACCTTTTTCGATCCGACTCGTTCCTTGGTTGCGGCGATGAATGCTTCGTCGATCTGGTGTCCACAGTACTGGTGCTTTACCTGTTCACCAGTAATGATATTGCTTAGATTGCGAAAACTGATCGCGCCGTAAAACGGATCAGAGTGCATTGGTGAGTGGTAGGCGCACCCTTCGAAGTAGTAGTGCGTCACTTGCGACCAGCGCGTCTTCTGTTTATTCGTCTGCCGGTTGCCTCCATGAAGAAGGTTTGCCAGCCAGATAAGGCTCTGACCTTTCTTGGGCGTAAACGTAACCGGCTCGACTTCGTTGACGTCAATCAGTGCGCGCCACAGCGGTTCATAGACATTCTGATTGAGTTCAGACTTCTCCTCGGCTGAGCAGGCTCCGATATGTTCGTTGGTGTAAATCGGCCACTTGTGCGAGCCGGGGTAATAAACGAGTGGACCGGCATCAGCACTGATGTCTTCCAAAGCGGTCCACACACCACACATAAATCGTTCCGGAACTGAACTGAAATGCACGGAATCGGTGTGAACGTGCTGCTGTGTACCAACTGGAAAGTTCAAGGTCTGGAAGGGCCAAGCCTGCCGGCCAAACAGTTTGCTAAGGACCTCGATGATCCTAGCATTCGTTGCCAGGCGCCTTACGTTCTCATCGGATTTCCACGCGTTTATGACGCGCAGACCGTTGTTTTTTTCAAATCCAAAATCAAGCCAGTCCTGCCACGGAAAGCTATCGTGCAAAGACGTCTTGATGGAGTCCGCAATGCGGTCGAAATCATCATCGGGAAAGTCCAGAACAGCAAACCCGTTCTGGTTCAGATCGTGAGCGATTCGGCGGACTTCGCTATCAATCGATGGGTCGGAAAAAATATGTGAAAAGAATGGACTTTCTACGTCAGGTACGCCCGGAAGGAGTTTACTTATTTGGTCACGCATAATGGTTTTTTTGGGTCTGAATGTTATTTTGAATAATGTCGCGAAGGAATTCCGGGGTCATTGAAGCTATTTTTAACTGTCCGTGGGGAAATCTATGTGCGATCAACAGTTCGGTTTCTAAGTTTACTCGGTAGCTATTGGCGGTAGTGTCCTGCATGTGGTCGAAAGCTTACTGCCAAATTTCGCGCAAAGCAGGCGGTGGAAATGCTGTGGTGGATATCAGCATTTCCCTGCCCGAGAAGGAGCAACGAACGGAGCGGTCAGGTCGTCTTTATTCCCATCAAAACGGTGGCGCTAGCAAGTTCAAAGTTCTTCTTCTCGGACAAACTCGTCACGAAAGGAGCGTCGAGAAATTCGCCTGCCGGTGCCAGTAAATCAGCGAGCTTGAGGTTCAAGAACTTGTCTTTCGCTTCGCCCGACAATCCTTCGGCCCAGCTTTGTACGATCCACGTCAACGACCAAATTGGAGAAATGCTCTCTAAAACCTCTTGTCTCACAACGCGGATTGATTCAGGGAACAGATTGGCAAGTCCTTGCCCGGTCATGTTGTAGTAGTGGTGCGGAAAGCCATGCACGGGTTGCAGCAACGGGACGCAGCAGTAAAGATCACCACCCGGTTTGAGAACGCGAGCGATCTCGCGTGCACACAGGAACGGATCCTTCACATGTTCCAGCACGGCGATGGACAGAACTGCGTCGAAGCTATTATCCCGGAAAGGAAGAACCTCCCCAACGCCCCTAACGTCAGTAGACGCATAGCTTGCAATTTCGAAGTTAACAACATTGCTGTAACACGTTGGTCGACTCCCTGCGCCGCAGTCGAGAATTATCCCGTCTTTGTGTTTCTTAATCAGAGCGACAATGTGCTCGTCATATCCGTTGCTACTGACGTTGTCAGTAGCAATTATATTAAATTGGGTGCGTAGTTCATCCGTTAGGAAATCAAAGATCTTGCCGTCGCGCTCACATGACATGTCATCGCGAAGCAGCGAAGAAATCTTCGCAGACTTTGCGTTCGCAGCGCGTCTAGCAATTGCTGTGTTCTGCGTGCGTGGCTCGTTAATACCACTCAGTCGGAAATGCACTCTTCCGGACTCGCAGCGTCCTCGGATGATCTCAATCGCGACATCAGGATTGGTCGCGAGATAAGCGGACTCTTCGAAGTCGGTTAGTGTCAATCGATCGCCGTCACCAGCGTGAGTTAATGTCGCTGCGCAGTGAATGTGACCGCCAGGCTTCAAGACCCGCTTCAACTCATGCAAGCATAGAAGGGGGTCTCTGATGTTCTCAGGCAGTCCATGGTACACGAGGGCGTCGAAACTATGATCCAGAAACGGAAGATCCTCGGCGGCCGTGCTTGTGTCGTGGGAGGCGCCGTCGCAGTTTTCTACGATGGTGACAACGTTGTCGAGTAAGATTCTGCAGCCGCTACCGTAGTTAAGGATTAAGCCGGTCTCATGGTTTTTGATGAACCGAAGCAACTGCTGATCGTGCTGACAGCCCTCCGTTCCATCAACGTTCTGCGAGGGGAGACGCTCCTTATCGGGTGCGAACACATCTGCTTCGCCGGCGCGCTGAAGGTCTATTTCATACTTGACAAGGCGACGCAGCTTGGCGTCGCGCAGTTCAAAGGACTGTTCTTTCAGTCGAGCGTCCTGCTTTCGTCCCTCAGCACGTCCGTGGCGTAGATAATGTTCTAGCGCGGACACGAACGCGCCGCGAGCGATTGCAGATGCAACGTCGGAATTTGCGGCCAAATATGCCGCTTCGGAAAATTTACCATTGCTGTCATCTAGAAGAAACTCGCTACTCTCGCTCATCTTTTCCTCGACCTGATATGTTTCATTGTCTCCAATCCAGCATTTTAGCTAACTTTAAATGTTTTAACCGAAGCGCGACAAAAATGGAGATGCCTCGGTCAGGAAGGGGCGCTATGGCCGTGCGAGGGTTGGGCTAGTCTGCGGATTTTTTTTGCGCAGCGAGGCTTTGTTCGCCAGAGACGTGTTTTCGTTGATTTCTACTGCAGCTCGGTGTGGGCAGTTGGCGTCTGGATCAAGTGTGCGATTCAGTTGACGCATCGCCCTGTATGCGGATGTGGCCGTACCGCGAAGTAATCGAAGAATTGCTGTTGCCAGAGTTCGCAAGCGATGTCCATCTGTTTGATGATCGTGTCATCGAACTTACCGACTGCGTTGGCTTCATCGACTTGCTGCTTCATACGCGCAACGAGGCGCCGTTCGTATTCGTTAACGCAATAGTCCAGCACGCCGTCATCCCCATGGCGATATGCTGCGATCTTCAGTTCGGGACGCTGTGAGATGTACGTGCTGAAAAGCCGCTCGACGATGAACGGTAAGAACGGAGCAGGGTCGGTATGTGTCGTATCCTCCATCACCTTGCGCGTGACCTCGTGATCGGGGTTTTCCTCCAGAAACTCGGCGATCCGCACCAGCACGCCGCCCACGTACTCATCCCAGAACCTTTCGGACCCCACCCAAAAATTCGAATAAGCAAGCAATCCCGGCCCATGGCGAGGTGTGCGCTCGATATCGAAATCTACCTTGCACGCGTCAAGAAGCGATTGCGCCGCGTCTGCCAATCCTGGGTGCGCGTGTTCACCCTGCATCCACACATTAAACGACCAGTAGCCAATCTGCGGAAACGGATTGATGAAACAGACATCGGATCCAGGTTGGCTTTGCACGAAGCGGATAAATTCCGCTCCCGTGATCTTTGATTTCAGGCTGAACTTAGGCGAAAAAATCCCGGTATAGGCGTGGCGGCGGTGTTCGCCGCTGCGATACATGTCGACAAAGAGCTTGAACTCGCGCCACCCGGCTTGGGAATTATCCTGAATGACGAGCGGCAGAAAACTCTTCTCGACCTGAACTTGATCCTGCGCGTAGATCGGTTCGAATATCGCGACTTTTGTGTTCATACCTGCCCGGCCCGTTCAAGGCAGTAGCGACCGAGGTCGGTCCGCCATTTCAGGTACGTGAACGAAGCGTTGGGCACCGTGAAGCTCGGGTAGTGCGTTTCGATGGGAACGTTCAGCAGATGCTGCAGTACGACACTAATGGGGCCGCCGTGTGCGACAGCTGCCATCAACCCCGGTTGCCCGGTACGTGGCAGGACTTCCGTGTCGATCCACTCGCGCACGCGATCGGCCATGTCGAGATGAGATTCGCCGTCTTCATAGCGATTGGCAATCACTTTGTTAAAGTCGGGGAACGCCCGATTGAAGTCCGCCTCAAGCCACGTTCCGTACTTGCCGGGATGCGTTTCGGCAAGCCGGGAGTCGAATGTCAACCGCGTGGCGTCGTCGAAAAGCCGCTCCGCCGTTTGACGCGCGCGCATCCACGGACTGCAAAAAATCGGTGACGGGGAATAGCCGAATTTAGCGAGCGTGGCTGCAAGCTCCGTTGACTGTCGTTTTCCCAACTCGGTCAGTTCGTCCTGATCGGTGGAGATGAGTAGTCCCTTTGCGTTTGCGTTTGATTGGCCGTGCCTGATGAGCAAGAGATCCATTGCAGTTTCCGTGGTTAAATCGGTCAAGCCGTCAAAAGGTTGAGGAACGTCTGTGCAGGATCGGCGAGTCCAAATCGACTACGGGTGTCTTCGTGCGCGTTGTGACGCAACCCATCTCTGAGTTCAGCGCGGTCGTACATCTCCTGCATCGCCGCTGCCCATTCGTCTTCGACGTTATTGACCAGAAGTCCTGTAACACGGTCGACGACTGCGTCCTCGTAGACGGGAGAGCGGGAGTAAATGCCGGGGATACCGAGACTGCCGTAGTCGATGTACTTGATGCAGGATTTGCAGCTATTGAAGAACAGCGCATCTTTGTCCTCGCGGCCACCAAGGGGGACGACGGAGAACATATAACCTGCATCACGAATCGCGCTTTTATACGCAGAATTATCGAGGAAGCCCTTCGACGTGAGCCTTGGGATCTGCGACATCTCGGGAAAACCGTCACCCCAGAATTCGAGTGTGACATCCTGATTCCGATTCAAAAAATCCACCAGGACGCCGAAAAATCCTTTCCTGAACTGCACGAGTTTGATGCCGTCGGTGTTGGAAAACAGGATCTTGCGCGGAACCGCCTCTTGCCAGTCTTCGGGCGTCGAAGGTATTGCGTCGTGGTCGAAGCCGTTGCGAATCACCACAACCGAAGGGCGAATGCGCTGCAGCTTCGCGCGCAAAATCTCGTTGGAGACCGTCGCGACCGAGGCTTGCCGGATGAGCCACGTAATGTTGGCCAGCAAGTCGTCGTTGAGATCAGTAACGCTGTACATCGGCAGATCGATGATCCAGTCGTCCATGTCATAGATGGTCCGCAAACCAAGATCGTTTGCCATCCGCATGACATCGACGGCGCGATTGGAACTGTGCTTGTTGAAGAGCACAGCATCGAACCGCCGAAGCTGTCCGATCGTTACGTCGCTTTCGACGATCTCCTCCCACTCGATCATTCCATGTTTGGCCATGTAGGCCAGGAGCGGGCCGAAGCGCGCTGCGATTGACCTGGACATGAGTCGATCGTGCGAGAGCGAAATTCGCTGAACTACTAATAAACGAGGCACTTTTTGCATCTTAGATACTTTCTCGGGCCAGCAACTCAACGAGTTTCGGGCCTATAGTCGAAGCCGAATGGCGCGAAAAGACGCGTTCATAGTTGTTCGCGATCTTCACTTCCCGGTCCGGATCGGTGCGGGCGCGATCGATTGCGGCAGCAAGCGCATCTACCGAATCGGTCGGCGTGTACCAGACGTTTTCCGCGAAATGTTCCTGTTGCCAGGGGCCATCACTAATGACGAGCGGCTTCTGCATGATCGCGCCCTCGAGCGCGGAGCGTCCTGGTGGGTCGATACTCGGTTCGGCCATCACCGAACAATTTGCAATGATCGAGCGCAACAAGGCGCTGCAAGGTTGAACGAACGGTAGGAACTGAATGCCGGGGTGTGCCTCCGCCACGCATGCCTGGTAATAGTCATCGTCCCGCGCGCCGCCGACAAATACGCCGTCTAGTTGCAAAGCGTTCAGCGCCTTGACGAGCCGAAGCTGATTCTTTATTGGTTCGATCAGTCCGAGACACAGCGCGAAGTCGGACGTGTTGCAAACCGTCGACGCGAGATCCCTATCGGGCTCAGCCAGAAAACGGTTCGAAACGCACGTGGGGACCACTTCCAATTTCTGAGCCGGTACGTCGACGTACCGCGTGAAATTCTCCAGTTCGGCGTCGGACTTGAAGAGCAACTTGTGCGCGTTCCTCGCCATTTCAGCAATTCGCTGTACTTCAGCATCAGATGGTGCTTCAGACCACCAGACATTCGGCCACAGGAAGACTCGCTTCTTCTTGAGTGCCGCTTCGCGCAGTATCGCGTGTCCGTCCGCATGGACAGAAAAGTGAATGACACCGTCATAGAAACTGAGCGGCCGACTGCCGATACCGTAGATATCGGTGTGAACGCCTGAGGATTTCAGTATTTCCGCGACTTGAACCAACTCTGACTCGCCGCCGCCGCTGACAGTGAACGCGGTACTGTAGGTCGTGAGGAGGAATTTTAAGCCGGTCATGGGTTTCCTCTTTTGCCACCAGCGAGCAATATCTGTTGCCACACCGAAGTGTCGGTGCGCAGCAATATTTCGTGCGAGCGATTCATTTCCGCGCGAGCGGAGTCAGTGCGGGTGCCAGTCGGTTCGGAGAGTTGGGTGGCGATAGCATCGGCCCACCCCTCAAGCGGACCATCCGCGTCGAACACGCTTCCAGGTGCGCACAACTCCTGCGCTGCTGTCCCGCCACGAACGAACACCGGCTTGCCGAAATGCATGGCCTCGAGCACCGGCACGCAGAAACCTTCGTGTCGACTCATCGCCAGTAGGCCACTCGATGCATCATAGCTATCGAACAGATCTTCGTCGTCCATCATGCCCAGGAAGTCGATCTGATCAAGCACGCCAAGAGAGCGGGCGTGGTTGATGAGGAACTTCGAATATTCGTAGTTCGGCATACTGCCGATGACCGACAGCGTGAACTCAAATTTGCGCTTGTGCAACAGAGCAATCACTTCGATTGCGTCTTCTATGCGCTTGTGAGGGACGACGCGCCCAACCACCATGAGATTGGGCCGCAGGCGGTGCTGCGGTTGTTCTGACGGTACGCGTTGGAATGCCGGCATGTCGGCGAAAACCGGCGGAACAACCTTCATCGACGCAGGGTTGATCCATTCGGACACGCTGCGCGCCGTCGAGTGCGAATTGGCGATGACGGATTCGAAGCGGGAAAGCAGCGGGAATTGCGCAAACGATGCCTCGCAAAGATCCGCTGTTCTGGGTTCGAATTCGCGCAGCAAGTCCGGATCGGTTACTCCGTGAAAATAGCAAAGTTTGCGGCACGGAAGTGCTAGTAACTGCTCGAGAAATGGATCGAAGATCGAATAACTAACGAGCAACAGATCGTCTTCGCCGATTTGTTCGAACAGGTCCGCCAGCGCATGAATCGGCAGAACGGTTGCATCGAAACGCTGCGCGTAAAGCTCTGCGCCCATGCCGAGACGCATCGCCATACGAGCAATGCCAATGCAGTGGTTACCGACCGCGTCGCCCGCGAAGATATCCGGGGCACAGATCCGGAGTTTCATCGGGTCGCTCCCTCCGAATGAATTTCAGTCAGGCGCTTCGCATAGGCTCTGCCGACGGCCTCAATCGAGTAATCAGTCTGGATGCGAAGTTTCCCCGCTGCTGCAATGCGCTCCCGCTCCTTGGCATCGTCGACTACACGGACGAGTTGACGCGCCGCTGCGGATACGTCAGGGTCGCACCAGTATTGACCTTCATGGAAAAGGTAGTCGCCCGGTCGCAATGGGACCAGTTCGCCGTCGACCAGGAACGACGTGTTGGCATCGCAGAAATCAACGTTGCCTGAGAAATTGGTCACCACGACGGGCTGTCCGATCGCCATCGCCTCAGCAATCACGCGGCCAAACCCCTCGCTTCTATGCAGCGAAATATAGGCGTCGCAACAGGCCATGAAGTCGATCGAATCCTGACGGCTCAGACGCTCTGAAATCAGGCGGATACGATTATCTTTTGCCGCGATTTCGGCAACCTCGCGCCAGATCGGATCGTCATCGCGGATGTTCATCGCCTTGATCACAAGCCCAACGCCGCTCTGGCCGTTAGCGAACGCTTCTTGAAATGCGCGTACCCCAGCTACCGGATTCTTGCGGGTAAGCCAGGAGTTGCCATCGAACATCAGATAGAACAGAAACTCACCTTCTGGCAGCCCGAAACGAGGGCGTACGGCTGCTACAGGAGCGGGGATTTCGACCGACATTGGCATGTGATGAACGGGCGTTTCCCCTTGACGGCCAAGGGCGGTCTGGACAAATTTGCTTTGGGCCCATAACTCGTCCACGAAGGTGTGGACTTTGCCGAACGCGCTTGGCCATTGCGGCAGTTCCCACGGCCACGCGCCGATCTTATAGGTGTCCGATTCAATGATCTTTCTGCCGCCCTCAAGCGCGAGTCGCACCATTTCAGGCGGTGGCAGGCAAAACAGACTGACGTTGTGCTTGAGCTCTTCGCTCAACAGATGATTGATCGACATGTCGAGCTTCGGCGGCCCGATCATCGGCGCGTTTACAAGTACCGATGGTATTGCTGCGGTAGCAAGTGCGCGCGCAGCGGTGCGCGCGTCTTCGCCGAGACCGAGGACGCCTTGCGGGAAGCCGATGATATTGACTCCAACCGGGCGTGCTCGACTAAGGTGTGAAATCGAGACGGAGCACAGCTCTTCCTCGTGGGACACATCTTCACTTGGCGCGCTCACTGACAGGCGGCTAAGCACCCGATATTCGTTCCGCCCGCTGTCTTGCCACCAGCGGACGAGGTGCCGTCTGCCTTCATTTGCCGAGATATCGAAGGCAGCTTGCAGGTCCGGCCGGCTGTCCCGCAGCCATAGGAGAAATTGTGGCAGTCCGGTCAGTCTGTTCGACAGTGATCCACTCAGTCCCTGCAACTGCTCTAGAGCGCTCGAGGTTGTCCACCTTAGATAGGGATATTCAAGCATCCCACTGTCTTGCCACCATTGCAGGCAATTGACCTGACCCGCGAACGTGGCGATGTCGATGCTCGCTTGCAAGTCGGGTCGGGAATTGATCAGTGGCGCCACAAAGCGCGGCACTTTCATCAGATTGCCTGCGAGCGTCTCGTCGAGCTCGTCGAAGTGTTCGACGATCGATGATGTGGACCATCGCAGTGTGGGGAATTCGGTTTTTCCGTGTTTTTCCCACCAGCCGACTGCCGCCAGTTGTCCTTGAGCGGTTTTAAGGTCTAGATCCTTCTGAAGGTCGGGGCGGTGTTCGATGATCAGTGGGAGAAAGCGAGGAAAGCGCTGTTCCAGCAATCCCTCGATGTTGTCCAACTGATTTAGAAAGTTCGAAATCTGCGCCGTTGACCAGGCTAGGTTGGCGTATTCCTTCCGTCCATGTTTCTCCCACCATGTCACTGCAGCGAGTTGGCCCGGCAATGTCGAGAGATCGAGATTGATTTTCAGGTCGGGCCGACTATCGAGAATGAGAGGCAGGAATCGTGGAAAGCACATGGCGCCATATGATTCGCGCTTTTCGAGGTGATTCAGCGACGCATAGATGCTCGCAGGCGACCACGCGACCTTCGGATATTCAAACTGGCCGTGCTTTTCCCACCAATCCAGACTCGCCAACTGCCCAGGGAACTGATCCAACGTCAAATACTGGTGGAGGTCAGGGCGGTTCCGAATGATCAGATCGAGAAAGCGCGGAAACTCGAGGCTACTCGCCTCCACGAAGCTCTCACTCTCCAGAAGGACCTGGACGAGTGGCCCCTCTTCGAGTACGTCCGGCGATGTACCGCGGAGCCAATGGGCAATGCATTCCTGGTACTCCGTGATCAGCGTGTTCGTATCTAGTTGTCGAACGTACGCGACGTCCAAGGGACGCAGAATCCACTCAAAATCCGGGTAATTTACTTTTCCAACCGAATTCCACCAGAAATACAGCACCATCCGATCTTTGATGGATTTGTATCTGAAATGCGCCAGGTCCGCACGGAACTTGATCAGAAAGTAGATTGCGTCGGGCAGGGAAAACGGTTCACCCGATGATGGGTGACGGCAATCCTTAAGCCATTCGGTGTTCGAAGTCATCTGTTAGAGGAAGTCCGGGACGCGTGAATGCCAAGCCATAGAGAAGTCTTCAGTATCCAGGCTAAGGTTTGGCGAGTAGCAAGGGTCGTTGAGCAATGTTTCGCCCCAGCGCTGCTTCACAAATGCAACCTCTGCGTCAAAACGAGCGATCTTTTCGGGCGTGTCCTCATAGCCGCGCGATGCTGACTCGTGGTGATAGAGCTCAGCGTAGGGCGTCCAAACGTTCCGGTGGCCGGCTTTTTGTACGCGCAAGCAGAAATCAACGTCGTTAAACGCGACTTGCAGCTTCTCGTCGAGGCCGCCAACTTCTCTGAAGATGGACGTGCGAATAACAAGGCACGCAGCGGTGACTGCGCTCATCCGGCTACGCAGTAGCGTGCGGAAGAAATATCCCGGCGCCTTGCGGTCCGAGTGCTTGTGCGAGTGCCCGGCAACGCCTCCAAGGCCGACGATTACACCGCCATGCTGAAGCGTGTCGTTCGGATAGAGAAGCTTGGATCCGACTGCACCAACACCAGGTTGAATGGCGATCGACATCATTTCATACAGCCAGGTCGGCGTGATGACTTCGATGTCGTTATTCATCAGGCAAACAAAGTCCGCTTCACTCGCCAGCCCGACGCGGTTGTTCAGCGCGGAGTAGTTGAAGGGTGAATCGTCCCTGGCGACGCGGATGCGATCATCATCCTTGAAGGATTCAAACAGGTCGAACGTTTCCTGTTCTGTCGACCCGTTGTCGATAATAGTAATCAGGTAATTGTCGTATACCGTCTTTTCACGGATTGAGTCCACGCATTGACGGACCAGGCCCGCAGCATCTCGCGTCGGAATAATAATTTCGACGCGAGGATGTGGATCAGGAATGATGTAGCTGATCTTGTTGAACGCAGGCGCATCGGGAGCCGGTTCCACCTTGCCGGGAACCTTGTTGCGTTCGAGGTGCTCTGCAAGTGCGCGTGCAGCAGCAGACACGGCATAGGGCTTGGCTTCGTGAGTGGACGCGGTGCTTTCCGGAATGACGCGCCAGTGATACAGCACCCGCGGGATGTGATAGATGTTCTCCGCACCGGCCTGGTCCAGCACACGCAATGCGAGATCGTAGTCTTGCGCGCCCTCGAAACCGAGTCTGAACCCACCGATTGCCTTCAACGATGAAGTCTTGTATGCGCCCAAATGACAAATCATATTTTGGTTCAGGAACAAGTCATAGTTGAAGTCGCACTTGAAGTACGGCTCCGACCGAACGCCTTCGACTGAGATCTTGTCTTCGTCGCTGTAAATCAATGCGGCGTTCGGGAACGCACGAATCGCTTCGGCTACATAAAAGAGCGCCAGTGGGTGCAGTTCGTCGTCGTGGTCGAGCAGTGCGACGAACTCACCGGTTGCCATATCGAGCGCCGTGTTGCTCGCAGCGCTGATGTGGCCATTTTCGGTGCGGTACGTTACCTTGAAGCGCCGATCTTTTGCTGCGTATTCGTCAAGGATAGCCTTCACGTGCGGCGACGCGGAGCAATCGTCTGCGATACAGAATTCCCAATTTTCGTAGACTTGATCGAGGACAGAATCGATTGCCTTTCTGAGCCATTTCTCAGGAGTCTGATAGGTCGGCATCACGACGCTGATAAGCGGTTTGTGATCCCATGACGCAGCGCGCTCACGGAGCACGTTGTATCTTTGCCGCGGCGTCTCGTTGATCTTGATCCAGTTTTCGTATGTTAGTTCGGTAACCGGGTTGCCTAGCTGATCGAGCGCGCCGGTATGAGTGGGCACAATATGATACGAATCGAGCAGGCGCTTGATCTGTTCGTTCGAACGGGCGAGGATCTCAATGTTGAAGTCGACAAGGGAAAACAGCCCCGGATGCGCAAGCGGGTCGAACCGCAGGGCGCGCAAAGTCTCAGGAAATGCAATTTCCTGATCCACATTTCCATCGGCGTCGACTGACAGTCGCAGCGCATTTTGCTCCGACATGCCGGTACCGGTGTCCATGTAGAAGATACAAACGGATCGACGTGAGTTGCTCGTTGCGAGACGGAAGGAGATTCGTAACGCGCGCCCGCGCAAGATCTCCCAGTTGGAGATGGAGAACTGAGGATCGCCGTTTGTCGCTTTCCAATCGAAGGCCTGATCGGAGGAGGCCTCGACATTGCTCAATGGTTGTAAATCGAATTTCATTTTGTCGTCAGGGAGCTGTAGATGGATTGCAGGGGCTGAACCACGTTCTGCCAATTCAGTTGCTGTCGGGCGCTGTCGGTCTGGGGCTTCACGTCCGCTTTTGCCGCATCGCGAATGGCGCGGGCAATGCTGTCGGTATCCGCGGGGTCGAGATATTCGACACGGGTTCCGAAATATTCCTTTGTCGAACCCACTTCAGTAATCGCAGCCCTGCATCCTGCCGCGTAGGCTTCCAAAGCGGCGAGGCCGGGTGTTTCTAGTGTGCTTGGCAGGCAGAATACGTCGCAGGCGGCATACGCGGAGCGCAGTAGCTCAGAGTCGTGTGGCAGGGGGCCGAGATAGATGACTTGGTCGCCCCCTTCATCGCGGCAGGCGCGTGCATAAGCTGTATCGCGTTCATGGCCGATCAGTACGAGCTTCAATTCCGGCATCGACTTCATTGCCCTGACTAGTTGCAGCTGATTCTTGCGCGGCTCGATATTGCCGACGTTGAGAACAAACTTCTCATGCAGATCGAAGTGGGAGCGGAACAAATCCGGAGAGACCTTTTCGTAGAACGTGTTTTCGACACCGTTCAACACGGTCACAAATTTTTCGCGCGGTAAATCGAATACCCGTGCAAGCGTCTCACACTCAATATCCGAGTTCGCCACCACCCGATCCGCCAGCGAAAACTGATGATGAATCTCGCCGATCGGATAAAGATGCTTGGTCTCCTCCGTCACCCAAAGGCTGGACGAAACCACCAACGGCAAGCCCAGCTGTTTAACAAAGTTGCAGAAGTGGACCGAGCCACCGACGCACGAGAAGAAGTGGACCACGTCATGTTCGAGGAACCGTGGGTTCCATGGATCGAACAGCGTGACGTCCACGCCGTGAGCGGGAAGATGCTTGTGATACGCAAGCAGCTGTATTTCTCCGCCTCCGGGCGTATGGAAGGCCATTGGGTAAGTGGCGAACAACACTTTCATGGGTGGGGCTCTATCTGCTCAAACGTTTATTCAGATCAACACTTAATGCCGGCGCGCGGGCGGCATGACGCGTCCGCGATCATGCGGCTCGCAAAGGCGATCCGTGAAATGCGTGACTGCGATCCGGCCGGCACGTTGCGCAACGTGCGCGTTTCGGCGCAACGCAATGCTCAGCGGTAACAGTGGTAACCAAGTGTTGGCTCGCCGGAGCGTGGGCCGTTGCGTACCCGCGTCGCTCGGGGGCGAAACTGATTGTGCTGTCGAGCACGTCGGATCGAAACCGCGAATTCCACATGCGCGAATATGTTTGAGATGTTAAGAAGTGTTCGGACCGGGCTTCTGGGTGGCTTGTCCGTTTTATCATCACGACCCGAGACATCCGCCGTGCTTTCAGTCTGTTAGCTGCGCGCATATTTTAGCGCCTAACGCTTATCAGGAGCGGACTGAAGCGGAAGCTGCCCGCTTACAATACGCCTTCCAAACGAATTCCCTTATAAGCATCGCCGATGCCAGATTGTATCGTGTCTCATCAGCCTGTCCCGCCGTATCGAGGCGTAGGCGGCGCAAGCCTCACTGCAGCACGATCGCGCCATCAATCGCCGCGCATCGGCGCGACGACGGTGGTTGCGGCTCGTAGTGGGCCGGGCAAGCCCGCTCCAGACCGCAAGCGTGCGTCCCGCCTTGCAAATGGGATGATGTACCGTCCGGCCAGCATCCGCTCATGCGAGGCCGGTCGATGACTCAGCACGTGTTGATTACCGGCGCCAACGGTTTCGTCGGCAAGGCGGTTTCGCGCGCATTGCTGCAGCGCGGCGACCGTGTCACGGGTCTGGTGCGTCGGCCGCAAACGACCGCGGACGGAGTCCGCGAATGGGTCTTCGCCGCCAACGACTTCGAGGGCATCGACGAACGGTGGCCCGTGTCGCTGCACTGCGATGCCGTCATCCATCTCGCTGCCCGCGTGCACATGATGCGGGAAACGACGGCCGATCCGCTTGCCGCGTACCGCTCCACCAACGTCACGGGCACCTTGCGCGTAGCCGCGGCCGCGCGCCGCGCTGGGGCGCGCCGCTTCGTTTTTGTCAGCAGCATCAAAGCGGTTGCGGAGAGCAGTTCGGGCTGTCCTATTGGGGAAGACGACACCCCCACCCCGGACGACCCCTACGGCATCTCCAAACTCGAAGCCGAGCGCGCATTGGTCGAGTACGGCCATAAGTCGGGCCTCGAAATCGTGATCGTCCGGCCACCGCTCGTCTACGGGCCCGGTGTGAGGGCCAACTTTCTGCAACTTATGCGCGCGATCGCGAATGGCATCCCGCTGCCGCTCGGCGCGATCGGGGCGCGGCGCAGCCTTGTATTTGTCGACAACCTCGCGGACGCGCTAGTGCACTGCACAATCGACCCCCGCGCCGCCGGCCAGACCTTCCACGTCACCGACGGTCGCGATCTGAGCGTCGCCGAACTGGCGCGGGCGCTCGCCACGCAACTGCACGCGCCGGCACGCCTTGTCCCGGTTCCTGTCGGCCTGCTGCGTCTCGCTGGCCGCCTGACGGGCCGCTCGGCCCAGATCGACCGGCTGGTCGGCGAATTGCGGCTGGACAGTTCCCATATTTGCGAATGTCTCGGCTGGTATCCGCCCCATACCGTTGAACATGGCCTGCTGGAGACAGCGGCCTGGTATCGCTCTACCCACTGACCTATTCGACATGCCGATCGCTTCACTCCTTGCCGATCCAGCCGTGCATCTGTTCCTTTTTGGACTGGTTGCGCTGTGCGCATGCGCCGCGATTCTGTGGGCTTTGCTCAGGAGCGGCCTCGCCTGGCGCCTCGCCACCGACATCCCCAACGATCGCTCGCTGCATACGCGCCCGACACCGCGCGTCGGCGGCTGGGGCATCGTGCCGGTGGTCGTGATCCTGATCTGGCTCGCGGTGCCCGCGCTGTGGCTGCCGGCTCTCGCGGCAGCGCTGCTGGCCACCTTGTCGCAGATCGACGACCGCCGCGGTTTGCCCGCGCGAGTGCGATTCGGCGGCCACGCCCTGGCGGTGGCGGCGCTGGTCGCCGTCTACCCGGCCGACGTGCCCTGGTGGGCGCTTGCCGCGCTGGCGTTCTTACTCGTCTGGCTGGTCAATTTGTACAACTTTATGGACGGCTCCGACGGCCTTGCCGGCGGCATGGCGCTGTTCGGCTTCGGCGGCTACGCGATCGCCGCGTCGATCGCTTCGCATCCGGACCCCGCGCTCGCGCTCGCCTGCGCGGCCGTGGCGGGGGCAGCGGCGGGTTTTCTTCTGTTCAACTTCCATCCCGCGCGAATTTTTCTCGGCGACGCCGGTTCGATCCCGCTCGGATTCCTCGCGGGTGCCCTTGGTTATTGGGGCTGGCGCGAAGGCGTATGGCCAATCTGGTTTCCGGCGGTAAGTTTTGCTCCTTTTATCGGCGATGCATCGGTAACTTTGCTCAAACGTTTGGCCCGTGGCGAAAAATTTTGGCAAGCGCACCGCGAACACTACTATCAAAGACTGGTGCAGGCCGGGTTCGGCCATGCGTCGACGGCGCGAGTTTGGTATTTCTTCATGGCGGCGGGCATAATGCTTGCTTTGTGGGCGATGGGTCTTGCCGTGGTGTATCAATGGCTGGTTGTCGTTGTCTGGGCTGCTGTGCTTGTGCTTGCCGGTGTTTGCATTGATCGGTATTGGCGGCGTCACTTGTCCCGTTCCGGGCAATCCTGAGGTTCTGCGCAATGAAAAGATTCAAAGCCCGATGGCTTTCGTTCAGTGCGTTTGCGTTTGATTTGTGCGCGGTGGCTCTGGCCTGGATGATGGCGTACGTGATCCGTTTCAACGGTCCGGTGCCCGACCCGTTCTGGTGGGGCGGGCTGCATGCGCTGGTCTGGGTACTGGTGATCTACGCCGTCATGTTCCGCGGCTACGGGCTGTATCGCGGCATGTGGGTCTTCGCCAGCCTGCCCGACCTCGTGCGGATCGCGAAGGCGATCGGCGTCGGGGCGCTGGTCGTCGTCATCGGTTCGGCGCTTGTGCAGCCGAGCCCAGTGGTGCCGCGCTCCGTCCTGATCGTTTCGCCGATGCTGCTGTTCCTTGCCATGGGCGGTTCGCGCGCGCTGTACCGCGCGGCCAAGGAGTTTTACCGCTACGGCGGGCTGGTCGGGCAGGGCAAGCCCGTGCTGGTGCTCGGCGCAGGCAATGCGGGCGCGAACCTCGTGCGTGAGCTGAAGCGCTCCGGCGAATGGCGGCTCGCGGGTCTGCTCGACGACGATCCGGTCAAACAGGGCCGCGAAATCTACGGCTATCGCGTACTCGGCACCATCAGCGATCTGCACAAGATCACCGCCGAAATGAAGGTCGAGCACGTGATCATTGCCGTACCGTCGGCTTCGGTGGAAGTGCATCGGCGGATTGCAACGCTGTGCGTGCGCGCTGGCGTGCGCGCCATGACGCTGCCGGCGCTCACGCCGCTCACGCAGGGCCAGGCGTTCCTGTCGCGGGTCCGCCAGATCGATCTGGAAGACCTGCTGGGCCGCGATCCGGTGACGATCGATACGCAGCACGTCGAAGCGCTGCTCAAGAACCGCGTCGTGATGGTGACCGGCGCGGGCGGTTCGATCGGCTCCGAACTGTGCAGGCAGATCCTGCGCTACGGGCCGGTGCAACTGGTGGCGTTCGATATTTCCGAATTTTCGATCTACCGGCTCAACGAAGAGCTACGCGACAAGTATCCCGAGGTATCGGTAGTGCCGATCATCGGCGACGTGAAGGATTCCTTGCTGCTCGACCAGGTGATGGCGCGGTACTGCCCGCACATCGTCTTTCATGCGGCGGCGTACAAGCACGTGCCGCTGATGGAAGAGGTCAATACGTGGCAGGCGGTGCGCAACAACGTGCTCGGCACGTATCGCGTCGCGCGTGCTGCGATCCGTCACGACGTCGCCCGCTTCGTGTTGATTTCCACCGACAAGGCCGTCAATCCGACCAACGTGATGGGCGCGAGCAAGCGCCTGGCGGAGATGGCCTGTTCGGCGTTGCAGCAGCAGGGCACGAAGCGTACGCAGTTCGAAACGGTGCGGTTCGGCAATGTGCTCGGCAGCGCCGGCAGCGTGATTCCGAAGTTCCAGGAGCAGATTGCGCGTGGTGGCCCGGTGACGGTCACGCATCCGGAAATCACCCGCTTTTTCATGACGATTCCGGAAGCGTCGCAGCTGGTGTTGCAGGCGTCGAGCATGGGACATGGCGGCGAAATCTTCATCCTCGACATGGGCAAGCCGGTGCGGATCGCCGACCTCGCGCACGACCTGATTCGCCTATACGGCTTCACCGAGGAGCAGATCCGCGTTGTGTTCACCGGTCTGCGCCCGGGCGAGAAACTGTACGAAGAGCTTCTCGCCGACGACGAAACCACCACGCGCACGCCGCATCCGAAGCTGCGCATCGCGCGGGCGCGTGAAGTGCCCGACAGCCTCATCGACAATCTGCTGCCCTGGCTGATGCAGCACCGCGTGCCGAGCGACGACGAAGTGCGCCGCGATCTGCGCCGCTGGGTGCCGGAATATCAACCGGCCAGCGCTCCGGCGTTGCGCAGTGTTACCGCGGCCACGCGGGCTTCCTAGAAAGTGCGATGGCCGCTGTGGCCGCTATCGGGGCAACAAGGAAAAAGGCGCTTCTGAGCGCCTTTTTCTATTACCGCCGACCCTTCCTCACCACCAACCACCGCGGCGACTTGAACCGCACGATGCTCATATACAGCCAGACATAAGTCGCCGCGAACACCACCACAAAGCAGAACAGATGCAGCGTGTGCCGCCAGAACAAGGTCGCCGGCACGACGGCGATCAGGCATAGCAGCCAGAGATACGGTGAAGTCAGCGAATTGCGCCGCGTCAATTCCCGCGCAGTCTTCACACCCACCGCCCAGCGCATCAGCCGCTTATAAACGAGCATGTGCAGATGCACACCGTCGGGAATCCCCGGCGACATCCCGCGAATGAACTTCTTCCGGTAGATCGAGAAGCAGGTCTCGAAGATCGGGTACATGAAGAGCAGCACCGGATACCACGCGGACACGTCGCGATTGCGCATCACCAGCATGATCGACAGTTCGGCGAGCATGAAGCCGATGAAATACGCACCGCCGTCGCCGAGAAAGATCAGCCCGGCCGGAAAATTCCAGATAAAGAAGCCGAGCACCGCGCCCATCATCATGAACGATGCCGACAGCACGATCGGATCGGACACCTGGAACGCCACATAAGCGAGCGACGCGAACATCATGAACGCGACCATCGAAGCGAGGCCGTTGAAGCCGTCGATGATATTGATCGCATTGGCGAGCGCCGCGACGGCCAGCACGGTGACCGCGCAGGAGATCACCGCGTACGACAGCAGAAAGTCGAGCGGCGGCACGCTGATGCGCGTGACGGCGATATTCAGCAGGAAGTAGGCGAGGGCGGCGGCCGCCATCGTGCAGACGAGCCGCGCGAGCGGCGACACGCGCTTGGTCAGATCCTCGACCAGGCCCGAGCCGAACGCCGGCATGCCGCACGCAATCAGCCCCAGAATGCCGCCCGAAACGGCCGGATACGTGTGATGCAGCTGCACCGCCGAAACGATCAGCCCGATCAGAATCCCGGTCCCGCCGATGCGCGGCACGGGGCGCACGTGGAATTTCTGCACGCCGGCCAGATCGGTGTCGGTGGAGAATTTTTCATGCAGATGCGCATAGCGCACGATCAACAGCGTGATCAGCAGTGAAACGAGAAAGCCGAGCGCAAAACTAAGCATGAAAGTGGGCCTGAGCGAAGAAGCCGAATTATACAAATGAAATGCGCTGCGCCCGAAAAAGCAGCAGTCGCATGGATCATCCGAATTATCCCAGATAGTGAGTCCAAAGCGCCCAGCAAAGCCCCGCCTGTCATGGATTCCACCTATTTAACCGGGTTTCGCGAAGGCCGTTAACCTGGATGCGGCGAAGTGTAATTGGCGCATCAAACAACACCGCGCCGGCGTTTTCCCGATTTCGCCGCCGACCGACCCGACGTTCCGGAGACCCAATGCTCAACAACATCACCATTCGTGGCGGGCTGACGCTAGTGATCAGCGTGTTCGTCGCTTTCCTGCTGACCGTGATCGGTGTCGGCTACGGCGCGCTCAAGCTCGCGAATAGCAGCCTCGACGAAACCCAGCGCAGCGCGGCCGCGCTATCGCATCTGAAGGCGAGCTCCGAGAAGCTGCTGCAGGTGCAGCTCGCAGTCGGCACGTATCAGACGCTCTTCAGCGTCGGCAAGCAGACCGACGATCTGTTGCCGGCCGCGCACAAGGTGTTGGTCGAGTCGAACAAGGAATTCCGCAATTACATGGCGGGTCCGTTCGCCAACGAACAAGAGCAGAAGCTCGCGCAGGCTGTCGAGCAGGCGCGAACGGCACTCGTCGACAAGGCCATCGAGCCGGAATTCAAGGCGCTCAACGACTTCGACTTCAACACCTTCCGCAATATTCAGGGCGATACGGCGAACAGCTTTTACGCGGCCTATTCGAAGGCCATCGACGCGCTCGAGCACGTGCAAGTCGACAACCAGCACCAGCAGGCCGAAACCGGCGCGCAGCGTTTCCGTCTCGCGACGCTGCTGTTCGCGGCGATTGGCGCGATTGCGATCGTGATCGGCGTGGCGGCGCGGATCGGTTTGTCGGCGGCGCTGATCAAGCCGGTGAACGCGACTGTCAAGCACTTCGAACGGATTGCGGCGGGCGATCTGACCGCCACAATCGCGAGCAAATCTCGTAACGAAATGGGCCAACTGCTTGGCGCGTTGACGAGGATGCGCGATGGCCTCGTCGACACCGTCGCGAAGGTGCGCGGCAGCACCAGCGCGATCACGCAGGGTGCGAACGAGATCGCCGCGGGCAATGCGGATCTTTCCTCGCGTACGGAGCAGCAGGCGGCCGCTCTTCAGCAGACCGCGGCGAGCATCGAGCAACTGTCGGCGACAGTGAAGCAGAACGCTGACAACGCGAAGCAGGCGAACCGTCTTGCCGAAGGCGCGCTGGATACAGTAACGCGTGGCGGCACGGTGGTGTCGCGTGTTACCGATACCATGGCCGGAATTACCGAGTCGTCGCGCAAGGTGGCTGAGATCATTGGCATGATCGAGGGGATTGCATTCCAGACGAACATTTTGGCGTTGAATGCGGCGGTCGAAGCGGCGCGCGCTGGCGAACAGGGGCGTGGCTTTGCGGTGGTGGCGTCGGAGGTGCGCAGTCTTGCACAGCGTTCGGGCACGGCAGCCAAGGAGATCAAGGGCCTGATTGGCGAATCGGCGGCGAAAGTCGAGGAAGGAGCGGCGCTGGTTGCCGACGCCGGCAAAACGATGGAGGAGGCGTTGCAATCGGTCCAGCGGGTAGCCGGCATCATGGCGGATATTGAGGCGGCCGCAGCGGAGCAAAGCGACGGCATCGAGCAGGTCAACAAAGCCATTAGCCAGATCGACCAGGTAACCCAGCACAATGCCGCTCTCGTCGAAGAAGCGGCGGCGGCGGCCAAGTCGCTGGAGGCGCAAGCGGATATCCTGCGCGATGCTGTTGCAGTGTTTTCCACACGTGAGGTTGCGGTCTCGATGCGAGGATGATGCTCCACATCGGCTTCGGGGAGCATCATCGCCGGCCGTGCTCGGCCCGGCGCGAATTGCTCCCGTTGTACCAGATGGGTGGCGTCCGACAAGGGTGCTGCCGGACCGAAGTGTCACGTCCCAACGGGGACTGCGGGGCGAGGTCATACATCCGCGCGGGATGCACATAAGTGGACTCGCGAAAGCTCGTAGAGCCATTGGATTACGTTGACCGGACCTTATTGAAAACCGGTTGGTGGTGGTAGTCGTTTGGGTTCCTGCGTGTCGTGGATCTCCGGAAATATCCGCGCGCTGCCCGGTGAAACGTTGAGTCGACATGCTTGGTCCTTGTTTCCAGACGTTAATTTGGCGTCGAACTCGCCAATATGCGGCCGCAAGAAGGCCTGCGGCCCCCTTTGCGACACTTTAACGATTGATCGAGGTGATAGATGGCGGGTTCCCACGAGTCATCGCGCCGCAGCGGCGAGTATCTTCACGAAGCGGTAATTGCCGTTCTTATCGTTGGCGAGTCGTTGTCGCTTTACGCGCACACTCAATGGCGCGAGCTGTTCCATGGTGCAACCTGATTCCAGCAGAATCATCCTGATCCCAACGAGGTTCATCAACAATAGTTCGACGTTCACACATTCCGACGATTGCCGCTCCACGAAGCTGGCCAATGCCGCTGCGTCTAGGTCTTCGAGTCGAGGGGGGAGTTTCCCGTACTGGACGAGAAACCGCTCGAGCGACAGCCATGCGTCTAGCATGATAGTGCTCATGGTGCTGTTGCTTCCAATTTTGTCGATGCAGCGCATTGCCTGATTTTTCAGTGAGGATTCCGTCATATCAAAACTCCCTGGCCTTGGTTGGATGCGCTATCTAGATTTCGAACCGTTGGTGTCAGCTCGTCAGACGTGAGTCATGCGGTGCACACCGGAATCGGTTCGGCCAACGGGATAGCCGCTAAGGGCGCTGTGTCGAAGCTTGGCCTCGTGGCGTGCAGTAGCGCGAGGGAGCTTATTCGGAGGGCTGCGCCTGTGAGCTTCGTCCTGGCGAAGGGAAATCTGGCCTTCGAACCTGGCTTTGATAGGCTGACAATAGTGTTCAAGAATCATCTGGGCGCGAGTAGGCCCGTGGCCCATCGATTCGCTGAGTTGGACCAGTACCTCGTACGGTGCAATGCCGGAGTCCAGCATTTCGGACGCGGCCGTTAGCGCATACGTATAGCGGAGAGAATGGAAACTTACCTGGCCGACCATTCCTGCGCGACGAAGTAGCGCTTTTAGTCGGTTCATCGCTGATTTCAGTGTTCTTCCGCTACCAGTGATCAGCTCGAAATTGCGCTCGTGGCAGTAGGCCAAGGCTGACCTGATTGACTCGATCGTATCCTCGCGTTTGCTATGGATTATCCGCACGTCTCTGGGTCTCGCGTTTTTCGCGCCTCTCATGAGCGGAATGCTGCTCTCGCCACGCGTGAGTGCGTCAAGCCACATTTGCAGATCGCGTGAGCACATCAATGCCTCTTTACGTCGTAGGCCAAGGTGCAGCGCAAGCGAGATTAAATGCATCAGTCCAATGTCTGTGCGCCTCGCTGTGGCTAGCAGTTCTTGAATTTCGCTGGCGGTTTGAGCGCGCTTTGTGCCTTTGCGCACCCTTCGCGTCAAACGGAGTCTCCTGTTGCCGCACGTTTCGTCGATATTGCGTCCCGCGGTCCCGGACGTAACCCGGATTGCCGAAAATATGTTTGCCAGGGTGCCGGCAGCCTTTCTCTGCGCCATGCAGTACTGGGCGTAGGCATGAATTACCCATGCTGGCAGTTGGCCGATTGAGGCGTGTAGTTCCCCGACTTGCCTCGCGAAGCGCAGAAGACCGGTCGTATCAAAACGTCTGTTCTGCTGCGTCCCATAGCTTCCGCCTGCCTTTTTGCTGCTGACTGCTGCACTGTGTATTGCTTGTGACATCATGCCCATCGCCTTAGCCTCCTTGTAGGTCCGCAAGAAAACTTACGTTCGCGTGTGCGGGATGCGCGAACGGGCCCCGGTCACGATCAGTTCGTGACTTATCTTCATCGTCATGCGATGTCATCAATAACGTGCCGACGGACTGGGGTCGTGAAGGAACCGGGCGCGTGCGTTGGAGGTGTTCGTAATAGGAGGTGGAAGGGCGGGTGAGGCGTTGAGCTTGAGGATCCGTTACGGATGGAGCCCTTCGGTTTGCAAGTCGTGAGGGGATGGATGCCCGAAAAGGACGCTATCGACGCGGAGCGACCGACAGTCGCGAAAGCGCGTTGCTTCCAGGTGCCGTAAGACACCTGCCTTTTGAGCTTTTTGAGTGCCGAAGTCGGCGTTTGAGACGCTCGCGGGTTCCGTTAGCTTTAGCTACTAACGGACAGGAGGTCGGTTGACTATTCTTCACGCAGCATGAGCTGGCGCGAGGTAGGCCATATGTGGTGAATGCATGACTCTGCATCAGAGTTTCGCATTGGCCGCCGTGCTTAGCGCGGTAACTAGGCTGGAGCCATAGGCAGCGTTGTGCGCGGCGTATGGGAGGTGGTCAAGGGAATTTAACTTGAATAGTTTTAGAGAGTCGGCCGTGTATTGATGCCGCGCACTCAAGTCAGATGACTTGCTGATCTTAAAGCTGAATCGCGTTGAGAAAAGCTAGTTCAACAGCGTGGCTATAGTCGGTATCGAAGCGAAGGATTACGAACAGCTAACATTGACTGTCGGTGAAGCCGCGAACCTTCTCTTTTGGGCAAGGTTCGCCTGGAACCTTGAGTCAAGCAATGAATGTTTCCGAGCATCTCGCGGAACGCTCCTTTGTCGACGCCTCAAATGTAGCCATGATGCGTCAAGCGGTTCCGGGCTGGCTCGGTTTTCGCACTTCGACCTACGATCGCAGAAATGAGTATGCCAGCACGGGCTGACAAGCGTATTGCAAAAATCAGGGGAAATCCCCCCCAAACCCCCTGAAACAGAGGGTGTGATTGTCGATGCTCGTGACGTGAGCGAACGGTGCATGTCGCACGGCAATACCTTTAAAAGTTATTAAATCATAGGAATGGAGCGGGCGCTAGAGGGTAGCGTGGAATATCGCTGTGGCCGCTAAAAGTCGTTTGCAGAAGGAGATAACCCGCCGCTCTCATTCAGTAAGGCGCGATGTGTAATGACGCAGGTTCCGGAGTCGGAGTGGAGAGAGCAAACTCGCGCGTGCGAGCATTCTTGGGAGTAGAAG
This sequence comes from Paraburkholderia lacunae, assembly GCF_003353175.1. Taxonomy (GTDB): domain Bacteria; phylum Pseudomonadota; class Gammaproteobacteria; order Burkholderiales; family Burkholderiaceae; genus Paraburkholderia; species Paraburkholderia lacunae. Next base: position 1,154 of record NZ_QHKS01000030.1, on the reverse strand, counting down.
ACTGTGGGAACCGCTTCCAGACTCTTGGGCCAGAGTGCGGATCACAAGCATTTCCGGCGAATCGCTACAGAGCAAGGGGTCAAGCCGCGCTCACATACCGGAGACGTCTCTCAAAAAGTCGTTCGGCGTCTCGCGGGTACCCGCTGCGATAGCTACATCTACGGAGTACTCACTCCGCGTTGCGATCATGCCGGAAATAGGGCGAATCTCGCCGCGGCGGCGGTACGAATGGCGTGGGCTGATGCTTGAAATCTGCATCATCGATTTTGTGGCCGCAGTGCGGGCAATGCAGCCCAGGGGTATGTGCCGTGACGGGACGCTGCATGCCGGCAATGCGCCGTTCTCGCTCTTTGCGAAGGCCTCGGTTCATGGACCAGTAAATTCCTGTCATCATAAATGTGACGCCCAATACCGGCCACCCGATGTCCATGCTTATCCCCCTGCTGTCGCGGTGCAAGTAGCATAGCATTGCGGGGTGAAGTGCGCGTGCTTGCCGCGCCCGCCATTCAGAATTTATACTGCTACCCAGCGTCTTCGACGCATCGACTTTAGCCGCCATAGCCGCCGCGTTTTTCTTGAGCCGGCCTGACGGAGAGGGCGTTCGCCCGTTCTTCCTACTTCATTTTTGTGACGTCATTTGCGGCTAGCTTTGTGCTGTCCGCCGTATGGGCCGTCTCTCCTGTTTCATCTCCCCCGCGTGTCTGCATNTCAGGAAGAACCGCTCCATCACCGAATTGTCCCAACAATTTCCCTTGCGGCTCATGCTGCAAACCACGTGATGATGCCGGAGCAAGGCCTGGTATTCATCGCTCGCATACTGGCTGCCCCGGTCCGAATGCAGGACCAGTCCGGGCGCGGGCCGGCGCTGCTGTAGCGCCATGGCCAGTGCCGACATGACCAGTCCGGCCGGCATGATGGGCGCCATCGACCAGCCGACCACCTTGCGTGAGTACAGGTCCAGTACGACCGCCAGATACAGCCAGCCCTGCGCCGTGCGGATATACGTGATGTCCGAAACCCACGCGCGATTGGGCTCGGCCACGTCAAACTGCCGGTCAAGCACGTTCTCTGCCACGGGTAGCGTATGCCTGCTGTCGGTCGTCGAGACGAACTTGCGCTTCCAGCTCGTGCGCAGGCCTGCTTCGCGCATCAGC
>NZ_QHKS01000003.1 GCF_003353175.1 Paraburkholderia lacunae | reverse complement strand
CGTACCACTTCCAGCTTGAAGCTGGCGTCAAATTGTCGGCGCCTTCTTGTCATCTATTGTTTTTCCTCGTCGATTCCGGATTGTCCTCCTATCGACCTGTCCGAGGAAATTAGACCACTACACTTCCTCAACCGACTGCCTTTGCACAATGAGTGCACAAATCTTGGTGACATAGGCGTCGTATTCATCCTTCGCGGCATCTTCCCTCCCGATACGTATTGGATCCCACTCACGAAGCAGAACCTCTTTGACTGCATCCTGCAAGGCTTGGCTATGTCGCTGTTTTCGGCTCATCGAGTTGCCCCTCTATTGGCCCCACCCAAGGAGGGGGCTGTTCGCGCGACCCTTCCGTTATATAAACTCATGACGAGCAACGAATATAACGATTTGCAATTCAATTTTTGTCTCGTACTTCCAGACACGATGCGACAACGGCAGCAATGGATCAGTCATCTAATGGCTCACAAAGCCAAGTCCCGTCACCTTTAAGCGTCCGCACCTTCTTCGCCTCATAATCGTAGAGTAGCCACTGCTCCTCATATCGATCTCCCTCGTCCAGATATGGCCATGTTGCAAGCTCTCCGCCAAGATCAAACCGAAAGACCGTCTTTACATCTTTCGATAAGACGTCGACCGACAGCAATATTTGCCCATCGAGATATTGCGACGCTTCATTGATGGCTTCGCTCGACGCCTCGTTGTCCGCGAGCCACGTACCATTCGAGCTTATCGTCCAGTTGCACATATAGATCCAAAGGTGCCACCGACCAGACACAATTACTCGACGACGATCTGCCGACTTGCGCACTTCAGGCAACTCCGATCGAGACAAACGTGGTTCCTGAATCCGCAGATGCGGGTCGCCGTACTCCAGGGTAAGGAACGATCCGACGCCTTTCCGGACCTGCCAGGTGGGCAGGCCGCAGACCTCCGAAAAAGCGTCTCTTATGTCATCACGCAACATACTTTCGCCTAGTTATTGGTCGGGCAAAACATATCTATCGCTATCGCTTTGATCTCATGGTAACCGTAGTCTTGACCAGTTATCGCGTCATGCAATTTACGACGCTGACCTTTGGTCAAGCCAAGCTCCCTAACGATATCGCTAACTTGTTTGTTTTGAGCTTGATTGTTGCCCGGCGTACCTGTTGACCCGAGACCGAACGGGTCATTGAGTTGAACCGGATTCCCACCCACGTAAGCATACGCGTTCGTCTGCCCACTCGCCCAGCCGATCGGATCCTCACTGATGAATCTGCCGATGCTTGGGTTGTAATACCGGTTCCGGTAGTAATACAGTCCCGTACCATCATTCTCCCGCCCGGTGTACTGCTGGGGGTTCCTGTCCGCCGCGCCCGTCAGTGTCGTCTGCCCGTATGGCTCATACGTGTATTGCGTGACGATGTTCTGCCCCGCATCAGTGAGCGCAACCACGTTGTTGTTCCCGTCGCGCAGCACGTAACGGTCGGTCGTCGCGTCATCGCCGATGCGCCGCATCAGCAACTCGTCCGGCCCGCCCTCGATGAACAGCGGGAACTGCCGTAGCCGGTGCGACCAGTCGTTGTCCGTGTTCGCGATCGCAAGATCGTCGCCCACGTTCAGGTAGTCCGTACGGCTGCCGTTCGCGATCGTCCGCTTGCGGCGACCCAGCACGTCCTACTGGTACTGGATACTGCTTTTTTTGCCGTCAGCGCTGTCGAGCTGGCTGAATTCGTTAGCCACGCTCCAGCCATAACGGTTCACGCCGTCGCCGGTGAGGCTGCCGTTCGCGTCGTACGTGAAGCTCTGCCCCGCCCAACGGATGAGCTGGTTTGCGCCGTTGTACCGCGCGTCGGCGACCGGCTGCGGCAGCGTCACTCTGGCAAGCGTGCCGCCCATCGACGTCCTGCGCCCGGCTGCATCGTAGGCGTACGTGAGCGTGCCAAGGGTGGCGCCATCGCTCCTGCTGTAGGTGATCCCCGTCAGCTGGCTTGCGGCATCCCACGTATAAGCGATCGCGATGCCGTTACCCAGCGTCGCCTTCGAGCGGCGACCCAGAGTGTCGTAGGCAAACGTGAATGTCTTCGGCGCTTCATCGTTGAGTGTGTACTGTGCCTGCGTGATCCGGTGTTCCGCATCGCGCGTATAGTCCACCGTCGCGTTGTCCAGCACCACACGCGTCAGTTCGCGGCTGTCCGGGGCGTACTCGTACTTCTGCGTCTGGTGACCCGGCAGGATCGGGAACTCGAACACGCTCGCCACCTTACCGGTGACCGGGTCGTGCCTGTATTTCAGCATCGCGGTGTTGTCCGTGAAGTACGGATCCTTCCAGCCACTCTGCGAAACGCTCGAAAACCGTCCCGTCACCGCGTCCCACGCGTAGCTCAGGCGCCGCATCGCACGGTCTGCGCCCGGTGGCGTCAGCTCTTTCCACACCAGGCGTCCGGCTGCATCGTAGGCATACGCCGTCGTCTGGCCCTTGCGGTCCGTTACCGTTGCGAGCTGCCCCGCCGGCGTCCACGTGTACGTTTCGCTGCGGCCCAGCGGGTCGGTTTTACTGACCGGCCGCCCGATCGCGTTGTAGGTGTAACGCGTGGTCACGCCCCTCGGATCGGCCTGACTCAGCAGACGACCATTGCGATCCCACGTAAAGCGGGTGACGCCGCCTAGTGCATCCGTGATGTCGGTGGTGCGATCCAGTGCATCGAGCGAACGCTTCGTCCGGTTGCCAAGTGGATACTGTATCGCCGTCACGCGGCCTGCCGCGTCCGTTGTGTACTGCGTAGTGCGGTTCAGCGGATCCGTGACGCCCGTCAGGTCGCCGTTGGTGTACGTGTAACGCGTGACACCTTTCAACGCGTCGGTTACCGTGAGGACGCGGCCCTGGCCGTCGTTCGTCCACGTCGTACGGTTACCCAGCCGGTCGGTGACGGTCAGCAGGTTGCCCTTCGCGTCGTACGTGTAGACGGTGGCGACGCCCCGCTGCGGATCGCCCGCCTGCGCTTCGGTCAGCAACTGGCTGTAGCTGTCGAAAGTACGCGTGACCAGCGTACCGGACTGATCGGCCTCGTTCGTACGGTTGCCGTTCGCGTCGTACACGAACGTGTATTGGCGGCCCCCCGTCGTCAGGTTCGTCACGCGACCGGTCGCGTCGTACGTGTAGGTCTGCACCTGCTGCTCCGGCTGGCCGGCCGGATACGTGTTGCGCACCACCCGTCCGTTCGCGTCGAACTCCAGACGGCGGATGCTGCCGCGCCGGTCGGTCACCTCGGTCTGCGTCGCCTTGCCATCGACGAGCGTATACGCAATGCCGAACGTGCTGGCGTCGGCCAACTTCTGGTTGATGACGCGGTCGCGATCGTCGTAGGTGTTGCTGACCTGGACGCTGCCCTCGGGGTCCGTGACGCTCACGAGGCGTGACTTGCTGTCCCAGCCGTATTTCCAGATCCCGCCCGCTGCATCGGTGAACTGCACGAGCCGGTCCTGGCTGTCGTACTGATAACTCACCTCGCGGCCCAGCGGATCGGTCACACGTGAGACGAGCGATGTACCGCGCGCCCCGGTCACCGTCGTGAACGTGAGCTTGCGACCGTTGGGGCTCGTGATGCTGGTGATCGCACCGCTTGTGTTGTCGCGGGCGATCACGACCGCGTTGCCGTTGCGGTCCTGCACGCGGCTTAACCGGTACAGTCCGTCGACCATCGTGAACTGCTGCACCCGGCCGTCGCGCAGCGTGAGTGTCATGCCGGCGCTGCCGCCATTGATCCTTGCGCGGTAGTAGCCGCCCGGGCTCGTCAGGTTGTCCCAGACCGTCATGGTGCCGGTGCGCGGTGTGAACGGCACCCGCACGCCGCTCGGCAGGCGCAGTTCGACGCGTAGCCGCACGCCGCTGCCATTCGCTGCGCTGAACACCAGGTAGCTGTCGTACGCAAACGTCGTCCCCACACCGAACACGCCAGCCAGCGGACGCCCGGATGCGTCGTAGGTACTGCTGCGGTAGACCCGCGCGACATCCAGCGCGAGCGTGTCCGCCACATGCAGGTCGTGCGCGACCAGGCGGAACTGGCCGGTGGACAGGTTCACCGGGTCGGCGCCGGACGTGCTGCCGCCGCAGCCGGCCGTCGCGTCAGCCGCGCAGCCCCCGGTGTCGCCGGGCTGGCCATCGGGGAGGTCGCCGTCCTCGGCACTGGCGCCTTCGGCCGGCACAGGTTCGACGGTGTCGCCTCCGGAGGAGGCCCCTCCGCAGTACGCGGCAATGGTCAAGGGGTTGCCGCAGATGTAGCCACCCATGCCGCCGAAATCAGCCGAAGCCGCCTTCAGCGGACATAGCGGGTCGGTCGGGAAGGCGCCGGCCTCGGCGTAGGCCGATGGACATTCAATGGCGCGCGCATGCGGCGCGGCGAACCACGACACAAGCAGAAAGAGGAAGAGCACGAACGAGCGCGACAACGCGCGCCGCGCCGCAAAGGCATCGATTGATTGCATAAGAATCTGACTGGGACCTGGAAAGGGATTGGACGCGGTACGTCTAGCGCACGCTGACCTGAGTCGGGGATGGCGAAACTGGCGATTTGCCGACTTCCGACGTACGCGAAGAAGCCGCGCCGCTCACCGGCACTCGTGAAGTCAGCGCCCCCTGCCGCTGGATCGCGGTGATGTTGCCCGCCGCGTCGTAGTCGTAGTACGCGGTGACGCCAGCCACCGTGACAGACGTCAAACGGCCCAATGCGTCGTAGCCGTAGGTGATGTCGTCGGCATAGCAGAAGGAAGAACACAGCGCTGCACCGACAATCAGAGCTGTGGCGGCTGCTCCCCGGACGGCTGCCGACGACGCTCCCGCATTACTCTCAACAAGATCTCTCACCGCATCTCCTCGCAATCATTACGTTTTGCCAACGAATTGCGAACGATACGGCACTGCCCCTCATTGAAGAATCGGCCGGTTCAGTTTGATGCGTAGGAATGCCCGGTATCCGATTCGGCCCCCCCCTCGTTAAGCCCCTCCAACAACCCAAAGGCGAGTTGAAACAGGCTTGAATACAACAGGACAAAAACAAAAAAACGGAGCGAAGATCGTCAAGACTTTCGCTCCGCCGCGCTAAAGACAGGAGCCGGCCAGCCCCTGCCTACCCCTGCTTCAACCATCTGCCCCGGCTGTGCCTGCCTCAGCCGCCTTGGCCGCCTCAGCGCCCCGCCACACGCCTCAGAATCCGCTCGACACCCTCCACATAGGCCGAGGTTCCAAACCGGCTCAGCGCCGTCCGATAACCGTTCTTGACCAGCCTGTCGCGCAGTTCGTCGTTCGAGCGCAACTCAGCCAGCGTATCGGCCAGACCGTGCGCATCGCCGGGGGTGCACAGCACGCCGTTCTCGTAGTCGTCGATGATCTCCAGCACGCCGCCCGCGCGCGCCGCCACCACCGGCCGCTGCGCCAGCATCCCTTCGACGATCACCCGGCCGAACGGCTCCGGCGTGATCGACGTATGGACCACTGCGTCGACCGCGCACATGCAGGCCGCAATATCGTGCTGGAAGCCGAGGAAATGCACCCGCTCGCCCAGGTTATGCGCGGCCACGAAGGCATGCAATTCGATCTCGTAGGCGTCTTCGCCGAACAGGGGCGCACCCACCAGCACCGCATGCATCTGCGGATTCAGCACCATCGCCTCGAGCAGCACGTGCTGCCCTTTCCAGCGCGCGAGGCGGCTGAACGAGCCGACCAGAAACGCGTCCTGCGGCAAGCTGAGGCGCTGACGCAGCACCGCCTGCGGGACCGTGCGCAACGCGTCGAACGGCGCTGCGGAAATGCCGTTGAACACCACATCGATACGCTTTTCGTCGAAGCGCGTCAGCTCGGCGAACGCACGCGCCGAAGCCGCCGAATTGGCGATCACATGCGTGAGGCCGAGGCGCGCGCACCACTTGATGATCGCCAGTTGCTTGGCGCCGAAATGCTCGGCGCTGACGATATCGCGCAGATGCCACACCACCGGCCGCCGCGCGAGCTTGCCGGCAATCGCGCCGATCACCATCGCGCGCTGCGTGTTCGCGTAGATCACCTCGGCGTCGCGCGCGCGTTTCGCGGTTGCGCGCACCAGCGAAATCAGACCCTTGAGTGCCTGCCCCTTCGGCAATGAACCGCCTTGCTTGCGGACGTGGCGCAAGGCGCCCGCGTCCAGCACGTTGACGCTCACGCCGGTTTTGGCCAGTGCGGTGCGGAACGGACCGTCGTCGAACAGCACGACTTCGATGCGCGCACGCAATGCCTTGACGATTTCCAGCAGGGACAGCTCGGCGCCGCCGAGCACACCGCTCTGATCGACGGCCAGCACGCGCGGCGCCGTGACGGCCGGATCCGCCTTATACGGGACGTACGGCGGCAAGGTCGCCGAGCGCAACGCCGGCACCGAAGCCCGCACGTGCGCGAAGAAACGTTCGCGGAAATGCGCCGCCGAAAACTGCTCGGCATTGGCCCGGCAATCCGCCGGCGAAAAATGCTTCGCGTCGGTATCGAAACGCTCGACCGCGGCGATGATCGACTCCGCGCTCTGCTCGTCGAAGAACATGCCGGTGGGCCGTGCGTCGGACAGATCCCGCACGGTTTCGAGCGCCCCGCCCTTGCCGTAGGCGATCACCGGCGTACCGCAGGCCTGCGCCTCGACCACGGAGATGCCGAAGTCCTCTTCGGCGGCGAACACGAAGGCCTTGGCGCGGCTCATCCGGTCCTTCAGCACCTTGAACGGCTGATAGCCCATGATCTCGACATTCGGCGCCGCCTTCGCGCGGATCTTCTGCATGTCGGGACCGTCGCCGATCACCACCAGCTTGCGCTCGGGCATCCGCGCGAAGGCCTCGACGATCAGATCGATCTTCTTGTACGGCACCATCCGCGATGCGGTCAGATAAAAATCGTCCTTCTCCGTGCATAGCGAAAAAGCCTCGACGTCGACCGGCGGAAAGATCACTTTCGAATCGCGCTGATAGACCTTCCTGATACGCCGCGCGATGAACTCGGAGTTGGCGACGAAGCCATCCACCGAATTCGACGTGCGGATATCCCAGTTACGGATGTAGTGAAGAATCAGCCGCGCCATCGCCGACTTCGGGCCGCCGGTCAGCTTCGACTGTTGCAGGTACTGATGCTGCAAATCCCACGCATAGCGGATCGGCGAATGCACGTAGCTGATATGCACCTGGTCGGGACCGGTGAGTATCCCTTTGGCGACCGCGTGGCTGCTCGAAATCACCACGTCGTACGCCGACACGTCGAGCTGCTCGATCGCGAGCGGCATCAACGGCAGATAGGCGCGGTATTTGGTGCGCGCGCCCGGCAGCTTCTGGATGAACGAGGTCGTGACCGGCTTGCCGCGCAGGAAACTGCGGTCGTCGAGGAAATCGACGAGGCTGAACAGATCCGCGTCCGGAAAGCACGCGACGATCTGCTCGAGCACCTTCTCCGCGCCCGCATAGGTGACGAGCCAGTCGTGCACGATCGCGACGCGCACGGTCTTGTCGGTGCGCGCCGCGCGACGCGGCGGCGCCTGAACGCCGGGGACGGTAGTGAGTTCAGCCAGAGCGCTGCGCGTCGCGGGTTGCAGCACGGCTTCGTCAAGGACTTCGTGGTTCATGCGCTTTTCCTCGGATTCAGTCGTAACAGCAGTGAACGCGCAAGATCGCGTAAGGCGGGCGTCATCGTGACGGACCAGGCGAGATTCGCGCCCACCATCAACACACCGGCGACGATCGCCAAAGCGAGACTCGGCAGGAAACTGGCGAGCCACAGGCTGGCCAGCAGGAAAGCAAGATGCGCGAGCATGTCGAGCGCGATCTGCCGGGCGCGAATCGCCGACAGGCGCAGCAGCACCGCGTAATCGAACAGCGCGCGGCCGGCCACGGCGAGCGCCGCGCCGGTCAAACCGAAATGGGCGATGCCCAGCCACAATGCGCCTGCGAACAAGGGCAATTCGAACAAGCCGACGCGTGCAGCGGTCGCCGGATTGACCTGCGACTGGATCAGAATCCGCGTCACGTTGGCCTGCCCGACGAGCCACACGGCGACGATCATGATCCGGCCCACGGGCGCGGCCACGGTGGCGATTTCATTGCCCACCCACAGATGCAGGAACGGCTCCAGCACCAGCATCGCGACGAGCGCGACCGGTGTGAACACGCCATTGAGAAATTCGAGCGACTGCTGCGTAATGGTGTCGGCATCGGCGCGGCCCACGGCGGAAAGCCTGGGAAACAGCGTGCGCACCAGTGCGGTCGGCACGATGTTCAAACGCGTCACGAGGTTCTGCGGCACCGTGTAATACGTGACGAAACGCGCGCCGAGACTGGTGCCGAGCATCACGCGGTCGAGCGATTCGGCGATCATGTTGGTCACGCTCGCAATCAACATCCAGCCGCCGAAGTTGAAAAGGCCTTTGGCCACGCCGAGCTGCGGCGGCAGGATGCGGCGAATTTCCAGCACCTGCAGCGCGGAGCGGCCCAACAGAGCCGCGGCGAGAATGCGCGCGAACACCGCTGCGGCCAGCACGTTCTGCAGGGTCGCGCCCATCCACCATGCGGCGCCGAGCGGCAGCAACTGGAACAGGAAGGTGCCGATCGTCTGGTTGGTGTTGTAGACGCCGAAGCGTTCCGCGCCGTTGATCGCGCCGGCGAACACCCACGACACATTCGCGATCGGAATCGCCACAGCAAGCCACGGCAGCGCCATATAGACTTCGTGCTGCAATTCGGGCGACACCTTGGTGAAATACGCGGTGTACAGGAACGCGCCGAAATAGATGACCAGCCCGCCGATCACGCCGGTCGCGAGATTGAGCCATGTCGCGCTCCAGAACACGCGCGCGCTCTCATCCTTGTCGCCGGAGGCCCGCGCCTTCGAGATGTGATTCTGCGCAGCCATGCTCATGCCGAGATCGAGAATCCCGAAGTAGCCGATCAAGGTCCACACGAGGCTGATCACGCCGTAGCGCTCGACGCCGAGCAGCTTGATATACGACGGCACGGTCACGAGCGAAACGAAAGTCGGCAGCACGAGGCCGAAGAAATTGATCGCTACGTTCTTGAGAATGCCTTTGTCCATCGGATGCCCTGGGTTTGACTACGTTTGCCTGGTGATGCCTGGTAATGCCTGGTCATGTCCGCTAGCGCGGGAAAGCGAGAAAAAAATGCCGTCCCGGCGCGCGTTTCATTACGGCTTCCATCGGTACATCATCACTTTGCCGCGCGCGTCTTCCTCGACAAACACGAGGTACTCGCCATTGCTGCGCTTCGCGGCGCTGATGCCGTTGGGCACATCGACCCAGCCGGACGCGCGGCCCACTTCGGGACCCGGCTGGATCACGCCGAGCTCCTTGCCGCTGTCCTTGTCCCACACGTGCACCGCGCCGACCGGCTCGACGCCGAAGAGGTACTGCCCTTCGACGGTCAAGCCGATGATCGTCGCGATGGGTTTGCTCGTCTGCCACGGCAGCGTGATCGAATAGCGCTGCACCGGATTGCCGCTCGACCATTTGTCGTAGCGCACCAGCACGCGCCCCACTTCCTTCCAGAAGCCGCGGTCGGCCGGCGTGTCGGGCGTATAGCCGGTCACGTACATCGTGTCGGTATCGGGTTCGTAGATCGCGCGATGCAGTTCGGTGAACGGTTGCGGCACCGGGTACTGCGTCATGTTCGAGTACGCGTAGACCGGATTGCCCTTCGGGTCGAGGCCGCCGAAGCGGAAGCGATAGATGCCCTTCGAATCGCGCGTGCGCCAGATGTCGCCGGCACTGTCGACCCACCAGCCCCAGCCGCCCGCGAGCTTCGTGCCACTGGTGTTGAGGGTGAATTCGTCAGTGTTGAACTTGCCGTCGCCGTTCACATCGCGCCAGATCCAGTCGCCGCCGGGCGGCGCATTCGGCACCCTGGCGACCGCGCGTTCACGTCCGGCGATGAAACCCGATGGAATGGCGGTTTCGCCATCGCGCTGCGGGTCGAAGCGATAGATCTTCAGATGGTCCGCGTACATGTCCGTCAGGTACAGGAACGTGCGGCCCTTGAGCTTGCGGGCGATCGGCAAGCCGGGATATTGATCGACGTGAAAGACGGGATCGTCGGGATACTTGAAGCGGTTCGACAGAAAGCCCGCGTATTTCCAGTCCTGTCCGGCGGGCTTCGACAGATCGAGTTCGAAGCGCTTGTTGCCGGTGTAGACGCTGTCGGGCCGCGACGGGTCGATCCACGCGCCGTCGACGAACAGGAGACCTTGCATCTGCCAGTTCTGTTTGCCGTCCGGCGCATAGCTTTCGAGCGTCGCACCAAGGCCCGCGCCGATCGGCTCGTAACGCGGACCGATGCCGTTGGTCGACACGTAGACGTTGCCGCGCGCATCCACGCCTACGCCGGTCAGGCCGTTGAAGCGCTGCGGCCCCGGCTTGCCGGGCACGCCGCTGAAAATGCCGCCGCGCTCGCCGAGCGTGCCCGACTCCGCATAGCGGCCGTTGCTCCTGCTGAAGAACAGCACCTGCTGACGCGGGCCGTTATCGGCGATCAGCACGCGGCCTTGCGCATCCACGGCGATATCCACCGCGACCGTGTCGGCCGGCAGCGCGACCGTCTCGTCGATGCGCTTGCCGTCGGCGGCGTAGTGCTCGACGTGCGGCGTCCTGTCGTTGCGCGTGCCGCTCAGCACCCACAGCGTACCGTCGGGCGCGAGCGCGATGCGCCCCGGCTCATGCACGCTCCAGGTGGTTTTCTGCTGCATCGATTCGGCGTCGTAGACTTCGATGCGATCGCGCGCGGTATTGGCCGCGTACAGCGTGGTGTCGTTCGCCGCGAGGCCGCCGATTTCGGCGCTGGTGCCGGTCGGCACCTCGTTCATCATCAGGAAGCCGGCGGCCAGTTGCGCATGCGGATCGGCGTTCTGGGCGGTCGGCTGGAACGGCGCGGCGCGCTTCGGATCGACAATCTGGCGACGCGAAATGCCGAACCATTGCTTGCCCTTCTCCGGCCACACGCCCTGCTCGACCAGATGCCCCTTCTCGTTGCCGACCGCGATCGCGACGAATGCGTAGCGGCGGTTCACCGCGATCGCGTTGCCGCCGCCGTTGCCCCAGCCATGCGTGCCGCCCGCGAAGCCGAGCATCTTGCCGTTCTGGTAGACGCTGGCTTCGGCGCCGCTTTCGTCCCACGGTGCGTTCGTATAGACCTTGCCGTCCGGCGCGACCGCGATCGCGGTAATGTTGATCTGCGCCCATGTGCCGTCGCCGAACCCGGAGGTATTGCCGAGCCAGGAAGTCTTCGCGTTCAACACGGTTTCCGCGGATGCCGTGAAGCTGATCGATGCCGCCGTCAATCCGGCCGCACAAACGATCACAGCGATCGAGGTCTTGAACGTGAAACGGGACAAAGTATTTCCTCCAATCAGGGCCGTGCCGCGGTCAGGAAAAAAGTCCCGCGCGAGCATGGAAACAATCGAATGAGATGAACTAAGGAACGAAGAAGCGGCGTAAGAACGGTGATACCGGTTTGCGCGAGCCGGATCCTTCACGCCACTGCGTGCAGTATCCGGCTTTGAAGCATGGATAAAGACGGCACCGCGAAGACCTGAGCACGCGCTGGGCACGCGACCCATGCGCCGTCGCTGGCCACCCAATCCGCACGGCTCACATTACGCGGAAAAAACAGCGCGACGAAAATCGAAAATAATTCAAAAATATTCGCCGCTTTAACCGTCGTGAAAGAAATCGATTTAAAAATCGATTAAGGCGCAATGAACTTGACAAAGACGCTCGCAGCCGCACCCGGCCGCCCATCTTTACCGATGACGACGCATGCTTGCCGCACTTCTTACCCGCTTTTTGCCAGCTTCTTACCCGCTCTTTGCGCATGCCCCGCCGCCTCGATGCAAGCATAAAAATCCGCCAGGAATGAGCAACGAAACACCCTGTTGCAATCTGGTTCATTTATCTATTTCATTCCCGTTTTTTCATCAATTTCTTTTCCCTAGAATCGATTGCACTCCCGTTGCGACGCGAAGCGAGCGCGCCCGTTTGTCCGCCTGACCGTGCGAACCCCGGCCCGCTCCTTCGCCCGGCCCATCCGCTTCACACCATGGACGGTTCATGACAGCTAGCGCATTGCCCTCAGCGCCTTCCCACTCACGCCGCATCGTGCAGCTCGACGGCTTGCGCGCCATCGCCGTGCTGGCGGTGTTCGCGCAGCACGCGCTGAAAGCGCCGCTGTGGATGGGCGTCGATCTGTTTTTCGTCCTGAGCGGCTTTTTGATCACCGGCATCCTGCTCGAACGCAAGGCGCGCGGGCAGTCGTACTTCGGCTATTTCTACGCACGCCGGGCACGGCGCATCCTGCCGCCGTATCTGTTGCTGATGGTGGTGTCGTCGCTTCTGTTCGGGTTGGGCTGGGCGCAGCACTGGCAGTGGTATGCGTTTTTCGCCACCAATATCGGCGACGCGCTCAATCAGAGCGGTCACGACAGCCTGAATGTGTTGTGGTCGCTGGCCGTCGAAGAGCAGTTCTATATTTTCTGGCCGTTCGTGATCCTGCTCGTGCCCGAGCGCGTGCTCGGCTACGTGGCGGCCGCCTTGATCCTCGCGGTGCCGGTGCTGCGCGCCGTCGCCACGCCCTGGTTCGATTCGTTCTGGCCGATCTACTATCTGACGCCGTTCCGCATGGACCTGCTCGCGGCCGGCGCGCTGCTCGCGCTCGCCGTGCGGCGCAACCGCGATGCGCTGGAGCCGTTCAAGGGGCTGGCCGTGCTCGGCTGTTTCGCCGCGCTGGCCGTGCTCGCGTGGCTGCACCTGCACAATCCGCGCTTTCGCGCGGCGAATACGCCGCTCTCGAATGCCGCGCTTTACAGCATTTCGCTGGTCCTTTGTACTTCCGTCGTGGTCATCGCCCTGCAAAGCAAGGGCATCGTCAAACGGCTGCTGTGCAATCCCGTGCTGGTCTATATCGGCACCATCAGCTACACGATTTACCTGATTCACCTGAGCGTGCTGTACACGCTGTGGCCGCTGCATCTGAACCGGTATCTGACCGCCGCGCTGGCGCTCGCGATCACCCTCGCCTACGCCAGCATTACGTGGTTAGCGTTCGAACGGCGGTTGATCTTCGGCTCGGCGGGCAAGGGCCACGCGCCGGCCGGCACCGCGGGTGTCGGCGGGGCCGTGCGGCAAGCGCCGCAAAGCCGCGCATGAGGCGCCGCACGTGGCTCGCGGCGAGCTTGTGGGCCGCCGCTTCGGCGCTGGCTGCGCTGGCATTCGACGCGCTCGCCGGCAGCGCCGGCGCGGTGCAAACGGCTCAAAAGATTCAGGGGCCGCAAGCCCAGGTGCTGGTCGAAGCCTACGGCGATTCGACCACGCTCGGCATTTCATGCAGCGGCGGCCACTGCGGGCCGCAGGCGCAAAACGCCGTGATGTATCTGCAAGATGCGTTGCAGGCCACGCACGGCGAGCGGGTCCAGGTCACCAACTATGGAGTGGGCGGCACGACGGCCACCCAGTTGCGCGACGGCACGCAGCGCGGCCGCCTCGACCGCACGGCGGGTTTGCCGTGGCAGGAGCGGCTCGCGGCTTCGCGTGCGCAGATTGTGTTGATCAACTACGGCATCAACGAAGTGATGCAGAACCAGACGCCCGAGCAGTTCTACGAGGCCGAAACGACGCTCGTGAAAACCGCTCGCGCGCTCGGCAAGCTGCCGGTTCTGCAGACCTCGAATCCGATGCCCGACAACCGGCTCAATGCGCGGCTCGCCGCGATGGTCGCGATGACGCGCCGGGTCGCCGCCGAACAGCAGGTGCCGCTCGTCGACCAGTTCGCCTACATCTGCGGCCTGCCCGACTGGAAGACGCTGATGTCCGATGGCGCGCATCCGAAGCCGGGCTTGTACCGGCTCAAGGCCGAACAGGATTTTCGTGTCGTCGATCCGCTGGTGCGGCAACTGCTGGACGGGACGTCCTGAAGCGTTTTTTCAAGTGCGTTTGCCGGGTTTGCGTCGCCCAGCCCGCTTCTGGAACGTGCTTCTGAAATGCGCTTCTGAATGTGCCGATGAAATGCGCTGTCATGGCGCGGATGCTTCTTCTCTTTCTCTTTTACCAATATCGAAGGCAAGCTATGAGCCAACCACGCAAAGCAATCATCACCGGCGTATCCGGACAGGACGGCGCCTACCTGACCAAACTGCTGCTCGACAAGGGCTACCAGGTGACCGGCACCTACCGCCGCACCAGTTCCGTCAACTTCTGGCGCATTCGTGAGCTCGGCGTGCTCGATCATCCGAATCTGCGCCTCGTCGAACACGATCTGACCGATCTCGGCTCGACGCTGCGTCTGCTCGAAGGCGCGCAAGCCGACGAGTTGTACAACCTCGCCGCCCAGAGCTTCGTGGGCGTGTCGTTCGACCAGCCGGTGACGACCGCCGAAGTGACCGGCATCGGCGCGCTGAATCTGCTCGAAGGCATCCGCATCCTGAATCCGAAGACCCGTTACTACCAGGCGTCGACCTCGGAAATGTTCGGCCTCGTGCAAGCGGTGCCGCAACGCGAGGACACGCCGTTCTACCCGCGCAGCCCGTATGGTGTCGCCAAACTGTTCGCGCACTGGAGCACCATCAACTATCGCGAGTCGTACAACCTGTTTGCGAGCAGCGGCATTCTGTTCAATCACGAATCGCCGCTGCGTGGCCGCGAATTCGTCACGCGCAAGATCACCGACACCGTCGCGAAGATCAAGCTCGGCAAGCAGGACGTGCTGGAACTCGGCAACCTCAGCGCGAAGCGCGACTGGGGCTTCGCGCTCGAATACGTGGAAGGCATGTGGCGCATGCTGCAAGCCGACGAACCCGACACGTACGTGCTCGCCACCAACCGCACCGAGACGGTACGCGACTTCGTACGCATGGCGTTCGCCGCCGCGGACTATCAGATCGAATGGTCGGGCAAGGACGAGCGCGAAATCGGCATCGACGTCGCGACCGGCAAGACGCTGGTGCGCGTGAACCCCCGGTTCTACCGTCCGGCGGAAGTCGATCTGCTGATCGGCTGCGCCGACAAGGCCCACGAGAAGCTCGGCTGGAAGCCTCAGACCACGCTCGAACAGCTGTGCAACATGATGGTTCATGCGGATCTCGGCCGCAATCAGCATCACGAAACGTTCTAAGCGGGACGGCGGTCGCACAGGCGGCCGCCGGGGCCGCCGGGGCCGCCGCGGCCGCCGGACACCCACGCCACCGGCATTTCACCCGCTGCAAAAACAGACGAGGCCTGATCGCAATGATTCAGGCCTCGTCTGTTTTTACGCCATCGAGCGGCGTGAGTTTTTTGCCGCTTGCCGGAGTGAATGCGACGAGCGGCGAGCCGCGCGCCGCGTTCACTCCGAGCGTCAGCGCCTTCAGTGCACCCCACCCGCCGCGATCGCTTCGCTATACACCGATGCCACGCGCCGCGCGATGACCGAATTGTCGAAGTGATCGCGCGCGTAGCGACGGCAGGCATCCGCGTCCGGCAACTTCAGTGAGCCGTTCAACGCACCGGCCAGGCCTTCCGCGATCGCCTGAGCGCCGGTTGCCGGCAGCACCAGATTCGGCGACAAGCCTGCCACCGCTTCCGGCAAGCCGCCCACCGGCGTCACCAGCACGGGCGTGCCCGAGGCCAGCGATTCGACCGTGATCAAGCCGAAACCCTCGAGCGCGACCGTCGGCACCACGCTGATATTCGCCGCGCGATAGAGCGCCGCCAGATGCTGATCCGGCACGAAGCCCAGCAGCTTGACGTTGTCTTCGAGGCCCGCCTCGGTGATGCGCGCCTGCAACTCGCCTTCGAGCCGTCCTTTGCCCGCGATCAGCAGCAGCACGTCGGGTTCGCGGCGCTTGAGCAGCTTCACCGCATCGATCAGATCCTCGAGACCCATGCGGCGCACCAGGCGCCGCACCGCCAGCACGATCGGCCGGTCTTGCGGCAATTGCAGCTTCAGCCGCGCCTCGGCCGGTGTGATCGGCAGGTTGAACTGCTCGACGTCCACGCAGCCCGGCACCACGCGCACGCGCTCCGGCGCGATCCGGTAGCGCGAGGTGAGGATCTTGCCGAACGCTTCGGACAACACGATCAGCCGCGACGAGCGCGCATACACCGACTGCTCCAGATAATGCTTGGCGCGCTGGCCGAGCGAATCGGCGCCTTCCACGTGGCTCTCGTCGGCCCACGGTCCCTGGAAATGCGACACTTGCGGGATCCCGCGCGTCACGTCGAGGCCCGGAAAGGTGTACAGCGCGAAGTGCGACGAAATCACGTCGGGACGCGCGGTGCTGATTTCGCGGCGCAGCGCGCGGCGTGCCGCCATCAGCCGCAACGGCAGCGATTGCGCGGCCGGGCCGAAGCCGTTGATCGCGCCGCCGGTGTCCGCGGCGACCTTGGGCGAGCCTGCCACTACGCCGCGCACCGCGACGCCCGCGCCCGGCAGCGCGCCGACCAGCGAGTAGTACATGCGGTCGAGGCCGCCCGCGCGCTCGGGAAACCAGTGCATCCCGATCTGCAGCGATTTGATTGAGCTCGTCGTCATGGTTGTTGCCCCTGTGCGTTCTGAGAGTGGTGATCGGTTACGTGCCCGCCTGTTTCCGCGGTATCTGCGCAAATAGTCATTCCGCGCCCTTCTGGCCGGCCAGCGTGTTCAGCGTCAGCGCGTCGCTCCCGGCGGCCACGGCGGCCTCGGCTTCGCTGCGCCGGCGGTCCTTCTGCTGACCTTCCATCTGCCGGTACAGCGCGATGTACTGCGCGGCCATGCGCGCCCAGCCGAAGCCGGTCGCGAGCTCGTTGGCGGCGACGCCCATCGCGCGGCGCGCGTCGTCGTTCGCCGCCAACCGCGAGACCGCGCCCGCCAGCGCCTTGGGATCGTCCGGGTCGTCGAGCACGATGCCGCATTCGGGCGTGATGATCTCCGCGCCGCCCGCCGTGCGCGCCGTGACCACCGGCAGCCCCGCCGCCATCGCTTCGAGCAGCGACAGGCTCATCGCCTCATAGCGGGACGGAAACACGAACGCATCGACCGAATGCATCAGCACCGGCATGTCCTTCACCAGCCCCAGAAAATGCAC
This sequence comes from Paraburkholderia lacunae, assembly GCF_003353175.1. Taxonomy (GTDB): domain Bacteria; phylum Pseudomonadota; class Gammaproteobacteria; order Burkholderiales; family Burkholderiaceae; genus Paraburkholderia; species Paraburkholderia lacunae. The sequence goes on along the minus strand of NZ_QHKS01000003.1, from coordinate 410,974 downwards.
GCGATGCGCAATGCCGAGCGCCTTCGCCTCGTCCGGATAAGGGCTGCCCGGCAGGAATCCGGCCACCGCGATCTGCACGTGCTCAGGCAAATGCTTCAGCGCCGCCAGCACAGTGCCGAGGTTCTTGCGCGGCGTGCGCAGGTCGCCCACGAACAGCAGCAGGAACGCCTCCCCCGGCAGTCCGAAGCGCGCGCGATCGCCCTGGGCCGCGGCGAAGCCTTGCGTATCGACGCCGTTGTAGATCACATCCACCCGGTTATCCGGCGTCAATCCGATCGCGCGGATTTCGTCGGCGACCTTTTGCGACACCGCCGTGATCACCTTCGAGCGCCGGTAAGCCCAGCGTTCGAGCAACGCGTTGCAGCGCGTATAGACCGACTGATACGCGGACCACACGCCCTTGGTCAAGCCGAACGGGTAGTACTTGCTGCCGAACCAGCCACTATGCACGAAGTGCGAGGTGTTGACGTCGGCCGGCATCCACGTGATGAAACCGTTCACGTGCAGCACGTCGTATTCGCTTCGATGCGCGCGCAGCCACATTGCGCTCCTGAACGCGAACACCTGCTGGCGCAGCAGATTGGTGGGCCACCAGCGGCCGATCTTGATCTGCGCCCAGCGGACGTTCGGATGGGCGAGCAGATCGGGCGCGACGTGCGACGCCACCAGCGTCACGCCGATGTTCTCGTCGAGAGCGGCGCGCGCAATCTCGTGGTTGACGCGCCCCTGGCCGTCGTTATGGCGCACGACGTGCGTGACAATGGCGACTCTCAATCAGTGCCTCCGTGGAGTAATTGCGTGCGTCTGCGGTTCATCTTTTCGTAATGCACCGCAGAAAGGATCGAAAAAACACTCATGAAAAGCAGCAGGCCGCCGGTGCCGACCAGCGAATTGGTGAACACCAGCATCGCAAAGGTCGCGAGACTGAGACTGAGGCAAGCGGACACGTATTTGTCGTTGCTCAGCTTGAACGACGCGAGCACCGCGCGCACCAGCAGCCAGACGATGCCCGACATATACAGCAGCGTGCCGGGCCAGCCGAGCACGAACGGGATGTTCATCACGCCGCTGTCGAAGTTGCCGTATTGGCCGAGCTGGCCGCCGTCGTTCGAGAGCTTGGTGGAGGTGCCGGTCGCGCCCATCCCTTCGCCGGAGACGTCGGTGAAGGCGGTCTTCGCGAAGGTCGCGTAGAACTCGTTACGCGCGGCATAGCTCTGGTCGTCGCTCAGATTGACGATGGTGTTAAGACGCGCCTGCATCCGGTCGGCCACCGGGCCGACCGCCAGCAGCGGCACGCACAGGCCGGCGAGCAGCACCGCGCTGGCGATGATGCGCATGCGCACCTTGTTGTTCGATTTGACCAGCTGGATCAGCAGCGCGATCACCCAGCCGCCCCACGTCGAGCGCACGAGGCTCAGCGCAAACGCGAAAAAGCCCAGCGCCGCGGCAACCCAGCGCACCCGGTGCGTGGCCGCCATCACGTAGACCATCGCGCCCATCATCGCGAACGCGAACGGCCCCGACGAGTTCATCGTGCTGAACACGCGCACGCCCATCGGCACCGGATCGCCTTGCGAGTTCATCTGCGAGCCGAGCATCCACAGCGCGTCCCACTGCGGCATGATGAAGAACTGGATCAGGCCGTAGCCGCCCATCACCAGCATGCCCCAGATGAACGTGTTGACGATGGTGTCGCGGTACTGCGGATATTGGCGCGTGTGCGCCATGATGTGAAAGCCGATCAGGATCGGATAGAGCCAGTTGGCGAGGTCATAGGTCGCGGCAAGCGGCCCGCTCGACATCACGCCGACCATGAACGCATAGGCGAGGCCGAGCAGGATCAGCAGCACCGGCAGTCCGCGCCGCTGCGCGAGCAATCGGTAGTAGCGCAGCAAGGAGAGCGCGCTGATCATCGTCACCGCGAGCGGCGCAATCTGGATCAGGCTGGTGGGCGTGAACGAGCCTTTGGACCAGTCGGCCAGACGCCGCACTTCCGGGCTCAGGAACCACAGCCACCACATGAAGCCGACGTAGCGCGCCGGGCTCTTGAAGTACAGCCACAGGCCGGTCAGGATCGCGAGCACCGGAAACGCGAGCGTGAGCACCGTGCCCTGATGCGCGGCGATCAGCACCGCCGTGATCAGCCACAGTAACGCCGGCGGCAACCATTCCTGCGGACCGCCGGACACAGAACGTCCGGCGCCGCTCTCGCCGGCTCGCGTAATTGTCGACATCGTTTAGAGGCTCCCGCTCGATTCACGCGGGCTGGGGCGGCGGCCTTGCTCCACCGCCGGGGCCCGCAGCGCGGCCCGGGCACGCAGCATCTCCTGCGTGATCCGCACATGCTGCATCGCGTAGTGCTGCGTCGTCAGATCGCGCGACAGCAAACCGGCTGCGGCCGCTTGCGCCTGGCGCAAGGCCTCGGCGGGCGAGGCTGCGAGGCCGTCGACCGCTTCGCGCAGCGCCTGCGGGTTGAACGGCGGCACATAAGCCGCCTCGTCCGCCGGGAAATAATCCCGCAACGCGCCGACGTCGGCGACCACCATCGGCTTGCCGACCGCCGCCGCTTCGAGCATCACGGTGATGCCGGAGGCGTGCGAATTCGGCCGCAGCGGCACGACGATCACGTCGGCCCAGGCGTAGAGTTCGTGCTGCTTCTTGATGCCCGAAAACAGCGCGATCTCGACATTCGCCGCGCGCAGCGATGCGGGAATGCGCCGGCGCGTCGCGAGTTTCACCGTGTAGCGCGCATCGTTGCCGAACGCCTTGATGAGGCTCTCCCAATCGCGGTCGCGATCGTTGCCGATCGCCGCGATCCGGATCGGCGTATGCGGCGTCCATTCGGTGGGCGCCTGCACCGGGAAGTCCTGCGTGTTCAGGCCGTAGTAGACATGCTTCGCGTTGCGGTTGAAAAAGCGCTGGCACAGTTCGGCGTTTTCGCTGGCGAGCGTGGTCAGCTGATCCGCGCGCGCAAGCAGCTTGCGATAAAGCCAACTGCGCAGGATCCCGTAACCAGGCCATTTATCGAGCAGCCATACGCTTTGCGCGAGCAGCAACGGCCCGTTCCCGGCGCCCGCCTTGCGGCCGCTCAGCAGCAGCATCAGCGCGGCCGACAGATGTTCCTGCTCGGTATGCGTCCAGATCACGTCCGAGCGCAACATCTCGGCGCGGTTGCGCCACGTGTGAATGAAGTCGAAGCCGAGCGCCGCCTTCAATGCGCGGCGCAACAGGCGCACCGGTTTGCTTTCCTGCGCGTCCTGCGAATAGGTCAGCGCGAACGCGTCGGATTCGGCGTGGTGATAACCGTACAGACAACCGATGTTGTCGCCCGGTCGGTAAAAGCGCGGATCTGCGCCGTAAAACAGATGAACGTGAACTTTCGTACTCATGCAGACACTCCGCTCTGCCGGTGGAAAGGAGCATCGGCGGCCATGAAACGAAACCGGCGCCGATGCACGAACGTATAGGTCGCGACGTGGGTCGCGCGAGCGATCACGAAGATCAGGACAGCGCGCGCCGCGCCTCATGCGCGCCGGTACGCACCGCGCGCCAGCGCGACAGCTTCAGGCGCGCCTGTTTGGAGAGCAGCGCGAGCGCCGCGTGCGTGAGCCCCGGATAGACCCGCGTGCCGACCAGCGTCCACCACCACCAGGCGGTTTCGCGGCGCAGCGGCGGCAGCTGGTCGCGCAGGATCAGATGGAAGTTGAAGGCGGCATTGCGCAACGCCGCCATGGTTTGCGCGTCGCGCCGGTCGTCGTCGAAACGCTCGGCCGGGAAATGATCGACCGCCACGCGCGGGTCGTACATCAGCTTCCAGCCGGCGTTCTTCACGCTCAGGCTGAAGGCCATGTCGTTGTGAACCTGCGCGCCCGCGCCGCGCAGGCGCGCGTCGAAACGGATCGTGCGGACCGCATCGCTGCGGTAGCTCATGTTGGCGCCCTTCAGGATGTCGACTTCGCGCGCGCCGCCCACCCCGAGGTGATGATTGCCGATGATCTTGCCGTGCGCGGTGACCTTGCCGACCTGCGGCCGTTCGCCGTCCAGCACGCGGCCTTTTTCGTGCACCCAGTCGCGCCCGCCGAGCGCGCCCAGACGCGCATCGCTTTCGAATGCCGCCGCAATCCGTTCGACCCAGTCGACGTGCGGTGCGGCGTCGTCGTCGGTGATCGCGATCACGTCGCCGCTGGCCGCGTCGAGCCCGCGATTCAGGGCCGCGACCTGGCCTGGCACCTCGACCAGCGCAACGGCGAGCGGCAGTGCGCCGGGCACCGCCGGATCGCGCAGGCACGTGTGAGTCGCCTCGTCGTCGGCGCGCGCGACCACCACCACTTCGTCGGGCGCGCGCGACTGCCGTTGCAGCGCCGCGAGACAGCGCGCGAGATCGGCCGGGCGGCGGAACGTGGGAACCAGTACCGTCACTTTCATCGTGAAGTCCTTTTTTCGTCGTTGCGCTGAAAGCGGAACAATGGGATCGCTCGCGCGGCTCAGGTGCTCAGGTATTCCTGGACCCTCGCATAGCTGCGGTCGTAGCCGCCGCGCGAGCGCGCCGGCATGCCGTTGAAGATGCCGCCCTGCACGTGCACGCCAGCCGCCCGCAAGCGCTTCAACGCATCGATGATCTCGCCTTCGTTATGCATGCCCGAGCGCATCACGAAGAAGGTCGAACCCGCATAGGCGCCGATGATCGACGCATCGGTCACGGCCAGCACCGGCGGCGTGTCGATCAGGATCACGTCGTAGCGCTTGGCGAGGCCGTCGAGGTATTGCGGCAGACGCGGCGACATCAGGAGCTCCGACGGATTCGGCGGACGGCGGCCGCACGAGATGAAGCTCAGGTTCTCGATGTTGGAGCTGCGGATCGCGTCTTCGAGCGAGATCTGCCCGCTCAGCAACTCCGACATGCCGTTTTCCTGCAAACCGCCCATGTAGCGTTCGAGCACGCCGCGCCGCAAATCGCCGTCGATCATCAGCACGCGCTTGCCCGAATGCGCGAGCAGCACCGCCAGATTGACCGTCAGAAAGCTCTTGCCGACGCCGGCCATCGGGCCGGTCAGCATGACGATGCGGTTCTTCGCGTCCATCAACGTGAACTGCATCGAAGTGCGCAGACTGCGCAGGCTTTCGACCGTGAAGTCCTTCGGACGCGCGCTGGCCAGCACCGAACGCAGGCGTTCGCCGCCGCGCTGGAAACTGCTTTCGAGCACCGCCTGCTCGGCGCTGAGCGGCACGAGACCGAACACCGGCAGATGGAATGCGCGTTCGATGTGCTCGGGGTCGTCGATGCCCTTGAACATATTGCGGCGCAGGAACACGAAACCCGTGCCGGCGATCAGCCCGAGAATCACCGCCGCCGACAGGATCAGCGCCTTCTTCGGCTTGACCGGCACGCCCGGTCGCAGCGCGGCGTCGACGATATGCACGTTGCCGCCGGTGCCGGCCTTCTGCACCGACAATTCCTGCACGCGGTTGAGCAGCAGCACGTAGATGTCTTCGGCCACCTTCGCATCGCGTTGCAGCTGCACGGCCTTCACTTCGGTGGCCGGCAGATCGCGGAAGCGGTCGGCGTATTTGGTGCGCTGCGCCTGCAACTCGGCCATCTGTTCACGCGCGACCTTGAGCGTCGGGTGGTCGTCGCCGTAACGCTCGGTCATCGACGCCATTTGCAGACGCAAGGCGGCAATCTGCTGTTCGTACTGCACGCTACCTTCCAGGTACACCTTGGCTTCGTCGCTTGCGTTGATCGAGCCGGACTGGCGCTGATACGCGGTCAAGGCGGCTTCCGCGCGTTCGAGGTCGCTCTTCAGGCGCGGCTCTTCGCTCTTCAGGAACTCGAGCATCTTGATCGCGTCGGCCTGCTTGTTCGACACATGCTGACGCACGTACGACTGCGCCAGCGCATTGGCGACCAGAGCGGCATGCTCGGGGCTCTTGTCTTCCAGCGAAATCTGGATCACGCCGGTCTGCTTGCCCTGCTCCTGCACGGTGATCGCCGACTGGAACGCGGTGATCGCGTCGAGGTCGTTGGAACGCACCACCGTAAATTCCTCACCCGGTCGCGCCACCAGCTTTTTGACCACGATCGTCACGCCGCCGCCCTGCGCCTGCTGGCCGACCTGGCCGTGCAGCAGCAGCGCGCCGTTCTCCGCGTACAGCTCGTAGTGCTGGTCGTCGACCACCTTCATCGTCAGCTTCTGGCCTTCGAGCGCGGGCTCCACGTCGAGCGAATCGACGTCGGCTTCTTCGCCGCCCCATGCATAGGACGCGAGACCCAGCCACGGCCGCGCCGGCTGGCCCGGCGTCGCCATGCGCGCGGCGATGCTGCCGAGCAGCGGAATGGTCTTCGGCGTGACGCTGAAGTTCAGCTTCAGTTGCTGCACCACCGGGCCGACTACGCCGCGGCTCTTGATGATTTCGATTTCTGCATCGGTCGGCAGCGAGCTCGAGCCGGTGGTGATCGCCGCGCCCGTCTGCGTCTGCGTGAGCGCCTGCGAGGTGTTGTCGCCCTGCTCGACCCGCACGTGCGCATCGGCCGAATAGATCGGCTTGGCGAGGAAACAGTACGCGACGGCGATCCCGACGATCACCGCGGCGATGGCGATCAGCCACCAGATGTCGTCGAGGATCACCTGCACCAGTTGGCCGAGGACGACGTCCTCTTCTTCGGTCCTGGCCGGTGCGACCATGTGTGGAGTGATTTGATTGCTCACAATTCGATCCCGTATCGGTTACGTCAGCGGTTACGTCAGCGGTTGCTCAAGCATTTGCTTCAGTCCCGCGCCCTGGGGGAGCGGCGCGGGACTCTCGGCGGCTCGGACGTTTAACGCGTCAACTGCCTCAGGTAGAACAGCGTCTGTACGCTCGGCAACACCTGCTGCAAGACACGGTTGAAGGTGGTCGACGCGGCGGTACTGATATACACGACATCCATCGGTTGCAACTGGAACTGCGACGACAGCATGATGGCGTCCGGCTGCGTCATGTCGAGGCGGTAGACGTCCGGCGTGGTCGGCTTCTCGCGCAGGCCGCGCATCACGTAGATCTGGCGCGGATTGGCGTCGGTATCGAGGATGCCGCCCGCTTGCGTCAGCGCATCGGCGATCGTCAGACGGCCCTTGAGCATCGGCATCTGCATCGGCGTCTTCACTTCGCCCATCACGAACACGCGGCTTGCGCTGCGATCCGGAATGTTGATCACGTCGCCGCCTTGCAGCATCACGTTCTGCGTGGTGTCGCCGCCATCGAGCATGCGGTTCGCGTCGAGCACATAGAGCTTCTTGTTGCGCGTCAGTCGCACACGCTGGATGTCGGCTTCGGCGGTCGTGCCGCCCGAGCGCGTGATCGCGTCGACCAGCGTGAGCGGGACGTCGCTGACGGCGAGCGGCCCCGGCGTCTTCACTTCGCCGGTCACCTGGATTTTCTGGCCGCGATACGAGAGCACGCGTACGTCGACCTGCGGGTTGCGGATATAGCGCACGAGGCCGGCGGCCAATTGATCGCGCACCTCGCCGACGGTCTTGCCCGCGGCCTTGATCCGCCCGACGAACGGGAAAAAGATCGTGCCGTCGGTAGCGATCGTCTGGCCGTACGGATCGGCCTCGCCCGGCAACGCGGCCGTGTACGGCTGCTGCAACGCGCCGCCGATCGACTGCGTGGTGTTGCCGCCCGCCGACATCGTGCTGCCCTGCGGCGTGGTCAACTCAGGATGGTCCCAAACGGTGATGCCGAGAATGTCCTGCGGCGAGAGCCGGTACACGTACTGTGACGGGTCGCTGATAGACGAGGTCGGCAACGCCGGCGGCGCGGCGGCGGCTTGCGCCTGAGCCTGCGCGGCCACGACGCTCGCGTCGATCAGATGGACCGGATAGGTCTCAGCGGGTTGACTCTGATGCTGCCCGTCGTCTTTCAGACGGGACGTGTCGAGGTAATTCCCCGGCGCGGTGGAGCAGGCCGACACAAAGGACGTCAGCAAAAGAATGGCGGCGAATTTCGTTCGAAGATTCGCCGGTGAGTTCGCCTTGAGGTTCGCGATAGTTGTCTTCATCAGCATATTTTCTTCAGCCATCCCATGACCAGATGTTCGATGAGCACGAGACTCTCTCGATAAGCAGTTTCCGCGCCGCCGTGGGGATCGGCGACGTCGGAATCGTGTTCCCACTTGCCGAGCGGATAGACCTTGCCGCGCGAGGCCGGATCGAGCGCTTCGACTTCGCTCACCTGCGCGCGCTCGCTGACCAGCACCAGATCGGCGGAGCGCACGAGGTGCCGGTCGAGTCGCCGCGAGTAATGGATCCCGGAAGCGACGCCCTGCTCCGCGAGCAGGCGCCGCATCACCGGGTCCATGCCGCGACCCTCCGCGGCACGGATGCCCGCCGAATGAAACGCGATCGGCGCCGAGGACGGCCGCGAGGCCTTGCTCTGCCGTGCCTTGAACAGCATCTCGGCGGCAGGCGAACGGCACACATTGGCGTGACAGACGATCAGAACGTTGGCAAACATAGCGGGCTCCCTAACACAGCCTGGCGACCTAGCGCCCGGCCGCCGCGGCGGCCGAGTCGGCGGTGTCGGCCGTCTCGGCGGTGACCGGCAAGCCGTTCGCGCCGACCCGTGCCGGCGCGTTGCGCAGCACGTGCTGGCGGCCGATCGCGTGGTACTCGATACCGAGTTCGAGCAGCGCGTCCGGCTCGTACAGATTGCGGCCGTCGAAAATCAGCGGCGTCTCGAGGATCTGCTTGAGCGAGTCGAAATCCGGGCTCTTGAAGACCTTCCATTCGGTGAGGATCACCAGTGCGTCGGCGCCCTCGGCCGCCTCCATCTCTTCGTTCACGAACGACAGGCGCGCGTGCTGTTGCGGCACGTCCTTCAGATCGAGTGCGAAGACGCGCTTCGATTCGTCGATCGCGACCGGGTCGTAGGCCTTGACGCGCGCGCCGCGGCGCAGCAGCTCGGCGATCAGCGGCCGGCTCGGCGCTTCGCGCATGTCGTCGGTATTCGGCTTGAACGCGAGGCCCCACACGCCGAAGGTGCGGTCCGACAGGTCTTCGCCCAGACGCGCGACGATCTTGTGCGCGAGGATTTTTTTCTGCGTGTCGTTGACGGCTTCCACCGCTTCGAGAATGCGCAGATTCTGCTTGTAGTCGGCGGCGGTGCGGATCAGCGCCTGCACGTCCTTCGGGAAGCACGAACCGCCGTAGCCGCAGCCGGCATACAGGAAGTCGTAGCCGATCCGCGGATCGGAGCCGATGCCGCGGCGCACCGCTTCAATGTCCGCGCCGACGCGATCAGCCAGATTCGCCAGCTCGTTCATGTACGAAATGCGCGTGGCGAGCATCGCATTGGCCGCGTACTTGGTGAATTCGGCCGAACGCACGTCCATGTACAGCGTGCGCTCGCGATTGCGATTGAACGGCGCGTACAGGCGCTTCATCCATTCGCGCGCCTTCTCGCCCGGCACGTCTTCGTCGCAGCCGAGCACGATGCGGTCGGGGCGCGTGAAGTCTTCGACGGCCGCGCCTTCCTTCAGGAACTCCGGGTTCGACACCACCGAGAACATGTGGCTCTCGCCGCGCGCAGCCAGCTCCGCAGCGATCACCTCGCGCACGCGCGAGGCCGTGCCGACCGGCACCGTCGATTTGTCGACGATCACCTTGAAGGCCGTCATATGGCGGCCGATATTGCGCGCGGCGGCCAGCACGTATTGCAGGTCGGCGGAACCGTCTTCGTCGGACGGCGTACCGACCGCGATGAACTGGATATCGCCATGCGCGACGGCGGCTTCGACGTCGGTCGAAAACTTCAGGCGGCCGGCCTTGCGATTACGCGCGATGATCTCCTGCAATCCCGGCTCATGGATCGGCACGCCGCCGTTGTTGAGCACGTCGATCTTGCGCTGATCGACGTCGAGACAGAACACGTCGTGGCCGATGTCCGCCAGACACGCGCCCGTCACGAGGCCTACGTAGCCGCTACCGATGATCGTCAGGTTCATGTATTACACCTCGGAGAATTGAGTTGGTTCGGAACAGCAGACGCGCGATGCATTGCGCGGCTGTCGCTCAATAAGCGTTGCTGCCCACAAAGCCCTTCCACAGCGTCAGCACGACGATCTTGATGTCGAGCCAGAAGGTCCAGTGCTGCATGTAGTACAGATCGAGCTTGACGCGGCCCATCATCTTTTCGATGCGGTCGGTTTCGCCGCGATAGCCGTTGATCTGCGCCCATCCGGTGATGCCCGGTTTGATCCGGTAGCGGTGCATGTAGCCCTTCACCAGATCCTTGTAGATGTCGTCGTGTTCGAGCGCATGCGGGCGTGGACCGACCACCGACATCTCGCCGCGCAGCACGTTGATGAATTGCGGCAATTCGTCGAGGCTGGTGCGCCGCAGGAATGCGCCGACCGCGGTGATGCGCGGGTCGCGGCGCGTGGCCTGGGTGATCCTGCCGGACTCTTCCTTGTGCACTTTCATCGAGCGGAACTTGTAGATCTCGAACTGGTTGCCGTCGATGCCCTTCCGCTTCTGGCGGAAGAACACCGGCCCCGGCGAGCTCAGCTTCACCGCCACGGCGATCGCGAGCATCACCGGCAACAGTGCGCTCAGTGCGGCGAGCGCGAACATGCGGTCGAAAATGCGCTTGGGCAGCACGCGCAGATCGGTGATCGGCGAGGCGGCCAGGTTGATCGCGGGCACGCCGAGCAGATCGACCATCGGCTGATTGAAGAGCGTGAGGCTGCGCACATCCGGAATGAAACGGATGTTCACGAAATCGTTGCGCAGGTCCATCACGAAGCGGTGGATCGCCTTTTCCTTCGAGATCGGCAGTGCGAGCCACAGTTCGCGAATCGCGCGCTGGCGCACCAGCTGGATCATGCGCTGGTAGTCGCGCTCGACCGGCACGCCTTCGATCGCGTCGGCAGCCTCCGGGTCTTCATAAGGATTGATCGTGCCGTCTTCATCGAACACGGCGACCGGGCTAAAGCCCGCTTCCGGCCGGCTGCGCATCTGCTCGATCAGAAAGCGGCCGTACGGCGCGCCGCCGACGATCGCCACCGCGCGCTGATTGAAACCCTCGCGGCGCAATCCCTTGAGGATCGAATAGACGATCATCTTGGTGACGATCAGCAGCACGATGGTGGCCGCCGCCCAGTACACGAGCCACAAGCGCGACAGGCTGTCCGAGCGGTGCAGGCTGAAGCTGATCAGAATGCCGGTGACCTCCACCATCAGCCAGCCGCCCGCCACGCGGCACAGCAGGTCGTACAGCGGCTTGCCGCGCCACGACTGATAGATGCCGAGCGCGGGGAAAAACACCACCACCAGCAGGCAGCCGAACGCGAGCGAAATGCTTTGCATGTCGTCCAGCCACACGAATTTCCCGCCGTGCACGGCCGCCGCAATCCAGGCGCCGAGGGCGACCATCGCAATGTCGATGATTCTCGATAGAACGCTCAGCATGCGCTGCACCTCAGTTCGTCAGTCAAGGGCCATCCGTCGGTTGGTTGAATTTCTGGTACCCGGTTATGCACATCAGCCCCGCATCAGGACGCCCAACGCCGGCATGCGCGCCCTACCACTGAATGCGCGCCGCGAAACCAATTGGCCTGTGCTATTGCCACGCCGTTTCTCCGCTCCAAAAAAATCCAGATAGCCATCCAGGTGGCCGAGGTGGAGAACGCGTGTCGGAATGAGTGAATACCCTTGTACAGGTATCAATAAAGCGGCATTAAAATTCGGACTGCAAGACAGCAAAAAATCTCAAAATGTATCGGTCAGAATTTCGATATTTTTTCGGAATTTGTTCGGCAATTGTTGCCGGTTTCGGTGTTCGAAAGACCAGTTGAGTGCCTTACTGAAAGCCTGGACCGCCATTTCCCCCTGTTTGCCTACAAAGCTTACGCGCTGCCGTTCGTCCCTATTTTGCGACATTCGCCCGTGTAAAAAAATTGCCTCTGATTTTTTTCCTGAATTTTTTATTTTTTTAAAAATTAAACAGACATTCTGGCGTCACGGAATGACTAATTTTATTGGCTTTTTTATATAACCTCTATTTAACTCGCTTTTATTGACTCGTTACTTCGTGTTAAAACTCGACGCATTCACCCAGCATTCACCCAGCCTCGAGGAGTCCATCATGACAGCTCCGGTTACGGCCACGCCTGCCGACACCCGGTCCACGCAAGCCATGTCCCTGAACGTCAAGCTCAAGGTTCACCCCGTCATTCTCGCGGGCGGCTCCGGCACACGCCTGTGGCCGATGTCGCGCGAGCAGTACCCGAAACAGCTGATTGGCCTGCTCGGCGATGATTCGCTGCTGCAATCCACGACGCGCCGTCTCGACGGACTCGAAGCCGGTCACCTCCTCGCCGAGCAACTCGTCGTGGTGGCCAACGAAGAGCATCGCTTCACGACCGCCGAGCAATTGCGCACGAGCGGCAAAGCGAGCCGGCTGATTCTCGAGCCCGTCGGCCGCGACACCGCGCCGGCGCTCACGGTGGCCGCACTGTCGATCGCCGCGCAGGACGGGGACGGCATCATGGTCGTGATGCCCGCCGATCACGCGGTCACCGACATCGACGGCTTTCGTGCGGCGGTCGCCACGGGCGTGCAGCACGCCGAGGCCGGCCATATCGTGACGATGGGCATCGTGCCGACGCGCGCGGAAACCGGCTACGGCTATATCCGTATCGGCGCGGCGCTCGGTACACAGCCAGGCATGCCTAACCACAGCGCTGAAGACAACGCCGCAGCAGCCGGCTCGATCGCCGCGCACAAACTCGACCGCTTCGTCGAAAAGCCGCATCTGGAGCTGGCGCAGCGTTATGTCGAGTCGCAGGAGTACTGGTGGAACAGCGGCATTTTCATCATGCGCGCGTCGACCTGGCTGAAGGCGATCCGCCACTTCCAGCCGGCCATTTACGAAGCCTGTGAGGCGGCGTTTGCGGGCGGCAAGGCGGACGGCGACTTCTTCCGTCTGCAACGCGACGCGTTTGGCGCCTCGCCGTCGAATTCGATCGACTACGCTGTGATGGAGCAACTGGGCAACGATCAGACTGCCGCTTCCGGCGTAGTCGTGCCCCTGCAGGCGGGTTGGTCGGACGTGGGTTCATGGGATGCGATCTGGGAAATCTCGGACAAGGACGCTGAGCGCAATGTGGGTCGCGGCCGCGTGATGTTCGAAGGCGCGAGCTCGACCTTCGCGCACTCGGAAGGACGCCTGATCGCCTGCGTGGGCACCCAGGATCTGGTCGTGGTGGAAACGGCGGACGCAATTCTGGTTGCCGACAAATCGCGCGTGCAGGACGTCAAGAAGATCGTCGGACGGATTCGCAGCGACGGCGGCCTGGAAGCGGCCAGCCATCGCAAGGTGCACCGGCCGTGGGGCAACTACGATTCCGTCGACACCGGCGAGCGCTTCCAGGTCAAACGCATCGTCGTGAAACCGGGTGCGCGGCTCTCGCTGCAAATGCATCATCACCGCGCCGAACATTGGATCGTCGTGCGCGGCACAGCGCTCGTCACGCGGGGTGAAGAGCGCTTTATCGTCTCCGAAAACGAATCGGCGTACATTCCGCTGGGCGTCACCCACCGTCTGGAGAACCCGGGCAAGATGCCGCTCGAAATGATCGAGGTGCAGTCCGGTTCGTATCTCGGCGAAGACGACATCGTGCGCTTCGACGACACGTACGGACGCCAATGAAGGCCGTCAATGAAGGACGTCAATAAGACAGCGCCAGTGAGTCACAACGGATGAAGCGGGATCCTGCGGCGGGTTGCTCCTACCGGCCGCGGGGTACTGCGGTGCTCACCCCGCGTGGGAGATGAGTTCTGGGAACGCCGGAAAACGATCTGATGCACTGCTCTCTGTGGCTGCCGTAGCCGTTGCAGCCGGTTCGCCCGGATAACGGCGCAGCGGACCGCGGAACGCACCCAGAGGACCATGCAATGGCGCGCCGTGATTCACCGTAACCGGCTCCGGCACCTGACGCATGGACGGCAACGGACGTGCTGGTAGCGGAGATGCCGGTAGCGGACGTGCCGGCGACGGACGTGCAACCGGCACAGCGGCATTGACGACAGGCGCAGTCCCCGCAGCCGCCAGCGTGCGGCATTCGCGGTCGATCCACTGCCGCGCCCAGTCGAGCGCGTACTGCTCCGCCGCTTCCGCCTGCGCAAAGCGCGGGCCGACCAGACCGGAACGCTCGACGCGTTTGCCGTCCTTCATGATCTCCGCCCATGCGCGATACATCGCGTTAGGCACCTGCTCCGCCACCACGTAGATCATATAGCCACGCCGGTCGGCGACCTGCGTGCCGCGTGGCGCGAGGCTCATCGACAGCGGGCTGCGCTGGTCGTCGGATTGTTGCGGCTGGCCTTCGGCAATGGCGGCGGACGTCATGCCGTCCATCGCGTCCATCGCATCCGTTTGGGCGAAGCTGGACTGCCCGGCCCGCCCCGCGTGAGCGGACGGCACCGGCGGCATCTCCGCCACGCCGGACAACTGGCGCGTCATGTCGGCGATCGGATCGGCGGAACGCCAACTGCTCAAGCGGTTCGCCACGCCGGGCGCCTGCCATGACTCGGGGCTTTTCCAGGACACGCCGCGCAGACTGTCTTCGCGCGCGCTGGGAGGGGCTGCTACCGGTGCTGCGGGTTTGGCCGCGACGGGCGGCGCCGGTTGCGGGACGTACGCGAAGGTACGCCCGGTTTGGGATAACAGCCGAACCATCTCGAGGAGGGTGCCGTTCAATTGCCATTCTTCAAAACGGCGCCGGCAGGTGGGACCCGACGGATAGCGGGCCGGCAGCCTCGACCAGGGTTCGCCAGTTGTCAGAATCCACAGGACGGCATTCGCCACGATACGTGGTTCGGCGCGCGGCCGGCCGCGTCGATTCAGACGGACGGCCGGCTCATCGGAGACAAGCGCTGCCAGCAGCGCCCATTCTTCATTGCTTAGCTCATCGAAAAACATGGAGTTCTCCACGCGGCCTGGCCGGGCCGCGGCTTTGGACCGCCACGGATTCAACTTTCACGATCCGTGTGCAGCCCTCGGTTGCACAAATATGTTTTGTACGTTTTGTTTGTCGGTCAGCGCCGCACTGCGTTAGTGCGGTTTGTCCCTATTGCGAAGCACAAAACGTGGTCTCACTCGTGCATGGGAGAATTTGTGCACGAAGCATACCACCACCAGGGTTTGCGTGAATATCCCTGAGACAAGTGTTACGGATGGAAACAATCTTGTCCTTTTTGCTGCGTCATTATTCGAATTGCCATAACAGAAAGACGGTTGGTTCCGGCGACAAAACGAGCCATTGGGCAGCGAAATGGCAAAGGATCAGCGGCGAATAGCTTTGATGAAATCGGCGAAATGCGCGGCGAAATGCGCCGCGAATCATTTCGATGCGCTTCGAACGAATTTGATCGCTGATGCAGCGCGCACGAGCACCGCGCCAACTGAGCTTGCCCGTCATCGGCGCGATGCGGTGAAACAGCGAACGGCAGCGCTCAGGCACGCGTTCGCCTCGGTATCCGTGGTGCTCGAAAGAAGTTCAGGGCGCTGGTTCTAGCGTACCGGTTGCGACGCGTGCTCGCCCACCA
Organism: Paraburkholderia lacunae; assembly: GCF_003353175.1. Lineage (GTDB taxonomy): Bacteria > Pseudomonadota > Gammaproteobacteria > Burkholderiales > Burkholderiaceae > Paraburkholderia > Paraburkholderia lacunae. The sequence continues at coordinate 395,384 of NZ_QHKS01000003.1, read as the reverse complement.
CGGTCGTCCATGGCCGCACGCGCCAACGCGTCACGAGACCCGCAAGCACATATGGATCGGCCTCGGCAAAGGCGCCGGCGGCCGCGGGCGAGTCGCTCTGGAAGAGCAGCACAGCCGTATCGACCGGGTCGGACAGCGCGCCCGCGAGCAGCAATTCGCCGCGCTCGACCGCCGCCCATGCGTGTTTCAGATGCTCGTCGCGATACGCGCCGCGACGTTCGAGGTAGTCGGACACGAGATCGTACATCAACAGGTAGTGCATGGCGTAGCCTCCTTGACATGCGTGATTGATGAGATGAGCAGCATCTCGGCACGGAATTCGAGCCCATATTACCCGCGCGATCGACAGCGAAATTTCCTGCCTATTTCTTATTCGATTGTCCACAAGCGCAATGCCGATTTCGTGGCTAAAGCTTTCATCATTTCACCACCCACGGCGGTGATCTGTTTGAATTTTCCATGTCAATTAATCTGGAATGCATAACATAACTTGACAGTGCCGCGATCCGTGCACCCCTACACTGGAGGGCGGCTTCCCCTGCCCCGCCAGGTAGGGAAAACCACCGTCGCGGCTTGTCAACCGGAATGCGTTTTTGTCCGTTCTGGCAGACAGCAATTGCCACCATGGACGTGCCGGGGGTGTCCCGGATGCCGTTGACGCCTGCGCGCACGACCACTAAAAACGTTTTCACCACCGAAGGGAGTGTCACATGAAGATCCAATCCGCAATCGCAACGCTGGTGTTGGGCGCGGTCCTCGTTTCGCCGGCGTTCGCGCAGAACAGCCAGCAAACGAAAATGGCCGACTGTAACAAGCAGGCCGGCGACAAGAAGGGCGACGAACGCAAGGCCTTCATGAAGACCTGCCTGTCGGCGAAACCGGCCGCCGCTGCGCCGATGAGCCAGCAGGACAAGATGAAGGCGTGCAACACGCAGGCCGCCGGCAAGAAAGGCGACGACCGCAAGGCGTTCATGAAGACCTGCCTGTCGTCCGCGCCGGCTAACTAATCGCGCGGCGCATCACCGCGCCTTGCCTGAACAGGGCCGCGCCGTTCTCCGGCGCGGTCGCTGTTTTTACTTCCTGGCGCGCTGGTGCTTCATCGCCGCTTCATCGCCGCTGCATCGCCGCTTCATCGCCGCTTCATCGCCGCTTCATAGGCCGCTTCATCGCGCGCGCCCCATAGCCAAGCTTCACCGTCCCTCCCTGGTCGCTTCACAACCGCTTCACGCCCGTCCACAGCAGCTTCACAGCCCATTCGCGCGAACGCGCCGTTTTTCTTCTATGATGGCTGCGGAGACGGCCCACCCCCACACACAACATTAGACGGGCCGCCATCTTGTCGTTGATGCCAAAGCGCATCGATCGGAGGCAAGGATGGTATCGAAACATAAAAACCGCTGGTTGAGGCGGTGGCTGGTCGTGATCATATTCTGGGCGGTGCCGGTGGCAATCGTCGCGGTCAACGAGATCCGGGAGGAAATGGCGTATAACAACGTCGACCTCGACCGCGCGCTGACCACCTGGAATTTCACCGACGCACAACGCGCCGCCGGCGCACCCGCGCGCTGTCACGGCAAACCCGACGAAGCGCAGGCAGCCGGCTGCCCGGCCGACGTGCTGGCCGCCAACGCGCCGCGTCAACAGGAGGCCCGCGATGAATACAGCGTGCGCCGCGCGACTCTCTTCGCTTACCTTTGGCACGCCTTCGTCGGCTACTGGATCGTACCGGCCATCACGCTGTTCGCGATCGGCGCGCTGATCGGCGTCATCCGCCGCGTGTTGCGGCGGCCACCGGTGAAAAGTCCGGCGAACAACGGCTGACGAGCGGCCGACCACGTCGCTGTTGCGGCATCCCGACGACACTTTCAATTCGATTTCAACACCATTCGCACGACGCCAGTACGACGCGAAAATCGGTAAAAACGAGTGCGTCGCGCTGCCGGAGTGCCGGCTTCTTCGTGCGGACAGTTATCGGGCATGATGCTGCCCGGACCCACGCGGCCGCACTTTCCAAACGGCCGGCAAGCGCCTCCCGAGGCCGGTCAGATTTACAGCATCGAGTTTTGCGATCTGGCGCAAAGCCCCGCCACACAAGGCTTTTAGCGAACCCGCGAAGACAGCAATCAAGGCTTGCGTGTGATATAACGAAAAGGCAACCCGCCGCTACATTTGAGGTTGCGCCCAGGAACCACGATGGAGAAAAACGATGCAAAGACGAAACTTCATGTTGAAGACTACCGCTGCGCTCGCTTTCGGAGGCCTTGCACTCGCCGGTTGTACAACGACCGGGAGCAGCCAGGACACGGCGTCCACTGATGCATCCAAACGCAAGTCGATCGACGCCAGCGTCGACGGCACCATGTCCCGGCTGTTCACCTCCGTGACGGGCTCGCGCGAACTCGTGTCGAAGGCGCGCGGCGTACTCGTGTTCCCGTCGGTGCTGCAAGCAGGTTTCATTGTCGGCGGCCAGTACGGCGAAGGCGCGCTGCGCGTGGGCGGCGGCACGGTCGGCTACTACAGCACGGTTTCCGGCTCACTCGGTCTGCAGGCCGGTGCGCAGTCGAAGGCCATCATCTTCCTGTTCATGACGCAGGACTCGCTCGACAAATTCCGCAACTCGGACGGCTGGGCCGTGGGTGGCGACGCCTCGGTGGCGCTGGTCAAGGTGGGCGCGAACGGCGCGATCGATACGACCACGGCTACGGCGCCGGTCCAAGTGTTCGTGCTGACCAATGCCGGCCTGATGGCCGATGTATCGCTCCAGGGCACCAAGGTATCGCGCCTGAAGATCTAAGCGCGCCACCGGTTGACGGGTCTGCGTTTGATCCGCCGGGCTCGCACGAGGCGGTAACTGGGTCAAACGCAGCGGACCAAACGCTGCGGGTCAAACGCAGTCCATGTTCCATCAGGCTGACGCCGGGGCTGCGAGGCCGGTGCAGCAGCCATCAAAAAAACGGCGATGCGCACTGCACCGCCGTTCTTTTTTTGCGCAGCCGCCCGCCGCGGCTCAGCGCAACTCAGCTCCCCGACGAATCGATCACCTTGAAGCGCGAGCGTTTCTGCGCGCGAATCACCGATTGATACGCGTCCACATATTGCTGCGCCATCCGGTGCGACGTGAAGCGCTCTTCGAAGCGTTGCCGGACACCCGCGCGCGGCACCTTGTGCAGGCGATTCACCGCCGCCACCGCGCCGATCTCGTCTTCGACGATGAAGCCGGTCACGCCCTCTTCCAGCACTTCGGGCACCGAGCCGCGATTGAACGCGATTACTGGCGTGCCGCACGCCATCGCCTCGATCATCACCAGACCGAACGGTTCCGGCCAGTCGATCGGAAATAGCAGCGCATGCGCGCCGGACAGGAATTCGGCCTTCTGGTTATCCGCGATTTCGCCGATGTACTCGACGTACGGCAGATCCAGCAAGGGCCGGATGTCGCGCTCGAAGTATTCGCGGTCGGCGGCATCGACTTTCGCGGCGATGCGAATCGGCATGCCGCAGCGCCCGGCAATGCGGATCGCCGTGTCGACCCGCTTTTCCGGCGAGATGCGGCCGAGAAACGCAAGGTACTTCTGCTCGACCGGTTGCGGCGTGTAGAGCTGTTCCGGCAAGCCGTGATAGACGGTGGTGAGCCACCTGGCCTGCGGCAACGGATGGCGCTGCGCATTCGAAATCGAAATGACCGGCGCGGTGTTGAAGGTGTCGAACACCGGTTGTTGCTCGGGCAAGTCGAGGCGGCCGTGCATGGTCGTGACGAACGGCGTGTCCTGCCGCTTGAAGACCGAAAACGAGTAGTAGTCGAGGTGGAAATGCAGCACGTCGAAATCTTCGGCCTGACGGCGCACCAGTTCCATCAACAGCATATGGGGCGCGATGCGGTCGCGTATGCCCGGGTCCAGACGCAACGCCCGCGGCCATACCGCTTCGAGCTTCGCACTGGTGACGGAGTCGCCGCTCGCGAACAGCGTCACGTCATGGCCGAGATCGACCAGCGCCTCGGTGATGTACGACACGACGCGCTCCGTGCCGCCATACAGCTTCGGCGGCACCGATTCGGTCAAAGGGGCGATCTGCGCAATCTTCATATCCTGTCTCCGTGAACGGTCGGCTTGGGCCGCTTTTGGCCTGCAGCGGGACGCACTACCGGCGCCTCAAGGGCGCTGAATATGACAGCGCCGGCATCTCCGCGCAATGCAACGGAGCGCCGCGCGGCCGCCTGCACCACCCGCATCCTCGCATTATTCACCAGGGCGCAATAAAAAGCCCTTGGCCCTTTCAATTCCTTGGCGCTGTTACATTCAATTTACATCCGGCGCCGCGCCCTTGATGCTCTTTATCGTGCCGGCCACTTCCACGCCGGCAGGTCGCGATCGTCTGCATCCGCAATACGCGTGGCGCCAAGGTGTTTTTCGAGCACGATCGACTGACTCTCGTCCTCCCGCTCGAGCGCCGCGATCAACCGCGCCGCATGTGACACCACCAGCACCTGGGAATGCACGGAAGCCCGTGCGATCAGACGCGCGAGCGCCGGCAGCAGATCCGGATGCAGACTCGTCTCCGGTTCATTGAGCACCAACAGCGCGGGCGGACGCGGCGTCAACAGCGCCGCGACCAGCAGCAGATAGCGCAAGGTGCCGTCCGACAGTTCGGCGCCTTTCAGCGGTCGCAGCAAGCCGTGCTGCTGCATCGTCACTTCGAAGCGGCCGTCCTGGGTGGCGATGTCGAGGCGCGAACCTGGGAAAGCGTCATCGATGGCGGCATCCAGTACGGCCGGATCGCGGATCTCGCGAATGGTTTGCAACGCGGCCGCGAGGTCCGCGCCGTCGTTGGACAGCACCGGGGTGTGCGTCCCGATCTGCGGCAGGCGCACCGCCGCTTCGGCATCCGTGCGGAAATGGTCGTAGAAACGCCATGAGCGGATCTGCTCGCGCACCGTGATCATCTCCGGCGCGGTGCGCGGGTCGGAGAACTCCGTCATCATGCTGTCGAAGCTCGCGACGGGTTGCGCAATAGTCTGCCAGCCGCGTTCGTCATCGCGCGTATGGATCGCCGGACCGCGCCGGTCGACCAGCAGCGCCGACGGCCGTAACACGGGGCCGCTCCAGATGCATTCGCGCTTGATCGTTGGATCGAGCGGGAACCGTGTGGCCTGATCGAGTAGCGGCAAGCCCAGATCGATCGCATAACCGAATTCATCGCCGGAAAAACCGCGCCGCAGACTCACCGGCTCTTTGCGGCGCGTGCCCTCGACAGCAGACTCACCTGCCAGCATCGCGCGCGAGAAGCGTTCAGGCCCGGCCCATAAAGTCGATTGCAAGCCGCCCTCGCGCGCCAGCGACGTAATCACGCCGCCGCGCGCAGTTTCGGCCAGCAGCCGCAGCGCGCGATACACGCTCGATTTGCCGCTGCCATTCGCGCCCGTGATCACATTCAGGCGGCCGAGCGGCACGATCAATTCGCGCAGCGACCGGTACCCCGCGATAGCCAAGGTGGTCAGCATGCCGCCCCCCATCGGTCAACCGCGCGCCGCGGCACGACCAGTAACGCAACCTCGTTCATACGCACCATCAGTTATGCCCGCCGCCGTTACCCGGTTTCTGCACCGGCACGCTGCGCAGATCGCTCAGGAACGTATCGCGCCACACGCCGAGATCGTTCTTGCGCAGCGCCGCCATATTGATCTCATGACGCCGCCGGCGCGCCTCGAGCGGCATCTGCAAAGCACGCTGCAAGGCCTCGCACATGCCGATCGCATCGTGCGGATTGACCAGCAGCGCGCCGCTCAGTTCCGCCGCCGCACCGGCGAAAATCGACAGCACCAGCACGCCCGGATCGTCGGGATTCTGCGCGGCCACGTATTCTTTCGCGACGAGATTCATGCCGTCGTGCAACGGCGTGACAAAACCGATCTGCGACTCGCGAAACAGCGACATCAGCTTCCAGCGGTCGTACTGTTGATTCAGATAGCGGATCGGCGTGTAGTCGAGGCCCGAGTAGCGGCCATTGATGCGCCCTGCTTCGTATTCCAGATCCTGACGGATCTTCTGATAGGTCGCGACGTCCGAGCGGGTTGGCGGTGCGATCTGCACCAGCGTGACGTTGCCGCGCCATTCGGGCGAGCGCTCCAGCAGCTGCTCGAACGCCCGAAACCGTTCGACCAGGCCCTTCGAATAATCGAGCCTGTCGACGCTCATGATCAGCTTGCGACCTTCGAGGCTCTGCTTCAGGTCGAGCACATGCTGACGGCCTTCATAGCGCTTCGCCTGCTCGGCGATTTCGTCGGGAAACACGCCGATCCGATAGACGCCCGTGCGCAGCTTGCGGCCGAATGCGTCGACGTGGCCGTCCGCGCCCACGCTGCCGCGCGCGTGGCGCCTCACGTAGTCGTGAAAGGCGAGTTCATCGGTCGTGGTCTGGAAACCCAACAGGTCGTAGCACGACAACGACTTCACCAGCTCTTCGTGCGGCGGAATGTTGAGCAGAACCTGCGGCGAGGGAAACGGAATGTGCAGGAAGAAGCCAATCCGGTTCGTGATGCCTTCCGAGCGTAGCGCTTCGGCGAACGGGATCAGATGGTAGTCGTGAACCCAGATCACGTCGTCGGGTTCGAGCAGCTTGATCAGCTTGTGCGCGAGCCACGCGTTCACGCGCCGGTAGCCCGCATACTCTTCGCGCTCGTAACGCGCGAGGTCGTTGCGGTAGTGGAACACCGGCCACAGCGTCGCGTTCGAAAAGCCGCGATAGTATTGGTCGTAATCCTTACGTGTGAGGCCGACGGTCGCGAAGGTCACCGCGCCGTCCTGCTCCAGAGTCGGACCGGCATGGGCGACGGTCTCGCTCACTACGTCGCCGCTCCAGCCGAACCACACGCCTCCCGCATCCTTGAGCGCGCCGAACACGCCGACGGCGAGGCCGCCCGCCGAGCTTCTGGTTTCCGTCGGCGTTGCGACGCGATTCGACACGACGATCAGTCGGCCCATGCTGGTTGTCCTCCATGGTTCGCACGGCGCGGCGCGGCACGTACGCCGGCACCGCTGCTACACCGCCCGCATCGGCACACGACCGTCCGCGCTACGCCTTTTCCTTCTGCCTCGCCCGCGGCTCGCTCGCCTGCGCAGGGCCCGCGCGGCTCGCCACCGGATCGGCTTCGGTGCGCGCCGCGGTGCTGTCCGCGGACGTCCGCGTGCTGCGTGGCACCCAGTCGAGCGGCTCGCCCTTGCCGCTTTCCAGTTCTTCGGCCGATACTTCGGCGCGCGCTCTCGGCAAGTACTGCGGATAGTGCTTCTGAATGAAGTCGAGCAGCCCTTCACGGACCCGGCAGCGCAAGTCCCAGTTCAAGCCTGAATCGAGCGAGCTGACCAGCGCGCGCAACTGCATCGAGCGCTCGGTGCCGTCGGTGACTTGCAGCACCTGCACGCGGCGATCCCACTCCGGGGCGTTCTCGACGATGCGCGCGAGTTCCTCGCGCAACGGCGCGAGCGGCATCCGGTAATCGACATACAGAAACACCGTGCCGATGATCTGCGAATTGCTGCGCGTCCAGTTGGAAAACGGATTCTCGATGAACCATTGCAGCGGCACGATCAGCCGCCGCTGGTCCCACAAGCGCACCGACACATACGTGCCGGTGATTTCCTCGATACGCCCCCACTCGCCCTGAATCACGACGACGTCGTCGAGCCGGATCGGTTGCGACAGCGCGATCTGCAAGCCGGCGATCAGATTGCCGAGCACCGGCCGCGCCGCAATACCCGCGACCAGACCGGCCACGCCCGCCGAGGCCAGCAGGCTCGCGCCGATCTGCCGCACACTCGGAAACGTCATCAGCGCGCCGCCCACGCCGACGATCACGATCACGATCACCAGCATCACCGAACGCGCCAGCACCCGCGCCTGCGTATGGATGCGGCGTGCCTGCAGGTTGTCGGCGGTATCGAGCGGATGGGCCTGGACGATCGCCTCGCCGATCGCCGCCGCCGAGCGCACCGACAGCCACGTGAGCGCGCCGATCAGCGCGATCGCGGCGGCGTCGCGCAGCGGCGTGATGAACATCAGCGTGTCGGGCGCCTCCCACCAGACGGCTTCCAGCATCAGGATCACGAGGACGAACAGCGACGGTTTGTCGATATAGCGCAGCACGACGCTGGTGAGCGGATACGGCCGCGCGATTCGCGTGACGATGCGCGCGCCGACCCGCTGCACGCCGGCGGCCAGCAGCGCCGCGATCACCGAGACGGTCAAGGCGCCGAGCCACGTATGCAGCGGTGCTTCCGCGATACGGCTCAATTCGTCGAAAGTGGGCATGAAGGGCGTTTTCCTCTTGGTGGCTGAAAACGGAACCGGCGACCGGGCGGCGGCGATGTTGCGTGGTGCATTGTGCGCGCCGCGCGGGCCGGGTGGACAGGCGGTGAACCGGCTGCCGACTGGCGACTGCCGACCGCCGACTGCCGGCAAGCCGCCTGCGGAGCGGGTGTGAGCGCCGAAGCGGCCCGGTCGATGACATCGGCGCGAACGCTACGACGGCGCGCCGGCTAGGCATGGCTGCACCTGCTGCCGCGGCACGGCTCGCCTGTGCAAGCCCAAGGCGTCCGTCCGTCCGGACGGGGAAAGACGGCCGCGGCGGGCAACTTCTGAAAGCGCAGCCGGGGATCAAGCCCGGTTTTAACCGGCATCGCGCCGGGTTGAAACAGTACCGCTCAAGCCGGCCGAACCGCCGAACCAGCCAACCGCGAGCCGGTCGGCGCCAACCGTCGTTCAAATCGAAATCAACTGCCGCTCTTGCAGGGAAACGCCTTGCCGAGCCCCAGCGAGATCGCCGTACTGGCGTTATAGCCCGCGACGATCGGGTTGTCCGCGATGTATTTGCGCACCGCGTCGGTGAGCTGCGCCGAGCGCGCGTCTTGCGGCAAGCAGAAGTACTGGCCGACGCGCGGCCCGGTGGTGCCGCCGATCGCGTCGATCGTATTGAAGATGCCGTCCGCGGCGCCTTCGATATACGCGGCGCACGCGCTGCGCGACGCCACATCGGTCTTGGTGCACAGCTTGTTGAGGTCGCCTCCCGTAAACGCAGCTGCCGATAGCGGTACGGCAAGCGCGCTGGCGAAAATCAAAGCCCGCAGCATGGTGTTCCTTTCCAGGGGTGTTTATCAGGCGGTCTGGTGCCGCATCCGGAGGGCGCGCCCAACACGGCACGCCAAAGCCGTCATTCTGCACTGTTTTGCCAGGCGGCAGTCGTGCGAACTGCCACCCTTTTAAGGCTCAATTAAGGCTCAATTGCCGGTTCAGCGCTCCTTCCGTCGGACGCCCCGCGCGCTTTATTTCTTTTGCATTTGCTGCAAACGCGCGGTCAGTCCCTCGACCACGTCCGGTTCCTTATAGGTCTTCGCGAAATCGAGCGCGGTCAGGCCGATCTGGTTCTTCACCGTGAGGTCCGCGCCGTTGTCGAGCAGCAGCTTGACGGTCGACACGTGACCGCCGCGCGCGGCCATCATCAGCGGCGTGGTGCCGTTGGGCGAACCAGCGTCGATATAGGCCGAATGGTCGAGCAGCAGCTTGACGATATCGTCGTGGCCGTTCGCCGCCGCGTAGTGCAGCGGCGTCCAGCCCTTCTTGCTGACTTCGGCGTCCTTCGCGATCAGCAGCTTGACGAAGTCGATGTCGCCGTTCAACGCCGCCATCATCATCGCGTTTTCGCCGGCCTTGTCCTCGATCTCGATGTCGGTCTTCGGATTGGCGATCAGCGCGGCGCCCACCTTGTCGGACTTCTCGCGCGCGGCCAGCACCAGCAGCGGAATGCCCTGGTTGTCGACGCTGTTCGGGTCCATGCCCTTGGCGAGCAGCTTGTTGACGCCGTTGACGTCGTCGAACTTGACCGACTTGATCAGAGAGTCGATCGGCGCCGCCTCAGCGGGCGTCGCAATCACCGAACTCAGCGCGGCGCAAGCCAGCGTGGCGGCGAACGCAAAACCGGACAGGCCGCGGCGCGCCGAACCGAAAGCGTGCGGCGCGGCCGAAGTCTGTTCAAACGCTGCGATCGAAGTCGAATTGTTTCTCATATTTTGCTTTAGGAGAATTTCCTATCCTTTTGATATCTTTAATCTTTATTGATCAGACGCCAGCCGGTGCGGGGATCTTGAACAGTCGGAAGAAGTTTTGCGTGGTCGCGGTGGCCAGCGCCGTATCCGGCATCTCGCGTTGCTGCGCGATAAACCGTCCGACATAACTGACGTACGCAGGTTCATTAGGCTTGCCGCGATACGGCACCGGCGCGAGGTATGGCGAGTCGGTTTCGATCAGCAGCCGCTCGAGCGGCACGCGGCGCGCGACATCCTGCACGTCGGTCGCACTCTTGAACGTGACGATGCCCGACAGCGATATGTAAAAATTCTGCGCCAGAGCTTGCTCGGCGACTGCCCACGGCTCCGTGAAGCAGTGCATCACGCCGCCGGGCTCGCCTGCGCGCTCCTCGGCCATGATGCGCAGCGTGTCTTGCGCCGACGAACGCGTGTGAATGATCAGCGGCTTTTGCGTGGCGTGCGCCGCGCGGATATGCGTGCGAAAGCGCTCGCGCTGCCATTCCATGTCGGCGATCGTGCGGCCTTCCAGACGGTAGTAGTCGAGCCCCGTCTCGCCGATCGCGACCACTTTCGGATGTTCGGCCAGTTCGATCAGCTCGGCGACGCTCGGCTCGCGCATCTCCTCGTGATCCGGATGCACGCCGACCGACGCATAAACGTTCTCATACTGACTGGCGATCTCCAGCACGGACGGCAGCGTCTCGAGATCGACCGACACGCACAGCGCGTGCGTCACCGAATGGCTGCGCATGTTCTCCAGCACCTGCGGCAGGCGCTCGGCGAGTCCTTCGAAGTTGATATGACAGTGCGAGTCGACAAACATGGTGATGTCCTGCTGATAAATAACCCGAGGTGAATCAGGCGGCGGCCGTGCCGAGCCGCTTGCCGAGAATCACCAGATCGCGCTCCACGCCGTCCAGCACCGCGACGCGCGGCAGCGCACCCCACGTGTCGAAGCCGAAGCCGCGGAACAGGCGCAGGCTCGCCTCATTGTGGCCGAAGATAAACCCGAGCACCGTGTCGATGCCGAGCGCCGGCGCCGCCGCGAGCGAGGCGGCCAGCAACTGCTTGCCGAGGCCCTTGCCGCGTGCGCTTTCGTCCAGATAGATGCTGACTTCGGCGCTGCGCTGATAGGCCGGGCGGCCGTAGAAATCCGAAAAGCTCAGCCAGGCGATCACGCGGCCGGTTTGCGGATCGTCCACCACCCACAGCGGACGCTTTTGCGGACCGTGCGCGTGAAACCAGGCCACCCGGCTTTCGACGCTGACCGGCTCCAGATCGGCGGTCACTTGCCGCGACGGCACCGTCGAATTGTAGATGGCGACGATCGCCGGCAGGTCGTCGAGGGTCGCGTCGCGGTAGGAAAGGGTCATGGTGTATTGAACCTGGGGTGAAAGGCGGGACGGCGGACGGGCCCGGGAGCGAGACGCCGACAAGACCCGCGCACGAAAGCAACAGGCTTAGGCGAACAGCTCGCGGTAGCCGATAAACAATTCCTCGAACACCAGCCGCGCGTTCAGCGGATGGTTCTCCACCGCGCGCTGGCGCGTCACGGTCCGCATGAAACGCGCGAACGCGCTGGCGTCGGCCTGCGACGCACAGCGTGTCAGCGCCGCCGACGCCTGTGGAAAATAGCGCGGAGCGCCGGCGGTGCGCTGCGCCAGCAAGTCGTACATCCAGCGTTGCAGCCAGCCGAGCACCAGCGGCACCGGCAGCTTCTGCAGTGCTTCGCCGCAAGCGAAGGCGTCGCAATCCGGACCGGCCGCCAGTTGTTTCAGCGTCCAGTCGCGCAGTGCGCGGTTTTCGTCGCCGGCGAGCGCGAGCGCCGTGAGCGGTGCGCCGCCGGCTTCGGCCAGCAACGCGGGGGCGTCGGCCACGCCTTGCACGGCCAGCCACTTCGTCGCGACATCCGGGGCGGGCGTGGTCATCGGCCATTGCCGGCAACGGCTGATGATGGTCGGCAGCAAGCGGTCGATGCGCGCCGACACCATCAGGAACACCACGCCGGCCGGCGGTTCCTCGAGCGTCTTCAGCAGCGCATTGGCGGCGGCGACGTTCAGCCCTTCCGCCGGATACAGGACGATCACGCGCACGCCGCCGCGATGCGACCCGACGCCGACGAAATCGAGCAGGCCGCGGACCTGCTCGATCTTGATTTCCTTGCTGGGCGCGCGCGTTTTCTTGCCTTCGTCGGCGTCGGCCTTGTCGGCTTTTTCGTCGGCGTTGCTGGCGAGGCCCGCTTCGGCAGCCAGCGCTTCCGGCACGACGATTCGATAGTCCGGATGATTGCCCTGCGCGAACCAGTTGCACGCCACACAGGCGCCGCACGGCTCGCCGTTGGCCTGTTGCGCCTCGCACAGCAGCCCTTGCGCCAGATGCTGGGCAAAGCGCAGCTTGCCGATGCCGGCCTGCCCATGGAGCAACAAGGCGTGCGGCCAGTGACCGCGCAACTGTTGCAGGCGATTCCAGTCATCGGCTTGCCACGGATAAATCATCGTTTCTCTTTTGAATCAATCGGTTGACTGCGGGTTGACTGCGGGTTGACTGCGCTTGATGAGAAATCTCACGAACCATCAACGCCGCTACAAGGCAGAATTATATTAATTTAAAATCAAAGTGTTGCAATCAATTCTTCAAGTTGCTTCTGAATGCGGGCGATGCTCTGCGAGGAGTCGATGATAGCGAACCGGTACGGCGCTTCTTCCGCGCGGCGCAGATACTCCGTGCGCGTGCGGTTAAAAAACGCCGCCGATTCGCTCTCGAAACGATCCGGGTCGCGCGCCGCACTGCGCCGTTCGCTGGCGATCTCGGGCGCGAGGTCGAACAACACGGTCAGATCCGGCTGAAAGCCGCCCTGCACCCAGCGCTCCAGTGTTTCGAGCTTGTCGCGCGGCAGGCCGCGGCCGCCGCCCTGATAGGCGAAAGTCGCGTCGGTGAAGCGATCCGACAGCACCCAGTCGCCGCGCGCGAGAGCCGGCTCGATCACATCCGCCAGATGCTGGCGGCGCAGCGCGAACATCAGCAGCGCCTCGGTTTCCAGGTCCATTTTCTGATGCAGCACGATCTCGCGGATCTGCTCGCCGAGCGGCGTGCCGCCCGGTTCGCGCGTCAAGACGACCGAGCGGCCGCTTGCCGCGACTTTCTGTTCGAGGCGCTCGCGAAACCAGGCGAGATGGGTCGTTTTGCCTGCGCCGTCGATACCCTCAAACGTGATGAATTTGCCCCGCGCCATTATTGCCCTCGAATGTATTTGTCCACGGCCTTGTTGTGATCGCCGAGGGTGTCGGAAAAGATGCTGCTGCCGTCGCCGCGCGATACGAAGTACAGCGCGGTGCTTTGCGCCGGGTTCAGCGCCGCCTGCAGCGACGCGACACCGGGCAGCGAGATGGGCGTCGGCGGCAGGCCCATGCGGGTGTAGGTATTGTAGGGAGTGTCGGTCTGCAGGTCTTTCTTCCTGATGTGGCCGGTGTAGCTCTCGCCCATTCCGTAGATCACGGTCGGGTCGGTTTGCAAGGGCATACCCACTCGCAGACGGTTCGCGAACACCGCCGCGACCATCGGCCGGTCCGACTTCTTGCCGGTTTCCTTTTCGATGATCGATGCCATCGTCAACGCGTCGTACGGCGTCTTGTACGGCAGATCGGCCGCCCGGGCGCTCCACGCTTCGTCAAGACGCACGCGCATCAGCCGGTACGCGCGGCGGTACACGTCGAGATCGCTGGTGTTCTTGTCGAACAGATACGTGTCGGGGAAAAACAGCCCCTCGCCGTTGCCGATCGCCGCTTCCGGCGCGCCGATCGCGTTCATCAGATCGGTGTCGCTCATGCCGGCGGTGTCGTGCTTGAGCGCCGGATTGGCGTCCAGCTCGGCGCGCATGCGCTTGAAAGTCCAACCCTCGATAATCGTCGCCACGAATTCGTTGACGTCGCCACGGGCGATTTTTTGCAGCACTTCATAGGGCGTCACACCTGTCTTGAACTCGTAGTTGCCCGACTTCAACTCGCTTTGCAGCCCGAGCAGCCGCGTCATGATGACGAACAGTTCCGGCTCGACCGGCACGCCGCCGCGGTTGAGTTGCTGCGTGACGCTGCGCAGGCTGCTATGCGGTTTGACAGTGACGTCGAGTTGCGCAGGAGTCAGATCGAGCGGGCTATTGGCCCAGTGATATCCGCCGGCAATTGCGGCTGCGGCCAGCACAACGACGATTGAGCCGGCGACGAGACATTTCTTCAGGAGGGACATGCGAAACGTGGCTGGGGTGAAGCTCATATAATACTTGTTTGCCTTAGCTAAAGTCAGAATTGACTGTTCTCCGAATCCATGAACATACCGCTCGCTACTGGTTCAGGCACCCCCGCAGGCACCCCCGCAGGCACCCCTGCAGGTACTTCGTCAGGCATCACTGCCGCCGCTCCTTCTTCACCTGCCGGTCTTGCCACGCTGCCGCGCCCGGCCTCCGATGAATTCGACGCCGTGGTCCAGCAAGGCGCCTATATGCCGCTCACGCAGTTCGGCGTGATCGACGTGACCGGCGACGACGCGGCCAGCTTCCTGCACGGCCAGTTGACGAACGACACCCAGCATCTCGACGCCGCCAATGCGCGGCTCGCCGGCTACTGCTCGGCGAAGGGCCGTTTGCTGGCATCGTTTCTGACCTGGCGCAGCGGCGAGACGATCCGCCTGCTGGTGTCGAAAGACGTGCAGGCCGCAGTGCAGAAGCGGTTATCGATGTTCGTGCTGCGCGCCAAGGCCAAACTCGTGGATGCGAGCGGCGAGTTGGCGGTGGTCGGCCTCGCGGGCGATGTGCGCCGCGCGCTCTCCAGCGTGTTCGACGCGCTGCCGGACGGCGTGCACGTGAAGGTGGACGGCGCGGCGGGTTCGCTGATCCGCGTGCCCGATGCGCTCGGCCGGCTGCGTTACCTGTGGATCGGACCGAAGGCCGCGATCGAGGCGCGCCTGCCTTCGCTCGATGGCAAGCTCAAGCGCGTCTCGCCGGCGGTGTGGGATTGGCTCGACATTCGCGCGGGCGAGCCGCGCATCACGCAGCCGGTGGTCGAGCAGTTCGTGCCGCAAATGGTCAATTTCGACGTGCTCGGCGCGGTGAACTTCCGCAAAGGCTGCTATCCGGGTCAGGAAGTCGTGGCGCGCAGCCAGTATCGCGGCACCATCAAGCGGCGCACGTCGCTCGCGAACGTGGTGGGCGAACTGGACACGGTCAAGGCCGGCGCGGAACTGTTCCACTCGGACGACCCGGGCCAGCCATGCGGGATGGTCGTGAACGCGGCGTGCGCACCGGAGGGCGGCGTCGATCTGCTGGTGGAGATCAAGCTCGCGGCGCTGGAAAACGGCTCGGTGCATCTGGGCGCGGCGGATGGCCCGGCGTTGCGGTTCCTGCAACTGCCGTATGGGTTGCCGACCGAGGTTTGACCTGCCGTCTGCCGGGCTTAAGCGCCGCAGCTTCGCGGCGCTTAAGCCCGCGCGTTTGGCGTTTGTACTTCCCCCATTCCCACCGGGAGACGCCCCCCGATGTGCCTGATCGTCTTCGATTGGCGGCCCGATGCGGCCGACGGCCCGCTCTTCACGCTCGCCGCAAACCGCGACGAATTCTTTCGCCGCACCGCCGAACCGATCAACTGGTGGCATGACGCGCCCACCGTGCTCGCCGGCCGCGATCTGGTGGGCGGCGGCACGTGGCTGGGGATGTCGCGCGACGGCCGCTTCGCCGCGCTGACCAACTATCGCGCGCCGCATGAAATGCGCGCCGATGCGCCGACCCGGGGCACGCTCGTCAGCGACTGGCTCATCGGCCCCACCAACGGGAACAACGGAACTCACGTCACGCCGCTCGACTACCTGCAACAGGTCGCGCAAACCGGCGACATCTACAACGGCTTCAACCTGCTCGTCGGCGACTGGACGCGCCGCGAACTCGGCTGGTATTGCAATCGCTCGGACACCGCGCCGACGCTGCTTGCGCCCGGCACGCACGGCATCTCGAACGCGGTGCTCGACACCGCGTGGCCGAAGCTGGTCAACAAACGCGCGGAATTGGCCGCCCTGCTCGCACGCGATCCGACGCCACCGCTCGAACGCCTGATCGATCTGCTGCGCGATCCGCGCCTCGCCCGCGACGACGAGTTGCCGGCCACCGGCATTCCGCTCGAACGCGAACGGGCGCTGTCGGCGGCGTTCATCGAAACGCCGGAATACGGCACGCGCGGCACCACCGCGCTGCGGGTGCTCGTACACAGCGACGTGATCGGCGTGGCAGTCGCCGAGCGCAGCGACGACAACGGCTCGCACCGGATCGTGCGGCCCGGCGATTTCGAGCGCAGCTTCGCGTTCGACGTCGAACGCGCGATCGCCTGAAGCGTCGCGGCCCTTACCCGATATCGAACGCTTCGACGCCGAACGCCGCGCGCAAGGCCGCCGCGGCTTGCGCATGAGCCTGCGCGACCTCGGGCACGAAGCCGCCCATCTTGAAGAACTCGTGAATCATGCCCGGATAGCGTTTTAGCGTGACCTCGTTGCCCGCCGCACGCAGCTTTTCCGCGTATGCATCGCCTTCGTCGCTCAAGGGATCGTATTCGGCGGTCGCGATCCAGGCCGGCGCGAGGCCGCTGAAATCGGGCGCACCGCGCTTGCCGTCGAGCGGCGCGAAACGCCAGTCGTCGCGATCGCCGGCATCCCGGACGTATTGCTCGAAAAACCACTGGATCGTATCGCCCGACAGCAAAAAGCCGTCGGCCAGACGCGAGTGGGAATCGGTCTGCTGATAACCGGTCGTGCCTGGATAGATCAGCAATTGCAGCGCGAGCTCGATGCCGGCGTCGCGCGCCAGCACCGCGCACACCATTGCCAGCGTGCCGCCCGCGCTATCGCCGCCAACCGCGAGCCGTCCGGCATCCACGCCGTACTCCGCGGCGTGCGCGTGCAGCCAGGCCAGTGCGTCGAATGCATCGTCGACGGCAGTGGGGAATTTGTACTCGGGTGCGAGCCGGTAATCGACCGACAGCACCGCGCAGCGGCCATCGCGCGCGAACATCCGGCACAGCGCATCGTGCGTATCGACGCTGCCGACCGTGAAGCCGCCGCCGTGAAAATAGACCAGCGCGGGCGCAGGCTCAGCCCAGCTCGGCTCGACAGGTTGATAAAGGCGCGCGCGAAGTGCCGCGCCGTCGCGCGTGGGGAGTTGCAGATCCTCGAGCGCGAACATCGGCGCGCTCGCGATCTCCAGAATCGGCGCGCTTTTCTCGTAGGATGCGCGCGCCTGTTGCGCGGTCAGTTCGTGATACGGCGCGCGCCTCGCGCGCGCGATCATGTCGAGCACCTGCTCGAGCTTCGGATTCAGCGGCATTGTGCGTCAAGTGGCGCGGGTGCGCCGAGGGTGAGCGGAACGAGCGCCGTATGATGCCATGAGCGCCTAGCTTGCGCTCTTTACCTCGGGCTTCAGCGACAAGGGATCAGTGGGATTGCGCTGCTGTTCGATGTCGTCGTGGCGCAGCTTCACCGTCTCCATGATGCCTGGATGCGTGACGACGTAGAAACGCCGCGTCCTGATCGCCTCGAACGTGAGCGCCGCGACATCGGCCGCCGTCAGCTTGCCGGACTGCACCGCGCGTTGCAGCTGCTTGCCGGCGGCGATTTGCGAGCGCGTCGGCCCCGTGTCGTTGCGCAGCGCCTCGGGCCGCGCGCGTTCCGCGTTGGCGATGCCGGTCGGCACGAAGGCCGGACACAGCAGCGAACAGCCGACCTCGCCGCCCGCGGCTTGTGCCAATTGCAGGTCGTGATAGAGAGTCTCGGTGAGCGACACGACCGCGTGCTTCGACGCGTTGTAAATGCCCATCGCGGGCGGCGACAGCAAGCCCGCCACTGACGCCGTATTGACGATATGCGCCGGCTCGTTCTGCCGCAGCATGATCGGGGTGAAGACGCGCACACCGTGCGCGACGCCCATCACGTTGACGCCGAACACC
Source organism: Paraburkholderia lacunae (assembly GCF_003353175.1). Lineage (GTDB taxonomy): Bacteria > Pseudomonadota > Gammaproteobacteria > Burkholderiales > Burkholderiaceae > Paraburkholderia > Paraburkholderia lacunae. The sequence continues at coordinate 377,332 of NZ_QHKS01000003.1, read as the reverse complement.
CATGCCCAGTCGTTCGCCGAGCTTTCCCACAGGAAGCCGCCCGAACCCACGCCCGCGTTGTTGAACAGCAGATGAACCTTGCCGAAGGCGTCGAGCGCCGCTTGCGCGAGCGCTTCGACCTGGGCGGCGCTGGAAACGTCGGTGGGCACGCCGAGCACTTCGGCGCCGCCGGCGCGCAATGCGTCGACGGTTTGCGCGAGCGCGGCGGGATCGACGTCGGCCAGCACGAGCTTCATGCCGAGCGACGCGCCCTTCTCCGCGAACGCGCGGCCGAAGCCGCTCGCCGCACCGGTGATCACCGCCACCTTGCCTTCGAATTCGAACATCGTGTACCTCCTGGGTTGAGCTCTTTGACAGCCGGGTTCAGATCGATCAGATCAGCTTGACGAGCTGCTTGCCGAAGTTCTTGCCCTTGAGCAGACCGATGAACGCCTCCGGCGCCTGGTCGAGCCCTTGCGCGATGGTCTCGCGATACTGCAGCTTCTTCTGCGCGACCAGCGTGCCGAGTTGCCTGAGCGCTTCCGGCCACACGTCCATGTGCTCGCTGACGATGAAGCCTTGCACCAGCAGACGCTGCGTGAGCATCAGCGACGGTTGCTTGAGCGGCATCGGCTGGCCGTCGTAACCGGCGATAAACCCGCACAGCGCGATGCGGCCGAACGCGTTCATGCGCGCGAGGGTCACATCGAGTACTTCGCCGCCGACGTTCTCGAAGTAGCCGTCGACGCCGTCCGGCGTCACCGCCTTCAGATCCTTATACAGATTGCCGGCCTTGTAATCGACGCAGGCATCGAAGCCGAGCGTCTCGACCACGTAGCGGCACTTGTCCGCGCCGCCCGCAATACCAACCGCACGCGCGCCGGCCAGCTTCGCCAGTTGCCCGACCACGCTGCCCACGGCGCCGCTCGCCGCGCTGATCACCACCGTCTCGCCCGCCTTCGCCGCGATGATTCTGTTCAGCCCGTACCACGCGGTGACGCCCGGCATGCCGACCGGACCGAGATACGCCGACAGCGGCACGTGCGTGTCGTCGACTTTCTGCACGCCCGCCCCGTTCGAGGTGCCGTACTCCTGCCAGCCGAACATCGCGACGACCTTGTCGCCGACTGCGAACTTCGGATTGTTCGACTCGACCACTTCGCCCACCGTGCCGCCGATCATCACTTCGTTCAGCGGCTGCGGCGCCGCGTACGACTTGCTGTCGTTCATCCGGCCGCGCATGTACGGATCGAGTGACAGGAAATGATTGCGCACGCGGAATTCGCCATCGGCAAGCGGCGCGAGCGGCGTTTCGACGAGCTTGAAGTTATCGGGCGTGACCGCGCCTTGCGGACGCGAAGCGAGCACGAGTTGACGGTTGATCTGGGGCATGACGATCGTCTCCATGGTTCGATGTTGTGCGATGTTGTGAACAGCGCGGATGATGCGAACGGCGAATGATGCGAACAACGTTTGCGAAGGCACTGACGGCGCGCGCGGTTCCCGATACGCGCCATCGTCGAAGGGTCAGCCGTCGCTTGGTCCGGGTTTGGCGGAAGGATCGCTGCGCAGACGCTGCCGCGTCACGTCGCGGCCCACGGCGAGGCGCCGCATGTATTTGAAGGTGCCGAGCGCTTTGGCGACGAAGTGACCTTCGCTGTCGCGGATCTCGCCTTCGCAATAGGCCATCGTGGTGGAGCGGTGCAGCACGCGGCCGCTGGCGCGCAACTCGCCGCGCCCCGGCTGCATGAAGTTGACCTTCATCTCGACGGTGACCACGCCGACGCCGTCGCCGGCCAGACTGCGCGCGGCCATCGCGAGCGCGACATCGGCCAGCGTCATCGTGACGCCGCCGTGGGCGACGTCCCACGTGTTCATGTGATCCGGCTGCAACGGCAGCACGACTTCGCTGACGCCGTCGGCAGCCGAGACGAGCTGCGCGCCGAGCCGGTCGACAAACGGGCTCTCGGGCAGCGCCGCGCGGTTCGCTTTGGATGAGGACGAATCGGTCATTGCGCTACTTTCAGATTTCGTAATCGACACACTGGCGCGCTTCACGCACGGCACCGGTAAAGCCCTTGAGCGCTTCGTGCTGCGGATGAACCTGGTACGCGTCGAGCGCGGCCTTGTCGGCGAAATCGGAGACCAGCACGATGTCGTAGGTCGACTCCAGCCCCGGCTGCGCGATGCCGACTTCGAGCTTCAGAATGCCCGGCACGATGTCGCGGCAGCCTTCCAGCTTTTCTTTCAGCTTCAGAGCATTTTCCGCACGGGTTGCACCCTCGGCGGTTTCTTTGAGCTTCCACATCACAATATGTCGGATCACGGGGTTACCTTCTTCGATTCAATTCGTTGGGCTGGGGACCTGGCATCCGCGCTCGACGCTGACGGGTCGCGGGAAAGTCCCCGGGCTTCAGGCTGCTCAAACATGCGTTGCATGCCGCGCACGCATAGCAGGAAATGATAACCGGTATGGCGTTCGCGCATGCGCGGGCGCCGCGCCGGCTGGCCGATCGGATCAGCTTGCATGCACCACCATCCGCGCCGCCAGACGCCCAAGCCTGCGCACCGCTTCGTCCGCGAGATCGAGATCCGCGCTCGGAGAACTCAAGCGAATGAAATGATCGAAGCGCCCCGCGTTCGAGAACACCGTCCCCGGCATCACGCGTATGCCTTCGTCCAGAGCGGCATCGAAAAAACTCGCGGAAGATACATTGCGCGGCAACTCGATCCAGAAAAACATCCCGCCGCACGGCGGTGTAAAGCGCGTTCCTTCCGGAAACGATGCGGCGATAGCGGCGGCCATTCGTTCGCGCTGGATCCGCAGACGGTCGCGCAAGCGCCGCAGATGCCGCTCATACGCGTTCGTTTCGAGAAACTCGGCGAGCACCACTTGCGACAACTGCTCGTTGTGCCGCGACTGCGCGAACTTCAGCATGCCGATACGCGGATGCCAGCGTCCGCCGTTGATCCAGCCGACGCGCATGCCAGGCGCGAGCGTCTTGTTGAACGATGTGCAGTGGATCACCGTGCCGTCGGTGTCCCACGCCTTCAACGCTTTGGGCGGCTGCGCGGCGTCGGCGAGTTCGCGGTAGGGGTCGTCCTCGATCAGCGGGATGCGGGCGCGCGCGCACAGTTCGACGAGCCGTGCCTTGTGCGCCTCGGGCATCACGCTGCCGAGCGGGTTTTGCAGATTCGGCACGACCACCACGGCCTTGATGTCGGGATGCGTTTGCAGCGCGAACGCCAGGGCCTCGACCGCGAGGCCCGTGGACGGACTCGCCGGAATTTCCAGCGCGCGCAGGCCGAGGCTCTCCAGTGCCTGCAACAAGCCGAAAAAGCATGGCGATTCGACCGCGACCGTGTCGCCGGGTTGGGTCACCGCGCGCAACGCGAGGTTCACTGCTTCGATGCCGCCGTGGGTCATGATCACAGCGTCGGCGCCGATCTGGATGCCGGCGTCGAGCGCCCGGCGCGCGATGATCGCGCGCAATGCCGGATCGCCCTGGTCGTGGCCGGCGGCGGTGAGCAAGGTCGGGCGGCGGCGTAATGCGCGCAATGCGGCTTTCTGCAACGCGTCGGTGGGGTAGAGATCGGGGGAAGCGGTGGCCCCACCCAGATTCAGCGCGTCGGGATAGCGCTGGAATTTCGACACGATCGCTGAAATGGCCGAGTGGATGCCGACGAACTGCGCGCCGCCTGGCGCGACCGCGAGGTCGGGCTCGCTCGCCGCGGGCAAGGCCGCCGTCAGAGGAGCGCGCACGAAATAACCGGCGCGCGGACGGGCGTCGATCAACGCGGCGCGTTCCAGCGCGCGATAGCTCTCGGTCGCCGTCGACAGGCTCACGCCGTGGCGCTGCATGAACGCGCGCATCGACGGCATGCGGTCGCCCGGTCGCAGCACGCCGGTGTCGATCGCGCGACGGTATTGATCGGCCAGTTGGATATAGAGAGGGCGGCTTTCTGGGGGCCGGCCTTCTGGGCGCCGGCCTTCCGGGGGAAGGCCTTCCGGGGGACGGCCATCCGGAGACGGGCTCTCATGAGGCCGGCCATCCGGAAGCCGGCTGTCGAGAGGCAAGCTGTCTTGCGGCGCTTCAGGCGTGAGGGTCGAATGGGTCATGAGCCGATGGTGCGGACTGTTTGCACGCCGCAACAGATACACATCACCGCGATTGCGACCGATACAGCATGCGAAAATCTTCGGCTGTACCGGTTCACATCGCGGATGGCTGCGGCTGTTGTCACGTCGAAGGACTCCATAAGCTTGATGGCATGAAAACGGTTTAAAGGAATCGATCATGCCTGCCCTTCAATCCCGCGCCTCCTTGCCTCGCGAAACCGCCAGTTCACGCCTTCGCGCCGGTCAGGTGACCCTGCTCGAACTGCGGGAGCAAACCTCGATCGTGGCCGTCGAAGGCAATCTGCAACTCGGCTTTCGCGACCATTCGCTGGCGTGGTTGGGCGACACCGTCATGCCCACGTGGATCACCGTGCATGAAGGCGAGCAATACGTCACGCCACAGCGCGGCGTCGTGTCGATCAGCGCGGCACTCCCACGCGCGGCGGCGTTCCTTGTTCAACCGCAGCGGCCTGAAAACAACGGCTTCATCCGTCAGATCGCGCGCAGCCTGTCCAACCTGGTCAGAATCCTGCTGCGCAGCCCGGCTTGATACGTAGCCCGGCTTGCCCCTGCTCTTCGGCCGCAAAACCGGCCGGTACAATGCATGACCTAACCCGCTTCCTTCGAGGTGCCGGTCATGTCCTTCTTTCGCGCGCTGCTGTCCGGCCGCCCCACCCTGCTGGCCGCGATCCTCGCCGTCGTCACGCTGACGCTCAACGGTTGCGCGGGTCTCTTTGGCGGCGACCCGCTGCGCGTGAGCGTGGCGGGCATCGAGCCGATCGATGGCCAGGGCCTCGAGATGCGCTTCAACGTCAAACTGCGCGTACAGAATCCCAACGAATCCGCCGTCGCCTATACCGGCGTCTCGCTCGACCTCGAACTGAACGGCAAGCTGTTCGCGAGCGGCGTCAGCGATCAGAGCGGCACCGTGCCGCGCTTCGGCGAAACCGTGGTCGATGTGCCGCTGACGGTGCCCGCCTTCGCCGCCGTTCGCCAGGCCTTCGCATTCGCCGACTCAGCGCAATCCGGGCAGATTCCGTACGTCTTGCGCGGCAAGCTCGCCGACGGCTTCACAGGCGCTACGCGTTTCATCGATCGGGGTACGTTGAGTCTGCCCGCGTCGGGAATCGCTTTGCCTTGATCAAACCACTTCGAACAGGCCCGCCGCGCCCTGCCCGCCGCCGATGCACATCGTCACGACGACCAGCTTCGCGCCGCGCCGCTTGCCTTCGATCAACGCATGGCCGGTCAAACGCGCACCGGATACGCCATAAGGATGACCGACCGCAATCGCGCCGCCGTTCACGTTCAGACGGTCGTGCGGAATACCGAGCTTGTCGGCGCAATACAGCACCTGCACCGCAAACGCTTCGTTCAGCTCCCACAGGTCGATGTCCTCGACCTTGAGACCCGCTTGCCTGAGCAGCTTCGGCACCGCGAACACCGGGCCGATACCCATCTCGTCCGGCTCGCAACCGGCCACCGCGAAGCCGCGGAAAATACCGAGCGGCTGCAAACCTTCGCGCTCCGCAACCTTTGCGTTCATCACGACGCAAGCCGACGCGCCGTCCGAGAACTGGCTCGCATTGCCCGCGGTAATCACGCCGCCCGGCAGCGCCGTGCGGATCTTCGACACGCCTTCGAGCGTCGTGTCGGCGCGAATGCCTTCATCGCTGCTGACCGTCACTTCCTTCGTGTAGAGACGTCCTGTCGCTTTGTCGGCGACGCCGGCGAGCACCGTCAGCGGAACGATTTCGTCCTTGAACCTGCCGGCTTCGAGCGCGGCCGCGGCGCGCTGCTGCGAGCGCACGCCGTATTCGTCCTGGCGCTCCTTCGAAATCGAGTAGCGCTTCGCGACGTTCTCGGCCGTCTGCAACATCGACCAGTAGATTTCCGGCTTGTTCTGGCTGAGCCAGCCTTCAGTGAGCATGTGGCGGTTCATCTCGTTCTGCACGCACGAGATCGATTCCACGCCGCCCGCGACGAACACGTCGCCTTCACCGGCGATCACACGTTGCGCGGCGAGTGCGATGGTCTGCAAACCCGACGAGCAGAAACGGTTCACCGTCATGCCTGGCACGCTGACCGGCAAACCGGCGCGCAGCGCGATCTGCCGCGCGATGTTCATGCCCGTCGCGCCTTCCGGATTCGCGCAGCCCATGATCACGTCTTCGACGCGCGCCGGGTCGAGCTTCGCGCGCTCGACGGCGGCCTGCGTCACGTGCCCGCCGAGGGTCGCGCCGTGCGTCATGTTGAATCCGCCGCGCCATGATTTGGCGAGACCCGTACGGGCAGTCGATACGATTACAGCGTCAGTCATGCAAGTCTCCTGTGTCGACCGGAGTTGGCGCTTTAGCGCCTACTCCGGTCCCATGCTGAGGTTGCCTGGAGTTAGTGCTTCAGCACTTACTCCAGGCCCGCAGCGGTCGACCGGAGTTGGCGCTTTAGCGCCTACTCCGGTCCCATACAAGTTGGCTGGTGCTTCCAGAGGTCGATGACGGCGCGCCGGCGTTTTCGCTCGGCCGCGCCACCCACTCGTTTCACTCATTTTCTGCCGGGCGGCCGACTCAGCCGACTCAGCGGACTCAGCCCGCTCAGCCCCGTCAGCCATTAAAACCACGGCCCTTCGCCGCCAGTTCCTCAATGCTCGGCGCCAGCTGCCACGCATCGCCATTCGGCCGCGACGCATAGCGGCGAATCGCGCGCTCCACGTTGTAAAGGCCGACCGTGTCCGCATACAGCATCGGACCGCCGCGATGGAGCGGGAAGCCGTAGCCGGTCAGATAGACCATGTCGATGTCCGACGCTTTCGACGCAATGCCCTCTTCGAGAATCTTCGCGCCTTCGTTCACGAGCGCGAACACGAGGCGTTCGACGATTTCCTCGTCGCTGATCTTGCGGCGCTCAGCGTGAGTTTCCTTCGAGTAAGCGGCGATCATCTCGTCGACCACCTTCGACGGATACGCGGTGCGGTCGCCCGCCTTGTAGTCGTACCAGCCGCCGCCGGTCTTCTGACCGAAACGCCCCGTCTCGCACAGACGGTCGGCGATCTTCGAATAGTGCATGTCAGGATGTTCCAGATAGCGGCGCTTGCGAATCGCCCAGCCGATGTCGTTACCCGCCAGGTCGCTCATGCGGAACGGCCCCATCGCGAAGCCGAACTTCTCGATGGCCTTGTCCACCTGCGCGGGCAGCGCGCCCTCTTCGAGCATGAAGAGCGCCTGGCGGACGTACTGCTCGATCATCCGGTTGCCGATAAAGCCGTCGCACACGCCCGAGACGACCGCGGTCTTCCTGATCTTCTTCGCTAGTTGCATGACGGTGGCGAGCACGTCTTTCGCCGTTTCCTTGCCGCGCACGACTTCGAGCAGCTTCATCACGTTGGCCGGGCTGAAGAAGTGCATGCCGACCACGTCCTGCGCACGCCTCGTGAAGGCCGCGATCTTGTCGACGTCCAAAGTCGAGGTATTCGACGCCAGGATCGCGCCGGGTTTCGCGATCTCATCGAGACGCTTGAACACCTGCTCCTTCACGCCGAGTTCCTCGAACACGGCTTCGACGATCAGGTCGGCGTTCTTCAGATCGTCGTAGGAGAGCGTGGGCGTGATCAGCGCCATGCGCTGTTCGAGCGCCTCGGGCTTGAGCTTGCCCTTCTTGACCGTGGCTTCGTAGTTCTTGCGGATCGTAGCCAGCCCGCGCTCGAGCGCCTCCTGCTTCGTTTCCAGCAGCGTGACCGGAATACCCGCATTGATGAAGTTCATCGCGATGCCGCCGCCCATCGTGCCGGCGCCGATCACGGCGACCTGCCTGATGTCGCGCACCGGCGTATCGGACGGCACATCGGGGATCTTGCTCGCCGCGCGTTCGCCGAAGAACGCATGACGCAGCGCGCGGCTCTCGGGCGTTTGCACGAGCGCGATGAAACATTCGCGCTCGAACGCGAGCCCCTTGTCGAAACCGTTCTGCACGCCTGCTTCCACGGCGTCGATACATTTCTGCGGCGCCGGGAAATTTTTCGCCACAGCCGCGACGCTATTGCGTGCGAACTGGATAAAACCGGCCGCATTGGGATGTTCGATCTTGCGCTCGCGCACCTTGGGATGCGGGCCTTCTTTCGCGCCGACCTTGCGGGCAAACGCGAGCGCCGCTTCGGCCAGATCGCCTTCGACGACTTCGTCGAACAGACCCGAGTCGGCCAGCCCGGAATGGGCCAACTTCTCCGACATCACCGGCGCGCCGGAGACGATCATGTTGAGCGCCGCTTCGAGGCCGATCGCACGGGGCAGACGCTGCGTGCCGCCCGCGCCCGGCAGGATGCCGAGCTTCACTTCCGGCAGCGCGATCTGCGCGCCGGGTGCGGCGATGCGGTAATGCGCGCCGAGCGCCAGTTCCAGACCGCCGCCCATCGCGACGCTGTGAATCGCCGCGACCACCGGCTTCGCGCTGCCCTCGACAGTCTTGATGACCGTGGCGAGCGTCGGCTCCTGGGTGGCCTTGGGCGTATTGAATTCGATGATGTCGGCGCCGCCCGAGAAGGCTTTGCCCGCGCCCGTCAGCACGATCGCCTTGATGGCCGGATCGTTCTGCGCGCGCTCGATCCCTTCGACGATACCGGCTCGCGTCGAGAGGCCGAGGCCGTTTACGGGGGGATTGTTCAGCGTGATGACGGCCACGCCGTCATGAGTCGTGTAGTCCACTGCCATCTGCGTGCCTCCATGCGATGAGGCGACGCATGACGCGCCGCCCGTCCGGTTCATCGAGTTGGCTCATTGTCCAACTTTGTGTCCGACTTTTCCGGGGTCAGCAGGCAGAATACACAAAAAAGCACGCTCGTTCAATTTATCGTTAGACGGGGTTTCCCCTGGCAAGCGGACAGTCTTTTTCATCCGCGAGCGCGGACGGCAGCACGTGGTCGCGGAAGAGGTCGCGCAGCTTGAGTTTCTGCAGCTTGCCGGTGGCCGTGTGCGGCAATTCGTCGACGAATACGACGTCGTCGGGAATCCACCATTTGGCGACCTTGCCGTCATAGAACGCGAGCAGTTCTTCGCGCGTCACATCGAAAGCGGCGCGCTTGACCACCACCAGCAGCGGCCGCTCGGTCCACTTCGGATGCGCGCAGGCGATGCACGCCGCTTCCGCCACCGCCGGATGCGCGATCGCGACGTTCTCGATATCGATCGAGCTGATCCATTCGCCGCCCGACTTGATCACGTCCTTGGAGCGATCCGTGATGTGCAGGAAGCTGTCCTGGTCGATGGTGGCGACGTCGCCGGTGGGAAACCAGCCGTCCACCAGCGGCGAATCGTCCTTGCGGAAATACCGGTCGATCACCCACGGCCCTCGCACGTGCAGATCGCCGAACGCGACGCCGTCCCACGGCAGATCGCGCCCATCGTCGCCGACGATTTTCATGTCGACGCCGTAGAGCACGTGACCCTGCTTTTCGCGCAGTTTGCGCTGCTCGTCCGGCGAGCGCTGGCTTTGTTCCCACGTCAGTTTCGACAGGGTGCCGAGCGGCGACATCTCGGTCATACCCCATGCATGAATCACTTCGACGCCGTATTCGTCCTGAAACGTGCGCAACATGGCCGGCGGACACGCGGAGCCGCCGATCACCGTGCGGTTCAGCGACGAAAAGCGCACTCCTGCCTCGCGCAAGTAGTTGAGCAAGCCGAGCCAGACGGTGGGCACGCCGGCCGAATACGTGACACGCTCGTTTTCCATCAGCTCATACAGCGATTTGCCGTCGAGATCCTTGCCGGGAAACACCAGCTTCGCGCCGGTCAGCGGCGCGGCGTGCGGAATGCCCCATGCGTTCACATGGAACATCGGCACGACCGGCAACACGGAGTCGCGCGCGGACAGGCTCATCGCGTCGGGCAGCGAAGCGCCGAACGCATGCAGCACGGTCGAGCGATGCGAATACAGCGCGCCCTTGGGATTGCCGGTGGTGCCGGACGTATAGCACAGGTATGACGCCTGGCGTTCGTCGAGCGGCGGCCAGGCGTAGTTGCCGTCCTGCGCGGCGACGAGCGTCTCGTAGCTGAGCACGGGCGTTTGCATCTTCGGCAGATGCGCTGCGTCGGCGAGTGCGATCCAGCCGCGCACCTTCGGACACTGCGGCGCGAGACAATCGACGAGCGCTGCGAACGTGGTATCGAACAGCACGTACGCATCGTCGGCGTGATTGACGATGTAGGCGATCTGATCGGGAAAGAGGCGCGGATTGATCGTGTGGCACACCGCGCCGAAGCCGGGGGTGCCGTAATACGCTTCGAGGTGCCGGTAACCGTTCCAGGCCAGCGTGGCGACCCGCTCGCCGGGTTCGACGCCCAGCGCGATCAGCGCCTGCGCCAGCTGCTTCGCGCGCTTTTCGCAGTCGCGATAGGTGTAGCGATGCACGTCGCCTTCGATACGCCGCGACACGATCTCGGTGTCGCCGAAATGCCGCGCGGCATGCGCGAGCAACGAAGACACGGTGAGCGGCACGTCCATCATCTGGCCAAGCAGCGGCGTCGTCATAAAGAGAGGTCTCCTCGCCTTGTTTCCGTCAATCGGGGTTGCGATGGGTTTGCGGGGTTGCGTTTTTCTACGTGCCGCGGGGGGCTTCGGCGGGGGCGCCCAGCACGCGGGCGCCGCTGGGGAAAGGCCAGCCAGCAGCTCCGCGGGCGCGGACTTACAATATCGGTTAATCCAGAGGCGCTCAATATGTCGTTTTCCCCAAGCATTGCAGGGCTATCCGGGCCCTTGTCGGCTCTTTCCGACGCTCTTGCCACCTCGCCCGAAAGCGCCTTCGCGCGGCTCGGCAGCACGTTTCTGACGCGCCTGCCCGCGGCGCCGCTCAGTGCGCCGTACGTCGTCGGCTTCTCGGCGGAAACCGCCGCGATGCTCGGTTTGGAACCCGGGCTCCAGAACGATCCCGGCTTCGCCGAACTCTTCTGCGGCAACGCCACGCGTGAATGGCCGGCCGAGGCGCTGCCGTACGCGTCGGTGTATTCGGGGCATCAGTTCGGCGTGTGGGCCGGCCAGCTCGGCGACGGCCGCGCGCTCGGTCTCGGCGAGATCGAACATGACGGCCAACGCTTCGAGCTGCAACTCAAAGGTGCGGGGCGCACGCCCTATTCGCGCATGGGCGACGGCCGCGCGGTGCTGCGTTCGTCGATTCGCGAGTATCTGTGCTCCGAGGCGATGCACCACCTCGGTATTCCAACTACCCGCGCGCTGTGCGTGATCGGCTCCGACCAGCCGGTGCGGCGCGAGGAAATCGAAACCGCCGCGGTGGTCACGCGCGTGGCCCCGAGCTTCGTGCGCTTCGGGCACTTCGAACATTTCTATTCGAACGACCGCACCGACGCACTGCGAGCGCTCGCCGATCATGTCATCGAGCGTTTCTATCCGCATTGCCGCGAAGCCGACGACCCGTATCTCGCGCTGCTGAACGAAGCGGTGCTGTCGACGGCCGACCTGATGGTCGAATGGCAAGCGGTCGGCTTCTGCCACGGCGTGATGAACACCGACAACATGTCGATTCTGGGCCTCACGATCGACTACGGCCCGTTCGGTTTCATGGACGGCTTCGATGCCGGCTACATCTGCAATCACTCCGACTCGCAAGGCCGTTACGCGTACCGGATGCAGCCGCAGATCGCGTACTGGAACCTCTTCTGCCTCGCGCAGGGCCTGCTGCCGCTCATCGGCGCACAGCACGAAGAAAGCGTGCGCGGCGACAACGCGATCGAAGATGCGCAACGCGTGCTCGGCGGCTTCAAGGACCGTTTCGCGCCTGCGCTGGAGCGGCGCATGCGCGCGAAGCTCGGCCTCGAAATCGAACGCGACGGCGACGCTGCATCCGACGACGTTTCGCTGGTCAATCGCCTGTTCGAAATCATGCACGCGAACCGTGCGGATTTCACGCTGACGTTCCGCCATCTGGCGCGTCTGTCGAAGCACGATGCGAGCGGCGACGCGCCGGCGCGCGATCTGTTCCTCGAGCGCGCAGCCTTCGATGCGTGGGCGAACGATTACCGCGCGCGACTGTCGCAGGAAACACGCGACGACGCCGCGCGCGCCATTGCAATGAACCGTGTGAACCCCAAATTCGTACTTCGCAATCACCTGGCGGAAACAGCGATCCGCCGCGCCAAGGAGAAGGACTTCTCCGAAGTGGAACGTCTGGCGGCGGTGCTGCGCCGTCCATTCGACGAGCAGCCGGAACACGAAGCGTATGCGGGATTGCCGCCGGATTGGGCAAGCTCGCTGGAAGTCAGTTGCTCTTCGTGAAGCGCCGCTGCAAGCACGCTCCAACAACAAACTCGAGACAGGAACCCCGACCATGAACAACCCCGACGACCTCAGGACCGGCGCCCCGGCCGTGCAGAAAGACGACGAAGAGTGGCGCAAGCAGCTGTCCGACATCGAATATCAGGTGACGCGCCACGCCGCCACCGAACGGCCGTTCACCGGCCGCTACCACGACCACTGGGAGCGCGGCATCTATGACTGCGTCTGCTGCGGCACGCCCCTGTTCGAATCGGACACCAAGTTCGACGCCGGTTGCGGCTGGCCGAGCTACTTCAAGCCAATCAACGGCGAAGTGATCGCCGAGAAAACCGACCGCTCGCACGGCATGCTGCGCATTGAAGTGCAGTGCAAGCATTGCGGCGCGCATCTGGGTCACGTGTTCGAAGACGGACCGGCGCCGACCGGCCTGCGCTACTGCATCAATTCGGCTGCGTTACAATTCGAGCCCAAGTAACGCAGCGCGGAGTCCGGCGCGTTGCCGGCCGGCATGCACTAAACTGCCTCCTTGATCGTCGGCCGGTCGCGAGGCCCCTTCATCCAGCTTGCGAACCGGCCGAGCCGTTGCCGGCAGTCAGGCAAAGCGCGGCCGCCAACACCGGCCGGCGCGGCGCGCCCGGCCGCCGGCCGCAGCGACGGACTCTTCAGCACGCACACCACCGGGCGCGCCGCTAAAGCGCCCCTTCCTGTCCGACTCACTGACTCACTCTCCGAATTCCCGACCAGATAATGAAATTCCTGTTCGATCTGTTCCCGATCATCCTGTTCTTCGTCACCTTCAAGGTATGGGGCATTTTCACGGCGACGGCAGTGGCGATCGTCGCCACGCTGGTGCAGATCGCGTGGGTGGCCTTCCGTCACCGCAAGGTCGATGCAATGCTGTGGGTGAGCCTCGGCGTCGTCACCGTGTTCGGCGGCGCGACGCTCGTGCTGCACAACGATACTTTCATCAAATGGAAGCCGACCGTACTGTATTGGGCGTTTTCGGTCGCACTGATCGTCTCGCAACTGGCCTTCAACAAGAACCTGATCGAAGCGATGATGGGCAAGCAGATCACGCTGCCGCATGCGATCTGGGGCAAGCTGAATATCGTCTGGGCGGTATTTTTCGTGCTGCTCGGGCTGGTCAACCTGTTCGTCGCGTATCACTACACGACCGACCAGTGGGTCAATTTCAAGCTGTTCGGCGCGACCGGGTGCCTGGTAGTGTTCATCGTCGGTCAGAGTTTGTGGCTGTCGAAGTATATGAAGGAAGAATGACATGACGAGCGATGTGTTCATGCACGCCACCACCGCCGAGCGCGCCGCGCTGATCGAAGCGCGCCTCACCGCAGCGCTCGCGCCCGTGACGTCGATCCAGATCACCGACGACAGCGCGCAGCACGCCGGCCACGCCGGCGCGTCCGCCGGCGGTCATTTCAGTGTCACGATCGTGAGCGCAGTATTCGCCGGCAAGGCCCGCGTGGCGCGGCATCGCATGGTGTATGATGCGCTGGCCGATGCCATGCAGCGCGGCATTCACGCCCTTGCAATCACGGCGTATACGCCCGAAGAATTCGCTTTGTTGCCCCGCTAGGAAAATTTTCGATGACCTTGAAGAAAACCCGCCTCTGGGTATTGCTGGCTGCGTTTGCGGCCGCACCTGCATTCGCACAGAACATCGCCGTCGTGAACGGCTCGCCGATTCCGAAGGCGCGCGCCGATGCGCTGATCGACCAACTGGTTCATCAAGGCCAGCAAAACACGCCGCAACTGCAAATGGCCGTGCGCGAAGAGCTGGTGAACCGCGAAATTCTGATGCAGGAAGCGCTGCGCCGCGGTCTGCCGAACCGGCCGGACATCAAGGCGCAAATCGCCGTCGCACAACAAACCGTCGTGCTGCGAGCGCTGATCGAAGACTTCGTGAAGAACAACCAGCCGAGCGACGCCGAAGTCACGGCGCGTTACAACGCGCTGGTCAAGGACGCGGGCGGCAAGGAATATCACCTGCACCACATCCTCGTCGACAACGAGCAGCAAGCCAAAGATCTGATCGCGAAGATCAAGGGCGGCGCGAGCTTCGAAGATCTCGCCAAGCAGTTCTCGAAGGACCCGGGATCGGGCAAGAACGGCGGCGACCTGGACTGGTCGGACCCGAAGGCCTACGTCCCTGAATTTGCGGAGGCCGCCACGCATCTGCAGAAAGGCCAGGTGACCGACGCGCCGGTGCATACGCAATTCGGCTGGCACATCATCCGTGTCGACGACGTGCGCAGCATCACGCCGCCGCCGCTCGAGCAGGTGCGTCCGCAGATCGTGCAGCAGATCCAGCAGGAAAAGCTGCAAGCGTTCGAAGAAGGTTTGCGTAAGAACGCGAAGATTCAGTAAGCGGGTTTTTTAAGCTGCCGCTTGAGAACAAGAAAGCCGCCCTCGGGCGGCTTTCTTGTTCTATTTGGACAACGGCCCCTCCATTGCGGGGAGTGCTCTGTGTCACTGCTCGGTAAGCATTGCCTTCTTGATCCTTGCAGCGCGTTGATCAACTCGTCTAGAGGGACTTGCCTGGTCATTGCGCCGTTTGGTTCTGGCCCTCTTAGCTCTGCCACGAGGTTTTCTACGCCTTTCTCCCTGACAGTTGGATGTCGGTCTTTCAGGATTTCAAGTGTGCGCTCTTCATACCTGTAATTTCCGAGGTTCCATTGCCTGAAGACAGACACGGAAAGCGCCAACTGGCAGGGCGCGGCTATCGTCCGGGCAGACAGTAGTGAGGTACTGCCCTACTGCCTGTCGATTGGCTCTTGCGTGACGGTCATGTATTGCCTGATGTCAGGCTGACCCAGCGCGATCGCGTTGAGCATTGCGACTCCAAGCTGTCTCGCGAATTCATCGTCAAGTTTGAAATCGTGTTCATCAGCCAAGACCACGCCCATTTTTCCGGCCACGAGAGGAGCTAGTTTGGCCGGATCAACAGTATGGACGATCAACTGTTGGGGATCTTCGGTGTAGGTCAGAACCACGGAATACGGCGGATGAATAGCCATCAAAACCCTCTGCACATTTGATATCTTTCGAATGCTCTCTGTCTGCACAGCGCGAGGAAGCGCTTACCCCGTCAGTCCTCGAATGGCGGCACAAAGTACGCGCCTGACGCGAGATATACCCGCGTGAACAAGGATGGAGACAGACGGTTCGATCCGGGACAGCAGGAATAACAAAGACGGAGCGTATTAGCAGCCGCCCCAAAAGGGAGATGCAGCGTGGAGAAGCGTCACCATCCAGATAGTAGTGCGAAGTGTCATATCAAAAAACGGCACTTTATGGGAGACGGCTGAAGAATCCTCAAGGAACTTCAGGACACACCCAATGCCTGCGAACCGTTGCATCATGCGCGTCGTGCTCATCGCAACGATGTGCCCCGTACCGATTCCAGCCGAAAGAGACTGACAGATGCACGCAACCAAACATCAACGCGCCAAGCAGCCGAACTGGCCGAACAAGGTACCGAATGCACCTTCCGGAAAACATCGCGACAACAATCCGCCGTCACAGCAGGTAAGTGACGAGCCCCGTCTCGGCGGGGGCCGCTATCACTCCGGCATACGCAAAACTGCCCTCATGCCTTCAGCGTTTGCGTGAACGGCTCAAGGCTTTACCCAACGAAAAACGACCCGGCCGCACATGCGACCAGGTCGTTAAATCACGACATCAATGTTATACCGTTCGATACCTAAAAAAGGACCTTAACGGAGCCGCATTACTGCCCGAAGGCGGCTGTTTCGTTTCTACACGATCTGCTTTCTAAAAAACCGCCGCGCGATGCAGCGGCCCTTCCTGCATCAACCCAGCCAGCGGCGTGCGTTCTGGAACACACGCATCCACGGGCTGCCGTCGTTGCCGCGCTCGCCCCAGCCTTCCGGATGCCAGCTCATCTGCACCGCGCGATGCACGCGCTCGGTGTGCGGCATCAGCACGGTGAAGCGGCCATCCGGCGTGGTGACCGAGGTGATGCCGTCCGGCGAGCCGTTCGGGTTGAACGGATATTGCTCGGTGGCCTGGCCGCGGTGATCGACATAACGCATCGCCACAGCCACCTTCGACGCATCGCCTTGCTGCGAGAAGTCGGCGAAGCCTTCGCCGTGCGCGATCGCGACCGGAATGCGCGAGCCTTCCATGCCGGCGAAGAAAATCGACGGCGACGCCTGCACTTCGACCAGCGAGAAGCGCGCTTCGAATTTTTCCGACTTGTTGCGCGTGAACTTCGGCCACGCTTCGGCGCCCGGAATCATCGACGCGAGGCTGCTCATCATCTGGCAACCGTTGCAGATGCCGAGCGCGAACGTGTCTTCGCGCTCGAAGAACGCGGCGAACATGTCGGCCAGTCGCGCGTTGAAGCGGATCGCCTTGGCCCAGCCTTCGCCGGCGCCCAGCGTGTCGCCGTATGAAAAGCCGCCGCACGCCACCGCGCCGGCGAAATCCGCCAGCGTGGCGCGACCCGACAGCAGATCGCTCATGTGCACGTCGTGCGCGTCGAAACCGGCACGGTCGAATGCGTAAGCCGTCTCGAGGTGCGAGTTCACGCCCTGCTCACGCAGAATCGCGACACGCGGACGCGCGCCCTTGCCAACGCCCCGAAGGAAGTCCCCTTGGGGGAGGCTCCGAGGGAAGTCTCCTTGGGTGATGAACGGCGCGGCGACGTCTTCAGCCGGATCGAATGTGAGGACCGGCGAAATGCCCGGATCGGCCGCGTCCAGCAGCGCGTCGTATTCGGCGTCGGCGCAAGCCGGGTTGTCGCGCAAACGCGAAATGCGCCAGCTCACTTCGCTCCACGCGCGATGCAATTCGGTGCGCGGCGCTTCATAGACCTTCTTCGCGTCGCGGAAGATCTCGATCGTGTCGCGTTCGTTGATCTTGCCGATCACGTGCGAGCACGCCGACAGACCCTGTTCGCGCAACGCGACCAGCACGGCGTCGCGGTCCGCGGCGCGCACCTGGATCACCGCGCCGAGTTCCTCGGTGAAGAGCGCGCGGATCGTGCGGTCTTCGCGGCGGCCGCTGGTTTGCTTCGCCCAGTCTTTGGCGTCGCCGTAATCGGATTCGTGATGCGGATCGAGCACCAGCATGTCGACGTTCAACGACACGCCGACGTGACCCGCGAACGCCATTTCGCACACCGTCGCCCACAGGCCGCCGTCCGAGCGGTCGTGGTACGCGAGCAGCTTGCCGTCGCTATTGAGCGCCTGGATCGCGCTGAAGAAGCGCTTCAGATCTTCCGGATCGTCGACGTCCGGCACCGTGTCGCCGACCTGCTGCGTGACTTGCGCGAGAATACTGCCGCCCAGACGATGCTTGCCGCGGCCGAGGTCGATCGCGATCAGCACCGATTCGCCCACGCCGTCGGTTCCGCTCGCGCGGCGCAGTTGCGGTGTGAGGTGGCGGCGCACGTCTTCGACCGGCGCAAAGGCCGAGATGATCAGCGAGACCGGCGCGACCACTTCCTTCGCGACGCCCTTGTCTTCCCACTTGGTGCGCATCGACAGCGAATCCTTGCCGACCGGAATGCTGATGCCGAGCGCCGGGCACAACTCCATACCGATCGCCTTGACCGTGTCGTACAGCGCGGCGTCTTCGCCCGCTGCGCCGCACGCGGCCATCCAGTTGGCCGACAGCTTGAGCTTATCGAGCGACGCGATCGGCGCCGCCGCGATGTTGGTGACCGCCTCGCCGACGGCCATACGGCCCGACGCCGGCGCGTCGATCACGGCGAGCGGCGTGCGCTCGGCCATGGTCATCGCTTCGCCGCGGAAGCCGGCGTAGTCCATCGTCGTGATCGCGACGTCCGCGACCGGCACCTGCCACGGGCCGACCATCTGGTCGCGCGCGGTCGTGCCGCCGACCGAGCGGTCGCCGATCGTGATCAGGAACGACTTGCTAGCCACCGTCGGGTGACGCAACACGCTGAGCGCGACGTCCGACAGCGCGATGCCGGTGACGTCCACCGGTTCGAGCTTCGTCGCGACGCGCTTGACGTCGCGATGCATACGCGGCGCCTTGCCGAGCAGCACTTCCATCGGCATGTCGACCGGCTGATGCACGGCGCCGTCTTTCTGTTCGGCGTCGATCAGCTTCAGCTGACGCTCGGCGGTGGCCGTACCGATCACCGCGAACGGGCAGCGCTCGCGCTGGCACATCGCCTCGAAGGCCGGCAGATCGGCCGGCGCAATCGCCAGCACGTAACGCTCCTGCGCTTCGTTCGACCAGATTTCGCGCGGCGACAGACCGCTTTCTTCCAGCTGGATCTTGCGCAGTTCGAAGATCGCGCCTTTGCCCGCGCCGTCCACCACTTCCGGGAACGCGTTCGACAGACCGCCCGCGCCGACGTCGTGAATGCTCAGGATCGGATTCTTTTCGCCGAGCTGCCAGCACGCATTGATGACTTCCTGCGCACGGCGTTCGATTTCCGGGTTGCCGCGCTGCACCGAGTCGAAGTCGAGCTCGGCGGTGTTGGTGCCGGTGGCCATCGAGCTGGCCGCGCCGCCGCCCATGCCGATGCGCATGCCCGGGCCGCCGATCTGGATCAGCAGCGACCCTTCCGGCAGATCGTGCTTGTGCGTGTGCTGATCGGAAATATTGCCGATGCCGCCCGCGATCATGATCGGCTTGTGATAGCCGCGCACCAGACCGGCCACGTTCTGTTCGTAAGCGCGGAAATAGCCGCCCAGATTCGGCCGGCCGAATTCGTTGTTGAACGCGGCGCCGCCCAGCGGCCCGTCGATCATGATTTGCAGCGGCGACGCGATGCGGTCGGGACGGCCGTACGCTTCGTGCTTGTCGTTCGGATTGCGGTGCGCGAGAGGCTGCGCAGCGTCGCGGGCGTTTTCCCACGCTTCTACGCCGTCAGGCAATTCCAGATTCGACACCGTGAAACCCGCCAGCCCCGCCTTCGGACGCGCGCCGCGGCCGGTGGCGCCTTCGTCGCGGATTTCGCCGCCCGCGCCGGTCGAGGCGCCCGGAAACGGCGAGATCGCGGTCGGATGATTGTGCGTTTCCACCTTCATCAAGGTGTGCGTCAGTTCGACGTTGCGGCGATAGTGCTCGGGCAACCCGTCTGCGCCGGGTTCGGCCGGCGTGCGCGGGAACCAGCGCTCGGCCATGCCGCCCGCCATGATCGCCGAGTTGTCCGAATACGCGACGATCGTGCCTTGCGGATTCAGCTTCTCGGTGTTGCGGATCATGTTGAACAGCGAGATGTCCTGCGGCTCGCCGTCGATGGTCCATTGCGCGTTGAAAATCTTGTGGCGGCAGTGTTCGCTGTTGGCCTGCGCGAACATCATCAGTTCGACGTCGGTCGGGTTGCGGCCGAGCTTCGTGAACGCGTCGACCAGGTAGTCGATTTCGTCGTCGGCGAGCGCGAGGCCCAGTTCCGTGTTCGCCGCTTCCAGCGCGCCGCGGCCGTTGGCCAGCACGTCGACGGTTTGCAGCAGCTTGGCCGGCAGTTCGTCGAAGAGATGCAGCGCGTGATCGCGCGACGGCGCGACGCTTTCGGTCATGCGGTCATGCAGCGCCGCGGCGACCGCCGCACGGGCTTCGTCGGAGAGCGCCTTCTTGCCGCCCAGCAGGCCGCTTTTCAGCGTGACCGTGTACTCGACGCCGCGCTCGATGCGGCGCACCTGCGTGAGGCCGCACAGATGGGCGATATCGGTTGCCTTGCTGGCCCACGGCGACACCGTGCCGAAGCGCGGCACCACGAGGAAGGTTTCGGCCGAGCCGCGCTCTTTGCTTTCTTCGAATGGATCGCCATAGTGCATCAGCGCTTCGATCTTCGCGTTGTCTTCGGCGCCGAGCGGCGTTTGTGCGTTGACGAAGTGCAGATACTGTCCGCGCACGCCGGCAATGTTGGCGTCGATGCGCGTCAGCGTTTCGAGCAGGCGGGTTTGACGGAAATCGGAAAGGGCCGAAGCGCCGGGGAAACACGAGAAGTGGGCCATGGACTTGACGTTGCGTCGCTAATGATGCCGATGAGTGATGCCGATGAGTCGCGCGTGCAGGCGACGTGAGGCGGAAAGGAAGTCGGGGATTATACCCCGGGAACGGGCTTCCAGCGGGCTTGCAGATAGGGGTTGGCGCGGCGCCGGCAGGGTTGCGGGACCGCCCTGCCTGCCGCTCTCGCGTGGTAAAGCGATCGGTTTGACTGCTATCATTCGCCCTTTCACCAGATCGGCGCGAGCAGCCTGAGCCAGGGCCGGGCTTCGCGCCGCATGCCACGCTTGAGCGGAATGCAGGGCTTCGGTATCCCGCCGGCAAATCGAATCAGAACATGGATGTCATCGTCATCGGCGGCGGGATAGTGGGCGTCGCCACCGCTTATCAGCTGCGCGCGGCGGGCCACAGGGTGTGCGTCGTCGAGCGCCACGCGACCGTCGCGCAAGGCGCGACCTATGGACACGGCGGCACCGTCCTCCCGACCCCGCTCGACGTCTGGTTCGGCCCGACTTTCATGGCGAACCGTCAGGGCGCGAAGAACGGTGTCATCAGCAAGGCCGGCTTCAACGGGCCGGCGCGCCAGTTCGTCAAGCAGCTTGCCGCCTTGCAGGAGCCGGAGACGTTCAGCCGGCAATACGGGCGGCTGCGCCCGCTGATCGAGGCATCGCGTGACGCGATGGCCGACATGGAGGCGCGCTTCGGCCTGGAATTCGAACAGGCGAACGGCCTGCTTTATTTGGTGCGCTCCGCGCAGGAATGGGAACAGACACACACCGCGCTCGAATTGCTGCGTCAATACGAAGTGCCGCATCACGTGCTGACGCCCGCCGAATGCGCCGCGTTCGAGCATTCCGTGCCGACCGATCCGCCATTCGCCGGCGGCGTGCTGTTCGACCATGAGCGCACGGCCAACTGCCCGCTGTTTGCCAAGCTGATCAAACAAACGCTCGATACGCAGGGCGGCGTGCAATTCATGCTGGGCTGCGAAGTGTCGGCGATCCGCCTCGACGGCGAGCGCCCAGCGGTGGAATTGGCGGCGCGCCCCGGCAAGACGTCCCGTTCACGCGAAGTCGACGTCATCAGCGCCGATGCGATCGTCGTGGCCGCGGGCTACGGCAGCTTGCCGCTCGTCGAACGCCTCGGGCTGCGACTGCCGCTGCATCCGCTGCGCCTGCACACCCTGGTTGCACCGATAGCGCATGAGGAATGTGCGCCGCACGTCGCGATCGTCGACGCGGTGAAGCGAATTGCAGTGACGCGGATGAACCATCGTCTGCGGATTGCGGGCGGCGCGGTATTGCAAAGTACCGGCCAGATCGACAAACCGCTCGGCGAAGCCTTGACCAAGGAGGCGCTTGCGCTGCTGGGCCAGGCGACGCACGACTGGCTCCCGGGCGCCGCGCGGATTTCCGCGGCACTGCCGTGGGAGGGGGTCAAACTGCTGTCGCCGGATGGTTTGCCGGTGATCGGCAACGCGTTGCATCCCCGTCTCTTTGTGAATGTGGGTCATGGCCCCGCGGGATGGGGGCTGGCATGCGGAGCCGGGAAACTGGTGACCGATCTCATTGCCGGTGCGGCGCCTGACCTGCCCGTGGATACGTTGGCGGCGCTTCGGCCGGACCGGTTTTGACAGAGGCTTTCTGCCGCGCAGGCAAAAAAACCCACACACCCAATCCGCACGACCATAATGGCGTCAAAAGCTGACTCACCTTGCTAAAAGGTGAACCCCAAGCCGCCGCCATGACCCGATCCGACACCACGTTTGCACAGCTCATCACCCCGCACACCCGTGCGCTCCCCCTCCTCACCCTGACGGACCTGCGGATCCTGGAAACCCAGGCATCGGCAGCGTTGCCGGCTCATACGCTAATGGGCCGCGCAGGCAAAGCCGCCGCGAGCTTCCTGAGCGAGCAAATCACCCGCGACACGTCGGTCGCCAGAACAAGGCACAAAGTGTGGCTCATTGCCGGGCCGGGCAACAACGGCGGCGACGCCCTGGTCATGGCGACGGAACTCCACAAAGCAGGCTTCGCGGTAGAACTCTGCATGCCCATCGAGGTAAAACCCGACGACGCCCGCTGGGCCCTGAACAACGCCCGCGCCGCCGGCATTGCAATCAGCTCGACACTCCCGGCCTCGCTGGACGAATACACGTGGCTAGTGGACGGCATGTTCGGTATAGGCCTGACACGCCCGTTGGAAGGCGTCTTCGCGAGCGCCGCCCGCCAGCTCTCGCAACGCACCAGAACAAACAAAGGCGGCGTGCTGGCGCTGGACACCCCAAGCGGCCTCGACAGCGATACAGGCACGATAGTCGGCGAGGAGCAAAGCGAAGGCGACGCGGTCCGCGCCACCCACACCATCACCTTCATCGGCGCCAAGCCAGGTCTCTTCACCGCACAAGGCCGCGACCTCGCCGGCGCGGTCACGGTGGCGCCGATCGGCATCGACAGCTCCGCCCGCACGGGCGTGCAACTCAACGCGCCCGATCTGTTCGCCGCCTTCCTGCCGTCACGCGATTTCGCCACCAACAAGGGCAGCTTCGGCAGCCTCGCGGTGGTCGGCGGCGACACCGGCATGTGCGGCGCGCCGATCCTCGCATCGCGCGCGGCGCTCTACACCGGCGCGGGCAAAGTGCACGTCGCTCTGCTGGGCGAAGGCGCGCCGCCCTACGATCCGCCGCATCCCGAACTGATGCTCCACGCAATCGACGATCTGCCGCTCGATACGATGGACGCGCTCGCCGTCGGCTGCGGCATGGGCCATCGCGAGCGCGCCACGCAGGTCCTGCACGACGTGTTGTCCCTCGACGCGCCCAAGCTGCTCGACGCCGACGCGCTAAATCTGATTTCGAAAAACCCGTCGCTTGCGGCAGCAGTCACCGCGCGCGGCGTGCAAGGCGATCCGTGCGTGCTGACGCCGCATCCGCTCGAAGCCGCGCGCCTCCTCGGCACCGACGCCCCGGCCGTGCAGCGCGACCGGCTGGCCGCGGCGCGCGCGCTGGCGGCGCGCTTTGCCAGCGTCGTCGTGCTGAAAGGCTCCGGCACGGTGATCGCCGCCCCGGACGGCCGCCTCGCCATCAATCCGACCGGCAATGCCGCGCTCGCGACAGGCGGCACCGGGGACGTGCTCGGCGGCATCATCGGCGCCCTGCTTGCGCAACACTTGCCGCGCTTTGAAGCCGCGCTGGCGGGCGTCTACCTGCACGGCCTCGCCGCCGACACGCTGAGCGCCCAGGGCCACGGCCCGGCCGGCTTGACGGCGGGAGAACTGGCGCCGATGGTGCGGACCTTGCTGAACCAGATGTTCTATCCGGCACCGAATCGATGAACCCGCATCTCGCGCAGTCTGCCGCGAATGCCCACACCGCTGCCGCCTGACACGCAACGCCGCTATACTGATTGACTGCGCCGCCCGACAGATTCATTGCGGGTTGCGGCGAAACTTAAGCGAGCGCTCTCATCCCGAAACAGGCTCGCGAGGCTTCGCCGCAACCGGCGACGAACCCGGCCGCGCGGCATCGCTCTGACAGCATCGTTGCATCATCCTCGGCAGCGCTTCACGCGCGCGCCTTTCTTCGTGCCCTTCGTTAGACGGACGCTATGACGCAGAACTCGCTCCCCTCCTGGTCCTCGCTGCAATCGCATTACGAGAAGATTCGCGATGCGCACCTGCGCGACTGGTTCGCCCCCGAGAACGATCCCGCCCCTACCCGTGCTGAGCGCTTTGCGTTCGCGGGCGGCGGTCTCGCGGCCGATTTCTCGAAGAACCGCATTACCGACGAAACCCTGAAACTGCTGGTGCAACTCGCCCGCGAAGCCGGCGTCGAGAAACGCCGCGACGCGATGTTCGCGGGCGAAGTCGTCAATCCGACCGAAGGCCGCGCCGCCCTGCACACCGCGCTGCGCGCCAGCGACCCGCAGGCGCCGTTCTACGCGCAGGTGCAAGCCGAGCGCGCCAGGATGGCCGCCTTCGCCGACCAGGTGCGCAGCGGCGCCTGGACCGGCTACACCGGCAAGCGGATCCGCCACATCGTGAACATCGGCATCGGCGGCTCGGACCTCGGGCCGAAGATGGTCGTGCACGCGCTGCACCATCTGGCGAGCCCGGAGATCACGACGCACTTCGTGTCGAATGTGGACGGCGCCGATCTGTACAACGTGATGCAGCAGATCGATCCCGAAGAAACGCTCGCGATCATCGTCTCCAAGACCTTCACGACACTCGAAACGATGACCAACGCGCGCTCGCTGCGCGACTGGTTCACCGAGAAAGGCTGCCCGGAAAGCGCGCTCGCGAAGCACTTCGTCGGCGTGTCGGCGAACCCGGCGGAAGTGGTCAGGTTCGGCATCGCGAAAGAGAACGTGTTCGAGATGTGGGACTGGGTCGGCGGCCGTTATTCGCTGTGGTCGGCGGTGGGCCTGTCGATCATGATCGCGATCGGTCCGCGGCAGTTCGGCGAACTGCTGGCCGGCGCCGACGAAATGGACCAGCATTTCCGCGACGCGCCGCTCGACAAGAATCTGCCTGTGCTGCTCGGCATGATCGGCATCTGGTATCGCAACTTCTTCGGCTCGCAAAGCTATCTGGTCGCGCCGTATTCGGAAGCACTGCATTTCCTGCCCTCGTACCTGCAACAGCTAGAGATGGAGAGCAACGGCAAGTCGGCACGGCTGGACGGCGCCATGGTCGACTATCCGACTTCCGCCGTCACGTGGGGCGAGCCGGGCACGAACGGTCAGCATGCGTTCTTCCAGATGCTGCACCAGGGCCCGACCATCGTGCCGATCGACTTCATCGCGGTGCTGACGCCGGAGCATCCGCTCGTCAGCCATCATCCGAAGCTGCTGGCCAACTGCTTCGCGCAAAGCGAAGCGCTAATGCTCGGCCGCACGCTGGAAGAAGCGAAAAAAGTGGCTGGCGCGGACAAGCCGGAACTGGCGCCGCATCTGGTGTTTCCGGGCAACCGTCCGACCAGCACGCTGCTGGTCGACGCACTGACCGCGCGTTCGCTCGGCGCGCTGATCGCGCTGTACGAGCACAAGGTGCTGGTGCAGGCGTCGGTATGGAACATCAATCCGTTCGATCAATGGGGCGTCGAGCTGGGCAAGATTCTCGGCAAGGTGGTCGAGGCGGACCTGACGGCGGCAAGCGTCGATGCGGCGAAACACGATTCGTCGACCTCGGCGTTGATCGCGCGGGCACGTGCTGCGTTAAAGCGTTGAACGTGAGCGGCGCGCCTGTTCGCGCCGAATGCGCTTGCGCTGGCCGCTCTATCGCGGCCGGTTGGCTGCGTTGGGTTGCGGTAGCGGGTTGCGCTATTGGATGACCTCGGCTGGAGTGAAAAGCGGGCCCTCGCGGCCCGCTTTGCTTTTGTACGAACGATTGGCATGTGCCGGGCGGTGCGGCGCCACGCTCAGGCCAAGCGCCCCGCCTCGATCGTCACCGTCGTATCGCAGCGGCGCGCAAGCTCGATGTCGTGCGTGACGAGAATCAACGTAGCGCCGTTCGCGCGATTCATCTCGAACATCAGGTCGATCACCGCATGACCCGTAGCCGCATCGAGACTGCCGGTCGGCTCGTCGGCAAACAGGATCGCCGGGTGCGTGACGAACGCACGCGCGAGCGCGACGCGTTGCTGTTCGCCGCCCGACAGCAGCTTCGGATAATGACCGGTGCGCTGCCCGAGCCCCACCTGCTCCAGCAAGCGGCGCGCTCGCGCCGCGGCCTCGCGGGTGCCGATGCCCCCTTGCAGTTCGAGCGGCAAGGTGACGTTTTCGAGCGCCGTCAAATGCGGCATCAGTTGAAACGACTGGAACACGAAACCGACCGAGCCGCTGCGCAATGCGGCGCGCTCATCTTCGTTCAGTTCGGTGAGTTCGCGGCCCAGCAGCCGAACCGAGCCCGAACTCGCGCTGTCCAATCCTGCGAGCAAGCCAAGCAGCGTAGACTTGCCCGACCCGGACGCACCGACGATCGCCACACTGCTGCCGGCCGCGATGGCAAGATCGATATCGTCGAGAATCGTCAGTTCGCCCGTAGCATCCTTAACCCGCTTGCTCAAACCCCGCACGTCAATGACTGGATCAGTTTTGTTTAGCATGGTGAAGCGTAGGTTGAAAGTGCGCGCCAAGGCACCTCGCGCTGCGGCGCTGACTACGGGATTCGGCTCCGCCGTGCTGGCCGCAGCCATGTTTTCGACGCCCTTCGTGGCTCGTGCCGCCAACGCGCCCGACGCGGCCAAGCCGGTGATCGTCGTGCTCGGCGACAGCATCTCCGCCGAATACGGCCTGCCCCGCGACACCGGCTGGGTGGCCTTGATGCGGCGGCGCCTTAACGACGAGCGAATCGATTATAGCGTCGCCAATGCAAGCATCAGCGGCGACACCACGAGCGGCGGCCGGGCCCGCTTGCCGGCGCTCCTGCAAAGACTCAAACCGAGCATCGTGATCGTCGAACTCGGCGCCAACGATGCGTTGCGCGGCGTGCCGCTCGCCACCACCGAGGACAACCTGCGCACGATCATCGAGCAGGCTCAGCAAGGTCACGCGAAGGTCGTGCTGGTCGGCATGTATGTACCGCCTAATTACGGCCCGGACTACACACAAAAGTTCCACGGCCTCTACGGCGAACTGTCGAAACAACTGCGCGTGCCGCTAGTGCCCTTCCTGCTCGCGGGCATCGCCGACAAACCGGAGATGTTTCAGGCCGACCAGATTCATCCGACGCAACAGGCACAACCGGTGCTGCTCGACAACGTGTGGCCGGCTGTGAAGCCGTTGCTGCGCACAAGTTCGCCGCGCTGAGAAGTTCGCGAACAACCTGCTTACGAAAATCGGGGAACATGGATCCGGAAGGTCCATCGGATTATTGCGCAATCTATGCAAGCCGGCTCGATTCCGAGCGAATTTTGACGAGATAACGTGAAATACGTACCGTTAATCGCGTTGACCGTGGCAATTTTCGCCCCTGCCGCTTAACCGCCCACGGGCGGCCAGTCGGTTGGACAAAACCAGCAACGAGTTTGCGCTCGTCAAACCCGTTAATAAAAAAGCCCCGCAATCGCATTGCGGGGCTTTTTTGCATCTGCGCGTTTCGTTGTACCGCGCGCTGACCGATTTGCCGGAACCGAAGCTTATTCGCCGCTCGCCTGGGCGTTGCTGCTGTCGAGCGAACCGTAGAACTTCACCTTCGCCCGTTCACGCAGCGCTTGCACGTAAGCCTCTGCTTCGGACTGCGCGTCGACTTGCGCAATCTGCTGTTGTGCCGCTGCCAGACGCTGCGGATCGACTGGCGCGCTCGCCGCCACCGAGTTCACGCGATAGATCGCATAGCCGTCGTTGCCGAGATCGACGCCGACATAAGCCGGGAGTTTTTGCGCATCCGCTTTGTAAATTGCACTCAACGCCGCAGGCGGAACGCCTTGTGCCTGGTTACGCGACACCTTCACCGGCGACGAGAAGCCCGTCGTGGCATTCGACTTCTGCAATTCGGCGAGCTTCGCAAGACCGTCCTTGTGCGCCGCCTCGTTCGACTGAGCCGCGATCTCCTTCTGACGCACCGCGTCCTTGATGGCAGCGAGCGCCGGTACCGCCGCGGCCTTGTAGTCCGTCACGTGCGCGGCGATCAGCGTATTGCCGCCGACGTCGATCGCTTGCGTGTTGTTGCGCGCCGTCACCGCATCGCTTGCGAACACGGCGGTGAGGAATTTCGCGTTGTTCAGCGGGCTATCCGGCGGCAGTTTCGCGTCGGCTTGCGGCGTAACCGTGGCCGTTTGCAATTGCAGTTTGTACTTGTCGGCGGCCGGCTGCAGGCTCTTCGCTTTTTCGTAGACGAGCGACGTGAAGCCTTCCGACTCGTCGCTGAAGGTCTTGCTCGCCTGCTGCGTCCTGACGTCTTTCGCAATCGCCTCCTTCACTTCGTCGAACGGCTTGGTGACGGCCGGCTTCACGTCCGTGACCTCGACGATGTGATAGCCGAAGTCGGTCTGCACAATGCTGCTGACTTCGTCTTTCTTGAGAGCGAACACGGCGTCGTCGAATGCCTGGCCGCCCGCGATCATGCCGCGGCCGAAGTAACCCAGGTCGCCGCCTTTCGATGCGGAACCCGGATCCTGCGAGTTCTGTTGCGCGATCTGCGCAAATTGATCCGGATGCGCCTTGATCTGCGCGAGCACCTCTTCGGCCTTCTGCTTTGCCTTGGCCTTGTCGGCAGCGCTTGCGTCTTTCGGCGCGGCGATCAGGATGTGGCTCGCGCGCACCTGGCCCTCGGTGCGGTACTTCGCAATGTTGTCGTCGTAATACTTTTTCAGATCGGCGTCGCTCAGCTGCACCGCGGCCGCGAGCGTTGCCGGCGACAACACGAGGTACTGGATCGTCGCCGTGGCCGGCGTGGCGAAGTCGTTGCGATGCGCGTCGTAATAGGCCTGCAGTTGCGCGTCGGTCGGCTGCACCTTCGCTGCATAGTCGCGCGGATGGAACGCGATGCCCTGCACTTCGCGCTGCTGTTCGGCGAGTTCGGTCAGATGCTGTGCGAGCGTCTTCGACGTGAACGCGCTGCCCTGAATGCTGCTGGGTAGTTGTTGCGTGGCGAGGCTGTAGCGCACACGCTCGTCGTATTGATCGGGCGTCATGCCCTGCATCGCGAGCAATTGCTTGTAACGGTCGACGTCGATCGACCCGTCGGGATTCTTCAGCGACGAGATCACCGGATCGCTCAGCAAGACGCGCCGCACGGCCTCGTCCGAAGCGGTCAGATGCAAGCGCTGCGTTTCGTCGGCCAGCACGCGCTGCTCGATCAAACCGTCGAGCATTTCGCGACGGCGCTCCGGCGTGTCGAACAACTTCATGTCGAACTGCGCACCCAGCATCTGGCGGGCGCGGTCGAGCTGCTGACGCATGGCGCCGTCATACTCAGCGCGGGTGATCTTGTGACCGTTGACGCCGGCGACGTTGGCACTTTCGTCAAGAAAGCCGCGGAAGCCTTGAATACCCACAAAACCCAACCCCGGCACAATGACGAGGATGAGCATGAACATCATCAGGCGTTTGTGATTGCGGAAAAAATCGAGCATGCGTGAGGGGTGCCAAAAACAGAACGCCCGATCTTACAACAGCGGGCAATAAAAAAGGCGAACCGGAGTTCGCCTTTCGAGGATACTGGCGGAGTGGACGGGACTCGAACCCGCGACCCCCGGCGTGACAGGCCGGTATTCTAACCGACTGAACTACCACTCCTTGTACCGCGCCTGACTTGCTTCCAGGCCGTTGATGCCGCACTACTGCCGACGCATCCAGCCGGATCCGATCGCGCCGGGGGCTCGAAAAACGGCCCGCCAAGCCTTATGGGGTAAGGCGCCCGCGTAATCCGATCCGACGCAATCCGACGGATACATCGAAAAATACAACGAAGAGTAATTGTAACCGAAACCGTCGCATGACCGCAACATTGCGCACGGCCGCCGCTTTTGCCCGGCGGGCCTTGAAGCAGGTCAGGCCGATTAGCGGACCCTGCCGCGAACGGCGTGACAATCCGTTGCCGGCGCTTGAGCGTCGGGCATGTCCCCGCCGCTCCTGTCCTGCCGGAGTATTTGGCGCTCGAGCAGCGGCCGGCCCTCGTGCTGGTGTCGACCCAAACCTGACCCGAACCACCGCCCCCGCAACGCCGCTCTTCGCCGTGGTGGATGGAGGCGCCGACGCAACGACCTGCGCCAGCAAGGCGCTCATCCGATGGCCAGCTTCGCAATGCAGCCTAGGGCGAGCAGCAGCAAAAGTGCTGAAAGAAGGAGGTCGTAGGGATATTTCATGAATTGGCAAATCGAATGTCGAGCAGTGGTAACGGGGAGCGAGGACGCACAAGATACTCGGCGATGGCTGAGCGCCATCGGGTGCGCAGCGAGCCGGCGCGAGTATAGGTAGAACGGACGGGGTGTCGTGCGCGAGCGGCTGAACCGGCCAACACATTGACTGATAGCGCCAGGAGAAAACGCGCAGCGAACCTCAGCTGAAGCGCGCACCATCGATTGAGCTGTCGAGGCCGCGCGGTACTTCCGGAGCGAGCGCCTTACCCATGGAAATGGGAGTGTCTGAATATTTGTGTGCAAGGCAGGTAAAAGTCCCCATGCACGACAGGCCATCAAATGCAATTGATAAGTGTTTCTTGTGAAGCGTACCTCGCCGTCTGATATTTCACTGAGGGTCAGAATTCAATCACGAAGTAAAACGTTGTCTTCCTGAGTAAAAGCCGATCTCCAAGGGCGCAGCAACGTGCCCCGAAGGCGGTTCCCGTAAGGGATAGAAATAAAGGTGCGCGGCAGCGAACAGGACCAAGCTGGCCAGCAACCGGTATATCGACAGAAAATATTATTTTTTCTGGAATGAGACGCACGGTCAAATGTAATATAGTCAGCAGCTTACAATTGCCTCTCAATCGATCGACGGTTCCCCAACAAAACGCATATTGCAGCTAAAGCCCTTGAATTAAAAAACACCCGCCATCGGTTTTGTCCAAAACCGCCAGGCGGGCGCAGGTCCATACCAATTAAAGCGACTCGAATCGATTCATTTATTTCCGAGGATCAAAATGGAGCACTATTCAACCGTTCAAAATAACGACCGGCTGCAACGGCAAGTTATGTTGCAAACCAGTAACGTCAAGCATATCGGCATAGCCTTGTTTAACGGCTTTGCGCTGCCTGAGGCGGCTTCTGTTATCGAGATATTCCAGGCGGCAAACGCTCTCGCCGAGACCCGCAAGCTGGCCAGGACACGTTACGACGTCCGTCTGCTGTCCGCGACCGGAGGCCGGGTAGCCAGTTCGTCATCGGTGTTCGTGTACACGGAAAGCATCGAGGCGCGCCAACAGGCGGACAAGCTTCACGCACTCTTCATTGCAGGCGGCGCAGACTTGTGGAACACACTGCACGACGTCAATCTGATCAGGTGGCTGCGGCGCGCCTCGCACGGCGCCGAGCACGTATGCCTGCCTTTCGGCGAGAATCCGCTGCTGGAGGCAACCGGACTGACAAAATTCATCACCGATGGCAATCCTGAGCCCGGCTGCGGCGACGTCGGCCGAAAGCCGCGTAGCGCCAAACTCTCCCACGACGCCACCGTCTCTTTGCGACTGGCGCTAGGCGTTGTTCAGGATGATCTCGGTTCTGAGATCGCCCAGCAGATCGCCGCCAGGACGCAACCGCTCGCTGAAACGCCGTTCACCACGACCGTTCGCAAGAACACCTCCGCGCTTTTGAGCAAGCAGATTCAGGCGGCCGCGCAGTGGCTGGAATCCCACGGCGACCAGCCGGTCTCGATCGGCGACGCGGCACAGGTCGCCGCAATGAGCGAACGGAATTTCCTGCGCCGCTTCAAGATTGAAGTCGGCCTCAGCCCGTCTGACTATTTGCTGAAGGTACGGCTCGACCTGAGTTGCCGCCTTCTTGTCGAAACCAGCCTCCCCGTCGACAAGATCGCTCGCCGCTGCGGCATCGGCACCGGTGGACAGCTCTCCAAACTCTTCCGCAAGCATCTTGCAACGACGCCGACCGAGTATCGCGCCAACGGGCGGCAGTTGCACGGACTGTCGTAACGGGCCGGCTGACGGCTTAAAGCGATCTCAGGTACCCGTCGAACGTCCTGGCGCGGCTGACGTAGTCCGCATGACGCGGCTCAATCCGCCCCAGGAATCCACGGCGCCGTTGCAGCGTCGCTCGCGCGAAAGGCCGGGAATTTTGCGCCAAGCTCCGCGATGGTCCGGATGTTGTTGTTCACCAGATCGTCGCGCGTAATCAGCGCCGGCTTGACGACGATCCGGCGCCCGGGGTCCTGCCCGGCTACGAGCAATGCCGCGGCGCGCACGGACACCGCGCCGACGACCGCCGGGTTGGTCGCCGCCGTCGCCACCCATGCGCTGCCCGGTGCGCGGATGGCCTCGATGTCGGCGGTCGAAATATCCGCGCTGTAAATGCGGATCTTCGACGACAGGTTCGCTTCGTCCGCCGCGAGTTTCGCGCCGCGCGCGAACTCGTCGTAAGGCGCGAACACCACGCGAATGTCGGGATGCGCGCGATAGGCCGCGGCAGCCTGGTTCGCCACCGATTGCGCGATCGGATTGTCGACGGTGCCCCAGCGCGCCTTTTCCTGGACCTTCGGATGGGCGCTCCTGAAGTCCCGCCATACCGCATCGCGCCGGTCGAGCGGCGCGAAGCCGGCTACATACACATAACCCGCGGCAAACGTGTCGCCGTTGTCCTTCACCACCTGCTCGAGCAGCAACGCCGCCAGGTCGCGGTCGCTCTGCTCGATCTGCGGCACCTTCGGGTTGCCCAGGTCGACGTCGAACGCGACCACCTTGATGCCTTTGTCGAGCGCGCGCTGCACGACGTCTTTCAGCGATTCAGGCAAGCCGTGATTGACGATGATCGCCGACACGCCCAGGCTGATCGCCTGCTGGATCTGCTCGCGCTGCTCGGCCGCATCCTGACGGCCTTCATAGATGCGCAGATCGATGCCGAGCGCTTGCGCCTGCTTTTGCGCGCCGGCTTCATAGGCCTGAAAGAAATCGCCGGTGGACAGATAGTTGACCAGTGCGATCTTGACGCCGCCCTTATCGAACGGCGCAGGCGCGCCTTTCAGCGGCGCGGCGTGTGCGGCGAGTCCTGTCAGCACGGTAGCCGAAAACAAAGTCAGCGCGCCGAACATGCGGCCGACGAAAGACTTGCGGAGAAAAACCGATTTCATGAAGGATCCCCAACCCGATAGACGATGTGGTTATGGCGAAGCAGGCGCTATCCGGCTTGCGCCGCGGTGCGTGCGCGACCACGCGCGCCCGGATGCATTGCGGGCACGACGCGGTCCGCCCAGTTGATCAATTCCACGGATGACGGGCCGGTTTGACGCCGTTCAGATAGTAGTTGCCGACCAGGTGATACTTCCAGCGCACCGGATCATGCAGCGTATGCGTGCGCGCGTTGCGCCAATGCCGGTCCAGACCGTGCTCACCGAGCGTGGCTTGCGTGCCGCCGAGTTCGAACAGTTTCTCGCCAGCGAGCAAGGCGATTTCGGTCGTCAGCACTTTCGCTTCGCCCACCGCCACCGATGCACGCGCAACGTCGTCTTCGCTGATGCCGCCCTTGGCGGCGATCTCGTCGATCACACGCGCAGCGCGTTCAAGCAAGGCCTCGGCGGCATGCAACTGGATGTGCAGATGACCGATCTCGCGCACGGTCAGCGGATCGTCGCCGGCACGCTCTACGCCGCTATCGATCCACGGCCGCGAGCGTGTGCGCACGAATGTCAGCGTATCGCCGAGCGCCGCCTTCGCGATGCCGGCGTCGATCGAGGCCTGAATGATCTGCGAGATCGGGCCGTTGAGCGTCGGAAAATCGGACACACGGTGCGCCGGAAACACGTGGGATGCCGGCACCCGCACGTTCTCCAGCACCACGGTTCCGCTCGCCGTCGTGCGTTGACCGAAGCCCGACCAGTCGTCGATGACGCTCAGGCCCGGTGTGCCCTGCGGAATCCACGCGAGCCAGCCCTTGCGCTCGTCGTCGAGTCCGAGCACCGGCACGAAGTGCGCGAACAGCGCACCCGTCGAATAGAACTTGGCGCCATCGACCACATAGTGCTCACCGTCGCGCCGCACCCGAGTCTTCAGATCGAGCACGTGTTTCGTGCCCTTCTCCGAGAACCCGTTGCCAAAGCGCTTGCCGTTCAGCACCTGCGCGAAGAAATACCGCTTCTGCTCTTCCGTGCCTGTCAGCGCGATCACGTCGACAAGGCCGAAGTGGTTCTGCGGCATCTGGCCGAGCGAAGGGTCGGCCGCGGCGACGATCTTGACGACCTCCGTCAACGTGACAAACGACACGCCCGCCCCGCCGTACGCCTTCGGCACCGTGATCGCCCACAGGCCGGACTGCGAGAACCACTCGATCTCGTCGTGCGGCAAGCGGCGCTCGCGGTCGCGCTCCGCTGCGCCGTGCGCGAAGCGCGACGCAAGTTCGTGTGCGACCGCGAGCGCCTCTGCGTCGTCGGCGATCACGCGGACCGCATGCCGGTCCGCTTCGGTCGTATGCGATGAAGGTGCTTCGTCAATCTCTGCCATGAGCGTCTCCGCTTGAATTGCCGTTCGCACAATCTATCAGTGGACATCGCGCGCGCAAACTGAACGATTCGGCAATCGATATTCCTTCGGATGGCAAACGATCACCGGCGGTTTTCCGCCGGATGCGATCGGCACGACCTGGGTCGGCACGACGCCGACACTGCGACACCGCGACGCCGCCACTCCGCCACCCCACCACGCACGGGTCATGTGCGCGAATCCGCGCGCCGCCCGACACTGAACGTGAACGCCAGGGCGAGCACCAGCAAGACGCCCTTGATGAAATCCTGCATGTAATACGGCGCGTTCAGCATCGTCAGTCCGTTGAGCAGCACGCCGACGAACACCGCGCCCACCACTGTGCCGAACACGTTGGGCCGCTTCGCGCCCCACACCGCGTAGCCCACCAGCGCCGCGGCCACGCCGTCGAGCAGCAGCGAGTGCCCGGCGCTGGCGTCGCCCCGGCCGACGCGCGCGGCAATCAGCACGCCGCCTAGCGACGCGATCGCTCCCGACGCGACGTATGCCGCGATCCGGTAGCGCGCGGTGGGCGCGCCGGCGAGCCGTGCGGCCGTCTCGTTGCCGCCGATCGCGTAGATCACGCGGCCCCAGCGCGTGGTCTCCATCGCGATGCAGGCGAGCACGGTCAACGCAGCGAGAATCAGCACCGGCAACGGCACCACCTCGAAAAGACGCAGACGCCCAAGCGCGAGAAACGCGGCAGGGAAAACGCCGGTTGCCTCCGTGCCGTCAGGCAACACGGTGCCGGTGGCGAGCGAACGGCCGCCGGTGGGAATCAGTTGCAGGCCGGCCAGCAGGAACAGCGTGCCAAGCGTGGCGAGCTGGTCCGGCACACGCAGCCGCGTGATCAGCAAGCCGTTGAACAGACCGGCTGCGACGCCGAGCGCGACGCATGCGGCCACGGCCGCCAGCGCGCTGCCGTGCCAGACGATCAGCACATAGCTCGCCGCCATCTGCGCCGACGCGGCCACGCTGCCCACCGACAGATCGAAACCGCCTGCCGCCAGCGTGATCGTCACACCGATGCCGAGCAACGCCACGATCGATACCGCCTGCAGGATGCTGAACAGATTGTCGATGTTCAGGAACGCCGGTTCCCTGGTGGCGAACACGGTAATCAGGACGGCGAGCACGAGCAGGATGCCGGTGCGTTCGAGGTGCTCGCGCAAGCCGCGTAATGCGGGGCGCGCACGCCTCGCCGTGACCGCGTTGACAGCGATAGAAGGGGTAACGGGTTTCATGGATGGAGGTGGGCAGTCGGGTCGGTGGTGGGTACGCGATCTAGCGTCGCGCGATCGAAGCGCACGACGCGATCCGCAATCTCGAACGCCTCCTCGAGATCGCTGACGAACACGATCGTCGCGCGTTCACGCGCGTGCCGCCGCAAGGTATCGACGATATCGGCGCGTGCGCCCGCGTCGACGCCCTGAAACGGTTCGTCGAGCAGCAACAGCCGCGCGCGTTGCGCCTGCCAGCGCGCGAGCACGACCTTCTGCTGATTGCCGCCGGACAGGTGCGTGAGGCGATCGTCGGGACCCGTGCAGCGAATGCCGAAGTTGCCGATCGCTTCGAGCGCGGCATCGCGCTCAACCGTCCGGCGTACCGTGCCGCGTGGGAACCAGCGCGACATGAACGGAAAACTGAGCGTGCCCGCGATCGACGCAAACGGCACACTGTCGGGAAACAGCGACGTGCGCCAACGATCCTCGCCGGCAAGGAACACGCCTGCGCGAATCGAATCAGCGGGCGAGCGCGGACGCCACGGCGCCCCGTCGAGCATCATCTCGCCGGCGGCCGCGCGTGCAGCACCGAAGATCGCACTCGCCAGACGCGACTTTCCTCCTCCCACCGGACCCGCTATTGCGACGATCTCGCCGCGTCGCACGTCGAGATCGAACGGGATGCTGTCAGGCATCAACTGGAAGTCGCGCAAGCTGAAACACGCTTCGAGCGACGCCCTATCCGCCGCATGGCGAGCGCGATCTTTGAGTAGGGGCCGTCCGATCATCGTTTCGACAGCCGCATCGAAATCGATCGGCGCTTGCAGGTCGGCGACGATACGTCCGTCGCGCACGATCGTCACCCGATCGGCAATGCGCCGCAGATCCCCGAGCCGATGCGAGACCAGCAGGATCGCGACGCCTTCGTCGCGCAACTGGTCGAGCAGCACGAAGAGCCGTTCGGCTTCCGGCGCGGACAGGCTGGCGGTCGGCTCGTCGAGAATCAGCAAAGCGGGGTGCGACGCCAGGGCGCGCGCGAGCGTGACGAGTTGTTGACTCGCGAGCGACAACGACGCGAGCGGCGCCGACAGATCGACATCCAGACCGACTCGCGCGGCAAGCGGCCCCGCCGCGTCGCGGCGAGCCGCAGGCGGCACGCGCCACGGCGAGCCCGGATCGCACAGGCGATCGAGCAGCAGATTGTCGGCGATCGACAGCGCCGGCACGACCGCATCGGCGATCGATTGATGCACCGTGGCGACGCCGAGCCGCTTCGCGGCCTGAGGAGAAGCCGGCCGAAACGGCGCGCCGCGCAGCGTCAACGTCCCCCCGTCAGGCAGATACACACCGCTCAGAATCTTGACGAGCGTGGACTTGCCCGCACCGTTGGCGCCCATCAACGCGACGACTTCGCCGGGACGGATAGCAAGATCGAGCTTCGACAGCGCGACGGTGGGACCGAAGTGCTTCGTGATGGCAACCGCGGTCAGGACCGGCTCGGTCCCGTCGCGAATCTTGCCGGCATGGCGCCCGGTGACGACGCCGATGCGGATTGCCTGCTGCTCATTCGGATCGGCGGCATCGGTCGGAGTTGCGGCGATCGAACTGAAATCCGCCACGAACGGCATTGCCCATGCACCGCGCAACGTGGGCATGTGGTTCTCCTCATGAAGGGCGCATCGCAAAGCCGCCCGGTTCCTGTCTGCGATAGCCGACAAGATTACGTAGGCGCCCGCCGCCGGGGAACCAACGATTTTTCATTTGGATTCTCGTGGAATGCCGGATTGTGTCGTTCAAACACGAATCTCGCTGCCCAGGCGTTCGGCCGGCACGATGACTTCGCCGATCTCGCAGGGTGTACCTGCCGAACGCCGCAGTGAAGCGGCAGCTACTGCGCACGCAACCGGCCAGCCCCGACAAATCCCCCGAAAAAACAACCGCTTGACCCGGAATCAAGAAAACGTCATTAGCAAGTGACTATTCGGTGGTAGGCGCTTGCGCACAACCTGCTTTAACTTGGCGAGCAAATGAACCGCAAGGAAGCCCAGATGACCCTACTCCAGCGCGACATTCACTTGTCCACCGGCACCGATTACGAACAGCTCGCGAATCGCTTCAGACCCATATTCACGCGCATCGCCGAAGGCGCGGTTGCCAGAGACCGCTCCCGCGATTTACCGCACGACGCGATTGCCTGGCTGAAGGAAGCCGGATTCGGCGCAGTGCGCGTGCCGAGCCGCTTTGGCGGCGCCGGGGCGTCGATCCCGCAACTGTTCCAGCTGATCACCGAGCTGGCCGCGGCCGACTCCAATCTGCCGCAAGCACTGCGCGCCCATTTCGCATTCGTCGAAAACTGGCTGAATGCGCCGCCCGCCGCCGAACAGCGCACATGGTTCGACCGCTTCGTCAGCGGCCAGCTGGTCGGCAACGCATGGACGGAAGTCGGCAGCGCGGAGATCGGCAGCGTCAATACCAAGGTATCGAAAAAGGACGGCCGCTGGGTCGTGAATGGTTCGAAGTACTACAGCACCGGCAGCATCTTCGCCGACTGGATCGATGTGTATGCACAACGCTCGGACGACGGCAGCGACGTGATTGCAGCGGTCAGCACGCATCAGGCCGGCGTGATTCGCAAGGACGACTGGGACGGTTTCGGCCAGACCACCACCGGCAGCGGCACCACGTTGTTCGAAGACGCCGTGGTCGACGAACATGACGTCATCGACTTCGCCCGCCGTTTCAGATATCAGACCGCGTTCTATCAGCTGTTCCATCTGGCGACACTGGCGGGCATCGGTCAAGCCGTCAAGCGCGACGCGGCGACGCTGGTGCGCGAGCGCACGCGTATCTACAGCCACGGCAACGCGCCTCGCGCGAGCGACGACGCGCAGATCCAGCAGGTGGTCGGCGAAATCGCGTCGTGGGCCTATGCGGCCGAAGCCGTCGCGCTGCAGGCAACCCGCCCTTCGCAGCGCGCCTATGAAGCGCATTTCGCCGGCCACGCCGAAGCCGAACACGCAGCGAACCTCGCCGCGGAAATCGAATCGGCACAGGCTCAGGTGGTCGTGTCGGAACTCGTGCTGCGCGCGGCCACGCACCTGTTCAATGCGCTCGGCGCTTCGGCGACCAGCACCAGCAAGGCGCTCGACCGCCATTGGCGCAATGCGCGCACGGTCTCGTCCCACAACCCGCTGGTCTACAAGGCAAGGATCGCCGGCGACTGGGCGATCAACGGCACCGAGCCGCCGTACAAATGGCGGATCGGCACTGGACCGGCCCGCGGCAACGGCTAACCATCATGAGCAAATCCATCCGTTTCAACGCGTTCGAAATGAACTGCGTGGGTCACCAGTCGCCGGGCTTGTGGGCTCATCCACGCGACCGTTCCTGGCAGTACAAGGATCTGACCTACTGGACCGATCTGGCCACGGTGCTGGAAAAAGGCATCTTCGACGGCATTTTCATCGCCGACGTGGTGGGTTACTACGACGTCTACAAGGGCGGCAACTATCACGCGCTGCAACAGGCGGCGCAGATTCCCGTCAACGATCCGTTGCAGCTCGCCGCGCCGATTGCGATGGTGACCGAGCATCTGGGCATCGGCATCACCGCCTCGACGACGTTCGAGCATCCGTACACCTTCGCGCGCAGGCTTTCCACCGCCGATCACCACACTCGAGGGCGCATCGGCTGGAACATCGTCACCTCGTATCTGGAAAGCGGCGCGAAGAATATCAGCGAAGGCGGCCTGCGCGATCACAACAACCGCTACGAGGTCGCCACCGAGTACGTCGAGGTGCTTTACAAGCTGTTCGAAGGCAGCTGGGAAGATGGCGCCGTCGTGCGCGACCGCCACAACCGGGTCTTTACGAACCCCGACAAGGTCCATGAGATCGGCCACAAAGGCAAATTCTTCGAGGTGCCCGGCTATCACCTGTGCGAGCCTTCGCCGCAGCGCACGCCGGTGCTGTATCAGGCTGGCGCGTCCGGTCCCGGCAAGGCGTTCGCCGCCCGGCACGCCGAGTGCGTGTTCGTGGCCGCGCCCTCGCAGTCGGTGCTGAAAAATTACGTGGCCGACGTGCGCCGCCAGGCTGCCGAAGCGGGACGCGATCCAGAACGGCTCCTGATCTACAACCTCGTCACGGTGATCGTCGACGAGACCGACGCCAAGGCGCAGGCAAAGTTCGAGGAATACCGGCGCTATGTGTCCTACGACGGCTCGCTCGTCTTCATGTCCGGCTGGACCGGCATCGACTTCGGCCAGTACGCGCCGACCGACCTCGTGAAGCGCGTCGAGACCAACGCCATCGTGTCGGCCGTCGAGCATCTGGCGGGCGGCGACAAGGCATGGACGATCGAAGAGCTCGCGACCTGGGGTGGCATCGGCGGCCTCGGGCCGGTGTTCGTCGGCTCGGCGGCGACGGTCGCCGACATTCTGCAGCAGTGGGTCGAGACCACCGGCGTGGACGGTTTCAATCTCGCCTATGCCATCGCCCATGAGACCTTCGAGGACGTGGTGAACCATCTGGTGCCCGAGTTGCAGCGGCGCGGCGTGTACCCCACCGCTTACACGCCGGGCACCCTGCGCGAGAAACTGTTCGGCGCAGCGGCCCTGCTGCCGGACACGCATCCTGCGGCGCGGTTTCGCGACATCGAGCGGATCAAGCGCGAATCGGCGAACCAGCCGGATCAGGAAGCTTGCCGGTAGTACAGATTCTGTGGGTGCCCCGCTTGCGCGAAAAAGATCGAGTTGCGCGTCGACCGACGCGCCGATGGGCGCCTCCGCGGAGGAACCGGAAGTCTCGGCGCCTGACTTGCAGGAACACGAATCGCCGCCGCACCAGGCGGTGTTCTGACGCGGCCAATAGTGATTCGCCGGTTTCGCACCCCACTGCGGCATGCGCCGATAGCCGCCGCGATTGCGAATCGCCTGCGACACCACCGAATCCGGGTCATGAATATCGCCGAACAGCCGTGCGGAGGTCAGGCACGCCTGCACGCACGCAGGCAGGCTTGCGGTCACGTTCGGGCAGCGCTTCGTTATTGATGCGGTCTGCGCGCAGCGTGCACTGGGTCGTCAGCACGCGTTCCACCGTCCCTTCCGGTGAAGTTGGCGCTAAATAGCGACCATTCCACGCCCCTATTCGTACGATCAAATTGTTACCGGAGGCTAATAATACTTACAGTGCGCGCATCCGCGCTGCAGTGTGGTGGCGCACGCCCAGTCCAAAAAAATCGATCAACAATATGGCCATCAATTCAATTCGAGGTATTGCCGCGACCGCGGCGATCGCAACCAGCATCGGGGCGATGCTTGCAGCCCTGCCGGCGCACGGCGCATTGGGGAGCGCGCCGACTTACCCGAGCGGCACCGGCGCCGACGGCAGCACCACGAAGACCAGCGCCGGCACCGCCGCCAGCGCATCGTTTGCCGCGCGCTTCGCGCAGGCATCGGGCGTCGCGTCCGCCGCGTACACCGTCAACGAGACGACGACGGCGTCCGGCACGGTCATCCGCGAGTACGTCGCGCAGAACAACGCGGTGTTCGCAATCAGCTGGAAGGGTCCGACGATGGCGCCGCTCAGCACGCTGCTCGGCGACTATTTTCCGTCCTACACCCAGGGGCTCGCAGACATCCATGCCGCGCAAGGCGGCGGTTACGGCCCGGCCGCAGTGCGCCAGGCCGGCCTGGTGGTCGAAACCGGCGGCCACATGGGCGCGTTCCATGGCCGTGCCTACCTGCCGCAAGCGCTGCCGCAAGGCTTGAGCGCCGACGATATCCAGTAACCGTCAACAAGATCAAACGAGAGAAAGCAATGCGCAAATTCGCGTGGATTCTGGCCGCGACGCTCGGCCTGTGCCTGACTGCATGCGGCGGTGGCGGCGGTGGCTCGTCGAGCGGTTCGTCGACCACCAGCGGCTCCACAACCAGCAGCAGTTCGACGTCCAGCAGCACGACTACCTCGAGCAACACCCTCGCGGTCGACGCGTCGGCCGTGCCGACGTCGGTCGGTCCGTCGAACACGGCAGCTATCACGGTGTCGAGCACCGGTATCCGCAATCAACCGATGGTGAATGTCACGATCTGCGCGCCCGGTTCAAGCGGCGCGACGAACTGCTCGACCATCTCGAACGTCTTGGTGGATACCGGCTCGTACGGCCTGCGGCTCTTCGAGTCGGCGATTCCGAGCACGACGTTCAGCAGCCTGACGGCTGAAATCGATTCATCCAGCAGCCTGCCGCTCGCCGAATGCGCGCTGTTCGGCAGCGGCTACGCGTGGGGCACGGTCCATACGGCGGACGTGAAGATCGGTGGCGAACTGGCTTCCAGCGTACCGATTCACGTGATGGCCGATCCCAACCTGACGATCTCGGCTCCCACCGCATGCAAGGTCGGCAGCGCGCTCGATTCGCCCAGCGCGCTCGGCGCAAACGGCATCCTCGGTATCGGCGTGGCGCCGCAAGACTGCGGTTCGACGTGCGCGAACGCCGCCACGCCGATCGCGCAGTATTACTACACCAATGCGGGCACTGCGGTGAATGTCGCGACGAGCGCTCAGGTCACCAACCCCGTGTACCTGTTTTCCCAGGACAACAACGGCGTGATCGTCGAGATGGCCCAGGTGTCCGACAGCGGCAGCGCGACCGCGGCCGGCACGCTCGTGTTCGGGATCGACACGCAGAGCAATAACGTCTTGTCCGGCGCCGGCGCGACGCTGATTCCCACCGATATCAACGGCAACTTCACGGCGACGCTCAATGGCAAGACGCTGAGCGCCGGGGCGTTCTTCGATTCCGGCTCGACCGCGCTGTTCTTCCAGGATTCGACGATCACGCGCAGCGCCTCGATGTTCTACACGCCGACTACGACGTTGGGCCGCTCGGCGACGCTCGCCTCGACGAGTCCGGCGAATGCGACGCTCGGCTTCAACATCGCGAACGCGGCGACTCTCCTCGCGGGCTCTAACAACGCGTTCAACAACCTCGGCGTCTACATGAGCAGCGATCTCGACCTCGGGATTCCGGCGTTCTACGGCCGGCATGTGTACTACGGCATCAGCGGCCGCAGTTCGACAGGCGGCGGCACCGGGCCGTACGTGGCGTACGTGTCGAATTGACCACGCTCGTGTAAGCGCTGGATGACTGCCGGGGGCGGGCTGCGGTTTTGTGCAGCCTGTGATCGCATCCAGTCGCGGGCTACCGCCCTAAACGCTGCCGCAGGAACTCGATGAAGCGCTGCGTCTTCGCCGGTAGTAAACGGGTTTCGGTGATGGCATAGATCGGCGTCGGCATGCCGTGCCATCCGGGCAAGATCCGGCGTAGCCTCCCGCCGGCCAGTTCATCGGCGACGATTTCCTCCGG
Source organism: Paraburkholderia lacunae (assembly GCF_003353175.1). Classification (GTDB taxonomy): domain Bacteria; phylum Pseudomonadota; class Gammaproteobacteria; order Burkholderiales; family Burkholderiaceae; genus Paraburkholderia; species Paraburkholderia lacunae. The sequence goes on along the minus strand of NZ_QHKS01000003.1, from coordinate 334,273 downwards.
CATCAGGACGATGCCCATGTCGAGCGCTGCCAGGCGGCGGATCATGCCAACGCTGTTGAGCGTGAACCGCCCTCCCACCGATACCGTGGCGCTTCGCTTTGCGTCGCCCAACGTATTCGTCATCGCCGCCATAGCGCGGCATGTGCTTTAGTTGTGAGCTTTTATTGGTTCGCTTGCGCGCGGGCGTTGATTACATTGACCGGTCATAACGAAACAGTTTCAAGGACCACTCAATGACATTCTTCCGGGGTGCGGCGCAGCAACCATTCGTTCAGAAGCCGCGCCGACTGCTGGCCGGACTGGCCGTTGTTCTCGCGTCGGCAGCGGCCCTTGTCGTCGGCATGGCTCCACGCCCGGCGCAGGCTGCCCCGCCCGCCGAACTGAGACTCGACTACGCGTACTATTCGCCTGAAAGTCTGGTCATCAAGCGCAATGGCTGGCTCGAACAGGAACTGGCGCCGGATCATACGCAGGTCAAATGGGTGCTGAGTCTCGGCAGCAACCGGGCGCTCGAATATCTGAACAGCGGCGCCATCGATATCGGTTCGACCGCGGGCCTCGCCGCGGTACTCGGCAAGGCGAACGGCAATCCAATTCGCGCCGTCTACATTTTTTCCCGACCCGAATGGACCGCGCTGGTCGTGCGCAAAGACTCGCCAATCAAGACCCTCGCCGATCTGAAAGGCAAAAAGATCGCTGCAACCAAGGGCACTGACCCATTCCTCTTCACATTGCGCGCGCTGCATACCGCCGGCCTGTCGCGCGACGACGTCGAGATCGTGAACCTGCAGCACCCGGACGGACGCGTCGCGCTGGCGAACGCTCAGGTGGACGCATGGGCCGGTCTCGATCCGCATATGGCTGCCGCGCAGATCGACGATGGCGCCCGCCTGCTTTACCGGAACGTCGACTTCAACACGTGGGGTTTCCTGAATGCGCGGGAAGATTTCATCAGCACGCATCCCGACACGCTGGTGCATGTGCTGAAGGTGTACGAGAAAGCACGGCTGTGGATCGCCGCCCATCCTGACGAGACGGCAAAAATCATCGCTGAGGAATCGAAGCTGTCGCTACCGGTCGCCAGACTGCAACTGAGCCGCAACGATTTCAGTCAACCTCAGCCCGGTGAACGGCAATTAGCTGCGCTGAAAGCCGCCGCCCCCCTGCTAGTGCAAGAGCAACTGGTCAAGCCCGGCACCGATCTGAACGCGGTGATCGACGCGCTGATCGACGTGAAAGCGGCCCAGCCGGTCATCGCAGCGAACAGCGGCAAGTAAAGACCAATGAGCCGCGCAGCCCGTCATATCGGCATAGCCGCTGACGATACGCTCACGCTTCACAACCGCGACTCGGCCGAACCGGTTCGCCGCGCCCCGGCGCGACCGCGCGATCCGCTCAAGCGCTGGCGCATCTCCGGATTGGCTTTGCCGTTCGGGTTTCTTGCCCTTATCGAAGTGCTGGTCCGCCTGTCGATCTTGCCGGAACATCTGGTGCCGGCGCCGAGCTCCATTGCGCGGACACTTTGGGAGCTGGGCGGCGCCCGCCTCGGCCGTCACATCTGGGCAAGCTGCGCGCGCGTCTTTGCCGGTTTCGGTCTCGGCGCCGCACTTGCGCTCCTGCTCGGTGCGGCGACGGGTCTGAGCCGGCGTCTCGATGCGCTGCTCGACCCGGCCTTTCAGGCGCTGCGCGCGATTCCTTCGCTGGCGTGGGTGCCGATTCTCCTGCTGTGGATGGGTATCGACGAGGCGCCGAAAATCACGCTGATCGCGATCGGTGCGTTCTTCCCGGTGCAGCTCAGCGTCGTGGCGGGGATTCGCGACGTCGACAGAAAGCTGATCGAACTCGGCGAAGTCAATCGCCTGACTCAGCGTGCGCTTTTCACGCGCATCCTGTTGCCCGCCTCGCTTCCACAGATCTTCACCGGATTGCGCACAGGCTTGAGTCTCGCGTGGATGTTCATGGTGGCGGCGGAACTGATCGCGGCCACCCGCGGACTCGGTTACCTGCTTAGCGATGGGCGCGAGACCGGACGTCCCGACCTCGTGTTCGGCGCGATCCTGTTGCTCGCGCTGCTAGGCAAACTCAGCGACAGTATTCTCAAAGCGATTGAGGTGCATACGCTGTCGTGGCGCGACACGGCAACCGATCAACTTTCTTCGCGGAGCACGCGCTGATGCGGCCGAACGCGTCGTCTCTGCTCGAGATCCGAGCAGTCAGCAAGGACTACGACGGGCGCACCGTGCTCGAGCGCGTGGCATTCGCTATCGCGCGCGGTGAAATCGTGAGCCTCGTCGGCCCGAGCGGCTGCGGCAAGAGCACACTGTTGCGCGCGATCGCGGGTCTCGATCGCGAGTTCGACGGCGAGATTCTGCTCGACGGCGTGCCGCAACGCGGGCCGTCGGCGAGGGTCGGTGTGATCTTCCAGGAGCCTCGCCTGTTGCCGTGGCTGAACGTCGGCGACAACGTCGCCTTCTCCGCCGGGCCGCAGCGCGGCAGCGATCCGCGCGTGGCGGAACTGCTCCGCGAGGTCGGTCTGGCTGGTCTGTTGGACGCATTGCCCAAGCAGCTATCCGGCGGTATGGCGCAGCGCGTCGCACTCGCGCGCGGCCTATTCCCACAGCCCGATCTATTGCTGCTCGACGAGCCGTTCAGCGCCGTCGATGCGATGACCCGGACGCGGCTGCAGGATTTGCTGCTATCGCTCACGCGGGCGCACGGCACCGCGGCGCTGCTCGTCACGCATGATCTGGAAGAAGCGCTTTATCTGTCTGATCGCGTGCTGCTGCTCGCGCCGTCCGGCAAGACCGGCGCGGGCCGCCTCGCGCGGGACATCGAGATTGCCGCGCCACGGCCACGCGACCGGCGCAACGGAACGCTCACCAGCGTGCGGGACGAACTGTTGGACGGCATCGGCGCTTCGCTGCCGTCGGTTCAATGAAAAATGCCCGGCGTGGCGATCTGCGTTGCCATCACGAGGGCTCGAACGTGATGAACTGCGCTGACGTCCAGACCTTGCTGTCGTCCCGCTGCCGCGCGAACAGATACACGGGCCGGAAGCCGAACGGCGCGTTCAGCGGCGCCACCTCCAGCGCGCCCGACAGGTCCCGCGGCAACGGCCTGGCGGTCAGCCGCTCGGCAGCAAGGAACAGTTCCGTCCCACCCAGTTCATGCCTTGCAGTCCCCTGCGCGAGCAGCTCCGCCCCGCTGATCTCCCAGCGAAACGTCGGCGCATGAGCGAACGGATTGCCCTGCAGCGGATCGCCGACCTTCACGAAACTGTCGATGCTTCCTTCGATCACGATCCGCGCGTTTGCCAGATTGCCGACATCGATTTCGACGCTGTCGGCATCGCCATACGTATCGCTGCGGAATTCGATGTCGGTCGTGCCGGTGCGCCAGGCGGCTTCCTCGATGTGTTCGAAGCCCGCCGAGCCGAAGTTGTGGATCGTCCCGTTGAGAATGCGGATCCGGCCGCGCCATGACGCCCAACGATAACGGTCGCGAATACGTGCGCCGCCCCAGCGGATGCGGATCAGTCGATCCGAGTACCCCAGTTCCTCATGAAGGTCGCGCTCCCAGAACAGGCCCGAGTGGTCGAACGCCGCGACGTATTCCCAACCGGCACGGCCGAGCAGACGGTAATCGAGTGTAGCCGGGCCGCGATGCACAAACGCATCGCCCTGCCGGTGTTCGCCGCAGCGAACCAGCGCGGCGCTATGCTCGCCGGTGGTCGCCCATGTGTGGCGTGCCCGCAGCGCGCGGCCCACCGCTTTCCGGTCGAGCGTATCGGACAGCACGCCGGTCAATCCGCCATGCACGCCGAACACCTGGACGCCGGGCGCACCACCGCCCGGTCTGCCGCGATGTTCGTCGCCGCTCGCCGCCACGCCCAGTTGGTAGCCACGCGCAATCACATCGCGGTAAAGCCAGTCGAAGTGTCCCCACGTCGACGCGATCTCGACCAGCCGTTCCAGTTCCGGATGATGCCAGTCGGGAATGTAGCGGCGCCCGCCGACGTGCGGCATCACGAGGTGCTGTTCTGGATCGCCGACATAGGCGTCCCATAGCTCCTCGACCGGCCAGCGGCCCAGTTCGACCGCGGTGCCCTTCATGTCCTCGTTCCACACCAGCGTGCGGTTATGTTCACCACGCGCGTTATAGGGGAAGCCCGGCGGCTCGTCGCCGAGAAAGACGACGTTGTGATCGCCGCCGGCCGTCGAGCTGCCGCACCATTCCTGAACCGGGTAGACGACGAAGCGTCCCGCCTCGTTGAATGCTTCGACGGTGTCGACGCCGAGCTGCCAGTTCACATCGGTGATCTGGAAGTCGTTCGCGGTATAACCGAGTACGTCGATGCCGCCGATGTCGCGTGCATATGCCGCGTTGTACGCCGGACTGTTCGTGCCGACCGTATCGTGAGCGTGAACGTGCAGGTCGGCATAGAGCGAGCGCGCAACCGGCAACGTCTGGTCGATTGTCAGGAAGACTTCGGCCGCGCGCACATCGTGCAGCGCGGGTGCGGCCGCGACGATGCGCAGCGTGCCGTCGGCGGTCGTCGGCAGGTCGTGCAGCGCGCAGGTGGCCCAGCCCTCTTCCGGCAACGGCAGCTCGCGGCGATAGACAAGCTGATCGTGATCGTCATACGCGTGCACTTCTATCGCTCCACCGGCATCCCGGCACGCATTGCCCCAGCGATCCTGCAATGAGACGCGAAACGTCGCCGGCTCCGAAGGCCGCACGAAGCGAGGACCGTTCAGCAGCACCTGCGACGGCGCGCCCGCATGAATGTCGATCACGACGTCGCCGGGTACGGCCACGAAGCGCGACGTGCCGAGCGGGTCGACATAGAACCTGAAGCGGAACTGATCCTCGACGAAGGTCTGCACACGCGTGCCCGGCCCGCGGCGGCGGTCGCCGAGTCGAATCACGATGTGGTCGCCCGCGTTCAGATAGCCGTCGGCCACGTCGACGATCACCGCTTTCTGGAACGGCCGCTCATGTCCTTTCTGGTCGAAGCGTACGTTCAGCGCCTGAACGGTCGCCGGGCTCTGACCCGGTACGAGTGTCGCCGCATGATATTCCGCGCTGATGAAGTTCGCGGCACCCGGGTCGCTGGTCTGGAACAACGCCCAGTCGGAGTAGAACTTGAACGTCGCCTTGAGCCACGCGCCGTCGGCAATACCGGACGCGCCGACTTCGTAGTCGAGCACGATTTCGCTCCAGCTGCCTGCTTCCAGACGCGTCACGTTGCAACTCACACGCCCGGCGAACGGCAACGCTTTGTGGCGCTCATACAATCCCTCTGGCGCGACGTGCGTCCCCAGGCGCTCGCGCAACGCGGCGCCTTTCGCATCGATCCCTTGTGCGCGGTCATTCATCCCGATGTTTTCCTGAAAGTGAAACTCGTGAAGTTCGCTTAGCGGCGGTATGCCCATCAATGCGCGAACGGCCACGGCGCGCCCGGATTCCACACCGGCACGCCGAGGTACGCATACCAGGGCGCCATCACGCAGATGCCGTAGGCGATCGCGATCAGCACCGACACCACGCCGACCTTCGCGTAGTCCGCCGTCGTGAATGCGCCGCTGCTGTAGGCGATGACGCCGGCAGTGATCTGCGTCGGCAGCAAATAAGCAAAGCTGTCGGTGTCGCTGATCAGCAGCGTGAACGCGACCGGATGCAGACCGAGCCTCGGCGCCAAAGCCAATGCGACTGGCGCGATCATCGTCACGGCAGCGACGTTCGACAGCATGCCGATCCGGATCACGTGCGTACCGACCATCACGAGCGCCAGCACGGCCCACCAGACATAACCATGCGCGACCGCGTAGATGTGATCCGCCGCCCACTGCGCGAGCCCCGAGCCGCTGATCGCCGCGGACAGCGACAACGCGCCGCCCAGCAAAAACAGCGTGCCCCAGATGGTCCGCTCCTGAACCTCCTTCCAGCCGAAGCGCAGCACGCCCGGCGCGAACATTAGCGCGAGTCCGATCAGCGCGACGATTTCCGACTGGATGCCGTGTACCGATTCGGTTGCCCACAGCAACGCGACGAAGGCGAACACGGCAAGCACCGCGTAGTCGTGCCGGCCCGCGGGCGGCAGCTTGCGCCGCTCGTCGACGATCGCCTGACGGCCGCCGGGAATCGCGACCGCGCGCGATTTGAAATAGTGCTGCACCCAGAACTGGGTCAGCACGAACATGCCGAGATACGGCCATTGCAGTTTGAACCACGTGAAATACGACAGCCGCAGCCCGAGTTGTCTTTCGAGCAGACCGGACACGACCATGTTCGGCAGATGCGCGGTCAGAATGCACATGCCGCTGATCATCGAGCCGTAGACAAGCGTCTGGATCACGATCGCCTTCTTCGCCTCACGCTCGCGCGCGCTGTCGCCGAACAGGCCGACGATGCCGTTGGCCACCGGCAGCAGTGTGGCGGCGCGCGCATTGGCGGCCGGCACGACGAGCGACATCACGAAGTTGACCGCGAACATGGCCCAGATCACGCCGTTCGCGGTGCGCGCCCTGAAGCGCTCGAGCAGCAGCAGCGCGATGCGGCGATCAAGACCGGCGGCCTGCATGATCGCGGAGAACAGGAACGCGACGAGGCAAAGAAACACCACCGGCGCGGCAAACCCGCTCGCGGCCTTCGGAAACGGCGTGACCGCGTGCGACAGCACAAGCAGCATCGGCACGAGAATGCCGCTCACGCCGACCGGAATCGCCTCGACGACCCACACGATCGCCACCCATGCGACCACCGCCAGCGTGGCCTTGCCCTGGGCGGTCAGGCCTTGCGGTGTCGGCAGCCACCACGCAATCGCGAAGAAGCACAGCCACGCCGCGACGAACCCCATGCGGGCTTTCAGCGGTGTCTGCGGAACACGCTTCGCGCCCGGCGCGACCGGCTCGCGCGAATCTGCGGCGGCGCCGAAAGAAGCAGGCCAGCCGGCTCTTTCCAGCGGCGGATTGCCTGAGGTTTCGTTCGTCACTTCCCAACTCCCAATCGTTCGGCTTGAATGCGACGGACATTTGCCGCCTTGGAGTTGGCATAATACGTATTAATACAAGTTGCCGATCTAACTGGATTTCACATCGATATCCGGATTCATGGAAAGGCAACCGTCGGCCTGCACACCCCTAATCGAGCACTCACGGCACACCTATGACATTGGTTCGCGAACACATCACGTCGCTGTATGAACAGATCGCCGGCACGTTGCGAGGCGAGATCGAGCGCGGCAGCTTTGAGCCTTCAGGGAAATTGCCGTCGGAGGCCGAGTTGAGCGAGCGCTTTTCGGTGAGCCGCGTGACCGTGCGGCTCGCGATCGGCAAGCTCGCTGCCGAGAATCTCGTCGAACGCAAGCAGGGCAAGGGCACGTTCGCGACGGCGAAGCGTTTGCAGCATCGGCTGGATGTGCTGCGCGGCTTTTACGATACGCTCGCGCGCCAGGGCGCCGCCCCGCAAATGGAACTGCTGCGGATGGAGGAATGCGACGTGCCGCCGGGTCTGCAAGGCGTGTTTGGCGCGGAGGTCCAGACGTGCGTGTATCTGGAGCGGTTGCATTGCGTCGATGGCGAACCGGTCGCGCTTGCGCAAACCTGTCTGTTGCCGGAAACACGGACCATTTCACCTGAGCAGGCCGCCGGCATGCCGTCTTATGAGATGCTCGAATCGCTGTTGGGATGGCGGATCGAGCATGCCGACATGTCGATCACTGCCGTCGCCGCGCCCGCTGAAACCGCGCGCGTGCTGGGCGTGTCGCAGCTTGCCCCGCTGATGGTGATGAAGCGGACCTCGTATCTCACCGATGGGCGCGCGTGTGAATCGACGGTATTTCACATCCGGCCGGAGCGCTACGAATTCGTCGTCAGCAGTACGATGAGCGCGACACTCGCCTATGGTGCACGGTAGGTACGGGGCGTGACGGCATGGGTTCACAGTCCGTCCGGACAATCAGCTTGAAGCCTCGACCATGAGACTGGTCACTCCAACCACACGCCTTCGAAGCGATGACTGCCGAGCGGCGAAAATGCGAGCCCTTTCACACGTTTCGACACAGGCAGAGAGACGATGGAATGCGCAATCGACGTATAAGGCACCTGCTGCTTGAAGACGACCTGCGCCTGCTGATAGAGCGCCGTGCGTTCCGCAACGTTCGCCGTCTCGCGCGCCTTGCCGTTGAACAGGACAACCGGTGCAGCCAAGACTTCATGCAGGTTGAATCCCGCTGCGAAGTATGATTCGGCAAATTCCGGGGCCGCTACGCATTGATAGTCCATAGCCCCGACATGCTCCGCCAAGAATGTCAGCGCTGGGCCACATAGAACGCGAGGCCGCTGGAGCGCGACGAGAACTTGACCTTGGCGCCTGCCGAAAACTGGATCAGATCCCCCGCCTTCAGTTCGTGGACCGTACCGGCTTCCTCGGTGACCGTCATCTCACCTTCAAGAACGAGCTTGAACTCATCGAACTCGTAGGTGTAGGGCATCGCCTCTCCCTGACCCATTCGAAACAGCCCGGCTGCGATCGGGGCTTGCGGGTTGCCGGACGATCCCAGGTCGTCAAGAAATGCGGTGGTTTCGGGAATCTTCAGATCGGTGAGTTGCTGCTGTGTGACGGCCTGGAACACGCGAATAGTCATTTGCTTTCTCCTCGTTTGAAATTGTTTTGCTCAAATAGTCGCCAGCTTCTCGTTCAGGAACGACGTGATATGTCCCATCGCACGAGATACGTATTCCTCTTTTTCTCCTACTGGCGCGACGTAGTGAAGTGCGCTCTGCGCCGCGTCGATACCCTCCAGACGGGCAATGATCCAGGCAGCAAGGTAGTGTGACGCAAGGCATCCCCCGACCGTGGCCACGTTGCCCCTGGCAAAGAAAGGCTGGTTCAGCACGTCGATGCCCGCTTCCTGGACCCACGGTTTCGTCGTCAGATCGGTACATGCCGGCACCCCGTCGAGCAGGCCTAGCTTGGCCAGGATGAGCGTGCCAGAGCATTGCGCGCCCAGGAGCTGTTTTGACGGGTCGAACTGCAACTGCGCCATCAGCGCCGCGTCGGCCACGACGTCACGCGTCAGCATGCCGCTGCCCACGATGACCGCATCGGCAGCACTTGCCTCTTGAAGGGTGGCCTGTGATTCGATTACCACCCCGTTCATCGACTTGACGCGCGCCGTCGGACTGGCAATCGACACGCGCCAGTCTTGCTTCTTGACGCGATTGAGCACGCCGAGCGCGATGAGCGAGTCGAGTTCGTTGTAGCCTTCGAAGGTAAGGATAGCGATGTGCATGGCGTTGTGTTCCTGCTCAAAAATGGTTTAAAGGTCAGTACTGCTTGTACGGGAGGAACTTGCCGCTCATGACGATGCGTACGCGGTCGCCATTCGGGTCGTTCTCGCGCTGCAGGTGCATCTTGAAGTCGATGGCACTCATGATGCCGTCGCCGAACTCTTCGTGAATAAGCGCCTTGAACGTGGTTCCGTACACGTTGATCATCTCGTAGAAGCGATAGATGAGCGGGTCGGTCGGGACTGCCGTGGGCAAAGAGCCTTTGTACGGCGTAACGGTCAGCCACCTGGCTTCTTCTTCCGTCAGGCCAAAAATTTCCGCGACAACCTGCGCCTGCTCCATGCTCAGCGTCATTTGGCCCAGGCATGCGGAGGTCACCCATTCCTTGCTGAGTCCCACCTTGGCGGCAACGTCCGACCACCTGATACCCAGCGACACCTTGGCGGCGATAATTTTCTCGGTAACCGTAAGACGGTTCATAAACGCTCCTTAAATGGAGGGCATGCCGGAGGTTCGTGCCGCGCACGACACTGCCGTCCGCCAATGCGAATCGAGTTGCGATGAGGTATCGTATGACCGACAATTAATACAATCAAATTATTGTCATGGATACATTCCCATATGGCTCAGGCCCGGTACAAGCTTCTGGTGGATGCGTTTGCGGCCGATATCCGTTCGGGGCGCCTGTCGCCGGGTACGCGCTTGCCGACCCACCGGCAACTCGCAGCCAAAGAGGGGCTTGCCCTTGTCACAGCCTCGCGCGTCTACGCCGAGCTTGAAGGGATGGGCCTCGTCAGTGGAGAAATCGGTCGCGGCACGTTCGTCAGGGAGACTTCTCTTCCTCCCGGCCTGGGTATCGATCAGCAAGCCACAGCAGCAGATCTGACGGACCTCAATTTCAACTATCCGTCCCTCCCCGGCCAGGCCGAGCTTCTGAGAAGTGCGCTACGCCAGCTCGCATCGTCCGGCGACCTGGAAGCTTTGCTGCGCTATCAACCGCACGGTGGGCGGCAGCACGAGCGGGCGGCTGTCGCGCGTCATCTTTCCTGCCGAGGGCTGGCGGTCGAAGGAGATCAGGTATTGATAGTGAACGGCGCGCAGCATGGGCTAACAGCAACCGTCATGGCACTTTTGCGACCCGGCGATGTGGTCGCGGTCGATGCCTTGACCTATCCGGGGTTCAAGGTGCTGGCGGAAACGTTGCGTCTCGAACTCGCACCGATTCCGGCTGCGGGCGACGGTCCTGACCTGAAGGCCCTGGAGCGGCTATGCAAGAATCGGCGAGTGCGTGCCATATACACGATGCCTACACTGCACAACCCGCTGGGATGGGTGATGAATGCCCAACTGCGACACAAACTGGTTTCGATTGCCCGTCGGCACGGGCTGCTCATCATCGAGGACGCGGCCTATGCCTTCCTAGTCGAAGACCCACCTGCCCCGTTGGCAGCGCTCGCGCCCGAGACAACGGTGTACGTCTCGGGATTGTCAAAAAGCGTGGCCACCGGACTTCGAGTCGGATTCGTTGCCGCCCCTGCTCAATGGGTGCCTCCGATCGAGCGTGCGATCAGAGCGACCACCTGGAACACGGCCGGTGTGATGACGGCTATCGCCTGCGGCTGGATCGACGATGGCACCGTTACCCGACTGGAGATGGAGAAACGTCAGGATGCGATGGTCCGCCAGGCGATGGCTGCCGAGATCCTCACCGGACTACGCCGGATTTGCCACCCGGCGTCCTACTTCCTCTGGCTTCCTCTCGCCGAGGAAGTTCGAGCAGACCTGGTTGCGATGGCGCTGGTTCGCGAGCACATCTCCGTGTCGACCGCCGAACCCTTCGCGACGTCAGAACATGCACCGCATGCGATTCGCCTCGCACTCGGATCCGTAGATTTGACCACGCTCCGACAGGCGCTGGAGAAGGTTAAAAATGTGATCGGCGCTTACTCATATTGACGCGTGCTCATCAGGTCGTAGCCGCACAGAACAAGTTGCCGCATGCTGATAACCCGCTGATAACCGCTAGCACGCCAGTTCGTCTTCCGCGGCAAGTCCTCCTGCATCAATTGAAATGGCTCACCGCCAGGTCGATGAACTCCCTCACCTTGCGCGGCACGAAGTCCCGGCTCGGATAGACAAGCGAAACGGCCACGTCCGCATTGAGCAGCGAATACCCGTCGAGGACATGAACCAGCGTCTTTGCACGAAGCGCATCTGCAACCAGTTCGTAGGGCAGCAGCGCAACGCCCATGCTGTTGAGCGCCGACTGCATTTGCATCACGAGGCTGTTGACAGTCATCGAAGGTAGAACGGTTACGCTTTCTTCCTTCCCCTCACGGTCAACGAAGATCCACGCTTGCTGAGCACCGTCTGCGGGTACTGAAATCACCCTGCAATTCTTCAGGTCCGCGGGAGTCGCCGGGTAGCCCGCCTGGGCAAGATAATCTGGCGACGCTACCGGAATGGCGAACGAACTGATCAGCCGCCGCAAGATCAGCGTTTCGGAGCGAACCATCTGCTCGCTCACGATCCCGACGTCGAAGCCGCCTTCCAGCAGGTCAACGCGCCGCTCGGTCAGCGTGACATTGAGGTTCACTCGCGGAAATCTTGTCTGGTAGTCCGCGAAGAGCGGCGTAAGCTGCAGGAGCGAAAAGCTGCCCAATGCAACGATGCGGATCTCACCGCTTAATTCCGTTTGCTCCGTCGTCGCACGGGATTCGACTTCATCGAGTTGTTTCAGAAGATCCCGGCAGCCGTCGGCGTACTCGGCACCCGCCTGAGTCAGCACGACTTTGCGCGTGGTGCGCTGAAAGAGGCGGATGCCGAGGTGTTTTTCCAGACTCGACACATGGCGCGTGACGACGGACGTCGACGTGCTGAGCCGCTCCGCCGTCTGTGCGAAGCTCCTGCAATCGGCGACCTGTACAAAGACCTGCATGGCCTGAAAGAGATTCATAACTGGACGGTTCATGGAAAGTACCTGTCGATGCCGCGCCGGCCGTTGCGCACGCTCGTTATTGCGGATGCAGTCGGGCGTCGGCGGTCAGCGTTGCTGGTTGTTGACCCACCTGCCCCACCATGCCTCGCGCATCGCGCGTTCGAGGTCGTCCACGTAGTCGTTCGCCACCTTTTCGTATTCGGCGGTGTTTGCTTCGCAGTCGGGCGGATTGCGTTTGCCCTTCGCCTTGCGAATCACGGAAACGCTCGTGTGGAGCATCATTATCTCGTCCCACATGGCGCGGGAACGTCCAGTTTCGTCGTCGTTCATCATGGCTGATTCATCTGGAATTGCGGCATGCCGGGCTGCTGGGCTAAAGCGGGCAAGGCGTCGTCAACTCAGCCTGATCTTCGGCTGAACCAGTCCGTTGATCTGCTCGGCGGTCCACATCAGCCCCGCTCTGCCAAAACCGTGAAGCGCCTGCTGATGACGTCGATAAAGCATGGCGTGGCTCAGTTGTGCGAACCGCCCGCGAATGAAGCCGCCGGGGAAGAAGCCAAATCGTCCGAGTGTGCCGAATGCGCCGTAGTCGCTCAGCGACACGAGCGAGCCGAAGTCCCGAAACGCGAACTCTGGGATCGGCACGCCGGCGAGCCATCCAGGCAGGTGACGGGCCAAGTGTTCCGCCTGCTGCGTGGCCACTTGCGCGGTGGGCGGCAATGGCCGCTCTTGGTCCTCGGGCGTCAAACTCGCGCAATCGCCGAGAGCGAACACCTGGTCGTCGCGGGTCGACTGAAGCGTTGCGTCGATCACGATCTGATTCGAGCGATTGGTTTCCAGGCCGGCCAGCCCGCTCATGAAGTCGGGCGCCTTGACGCCCGCGGCCCACACCATCAGATCCGCCTTCACCAGACGGTCGTCGCCGTGCCGGAATCCTTCCTCCTGCGCCGCCGTGACGCGCGCCGAGGTCCGCACGCGAAATCCGATGTGCTCGAGCTGCTGCTGGGTCGATGCGGAAATCGCCGGCGGAAACGAGGCGAGCACGCGCGGGCCGCTTTCGAGCAGCGTGAGACTCAGGCGGCTGCGCAGCGTCGGATCGCCGTAGCCTTGCGCGATTTCGAGCACCCGGCTCAACTCGGCGGCGAGCTCGACGCCGGTAGCGCCGGCGCCGACGATCCCGACGCGCAGTCTTTCGTCTCGCACCACCGCGCGCAGCATGCGCGCACGCAACACGCCGTTGAAGGCTTCGGCCTGCTGCTGGCTGTCGATGAAATGACAGTGCTGCCTGACACCGGGAACACCGAAGTCGTTTGCCCGGCTGCCCAACGACAGCACCAGCACGTCGTACGGAACGGTTCGTGCCTCCAGCACCAGCTCGCCTTCGGGCGTCCTGACTTCATTGAGCAGGACTTCCTTGCGCTGCCGGTCCAGTCCGCACATCTCGCCTGGCTGCCAGGCGAAGCGGTGCGCGCTCGCATGCGCGAGGTAACTCACCTGCTGCTGCTTCACGTCGCGCGTGCCGGCCGCGATGGTATGCAGCATCGGCTTCCAGATGTGTGTGTGGCTGCTGTCGATCAGCGTCACGGTCGCCTCGTGCGAATGCGCGAAGTGGTCGCCCAGCCGCGTGGCGAGCAGAATGCCGGCGATGCCGCCGCCGACGATGACAATGCGTGTTGCGTTGGACATAACTATTCGGTGTTGGTTACGGTTCGCGAATTCCGCGCGAGGACGAAAGACGCATGGCGCGTTAGTGCACCTTCAGTGCGCCTGCGACGTGTCCGCGACCCGCGTCGGTTTCGGCGCCAGCCAGACCGCGAGCGCGGCGAAAATGAAACATGCGGCTGCAATCGTGAAGAGCTGGTTGGTCGCGAGCATCACGGCCTGCGACTGCACCACGTCGCTGATCTGCGCCTGCGCCTGACTCGCGCTCCATCCGGACTTGGTCAGCAAGGTCGAGAAGTGGCCGGCCTGATCGACGAGTCCCGACAATTCCGCGCGGTCATATTTGGTCCGGTCTTCCCAACTCGTATTGACCAGCGATGTCGCAATCGCACCGCCGAAGGTCCGGCAGAAATTCATCAGCCCCGCCGCCGATGCGGTTTCAGGTTCCTCGACGCTGCTCAGCGCGAGACCCGTGAGCGGCACGAAGAAGAACGGCAAGCCGACGCCTTGCAGCAGCAGCGGCAACGCCACCTGCCAGAACGTCATGTCGGTGTTCGCATGCGTGCGCAACAGTGTGATCGCGCCGAGCCACATTACGCCGGCGAACACCAGCCAGCGGCCGTCGAATCTGGACGACAGGTTGGCCGCGAGCGGCGCTGAGAGCACGGCGAGGATGCCGGTCATCGCAGTGGCGCACCCTGCCCACGTCGCCGTGTAGCCCATATAGTTCTGCAGCCACAACGGCGTCAGCACGGTGGCGCCGAAAAAAGCGCCGAACGCGAGCGTGATCGTGACCACGCTCGCGCTAAAGCCGCGATGACGGAACACCCGCAGGTCGACGACGGGATGACGGTCCGTCAGTTCCCAGATCAGGAACGACGCAAAACCGATCGCCGCGATGATCGCGAGTACGCGGATTTCCGTCGATGCGAACCAGTCGTTGTCCTTGCCTTCGTCGAGCAGGATTTGCAGCGCGCCGACCCACACGACCAGCAGCGCGAGACCCACGGCGTCGATGGGAACGCGCATCAGGCTCGTCTCGTAGCGCTTGAGCAAACGCCATCCGAGATACCCGCAGATCAGCGCGACGGGAACGTTGATATAGAAGATGTACGCCCAGTGCAGCCGGTCGCAGATCATGCCGCCGAGGATCGGGCCCATCACCGGCGCGACCAGGGTCGTCATGCTCCACAAGCCGATCGCCGCAGCCGCTTTCTCTTTCGGGAAAATGCGCAGCAGCAGCGTTTGCGACAGCGGCATCAGCGGCCCGCCGGCGAGTCCCTGAAACACGCGGAACAGCACCAGCATGTCGAGCGACGTCGCCATGCCGCACAGTGCCGAACACAAGCCGAACATGATCAGCGACGTGATGAACACGCGCACCGTGCCGAAGCGGCTTGCCAGCCAGCCGGTCAACGGCACGGTGATCGCCTCAGCCACCGCGTACGACGTAATGACGTAGGTGCCCTGGCTCGACGACGCGCCCAGTGCCCCGGCGATGGTCGGCACCGACACGTTCGCGATCGTCGTGTCCAGCACCGCGACAAAGTTGGCCGCGGCCAGCAGCAGCGCCGCGCCGATCAGCATGCCGCCGCTGAGCGGTGGCAGCGGGATATCCCGCGTTTGACTGGAAGACATGGTCGGCGCGGCCTCAACTTGCGGGCGTGGCGTCGCCGCCGTTGCGCGTATCGACGGTCGCTTCCATCGACAGACCGACGCCCAGCGGATGCGCGCGAAGATCGGCCGCGTCGATGACGACCCGCACCGGCAGGCGCTGGACCACCTTGATCCAGTTGCCGGTCGCGTTTTGCGCGGGAATCATCGCGAACGCCGAGCCCGCGCCGCCCGCCAGTCCCGCGACCTTGCCGTGATAGACGACCTTGCCGCCGTACAGGTCGGACGTCAGCTCGACCGGCTGACCGATCCGCACCTTGTCGAGCTGAACTTCCTTGAAATTCGCGTCGACGTGCAGCGACTCCACCGGCACGACGGACAGCAGCAACGCGCCCGGCTCGACCCGCTGCCCCACCTGCACCTGGCGGCGCGCGACGACGCCGTCGACAGGCGCACGCAACACCGTGCGTTCCAGATCGACGCGCGCCTGATCCCGCTTGGCGCGCGCGAGCAGCACTTCAGGATTGGTGTCGACGGTGGTGTCGATGAAGAGCACCTTGTTGGCGTCCTGTGAACCGACGGCCGCCGCACGGCTCGCCTGTGCCTGCAACGCGGCGGCGCGGGCCGCCATCAGCGCCGCCTGCGCGCTCGCGAACGAGGTCTGCGCGTTGCTGAGTTCCTCGCCCGAAACCGAGCCGGAATGCGCGAGCGCTTCGCGGCGCTTCAGGTCGATCGCCGCGCGGTCGAAGTCGGCCTTGGCCGACGCGATCTGCGCGTTCATGCGCGCTTCGTCGGCCGCGCGCGCGTCCACCTGGGCGGCGAGGCCGGCGTCGGTCGCGAGATAGCCGCGCACCCTGCGCTCGGCGCGTCCGACTTCGGCTTCAGCCTGCTCGAGCGCGAGCTTCGCGTCGGTGTCGTCGATCACGACGAGCACGTCGCCCTTGCGGACATGCTGCGTGTCGACCGCCGCGACGCTCTGCACGATGCCGCTCACCGACGGCGTGATCGACGCGATTTCGGCTGCGGTGTAAGCGTTATCGGTCGACACATAACGCGAGCCGATGAAGTACCAGTAGCCGCCATAAGCGAGGCTGGCCAGGACGATGACCGCGCCCAGCATGCCGAACAGTTTCTGGCGGCGGGTGACGGACGCGGCGGGCGCGGCGGCCGTCGCCGTCCTGTCGCCGGCATAAGCGGAATGGTCGGCGGCCGGCACGGACGGCGCGTCGGCTACGGGGGAATGGCTTTGAGACATGTTCTGGTCCTTGGGATCAGCTTTGATTTTTCGGGTTCGCTTCCGGGTTCGCTTCGGAGTTCGCACTGCCGGCGGCGGGCGGCGCGGCGGGCGGCGTGGCGGCCGACGTATTGGCAGAGCCGGCCGCGTTGGCCTGATAACCGCCGCCGAGGGCGCGCACGAGCGAAACGTCGAGCGTGAAGGTGCGCGAGCGCATGTCGGCAAGTTGGCGCTGCGCGCTAACCAGCGTGTCGGCGGCGCTCAGTACGTCGAGATAACCGGACAGACCGCCCTGATAGCGCTCGAGCGCGACCCGGTGCGACTGCGCGGCCGCGTCGTACGACGCCTGCGTGGCCTGTAACCGATCGGTGAGCGCGCGTTTGCTGACGGCGACATCGGCCACGTTGCGCAGCGCCCTGGTCAGCGTTTCGTCGTAGTTGGCGACGGCTTCGTCGTAAGTCGCGCGCGCGCCGCGCAACTGGCCGCGCAACCGGCCGCCGTTGAAGATCGGCAGCGTGACGGCCGGACCGACATTCCCGACCGCCGAACCCGCGCGCGTCAGCATGTTCAATCCGAGCGACTGGAAGCCGATCATCGCGGAGAGATTCACGTTCGGATAGAAGCCGGCCCTGGCGACGTCGATCCGCTTGCTCGCCGCTTCCGCGCGCAAGCGTGCGATCACGACGTCGGGACGGCGGCCCAGCAGACCGAGCGCAAGATCGGCGGGCATGGCGACCGGCTGCGTCAGATCCACGGCCGGACGGCCGATGCCGAGGCCACGATCGGGACCGTCGCCCATCAGTGCGGCAATCCGGTTGCGGGTGAGCGCAATTGACTCGTCGAGCTCGAACAGGTCGGCACGCGCGCTTTGCTGCCTCGATTCGGCTTGCTTGACGCCGGCTTGCGTCTCCAATCCGTTGGCGAAACGTTCGGCGAACAGTTGCGCGGACTGCGTGCGGATCTTGACCGCGGCTTCGGCGCTGTCGCGTTCGGCGAACTGACGTGCGAGGTCCGCGTACGCGTCGGCGATCGACGCCGCCAGCACCAGGCGAGCCTGAGCGGCGTCGGCGCGTGCCGCGTCGAGTTCCGACGTGGCCGCGGCAAGCGACGCGCGGTTCTTGCCCCAGAAGTCGATCTCGTAGCTGAAATTGAGTTCGGCGGTGCCGTACGGACGCCAGCCACGCGGCACGAAGGCGGGCGGGACGCCGTTGTTGTAACTCTGCTTCTCCTTTTCGACCGACGCTTGCGCGCTGACTTCAGGCAATAGCGCGGCGCCCGCTTCCTGCGCCGATGCTTCTGCGTTATGCAGACGCGCTTGCGCCGTTGCGAGCGTCGGCTCGCCCTTCAGCGCTTCCGCGATCAGCGCGTTCAACTGCGGATCGTTGTAGCGCAGCCACCACGGTTCCGTGGGCCATGTCGATTGCGCGTCCGTGCCCGGGCCGAAACTGTGCGCGGTCTCGTAGTTGCTTACATCCTTCGGCGACGGCTTTTGCGGCATGCCAGGCAATGGCGCGCATGCGCTTGCAAGCGCGGTGATGGCAAGGCCGACGGCAAACCTCATGCCCGGCTTCGTCGTTCGTACCGGACGCACCCGCTCCCCGACTACTACGGCTTCTTTCACAATGTCAGCACTCGTTCTTAACAATACCGCACAGTTTAGTTATGTGGATATCTGCGTGTCAACATAAATAAACTGACTGGTTCAGTTTTGAGAGCGAGGTTTGGCGACGGGCTTTGGTAACATCACGCACGGGCAGGTTTCATGAACCTGTCCGGCAAAGCACAGGGAAGCCTCGGGAATGAGAAAGAAAACGGAAGAGAAGCGGCAGGCGATCGTCGACGCCGCATTTGAAGTATTCAGCGAAGCAGGCTTCGAACAGGCGTCGATGTCCGAGATCGCGGCGCGGGTTGGCGGGTCCAAAGCAACGTTGTACGGCTACTTCGAGTCGAAGGAAGAGATGTTCTTCGAGGTGATGAACGAGTGCGCCGCGCATGAAATTAAAGGCGCGTTTGCGCTGCTCAAGACGTCGGTGCCGATCCGCGAGGCGTTGACCGGCTTCGGCAAGCACTATCTGATCGCCATCCTCAAGCCGCAGTTGCTCGCGATACGGCGCCTCGCCATTCATGAAGGCGGACGCTCGCATGTGGGCGCGCTGTTTTACGAACGCGGACCGAAAATCGGCTGGCAGATGGTGGCGAGTTTCCTGCAGCAGTCATACGAAGCAGGCCGACTGCGCAAATGCAATGTTACGGTCGCGACGGAGCATCTTCGCGCGCTATTTGAAGCCGAGCTGGCCGAGCTGTGTCTTCTGGGCGTGCCGGCGGACACGTCGGCACGCAACATTACGCAAGTGGTGAACCGGGCCGTGGACGTTTTCATGGCGGCCTATGGTGGCCGCACCGATAAAAGCGGCTAGGCCGGGACGTACGCGCTGATCATGACTGAGAGTGGCAACATCCTGATGGAATCTTCCCGCCGTTCGGCAGGTAGTGACGGCGATGCCACTGGCACAGCGCTGGCAGCGAGGGTCTTCATCTTCGCCAGGCTGCTCGTCGCCATCGCCAACCTCCGAGGCGGCGTAAGCCCTGCCATCTATAAACTCACAAGAAAGACTGCCGATTCTGCGGCCGCCATTCTGATACTTCATCGAGGACGTGCACGACGACAAACGCATGCTTTCCTCGCTCGGGTAGCGCGTCTGAAATACGCATCGAACTCGAAGCACTGAGTAGCCTGCGTGAATGTCGCGTTCAGAATGTCCAGCCGGGTGAGCTGGTGGAGAGGAGATCGGGCCATCGTTGTATACCCATCATCTGACAGACACGGATAACAACATACAACGAACGATACAACGATAAACGTCCGGATTCGGCCGGCATGCAACGGACTTTCTGGGACGATTCAGCGACAATAAAAAACCCGCGGAGCCAATAGCCACGCGGGTTTCAGAGTACAGCAGTAGATCTCGTCGGACCTGCTCGGACGCCAATCACGAAACGGAATGGTGGGTGCTGAGAGGCTCGAACTCCCGACCTACGCCTTGTAAGGGCGCCGCTCTACCAACTGAGCTAAGCACCCGTTTCGCGATTCAACGTGCTTCTGTTCTGCTGCTTGATACGGCACCGGGTACCGACCTATGTATCACCTATAGATGAAACCAAGTCTCTACATTTTCGTTGCACTTCTTTCCAACGAACTTGCAGGTTCATCAAGCAGCGAGCCCATTAGTTTAACGCATCCTTCAGCGCTTTGCCAGGCCTAAATTTAGGGACCTTCGCTGCCTTGATCTTGATAGCCGCGCCGGTACGCGGATTGCGACCCGTACGTGCCGTACGTTTACCAACGGCAAACGTGCCGAAACCGACCAGCGTTACCGAGCCGCCTTTCTTCAACGCACCTTTGACGCCACCGATCACCGCATCGAGTGCACGGCCGGCCGCAGCTTTCGAAATGTCGGCTTGCTGTGCAATGTGATCGATCAATTCCGTTTTATTCATTCCAACCCCCGAGAATATTATGGCAATCGTGACGGCGCTCTGTAGCACCTGGCATCACGCGGCTCGGCGGGTAGCGCCGAGCCGACTAATTAGAATTGGCCGAAACCCTTGTGTCAAGCGGGGTTGAGCCGGATCGCGCAGTTTTCCGAACGATCGTTTGATGAGCAGATCTTGCCGCCTCTCGCGTCGCCGATCGATGCGCGCACAACCAGTCGGGCGATTACGGCCGTGGTTACTCAAAAGGTGGGATGGCGTGGTTTCTGGCGAATCTTTTCTGAATGTGGCGGGCAATAAAAAACCCGCGGACCAAGCCGCGGGTTTCCGTACAGCAAACTGCTTTCGCTGCTGACTGCCTTAGTGCTTCACGACTTCTGTCGCACCGGCGTCCTTCGCCGGTTCTGCTGCGACAGGCGCCGCAGGTTTCGGCTCTTCCTCAGGCAACGCCGTAGGCACACGTTCGAGCGCCAGCTCGAGCACCTTGTCGATCCAGCGGACCGGCACGATCTCGATCGCGTTCTTCACGTTATCCGGAATTTCCGTCAAGTCTTTGACGTTTTCTTCCGGAATCAGTACCAACTTGATACCGCCACGATGCGCGGCCAGCAGTTTTTCCTTCAGGCCGCCGATCGGCAAGACTTCGCCACGCAACGTGATTTCGCCCGTCATCGCGACATTGGCGCGAACCGGAATCCCGGTCAACACCGACACCAGCGCGGTCGTCATCGCGATACCGGCCGAAGGACCGTCTTTCGGCGTAGCACCTTCCGGCACGTGGATGTGAATGTCCTGCTTCTCGAACGCTTCGTCCTTGACACCTAGACGGCGCGAGCGCGAGCGGACCACCGAGCGCGCGGCTTCAACGGATTCCTTCATCACGTCGCCCAGCGAGCCCGTGCGGATCACGTTGCCCTTACCCGGCATCACCGCGGCTTCGATCGTCAGCAGATCGCCGCCGACTTCCGTCCACGCAAGACCCGTAACCTGGCCAACCTGATTCTCCTTTGCAGCGAGACCGAAGTCGTACTTGCGCACGCCGAGGAACGTGTCGAGATTGCTGCCGTCGACCTTCACCGCGCCTTCCGCCTTCTTCAGCAGAAGCATCTTCACGACCTTGCGGCAGATCTTCGAAATTTCACGCTCGAGCGAACGGACACCCGCTTCGCGCGTGTAGTAACGAATGATGTCGCGGATCGCGGTTTCCGTCACTTCGACCTCGCCATCCTTGAGGCCGTTGTTCTTCTTCTGCTTCGGCAAAAGATAGCGTTGCGCGATGCTGACCTTCTCGTCTTCCGTGTAACCCGACAGACGGATCACTTCCATCCGGTCGAGCAACGGCGGCGGGATGTTCAGCGAGTTCGACGTCGCCACGAACATCACGTCCGACAGATCGAAGTCGACCTCGACGTAGTGATCGGCGAACGTATGGTTCTGTTCCGGATCGAGCACTTCCAGCAACGCCGACGACGGATCGCCGCGGAAATCCTGCCCCATCTTGTCGACTTCGTCGAGCAGGAAGAGCGGATTGCGCACGCCGACCTTGGTCAGGCTCTGCAGAATCTTGCCGGGCATCGAACCGATATACGTACGACGGTGACCGCGAATCTCGGCTTCGTCACGCACGCCGCCGAGCGCCATACGCACGAACTTGCGGTTCGTGGCGCGAGCGATCGACTGGCCCAGCGACGTCTTACCGACACCCGGAGGCCCAACCAGGCACAGGATCGGCGCTTTGACCTTGTCGACACGCTGCTGGACCGCGAGATACTCGAGAATGCGTTCCTTCACCTTCTCGAGACCGAAGTGGTCTTCGTCGAGCACGCGTTCCGCATTCGAGAGATCGTTGTTGACCTTGCTCTTCTTGCGCCACGGCAAGCCGATCAGCGTATCGATGTAGTTGCGCACGACCGTGGCTTCAGCCGACATCGGCGACATCAGCTTGAGCTTCTTCAACTCGGCGTCGGCCTTCTTCTTGGCTTCCTTCGGCATGCGGGCAGCGGTGATGCGCTTCTCGAGTTCCTCGAGATCCGCACCTTCTTCGCCTTCGCCAAGTTCCTTCTGGATCGCCTTGACCTGTTCGTTCAGGTAGTACTCGCGCTGGCTCTTCTCCATCTGGCGTTTGACACGCCCACGGATGCGCTTTTCGACCTGCAGGATGTCGATCTCGGCTTCGAGTTGCGCGAGCAGATGCTCGAGGCGCTCGATGACCGGGAACATTTCGAGGATGTGCTGCTTCTGGTCGAGCTTGAGCGGCAGATGCGCCGCGATCGTATCGGCCAGACGCCCTGCCTCGTCGATACCCGACAGCGAGGTCAGGATCTCCGGCGGGATCTTCTTGTTCAGCTTCACATACTGGTCGAACTGCGACACGATCGCGCGGCGCAGCGCTTCAGTTTCAGCGCTGTCGGCGTGGTCGGGTTCGAGCGGCATGACTTCGCACGAGAACTGCGTTTCCTGTTCTTCGATGGAAAGCGTTTTCGCGCGCTGCAAACCTTCGACGAGCACCTTCACGGTGCCATCGGGCAGCTTCAGCATTTGCAGGATGTTGGCAACGCACCCTACTTCGTACATGTCCTTTTCGGTCGGCTCATCTTTCGCAGCCGTTTTTTGGGCGACGAGCATGATGTGCTTGCCGCCTTCCATCGCTGCTTCGAGAGCCTTGATCGACTTCGGGCGGCCTACGAAGAGCGGAATCACCATGTGCGGGAATACGACTACGTCACGCAGCGGGAGCAGCGGGAGCGTAATGCGTTCCGGCGGAAGGAGTTGGGTTCCTGACATTTCATTTCCCCATGAGTGGAATCAGTTCGTTCGATAGGTGAGGCCAGCAGAAAAGATTGCAAGCCTCCGCGTGTGGGAAAAGTTCAGTGACTCCGAAGGTTCAGTGACTCCATAGTGAAAACAACCATCCTGACCACACGATAAACGAAAAAGCCGTTCACGTCGCCATGAACGGCTTGTTTGCAGAACCCGAAAGCCGATCAGTTCGAACCCGCAACCTTGGGTGCGTCTTCATAGATCAGTAACGGTTTGCCGTCGCCGTCAATCACGTTGTCGTCGATGATAACCTTGCTAACGCCTTTCATTGCCGGCAGGTCGTACATCACATCAAGCAACGCCTGTTCCAGGATCGAACGCAAACCCCGTGCGCCCGTCTTGCGACGGATCGCCTTACGCGCCACGGCCTGCAATGCAGCCGGACGAATCTCGAGTTCGACGCGTTCCATATTGAAGAGCTTGTGGTACTGCTTCACCAGCGCGTTCTTCGGTTCGACGAGAATCTTCATCAGCGCCGCTTCGTCGAGCTTGCCGAGCGTAGCCACCACCGGCAGACGGCCGATCAACTCGGGAATCAGACCGAACTTGATCAGATCTTCCGGTTCCACTTCGCGCAGCACTTCGCCCGCGTCGCGGTCCTGCTTGCTCTTCACGCTCGCGCCGAAGCCAATACCGGTCTTCTCGGTACGGTCGACGATGACTTTCTCGAGGCCGTCGAATGCGCCACCGCAAATGAAGAGAATGTTGGTGGTGTCGACCTGGATGAAGTCCTGATTTGGATGCTTACGGCCACCTTGCGGCGGCACCGACGCCATCGTGCCTTCGACCAGCTTCAGCAAGGCCTGCTGCACGCCTTCGCCCGACACATCGCGGGTGATCGACGGGTTGTCGGACTTGCGGCTGATCTTGTCGATCTCGTCGATGTAGACAATGCCGCGCTGGGCCTTGTCAACTTCGTAGTTGCAGTTCTGCAGGAGCTTCTGGATGATGTTCTCGACGTCTTCGCCGACGTAGCCAGCTTCCGTCAGCGTCGTTGCATCGGCAATGACGAACGGGACGTTCAGAAGGCGCGCGAGCGTCTGCGCGAGCAAGGTCTTGCCGGAGCCGGTCGGGCCGATCAGCAGGATGTTGCTCTTCGACAGTTCGATCTCATCCTTCTTGTCGAGGTGCTTGAGGCGCTTGTAGTGGTTGTACACCGCGACCGCGAGAATTTTCTTCGCGCGTTCCTGACCGATCACATACTGATCGAGGATTTCACGGATTTCCTGCGGACTCGGCAGGTCGGACTTGGACAGGCCCGCCTCGACGCCCGCGCCTGCAGCCTCATCGCGGATGATTTCGTTGCACAGGTCGATACATTCATCGCAGATGAACACCGACGGGCCGGCAATCAGTTTTTTGACTTCATGCTGGCTCTTGCCGCAGAACGAGCAATACAACAGCTTCTCGCTGTTAGAACCTTTCTTGTCCGCCATAAATGTGTGAGCCTCCGGACACTCGATTACATGATACGCCGTTTGCCCCTGCCTCGCAGTTGGGCGCGGCAGGGCCTGAGCCACGATAACGGCGTTTGCCGCAGGCGCTCGGACGAGTCTTAATTATTTCACAGCCGATTCGATGGCGTTTTTGCCCCATTTTGAGGCAAGAACGCACCAATTCAAGGACGCTTGTGCGCCACCTGATCGACCAGACCATAAGCTTGCGCGTCATCGCCGGACATGAAATTGTCGCGATCGGTGTCGCGCGCGATACGCTCGACCGGCTGGCCGGTGTGGTGCGCGAGCAGATGGTTCAGCCGTTCCTTCAAATACAGGATTTCGCGTGCCTGGATTTCGATGTCTGACGCCTGACCGCGCGCGCCACCCAGCGGCTGGTGAATCATCACGCGCGAATTCGGCAGCGCAAAGCGCTTGCCCTTCGCGCCGGCGGCCAGCAGGAACGCACCCATGCTGGCCGCGAGGCCCATGCACAGCGTCGACACGTCCGGCTTGATGAACTGCATCGTATCGTAGATCGCCATCCCGGCTGAAACCGAACCGCCCGGGCTGTTGATGTAGAAGCTGATGTCCTTGTCAGGATTCTCGCTTTCGAGGAATAGCATCTGCGCAACGACGAGATTGGCCGTCTGGTCGTTCACTTCGCCGACCATGAACACGATGCGCTCCTTCAGCAGGCGCGAGTAGATGTCATACGAGCGCTCACCCCGGCCGCTCGTTTCCACGACGATCGGCACCAGTCCGAGCGCCTGCGCTTCAAGATCCCGCGACGACTGCGAGGTCAGCGTGTCCAGCATTTGGGCGCGAAAGGTCATGCAATGGATCCTTGTCTGGAAATATTCTAAATATCAGATGCTAGACAGGTGTGTACGACGAGCCAGTATTCAAGTGCGCGATCAATGCGAGCGTGCTGCAGAAACCAATGCAAAACGCAGCGCACGTTCACAGCACAAAAAAAACGGCGTGCGGGCCGTCGCTCCGACAGCCGGCACGCCGTTGCAGCGACACGCTTACGCTTGAGCCGTTGCGCTTGCCAGTTCTTCGAAGCTCACTTCCTTATCCGTCACCTTGGCCTTGCTGAGGACGAAATCGACGACGTTGGCTTCAACGACGTACGCTTCCATTTCGGCAAGACGCTGCTGATTGGAATAATACCAGCGGACGACTTCCTTCGGGTCTTCGTAGCTTTTCGCGAATTCGTCGACTTCGGCGCGAATCTGCTCCGGCTTTGCCTGCAGTTCGTTGGCCTTGACCAGTTCGGCCAGCACGAGGCCCAGCTTCACGCGACGCTCAGCCTGTTCCTTGAACATTTCAGCCGGGATCGGCGCGTCTTTGGCGTTCGGCACGCCACGCTGCTCCAGATCCTGACGGGCCATCGCGACGAGGCGTTCCTGATCCTGTTCGATCAGCGCGTTCGGCACGTCGAGTTCAGAAATCTTCAGGAGCGCGTCCATCACCTGGTTCTTGACGATGGCTTGCGTGCGGCGCTTCGCTTCGCGCTCGAGATTGTCCTTGATCTCAGCGCGCATCTTGGTCAGATCGCCGTCTTCGATGCCGAGCGACTTAGCAAATTCAGCGTCGATTTCCGGCTGGTGCGGCCATTCGATCTTCTTCATCGTGATCGTGAATTGCGCGGTTTTGCCTGCCACTTCCTTGCCGTGGTAGTCGTCCGGGAATTTCAGGTCGAATTCGGTCGACGCGCCGACCGTCAGACCCAGCGCCGCCTTTTCGAATTCCGGCAGCATGCGGCCTTCGCCCAGCACGAATGCGAAATCTTCTGCGCTGCCGCCCTGGAATACTTCACCGTCGATCTTGCCGACGAAGTCGACCGTCACGCGATCGCCTTCTTTCGCTGCCGTATCCGCACCGCCGTCGCCGTGCTCGCCGGCTTCGCCGCGAGCGTGGAAGTGCACGCGCTGCTTGCGCAGGATGTCCAGCGTGCGGTCGATTTCCGCTTCGCTGATGGTCGTCGTGGTGCGCTCGATTTCAGCCGTGGCGACGTCGCCCAGTTTCACTTCCGGATACACCTCGAAGGTCGCGTCGAACGCGTAGTCGCCTTCGCCGGCGTCGACCTTGGGCGCGAAGCTCGGCTGGCCGGCCACGCGCAGGTTTTCAGTGCGGCTGATGTCGAAGAATTCCTTGCCGACCTTGTCGCTCAGCACTTCGGCTTCCACCTGACCCGAATACTGTTGCGTCACCATCTTGAGCGGCACCTTGCCCGGGCGGAAACCCGGCATGCGCACGTTCTTCGCGAGTTGACGGATACGCGAGTCCACTTCCTTCTGCACGGCGTCCTTCGGCAGGGAAATCGTTACGCGGCGTTCGAGCTTGCCGAGGTTTTCAACAACGTTAGCCATGGCTTCAATCGTCCTAAAATTATTCGAGCGAATCAGTTATCTTCTCCGTGCCGCTTTTCGATGTCGCTTCGCATCGATTGCGCGCCTGCGCCGCGGGCTTGCAGGCCGCCGGCAGCACGGTTGGGTCCAAAGAGCCGAATATTTTAGCAAACTATTTGCGCGGCTAGCCGGGATTCGATGATTGCGCACGTTCTTATCGGCCTTCCAGGCGCTTTCCGGCGTGTTTTCACCGGCTTTGCGGCCATTCGGCCGCACTGCCCTCACAGGCACAGGGGTCGGCGGGCGACCTTGCTTGCTGTGTCTTTCGCCAGACGATTCCGGCTATGCCGTTAGGCCTATTCAGTCGGTGCCGCCATGCTGCTAAGCTAACGGACGCGCTCGGGGCTGGCTGTCTTTTCGCTCAGGTCCTGCGTCCTCGCAACGATTCCAACCATTCAGAGACACCATGCCGAATCCGCCGTCCTCGCCTGTCGTCGTTGTTGCTCCCGATTCCTTCAAAGGCTCGCTCAGCGCCGAGCAGGTCGCGCAGGCGATTGCGTCCGGCATCCGGCGCGCCCGGCTCGACGCCGATGTGCGCATCTGCCCAATGGCCGACGGCGGCGAAGGCACGCTCGAAGCCATGCTCACGAGCGGCGGTGAGCGCCGCAAGCTGAGCGTGCGCGGCGCCGCCGGGCCGGTGCGCGAAGCGCTCACCGGACTGCTCGCGAACGGCAGCGCGATCATCGAAACGGCGGAAATCGTCGGCATTACCGATCCGGTCGGCATGGGCGTGCCGGTCGAGGCGCGCAGCACGCGCGGCATGGGCGAAGCAATCCGCGCACTGCTCGACCAGGGCGTGCGGCGCTTTTTCGTCGCGCTCGGCGGCAGCAGTACGAATGACGGCGGCGCGGGCCTGCTCGCCGGCCTTGGCCTGAAACTCTTCGACGCCCAGAACCAGGAACTCGACGCGACACCCGAACAACTCGCACGCTTGGCGCGCGTCGACGTGTCGCAACTCGACGCCCGGCTGGCGGACACGTCGTTCGTCGGTATGTCCGATGTCGACAACCCGCTGACCGGCGATCACGGCGCGACCGCGGTGTTCGGCCCGCAAAAAGGCGTGAAGCCGGAGCAGATCGCCACGATCGACGCCGCGCTCGCCCGCTTCGCCGATCTGCTCGAAGCGGCGCTCGGGCGAACCGCGCGCGATCAACCCGGCGCGGGCGCGGCCGGCGGCCTCGGCTTCGCACTGCATATGCTGGGCGCGCAATTCGAGCCGGGCGCGGAAACCGTCGCGCGGCAAATCGGCCTCGATGCAGCGCTCGAGGGCGCGAACTGGCTGATCACCGGCGAGGGCCGTTCGGATGTCCAAACGCTGCACGGCAAGGCGCCCTTCATCGCCTGCCGTCATGCGCAGGCTGCAGGCGTGCCGGCAACGCTGCTGTCGGGTGCGGTCGACTCCGCGGCCCTGCCGCGTCTCGCCGAATACTTCAGCGGCTGTTTCTCGCCGGCTCCCGGCCCAATCACACTGGAAGTCGCGATTCGCGACGCCGCGCGCCTGCTCGCCGACGCGGCCGAGCAGCTGACACGGCTGAAATTCGGCGCGCGTTGACCGGCGCAACGGTTGCGGCAACAATCACAGCGCCGCGACCGCTCCTCTTATCACGGGAAGACCATGAAGGCCTCCGCCAAAGCCGGACTCGAGCAATTCCTCACGTACCGTCTGCATACGCTGAACAAGCTCACCGAGCGTGGCATCAGCGAGCGCTATCACGACAAGCTGGGCGTGACGTTGCCGGAAGCGCGGGTGATTGCGTCGGTGGGATCGTTCGGACCGTTTTCGATCATGGAGCTGGCCCGGCACGCGAATCTCGACAAGAGCCAGGCGAGCCGTGCTGCCGAGGCGCTGATCAAACAAGGGCTCGTGCGGCGCGAGCCGAGCGCCGAAGACGGTCGCGTGGTGCTGGTGTCGCTCACTGCCGAGGGCCGCGCGCTGTATCGCAAGGTGATGCCGATCGCGCGCAAATGGAATGACGATCTGTTCGAGTGTCTGGACGAACAGGAAAAGCTCGCGTTCGGCCATGCGCTCGACAAGATCATCCATACGATGACCGCCCGCGAGGAATGAACAACGAAGCGCGAGTGCGGCTGCAAGAAGTGCGAGCGGCACTCGCTGCAATCAGGCCCTGTCGCTGCTTTGACCGGTGCCGTCGGCACTGCCCGTGTTATTAGCCACGACGCCGGCCGTAGTACCTGTTGAAGCACTTGCCTCCGTACCGGCCGCACTACCTGTTGCAGCACTTGCCTCGGTGTCGGCCGTAGTACCGGCTACATGACCTGCCTCAGTACCTGCCCGAGCGCCGGCCACATCCACAGCGGTCCGGGCGCCACGCCCGACCCGCCACGCGATCATGCCGAGCGAGCTGACTGCGAGCAGCAGCGCTGCCCACAACACATAGCGGCGCATCGCATCCCGGTCTTTGTTCGCCGACTGCGCATCGGCATCTTGCGGCGCGACAGGCAGCGCCGCTCCCAACCGCGCCGCGACAGCAACCGACGACGCGCCCATCAGCAATTCCTCGCGGCTCACCGCCGAAGACACAGCCGCCTCATTGCCCACCGCCAGCGTGAACGGAGCCGCTCCGCGCGCAACGAACGTCAGCGTCGCCGGACGCCAGCCCGCAGCGACGGTCAGCACACCGCTCCCCAAGCCGCCGTTGCGCGCATCCACCACCACGCGCCACTGACGATCCGTATCCGCCGCCACCTCGAGCGATGGATTGCTCTGCTCCACCGCGCCGTTGTGCAGGCGGTACAGCGTCGCGTTCGACACCTCGCGCCAGGGCGATTGCAGACCCGTGCGCGAATAGACGACGGCCGGCGCGACCGTATTGGGCTGCGGTAAATTCAGGCGCAAGCGGTCGACGGGATAAGGGCCGCCCGTGTCGAAGAAATATTCGCCGGCCGTCGGCCCCGCACGCGCCACGATGCCTTCACGCCATTCCCGCTGGGTATCCGCGCGCTGCGCACTGTCCGAGTTGGCCGCCTGCACCTCGAGCTCGATCGATTCGATGTACGGTGCGCCGTCGAGCCAGCGCAAACGCACATAACGCGCCCGCATTCCATCCAGCGCAATGCGGTCCTGGCTCAACGTGCTGCCGTTATAGGTGACCTTGAGAAGTTGCGCATCGCCGGCGGGTTGCCAGTTGCGCAAATCGTTGCTCGATTCGACTGTTACGCGCCCTTGATAGTTATCGTTGCGCAGATGCACGACCAGCGCGCCCGCCTCGCCCGCTACACGGCCGACATCGACGAGATCCGTGTCGTGTTGCGCGCGTGTCGGCGGCGCCGCGGTCGTCCGCAGCGACCCGTCGGCGGCGATCGTCACGCCGAGCGGCGCACGGGCGCCGCCCGCCTCGGTGGCCGGCAACGGGAACCAGCGTACTGTGCGCAGCGTGGGCGGCGTCCTGACCGCCTCGCGCGGCGCATCGAGCGAATACGGCACCGGCTCGCCGGCGCCATTGAATACCCGCACGTCGCCTAGATCGCTGCGCCGGCTCGCCGCGTAGACGGCGACCGGCAGCCTGATGCTGTAGTACGCGGCGCCGCTGTCGAATTCGAGTGCGAAGCGCCGCGCAAAATGATCGGCCGCAGCCGCCAACGGCGGTGCCGAAACGGCCGCGATCGCAAGGCACCAGACAGTCAGAATCAAGAAACGCTTCATTGCTCAGTTTCCATCACGGCAGCTTTGGGCGGCAGCGGCGAGAAGTAGCCGATCAGCAGCAACATCACGCCGATACCGATAAACGACACGATCCGCTCGATACCCGTCACGTGCGATAGGTCGAACAGGAACAGCTTGACGACGGTCGCCGCCAGCAAGGCGCCGCCGACGAACCAGAACAGGCGGCTCGCCCGGCGCGTCGCCCAGATCATCATGGCCAGCGCGCAGACCGCCCAGAATACCGAAACGGACGCCTGCACGAGCATGGAGCGCGACATGTCGTCGAACTGGTACGGCACACCAGTCCAATAATGCAGCGTACGCAGCAGCATTGCATTGAGCCAGATGAAGCCCGTCATGCCGACCACTGCCTGCAACGGCACGCGATATTCGCCGATCGGCACGCCGAGGCGGCTGATGCGCACGAGCCACACCGCGGCCAGCGCAAAAATCACCGCCTGCACCAGATCGAGCGGATTGAGCAGCGGCAGACGCGCCCACGCGCCGCCGTCCTGCGTAAGGTTCGCGTAGAAGGTCCACGCCCACATCACCAGCACGAGCGGTGTGGAAGCGAGCGCGCACAGCCGCACGAGGCTGTCGCGCCGCGCGAGCCAGAGTCCGGCAAAAGCAAACGCGCTCCAGCCGACAAGGAACACCTGCTGCAGATTGAACGATGCCAGCACGGCGTCGACATCGTACGCGGCTTGAAAATGATGGTGCAGCGTACGCAGCAGCAACGCGTTGAACCACAGGAACAGCGTGGCGAGCACGGCGTAATCGAAAGCCCGCGGATGCCAATGCAGGCCCAGCGCGCGTAGACGCCGCAACCACACGGCGAAGGCGACGAACGCGAGTATTTGCGCGACATCGAGCGGATTCACGATCGGCAGCCAGAAAAGCGGCGCGGCGCTGCCGTCGCTGACGACGCTCGCGATACTCCACGCCCACAGCAACGCGGCGAGGGGCGCCGCGCCCCACACCTGATAAGCCTGCGTGAAGCGCCCGACCGGCCAGCGCAGACGGTGCCCGGCACCCGCCACCAACAGCAGCAGAATGCCGAAGCCATAGGCCCACGCACTCCAGCTCCACGCCCCTTCGGGCACATAGGCGCGCAAACCCCAGTAGCCTTCGAGCGCGAGGAGCGCGGCGGCGGTCCAGAACATCAGCGTATGGAGCGGCGCGAGCACACGGCCGCCGACATCGCGCTGCTGAAGCCACAACAGTGCGTAAACGAGGACCGCCACGACCGCGCAAACCAGCCAGCCGTAGCCGCTGACCGGCGCCATGCGGTACATGAACAGGTTCAGCACCAGCAACGCAAGGATCGGCACCAGCGCCAGCGCCGGCCACTCGGCGAGCGGCCAACGCAGCCTGTGGCGCGCGCCATGCGCGAGCCACGCGGTCAGAACGGCGAACAGCGCGACGCACGCGTTCTCGAAACGACCGCGATCGTAGGACAGATGGGCATGCGCATACTCGAAGATTTCATGGACGCCGCCTAAAAGCCACCACAGCAGCCCCCAGATTGCGGCAATAAGGCCGACCTGCGGCAGCGAGACGTGCCACGCGCTCGCTTCGCTCCGGCCGTGCAGGCGCCATCCCGTGAAAATACTGGCGAGCGCGATCAGCGCCGTGGCGATATACGCGCCGTTCAGGACCGGCCAAACTTCCCTGTAATTGACCTGCGTTCCAGTGCCGGCGATAAACGCACAGGCTGCGGCCAGTTGCAGCAGCAAGCCGAAACCGAACGCGCTGAGGCGCCGCTGGCGCACACCGAGCCAGGCGATTGCGGCGCCTTCGATCGCCCACGTGGCGCTCGTCGTCGGGCCGGTGAAAGCGAGCGGCACGGCCAGCGTCGCGAAGATCACGGCCAGCGCCAGCATGGCTTCGAACAGCATGCCGAACCGCTCGCGGCGCCGTGCCAGCCAGGCGGCGATCGCGAGGTAGAACGCGGCCAGCGCCACCGCGCTCCAAGCCAGGCCGAACGCGGTGTTTTTCATCAACGCGGCTTGCAGGCCGATTGCGACCAACGGCGTGCCGAATACCAGCGTACCGTCGACGTAATGCTTGAGTGCAAGCTCGCGGCGCAGCGCATACAGCAACGCAATGCCGACGTACATCAGGAAGAAAAGAATCAGGAACGGCTCAGTGCTGGCGAGCAGTTCGGGCCGGTAAGCCGTCACGCCCCACACGGCGCCGATCGAAAACGTGAACACGAAGCCGAGCAGATTCAGCGCACGCCACGCCTTGAACCACGCGATTGCGAAGATCCCGGCGTTGAGCAACGCGTAATAGCTGAACAGCATCACATGACTGCCGCCGCCGGTCGAAAGCAGCACCGGTGCGAGAAACCCTCCCGCGCTGCCCATCAAGGCGAGCGACGACGCGTTCTGCCGTACCGCCAGAAACGCGCTCAACGCGCAGATCGCGATCATCAGCGGCAGTGCCGCGCCGGCCGGCAACAAATGGTAGAGCCTGGTCGCGGCGAACACGGTCAGATACAGCACGCCAACGCCGCCACCTTGCAGGACCAACCCGTACGCGCCGCGGCGCTCGCCGATGTGCCAGCCGAAGCCGAGCAGGACGGTCGCGGCAAGCGCGACGCCGGCAAGGCGGAATTCGACTGGCAGCAGACTATTGTCGGCCGCGTACTTGAGCAGGAAGGCGATGCCGAAGAACAGCACGACGATGCCCACCCGCACCACCGTGTTGCCGCCGAATAGCCAGTCGCGGCCGGCGTTGAACAGGCGTTCGGCGAGACCCGGGCCGCGCGGCGGTGCTGGCGGCTGCGGCGGCGTAGCCGGAATCAATTCAGGCTCGAGCGGCGCAACCGGCACAGCAACGGGGGTGTCGGTCGACACCGGCGGCGCTAGCGCGCTGACGCTCGCCGTCGGATGCATGGCCGCCGGGCGCGTCGGCGCGCCTCCAGACGCTTGATTTTGCGTTTGGGCTGTTGCAATGGCGGGCGGTATCGCGTATGGATGCGGCACGTTCCCGGTCGGCTCCGGTGTCGACGTGGAGGGCTGAGCGTCCGTGGCCGCGTCGGCGGACGCAACGGGGGTGGCGCCGGCGGTCGCTTCGCTCGTGGCGCCGCTGCGCAGTTGCCGGATTTCACCGCGCAGTGCGACGATCTCGCGTTCGAGCCGCTCGACACGCGCGGCCAGTTCTCCGGGTGGACTCCAGCTATCCGCCGTGGCCGGTTTAGCCGTAGCGGCGCCTCGCGC
Organism: Paraburkholderia lacunae; assembly: GCF_003353175.1. GTDB lineage: Bacteria > Pseudomonadota > Gammaproteobacteria > Burkholderiales > Burkholderiaceae > Paraburkholderia > Paraburkholderia lacunae. Next base: position 300,479 of record NZ_QHKS01000003.1, on the reverse strand, counting down.
GTCTTGTCGCTTTGTCGTCAGCACTCGCGCCAGCGCAAAGCCGGCGAGCGCACCCACTACTGCTCCGCTACCGATCGAGAAGTCGTTCGACAAGGCGGTCGCCATGCCGATCACCGCGCCGAGCACCGCAAATATCCAGCTCATCGCATCCCTCTTATTGTCTTCTATCGAGATTCGTTTAGTCGCACGGATTAATGCGCCTATATTGCGCGAGCAATACGGCGAAAATCGGCGCGCAGAATACCATGTTATCCGAGCCGTCGAACCCTCGAACAAATGAAATCACATACCAGCGGATATCCCGCAATGCGTAGTGATTTCTACTGCCGGATAACCGCCGGCATCCGCACGATTTCTCCACCCACACCAAGGTAAGGAAGAAGCCGCTATTGCGCCGGCAAGTTAGCCGGCGCGCCGCAAGTGCCCTCGTCATGGAAGCCGCACCGGGCAAAACGAACTTTTAATTAGACAGTTCGCGCGGAACGCGAACCCGGATAAGCCGCAGCGCAATATCAACTGAACTGGATATTGTCTGATCCTTGCTCCACGCGTTTGAACTCAACTTATCGGCCGCGAATTTTCCGACTTTTCAATTGACAAGACATGCGTTGCGCAGCGGATTAAATACCGAGACGCGTGCCGCTTGTCGGGCGCAGCAGGCGATCCGGCGCGCAACTTGTCCGGGCGGCAACAGCGTCAACCATGTCAAAATTCGGGATTGGCCACCGCGCCTTCAATCTCCGCACATTTCATCCAAGGAAGCTTCAGTGGACATCAACAAACAGGTCGCCGCCCTCACCGCTTCGGAACTCCAGACAGCCGGCGCGAGCCAGGCAACGGCGATTGCGGTCAGCGTGCTGCTGCGGCATCTGCGCTCGCCCGAGCTCGCAAAATTGCTGTCGTCGGCGTTCGAAAACCACCAGGCCGTCATGCTGCAAACGCCCTGGCCCGATCCGATGCTGCAGGCGTTCGATTCGACCCGCCGCTTTCTCGAAGGCGCGGCGCAAGCCGAGTTGCCCGGCACGGCGCCGCAAGCGCCAGGCGCCTGACCACTACCCGACATGGGACGCACGAGGCGCACGCGGCGCACCGGGCCAGAAAAACAAAAAACCCCGTCAGTCCAAAGACTTAACGGGGTTCTCTGCCACATGAATGGTGCGAGGGAGGGGACTCGAACCCCTACACCATTGCTGGCGTCAGGACCTAAACCTGGTGCGTCTACCAATTTCGCCACCCTCGCAGCCGGGTAAGACGCGGTGCGTCCTGCCCGATGTCCTGCATGCTCGCGGCGCGCCTGAAAACGCACGTCCGAAAGCGTAAGCGCGAGATTCTAACCGATTGATTCGCGCTTGTCTGCATCTGGCCGGCATCCGTCCGAGGGGCATCGATAAAGGGCGTCGATGCTACAATTTTCGGCTAGACGCACGCATGCCGTGCCCCTCTTCGCGTGCCCTTCCCCACATTCCAATCCAGTGAATTTCGACGAATATTGCCAGCAAAAAGCGGCGCCGCCCGGATCGAGCACTTACTATGCGCTTCGGCAGGCGCCCACAGCAAGCCAGCCGCTGTTGACCGCGTTGTTCGCGCTGCGCCGCGAATTCGAGGAAACGGTTCAGGAGATCAGCGACCCGGCTATCGGCCGCACCAAACTCGCGTGGTGGCAAAACGAGATTGCCGCGCTGGCTTCGGGTTCGCCGTCGCATCCGGTTTCAAAAGCACTGACGGCTTATTTGCCTGATGTCAAAACAGAATACTCAGCGTTGCAGGCATTGCTCGCCGGTTTTGAAATGGACCTCGACCAGGCGCGCTACCTCGATTACCCGAATCTGCGGCGCTATCTGCACAGTGTCGGCGGCACCTTCGCGTCGCTGGTGGCGCGCGCGACCGCAAAAGACACGGCGCAGGCATCGAATTGGTCTGCACCGCTCGGCGAGGCGCTGCTGCTTGCGCAGTTGGTCGCCGAAACCGGCAACGATGCGCGGCATGGCCGCATCTATATTCCGATCGACGAAATGCAGCGCTTCAACGTCACCGCTGCCGATCTGATCAACCGCAAGTACACCGACGCCTTTACCGAGTTGATGCGCTTCGAAACGAAGCGCGCCCGCGCTGCGCTGCACGCCGCGCGCGCCGCGCTGCCCGCCAATGAGCGCCGCACACAGCGCATCCTCGCGGCGCAGACCGCGCTGGCGTTGGCGCTGCTGGATGAAATCGAGCGCGATGGCTTTCACGTGCTGCATCAGCGCATCGCATTGACACCGATCCGCAAGTTGTGGATCGCGTGGCGCGCAAGGTAATCGATCGAAGCAACGCTGGCCGCGCTGGCCAAGCGGCCGTGAACCGCCATCAGACGCGCAGCAACGGCAGCGGCTCGAACCGCTGCTGCAGGATCGCAGATGAATCGAGCCCCCACCACGGTCCCAGCACGGTGGCATAGAGCTGCCGGAAATCGATGCCCACGGGCAGATTACCGTTGCCGTCGAGGCGCGCGAGCGCCGGCGGCACGCCGTACAACCCGCCCCGCACGCGGCCGCCCATCACGAAATGCGGCGCAACGGTGCCATGATCGGTGCCGTTGCTTTGATTCTCGCGCGGGCGCCGTCCGAACTCGGCATAAGTCATCACCAGCGTATCGTCCCAGCGGCCAAGCTCGACCAACGCGGACTTCATCGACGCAAATCCTTCCGCCAACTGCTTGAGCAGCGCCGCCTGCTGGCCCGGCTGGTTCTGGTGCGTATCGAAACCGTTCAGGGTCAGACGGATCGCCGCCACGCCCAGCCCGCTCTTCGGCTGTCCTTGTGGCGTACCCGCCAGGGGGACTTCCTTCGGGGCGTCGCCGGCGGCGAGCACCTGCATCGCGGTCTTGATCGAGGCGCCGAATGCGCCGCCCGGAAACGCCGTCTTCAACGACGCCTGCCCTTGCGCGGGCCGCAGGCGATCGGCCGCCTTCACGATGTCGTTTTCGACGTCGAGGATGTGCGCCAACTCGGGATTGCGCTCGTGAAGCGATACCGGCGTGACGAGACGCGAGGCCTTGATGAACTGGGCGGGATTGACCAGCGCAATCGCGCGCGCGCCATTCGCGAGCGGTCCCATTTCGGCGCTGCCGATCACCACGCCGTCGGCGGCGAAACCGGCGGGCACCGGCGCCTGCGCAAAGGTACGCGTGAGCCAGCCCTCACGCAGATACTGGTCGGAACGCGACGCGGTGTCCCAGATCTCGATCGAGCGGAAATGCGACAGGTTCGGCTGAGCGTAACTGACGCCCTCCACGATCGCCAGTTGCCGGCTCTGCCAGAGCGGCATCAACGGCTGCAACGACGGATGCAGCGCGGTGCGCTCATCGAGCTGAATCGACCGCTCGCGCTTGATGCCGATGTTCTTGCGCAACTGATAGTAAGCCGGGTCGGCAAACGGAATCACAGTATTCAACCCGTCGTTGCCGCCTTTCAGTTCGACGAGGATCAGCAGATTGTCGTAGCCGCGATTCATCGGCACGCCGGGTGTCGCGGGCTGCGCGGCGAACGAGCGTGGCAACCATAGCGCCACGCTGGCGGCTGCGCCCATCGAGAGAAAGCTGCGTCGTTTCATCCTGCACCTCGTTCGATTGTCAGTGCCTGGCTCAGGGCATGGCTCGGGGTATGAGTCAGGGTATGACTCAGGGTAGGAGTCACGCCGCAGTGAATAGCCACGTCATTCCAACTGCTCACTTGAGTTGATACGCCGGGTCCATCAGCAGCGCCTCCAGATAAGCGCTGGCGGTCGAGTCCGTTTCGATTGCATCGACAGGCGTCAGCGGCAGTACGGCATGCTGTAGCTGAAGCTCCGCCGAGAGTCCCGGCTTCGCCGTCGGCGCGGTGTTGTAATGCGCGAGCCACGTGTCGATATCGAAGCGTACGCCACCCTGGCCGACGCGCGCCATTGCCCGCTGCGCCGGCGGATTCGCCTGCCTGCCGCCCGCGCCACTCGCGCCACTCGCGCCGTCCGTCGCGCTCTTCATGCGCCGCGGACCGGCGGCTTCGGTCGCGCGAAACAGTTGCTCGACGAATTGCTTACGCGCAAGCAGTGTCGAGCTGTTGATCCAGGTCGTGCCGCCGGGCCACCCTTTGACGTTCGGCGGATAGAACAGGTTCTCGCCGAGCGTGCGAATCTGCACGGCGAACGGCGCAGTGTTGTCGTAACCGATGTCGAACGCACGCAGGGCTCCTACCACGAACTCCACCGGCGATTTCACGAGGACGCCTCGATCGTCGTCGGTCCAGAACGCGTCGCTCATGAAGAGTCCGCGCAGCGCCACCTTGATGTCGTAGTGGCTCGCGCGAAACTGTGCGGCGATCGGCGCGATGCGAGCCTCGTCCGGCGTGTCGGAGATGAACTCGCGCCACAGTTTGCTCGCGACGAAGGTGGCGGTTTCCGGCCGCGCGAGCAGGATATCGAGCACCTGATCGCCGTCGAACGGGCCGGTTTGACCGAGCACGGTCTTGTTGCCGTCGTCGTGCAGGTTAGCGCGCCAGACGTACGCCTCGGTGTCGGGGTCGAGACTCCAGCCCGTGTACGCACGCGCGGCTTCCGATACGTCTTGCTGCGTGTAGTGTCCTTCGCCGAGCGTGAACAGCTCCATCACCTCACGCGCGAAGTTCTCGTTGGGCTTGCCTTTGCGATTGCCTGCGCCGTCCAGGTACTGCAGCATCGCCGGGTCTTTCGCGACGTCGTGCAACAGCTCGCCGAAATTGCCGAGCGCGTCGCGTCGAAACAGGATGTTCTGCTGCGCCATGTGCTGCGGAAACTGAACCTTGTCCTGGCCCGATGTGAAATGGTTGTGCCAGAAGAGCGTCATGCGCTCGGTCAGCGGCGACGGCGTGCTCGCCATCTCACGCACCCACCACGCACGTAATATTTCGTAACGCTCGCCACGCAGACGCTGCTCCTCGCGACGCTGATCGACGGTCCATGTCTTGCGCACGTCGCGCGTCGGGACCGGTTCGACAACCCAGTCGGGCATCGGCGTGACGGCTTCGGTCCGGGTGCTCGCCAATATTTTGTCGACCGCCTGTCCCCGCGTCAGCCCGACGTACTGCGCGAGCTCAGTGTTATCCGGCGCGAAGCCGACGCGCGTCAGGAAGAAGCGCGCGTCGTTGGCATCGAGGATGTCCTGCTCGGATGGAGAAGCGGCGGACGCAGCCACTTGCGCGTGATCCTTGAGACGCTGCGCATGGGGCGCGTGTTGTTGCTCCGCCAGGACGGGCACGCTGCACGTCACCGCCGCCGTTATCGTAGCGGTGACCGCCAGCCACCGCGCATGCTTACTGCCTGTGAGCAATTTCATGGTCGATCACCCGGGTTCGCAGGACGTCATGGACAGGTCTAGGCGCATGCGAGGCGACATGCCCTATGGCGGCTCAACGGCAGATGGAATGGGAAAGTTGACGGGGGAAGTGCAACGAAATCTTTCACGCACGACGAACGCAACTAGCGCGCCGCGGTCATGCGCATAAACCGCTACCGCTTGTAGAGTTCGCGGACGGCGTCTTCGATGTGTTGACGTAACAGACGCCGTTCGTCGGGCGTCATATGGCCATCACGACGACGTTGATCCAGATCGGGGGGAACCGCAGTGCGCAAGATCACGTCTGATGCAGGGTGATCGGTGTTTGGGTTTTGGCGATTGGCTTTGCTGTTGGCCAAGCGGGGCGCGTGCTCGCTCGCAACTCTGTCGGCGGAAGGCTGAGCGTGGGCGAGCCTTGGTCCCAGTGTGCCTGCAAGCGTACCGGCAACCGCCAGTGCAATCACGCTTAGGCGCACATTCGGCCAAACCCCTCCCTTCATGTTGTTCCCTTCGTGGCGCGGCAACCGGCTACCTTAAATGCGTATACAAACCCCGGTAACGAGCCGGGTGCGAGAGTTTTGTCGAGTGGAGTATCCACCGAACAGCCGCATTCAGTAAAGCAGTCTACCTTTGCATGCTTTACGCCGTGCCACAGTGCGGGTAAATTTTGTAACTGACTGTAACCCGATAATTGATGCAACCGCGCGCTACTTTCTAATCGCGCTAAGATGCCGACCATGGAAACCAAAAACCCTTCGAAAATCCTCGTCGTCGACGACGATCCGCGCTTGCGCGATCTGCTGCGCCGTTACCTTGGCGAACAGGGCTTCAATGTCTATGTTGCCGAGAACGCGCCGTCCATGAACAAGCTCTGGGTGCGTGAGCGCTTCGACTTGCTGGTGCTCGACCTGATGCTGCCCGGCGAGGACGGCCTCTCGATCTGCCGCCGCTTGCGCGGCAGCAACGACCGCACGCCGATCATCATGCTGACGGCCAAGGGGGAAGACGTCGACCGTATCGTCGGGCTCGAAATGGGCGCCGACGACTATCTGCCCAAGCCCTTCAACCCGCGCGAACTGGTCGCGCGGATTCACGCCGTGCTGCGCCGCCAGTCGCCGTCCGAGCTGCCTGGCGCGCCGTCCGAGACCACCGAAGTGTTCGAGTTCGGCGAATTCGCGCTGAATCTCGCCACCCGCACGCTCACCAAGGCCGGCCAGGAAATTCCGCTGACCACCGGTGAATTCTCGGTGCTGAAGGTGTTCGCCCGTCACCCGCGTCAGCCGCTGTCGCGTGAAAAGCTGATGGAACTGGCGCGCGGCCGTGAATACGAAGTCTTCGACCGCAGCCTCGACGTGCAAATTTCGCGCCTGCGCAAGTTGATCGAACCCGATCCGGGCAGCCCGCGCTTCATCCAGACGGTCTGGGGGCTTGGCTACGTGTTCATTCCCGACGGTGCAGCCTGAGTTTGTTCCCGCCTCCCGTTTTTGATTTCAGATAAGAAGGGCCCATGCGGATCGACCGGCGCCTCCTGACGCTCGCGTTCGGCGGCCTTTTCTGGCGGACCTTTCTGTTGATCGCGCTATTGATCGCAGTCAGTCTTGCCGCGTGGTTCCAGAGCTTCCGGGTCATCGAACGCGAGCCGCGCGCGCAGCGCGTGGCTCTGCAACTGGTTGCCATCGTCAAGCTCACGCGCACCGCACTCCTCTATTCCGATCCCGACCTGCGGCGCGCGCTGCTGCAGGATCTCGAGAGCAATGAAGGGGTGCGGGTGTACCCGCGCGAAACCTCCGACAAGTACAAACTGCAGCCCGACGAGTCACTGAACCGGCTGATCGAACACGACATTCGCGGCCGTCTCGGCGACGACACGGTGATCGCGCAGACCGTCAACGACATTCCCGGCGTCTGGATCAGCTTCAAGATCGACGACGACGATTACTGGGTCGCACTCGACCGCGATCAGCTGGACAACGCCACCGGTTTGCAATGGGCCGGCTGGGGGGTGTTCGCGCTGGCGCTGTCGCTGTTCGGTGCAGCGTTCATCACGAGTCTTGTGAATAGACCGTTTGCCCGGCTCGCAATGGCCGCGCGCAAGGTCGGTTCCGGACAATCGCCGGAGCCGCTGCCTGAGCGCGGCATGGGCGTGGCCGCTGAAACCAATCGCAGCTTCAACCAGATGGTGCAGGACCTCGAACAGCTCGAGGCCGACCGTGCGCTGATGCTCGCCGGTATTTCGCACGACTTGCGCACCCCGCTCGCGCGGCTGCGGCTCGAAACCGAAATGAGTCCGTCCGACCAGCAGACCAAGGACGCGATGGTCGACGACATCGAGCAGATGGACATGATCATCGGCCGGTTCCTGGATTACGCTCGCCCAGTGCAACGCACGCCGGAACCTGTCGACCTTTCCGTCATCGCGGGAGAACTGGCCGCGCGAATGCAGAGCGAGGACAGCATGCGGCTCATCACGCGCCTCGCACCCTCGGCGGTGATCGAAGCCGATGAGACCGATATGCGGCGCGTAGTCGGCAATCTGCTGGAAAACGCACGCAAGTACGGACTCAGCGATGGCGACGGCATCCCGCATGTGATTCTCGAAACGCGGGTGTCGCACTCGCGGGTCGAGCTATCCGTCGTCGACGAAGGACCTGGCATTCCAGAAGACCAACTGGCGCTTGTCACACGGCCGTTCTATCGCGTGAATTCGGCGCGCACCCAGGCGAACGGCACGGGCCTTGGCATGGCCATTGTGCAGCGGCTGGTAGGCCGTTACCGCGGGGCGCTGCGCTTGCGCAATCGCACGCCAGGCCCGGGTCTCGAAGTCACGATCGAGTTTCCGCTGGCAAAAGGCGCCTGATCGGAAGCGGCTGCCGGTCAGGCCCGGGACCTATAACCTATCGACACCTATCGACGCGTTGGTTAGTCGATACGGAAGCGGAACGTCCTTGTCTGCCGCAAAGCGGCACGTCAGCGTCCTGTACCGCCGGTGCGCACGCCCCTCACCCCGATTCACGCGGCCGGCATCGCATCCGGCCGCGCGCCACGCCCGGTCAGGCGACGCGATAACGGGCCGCGACCTCCGCCCACAGCACGTTGATCGTATCGACCGGCGTCCATGCGGCGTTCGACGTATGCGGCTGCAGGCATCGATACGCCTTGCCCTGGTAGCTGACCTCATCGCCGACCGCGTATGCGACCCCCACCGCCCACGCGGGCCGTGCACCGCTTTCGTCGGTGGTGCGCACGATCAGCACGTTGCTCGGCAGCGACAGCCAGTCGCGCGTATCGACGGCAGCGGCGAAGTAGCGATACTCGGTGTTCGCCGCGAGCCCCGTGTCGACGAACTCGGTCCGCGACGGCCCCGTCTCGTCGATCTGAATCCCGTTCCGATAGACGCGATACGCCGTGATCGGGTAGCTGCCCGTCGACTTGCCCCACATCAGACTCACCGAATCGGCGGTTTCGCCCATCGAATGCAGATTCTGCGGCGGCTTCGGCTGGGTCGGCTCGCCGTTGCCGAGCGTGCGCACGGTAATCGTCGCGCTGCGCTCCGATTGCCCGCCGTCGACGTCCGTCGCACGGACGTAGTACTTGTACTCGTTGTCGGGGTCGAGCGACCGGTCGACGTAGCGCGTCGTCGCGGCGTTGACCTTCACGAGCAACTGATCGTCGCGATAGATCGAATAGGAGTCGATCGGCAGATCGCCCGACGACGGCTTCCAGTTCAGCTCGATCGACGACGTCGTGACCTCGCCCGCCTGCAACTCGCGCGGCGGCGTCGGCCGCTGGCTGCCGCCCGTGCCGAATTCGAAATCGACGACTTGATAGAACGCGTTGCCGGTATTGGCGACCTCCCAGACTGCCAGCACGACGTGATAGCCGTCGCGCTCGGGCAGCACCACCTCATGGGTTGTCGGCGACGGCGGCCACAGGCCGTCTTCGTGCTCCCAGTACGGCTGCAACAGGCTTTCGACCTTGTGGAACGGCTCAGCTTCGAATTGCTCGCGGCTCAGCCTGTCGCCCGGATTCCAGCCGGGTTTCGTGATGAAGTAGTTGTAGCGCCGCGCCGCGTGGCGCGCCGAGTAGTCCCACGAGAACCGGATCGCATCGCCCGGGCGCACCGCGTGCTTCGCCCAGTGCGTACCCGGTTCGTCGAGAAACAGCGCGCTCGGAAAGCCAGCGCTCGCGATCTGCCCGTCGGCGGGCGGCGGCGCATTGGGAATGTCGGTCGGCACAGCCTGATCGGTCAGACCGCCCGCCGTCGCCGGAAAGAACTTGCCGGCCTCGAGACTGTTCGTGTCGTAGTAGCCGAGCTTGCCGTCGAGATACGCGAATGTCGCACGCGATTCCGGGGAAAACACATGCCCGTGACGCACCTGCTGGTTTCGAAAGTTGGCCATATCGTTAGACTCCGTTGTATTCGAGTGAACGGGGCGATGCGTGTCCGCATCACCGCCGCGCCGTCGCCTGCGCATTCCACAGCATGTCTGCGCGCGATGGCAGCCAGAAACGGTTCGACGTGTGTTCCTGAATGCAGAGGTACCGGTTTCCGTCGTACACGATGCCCTCGCCGCGGTCGTACCAGGCGTCTTCGCGCCACGGCGGGAAATCGCCGGGGCCGGGGCCGGGGCCCGTCCCGGCCTCGGTCGACACCGTCAGCACACCGCTGCGCTCGGATGTGCCGCCCGCGTCGTCGGTGGCGGTGACCTGATAGCGGTACGCGCTGCCCTCCGTCAGCCCCGTATCGAGATAGCGCGTCGTGGTCGGCTCGGCGATCCGGCCGTCGTTCCGGTAGACCGTGTAGCGGACGATCGGACGCGAGCCGGACGCCGCGTTCCACTCCAGCGACACGCTGCCCTGCGTCTGGCTCGGCGAGCGCAGGCCGGTCGGTGCCAACGGCCGGTCGCCGGGGCTTTCGCCGCTCGTCAGGAAGCCGTAGCGGCGTACGAACTCCCAGTCGTAGCGCCGGCCGTTCCTGTCGACGCCGTCGTCCCAGCTCACCGACCAGGTCATTAGCCCGCGAATCGGGAGGCTCGCGGTGTCCAGCCGCTCGAGCGCGCTGATCGCGTCCTGCGCCTTGATCACGTAGCCAGTGGCCGCCGCATCCGGGTTGCTAGGCAGGCCGATCACAAACCGGTCGTGAGGAATCCGCGTGTAGGTGCGCGTGCCTGTCACGAGGCTTTCGGTGAGGTAATACAGGAAATCCGCTTTTTGCGCGTCGCTGTCCGCCTTGAGCCAGCCGACGTCTTCGACGTCGACGCCGTCGCCGCCCTGGTTGTAATACTGTGGGGCGACGAAATCGTAATAGCCGTCGAGTGCATTGATATAAGCGACATACGGACCGGTCTGGCGCAAATACGGAAATTCGGGCGCCATCGAAATGATGAAATGCTTGCCCTCTTTCGCATAGTATTCGCGGACCATTCGCAATGCGGCCGGTATGACTGTCTGGTTATCCGCAAAGGTAATGGCCGATTGTTCCAAATCGATATCGAGCCCGTCGAAGCCGTACGTTTCGACAAGCCGGATAATCTCGATTGCGAGCGGTTCTTCCTGTCCGGCATGCAGTTCGATGTGCGCATCCGCGCCGCCGAGCGAAATCAATACCGCCCGCTGCTGCGCATTGAGCACGCCGACCTGGCGGCGGAATTCTTCGTCGGACACGTTGTACGGACGAAACGTCGGGATGTTTTCGCCCTTCATGAATGCGACAGCGACAACGTTGTACTCCTCTGGAATGGCAGTCAGCGGCATGCCTGCAAAGCGGCCGCCCTGGTATCCGGGCCCCGACTCGGGCGACCAGTTGTGCCAGAACCCCATGAGTATCTTCCGGCCCGACAGGTCGGGCATTGCGGACGCTTCGTCGACAACCGTCCGCTTGAACTGTTGAATGACTTTCGGATTCAGCATGAACGCTTGCTCCTTCTCGTGTGTTACACGACAAATGTGCACCCGATGCGATTCGCGATGTGCCCCCGAATGGTGTGCCGGGGCGCATCGAAGCGCACGACCATGGCGATGGATCTTCGAGGGCGATCCGCTCGCCAAACCTGCAACCCTATATATTCAACGATAACGACAACCCATTAATGCAGCACGCATTTATTCAACGATAACCAATTAATGCAGCGCGCATTTATTCTGGCAAATCAAATTAAACACGAAACCATATGACATTTTCACCAAGGAAAGCGTTCCACCCAAATCGTAAAAGTCCAAAACGACCCACTACTAAATAACAAATAAATACATTTAAAAATGCATTACGAATTAAATTTATCGGAAATGTTAATAATCTTTTCGAAAGCATTGTCATTCTCATGATCCAATACACACATGAAATCGAAACGCACATCGGACGACCGGAAACTGGACCACGCGATATTGCTGGCGATGCGCCGGCAAGCGGCGAAAGCCGTACGTGAAGGACACGACGTGGCGACTCAGTCGCCTGATGCCCGGCGCACGCGAGCCTGTGTTCCTCGTACGCGACGGCCATCCGATTCACAAGGCCAAGCGGATCCAGGACTTCGTGAAGGCGCAGACGGGACGCCTGAAGCTGTTCTATTTACCGCCTTACTCGGCGCACCTGAACCCCGATGAGATGTAATGGACGCCTCCCTCCCTCGTTGGGTCTGGAGGGGCAGCAGAAACGGCGGAGCCCTCGCTGTACCCGACGGCATCGGAGTGCCAAAGTGGTGGCGTTGAAACGACCACAAGGGGTAAGGAGGGCTCGAAATGAAGACTAGGACATTTGGCGTGGACCTGGCAAAGCGGGTTTTCCAGATTCACTGGGTGGACATGGAAACGGGCGAGAGTATGGACCCACGCGAAGCGCAGCGTCGCCAAACGCCTCTTGCAGTCCAAAGACGAAATGAAGCGACTGGCCATCGGTGCTCTACGCCGCATCGGAAAGTTGCCGGCACTGGTGAAGTCTTTCTTTCACCAGCCTGAATGCCAATATGCCTCTATGTGACGCTTCTTTCGGAAATCTTGATAACTATCCGGATCGTTAGAAAAAGACTATTTAAATCACAGTTCGATAGAGCTATAGTCAAAACCATGTAACGCACTCGTTACGATGAACCGGTAGGTTGATCAGGCAGTTTTTCCAACACACCCAGGAGTATCGGAATGAAAACCGTTGGCGACAAACTCGAAGCGTTCACCGTCACTGCGGCGAAGCCCGGCTTCAACACTTACGAAGAAAATGGCGTGTCGGCATTCGAAGAGATCACGGAGCAGTCGTTCCCGGGCAAGTGGAAGATCCTCTATTTCTACGCGAAGGACTTCTCATTCGTGTGTCCGACGGAAATCGTCGAGTTCGCCAAGCTGGTCAAGGATTTCGACGAGCGCGACGCGGTGTTGCTGGGCGGCAGCGTGGACAACGAATTCGTGAAGCTGGCGTGGCGCCGTGAGCACAAGGACCTGAGCAGGCTCAACCACTATTCGTTCGGCGACGTGAAAGGCGAACTGATCGACCAGCTCGGCGCGCGCGACAAGGAAGCGGGCGTGGCGTTGCGCGCAACGTTCATCATCGATCCGGACAACACAATCCAGCACGTTTCGGTCAACAACCTGAACGTCGGCCGTAACCCGGAAGAAGTGCTGCGGATTCTGGACGGTCTGCAAACGGACGAACTGTGCCCATCCAATCGCGCAGTCCGCGGCGCAACGCTGTAAGCATGGCGGCCGGGCGCCCGCTAAGCCCGAAAGAGCCAGCGGGCTTCTTTATCGACAACCGGATAGGAGATATCAATGGAATGTCCGTCCTCGATTAAAGCGCTCGTGTCTGACTACGCCAAGGACATTCGGCTTAACCTCGATGGGACGCCAGCGGGTTTGCCTTCGGCGGCGGGATTGTTCTGTTCTGTAGGCCCACGGCATTGGCATTCGAAACAAGATCAATGCCAAAGGCAACAACCCAAAAATCAATGCTTGATTAACAGAACAACAGCTTGAGCTTCAATGCCCTCCCCTCTCCCGAGGTAACCAAGTTTCTCATTGGTCTTGGCCTTGACGTTAACCCGCTCGACCGGCAGATCAAGATCGGCAGCGATATTAGCCCGCATCCCCTCGATATGGGGAGCAAGCTTGGGCGCTTGCGCAACAACGCTACTATCGACATTAGCGATGGAAAACCCGGCCGCCTTCACGCGAGCAAAGCACTCGCGAAGCAAAACCCGGCTATCCGCGCCAGCGAACCTGGTATCAGTGTCGGAGAAATGCCGCCCGATATCCCCCATTGCGGCAGCACCAAAAATAGCGTCGGTAATGGCATGCAACAGCACATCCGCGTCCGAATGCCCGAGCAGCCCGCGCTCATAAGGAATCGTCACGCCGCCGATAATCAACGGACGCCCCGGCACCAGCGCATGCACGTCATATCCCTGCCCAATCCTCAAATCCATATGCGTCGAGTCCGCTAATAAAAATTGAAATCCTGAATCAGGAAGCCGAAGACCGGCAAAGAATCGCCTCGGCCAGATCGAAATCTTCCGGATACGTGACCTTGAAGTTCCGCAAGCTGCCTTGCACCAGCTTCGGAGCGTGCCCGAGCCACTCGATCGCGCTCGCTTCGTCGGTCAAATCGTGACCGTCCGCCTGCGCGCGCAGAATCGCCTCGCGCAACATGCCGATACGGAACATCTGCGGCGTCTGCGCCTGCCACAGACCATCACGAGCTTCGGTGCGGGCAATCCGTCCATCGCTCGAGCCGGCGTCGATGCGCTTTAACGTATCCGCCACCGGCAACGCCATGATTCCGCCCACCGCGTCGTCCTTCAACGCGCCAATCAGCGTGCGGATGAGCGCAGGCGTAATGCCGGGCCTTGCCGCGTCGTGCACCAGCACCCAATCGTCGTCGCGTGCGCCGAATTCGGTCAGCGCGTGCAACCCGTTCAGCACCGACGCCTGGCGCGAAGCCCCGCCGCAGCGGCGCACGGCGAAACGCAAGCCGCCGAAGCGGCGGGCGTCGAAGTGCTGGTCGTCAGGCGCAATCACGACCAGCGTTTGCGCAAACTCGCTGCACGCGTCGAACGCGGCCAGCGAGTAATGCAACATATCGCGGCCGGCGACAGTGCGATATTGTTTGGGCATCGCGGCGCCGGAACGGCTGCCGGTGCCGGCGCAAGGAATCAGGGCAAATAGACGGGAAGTCACGAGTGCGGATGCCGCGAAGTCAAAGTAAATGACGGATTTTATAATAGGTCCTTCGCATCCACGCCCCGACACGCGTAAACTTGCCGATCACGTGTGAGCCCAAGGCCGCCTTTTCTCTTCTATGCCAGACATCGCCGCATCATCGCAGTACTCCCCGCCCGTCGCGCTCGTCAAGGCCGGCCAGCGTTTCGCCTTCGACGGCACGCACGGCTCGTCCGACGCGCTGCTGATCGCCCGCTACCATCTCGCCTACCGCGAGAAGGTGCCGCTGCTGGCGGTCGTGTGCGAAAGCGCCGTCGACGCGCAGCGGCTGTCGCAGGAAATCGGCTTCTTCGCCCCCGAGGCACGCGTGCGCCTGCTGCCCGACTGGGAGACGCTGCCTTACGACACCTTCTCGCCGCACCAGGATCTGGTGTCCGAGCGCCTTGCCACGCTGCACGACCTCGGCGAGGGCCGCTGCGACATCCTGCTGGTGCCCGCCACCACGGCCCTCTACCGGATGCCGCCCGCGTCGTTCATGGCGGCCTACACGTTCTCGTTCTCGCAAGGCGAGCGGCTCGACGAGGCCAGGCTCAAGGCGCAGTTGACGCTCGCCGGCTACGAGCACGTGAGCCAGGTGGTGCGTCCCGGCGAATACTGCGTGCGCGGCTCGCTGCTCGACCTGTTTCCGATGGGCTCGCCGCTGCCGTACCGGATCGACCTGTTCGACGATCAGGTCGACTCGATTCGCGCATTCGACCCGGACACGCAGCGCAGCCTTTATCCGGTCAAGGACGTACGCATGCTGCCGGGCCGCGAATTCCCGTTCGACGAAGCCGCCCGCACCGCCTTCCGCAGCCGCTGGCGCGAAACCTTCGAAGGCGACCCGAGCCGTGCGTCGATCTATAAGGACATCGGCAACGGCGTGCCGTCGGCGGGCATCGAATACTATCTGCCGCTCTTCTTCGACGAAACCGCCACGCTGTTCCATTACCTGCCCGAAGGCGCGCAACTGGCCTTCGTCGGCGATCTGGACGCGGCGATCCGGCGCTTCACCAACGACACAAGGCAACGCCACAACTTCCTGTCGCACGATCGCGACCGGCCGATCCTCGAGCCGCAGCGTCTGTTCCTCTCGGACGAGGATTTCTTCACCTTCGCCAAACCGTTCGCGCGACTCGTGCTGCCCACGAACGCAGGCGGCGCCTGGTCGCTTGCGTTACCGAACCTCGCGATCGACCGTCATGCGGACGATCCCGTATCCGCCTTGCGCGCGTATCTCGACACCACGCCGAACCGCGTACTGTTCGCCGCGGAATCGGCGGGACGTCGCGAAACGCTGCTGCAGTTGCTGGCCGACAATCACCTGAAACCCGCATCGAGCGACAGCTTCCAGAACTGGCTCACGGGCGACGCGCGTTTTTCGCTGGGCGTCGCGCCGCTCGCCAACGGTTTTGCCGTGCCGGAAGATGGCATCGCGATCATCACCGAGACCGAACTATACGGACCGCTCGCGCGCCGCGCGGGACGCCGCCGCCAGGAACAGGCGAGCAACGTCGATTCGATGGTGCGCGACCTGTCCGAGCTGAAGGTCGGCGATCCGGTCGTGCATTCGCAGCACGGCATCGGCCGCTATATGGGCCTCGTCACGATGGATCTCGGTGAAGGCGAAACCGAGTTTCTGCACCTCGAATACGCCGGGGAAAGCAAACTGTACGTGCCGGTCGCGCAACTGCATGTGATCTCGCGCTACAGCGGCGCCGATCCGGAAAGCGCGCCCTTGCACTCGCTCGGCTCCGGTCAGTGGGAAAAGGCGAAGCGCAAAGCCGCCCAGCAGATCCGCGACACCGCAGCCGAACTGCTGAATCTGTACGCCCGTCGCGCCGCGCGCGAAGGCCACGCGTTCGCACTCGAACCGAAAGACTACGTGAAGTTCGCCGAGAGCTTCGGCTTCGAGGAAACGCCGGACCAGGCCGCGGCCATCGCCGCGGTGATCGGCGATATGACGAGCGGCAAACCGATGGATCGCCTCGTTTGCGGCGACGTCGGCTTCGGCAAGACTGAAGTCGCATTGCGCGCGGCATTCATCGCGGTGATGGGCGGCAAGCAGGTGGCGCTGCTCTCGCCCACCACGCTGCTCGCCGAACAGCACACGCAAACCTTCACGGACCGCTTCTCCGACTGGCCGGTACGGATTGCCGAGTTGTCGCGCTTCAAGTCGACCAAAGAAGTCAACGCGGCGATCCAGCAGATCAACGAAGGCAGTGTCGATATCGTGATCGGCACGCACAAGCTGCTGTCCTCGGATGTGCAGTTCAAGCGGCTGGGGCTCGTGGTCATCGACGAGGAACACCGCTTCGGCGTGCGCCAGAAGGAAGCCTTGAAGGCCTTGCGCGCTGAAGTCGACGTGCTGACGCTCACCGCCACGCCGATTCCGCGTACGCTCGGCATGGCGCTCGAAGGTCTGCGCGATTTCTCGGTGATCGCCACCGCGCCGCAAAAGCGCCTCGCGATCAAGACCTTCGTGCGTCGCGAGGAAGAGAGCGTGATCCGCGAGGCGATGCTGCGCGAGCTGAAGCGCGGCGGCCAGGTCTACTTCCTTCACAACGAAGTCGAGACGATCGAGAATCGCCGGCACATGCTCGAAGCGCTGGTGCCCGAAGCGCGAATCGCGGTCGCGCACGGACAGATGCACGAGCGCGAACTCGAACGCGTGATGCGTGACTTCGTCGCGCAACGCGCCAACGTGCTGCTGTGCACGACGATTATCGAAACCGGTATCGACGTGCCGAGCGCCAACACGATCCTGATCCACCGTTCCGACAAATTCGGTCTCGCCCAGTTGCATCAGTTGCGTGGCCGCGTGGGCCGTTCGCACCACCAGGCGTATTCGTATCTGCTGGTGCACGATCCGCAAGGTTTGACGAAACAGGCGCAGCGCCGGCTCGAAGCGATCCAGCAGATGGAGGAGCTCGGTTCGGGCTTCTATCTGGCGATGCACGACCTCGAAATTCGCGGCACCGGCGAAGTGCTCGGCGACAAGCAATCGGGCGAGATTCAGGAGATCGGTTTCCAGCTCTATACCGACATGCTGAACGACGCCGTGAAAGCGCTCAAGGACGGCAAGGAGCCCGACCTCACCGCGCCGCTCGCCGCGACCACCGAGATCAACCTGCACGCTCCGGCGATTCTGCCCGCGGACTATTGCGGCGATGTGCAGGAGCGTCTGTCGCTGTACAAGCGCCTCGCGAACTGCGAACACAACGATTCGATCGACGGTATTCAGGAAGAGTTGATCGACCGCTTCGGCAAGTTGCCGCCGCAAGCGCATGCGCTGGTGGAGACGCATCGTTTGCGGCTGGCGGCGAAGCCGCTGGGAATTTCGAAGATCGATGCAGGCGAAGCCGTGATCGGTTTGCAGTTCATCCCCAATCCGCCGATCGACGCGCTGCGGATCATCGAGATGGTGCAGAAGCACAAGCACATCAAGCTCGCCGGTCAGGACAAGTTGCGCATCGAAACACGCAGCCCGGATCTGGCGGTTCGCGTCGCGACGGTGAAGGAAACCTTGCGCGCGCTCGGTTCACCGAGCCGCGGCACGGCGGCGGCTGCCGTCGCGCGATAACACGATCGCGCGCAATTAAAAAACGCGCTACGTCCAGCCGTTTTTCGTTCATGCTGCGGTGCGCAAAACGCGTGCCGCAGCACGCGGCTGCCGCAGCATACGGCTGCCTTTTTTTTGGGTATGATCGGAAGACTCAAATGCTGGAGTCCCGTCATGTCTCACGTCGCTGAATCAGCGCAGTCTTCGTCCCCCCCCGCCTCCGCATCGAACACCGCCTCGCCTGTTTCGCTTCCCTGGGTCACCCGCCTCGTGTCGATGGACACGGTAAGCCGCAATCCGAATCTCGGCCTGATCGAAACCGTGCGCGACGAACTGCGCGCCGCCGGTATCGAAGCCACGCTCACGCACGACGAAAGCGGCAAATGGGCCAACCTGTTCGCGACGATTCCTGCACACGACGGCGAGACCAACGGCGGCGTGGTGCTGTCGGGCCATACAGACGTCGTGCCGGTCGACGGTCAGCAATGGGACAGCGATCCGTTCAAGCCGGAAATCCGCGGCGACAAACTGTACGGGCGCGGCACCTGCGACATGAAAGGCTTCATCGGCGCAGCGCTTGCGCTGGTGCCCGAGATGCAGCGCGCCAAACTCGCCAAGCCGATTCACCTCGCGCTTTCGTTCGATGAAGAAGTGGGCTGCGCGGGCGCACCACTGCTGATTGCAGACCTGATGAAGCGCGGCGTGAAGCCGGACGGCTGCATCGTCGGCGAGCCCACCAGCATGCGCCCGATCATCGCGCACAAAGGCATCAACGCGTATCGATGCTGCGTGCGCGGCCAGGCCGCGCATTCGTCGCTGACGCCCAAAGGCTTGAACGCCATCGAATACGCCGCGCGCCTGATCTGCTACATCCGCGACATGGCCGACCAGTTCCGCGAGCAAGGTCCATTCGACGAGCTGTACGACGTGCCCTTCACCACGGCGCAAACCAGCACGATCATCGGCGGCAATGCGATCAACACGGTGCCGGCCGAATGCAGTTTCCAGTTCGAATTCCGCAATCTGCCCACGCTCGATCCCGAACCGATCTTCGCGCGCATCGACCAATACGCGCGCGAAACGCTGCTGCCGAAAATGTTGCGCGAGCATCCATCGGCGGCGATCGAGATCACCAAGATCGCCGCGGCGCCCGGGCTCGATTCGTCTGAACAAGCGGCCATTACGCAACTCGTGCGTGCATTGACCGCCGACCAGGACAAACGCAAGGTAGCGTACGGCACGGAAGCCGGGCTGTTCTCGCTGGCGGGAATTCCGAGCATCGTCTGCGGACCTGGCGACATCCAGCAGGCGCACAAGGCGAACGAATTCGTCGCGCTCGACCAGCTCGTCGCCTGCGAGCGTTTCTTGCAGAAATTCATTCACAGCATGTCTGTCGGCGCCCCGTAGGAAGTCCCCTTGGGGGACGCACGCGCGCCCTGAAACTGAGCGGCTCGAAAAGAGTCCTACGCATACCGACAAAAAACCACGCCCACGCCATGTCAACCGCCACGCCGCAGCACACCGACCATACGATCGACGGCGAGCCGATCCCGACTCTCGACGACATCGCCACACAACATTTCGCGCTGACGCCGTGGGTCACGCGAACGCCAGTGTTCGACCGGCTCGACTTTCCGTCGCTGGAAGGCACGGTGGTGAACTTCAAGTTCGAGCTGCTGCAAGCGGGCGGCAGCTTCAAGGCGCGCGGCGCATTCACCAACCTGCTCGCGCTCGACGAAGCGCAACGCAGCGCGGGCGTCACCTGCGTGTCGGGTGGCAATCATGCGGTGGCGGTCGCGTACGCGGCGCAGCGGCTTGGCATCAGTGCGAAGGTGGTGTTGTTCCGCACCGCCAATCCAGCGCGCGTCGCGTTGTGCCGGCAGTACCGTGCCGAGATCGTGTTCGCGGAAAATCTCGCCGAAGCCTTCGAACTGGTGCGCCGCATCGAGGCGGAGGAAGGCCGCTACTTCGTGCATCCGTTCAACGGCTATCGCACGGTGTTGGGGTCGGCCACGCTCGGCTACGAGTGGGTCACGCAAACGCCCGACCTCGAAGCGGTGATCGTGCCGATCGGCGGCGGCGGCCTCGCCGCCGGGGTCGCCACGGCAATGAGGCTAGCGAATCCACGTGTGCATGTGTACGGCGTCGAACCCGAAGGCTCGGATGCGATGGGCAAGAGCTTCGCCGCCAATCACACGGTCAAGATGGGCCATATGCACAGCATCGCCGATTCGCTGATGGCGCCGCACACCGAGGAATACAGCTACGAACTATGCCGCCGTCACATCGACCAGCTCGTCACCGTATCCGACGACCAACTGCGCTCGGCCATGCTGACCTTGTTCGGTCAACTTAAGCTGGCCGTCGAACCGGCCTGCGCCGCTGCAACCGCAGCGCTGCTCGGACCGCTGCGCGAAAAACTGCAAGGCAAACGTGTGGGCGTTCTGCTATGCGGCACCAACACCGACCCGGTCAGTTTTGCGGCGCACATCGAACGGGCTCGCGCGCTAACGCCGGAGTTTCCGGCTTAGTTTCCGATTAACCCAAATTAACAATCCAGCACGCCGTTCCCGGCCCAAAGACTGGTCAATCCTTATGAGGTTGGTATCATTCGGGGATCAATTTTCAAGGGGGATCCTCTATGAGCATGGTCAAGGAATTCAAGGAATTTGCCCTCAAGGGCAACGTGATGGATCTAGCCGTCGGGGTGATTATCGGCGGCGCATTTTCCACCATCGTCAATTCGATTGTTAAAGACCTGATCATGCCTGTTGTCGGGGTCGCCACCGGCGGTCTCGATTTCTCCAACAAGTTTGTCCGCCTGGGTGCGATTCCGGCCAGCTTCAAGGGCAGCCCGGAGTCGTATAAAGACTTGCAGACGGCGGGCGTCGCCGTGTTCGGTTATGGCTCGTTCATCACCGTCCTGATCAACTTTCTGATCCTTGCATTCATCATTTTCCTGATGGTCAAGTTCATCAACAATCTGCGCAAGCCGGCTGAGGCCGCACCGGCCGAGCCGCCGCCGCCGACGGAAGACGTGCTGCTGCTGCGCGAAATCCGCGACTCTCTCAAGAACTCGTCGCGTTAAGCATTCGAGCTGGCGTCGCGAGGCGCCATCTGCCGGGTCCAGTAAAAAGGCCTGCTGCGATCGACTCGCAGCAGGCCTTTTTATCGTGCACTCAACCTAACCGCAGCACACTTGTGAATCAACTGGCGCGCCGGGTGTCTTTCCCGGCCTTCCGGCTCACCGCGCTTTCGATCATCGTTTCAAGCTGGCCGAAATTGACCGGCTTGGTCAAATGCGAAGTGAAACCGGCGCTCAGACAACGGCGCACGTCTTCGTCGGTGCCGAAGCCTGTCAACGCGATCGCGGGCACGTTCGAATGTTCGCGGAACGCCTTGATGAAATCGAGGCCGGTGCCGTCGGGCAAGCCTACGTCGCTGACCACCAGGTCGAAGGTGCTCACCTGGGTGGCGGCCAGCGCGTCGTCCACGCGTCCGACCACCGTCACGTCGTGTCCGAGGCTGCGAATCAGCTGTGCCATCACCTCGGCGGTATCGAGGTGATCTTCGATCAGCAGAATGGTCAGAAGGCCGGCCGAATGCACTTCAGCGGGCGCACTGACGAGGGGTGCCTCGGCAGGTTTCGCGGCGGTCGGCAGCGTGATCGTGAAGGTCGCGCCGCAATGCGCGCCCGGGCTTTGCGCAACCACCGTGCCGCCATGCACGTCAGTCAGCGCCTTCGTGATCGCGAGACCGAGGCCGAGACCGCCGAACTGCCGCGTCATGTTCTGGTTGCCTTGCTCGAACGCGTTGAACAGCTTGCCGATCTGTTCCGGTTCGATGCCGATCCCCGTGTCTTCAACCGAGATCTGCACGTGCATGCGTTCGTCGCGTGTACGCACGTAGATATGGCCGCCGTCCGGCGTGAACTTCGCGGCGTTGCGAATCAGGTTCCACAGCATTTGTTGCAGCCGTGCGCGGTCGGCCAGCACGTAGTGGTGCTGGGCGTTCTTGTGCACGTGCACGTCTTGCTGCTTGACCTGAATCTCGCTGCGAAACAGTTCGAGCACGCTGTCGAGCACATCGTGCACGTCGACGGTTTCCAGCGACAGACGCAGTTTGCCGTTCGCCACCCGCGTGAGGTCGAGCAGATCGTCGATCAGCCGCGCTTCGAGTTCGACATTGCGACGAATCATGCGCACGCTCGCGCGCGCCTGGTCGGGCAGACCGGGGATCATCTCGAGCACGCTGGCGCCGGCCAGCACCGGTGTGAGCGGCGTGCGCAATTCATGCGACAGCATCGCCAGAAAGCGGTCTTTCGCGCGATTGGCTTCTTCGGCAGTCTGGCGGGCGGCCTGTTCCGACGCGAGCAGCCGTTCACGCTCCTCGATCGCTTCACGCTGCGGATGAATATCCGTGCAACTGCCGAACCATTTGGTGACGTTGCCGTCGGCATCCCGCATGGCGACCACGCGGGCATCGAACCAGCGAAATTCGCCGTCATGGCGGCGAATCCGCAGTTCGTGGCGATAGTCGCCGGCGCCGCTCTTCACCGCCTTGAGCCAGGTGCTGCGGATTTCCTCACGGTCGTCGGCATGCACGGCGTCGAGCCAAGCGAGGCCGTACGAACGATTTTCGGCGAGCCCCGTGTAGTCGAACCATTGCTTCGAGAAAAAATCGCAATCGCCCTCCGCGTTGCAGGTCAGCACAAGGTGCGGCAACGCCTCCGACAAGGTCCGGTAGTGCTGTTCGCGATCTCGCAGCAACAAGGCTTCGTCCGAGGCTTTCTGCAGGCGCACCTGCGACAGCACCCGCTCGACGGCCTCGGGCAGGTAATCGAGGTAATCGCCGGACTTGGGCACCACGTCGGACACGCCCGCGCGCAATGCCTCGATCACGCGGGATTCGTCGGTGAAACCGGTCACGAGAATGGCGGGAATCCGCACACCTTCAGCGCGCAAGCGGCGAAAAAAATCGAGGCCGGTCTCCGGCCCGCTCAACTGGTAGTCGAGCACCAGCAGGTCGGGCGAGCCGGCGGCGAGCCGCTCGCGGGCCGACTCGACACCTGCGCAGATCGCCACGCGGCAGCCGGCGCGCTCGAGCGACTTGCGCGCAAGCCGCAGGATGCCTTCGTCGTCATCGACTACCAGTACATACGCGGCGGGCTGCGTGGATACTTCTTCGGTCATGCGGAGTCTTCTTTGGCTAGGTCTGATGTAGCGATATTGTCATGGCTGCTTTCGGTCACCTTTCATGAGGCGCCCCTCACGGCGCTGCCAGCCGATGGCCGGACGGCAGCTTGACCACTTGCAGGAAAAAGCCGAGACGGCGCACCGCTTCGATGAACGCATCGTATTCAACCGGCTTGGTAATGTAGACGTTGCAGCCGAGCTCATAGCAGCGCGCGATTTCGCGTGGATCGTCGGTCGTGGTCAGGACGATGACCGGCACCGCGGCCGTCTGCGGCGAATCTTTCAGGCGCCGCAACACCTCGAAACCATCTACGCGCGGCATCTTCAGATCCAGCAACACGACGAAATTCGTCAGATCTTCGCGCGGCGGATAAGGGCTGGTAGAGGCGTCGGCCGGCGCCGGGCCGAAGAAATAATCGAGCGCTTGCTGACCGTCGCGAAAACGCACGAAGCCGTTCGAAACGCCGGCGCGGCGCAAGTTGCGCTCGACGAGCGTTGCATGGCCGTCGTCATCTTCGATCAGCACGATGCTGACCGTCTCCCCGTGACTCATATGCCCTCCGTACCGACGATTTGGTTATGCATACAGCTTCCAGATATTCCCACTGCTGGTCTCAATTCAACGACGTGCCGGCTGTTCCGGCAGCACGACGAAAAAGGTCGACCCCGCGCCTTCCGCCGACTCCACCCAAACCCTGCCGCCGTGCCGCTCGACGATCCGCCGCACCACCGCGAGCCCGATGCCCTCGCCGCTCGCGACGTCGCCGTGCAGACGCTGAAACGCACGGAACACCTTCGACATATACGCCGCCGGAATTCCAAGTCCGTTATCGCGCACGTAATAGGTACGGGTGCGTAGCGCGCGCGGCTCCAGTTCGTCCACGGGTTCCGGCTCCAGCGCACCGATCTCGATGCGCCCGTGACGCACCGGGTCGAGATAATTGAGCGCGTTGCCGATCAGGTTGCTGAAAATCTGTTCGATCGCGCCCGGGTCTCCCCACGCGGGCGGCAACTCGCGCACGGTGACGACCGCCGCGCGCTGGCTGATCGCGCCTTGCAGCGCATCGACCACTCGTCCCACCACCCGGCCGACGCTCACGCGCTGCCACTGATATTCGAGCCGGCCGGCGCGCGAAATGCGCAACAGCGCGTCGATGATCGCCGCGGCCCGCGTCACCGCGGTACGCAGATATTGCAAGGACTCCCGCACGTCGCCGTCGAGGATATGCACCATGCGCCGGTGCTCGGCGTGCGGCAAGCCGGCCGCCTCGACGGTGCCGTGCAGTTCGTCGCACGACACCTGTAACTCTTTTGAAAAGCCTTGCAGATTCACCAATGGCGAGCGCAGATCGTGCGACACGCTATAGATGAACATTTCGTTGTCTTGCGTCTCCTGGCGCAGCTCCTCGTTGACGCCCGCGAGTTCCTGCGCGCGCGCTTCGAGCCGCGCTTTCAGCAAGGTCTGCTCGCCTTCCGCTTCGCGCAGACGGGCGCCCGTCTGATGAAGCACCGCATCGAGTGCGGCGATTTCGTCGTTGCCGGAGAGCGGCGCCGCAAGCGGCCTCCCGTTGCCCAGCCGCTCGGCATTATCGGTCAGCACTTCCAGCCGCCGGCCGATGCTGCGCGCGAACACCATGGCAGTGGCTGCCCAGATCAGCATCGAGCCGATCACGGCGGCGATCAGCGCGTCTTGCTGGCGCTCGCCCCGCCGCGCAAGGGACGCGTCGCGCTCTGCGTCGAGCCGCGCCGCTTCGTTGACGAACGCGGCAAGCTCGTCGCGAAACAGTGCGATCTGCTGGGGCAGCGCGCCGTTTTCCCGTGCAATGAACGCACTCAGGCTGCGCCCCGTATGCAGGGCCTGCGAGATCGCGGCGGTCTGCGCGCGATACGCTTCGATCGCCTTTTGCATCTGGTGCACCCGCAGGACTTGCTGCGGCGTATCGCCGACCAGCGTCTCGAGGTGCGCAAGCCGGTCGCCGAGCTCGACCCACACTGTATGCCGGTCAATAAACGACGGGTCGCCGACGACCATGCCCGTGCGTACCCGCGCGGCCTGATGCAGCAGCGGATCGACGATGGCAGACGACTGATAGAGGATCTGCTTGCTGTTGGCGACCCACTGCGCGGCCTGCGCCGTTTGCTCCTGGGTATCGAAGACGACGCCCAGAAGCGCCAGCTCGACCACGCTCGGCACTGCAATCAGCAGCAGACCCTTGGTAAAAAGTTTCATGTTCGCCCAAGGGGTCACTCAGGCCGCGGCGGCACGCGCGGACGGCTTGCAGCCTGGCCTGCTGCCGGGCCGCGCGGGACTGGACCGGCGGGCACGGCGCGCTGCAGCCGGACGGGCCATTATCGACGCGAATGAGAGATATTTCAACGTAGCGGCAAGATGCGCCCGCTCACACAAAAATGACTTTTTTATTGATCACAAGTGTTTTTTCGAGAGCGCGTGAGTCTATGATGGAGACAGATGTGCTGGGAAGCGAAAGTGCGCGGCGAGACGGTTCGGCATGATTCGTGCGGGAGGCGGTGTGACGGCGGCGTCGTCGAATCACCGTGAATCCGGCCTTGTCGTATGCTATAAAAGATCGACGTGCGGCGCGCGAAGCCGGGAGTTGTCGCATGAGGACGCTGCGTTTCTTGCAATTCTTTTTCAGGCGAATTTTTATGTCCTTCCCGAAAAAGCGTAGACGCGCGAAGGTGGACGGCGATGAGTCGTTCCTCGCGGTGCTGCGGCATTTCAAACCATTCGGTCAGCTCGACACCAAGATTGCGCGCGCTCGCACGCAGGACGAACCGGTGCTTTATGCGCACGTGCTGCCTGGTCTCGATGTGCTCTTGTGCAGCGTGCGCGGTGCGCAGCCTCCTTATCCGGCGCCGGCCGAATTGCGGCGGCGTTGCATCGAATCGATTGCCAATGCGCTGGAGCAGCCGCTCGATGGGCTTGAAAATGGCGGGTATTGGTATGAGGCGGATGGCTTTGGATTTCTGGTCTTTGCCAGCCGGGCGAGAGGTAAGATCCTGACGGAATTTGGCGCTACCCGGATCGGTGGCGCGCGCCGCGGGGTTAGGCGGACGGACGCCGCCGGAGATGCCACTCCGCGGTCGTTAAGGTAAGGTTCTCGCCCTTCGGATGCGTTTCGTTTCTGTCAAACAGTCAACCTCAACTCCCCTTATATTCAGCCGCGTCAATCGCATTACCCGGTGCATGACGCGGCGCGTTACGCGGATTATCCGGCGCCAACCCAGCGGGTTTCTTGTCACCCGCAAAAGGCGCAGAACCCGATTTGGCACCCGGCAAACCGTCCAGTGAAATTGCCGCCTTGGGCTTCTGCTTCTGCCCCGGAGGCGGCGCAGTCGGCGCCTGCCGCACCTGCGACAGCAACTGATTACAAGCCAACGGCTTACTATTGCTAGGTGCAAGCAACGGAATCAACGCGGCAAACGGATTGATCAATCCAAGCCCGACAACGGCGCCGCCTCGCAATGCCAACGCGGCAGCATTGACCCCGACATGGGGATCCTTGAAGGTCCCCTTCACATACAACGGCGAGCGCAGCGAAAACACCCGGAAACCCTTGGTATGCGGATGCACGCCAAGGTCCATCGATTCGTCACGCAAACTCACGTCGCCGTCGATGTCGATCACCGCATCGTCCGTATCGAGCGCGAAGACCCGCGAATTCAGCACGCCGTTGGTCGCGACAAAATCGGTCGCGGCGCAGTTGATCTTCACGTCGCGATTGCCGAACAGCTTTTCATACACGACGTTCGCCACGTTCAGCCCGGCCGCCTCCATCAACAGGCGGCTCACCGTGCCGTCGGTGATCAGCGCCTTCACCTCGCCGTTCGAAGTCGCAGCCAACGCCGCCGGCGAATTGCCGGTCGCGCTCAACGCGGCATCGCCGTTGATTTCTCCAAGCGCGTTTTGCATCGTCTTGAAGTTCGGGAACAATTGCTTGAGCTTCAGATGCCGCGCCGACGTGGAGAAGCGTCCCTTGAGCGGCACCGTGCTGCCGTCCAGCTGGATGTCGGATGCGAGCGAACCGCCGGCCACGCCGAATTTCAACGGCTCAAGCGACAGCACACCGTCGGTCAGGACAACGTGTGTGTACAGATCGGTGATCGGCAGGTTCACGTCCTTGACAATGCGGTTACCCGTGAATTTCACGTCAGCGTCGATTGCCTTCCAGCGGTCGGTGCGAAATTCTTCGACCGGCAATGCCTTGTTACCCGGCTGGCGCGTCGCGTCGCCGCGCCGGGCCTTGCTCGCGTTCGAGTCCGCGCCGATCGCCGGCGCCAGATCGGCGAATTGCAACAAATGCGACACGATCTCTCCCTGCAACAGCGGACGCGGCTCGCGCGCCATATAGGTCAGCGAACCATTCAGATCGCTGCCGCCGACCCGGCCCGTGAAATTCTCATACTTGAAGACGTTGCCGCCGGTCTTGAACTGGCCGACGAGTCGCCCCTCGGTCGCGTACGGCGGCGTTTCCGGCAAGGTCACCCCGGTCAGCGAATAGAGCCGCGCCATGCTGTTGCCTTTTAGCCAGAGACGCAGATCGACCGCGGCGAGATGCGCCGGATCGGTGATCGTGCCCACCAGGCCGACATGCAAATCGCCGGTCGTCACATCGGCTTGCACCGGAAACGGCCGGTTCGCATCCTGCAGCGCCAACACGCCGCCGACCTTGCCGCTGCCCGACAGCGACGTCTTGTTGTAGGTGCCCTTGATGGTCCAGCCGATTGCATACAGCGGAATTGCGGGTCCCGGGCCGCCTGCCGTGCTTGCCGTGCTTGCCGTGCTTGCCGTGCTTGCCGTGCTTGCCGTGCTTGCCGTGCTTGCCGTGCCTGCCGTGCCTGCCGTGCTTGCCGTGCTTGCCGTGCTTGCCGTGCCTGCCGTGCCTGCCGTGCCGCTAATGGGCGACGCCAGTGCAGCCGCTGAGCCGCTCGCCCCCTTGTTTACCTCCTCGCCTGCGCCCTTAGAGGCGCCGGCAACCAGCGCACCCGAGGCTCCAGTACCTGCCTTCGCCCCCGAAGCATTGACATCCGCCGGCGAAGCGCCGGAAGCCGCCGCCGCGGACGCGGCCGCCGCCTCGGACGCCGCAGCCGCTTCAACCTGCGCGGCAAGCTTGCTCGCGCCCGCCTTGCCGAGCGCTTCCGCCGACGCGCTGCGCGACGCCGCTTCCTGCTGCTTCATCGCCTCGCCGATCGGAATCGGTTGGCCGAGCGTATCGATGACGGCCTGCATCTCGATCTTCTTCTGCTGGTCCGACAGCACGACGCTGCCCTGCGCAAGCGC
The DNA here is from genome assembly GCF_003353175.1 of Paraburkholderia lacunae. Taxonomy (GTDB): domain Bacteria; phylum Pseudomonadota; class Gammaproteobacteria; order Burkholderiales; family Burkholderiaceae; genus Paraburkholderia; species Paraburkholderia lacunae. Next base: position 271,911 of record NZ_QHKS01000003.1, on the reverse strand, counting down.
GATGTCGTGCAGATCGAGCTTCCATTCCGAAGGCCCGGTCGAAGCGGGCAATTTGAAGGTCCAGTTATTGCGCCCGTCGAGCAGGCGCTCGAGGTCGACCGAAGGATTCACGAGGTTGATCGCGGGAATCACGATCTCGCGCGCAACGAGCGGCAAGACCTTGACCTCGAAATCGATCTCGTCGAGCGTCGCGAAGTGCGGCTGTTTGCTCCAGTCCGGATTGCCCACCGTGATGTTGGCCGCGGAGAAACGCGGCCAGGGCACCCAGCCCCGCCAACCGGTCTCGCCCACCGGATGCCGCCACCCAACCTTCAGATCGCCGGTGATCGCGAACGGCCGGCCGATCGCCTGGGTGACTTTGTCGTTGACCCACGGTCGAGCCCGGTTCCAGTCAAAGGTCAGGATAAAAACCGCCAGCGCAGCAATCAGAACAACGATGATCCCCATCAGCCATGCGATGATTTTCCCGATCCGTCGTCCGATTGTGCTCGACATTGCCATTGAGGGCTCCGCGATTTCTTCTTGGTTATACAACTGAGAGCACGTATCGTGCCTGATAGTTGTCGTTTTATCATGCCGCACGGCTCGGGTGCACGTAGCGCGCAACGGGAAGGTCACGGCAGCGTCACGGCAGTGCTTCAAAAATGCAAAATCCCACCACGATTTCACTTATGAACGATGTTCCCCTGGTCCTCGCCGACGGCATCGCCCGGCGCGACGCACTACGCGGGCAAACGCTCCTGCAACCGACCCATTTCGCCTTGCAGGCGGGCGACCGGGTCGCGGTCACCGGACCGTCGGGGTCCGGCAAGAGCGTGTTTCTGCGCGCGCTTGCCCTGCTCGATCCACTCGATGCGGGACACATCATGTGGCGCGGCGCGCCGGTCGCGCGTGCCGCCATTCCGCGCTACCGGCGCAACGTCGCGTATATCCGGCAGCGACCCGCGCTGCTCGACGGCAGCGTCGAAGACAACCTGCGCTACCCGTTCGAGCTGCGAACCTATCGCGATGGTCGCTTCGACCGGGCGCGCGCGGCGAGCTTCGCCGCCCAGGCCGGGCGCAGCGGCGATTTCCTCGACAAGCGCGCGAGCGAACTCTCGGGCGGCGAGGCGCAGATCACCGCGCTAATCCGCGTCCTGCAACTCGCGCCCGACGTCCTGCTGCTCGACGAACCGACGGCCTCGCTCGACCCGGAGTCGTCGCGTGCGATCGAGGGCCTCGTGCATGCGTGGTTCAATGCCGAGCCGGGCCGGCACGCCTCGGTGTGGGTGTCGCACGATCCGGCGCAAGCCGTGCGCATGAGCGAGCGGCATCTGACGATGCGCGCGGGCGTGCTCGACGAATCGGCCGTGCCCCAGGCTCAACAGGAGTTCGACCGATGACATTGCAGAATCTGAGTCTCTGGGACGTCGCGATCGCCACGTTGCTGATCGTCGTGAACGGCGTGGTGTCGGTGGCGCTCAAGCTGGATCTCGAACACAAGCTGGCATGGGCGGCAGCGCGCACCGTCCTGCAGTTGCTCGCGATCGGCTATGTGCTCGGTTGGGTGTTCCGCTACGACCGCTGGTTCGTGGTGCTGCCGCTGATGATCGTGATGACGCTGATCGCCGGCTTCGCGGGCGCGCAGCGCGGCAACCGCACCTATGCCGGGCAACGTGCGGACAGCGTGCTGTCGATCTGGGTCAGTTCGTGGCTGGTGGCGGCGGTGGGACTCTTCGTCGTGATCCGCATTCATCCGTGGTACGAGCCGCAGTATGCGATTCCGATCCTCGGCATGATCCTCGGCAATACGCTGACCGGCGTGTCCCTTGGCATCGAGCGGATGACCGAGGAGCTGACCGCGCGGCGCGACCGCGTCGAGATGGCGCTCGCGCTGGGCGCGACGCGTTGGGAAGCGGCGCAGGCACCGGCGCGGCAAGCGGTGCGCGCGGGCATGATGCCGACGCTGAATCAGATGGCGGTGGTCGGCGTGGTGAGTTTGCCGGGCATGATGACCGGCCAGGTGCTGGCCGGTCAGTCGCCGTTGCAGGCGGTGCGCTATCAGATCGTGATCATGTTTCTGATCGCGGCATCGTCCGCGTTGGGGACGGTGGGCGCGGTACTGCTCACCTACCGGCGGCTGTTCTCCGCCGAGCACCGGTTTCTCGCCGCGCGGCTGGTGGAGCGGCCGGCAGCGCAGCGTTGACTACCGTCCGCCTACGCACGATTCAGCGATTCAGCGCTTTGCTGTCACCGCCACCTGGGTGCCGTCGGTGAGTGTCAGCGTCCTCGTGCTGCCGTTGGTCGGCATCGTAAAGCGCAGGATCTGGCTGAGTCTCACGTCGTTCGGACACTTGAGCGTTTTGCCGCCACTCGTTACGGTCTTGACGCCGTGCGGCGTCTGAGCCTGGAAGCTCAGCTGCACGGTCGCGGTGCCGTCGCCGGCGACCACGGGCGCAAAACGGATCTGCGTCTGACGAATCATCGCGCCGTTAGCGTCGACCGGTAGCGTCGCGTAATTCGGGCACGTATCCGACGCGGGAACCGGCCCGCCCGGCGGCACCGTCTTCCACGTGAAGTCATCCGATTCGCCGGAGCGGATCGTACGCGTTTCCTGTGAATTGCCGAACTGTTTCGACGTGACGCGAACCGTGTAGCGGATCGGACCATCGGGGGCGGCTTGCGACGTGACCGTAATCGGCGTGGCCGCATGGGCCACCGGCACGAGCATGCCGGGCGCCAGAGCGCAGGCGAGAGAAGCGACAACCGAAACGGCGGAAAGTTTGAAGCTGGAGCTCATACTGTCACCTCGTTGTTGTGCCGCTGCGCGCTCGCTTAAGCGCTACTGCCCGACTCGCGCGTGATGGCGACTGGCCAGGCGAACCACGAGACACGCAACTGTTTTAGCATGATGCCCTGCCAGTCTAACGCCAAGCGGCCAGGCGCGCGCTTCATACGAATCGGGTGTTAACCTGCTTGCGGCGACGGGTTTTCTGCGCGTGAGATTCGTTGCTGTCCCTTCCTGCGTCCCGCTTAGGCAGCGCTCCGAAAAACACATGGCCGGCGGCGCATTGCTGCGACGCCGGCCATGCTCGATCATCGGGCTGCGCGGCTTAGAAGCCCGTCAGCACCAGCTTGCCGATCGCGCGCCCCTGTTCGAGCAGTTGATGCGCTCGACGCAGATTGCCGGCGTTGATCTTGCCGAGATCCTGACCGACTGTCGTGCGCAGCGTGCCCGCGTCGACCAGACGCGCCACTTCGGTCAACAGCTTGTGCTGCTCGATCATGTCGGGCGTGCCGAACATCGAACGCGTAAACATGAATTCCCAATGGAACGCGGCGCTTGTCGCCTTCAGCAGTTCGACGGGAACCGGCTTGCTGTTTTCGACGATCGTGCAAATGCCGCCTTGCGGTTTGAGCACCACGGCTGCTGCCGGGAAGTGTCTGTCGGTGTCGTTGAACATCAGCACGTAATCGACCTGGTCGATACCGAGCTTTTTCAACTGTGCGGGCATGTCGCCGAAGTGATCGACGATGTGATCCGCGCCCAGCTCCGTCGCCCACTTCGCCGATTCGGGACGCGAGGCGGTCGCGATCACCTTCAGCTTCGCGAGTTGCTTCGCCAACTGGATGCCAATCGAACCAACCCCGCCCGCACCGCCGATGATCAGCACCGTGCGGCCTTCGTCCGCGCCTTGCGGCGAGACGCCGAGGCGATCGAACAGCGCTTCCCACGCGGTGATCGCCGTCAACGGCAACGCGGCCGCGTGGCTGAAATCGAGCGACGCCGGCTTGCGCCCGACGATGCGCTCGTCGACCAGATGGAACTCGCTATTGGCGCCCGGGCGCATGATGCTGCCGGCGTAAAACACTGGATCGCCGACCTTGAACAGCGTGACGTCCGGCCCGACTGCCGCCACCGTACCGGCAGCGTCCCAGCCTAGAACGCGCGGTTCTTTCTCGACGGTGACTTTCGGGGCGCGCACTTTGGTGTCGACGGGATTGACTGAGATCGCTTCGACCTTGACCAGCAGGTCATGCCCGGTGGCTTCGGGTTGGCTGATCTCGACGTCGACCAGCGCTTCGGCTTGATCGATCGGCAAATAACGGTAGAGACCGACGGCTTTCATCACAGCTCCTGTTCATTCAGATGAGGTTGGACGACTGGCGAACCTGGCGGGCGGCGTCTGGTTGCAGTAGCGGCCGATGCCGCCTGTGTTCGCATCGACGTCATCGTAAGCCGGCTCTTATTCTCACAAAACCATCATAATTGCTGAAACATCTTTTTGATTTTCAGAATAATGAATCCCATTGCCCAGCCAGCGCCCTCCTTGTCCGGTGACCGGGAGCGCCTCGATCTGCTCGACGTCGCGCTGTTCGTGCGGGCCGCCTTGCTCGCCAACGTGTCGGCCGCCGGCCGCGAATTCGGCTTGTCGGCGGCGGTGGCGAGTTCGCGGATCGCGCAGCTGGAAAAGCTGCTCGGCGCGCGCCTGCTGCACCGGACTACGCGCCGGATCAGTCTCACCCAGGACGGCGAAGTGTTCATGACGCGCGCCGAGACGCTGCTTGACGCTGCCGCCGCCGCGCGCGCCTCGGTCGGCCGCGCTCTCGCCGAACCGCAGGGCCGCTTGCGGGTGTCGATGTCGTCGTCGTTCGGGCGGCAGCACGTGTCGCCGGTGATCAGCGAGTTTCTGCGCCGCTATCCCGGCGTGAGCGTCGATTTGCGGCTGACCGATCAACTCGTCGATCTGGTCGATGCCGGCATCGACGTGGCGATCCGCGTCGGCGTGCTGAAGGATTCGTCGCTGGTGGCGCGGCGCCTCGCGGTGAATCGCCGCGTGATCTGCGCGGCGCCCGCCTATCTCGCCGAGCGCGGCACGCCGCGTCATCCCTCGGACCTGACGCAGCACGAATGCCTGATCCTGTCGGACCAGCGCGACTGGGCGTTCGTGACGCCCGCCGGTCCGCTCGACGTGCGGGTGAGCGGACGCCTCGTCACCGACAACGGTGAAGTGATCCGCGATGCGCTGCTGGCCGGCTTCGGCATCGCGCTCAAATCGACATGGGACGTCGCACCTTATTTGCGCAGTGGCGCGTTGGTCAGCGTGCTCGACACCTATCCGCTCGCGGAGCAGGTCGCCATCTGGGCGGTCTATCCGAGCCGCGCATTCGTGCCGCCGAAAACGCTGGCGTTCATCGAGTTCCTTGCTGCGCATTTCGGCGATCCGCCTTATTGGGATACGGCGACTGACTGAGGCGCGCAGGGTCTCCCGGTGACTAACTGCACGTAGCAGGATCGCTCCGCGGCTTGCTTCCAGCGCCCTCGCGGCATAACCACTGTTGCGCCAACCGGCGCTCCCCGCGAATCGACGCAACCGTCATTGCTCGCGGTGAGGTCTTCATGGCTTGTTCCTTTTCGTGTTTGACAGGCCGACTCGATAGCGCTCACCGCGCTCCGTCAAGACGTTTTTCATCGCAGCCGCGATGCGCCGACGCCTCGAACAGTTGCGATGTGGAGCTCAGTTCGCCGGGTCGAGTTCGACCGGCACCGCAGCGAAACCGCGAAACCGCACGCGTCCGCCGCGAGTCGGTTCGCCATCGAGGCGATAAGCGGGAAAGCGCTGCACAAAGCGCCCGATCGCGATCCGCGCCTCGAGCCGCGCGAGCGACAACCCCGCGCATTGATGAATGCCGAAGCCGAACGCCAGATGCCGGTTCGGATCGCGGCGGATGTCGAAGCGATCCGGTTCCGCGAACTGCTCCGGGTCGCGATTGGCCGCGCCGATGCACAGCGTGACGGGCGTGCCGCGCGCCACCGCGACACCGCCGATCTCCGTATCGACCGTCGTCATCCGGTTGCCGAGCTGATTCGAACTCTCGAAGCGCAAGCACTCTTCAACCGCCGACTCGATCAGCGACGGTTCGTGCAACAACGCCGCGCGCTGTTCCGGCCATTCGGTCAGCGTGACGAGGCCGTTGCCGATCAGGTTGGTGGTCGTTTCATGACCGGCGTTCAGAATGAAGATACAGTTTTGCAGCAACTCCGTTTCCGACAACTGCTCGCCGCCCTCTTCGCCCTCGATCAGACGCGTCAGCACGTCATGCTGCGGATCGCCGGGTTCGCGCCGGCGCCGCGCCACGAGATCCTGCAAATAGCCGACGAATTCGCTAACCGCGCGGTTGCCGCGCTCGAGTTGCGCGTCGGTCAGCGACGGTTCGAGCGCGCCGAGAATCGCCAGCGACCAGCCCCGCAACGGCCCGCGCTCGGCGTGCGGCACATCCAGCAGATTGCCGATGATCTCGACCGGAATCGCCGACGCGAACTCGCCGATCAGGTCGATCCGGCCGCGCGCAGCGGCGGCGTCGAGCAAGCCGTCGACGAGGCGGATCAGGCCAGGCTCCATTGCCGCGATCGCGCGCGCCGTCAGCGCGCCGGCGATCAGCTTGCGCACCCGCGTATGCCGCGGCGGATCGTTGAAGACGAGACTGGTCGTGTGATGCGTGTAGAGCGGCGCGTCGCCATACTTCGGCCTGAATTCGACAGTCTTGTCGGAACTGAACGTCTTGGGGTCGCGGTAGACAGCCTGCACATCGCGAAAACGCGTCAGAAACAACGACCCGTCCGGCATGCGCTTGACCGGCTCATGCGTGCGCAGCGCGTGGTAGACCGGATACGGGTTGGTATAGAAGGCCGGGCTCAGATGGCGCAGATCGAAGTCGCGCGCAAAGGTGAGCGCGTCGGTGGCGGTCGCCGGGGTCATCGGTTGTCTCCGTAGTGGTGCGCCTCGTCGCCGCTCCAATTCACGCGGTGTGGCGTACCGCCATCAGGTGGGGCGCGGCCGGGTTGGCGGGCGCCATGGACGCAGGGCATCGCTCGATGCGCCAGTATGAACCGCACGTCTGATGGTTGCACACGCGGGTTGCTCACCGGTCGCCCCGGCGGTTGCGTGCCGCCGAACCGTTACAATAGCGGGATTTTCCGCGCGCGCCGCGCGTGCCCTTTCCTGCGTTACTGCTGCGTCGTCCATGAACCTCGTCATCCAAAGCCCCGCGCCCCTGTCCGCCGACCACCATAAAACGCTCGTCGCCCTCGCGCGCGGCTCGCAGGCCAGCATCATCGACGCGCACGCGATTCGCATCGCCGACGCCCAGGTTACGCAGCGCGCCGACCTCGAGGTCTATTGCGGCACCCATCAACTGGACTACGCGTTTGTCGAAACAGGCAGCAAGCTGCGCGATTTCGGGCTGGTCGCGATGGATATGGACTCGACGCTGATCACGATCGAATGCATCGACGAAATTGCCGATTTTTGCGGGCTAAAGGCCGAAGTGGCTGCCATCACGGAAGCTTCGATGCGCGGCGAAATCAAGGATTTCAGCGAGAGTCTGACGCGCCGCGTGGCGCTGCTCAAGGGACTCGACGCCGGCGCGCTCGAACGCGTTTATGACGAGCGCCTGCAACTCTCGCCGGGGGCGGAACAGATGCTGGCCGGCGCGAAGGCAGCCGGTTTGAAAACACTGCTGGTGTCGGGCGGATTTACGTTCTTCACCGACAAGCTGAAGGCCCGGCTCGGCCTGGACTTTACACGCGCCAATAGGCTCGAAATCGCTGACGGGAAGCTGACCGGCAAGGTGATCGGCGAGATCGTCGACGCCGATGTGAAAGCGCGCACGCTGCGCGAGACTTGCGCCCAACTGAGCATCGAGCCGGCCCGCGCGATCGCGATGGGCGATGGTTCGAACGATCTGAAGATGATGGCCGAGGCGGGCCTATCGGTGGCGTTCCGCGCAAAGCCGGTGGTGCGCGAAGCGGCCAGCGTGGCGTTCAACCACGTTGGACTGGATGGGTTGTTGCGGTTGTTCTGAAGCGTTGGGGGTTCAGGAGCGCCGGCTGGCAGAGCGCAACAGCCAGCGCAAGCCTCAGACTCATTTGTTCTGCAACGTTATGACGACCGCGACAGTCATGAAGACCGCGCAGGTGAAAAACACCCTGCCCGCCCACCAACACATTCGATCGAAGCCTTGCTCGGATGCGAAAAATTTGACCAGTTTTTTCATGAGTGCCTCCTTTAGTTGTCCAGTATAAGTGCTGCACTATCTAGAAAAACTAAATCAGGTGAACATGTAGGACTATGAAGAAGATCGTCGTGGTGGCCGTAGCGTCGAGATTCGACATCGAACATTCGGCCGAATGGTCAGGCTTACTGGCTATATCGACAAAGAACAAGCCCATCGGAACCAGATCCCGATGGGCTTGCTTGAACTTCGACAAGAACGCCCGGGCGTTTAACCCAGCGCAGCCAGACTGTGTTCGATATCCGCGCGCAAATCGGCCTCCTCTTCCAGGCCGATATAAAACCGCACCAACGTACCGCGATGCGGCCATTGACCTTCGGTGCGCATCGACGCGACGTCGTACGGCATCGCGAGACTATGTGCGCCGCCCCAGCTCCAACCGAGCGAAAACAGATCCAGCGACTCGCAGAACGTATCGATTTGCGCCGGGCTGTAACGCCCCTCGAACACAACGGAAAACAGGCCGCCCGCGCCCGTGAAGTCGCGCTTGAAAAATTCATGCCCCGGGCAATCGGGCAGCCCCGGGTGCAATACCGCCGCGATTTCCGGCCGCGTCTTCAGCCATCTGGCCAGCCCGAGCGCCGCGCGGTCATGCTGTTCGAAGCGCAGTTGCATGGTCGGCAGGCTGCGCAGAATCAGCGAACAGTCATCCGAGGAGACGCCGATGCCCATGCGCATGCGTGCAGCCTTCAGCTTCAGATGCAACTCGCGGTCGACGGTAATGGTCGCGCCCATCAGCACGTCGCCGCCGCCCGACTGGTACTTGGTCAGCGCCTGCACCGAGATATCGACGCCGTGGTCGAACGGCCGGAACGCGAGTCCCGCCGACCACGTATTGTCGATGGCCGTGACAACGTTGCGCGCGCGCGCAACCGCGGTGATGGCGGGCACGTCGGCCACTTCCATCGTGACCGAACCCGGCGCTTCCAGCCAGATCAAGCGCGTGTTGGGCTGGATCAGATCGGCGATGCCCGCGCCGATCATCGGATCGTAGTAACGCGCGGTGATGCCGAAATCGCGCGCCAGCCAGTCGCCGTGATCGCGGTTCGGCGAGTAGACGTTATCGGGAATCAGCACGTCGTCGCCGGCTTTGACAATGCCGAAGTACACGTTCGAAATCGACGACAGCCCCGACGGCTGCAATAACGCGTGATTGCCGCCTTCGATGGTCGCAAGCCGCTGCGCCAGCGCGAGCGAAGTCGGCGTGGCGTGCAGGCCGTAGCGCCATTGCGCATCGTTTTTCCAGTCGAGCGCGCGCATCGTCGCGAGATCGGGGAACACGACGGTCGAAGCCCGCATGACCGGCATCGAGAACGATTCGAAGCCAGGCGTGAGCTGATCCGTGGCGCGCACGATGCGGGTTTGCAGACCGCGTTTGGATTTGGATTGGGTCATGGTGAATTTCACTCGCCGGTTTGCAGGTTGCTGACGCCACCCACCGCGTGACCGCCCGTTCCGGCCGCCGGGGCCGGTGCAGCGGCCGCACCCGCGGATGGCTGCGGCGACGGCGCGGTCTTGTTCACAGCAGCGCCCGCAGCCGTGACAGCCGCGGCGGCCGGCACCGCCTGCCCCGCTGCCAGAGGCTTCAGATCGAACGCCAGCGGTTGGGAATCGTCGACGTTCATCCGTTCGCCCGTGACCGAACCGTCGGCGGCAAATTTGCCGACCCAGTTCCCGGTGATATGCGTGCCGTCGTTCGACTCTTCGACTTCGAGCACGTCGCCGTCACGGTCGCCCGCGATCAGCACCACTTCGCCGTTATCGGTGTACTGATACTCGCCGTGCACGCCGGACGGATCATCGGTTTTCGCGCCGAGCCGCAGCACGATCTGACGCGAGCCCAGCATGCCGGTGTAGCGCGGGAACTTCGCGAATTCGGGGCTCGGCTTGAGCGGCAACTGAATCGGCGGCGCCGCCGCCAATTCCTTCACCGCGTCGCTTTCCGCCCACGTCTGCGCGGGCATCAACGCCGCCGCGCCGGCACACAGCAACACGGCAACGCTCATGACTGAACCGGCCCAACCGCGCCGATGTGCAGCGCCCTTCATCGCTTTCGATTCCTGCATCCGTTACTTTCCTTGTTGCTTGATACCTGCTCGATACCTGCTTGATACCTGTCTGACACGCGTTTGCCGCCCGGCTCAGATCCGTTCGAAGATCGCCGCAATACCCTGGCCGCCGCCGATACACATCGTCACCAGCGCATACCGCCCGCCAACCCGCTGCAACTCGTACAGGGCCTTGACGGTAATCAGCGCGCCGGTCGCGCCGATCGGGTGACCGAGCGAAATGCCCGAGCCGTTCGGATTGACCTTCGCGGGGTCGAGGCCGAGTTCCTTGCTGACCGCGCACGCCTGAGCGGCAAACGCCTCGTTCGCCTCGATCACATCGAGATCGGCGACCGTCAGGCCGGCGCGCTCGAGCGCCTTGCGCGTGGCCGGCACTGGGCCGATACCCATATAAGCCGGATCGACGCCGGCATGCGCATACGAAACCAACCGCGCCAGTGGCTTGATGCCGCGCTGTTCGGCGACGCCGCGCTCCATCAGTACGACCGCCGCGGCGGCGTCGTTGATGCCCGACGCATTACCGGCCGTCACCGTGCCATTTTCCTTCGCGAACACCGGCTTGAGCTTCGAGAAGTCTTCCGCCGTTGCATTCATGCGTGCGTGCTCGTCCGTATCGAACACGACGTCGCCCTTCTTCGAAGGAATCGTGATCGGCAGGATCTGTTCCTTGAAATAGCCACTCGTGATCGCGTGAGCCGCGCGGCGATGCGATTCGAGCGCGAGCGCATCCTGCGCTTCACGCGAGATGTCGTATTTGCGCGCAACGTTCTCAGCCGTCACACCCATATGAATCGACTGGAACGGGTCGTTCAGCGCACCGACCATCATGTCGACGAGGCGCGCATCACCCATGCGCTGGCCGAAGCGCGCGGCGTGCATCGAGTACGGTGCGCGGCTCATGTTTTCCGCGCCGCCGCCGATCGCAATATCGGCGTCGCCGAGCAGCACGCTTTGCGCGGCCGACACGATCGCCTGCAAGCCCGAGCCGCACAGGCGGTTCACCGTCAACGCGGGCGCGTGTTGCGCGACGCCGCCGTTGATCGCGGCCACGCGCGCCAGATACATGTCTTTCGGTTCGGTATGCACGACATTGCCGAACACCACATGGCCGACTTCATCGCCGGACACATTGGCGCGCGCCAGCGCTTCGCGCACCACGCGGGCGCCGAGATCGGTCGGCGGAAAATCCTTCAGACTGCCGCCAAAGCCGCCGATCGCCGTACGCACACCGCTTACCACCACTACGTCCCGTTGCATCGCTCGCTCCTCTTTAGTCTCTCAAGATGACCTTGCCTTGGCGGGCCGCGCGTCGCAGCGCGAAGTAATCAGCCTGCCAGGATGTGTTCGACCGTCGCCCGCGAAGGAATCGGCGCGACGGCGCCGTAGCCTTGCGTCGACAGCGCCGCGGCGACGTTCGCATAGCGCGCCGCTTCAAAAGGATCGTCACCGGCGACGATGCGCGCGATGAACGCGCCGCCGAAGCAGTCGCCCGCGCCGGTCGCATCGACCGCATTAACGGCGTGGCCCGGCACGACGCGCCGCTCATTGGGCGTCGCGATATACGAACCTTCCTTGCCGAGCTTGAGCGCGACCACACGCGGACCATGCGACAGCAGGAAATCGACGATCTCGTCGCGGCCGGTCAGGCCGGTGAGTTCGGTCACGTCGTCCCAGCTCGGCAGACAGATGTCGGTTTGACGGATCGCTTCGAGCATCACCGCGCGCGCCCGGGCCAACGGCCACAGCTTCAGGCGCAGATTCGTGTCGAAGCTCACGCGCACGCCGTTGGCTCGTGCATGTTCGATCGCGGCAAGCGCCGCGTCGCAGGCACTCAGGCTGATCGCGAGGCTGATGCCGGACAGATGGATGACGTTGGCCTCGGCAATCGCATCGAGCGGCAGGTCGTGCGGCGCATAACGGCTCGCGGCCGAACCGGCGCGCAAATAGTCGAACGTGTGGCCGTTGGGGCCGTGCGAGACAAAATACACGCCGGTCGATGCGTGCTCATCCACATGCACGTGCGAGGTATCCACCTGCTCGCGTTCCCACAAATCGATCAGCAAACGCCCGAAATGATCGCCGCCGACCGCGGACACGAAACCGGTCTTCGCGCCCTGCCGTGCCGCCGCGATACAGAAGTTCGACGTGTCGCCGCCGAAACCTTGCAGGTAGTTCGGCTGATCCTTGGCCGACTGGTTGAACTCGATCATCGCCTCGCCGAGCGCGAGGATCTGCGGCATTCGGGCGTCCGGCGTCCGGGCTTCCGGCACAGGAGTCACGCTAAAGGCCATTGCTTAAACCTCGCCCCACAGGTCGTGACCGTCGGCGCCCGTGATCTTCACCGACACGAAATCGCCGACCTTATAGCGCTTCGACGCTTTGGCGGCGGGCGCGATATACACAACACCGTCGATCTCAGGCGCATCCGCAGCGGTGCGGCCAATGCCGCCGTCGGCGTTGATCTCGTCGACCAGTACCTTGAGGGTCTTGCCGACCTTCTTCGCGATGCGCTTCGCCGACACTTCTTCGGCCACTTCCATGAAACGCGCACGGCGTTCCTCACGCACATCGTCCGGCAGCGCGCCGTCGAGTTCGTTGGCCGTGGCGCCTTCGACCGGCGAGTACGCAAAGCAGCCGACCCGATCCAGCTCCGCCTCGCGGATGAAATCGAGCAGCGTCTGGAACTGCTCTTCGGTCTCGCCCGGGAAGCCGGCGATGAACGTGCTGCGGATCGTCAGATCGGGACACATTTCACGCCACGCCTTCACGCGCTCCATCACCTTCTCGGCGTTGGCCGGACGCTTCATGCGCTTCAGCACTTCAGGGTGCGCGTGCTGGAACGGCACGTCGAGATACGGCAGCACATGGCCTTTGTACGGACCTTCGGCCATCATCGGAATCACTTCGTCGACGCTCGGATACGGATACACATAGTGCAGACGCACCCATGCGCCGTATTGCGCGGCGAGTTCGCCGAGCGCGCCGACCAGATCGGTCATCCGCGTCTTGATCGGCTTGCCGTTCCAGAATCCCGTGCGGTACTTGACGTCGACGCCATAAGCGCTGGTGTCCTGCGAAATGACCAGCAGCTCCTTCACGCCGGACTTGAACAGGTTTTCCGCTTCGAGCATGACCTCGGCGACCGGACGCGACACGAGGTCGCCGCGCATCGACGGGATGATGCAGAACGTGCAGCGGTGGTTACAGCCTTCGGAAATTTTCAGGTATGCGTAGTGACGCGGCGTGAGTTTCACGCCCGCGGCCGGCACCAGGTCGACGAACGGATCGTGCGGCTTCGGCAGATGGTTATGCACCGCCTGCATCACCTCGCCGAGCGCGTGCGGGCCGGTCACGGCCAGCACCTTCGGATGCACCTCTTCGATCAGACCGGAGCCGCTCGCGCTCTTCTTCGCGCCGAGGCAGCCGGTGACGATCACCTTGCCGTTTTCGTGGAGCGCTTCGCCGATCGCGTCGAGGCTTTCCTGCACGGCTTCGTCGATGAAGCCGCAGGTGTTGACGACCACGAGGTCCGCGCCGTCGTACGTGCCGGAGATCTCGTAGCCCTCGGCGCGCAACTGCGTGATGATCTGCTCGGAGTCGACAAGCGCTTTAGGGCAGCCGAGGCTGACGAAACCGACCTTCGGCGTGGAAGGCGTCGGCACGGCGGGGGAAGTGGTCTGCGGCATAGGGTGGGTCCGGCGTATAGCGGTGACGATGACGACAAATGGGGACGAATTCGGGGGACGGTGCGGCAGGAACTACGGGGTTAAAGAATCCATCCCCGGCAAAACGCCCCGCACACGCAACCCGCCATTGTACCGCGCCGGCGGCCCTCCGCCTGTGCGCACCGCGCCGACCACCCTGATCGAATCCGCCATACACGCCGAATGCACGCCGGTCCACTGCCGGCCGCCCAGCGGCCACGCGAACGCCCTCGCCGCCATCGTGGCTTGCGCCGTTACTTCTTCTCCGGCTCCGGATTGCCTTGCGGAGTGCTGCCGGCCGGACTTGCCGGCGCATTGGCCGCATTCACCGGGCCGCCCGGCGTAAACGGGAAGGTGCTGAACATGGACTTCGCCTGGTTCTGCATCTGCTCCTGCATCTGTACGAACATGTTCTTCGACTGCTCGATATAGCTGGTCATCATGCCCTGCATCATCGGCGCCTGCATGTTCATGAACTGCGACCAGACTTCCGGATTCATCGCCTTGCCTTCGTACAGGTTCTTCGACTGGTCGGCGAGTTTCGCCTGAATGTCGATGAACGCCTGGATGTTCTTTTCCAGATACGTGCCCATCATGCCCTGCATCGCATGGCCGTAGAAGCGGATGATCTGCGACAGCATCGACGACGAGAACATCGGCAAGCCGCCGCTCTCCTCTTCGAGAATGATCTGCAACAGGATGGCGCGCGTCAGATCCTCGTTGCTCTTCGCATCGATGACCTTGAAATCCTCCTGATCCAGCACGAGCTGTTTGACATCCGTCAGCGTGATGTACGTGCTTGTCTCTGTATCGTAGAGCCGACGATTCGGATATTTCTTGATCAGTCGTTCGGCTGTTTTCTTTGTAGTAGTGGTCATGTAACGCCTTTGAGCGCGAGTTGAGCGCGGAAACGGCGTCCCGTCGACTGCACGATCGGGGAATCGCACAGTCGAGACGCCGCCGGAACCATCTGAGCCGAAGTGCGCCGCCTTGTGAGCGGCGCGCTCGAGACTCAGCCCATATGCAAACCGCCGTTCAGCGAAAAATCAGCGCCCGTCGAGAAACCCGATTCGTCCGAAGCGAGCCACGCCACGATCGAACCGATTTCGTCCGGCTGGCCGAGACGGCGCACCGGAATCGTCGCGACGATCTTTTCCAGCACGTCCGGGCGGATCGACTTGACCATATCGGTGCCGATGTAGCCCGGCGACACGGTGTTGACCGTCACGCCCTTGGTGGCCACTTCCTGCGCCAAAGACATCGTGAAGCCGTGAATGCCGGCCTTCGCGGTGGAGTAGTTGGTCTGGCCGAACTGGCCTTTCTGCCCGTTCACCGACGAAATGTTGATCACCCGGCCCCAGCCGCGCTCAACCATGCCGTCGATCACCTGCTTGGTGACGTTGAACAAGCTGGTCAGGTTGGTGTCGATCACCGCCGTCCAGTCTTCGTGCGTCATCTTGCGGAACACGACGTCGCGGGTGATGCCGGCGTTGTTCACCAGCACGTCGATCTCGCCGACTTCGGACTTGACCTTGTCAAACGCAGCCTTGGTCGAATCCCAGTCGCCGACATTGCCTTCGGACGCGACGAAGTCGAAACCCAGCGCCTTCTGCTCATCGAGCCACTTCACGCGGCGCGGCGAGTTCGGGCCGCAGCCTGCGACCACCTTGAAACCTTCTTTGTGGAGCCGCTGGCAAATGCTCGTGCCGATGCCACCCATGCCGCCCGTTACGTACGCAATTCGCTGTGTCATAAACTTCACTCCGTTATCGTTTTCGAGGCGCCGACCGGCTGCCTCATCCCTCGCCTTGTGCTTCATCTCCACTGCCGCCGGGCGACCGGCTGGCGAGGCCACTGCTCACCGCGCGCCGCCCGCTGCAACGAGGCGCGCGGCAACCATGCTTGAAGCCGCCTTACGCGCGCTCGACCGCCAGCGCCACGCCCATGCCGCCGCCGATACACAGCGACGCCAGGCCCTTCTTCGCGTCGCGCTTCTGCATTTCGTGCAGCAGCGTGACGAGAATCCGGCAACCGGACGCGCCGATCGGATGGCCGATCGCGATCGCGCCGCCGTTCACGTTGACCTTCGACGTATCCCAGCCCATCTGCTTGTGCACGGCGAGCGCCTGCGCGGCGAAGGCTTCGTTGATTTCCATCAGGTCGAGATCGGCCGGGCTCCAGCCCGCGCGCTCCAGACAGCGGCGCGAAGCCGGCACCGGGCCCATGCCCATCACCTTCGGATCGACGCCTGCGTTGGCGTAGGCCTTGATGCGCGCGAGCGGCGTAAGGCCGAGCGCCTCGGCCTTCTTCGCCGACATTACGATCACCGCCGCCGCGCCGTCGTTCAGACCCGACGCGTTGGCGGCCGTCACCGTGCCTTCCTTCGAGAACGCCGGCTTCAGGCCCGCGAGCGACTCGGCCGTTACGCCATGACGCACGAATTCATCCGTGGCGAAACGAAGAGGCTCGCCCTTGCGTTGCGGAATTTCGACCGGCACGATTTCGTCGTCGAAGCGGCCCGACTTCTGCGCGGCTTCCGCCTTGTTCTGCGACAGCGCCGCGAACGCGTCCTGCTGCTCGCGCGTGATGCCGTATTCCTTGGCGACGTTCTCCGCCGTCACGCCCATGTGGTACTGGTTATACACGTCCCACAGGCCGTCGACGATCATCGAGTCGATCAGCTTGGCGTCGCCCATGCGAAAGCCGTCGCGCGAACCCGGCAGCACGTGCGGCGCCGCGCTCATGTTTTCCTGACCGCCGGCGATCACGATGTCGGCGTCGCCCGCGATGATCGCGTTGGCGGCCAGCATCACGGCCTTCAGACCCGAGCCGCACACCTTGTTGATCGTCATGCCGGGTATGGCCGAAGGCAGCCCTGCCTTGATCAGCGACTGACGCGCCGGGTTCTGGCCGGAGCCGGCCGTCAGCACCTGCCCCAGGATGACTTCGCTGACCTGCTCGGGCTTCAGACCGGCCCGTTCGAGCACGGCACGAATCACCGTGGCGCCAAGATCGGGCGCGGCGATCTTCGCCAGCGACCCACCGAATTTGCCTACTGCCGTACGAGCGGCCGATACGATCACAACATCAGTCATTTCGATATCCTCCGGGCACGCCGGCCAATTGCGCCGCGGCCCGTCAAGTTAATAATCTCGTTGCTCTTTCGCTCTTGCTTCAATCACGCGCTCATCCGGATCACGCTTCGAACTGCGCAATGAAATCTTTACTGCGACTCACATCACACACTACTCGCGCTGCCGCACATAGCGCCCCGGCGCCGGCTCGATGACCGGAAACCCGGCCGAGCCAGGTTTGGCTCGCGGCTTCACTTTCTTGCCGCCGTACTGATCGAGCCAGGTGGTCCATTCGGGCCACCAGCTGCCGGGGACTTCGGCGGCCTGATCCAGCCACTCTTCCGGGCTTTCCGGCAGTGTTCTGGTGTCGCCCTCCAGAACCCAGTAATTGCGCTTTTTCTTCGCCGGCGGATTGATCACGCCCGCGATATGGCCCGACGCGCCGAGCACGAACTTCAGCGGCCCCGTCAGCAACGGCACCGACGCATACGCCGTTTGCCACGGCACGATATGGTCTTCGCGCGAACCGTAAATGAAGGTTGGCACGTCGATCTTCGACAGGTCGATCGGTTCGCCGCAGGCGCTCAACGCACCCGGCTCGCGCAGGCGGTTCTCGAGATACGTATTGCGCAGATACCAGACGTACATCGGACCCGGCAGACTGGTCGAATCGCTGTTCCAGTACAGCAGATCGAACGGCACAGGCGTGCGCCCTTTGAGGTAGTTGTCGACAACGTAGTTCCACACCAGGTCGTTCGGGCGCAGGAATGAGAACGTGTTGGCGAACTCGATGCCGCGCATCAGTCCCGGCGCGCTGCCGTTCTTGCCGCCGATGGTCTGCTCGCGCATCTGCACATGTGCTTCGTCGACGAAGATGTCGAGCACGCCCGTGTCCGAGAAATCGAGCATCGCGGTGAGCAAGGTCATCGACGCGGCCGGATGTTCGCCGCGCGCGGCCGCCACCGCCAGCGCCGCGGCCAGCATCGTGCCGCCGACACAGAAGCCGAGCGTGTTGATCTGCTCCCGGCCGCTGATCTTGCACACCGTGTCGATCGCGGTGAGTACGCCTTCGCCGATGTAGTCGTCCCACGTCTTATGCGCGATGGATGCATCCGCGTTGCGCCACGAGATCAGGAACACCTGATGCCCCGAATCGAGCGCATGCGCGACCAGCGAGTTCTCCGGCTGCAGATCGAGAATGTAGAACTTGTTGATGCAGGGCGGCACGATCAACAGCGGCCGTTCGTGCACGGTGGTGGTACGCGGCTTGTACTGGATCAACTGGATCAGATCGTTTTCAAAAACAACCGAGCCTTCGGTGTTCGCGAGATTGCCGCCGACCACGAAACGCGATTCGTCGGTCTGCGAAATCTTGCCGCGCTGCAAGTCGCTGAGCAGGTTCATCACACCTTGCCGCAAACTCTCGCCCTGACTCTCGAGCAAGGTCTTTTGCGCTTCCGGATTCAAGGCGAGGAAGTTGCTGGGCGATGCCGCCGCGGTCCATTGCTGAACGGCGAAGCGAATGCGTTCACGCATCTTCGGCTCGGTTTCGAGCGCGTCGACCATTTCCTGCAGATAGCGTGCATTCAATAGATACCAGGCCGCGGTGAACGCGTAGGCCGGCGTCGCGCTCCATGCGTCGGCACTGAAACGCCGATCTTTGAGTTCGGGGATTTTCGTCGTCGAGGCGGCGGCCTGCTGGATCAACTCCATCGCCTCGCGGGAATAATCGGCTTGCAGCTTTTGCAGACGCTCCGATGGAATCGCCGCGCCCGGAACATTGAGTCCGGCGAATGAACTCAGCGACGGCAGCGCCGGCATAGATGCGGCAGCGGCTGCTTTGCTGAAGTCCGGCATGCCGGGAAAAGCCGGCATTTGCGGCATCTGCGGCAGGGTGAACGGCGCGCCGTTGCCTCCGGGCGATGTGCCGAGCGAACGCCATGCGTTCATCCAGGCGTCGAATAACTGCTGCATGCCGGGCGCTGAAGTTGCGCCGCCCGTACCGACCTGCTGCGCATGCTCCGTCGAGGAGTCCGTGCTGGGGGAAGCTGAGGAATGTGATGCTGCCATACCTGCTTTTGACCGGTAAGTCCTTGCGGACGGTTTGAGAGGCAGGTTCTTGCGCGCGTGGGCGATTGCTTGCAACCTCGTCACGCCCTGCTCCATGGGTGAGGAACATTCTTGCTCCCCATTGCAAGGCATGTCAATGCTTGTTCCCGATTTTGCCGCAGTGCGATATTTTTTTAATTATCGTTTTCCCTGTGTAGTAGATCGCGCTTTTGGACGTGGTTCGCCACATGGACTCACCAACGAAAAAACTCCCATTTGGCATGGGCTTATGCGCGCTCATCCGTGCGCGTGCCCATGCTTTTCGCGGCAGATTGACGCTTGTCCGACGAATTCCGGCAGCGCAGCAAAGAAGTCTGCTGCGCCTCCGAACAAACCCTCGCACGCGCCTCAGCCGACATGCTCTGCGCGCTCGCGCACACGTGGCCGCACCAGCTGCCACCACGCGGTTCGTTCGCTAGTCCGCGATGGTCTGCGCCTGATCGTCCAGCCAGATCAGCGCGGCCATGCGTCCCGTTGCGCGATCGCGGCGATAGGAATAGAAACGCTCGCGTTGCGTGACCGTGCAAAGGTCGCCGCCGACAATCCGGCTGATGCCGAACCGCTGCAAACGCAAGCGAGCGAGCGCCGCGAGATTGGCCAGGTATTTGCCTGCGTTTTGCGGATGGACAACGAACGCATCCGCGGTGGCATCACGTTGCGCGCTGTCGACACCGTTCATGAAGGCGTCACGCACGTCTGCACCCACCTCGAAAGCATCGGGTCCGATCGCCGGACCGAGGTACGCATACAGCGAAGCGGCATCGACGCCGGCCAGATCCGCAACGCGCTGCGCAGTCTGTTCGACGATGCCTGCCGCGAGGCCGCGCCATCCTGCATGAGCCGCGCCGACCGCACGTCCCGCCTGATCGCACAACA
Organism: Paraburkholderia lacunae; assembly: GCF_003353175.1. Lineage (GTDB taxonomy): Bacteria > Pseudomonadota > Gammaproteobacteria > Burkholderiales > Burkholderiaceae > Paraburkholderia > Paraburkholderia lacunae. The sequence continues at coordinate 252,024 of NZ_QHKS01000003.1, read as the reverse complement.
GCACCGGCATGCAGTCGGCCACCATCACGACGCATACCGTGCCGGGCCGATCGGTGACGCTCGCATCGGCTTGCGTCGGCGCGCCGCTTGCGCGAGCCTGCGCCAGTACATCTTCGGCACGCACGATGCCGGCGCCGTGAATCTGCTCGAGCCAGGCAGCCTCGCCCACGCCCGCCAGCGCAAGCAGACGCGCGCGATTGGTGGCGACCGCGGCGGGATCGTCGCCGGATTTCGTTCCGAGGTTCAGGCCACCGGGCCGATCCATGCCGTCATGCCAACGGCCAAACGGCGCTTCACTCACACCGCCATTGCGCGTCGTGACGAGCGCACGCACGCGCGGCGATACATTCCATGCGGGTTGCACAACATCGGCAAACGTCAGCTCGGGCAAGCTCATGCGTGGTTGTCCTCGTCGGGTTCATCGTCCTCGTCGGGTTCAGCGGCTTCGTCGATGTCTTCGTCGAGCGACGCATCGTAGTCCTCGTCCTCATAGTACGTCTCGTCGAACTCGCCGGCATCGTCGCGCCCCAGACCGAGCGCGGCCGACAGCGCCGCCATGTCTTCCGGCACATCCGCGCGCCATTGCATCGTCCGGCCGGTTTGCGGATGGATCAGCCCGAGGCGCCACGCATGCAGCGCCTGGCGCGCGAAGCCGTCCGGCAGCGGGGTGACCGAGCGCTTGCCGCGCGCGCGCCCGTACACCGGGTCGCCCAGCAACGGATGGCCGATGTGCGCGCAATGCACGCGAATCTGATGGGTGCGGCCGGTTTCCAGGTCGCAATGGATTGCCGTGACGGGCTGACGCTGCCAGATCGCCGTTTCGACGCGCCGGAAATGCGTGCGCGCCGGTTTGCCCGAGGCGCTCTTGACGACCGCCATGCGCGTGCGTTCACGCGGGTCGCGGCCGATCGGCGCGTCGATCGTGCCCTCTTCGGGCATGTTGCCCCACACCAGCGCGAGGTAACGGCGCTTGACCGTGCGCGCCTGCAGCTGACGCACCAGATCGGTCTGCGCCTCGAGCGTGCGCGCGACCACCATCAAGCCGGAGGTTTCCTTGTCGAGCCGGTGCACGATGCCCGCGCGCGGCAGGCCCGCGGCGGCGTCGCCATAGCGGTACAGCAGACCGTTCAGCACCGTGCCGCTCCAGTTGCCGGCGGCCGGATGCACGACCATGCCGGCCGGCTTGTTGATGACCACCAGCGTGTCGTCCTCATAGACGATCTCGAGCGGAACCGGCTCGGGTGTGAAGGCGAGCTGTTCGGGCAGCAGATCGGGCACGAGCTCGATGGTCGCGCCGAGCGGCACCGGCTGACGGATCTTCGCCGGCTTGCCGTCGATACGCACGCGCTCCGCCTCGATCCAGCTTTGCAGCCGGTTGCGCGAGAACTCGGGAAACACGCGGGCGAGCACCTTGTCGAGGCGCTCGCCGGCCAGTTCGTCGGGCACGGTGACGCTGCGCGGCGTTTCGTCCGCGACGCGGCCGGCCACGGTCGGCACGATACCGGGCTCGCGGGCGGCGGCGAGCGCGTCGCTGCCGAGATCGTCGTCGAGCGAATCGACGCCCAATGCGTCGGAGGGGTCAGCGCTTAAGTTATAATCTTTGTTGCTATTCCCGGCGCCGGTAGCGGTACCTGGAGTATTTGAGCGGGTCATTGAGTCTGGGTCACCTGGACGTAAAGCTAGACTGGAAAATGCGAGCCTTGAACACCATCACTAAAGCGGCGATCAATTTGGCGGCCATCAAGAAGGCGGCCCGGAAAGTGGCCGGATACATTGCGTGCGCCGCAGCCGTCGCCGTTGTTGCGGCTTGTCACGGCCTGCCGGAAAAGACCGATGAAACGGCTACGTGGAACAACAACAAATTATATACGGAGGCGAACGACGCTCTGTCCGGTGGCGACTTCGGCAAGTGCGCCAAGTACTTCGAGATGCTCGAGGGCCGCGACCCGTTCGGCCACTTCGCCCAGCAAGCGCAGATCAACGTTGCGTATTGCAACTGGAAAGACAACGAAAACGCCGCCGCCGACCAGGCGATCGACCGCTTCATCCAGCTGCACCCGGATCATCCGGACATTGCGTACGCGTACTACCTGAAGGGCATGATCCACTTCAATGACGACCTCGGTCTGTTCGGCCGCTTCTCGGGCCAGGACATGAGCGAGCGCGATCCGAAGTCGCTGCGCGAATCTTATGACGCGTTCAAGGTCGTGGTCGACCGGTTTCCGAACAGCAAGTACGCACCGGACGCCGCGCAGCGCATGCGTTACATCGTGAACGCGCTGGCGTCGCACGAAGTCCACGCGGCGGATTACTACTACCGCCGTGGCGCCTATGTCGCCGCGATCAACCGCGCACAACTGGCGTTGAAGGAATACAAGAACGCGCCGGCGATCGAAGACGCGCTGCATATCATGATGCTGTCGTATGAGAAGCTGAATCAGCCGCAACTGGCGGACGACACCAAGCGCGTGCTGGCCGGCACCTTCCCCGACAGCCCGTATATCACCGGGCATGCAAGGCCGGGTAAGGAAAAGTCGTGGTGGCAGTTCTAAGTCACGTCACGCACTGAAAACAAAAACGCCACGACTTCGGTCGTGGCGTTATTGTTTGTGCCGGCTACGTCGCTCTGGTTGGGGGGTCCTGCTTCAAGCCCCCCTGCTTCAAGCCGCTGCTTCAAGCCATTGCTTCAATCGCGCTCGAACAACGCAATCGACTCCACATGCGACGTATGCGGGAACATGTTCACCACGCCCGCGCCCACCAGCCGATAGCCTGCCTCGTGCACCAGCAGACCGGCGTCGCGCGCGAGCGTCGCCGGATTGCACGACACGTAGACAATCCGCTTGGGCAGCGGCCCATTGCCGCTCTGCGCGATCTCGGCCAACGCCTTCGCCACGGCCAGCGCGCCTTCGCGCGGCGGATCGACGAGAAATTTGTCGAAATGGCCGAGCGCGCGCATGTCGTCGGCGGTGACTTCGAACAGATTGCGGCACGCGAACGACGTATGGCCTGCCACGCCGTTCAGTTCGGCATTGGCCAGTGCGCGCGAGGTCAGCACCTCGCTGCCTTCGATACCGACCACTTCCTTCGAAATCCGCGCCAGCGGCAGCGTGAAGTTGCCGATCCCGCAGAACAGATCGAGCACGCGGTCCGTGCGCGCCGGCGCAAGCAGCCGCAGTGCGCGGCTCACCAGCACGCGGTTGATCGCGTGATTCACCTGGGTGAAGTCGGTCGGCTTGAACGGCATCCGGATGTTGTATTCCGGCAGCGTGTAGTCCAGTTGCACGTCGAGCGGATAGAACGGCGTGACCGTGTCAGGACCCTTCGGCTGCAGCCAGAACTGCACCTTGTGCTCGTCGGCGAAATCGCGCAGCACCTGTTCGTCGGCTTCTGTGAGCGGCTCGAGGTTGCGTACCACCAGCGCGGTGACCGACGAGCCGACCGCGAGTTCGAGCTGCGGCATGCGATCGTAGATCGACAGCTTGCGAACCATGAAGCGCAGCGGCATCAGCATCGCCGACACATGCGGCGGCAACACCTCGCAAGTCTTCATGTCGGCGATGTAGCTGCTCTTCTTCTCGTGAAAGCCGATACGCATGCCGCCCTTTTCCGGCAGGTAGCGCACCGCCAGACGCGCGCGATAGCGATAACCCCAGGACGGCCCGTGAATCGGCCGGAACACGGTTTCCGGGCGAAGCCTGGCGAGATGCTGGAGATTGTCTTCGAGCACGCGCTGCTTGACCGCCACCTGCGCGCGGATGTCGAGATGCTGCATCGAACAGCCGCCGCAGGTGCTGAAGTACGCGCATTTCGGCGTGGTGCGGATCACGCTTTCGCGCAGCACCTCGACGACCTCGGCCTGCTCGTATTTCGGCTTGCTGCGATGGGTCGCGTAGCTGACGCGCTCACCGGGCAATGCGCCTTCGACAAAGATGACCTTGCCGGGCGCGCCGCCTTCGCCCTCGGTGCGGCCAACGCCGCGCGCTTCCATATCGAGCGAGACGATTTCGATGACCGGCTCGTCGCCGGTGATGACGGGCGCACGCACCGGAGCGGGCGCCTTCTGGCGCTTCGGCGGGCGACGATGGGGGGCAGTTCGGGACACCTGCAACTTCCTGACAAACTTGGGAGAAAGGCGAGATTGTAGACGAAGCTCCGCCCTTGCCAACGATTTGGCGCGGCCACGATGTCATGACCGCAGCATGTGCTGGGCGCCGCGCTGTCGATTAGCAAACGGCGAACCGCTTCACCAACTGACTAGTTATCGAACGCGGCCAGGTACTCGGCCCATTGCGGCGCCGTCTCCAGCGCGAGCGCGTTTTTCACCAGCGTGATCTCGTCAGCATACTCTTCGGCGGAAAACGCGCCGCGGACCAGCTGGAAACGGCAATACAGCAGATACGTGTTGACGACGTCAGTTTCGCAGTAGTTACGGATCTCCTCGATGCGGCCTTCCTGATACGCGTGCCACACCTGACTGCCGTCCATGCCCATCTTGCCGGGAAAGCCGCACATCTTGGCGAGCGCATCGAGCGGTGCATTGGCGCGCGCCTGATACATCGCCAGCACGTCCATCAGATCCGTGTGACGCGCGTGGTAGCGGCTGATGTAGTTGTTCCACTTGAACTCGCGATCGTCCTCGCCGAGATCCCAGAACCGGTAAGCCGGAATGCCGTTGACCAGCGCGCGGTAATTCAGCACCGGCAAGTCGAAGCCACCGCCGTTCCACGATACCAGCTGCGGCGTGTATTTCTCGATCACGCGATAAAACGATTGCACCAGCGCGGCCTCGCCATCTTCCGGCGTGCCGAGCGAGCGCACCCGGAAACCGTTGTTGTCGCGGAATACGCAGGAAATCGCCGCGATACGTTGCAGGTGATGCGGCAGAAAATCGCTGCCGGTCTTTTCGCGGCGCACGGCAAACGCGTGCTCGGCGACTTCGGCGTCGCTCAGCGTGGCGGGCAAATCTTCGAGGCGGCGAATGCCGACGACATCGGGAATTGTCTCGATGTCGAAAACCAGGATCGGTGTCATTGAATTAGAGAACGGCGTCCTTGCGCACACCGTTGGAGGCAAAGAAGCGCTTCAATCGCACCAGCGCTTCCTGCTGGATCTGGCGCACACGCTCGCGCGTGAGGCCCATTTCATCGGCCAGCTCTTCGAGCGTGGCCGGCTCGATGTGGTTTAGCCCGAACCGGCGCTCGATCACATGACGATGCTTGTCCGACAACCGTGCGAGCCACGCGCGTGTAAGCGTTTCCAGCTCGCGGTGCTGCACCTCGGCGTCCGGTGACTGGCTCTGATCATCGGACAGCAGATCGAGCAGGCTGCTCGCCGGGTCCAGGTCGAGCGGCGCGTCGAGCGATGCGGTGTGCTCGTTCAGCGCGAGGATGTCGGTCACTTCGTCGGTGGTCTTGCCGGTCAGATAGGCAATGTCGTCGATGCTAGCGTCGCGGCGCTCTGCCGCTTCGCCCGAATTCATCGAATTTTTTTCCAGATGGCGCTTGGCGCGCAGCACCTGATTGAGCTCACGAATCACGTGCACAGGCAAACGCACGGTGCGCGCCTGGTTCATGATTGCGCGCTCGATGCTCTGCCGAATCCACCAGGTGGCATACGTCGAAAACCGGAAGCCGCGTGTGGGATCGAACTTCTCGATCGCGTGCATCAGGCCTAGGTTGCCCTCTTCGATCAGATCGAGCAGCGGCACGCCGCGGTTCAGGTAGCCCTTCGCAATGCTGACGACGAGCCGCAAATTACGCTCGATCATCACCTGCCGGGCGTCGAACTCGCCCGCCTTGGCAAGGCGCGAATACTTCTGCTCTTCTTCGACGGTCAGAAGCGGCTTGACGCTGATGCGGTTCAGGTAGTGCTGGATCGTGTCGGCCGTCAGCTCGGCTTGCAGCAGCGCGCGAAAGTCGTCCGCGTCCGGCACGGCTTCGCCCGCGCTTTCGCGCGCGTCGCCGGCATCTTCCGCGCCGCCCTGGCGCTCGTCGAGGTCGCGCTCTTCCACGATCTCTTCTTCGACTTCCGAAGCGCTGCCTTCGTCCACCAACGCGGACGTGGCACGTCTGATCGTTTCAGACTCGGCTTGCGGCGGGCGGCGCTTCGATTTCGGCATGGTCGTATCGCTTATTGCGGCGGCAAATACTTCAGTGGGTCAACAGGTTTACCCTGCCGGCGAACTTCGAAATGCAACATCACACGGTCTGAATCGCTATTGCCCATCTCAGCGATTTTCTGCCCCTTGGTCACCGCGTCCCCCTCTTTTACCATCAAAGAGCGGTTGTGTGCATACGCGGTGAGATAAGTTGCGTCATGCTTGATGATAATGAGATTGCCGTAACCACGCAGCCCATTTCCTGCATAAACCACGCGGCCATCCGCCGAAGCCTTGACCGCGTCACCCGACGCGCCGCCGATATTGACGCCCTTGTTGGTCGAGTCGTTGAAGGTGCCGAGTAGCGGGCCGCGCACCGGCCATGCGAACGCGACGTTGCCGGACGCGCCGGAGGTCGAGTCGCTCGCGGCGCCTTGATTGGCCGGCGGCGTCAGCGAGGCGCTGTTCGAACCCGAACCATAGATAGGCGGCGCTGCTGCGACGCCTGCTGCTGCGCCCGTCGACGGCGCCGTGCTGCCGAGCGGCGCGCTTTGCGCCGCGCCGCCGCTGCCGATCGGCGCGGTCGTGACGCCCGGCGTCAGCGCGGCGGCGTTGGCCCCCGGCGGCACCACGCGCAGCAACTGATCGACTTCGATCTGATTCGGATTGGTGAGATTGTTCCACGCCGAGATATCGCGGTAGTTCTGGCCGTTCTCCAACGCAATCCGATACAGCGTGTCGCCCGGCTTCACGCGGTAGTAACCGGGCGGCGGCGGTCCGAGCGGCACAGCCGGTTGCTGCGCGGTTTGCGTACTGAGCGTGCCGCCACCGGAGCGATCGACGACAGGCGCCTGATCGAGCCTGGAAGCACAGGCCGTCATCAACAGGGACAAGGCGAGCACGCACACGCTACGCTGGGTTACGGTCATGGGGACATTCAGGCTGGTTCTTTGCATCGCGCGCAACATACTCATCGGTGTCAAATCACTCCGGATTTTAAGGGTACAAAGAAAACGCGATCAAGCCGCGACTCGCGCCACTGCGCGGGTCCGAGACGCTCGACCAGAGTCAGCACCTGGTTCTGGCCGTCCTGCGAGCCGACCGGGGCGACCAGACGGCCGCCGATCGCGAGTTGTTCAAGTAAGGCTTGCGGAACGTCAAGCCCGGCCGCGGCGATCACGATCGCATCGAACGGCGCCGCCGACGGCAACCCGAGGCGGCCATCGCCATAGTGCAGCCGGATATTCGGTATGCGCAGCGGACGCAAGTTCGTCTTCGCGCGTTCGGACAGCGGCTTAATGCGTTCGATCGAATAGACGTCGCGCGCGACCTGGCTCAGCACGGCTGCCTGATAGCCGCAACCGGTGCCGATTTCGAGCACGGTGTGCAACGCGCGGCCGGCTGCGGCAAGCTCGATCATCCGGGCGACCACCGAGGGCTTGGAAATCGTCTGGTGATGGCCGATCGGCAGGGCGGCATCTTCATAGGCCTGAGCCGCGAGGCCCGGGTCGACGAACATGTGGCGCGGCACCACCGACATCGCATTCAGCACGCGCTGATCGGTTACGCCGTTCGCTCGCAGGCGTTCGACCATCCGTTCGCGAACCCGTTCCGAAGTCAGCGCCAATGCGCCGTTCAGAGCGACATTCGGTGCGGCGGCGCGCTCGCTGGGTTTGACTGCGGGTTTGCCCGGCGGCGCCGCTTTTGGCGCGGCGCGCGCAGTCGATATCTGTGCGGCGGCCTTCGCCTGTGGTTTGGCTTGCGGCTGGACTTGGGGCTTAACCTGGGTCGCTATCTGGGTCGCTATCTGGGTCGTTATCTGCGGCTTAACCTGGGTGGCTAGCTGCGTAGTCACCTGGGTTTTTACCTGAGGCTTCGCTTGCGGCTGAGCCTGCGCCCCGGTCTGCGGCTTCGCTTGAGCCTTTGCTTTGGGCTTGACCGCGGAGCCGAGCGGCGCATTCTTCGCCGGCTGCTGCCGTGCATTGAGCGCAGCACTTGCGGCGAGTGCCGCCGCGCGCACTTCGCCCGGGCGCCCTTCGGGCCGGCGCGGTTCGCGCACCAGGTCCTCGAGACCGAGCGGAAAGCGCTTTGCGCGCTCGCCTGTCATGAAGCGCCGCTGCCGGCGCGCGCCCAGTCGCGCGCTGCGGGCAGCATTTGCGTGTGGGTCAGGTCGAGCTGCAACGGCGTGATCGATACTTGGCCGTTCGCGACAGCGTGGAAATCGGTGCCTTCGCTGGCATCGCGCGCGCTGCCCGACGGGCCGATCCAGTAGATCGGTTCGCCGCGCGGGTTGGTCTGGCGGATCACCGGCTGCGACGGGTGGCGCTTGCCGAGCCGCGTGATGCGCCAGCCGCCGAGTTGCTCGTACGGCAGGTTCGGGATATTGACGTTCAGCAGCGGATGCCCCGGCAGCGGCTGTGCGAGATAATGCGCGACGATCTCCGCAGCGACGCGAGCCCCGTCTTCGAGATGCACCCAGTCCTTGTCGACCAGCGAGAACGCGATGGCCGGCACACCGAACATGATGCCTTCCGTGGCGGCAGCGACCGTGCCCGAATAGAGCGTGTCCTCGCCCATGTTCTGGCCGTTGTTGATGCCCGAGACGACGAGGTCCGGCGTGTGGTCCAGCATGCCCGTCAGCGCGATGTGCACAGAGTCGGTGGGTGTACCGTTCACATAATAGAAACCGTTCGCCGAGCGCAGCACCGAGAGCGGCCGCGACAGCGTCAATGAATTGGACGCGCCGCTGCAGTTCTGCTCGGGGGCCATCACGGTCACGTCCGCGATCGGCTTGAGCGCTTCGTAAAGCGCGGCAAGGCCGGGCGCCAGATAACCGTCGTCATTGCTGAGTAGGATTCGCATGCGGCGATTGTAACCGAGGAAAGAAGACACGCGAACGACACAGAAGCGGCGCGCGCGGCGCATGCAAAGCGCACGCGTCGAGCTTGCATTGAGGCCCCCGGCGGGCACTCATCGGGGACGCAACGAGCCGGCCTCATGCAACAAAAACGCACGATCGTGCGGCTTGCTTTACACTCAGACTGCTTGCGAGGCCCCGAAGGAAGTCCCCTTGGGCAACCCTGATCGATATGGAGACACGATGCGCGCGATTCGCTGTAATCATTACGGGCCGCCGGAGAGCCTGGTCGTCGAAAATCTGCCGGACCTCGAACCGCCACCCGGTCACGTCGTGATTGACGTCAAAGCCGCGGCCGTCAATTTTCCCGATGTCTTGATCATCGAGAACAAATACCAGTTCAAACCACCGCTACCGTTTACGCCGGGCTCCGAAGTGGCGGGTATCGTGCGTGCGGTCGGCGCGGAGGTCACCCAGTTCAAGCCGGGGTCGCGCGTGGTCGCGTTCACCGGTTCCGGCGGCTTTGCCGAACAGGCGTTGGCGCCCGCAGCGGCGTGCGTGCCGCTTGCCGATGGCGTCGATTTCGAGCTGGCGGCCGCGTTCACGCTGGCGTATGGCACGTCGCACCATGCGGTGGTCGATCGGGGCGAGTTGAAGGCCGGCGAGACGATGCTGGTTCTGGGCGCGGCAGGCGGCGTCGGGCTGGCGGCGGTCGAAATCGGCAAGGCGCTCGGCGCACGCGTGATCGCGGCGGCGTCGAGCGATGAAAAGCTCGCCGTCTGCGTCAAGCACGGCGCCGACGCCACCATCAACTACAGCACCGAAGACCTGCGCGAACGCATCAAGGCGCTCACCGGCGGCCAAGGTCCGGACGTGATCTACGATCCGGTCGGCGGCGTGTACGCGGAACCGGCGTTTCGCAGCATCGGCTGGCGCGGGCGCTATCTGGTGGTCGGCTTCGCGAACGGTGAGATTCCGAAGCTGCCGTTCAACCTGACGCTGCTCAAAGGCGCGAGCATCGTAGGCGTGTTCTGGGGTGACTTTGCGAAACGCGAGCCGCAACACAATCATGCCGCGTTCGAGCAGATGGTCGGCTGGATCGGCGCAGGCAAGCTCAAGCCCTACGTGTCGGCGCGCTATTCGCTCGAAGACACTAGCCGCGCGTTGCGCGACATGGCGGAGCGCCGCGTGATCGGTAAGGTGGTGATTACCCCTTGACCACGGTGTGCTTACGAAGCGCTTGTGGAAACGTCGAATAAAAAGCGCGCGGCTTTCGTGAACTGCACCCCAAAAGTTGGACACCGATCCAACCCTTGGGGTGTTGTTCATGACGAAGTACAGTGAGCAGTTAAAGCTGAAGATGGTGAAGCAGTATCTGGCCGCGTGCCCGCGTTAGAGCTTTTCCGTCTCGCCCGTCTTCGGCTGCCATTTCATCAGCCGCCGCTCACCGATCCCGACGATGGCATCGAGAATCAGCGCGAACGCGGTCAGCACCAGAATCCCGGCGAACACGGTATTGATATCGAAGGTGCCTTCGGCCTGCAAAATCAGATAGCCGACGCCGCGCGCCGAGCCGAGATACTCGCCGACCACCGAACCGACGAACGCGAGCCCCACCGATGTATGCAGGCTCGAAAACACCCAGCTCATCGCGCTCGGCAGATACACGAAGCGCAGCAACTGTTTGCGGTTTGCGCCGAGCATGCGCGCGTTGGCGAGCACGACCGGGCTGACTTCCTTCACACCCTGATAGACGTTGAAGAACACGATAAAGAACACCAGCGTGACGCCCAGCGCGACCTTCGACCAGATCCCGAGACCGAACCACACGCCGAAGATCGGCGCGAGAATCACGCGGGGCATCGAGTTGGCGGCCTTGATGTACGGGTCGAACAGCGCGCTCGCGAGCGGCGACAGCGCAAGCCACAGGCCGACGCCCAGCCCCAGCGCCGTGCCGAGCGTGAACGCCAGCACGGTTTCGACCAGCGTGATCCACAGATGCAGATAGATCTCGCCGCTCGTGAACCATTCCCAGATCCGCTGCAACACCTTCTGCGGCTCGCCGAAGAAGAATGCGGCCTTGTTCGGGTCGTCGAAATAGAACGCGGGCAACAGCGTCGGGCTGGTCAGCACGTACCAGAGCACGAAGCACAGCACGAGCAGCAGCCACTGCCAGATCGCCAGATTCGCCCGGTTCGGGCGCAACGTCTTCCACATGGATCGATTGCCTTACACGGTTAATTGACATCACTGCGACGCGCAACTACAGGACGCAAACGCCCGGACGCGGTTAAACGGCCGTGAGTTGCTGCTGGTAACCCTTGAGCACCTCATCGCGCAGCACGCTCCAGATCTGCGCGTGCAACTCGACGAAACGCGGATGCGCGCGAATCTCGGCGACGTCGCGCGGACGCGGCAAGTCGATCGTAAACTCGCCGATCGGACGCGTGCCCGGTCCGGCCGAGAGCACCACCACGCGGTCGGACATCGCGATCGCTTCGTCGAGATCGTGCGTAATGAACAGCACCGCCTTGCGTTTGGCCGCCCACAGGTCGAGCAGTTCGTTTTCCATCAACTGACGCGTCTGGATATCGAGCGCGGAAAACGGCTCGTCCATCAGGATGATGTCGGGGTCGAGAATCAACGTCTGCGCCATCGCGACGCGCTTGCGCATGCCGCCCGACAGCTGATGCGGATAGCGGTCGCCGAAACCGCCGAGACCGACGCGTTTGAGCCACTCGTCAGCTTTGCTGCGCGCTTCGGGCGGCGGCACACCCTGGAATGCGAGGCCGGCCATCACGTTGTCGATCGCGGAGCGCCATGGCATCAGCGCATCGGCCTGGAACATGTAGCCGGCGCGCCGGTTGATGCCCTTGAGCGGTTCGCCGAATACGTTGACCACGCCCGACGACGGGTCCAGCAAACCGGCGCCGACATTCAGCAAAGTCGATTTGCCGCAGCCGGTCGGGCCGACCACCGAAACGAATTCGCCCGGCGCGATGCGCAAGGTGGTGTCCTTGACTGCCGTGTAGCGCTGCGCGCGGTTATCGCGTGCGGCAAACGTGCAGGTGATGTTCTCGAGCGCCAGCGCGGCAACGGTCATCATTCGACTCGCTTCGAAGATCGGTTTCGGTTTGTCTGTTATCGCGACTGCGGCGGTCAAGGCAAACGCGCTGCGCGGCTACCTTTGCCCCCGCAGTTAAAGGCCTACGCCTTGACGGTGGCCAATGCTTTCTTGACGAAGTCGTTGGTCCACGTTTTCGACAGATCGATCGGCTTGCCCTGCACCGCAGGATCGAAGGCCTGCAAGGTTTTCAGCGCGGTAGCCGGGCCGTCGGCGGGCATCAGGCCATCCGGCGACATCGCCTCCTTCACGTGCTGCCACGCGTCCAGATACACCGCGCGGTCGCCGAGCAGATAGCCTTCCGGCACCGTGTTGATCAGCTCGCTGCCGGTCGCCGTTTGCAACCACTTGAGCGCGCGCACCATCGCATTGGTCAACGCCTGCGTGGTATTCGGATTCTTCGTGATGAAGCTCTGCGACGCGTACAGGCACCCTGCCGGCATATCGCCGCCGAACACGCCGCGAGTGTCGGCGAGCGTGCGCGTGTCCGACACGACGCGGATCTCGCCGGTTCGTTCGAGCCTGGTCATCACGGGGTCGAGATTGGCGATGGCGTCGATCTGGCCCGACTGCAATGCGGCGATCGCGCCTGCTCCGGCGCCCACGCCGATGAACGACACGTCTTTCGCGGTCAGCCCGGCCTTCGCCAGCACAAAGCTCGCCATGATCGAGGTCGACGAACCCGGCGCGGTCACGCCGATTTTCTTGCCCTTCAGATCGGCGATCGACTTGTAGTTCGGCATCGCCTTCTTCGACACGGCAAGCACGATCTGCGGCGCGCGTCCTTGCAGCACGAATTCACGGAACGACTGCTTTTGCGCCTGCAGCAGCAAGGTGTGTTCGAACGCGCCGGAGACCACGTCCGCGCTACCGCCGACCGCCGCCTTCAGCGCTTGCGAGCCGCCAGCGAAATCCGAGATTTCGACTTCGAGGCCTTCTTCCTTGAAGTAGTTGCGGCGCTCGGCAATGGTGAGCGGCAAGTAATAGAACAGATTCTTGCCGCCGACAGCGATCGCCACCTTGGTGGTTTCAGGTTTGCCCTGCGCGAAGGCGAGCGGCGTGGCCGCAAGCGTGAGCCCTGCGAGGGCGGCGCTGCCGGCGAGGAAGGTTCTGCGTTGCATGGTCCGTAGTCTCCAACTTTTGTTGTCCAGCTTTCTTGTCTTTTGCCGCAGTGCCCGCACTGCCTTTGAGCGCCGCGCTTGCGTGTCCTGGTCTGCGTCCGGCTTTGTGTCTGTGCTTACGGCGCGCGGCCTACCGAACAGTGGCAAATCACGCGCGGCGCAAGCTTCCGAACCGCACTCGCTCAGACTATCTGTTGCGCATGCAACCGTGCAATGTGGTCTGCATCATAACCTAGCGATTGCAGGACTTCATCGGTATGTTCACCCAGCTCCGGGCCGAGCCAGCGGGTTTCGCCGGGCGTGTCCGAGAGCTTCGGCGTGACCGCCGGCAACGTGATTTCCTGGCCGTCCTGCCACTTGAAGCGCTGGATCATCTGACGCGCCATGTACTGCGGATCGGTAAACATGTCGGCGACGCTGTAGATGCGGCCGACCGGAACGTCGGCGGCATTCAGTACCGCGAGTGCTTCGTCGATGGTGCGCCTGGCGAGCCACGCGGCAATCGCGCCGTCGATTTCCTGAGTACGCGGCACGCGGCCGTCGTTGTGGGCCAACGCGGGATCGTTCGCCAGATCTGCGCGTTCGATCGCCAGCATCAGCCGTTTGAAAATCGGATCGCTGTTGCCGCCGATCACGATGCTGCCGTCGCGGCACGGATACGTGTTCGACGGCACGATGCCCGGCAGCGACGCGCCGGTGCGCTCGCGCACCATGCCGTACACGCCGTATTCCGGCACCACGCTTTCCATCATGTTGAAGACGGCCTCGTACAGCGCGACGTCCACGACCTGCCCCTTGCCACCGTTCACCTGCTTGTGATGCAGCGCCATCAACGCGCCGATCACGCCGTGAAGCGCGGCGATCGAATCGCCGATCGAAATGCCGATGCGCGGCGGCGGCAAGTCAGGATAGCCTGTGATATGGCGCAAGCCACCCATCGATTCGGCAATCGCGCCGAATCCGGGCCGATCGCGATACGGTCCGGTCTGGCCGTAGCCGGACAAACGCACCATCACGAGGCCGGGATTCTCTGCGGACAAGACGTCATAGCCGAGCCCGAGCTTCTCGAGCAGCCCAGGCCGGAAATTCTCGACGACGATATCCGCCTCTTTCGCGAGACGCCGCACGATCTCCTTGCCCTCTTCGGCTTTCAGATTGATCGTCACGGATTTCTTGTTGCGCGCCTGCACGGCCCACCACAGCGACGTACCGCCGACTTCAGGGTAGAGCTTGCGCCATTTGCGCAGCGGGTCGCCGCCTTTGGGATCTTCGATCTTGATGACGTCGGCGCCGAACTCGCCGAGAAAGCGCGCGGCGAACGGGCCGGCGATCAGCGTGCCGAGTTCGAGCACCTTGACGCCGGCGAGCGGGCCTTGGGGCGCGGCGGTTGCGCTTGATTCGTGGATGGCGCTCATGAAGTCTCCTTTGTTCTATTCCGGCGGCGGCGCTTGAGCTGTGCGCGGGAGTGGTCAGAGCGGCGGGCGCGGCAAATGCCTCGGCTACATCGAGCGCCGGTCGAGCATCGCGCGGGCGATCGTGCCGGCGTCGACGTATTCGAGTTCGCCGCCCACCGGCACGCCGCGTGCGAGGCGCGTGACGGCAAGCCCGCGCGCCTTGAGCGTCTGCCCGAGGTAATGCGCAGTGGCCTCGCCTTCGTTGGTGAAATTGGTCGCGAGCACGACTTCCTTAACGACGCCGTCCGACGCGCGTTTGACCAGCCGGTCGAAATGAATCTCCTTCGGGCCGATGCCGTCGAGCGGACTGAGCCGCCCCATCAGTACGAAATAGAGGCCGCGATAGGTCATCGTCTGTTCGAGCATGATCTGGTCGGCTGGCGTCTCGACGACGCACAGCAGCGTGGGATCGCGCTCAGGATCGAGGCAGACCTCGCAGATCTGCGCCTCGGTAAAGGTGTTGCACTTCTCGCAGTGCTGCAGATGCTCGGTCGCGAACAGCAGCGAGCGGCCGAGCTTTTCGGCGCCGTCGCGGTCGTGCTGCATCAGGTGGTACGCCATGCGTTGCGCGGACTTTGGCCCGACACCGGGCAGCGCGCGCAGCGCTTCGACGAGCGCCGACAAGGCGGAAGGTTGTTTCATGCGGATCGGCGGCGTCGAAGTGGGTGTTGCCCGTCATGTTGCCAGAGAGCGGGAGCGATGCGGCTGCGTCGGCGCGCAGGCGAATCAGGCGGGCGCGCCTGACTGACAAGCCAGGACGAACGGGACGAGCACACCAGGAACGTGACTCGTGCGTTCAGCGGACGCCGCGGCGGCAACGGCCGCGGCGCTCGTCCGGCCTTGCAGCGGCTGCGCTCAGAACGGCAGCTTGAAGCCCGGCGGCAGCGGCAGACCCGAGGTCATGCCGCCCATCTTTTCCTGGGCGGTGGCTTCGGCCTTGCGCACGGCGTCGTTGAACGCAGCGGCGACGAGGTCTTCCAGCATGTCCTTATCGTCCGCGAGCAGGCTCGGATCGATCGATACGCGGCGCACGTCGTTCTTGCAGGTCATCGTCACCTTGACGAGGCCGGCGCCCGACTGCCCCTCGACTTCGATCTGCGCGAGTTGCTCCTGCATCTTCTTCATGTTTTCCTGCATCTGCTGGGCTTGCTTCATCAGCCCGGCGAGTTGGCCTTTCATCATGGACATGCTCCTTCTTGATAACGTGAAATCCGGAAATCGGGCGCTCTACGGCGCGGCGAATCAGTGAGAGGGCGGCGCGCCGTTCGGGCCGGCGTCCTGCGTAATCGGGCGGATCGAGCCGGGCACGATGCTCGCGCCAAACTCGCGGATCAGCGACTGCACGAACGGATCGGCGCCGATCTCGCGCTCCGCTTCCTGCTGACGCTGGGCGCGCGCGGCCGCGTCGTGCGCGGCGGCGGTGCGGCGCGCCGGACCGACTTCGACCAGCACTTCGACGTTCCGGCCGAGCTTTTCGGCGAGCGCGGTTTTCAGTTTAGCGACCTGCGAGGCTTCCGCGTATTGCGGCACCGGCACATTCAGCTTGAGCGTGACGCCTTCGAGGGCCATCAGTTCGCTGTTGAATGCCAACTGGTACGAAATGCCTTTGAGCGGCAGGCCGACGGCAAGCGCGGGCCAGTCGCCTTCGAAGCCCAGCGGGTCGAGCGGCACGGCCGGAGGCAGCGGGCGTTTGTCGAGCACCGGCGCGGGCGCGGCCGGCGCCGCGGCGCTTACGCGGACGTCGTCGGGACCGCTGTCGAACACGGGCACATCATTGTCTTCCGGCAGGCTGTAATAGCCTTCGTCCGCTGGCGAGAGCGGCAGGTAATCGTCGGGCGGCATGTCGTCCCACGGCGGGACCGACGAACCGCTCTGCCCCGCGCCGCTACTTTGCGCCGGCGGCGAAGACGCCCGCGCGGCGGGTGCAACGTCCTGCTGCAGTGCGCGGCGCGGGGCGCCCGGCGCAGACACTGGCACTACGACGCGGGGCGCGGCGGGTTTCTGGGTGGCTGGCTTGGCTGGCTTGGCGATCGGCGCGGCCGAGGTGCGACCACGGTCCGACGAGACCTTCAAACCGGCGCTGCGCAAGACGTCTAGCGCCGCGCTGGCGCCGCCCGCGCGGCGCGGCGGAATTTCGGCGGCGGCTGCGGCCTCCACCGGGCGTTCCTCGCCGCCTGCCGTCGCGGCGGCGGGCGGTGCGGCAGACGGTTGCGCGGGCGCTTCGTCGGCGCCGCTGTCTGCGGCGGGTGGTTCGTTGCGGCCGGGCTCGGCGCCCTGTTCGGCTTGCGTGGCGGCTACTTCGCGGGCGGGCTGCACCGGCGCTTCGCTCGGTGCCGCGGCCATTTCGACAGAGTCCGGCGCCGGGGTGGCGTTCTGCGCGACGACATAAGGGGACGATTCCGGGGCTACGCCGATTGATGCCTCGAGCGCGGACGCATTGCTCTGCGACGCCTGCGAGGCAGGTTCGCTTGCCGCCGATGTCAACTCCACCGAAGCCGTAGCTTGAGCGGCTTCCGGTTGCTTCTGGCCGCTGGCTTCGGCGTCAACCGGTCGGACATCAGCCGCTGTGCTTGGCGCATCCATCACGCTCGCGTTTTGCGCAGCGGGTTTGTCCGACGCCTGCGCGACCTGTGGCTCAGCGCTCGTCGCTGCTGTCGCCTCATCAATGCGCGGCTCGCGCACTGATGAGGCAGCACCCGCTGCCGGCGCCGCAGGAATCGATGCGGCCTGCTGCGCAACCGCATCTGCCGGACGCGCCGCCGACGGACGCACGGACGCCGCCGCCTGCGACGCAGCCACCGTCGGCGTACCGGCGCGTTTGGCGCCGCTCGAATTCGACGGTCCCGCCACGCGGTCAGAACCCGCCGCCCCGCCGCCACCGCCGGTGGGCGCCGGTTCGAACGCCAGCATGCGCAACAGCGTCATCGTGAAGCCGGCATATTCGTCGGGAGCGAGACCCAGCTCGCTTCGGCCGATCGTCGCGATCTGATAAAACAACTGCACCTGCTCGGCGCTCAGCGCTTCGGCAAAACGACGCAAATCGCCCGCCTCCGGCCACTCGTCCAGCACCGACGACGGCGCGAATTGCGCCCATGCGATCCGATGCAGCAAGCTCGCCAGATCCTGCAATGCCGTCGAAAACGACAGGCTGCGCAACGCCATCTCGTCCGCAACCGCCAGCACCGCGGCGCCGTCGCCGTCGGCCAGCGCGTCGAGCAGACGAATCAGATAGCTCTGATCGAGCGCGCCGAGCATGCCACGCACCGCATCTTCACTGACCTGATTGGCCGAATAGGCAATCGCCTGATCGGTCAGCGAGAGCGCGTCGCGCATCGAACCGTCGGCCGCGCGCGCAAGCAGGCGCAGCGCCTGGGCGTCGAACGGCACCCGCTCTTCGCCGAGAATATGTTCGAGATGCGAGACGATGTGCCCCGCCGGCATCTGCTTCAGATTGAACTGCAGACAGCGCGAGAGCACCGTGACTGGAATCTTCTGCGGGTCGGTGGTGGCCAGAATGAACTTGACGTGCGACGGCGGTTCTTCCAGCGTCTTCAACATCGCGTTGAACGCATGGTTGGTCAGCATGTGCACTTCGTCGATCATGTAGACCTTGAAGCGCGCATCGACCGGCGCATAAACCGCGCGCTCCAGCAGCGCGGCCATTTCGTCGACGCCGCGATTACTCGCTGCGTCCATCTCGACATAATCGACAAAGCGGCCTTCGTCGATCTCGCGACAGGCGCGGCACACGCCGCACGGCGTCGAGGTCACACCGGTTTCGCAGTTCAGCGCCTTGGCGAAGATGCGCGACAGCGTCGTTTTGCCGACACCGCGGGTACCGGTAAACAAATAGGCATGATGCAGACGGCCACCGTCGAGCGCGTGCGTGAGCGCGCGCACCACGTGCTCCTGTCCGACGAGCGAAGCGAAATCCTTCGGCCGCCATTTGCGTGCGAGAACTTGATAGGTCATCGGGAAATTGTATCAGTAACGATGCCGCGCAAAGCCGAATCGACAGCGCACGAACGCGTGTTGCCGCTTCATTGAAATTGGCTAACAAACTGATAGAAAAAAATAGATGAGCCGCGCAAAATTCGCGCCGACAACGACAAAGGATCTGGAAGGAACGACAGGAAACAAAGCGGAAGAAAAAGGAAGGTGACGAGCCCGACCCTCGGCACTGGTGGAAAACGGCTGTGGCTGCTTCGTTCCCGACCTGACCAGGTTGACCATCCCTCCATGCGAGGAGGCCCGTCACGAAACATTCTATCACTGCTTGGCCCGCCGCGCGACTGTTAATACGACCAAAGCGCCTTCGGAGCGCCGAATCAGGGCCTTCGCTCAATACAGGCAACCGCACCGGCCGCACGCGCGCGAGCCACTTGTGTTTGCCGTCCGAGCCACCAGATAAGGTGCGTAGCAGTGCATGGAACGTAGCGGAACTTCGCCGGCAGGCAATGGCCCCACTGCCCTTGATGAGTACTATCACCCCCGGCAACGCATAGCGAATTAAGCTAAACTGCCGTACGGATGACCCGCAACCGCGAGCCTTCCGCACATTCCTGAAATGGTTTTTCGCCTTTTCAGGCGTGTGCCGGCAGACTCCGATAGCGGCAAAGCGAACAGAAGTTTCCTTAGGTTTTGGTGTATCGTGGCGAGCAATTCAGGCGGGCCTCGAACCGATAGAGGTATTCATACAATGAGCGAACAAATCAAGCATATTAGCGACGCATCGTTCGAACAGGACGTCGTGAAATCCGATAAACCCGTGCTGCTCGATTTCTGGGCTGAATGGTGCGGTCCGTGCAAGATGATCGCGCCGATCCTCGACGAAGTCGCGAAGGATTACGCCGATCGCCTGCAAATCGCCAAAATCAACGTCGACGAGCATCAATCGACGCCGGTCAAGTTCGGCGTGCGCGGCATCCCCACGCTGATCCTGTTCAAGAACGGCGCTGTCGCCGCGCAGAAAGTCGGCGCGCTGTCGAAATCGCAACTCACCGCGTTCCTCGACGGCAACCTGTAAAGCGGCGCGCCTCGAGACCCCTCGGGAACTCGAGGCGCATTGCCTCGAGCGTGTTGTCAGCCGGCAACACGCTCTATAAGAAAGATGCCATGCCGCCGCGGTGGCGGAAATTGGCGTGTGCTATGCTAGAATCCGCAAAACGTCGAAAAGACGTGTAAGTCCTTGAGCGGTTCCGCTCACTCTCCTCCCAGATTTCATTTCGTCGCACATTCTCCTGCGGGTTCTCCGTATGCATTTATCCGAGCTTAAGACTCTGCACGTGTCCGAATTGATCGAGATGGCCAACGGCCTCGAGATCGAAAGTGCGAACCGCCTGCGCAAGCAGGAATTGATGTTCGCAATTCTAAAAAAACGAGCCAAAACGGGCGACACGATCTTCGGCGACGGCACGCTCGAAGTGCTGCCGGACGGTTTCGGTTTCCTGCGCTCGCCGGAAACCTCCTATCTCGCCAGCACGGACGATATCTACATCAGCCCGTCGCAAATCCGCCGCTTCAACCTGCATACGGGCGACACGATCGAAGGCGAAGTGCGCACGCCGAAAGACGGCGAACGCTATTTCGCGCTGGTGAAGGTGGACAAGGTCAACGGCCAGCCGCCGGAAGCCTCGAAACACAAGATCATGTTCGAGAACCTGACGCCGCTGCACCCGAACAAGGTGCTGCTGCTCGAACGTGAAATGCGTGGCGAAGAAAACGTCACGGGCCGCATCATCGACATGATCGCGCCGATCGGCAAGGGCCAGCGCGGCCTGCTGGTTGCGTCGCCGAAGTCGGGTAAGACCGTGATGCTGCAGCACATCGCGCATGCGATCAAACAGAACCATCCGGATGTCGTGCTGTTCGTGTTGCTGATCGACGAACGCCCGGAAGAAGTGACCGAAATGCAGCGCTCGGTAGCCGGCGAAGTGATCGCCTCCACCTTCGACGAACCGGCTGCGCGTCACGTACAAGTCGCCGAAATGGTGATCGAAAAAGCCAAGCGCCTCGTCGAAATGAAGAACGACGTGGTGATTCTGCTCGACTCGATCACTCGTCTCGCACGTGCATACAACACTGTGGTGCCGGCCTCGGGCAAGGTACTGACGGGCGGTGTCGACGCGAACGCGCTGCAACGTCCGAAGCGCTTCTTCGGCGCGGCGCGCAATATCGAAGAAGGCGGCTCGCTCACCATCATCGGCACAGCGCTGATCGAAACCGGCAGCCGCATGGACGACGTGATCTACGAAGAATTCAAGGGCACCGGCAACATGGAAGTGCACCTGGAACGCCGCCTCGCCGAAAAGCGCGTCTATCCGTCGATCAACCTGAACAAGTCCGGCACCCGCCGCGAAGAACTGCTGATCAAGCCCGAAGTGCTGCAAAAGATCTGGGTGCTGCGCAAGTTCATTCACGACATGGACGAAGTCGAATCGATGGAATTCCTGCTCGACAAGATCCGCCAGACGAAGAGCAACTCCGAGTTCTTCGACATGATGCGTCGTGGCGGCGGCAGCTAAAACCTGCTCCGTCTTAAGCCGCATCGCGTGAGAAAGCCGCTCGCCGCAAACGAGCGGCTTTTTTTCGCCCGGAAGAAATGCACGTCGCTGCATGCAGGCCACGGCACGCCAGCCCGCAAACATGTACGTGAACGTACACGTTTTGCTATAATGCGGACACTCCGTCATGCCTCTCGCCACTTATGTCGAAGGACTCACCCGCCCTGCTGACCGTACGCAACGCCGCCGC
Source organism: Paraburkholderia lacunae (assembly GCF_003353175.1). GTDB lineage: Bacteria > Pseudomonadota > Gammaproteobacteria > Burkholderiales > Burkholderiaceae > Paraburkholderia > Paraburkholderia lacunae. The sequence continues at coordinate 230,615 of NZ_QHKS01000003.1, read as the reverse complement.
ACGCCTCGGCGTCACGCCGCGCACGCTGAAATACTACGAGGAACGCGGCCTCGTCTCGCCCACGCGCAGCGAGGGCCGTTACCGGCTTTACGATGAAGAAGACCTCAAGCGCTTCGGCCGCATTCTGCGTCTGCGCTCGCTCGGTTTCTCATTGCACGGCATCACGGAAATGCTCAAACGTCCGCTCGAAGCAGTCGGCGGCACCCATCGCTATTCCAACGAATCGCTGCTGCAGATTCGCGACGCCATCGCGCAACAGGTCGACGCGCTCGACGCGCGCATCGAAGCAATGCGCCGTGAGCTCAAGGAAGCGCAAAGGCTCAGGGCCGAACTGAGCCCCGATCTGGACTATCTCGAACGGCGCCTCGCCGGCGAGAATGCCGAAACGTTGCTGGAGCAGCGCCGCAGCGCACGCGCCAAAGCCGGGAGCACGAACACGCCGCCACTCGCGAAGCGCCCCAGAAAGGCGGGCGACTCTACGCCGGGCGAATCCACGCCGGGCGAATCCACATGAGTGCGACGTCGTCCCGCGCAGCCTTGTTCAGCGTCGAAAAGCTGCGCGGCGATTTTTTTCCCTGGGTATTGGCCGCCGTCACCGGCCTCGACTATTTCGACAACTCGATCTTTGCGTTCTTCACCAGCTATATCGCGGGTGGCGTCAATGCTTCACCCGACGAACTCGTATGGGCATCGAGCGCGTACGCGGTGGCGGCCGTGCTCGGCATCCTGCAACAACAGTGGTGGGTCGAACGCTTCGGTTACCGGCGCTACGTAGCCGGCTGCATGCTGCTCTATTCAGTCGGCGCGGTCGCCGCCGCGCTGTGCGAGTCGTCGATCGAACTCGCGTTTGCGCGCGGCTTTCAAGGCTACTTTGTCGGCCCGATGATGGGGGCCTGCCGCATCCTGATCCAGATGAGCTTCACGCCGCAGCAACGGCCGGCGGCGACACGCGCGTTTCTCCTACTGATCGTGTTGAGCAGCGCGCTCGCGCCGTTGATCGGCGGCCAGCTGGTCGCGCATTTCGACTGGCGCGCGCTGTTCGCCTGCACGGCGCCGGTGGGCGTGCTGTTTGCCGTGCTGGCCATGCTCGCGCTGCCCGACTCGGGCAATCGTCTACCGGAGGAACGCGGTTCGGCGCATTTCTGGCCGTACATCATCTTCGCGTTCGCGCAAGGTGCGCTGCAAATCGTGATGCAGCAAGTGCGCTTCCAGTTGTTCAGCGCGTCGCCGGGGCTGATTCTTCTCACGGTCGCGGGGATCGTCGCGCTGGGCTGGTTTGCCTACCATCAATGGCATCATCCGGCGCCGCTCGTGCGCCTGCATGCGCTGCGCGAGAAAGTCTTCCAGGTCGGGCTCGTGCTGTACATGTTCTACTATTACGTCTCGACCGTTTTCAGCTACCTGATCTCACGCTTTCTCGAAAGCGGTCTCGGCTATCCGGTCGAAAACACCGGTGAACTGGTCGGCGTCACGTCGCTGATTTCAGCCAGCGCGCTGTTCGTCTACCTGCGCTACGCGAAGCTCCTGCCGCGCAAAAAGTGGATCATCGTGCCGGGCTTCGCGGTGACGGCGTTCGCCGCGGCGTGGATGACGCGCGTGTCGCCGGGCGTCGGCGAGGCGGCGTTGATCGCGCCGCTGCTGCTGCGCGGCTTACTGCTATTGTTCATCGTGCTGCCGGTCGCCAATCTGACGTTTAGAATCTTCGCTATCGAAGAGTTCACGCACGGCTACCGGCTGAAAAACATCGTGCGGCAATTGACGATCTCGTTCGCGACGGCCTCGGCGATCATTGTCGAGCAGCATCGGCAGGCGCTGCATCAAACGCGGCTCGCGGAGTTCGTGAATCCGTACAATCCAGCCTTCCAGGGTTCGCTTGCCGCGCTGACCGACAGCTTTGCCGCTGCGGGCCGCTCGCCGTCCGAAGCGCACTCGCTCGCGGTGGTGGAAATCAGCCGGACGGTGATGCAGCAGGCGAGTTTTTTGACGTCGCTGGACGGTTTTTACTTCCTGATCGGCATAGCGATATGCGGCGGCATTTTTGCCGCCTGGCAAAAACAGATCGACTAGGGGTTTCATCAGGCCATGCTTTCGAAACTCACTCAATGGCTCGGTACGCGCCGCCGCGACCGCGCACTGCGCGAGTACGCAATCGACGACGCGCTCTGGCAGGCCACGCTCGATGGCCTGCCGTTCCTCGCGCACCTCGATGCGCCGGATCTCGTGCGCCTGCGCGAACTGACGAGCCTGTTCATCGCACAAAAGAAATTTTCGACCGCGCATGAGCTCGAGCTGACCAACGCGATGACAGTGGCAATCGCCGCGCAAGCCTGCTTGCCGGTGCTGAACCTGAGCCTCGACCTGTATCGCGGCTGGGTCGGCGTGATCGTCTATCCGGGCGAGTTCGTGATCCGCAAAACGGTCGAGGACGAAGACGGCGTGGTACACGAAGTCGAACACGACGCGAGCGGCGAAGCGTGGGAAGGCGGGCCGGTGGTGCTGTCGTGGGAAGACGCGCAGATGACGGACGGCACGGATGCGTACAACGTCGTGATTCACGAATTCGCGCACAAGATCGACATGCTGACCGGCGAAGCGGACGGCCATCCGCCGCTCTTGCGCCGCTGGCATGCGCCGCTCGATTCACAGGCGTGGGCAGACGTCTTCGACCACGCCTACGACCACTTCTGCGCCAAAGTCGACGCCGTGCCGGAGCGCCGCTGGGCACGTTTCGAGCGTGATTCGCTGATCGATCCTTACGCCGCCGATCATCCATCGGAATTTTTTGCCGTTTGCAGCGAGGCGCTGTTCGTCAAACCGCAGGCGTTCGAGGCCGAGTACCCGGAGCTGTACCGGCTGCTGGCCCGCTACTACCGGCAGGACCCCGCGCGCGTGGGCTTACCGTTCACACCGGTGTAACCGTGACCGAAGCCCGCCCAATAAGGGCGGCCGTGCAGCCCAGGCAAGCAGAACCGGCTGGCAGAAAGTTCGCCAACCGTCTGATTTTCTGGCATAATCGCCGTTTTTCGACCCTAGGCAAGTGGCTCGCGCCAAGATGCGGTTAGCGTTATTTGTTCTTTACGCGGCTGCACGCGGGTTGGCTACCGCCAGATTAAAGGAAAGACCATGAAAGAAGGTATTCACCCGGATTACCGCGAAGTCCTGTTCGTCGATATGTCGAACGACTTCAAGTTTGTGACGCGCTCGACCATCCAGACGCGTGAAACCGCCGAATTCAACGGCAAGACTTACCCGCTCGCCAAGATCGAAGTGTCGTCGGAATCACATCCGTTCTACACCGGCCAACAAAAGATCATGGACACGGCTGGCCGCGTCGAAAAGTTCAACAAGAAGTTCGGCTCGCGCGCTACCGGCAAGGCAGCAGCGAAGTAATACGCGCCTCGTCGCCGGTCATAGGCCGGTTGCGAAGCAGCAGCACAAAAGGGCAGCGCGAGCTGCCCTTTTTTGTCACCTCATGCCGGGCGTTCATACATAGCGCTGGCGGTGCCGCCCGATCCGGCGGCATTGATACCAGCCCCCAACGACGTTGCGAGCCATTACCGGCCGTGACGCGCATTGCACGGCACGACTACAATGCCGGATGCTCCGAATCGGCCATTCCACCGGACGTTCCGTCCGGTTCCGGCTGCACCGCTTATCCGATATCCACACACCGAATGAGACCTGCCGTTCGCCTCACAGCTTCTGCGACCAGTGCGTTGCCGCGCTGGCTGCTGCTGACCATCTGTATCGTCTACGCATCGTTTGGCCTCTTCGGCCGCGACCCGTGGAAGAACGAGGACGCGGCCGGCTTCGGCGTCATGTGGACGATGGCCAACGGCAGCGCCCACGATTGGCTGCTACCGAATCTGGTCGGCAAATACCTGACCGAAGACGGCCCGCTCGGCTACTGGCTCGGCGCCAGCGCGATCCGTCTGCTGGCGCCGTGGGTCGATGCGAGCAACGCGTCGCGCGTCTTCACCGGACTGCTGTTCTGCGCGGGCTGCGCGTTCGTCTGGTATGCGGCCTACCTGCTCGGACGGCGCGCCGAAGTCCAGCCGTTCAAGTATGCGTTCGGCGGCGAGCCGGAACCGCGCGACTACGGCCGCACCCTCGCGGACGGCGCACTGCTGATCCTGCTCGCGTGCTTCGGCCTCGCCGAACGCGGCCACGAAACCACGCCGCAACTGGCGCAGTTCGTCGGCATCGCGATGCTCGTGTATGGGCTCGTGCGGATGATCGACAAGCCGATTCATGGCGCGCTGATCTGGGGCATCGCGCTCGGACTGGTGACGCTCGCCAGCAGTCCGGTGCTGGTCGGCGCATTGCTGCTCGGCACGCTGGCGATGGCGTTGATCGTGCGCGAGGCGCGTTCGCGCTGGCTGCTGCTCGCCGGTTTGCCGGTCGCACTGGCGCTGTCGGTCGCGTGGCCGATCGCGGCGCTTGCCACGTTTCCCGACGATGCCGTCTGGTACCTGAATCAATGGGTGCACGTGAGCGTGAGCTCGTTTGCCGGGCCGCCCGGCTCGGTGGCGAAATACGCGCTGAAAAACCTGCCTCTGTTCACGTGGCCGGCGTGGCCGCTGGCGATCTGGGCGTGGTTCAGCTGGTCGGGGCTGCGGCGCGCACCGCACGTGGCGATTCCGCTGTCGGTGATCGGACCGTTGCTGGTGCTCGTCGTACTGCAAAGCCATCAGTCGAACCGGCTTTACATGCTGTTGCTGCCGCCGCTCGCGGTGCTGGCCGCGTTCGCGCTGCCCACGCTCAAACGCGGCGCGATCAACGCGATCGACTGGTTCGCGCTGCTGAGCTTCACGATACTCGGCAGTTTCGTCTGGCTGGTGTACGTGGCCGGACTAACCGGCTTCCCGCATCCGCTCGCACGTAATCTCGCGCGGCTCGCGCCGGGTTTCGCGCCCCAGTTCAAGATTCTGTCGCTCGTGTGCGCGGTCGCTGTGACCGTGTGCTGGTTCGTGCTGGTGCGGTGGCGTCTCGCGCGTCATCCGAAAGTCTTGTGGCGCAGCGTGGTGCTGTCGAGCGCCGGCACGACGCTGATGTGGGTGCTGCTGATGACGCTGTGGCTGCCGGTCGTCAACTACAGCCGGACCTATAAGGATGTCGCCGAACAGATCGCGAGCCATCTGCCGGAGGACTACACCTGCATCTCGCCGGTGCGCCTCGGCAATGCGCAGATCGCGACCTTCGCCTATTTCGGCGACATGCACTTCTCGTTCAATCAGGATTGCGACGTGATCCTGCGTCAGGACACCCAGGATTTCGGCGAGCCCAGCGCGATGTCGGACTTCGTCTGGAAGCTGGTATGGGAAGGCCGCCGAGTGGCCGATCGTGACGAACGCTTCCGCTTGTACGTGCGCATCGACCGTCCGAAGCCGCCGGTCGTCAAACGCCGCAACTGGCACAAGAAGCCGGATTGAGCATGTTCGCCGACGCACGGAAAATCGCCGGGTTCGCGTGGCCCGTGCTGATCGGCCAGTTGGCGATCATCGCCTTCGGGGTGATCGACACGGCGATGGTCGGCCGCTATTCGGCCGTCGATCTCGCCGCGCTCGGCCTCGGCTCGTCGATCTACATTTCGGTCTACATCGGCCTGACCGGCATTCTGACCGCACTGCAACCCATCACCGCGCAACTCTACGGCGCGCGCCGCTACATCGAGATCGGCGAGGAAGTTCGGCAGGCGCTATGGCTCGCACTCGCGTTGACCGTGATCGGTTTCCTGATTCTCTATTTTCCGGGGCCGATGCTGCGGCTGGCGCGCGTACCCGACGCGCTGCACGAACGCACGGTCGCCTACCTGCGGATTCTGTCGTTCGGCTTGCCGGCAAGCCTTGTGTTTCGCGTCTACAGTTCGCTGACCAATGCCGTCGGCAAACCGCGGCTGGTGATGATCCTGCAGATCGGCGCGCTGCTGCTCAAGTTTCCGCTCAACACGTGGTTCATCTTCGGCGGCCTCGGCGTGCCGGCGATGGGCGGCCCAGGCTGCGCTCTGGCCAGTATCGCGATCAACTGGGGGCTCGCGCTGGTCGGCATGCTGGTGTTGACGCGCGTCGACGTCTTCACCCCTTTCGCGATCTTCGCGCGCTTCAGCTGGCCGGTCTGGCGGCGCCAGGCGGCGCAGCTGCGGCTCGGCATTCCGATGGGCCTGTCGTATCTGATCGAAGTCACCTCGTACACATTCATGGCGCTCTTCATTGCGCGCTTCGGCACGACGACGCTTGCCGGCCACCAGATCGCCGGCAACATCGGCGCAGTGCTGTATATGACACCGCTGTCGATCGGCATCGCCTCGTCCACGCTGGTCGCCCAGGCGCTCGGCGCGCACCGTCACGAAGCGGCGCGCAAACTGTCGCGTCACGGCATCGTGATGGCCGTGTCGATTGCGCTCTGCTACGGCGCGATCGTGCTGGTGCTGCGACCGTACGTGATCGAAGGCTACACGCCGAACGCGCAGGTGGCCGCGGCTGCGATGCCGCTGGTGCTGATCGTCGTGTGCTATCACCTGTTCGATGCAGTGCAGATCACCACCGCGTTCGTGCTGCGTGCCTACAAGGTGGCGATCGTGCCGACCGTGATCTATGCGATTGCATTGTGGGGCGTGGGGCTGGGCGGCGGCTATCTGCTCGGTTTCAATGTGAGCGGCACCATACCCGAGTGGCTGACGGGCGCGCGAGGGTTCTGGGTTGCGAATACGGCGAGTCTGGCGATAGCCGGTATTGGCTTGCTGCTGTACTGGCGGGTTGTCAGTAAGCGGTATTTGCGCGCCGAGGCAGCGGCCAGGGTGGATTCGACGGCTTGACGCGAAGCGGATGGCCGCACGAATGGGGAAACGCCCCTTCGTGGCAAACCATGCTTTTGGGTTAGCCAACGCCGCGTTGTGCAAGCCGGTTGCCGAAATTGGCCGTTAGTTGCATTCGACGCCAGATAAAAAGCGGCTGCGCCCGGCAGCCGCTCCACCCTACCCTGCCGTCATCGTCAAGCTGCTTGCGCTTCGCTCGATGCCTGATCGTGCCGCTCGAAAATCTCCCGCGCCGCGAACAGCGCGTTCAGCGCCGCCGGGAATCCCGCGTAGAGCGCCATCTGCATGAAGACCTCGACGATCTCCTCGCGTGTGCAACCGACGTTCAGCGCTGCCTCGATATGCACTTTCAACTGCGGCTGCGCGCAGCCGAGCGTTGCCAGTGATGCGATCGTCGCGATCTCCCGCGCGCGCAGATCGAGTTGCGGCCGGCTGTAAATATCGCCGAAGCCGAATTCGAGCAACAGCCGTCCGAAATCCGGCGCAATCGGCGCGAGTGCGGCGATCACCTGCTCGCCGGCCGAGCCGTCGATTTCTTTCAGTTTGTTCCAGCCTCGGGTGTAGCGATCGTTTTGTGCGTGTTCCATGGTGAGTCCTTTTCCGAATGCGAAGGCGATTGAGTTTCGTCGATTTGTCGTGTCGGATGCTGCCCAGCGGGATGCTGCCCAGCGGGATGCCGCCCGGCCGCTTCGTAGTACGCGATCTTGTCGATGATCGCGCCGAGGTTGGTCTGCAACTCGGCGATCCGCGCCAGAACCTCATCCCGATGCGCCGCCAGCATCTCGCGTCGCTCGCCTATCGTGGGCTGACCTACGGCCCGCAATGCGGCGAATGCCTGCATCCCGGCGATCGGCATACCGGTCGCCTTCACGCGCATCACGAACTGCAGCCAGTCGAGGTCGGCAGGCGAATACAGGCGATGCCCCGCCTGCGTACGCCCGACGGCCCGAATCAGACCGGCCTGTTCGTAATAGCGCAGCGTGTGAGTCGAGACGCCCAGCGCTTGCGCGACCTGGCCGATGGTGAGTGCTTTCGACATTTTCGACATGACGGTACTCAGGTTAGGACTTCGAGTGCACTCTAAGGTCAAGAGAATTGCGCTGTCATTCAACGACGCGTTGATCGATAAGCGCACAACGGCTTATGTGCGAGGCAAAAAGGTTTAAATATTGTCGGGACTGATTTACTTGTCATGAATCGATCGGTATAACTCGTCGGCGTTCGCAATTAAGGGCGCGCAATTTGTCCTATGCTTAAGCGCAGCGCCTGCTGACAGGATGCGCCGTCCGTTCCCGGCTAACTTTTTTTGCCCTCAATGGAGTGCTTGCCATGCTGAAGAAGCTTCTCATGCTTTGCGTCGCTTTGGTTCTGTCGCTGTCGGCCGGATTCGCGGCGGCCGTTGAAGTGAATTCCGCCGATCAGGCCGCGCTCGAATCGGTCAAGGGCATCGGCCCGGTTCACGCAAAAGCGATCATCGACGAACGCACCAAGAGCGGCCCCTTCAAGGACGCTGACGATCTCGCCGCCCGCGTCAAAGGCCTCGGCACCAAATCGGTGACTAACCTCGAGGCGGCGGGCCTGACGATCAACGGCTCGTCCGCACCGCCGACCGGCGCCAAGTCGGCCGCGAAGTCGACCAGCGCCACAAGCACCAAAGCAGCGCCGGCGGCCGCACCCGCGGCGACCACGCCGACTACAGCGCCGGCCGCAACGCCCACCGCGGCATCGGGCACGAAAGCCTCGAAGTCGAAGAAGAGTAAAGCCGCGGCGTCCGATGCGGCAGCGGCTTCGGCACCGGCTACCGCGGCAGCAGCCAGCGCGCCGGCCGACGCGTCCGGCATCAAGGCTTCGAAAAAGAAGGCGAAGAAGAGCAAGGCGGCGTCGGCTGCCGCGGCCTCCGGCGGCGCGTAATATCGGCTTGAGCATCGGCAGCGTGATGGTCGCGGCTACGCCGCCGTCCGCCTCGCATCCCCGGCGCCGCGCAACCGCGCGGCGTTTTCAACCCGCCGACCCGTCAAGCACGTGTCGGCATTCAAGAGAGACCGTCATGAGCCTACTCGACACTATTGGTTCCCTGGTTGGCAAATCGCCCGAGGGCGGCGGCCAGCAAGCCCTGGTTTCCGCCGCGCTCGAATTCGTCAATAACCAGCCGGGCGGCTTGAACGGCCTGATCGACCGCTTCAAGGAAAAGGGTCTCGGCGACGTCGTTTCGTCGTGGATCAGTAACGGCGAGAACCAGCCGATCGCACCGGACGCACTGCACAGCGTGCTCGGTTCGGATGCCGTCGCCAGTCTCGCGGAGAAAGCCGGTGTGCAGCCGGACCAGGTCACCGGTCTCCTGTCGCAGATTCTGCCGCACGTCGTCAACGCTGCCACACCGGAAGGCGAAGTCCCCGCCGAAGGCCAACTGAATGCGACGAGCGTGCTCGGCGCGCTCGGCGGCCTGTCGTCGTTGTTAGGCAAGGGCAACGCGTAAGCGGGCTCCCTTATCGGCCTCATGCGCGGCCTCGTCAAGCCTCCTGAGCGCCGGTCAATGGGCGAAAAAAAGCGGCATCGAAGTCACCTTCGTTGCCGCTTTTTATTTTGCCAGATGAGTTTGGCAAAGGACTTTGGCAGATGCGGCCCGTAGCTCGGCCGTTTCCTGCCGAACGCCGGTCGCTCGCCTGTCGCTTAATGCACCACGCGTTCGAACACCAGCTTGCCGTCTTCCACTTCGACCGGAATCACATCCTTCGGGCCGAACTTGCCGGCGAGAATCAGCTTCGCGACCGGATTTTCGATCTCCTGCTGGATCGCACGCTTTAACGGCCGCGCACCGAACAGCGGATCGTAGCCGACCTTGCCGACGTACTCGAGCGCCGCGTCCGACACCACCAGTTGCATGTCGAGCCTCGCCAGCCGTTCATGCAGACGCTGCAGCTGAATCCGCGCGATCGACTGGATATTCGAGCGGTCGAGCGCATGAAACACCACGACGTCGTCGATCCGGTTGAGGAATTCGGGCCGGAAATGCAGCTTCACTTCTTCCCAGACCGCATCCTTCACCGCTTCCTGAGGCTCGCCGACCATCGACTGGATCACTTGCGAGCCGAGGTTCGACGTCATCACGATCACCGTGTTCTTGAAGTCCACGGTACGGCCCTGGCCGTCGGTCATGCGGCCGTCGTCGAGCACTTGCAGCAGCACGTTGAACACGTCCGGATGAGCCTTCTCGATTTCGTCGAGCAGGATCACGCTGTACGGTTTGCGGCGCACGGCTTCGGTCAGATATCCGCCTTCCTCGTAGCCGACGTACCCCGGGGGCGCCCCGATCAGACGCGCGACGCTATGCTTCTCCATGAATTCGCTCATGTCGATGCGGATCAGATGATCCTCCGAATCGAACAGGAACGCCGCCAATGCCTTGCACAGCTCGGTCTTGCCCACGCCGGTCGGCCCGAGGAACAGGAACGAACCATACGGCCTGTTCGGATCCGCCAGACCTGCCCGCGAACGGCGGATCGCATCGGCGACCGCGCTGATCGCCTCGTCCTGACCCACCACGCGGTCGTGCAGTTTCTCCTCGATCTGCAGCAGCTTTTCGCGCTCGCCCTGCATCATGCGTGACACCGGAATGCCGGTTGAACGCGACACGACTTCGGCGATTTCCTCCGCGCCGACCTGCGTGCGCAACAGACGCGGCCGGGTCGGGTTGTTCTGCTCTTTCGCCTCCGCCTGGGTCACTTCCTTCAGTTGAGCCTCGAGCCCCGGCAGCTTGCCGTATTGCAACTCGGCGACCTTCTCCAGCTTGCCCTCGCGCTGCAAACGCGTGATTTCCGCACGCGTTTTCTCGATCTCTTCCTTCAGTTGCGCGCTGCCCTGCACCGCGGCTTTTTCCGCGGTCCAGATTTCTTCGAGGTCCGAATATTCGCGATCCAGCCGCTCGATTTCTTCCTCGATCAATTGCAGACGCTTTTGCGACGCTTCATCCTTTTCCTTCTTGACGGCTTCGCGTTCGATCTTCAACTGGATCAAACGACGGTCGAGCCGGTCCATTTCTTCCGGCTTCGAATCGATTTCCATCTTGATCTTCGACGCGGCTTCGTCGATCAGGTCGATTGCCTTGTCCGGCAGAAAACGGTCCGTGATATAGCGATGCGACAGTTCGGCCGCCGCGACAATCGCCGGGTCGGTGATATCGACGCCGTGATGCAGTTCGTACTTCTCCTGCAAACCGCGCAGGATCGCGATGGTGGCCTCGACAGTCGGCTCGTCGACCAGCACCTTCTGGAAGCGGCGCTCGAGCGCAGCATCCTTCTCGATGTACTTGCGATATTCGTCGAGCGTGGTAGCGCCGACGCAATGCAGCTCACCGCGCGAGAGCGCCGGCTTGAGCATATTGCCCGCGTCCATTGCGCCTTCCGCTTTGCCCGCACCGACCATCGTGTGAATCTCGTCGATGAAGACGATGGTCTGGCCTTCGTCTTTCGCGATGTCGTTCAGGACGGCCTTCAGGCGTTCTTCGAACTCGCCGCGATACTTGGCGCCGGCCAGCAAGGCCGCCATGTCCAGCGACAGCACGCGCTTGCCCTTCAGCGTTTCCGGCACCTCGCCGTTGACGATGCGCTGCGCGAGGCCCTCGACGATCGCCGTCTTTCCCACGCCCGGCTCGCCGATCAGCACCGGATTGTTCTTGGTGCGGCGTTGCAGGATCTGAATCGAACGGCGGATCTCGTCGTCGCGGCCGATCACCGGATCGAGCTTGCCCGCACGCGCACGCTCGGTCAGGTCGATGGTGTACTTCTTCAGCGCTTCGCGCTGGCTTTCGGCGTCCTGGCTATGCACCTGCGAGCCGCCGCGCACCGCGGCAATCGCGCTTTCCAGCGACTTGCGCGACAGGCCGTGCTGACGCGCGAGGCGGCCGGCCTCGCCTTTGTCGTCGGCGACGGCGAGCAGGAACATTTCGCTCGCAATGAACGTGTCGTTGAGTTTTTGCGCTTCCTTGTCGGCCTGGTTCAGCAAGCCGGTCAGTTCGCGGCCGATCTGCACGTTGCCGTCGGTGCCCTGCACCTGCGGCAAGCGCGTCATCGCGTCGTTCAACGCGGTTTGCAGCGCCTGGACATGCACGCCGGCACGCGAGAGCAGCGAGCGCGCCGAACCGTCCTGCTGGGCGACGAGCGCCGAGAGGACATGGACCGGTTCAATGTATTGATTGTCATGGCCGACGGCCAGACTTTGCGCGTCAGCCAGCGCTTCCTGGAATTTAGTGGTGAGTTTGTCGATTCTCATCAAGAGACCTCCAATTTCGATTACCACCAAATTGAGGCGTTTTGCGCGGGTTTCAAGCGCTTTTTTGCATCAAGCGACAACTATTTAACATTTGATGCGCGAGATCTGCCGCGCCGGTTTCAGCCCGCCGGCGCCGCGCCGCCGGCGGGCGTAGCCGGTGCGACCGGCACGATCGGAATGGCCGTACCGAGGCCGAGCAACGCAGCCAGCGGACCGTGTGGCTGCGCAACTTCGCCGATGGTATGACGGTCGAGTTCGGCAAAGAACGCATTGCGCGCCGCTTCGAGCGCCCCTTTAAGACGGCATTGCGGCGCAATGGTGCAGGCGCGGCGCTCGCCGTGCTCGTCCGGGAAACAGCCGGCCAACGCAAAGTCGCTTTCGGTGGCGCGCACAATTTCGCCGACCGTCAGCGCGCAGGTCTGCTCGGCCAGACGCAAACCGCCGTTGCGCCCGCGCACGGTCTCGACCCAGCCGAGTTCGCCGAGCTGCTGTACGACTTTCATCAAGTGATTCCGGGAGATCCCATAGGCCTCGGAAATGTCCTGGATCGTCGATAACCCCTCGCCGCGGACGGCGAGATACAACAGGACGCGCAGCGAATAGTCCGTATAGTCGGTCAGTCTCATAAGTGCTAATACCACGATGAGCGCAAGCCGCGATCCGGGGGATAACCGCGTCGATGCAAGGGTTGCCGGGGGCCGTCGCTTCGCCATAAGATGCAGGCGCTACGCATATTATTATTGTGCGTTGACTGGCGGCATTGGTCTTTCGGCAGTAATGGTAACGTTTCCCGCTTGGGCCATTTATACGAAAAGCGGGGCATTCGCGGCCTACTTCCTTCCGTTTCGACTCAGTTTGAGGCTATTTGTGACCGTCTGTGGCGCCGTGCGGCACGCTGTGGCGATCCGCGACGAATGGCTGCATCTTATGGAAATTACATGAATCCGTCCTTCCCTGCGGCGCCGATTGTCCAGCGCGTCGCCGAGCCCACCGACGCGAATATCCGCGACCTCGTCTACGGCTTTTACGACCGCGTGCGAGCCGATCCGCTGCTCGGTCCCGTGTTCGACACAACGCTGGCGGGCCGCTGGGACGACCATCTGCCGAAGATGTGCACGTTCTGGGCGAGCCTCGTGTTGGGTGCGAAGCAATACCGCGGCAACGTGCAGCAGGCGCATCAGCCGCTCGAGGGAATCGAGCCGCAGCATTTCAGCCGCTGGCTGTATCTGTTCCTGGACACGGTGGAATCGCGCTATGAACCGGCTGCGGCGATCCGCTTCATGGAGCCGGCGCTGCGCATCGCACAGAGTCTGCAGTTGAGCCGCTTCGGCTGGGACTACACGATTCCGGCGGAACAGCAGGCGTTGCTGGAGCGCATCGCGCCCAGGCGGCGTCCACGCGACGATGAGCCGCACGATTCACATGACCCGCACGCATCGGCGCGGCCACGCGGCGAGCCGTTTCCGGCCCGCATCATCGGCAAAACGCAGGACGATTGAGCGACGCGCGTGAAGCGCGCTCTTCGTCGAAGCCGAACAGGGCGCGGATTACTCCGCCGTCCGGTTAGCCGATTCGATGCCCCAACGGGCGAGCGCGGCGTCGTCGGTGACGCGCGCATCGACCCAGCGTTCGCCCTCCTCGGTCTTCTCTTTCTTCCAGAACGGCGCCTGAGTCTTCAGATAGTCCATCACGAACTCACACGACGCAAACGCGTCGCCGCGATGCGCGGCAGTGGTCGCCACCAGCACGATCTGGTCGAGCGGATAGAGCTTGCCGACCCGATGCACGATCAGCACCTCGATCCCCGGCCAACGCTCGCGCGCGCTTACGACGATCGCCTCCAGCGACTTCTCCGTCATGCCCGGATAGTGTTCGAGCTCCATCGTTTCGACTGCGCTGCCTTCGTTCAGATCGCGCACTGTGCCGACGAAACAGGCCACCGCGCCGACCTTCGGATTGCGCGCACGCAACGCGGCGACCTCGGTAGTGAGGTCGAAGTCTTCCGTTTGTACGCGAACGGGCATGGCGGGCTCCTGTGCGGTCAGCGGCGCTTCAGCGCAGTTCAGCCGCCGGTGACCGGCGGAAAGAACGCGACTTCGCAACCTTCCGTGATGCGCGTGCTAGCGCCGGTCATCACGTGATTGCACGCCGTGCGCAGCGCGCGGCCTTCGGCAAGGGTATCGGCCCAGGTGCCGCCGCGCACGCGCAGCCACGCGCGCACATCGCCGACCGTGGCGATGCCGTCGGGCAGGTCGACCGTTTCGTCGGCCGTCCCGAGCGCTTCGCGCACACTTGCAAAATATCTGAGTTGAATCTTCATCGGGATGCCACCGGCCGTTGCCGGCCTTAGTTCAGCAATTCGGAAAAGGGAATGAATCGCACGGTTTCGCCGGCGCTGATCGCGTGATTCGGTGGATTGTCGATCAGGCCGTCTCCCCATACCGTCGACGTCAGCACGGCCGAACTCTGATTCGGGAACAGATCGAGACCGCCAGCCGGATTAACGCGTGCGCGCAGGAATTCGTTGCGGCGGTCGGCCTTGTTCTGCGTGAAGTCGGCGCGCAGCGACAGTGCGCGCGGCGCGACCGTCCGCACACCGGCGAGGCGCAGAACGAACGGGCGGACGAACAGCAGGAAGGTGACGAAACTCGACACCGGGTTGCCCGGCAAACCGATGAAGAACGTTTCGTCCGACGTGACGGCGTCCGTTTGCTGCGGCGTGCGGCGCACCGCGCCAAAGGCGAGCGGCTTGCCGGGTTTCATCGCGATTTGCCACATCGACAGGCGCCCTTCGGCTTCGACCGCGGGTTTCACGTGATCCTCCTCGCCCACCGACACGCCGCCGCAGGTCAGAATCAGATCGTGCGCCTCGCCGGCCTCGCGTAACGTCGCGCGGGTCGCATCGAGCTTGTCCGGGACGATGCCGTAGTCCGTGACCTCGCAGCCAAGGTTTTCCAGTAGCCCGCGCAGCGTAAAGCGGTTCGAGTTGTAGATCGCACCCGGTTTCAGCGGCTCGCCGGGCATCGTCAGTTCGTCTCCTGTGAAGAAAACGGCGACTTTTACACGACGGCGCACGTGCAACTGCGCGCAACCGACCGAGGCGGCGAGTCCCAGTGCTTGCGGTGTCAGGCGTGTGCCCGCGGGCAGGATGATCGAGCCGCTGCGGATGTCCGCGCCTTGGACTGTGATCCATTCGCCCGGTTTGGGGCTGTGCAGGATCGTGACGTCGTCGCCGGCGGCTTCGGTTTGCTCCTGCATCACGATTGCGTCAGCGCCAGGCGGCACCGTTGCGCCCGTGAAAATGCGGGCTGCTGTGTTTGCCTTTAAGGGTTCCGGGGCGTGGCCCGCCGGGATGCGTTGGGAGACCGGGAACCGGCGGTTGCCATGCGCCAGGTCCCCGGTGCTTAGCGCGTAACCGTCCATTGAACTCGTATTCATTGGAGGGACGTCCAGTGGCGAGACGACGTCTTCCGATAGCACGCGGTTTAGCGCTTCCAGCGTGGGGATCGATTCTGTACCGGCGATTGGGCTCGCGGCGCCAAGCAATGTCGCCAGGGCGTCGGCAGTCGAGAGCATCGGAGCGCGGGGCGTTGGGGTGGACATCGGGGTTCAGAGCCGCGGATTAAAAGAATATTGTAGCGGTCGAAGAGGGTGCCCTGGGGAGCCCGGGGTTATAGCGGTTTTTTTTGCCCTTCGCGCCGCGTGGGTCCTTGCTTCGCTGCAACCCATTACTTCATCCCTCGTATCGGGCGCGCGCCCTCGCGCCCGATACGCATGGCTTTAGTGGCCCGTCTACTCGCCCGCGTTCGCCGTCACGAAGTCCTTCACGCGCTGCACGTCCGCCGGCAGCACCTCGAAACGCTGCGGCAACGACTCCAAACCCGAAAAGGCGGCCGGACGCTCCGGTTCGCGCAGCAGCGCTTCGCGGATCGTTTCGCCAAACTTGATCGGCTGCGCCGTCTCCAGCACGACCATCGGAATGCCCGGCTGCAAATGTTCACGCGCAACCTTCAAACCGTCGGCCGTGTGTGTGTCGATCATCGTGTCGTAGCGCTCGAATACATCGCGGATCGCTTCCACCCGGTCTTCGTGGCTGCTGCTGCCCGACACGAAACCGAATTCCTTCACGCGCGCAAAATCGCCGCTCGCCGCCAGGTCGAAACCACCCTTCTCTTCGACGTCGCGGAACAGTTGCAGCACCCGCGCCGGATCGCGCCCGAGCAGGTCGAACACGAAACGCTCGAAGTTCGATGCCTTCGAAATGTCCATGCTCGGGCTGCTCGTGTGATACGTCTCAGCCGACTTGCGCACACGGTAAATGCCCGTGCGGAAAAACTCGTCCAGCACGTCGTTTTCGTTCGTCGCCACCACCAGCTTCTCGATCGGCAAGCCCATCATCCGCGCAATGTGACCCGCGCAAACATTGCCGAAGTTGCCCGACGGCACCGTGAACGACACGCGCTCGTCGTTTGACTTCGTCGCGGCAAAGTAGCCCTTGAAGTAGTACACGACCTGAGCCACGACGCGCGCCCAGTTGATCGAGTTGACCGTGCCGATCTTGTACTTCGCCTTGAACGCGTGATCGTTCGACACCGCCTTGACGATGTCCTGGCAGTCATCGAACACGCCCTCGACCGCGAGGTTGAAAATGTTCGGGTCCTGCAAGCTGTACATCTGCGCGGTCTGGAACGCGCTCATCTTCTTGTGCGGCGACAGCATGAACACGCGAATGCCCTTCTTGCCGCGCATCGCGTATTCGGCCGCGCTGCCGGTGTCGCCCGAGGTCGCGCCGAGAATGTTCAGCGTGTCGCCATGCCGCGCCAGCGCGTACTCGAACAGGTTGCCGATCAGTTGCATCGCCATGTCCTTGAACGCGAGCGTCGGACCGTTCGACAGTTCGAGCAGCGACAGCGGCGCGCCGTTCTCGACACCCAGCGTCTTCAGCGGCGTGATCTGTGCGGCGCTTTCGTCGTCGCGGACGTTGCAGTACGTCTCGGCCGTGTAGGTCTTGCGCGTCAGCGCGCGCAGATCTTCGGCCGGAATGTCGTCACTGAATTTCGACAGGATCTCGAAGGCGAGATCTGCGTACGGCAGCGTGCGCCAGCGCGTCAGTTCGTCGGCGGAAACGCGCGGGTATTCGGCGGGCAGATACAGGCCGCCGTCTTTCGCGAGACCGCCCAGCAGGATGTCGGAAAACGTATGGCGCTCGCCGGCTCCGGCGCCGCGCGTGGAGAGGTAGTTCATATGTCGGCCTAGTTGAGCGCTTCCATGCGCAGCTTCGTGACTTGCGAGACAACGGTCTTCAGCGCTTCGATCGTTCTGATCGCGGCGTTGACGTTCTTTTCGACCGTTTCGTGCGTGATCAGGATGATGTCGGTCTCGCCCTTGCCGTTCGCGTCGACCTGTTCCGATTCCTTCTGCAACAGCGCGTCGATCGAGATGCCCGTGTCCGCGAGAATGCGCGTGATGTCGGCCAGCACGCCGGTCACGTCGGCCACACGCAGACGCAGGTAATACCCGCTCGTCACTTCGTCGATCGAAAGGATCGGCGTGCTCGACAGGCGGTCCGGCTGGAACGCCAGATGCGGCACACGATGCTCCGGATCGGCTGTATGCAGACGCGTCACGTCGACCAGATCGGCGACCACCGCGGAGGCCGTCGGCTCCGCGCCCGCGCCCTTGCCGTAGTAGAGCGTCGTACCCACCGCGTCGCCGTGCACGACGACCGCATTCATCGCGCCTTCCACGTTTGCCAGCAGACGCTTTTCCGGGATCAGCGTGGGGTGCACGCGCAGTTCGATGCCCTTGTCGGTGCGGCGCGCGATGCCGAGCAGCTTGATGCGATAGCCGAGTTCTTCGGCGTATTTGATGTCGATCGCGGCGAGCTTGCTGATGCCTTCGACGTAAGCCTTGTCGAACTGCACCGGCACGCCGAACGCGATCGCGCTCATGATCGTCGCCTTGTGCGCGGCGTCGACGCCTTCGATATCGAAAGTCGGATCGGCTTCGGCGTAGCCCAGTTCCTGCGCGGCCTTCAGCGCGGTCGCGAAGTCCAGACCGCGGTCGCGCATCTCCGACAGGATGTAGTTGGTCGTGCCGTTGATGATCCCGGCGATGTACTGAATGCGATTGGCCGTAAGCCCTTCGCGCAGCGCCTTGATGATCGGGATGCCGCCCGCCACCGCCGCTTCGAACGCCACCATCACGCCATTGGCGCGCGCCGCCTCGAAAATCTCCGTGCCGTGCACCGCGAGCAGCGCCTTGTTGGCCGTGACCACGTGCTTGCGGTTGTTGATCGCGCGCAGGACGAGGTCGCGCGCCACGCCGGTGCCGCCGATCATTTCCGCCACGATATCGATCGACGGATCGTCGACCACCGCGTTGAAATCATCGGTCAGCGCCACGGTGCCGGCAACGCTGCCGAGCGCCGCGGTTGCCTTGGCGGGATTGCGAACGGCGATGCGCGCAATCTCGATACCGCGGCCCGCGCGGCGTTTGATTTCTTCCTGATTGCGGCGCAGTACCGTGAAGGTGCCGCTGCCTACCGTGCCGAAGCCCAGCAGTCCAACTTTGATCGGTTCCATGCAGCGTGTGTTTTCGAGTAGATGATTAAAAGGAAACGGGTGTCGGGTGTGGCGCGCCACGTACGGCGCGGTGTGTGTCGCGCCGTACGCCACATTGTGCGCTAGGCTGTGTGACGCTTACGGTAGCCGTCGAGGAAGCGCGCGATCCGGTTGATCGAATCCGCGAGATCGTCCACGTTCGGCAGGAATACGACGCGGAAGTGATCCGGCGTCTTCCAGTTGAAACCGCTGCCCTGCACGAGCAGCACACGTTCTTCCAGCAGCAGGTCGAGAATGAACTGCTGGTCGTCATGGATCGGATACAGCTTCGGGTCGAGGCGCGGGAACATATAGAGCGCCGCTTCGGGCTTCACGCAGGTCACGCCGGGAATGGCCGTCAGCATGTCATACGCGAGTTCGCGCTGTTTGTACAGGCGGCCGTTCGGCACGATCAGGTCGTTGATGCTCTGATAGCCGCCGAGCGCGGTCTGAATCGCGTACTGGCCGGGCACGTTCGGGCACAGGCGCATGGAGGCCAGAATGCCGAGCCCTTCGAAGTAGTCTTTCGCGTGACGGCGGTTCTCGCCGGTGAGGCCCGAGATGAACATCCAGCCGGCGCGGTAGCCGCATGAACGGTAGCTCTTCGACAGGCTGTTGAACGTGACGGTGAGCACGTCCTCCGACAACGCGGCCATCGACGTATGCAACTTGCCGTCGTAGACGATCTTGTCGTAAACCTCGTCGGCGAAGATGATCAGGCCGTGCTGACGGGCGATCTCGATCAGGCCGAGCAGCAATTCGTCCGAATACAGCGCGCCAGTGGGGTTGTTCGGGTTGATGACCACGAGCGCACGCGTGTTCGGCGTGATTTTCGAGCGGATGTCGTCGAGATCGGGCATCCAGCTGTTCGCTTCGTCGCAGATGTAATGCACCGGCGTGCCACCCGACAGGCTCACGCCCGCGGTCCACAGCGGGTAGTCCGGTGCGGGCAGCAGCACTTCGTCGCCGTCGTTGAGCAGCCCCTGCATCGCCATCACGATCAGTTCGGAGGCGCCGTTGCCGATATAGATGTCGTCGAGTTCGACGCCGTGCACGCCCTTTTGCTGCGTGTAATGCATGATCGCCTTGCGCGCGGCGAACACGCCCTTGGAATCCGAGTAGCCGGACGAGCCCGGCAGATTCAGGATCATGTCCTGAATGATTTCATCCGGCGCGTCGAAGCCGAACGGCGCGAGGTTGCCGATGTTCAGCTTGATGATGCGATGACCTTCTTCTTCGAGCCGCTTCGCATGTTCGAGGACGGGCCCGCGAATGTCGTAGCAGACGTTCAGCAACTTGTTGGATTTGAGAATCTGTTTCACGGCGGGCACTTCATCCTGATTGATGGGCTTGGGCGAACAAGCGGGGGCAAAAAAACGCCGGGCCGGGCAAATCCGCCGATAGGGGGAATCCTGACGCGGCGCGGCCAGCGACGGCCGGCAGAAGCGGGTTGAGCCGGCTTTGCGCAGATCCGGCCACAGA
Source organism: Paraburkholderia lacunae (assembly GCF_003353175.1). Taxonomy (GTDB): domain Bacteria; phylum Pseudomonadota; class Gammaproteobacteria; order Burkholderiales; family Burkholderiaceae; genus Paraburkholderia; species Paraburkholderia lacunae. The sequence goes on along the minus strand of NZ_QHKS01000003.1, from coordinate 210,449 downwards.
ACCGGCGGATTGCGCCGGTGAAGCCGCCGAGCGAAAAGCCGCTGGGCAAACGCGGCGGCAACCGCGGGACACAAGCCGAACGCACGCCTGACGACCGCTGGGCAAACACCGCGCGAAACAACGAGCCGCCTAGCGGAACAACGAACAAATCAGCGCGTGCAACCAAGGCGGGTAGCCGACCGCGCCCTGCTCTCGCGTGCGGCTCGTGGCGGCACATGAGGCGGCCCATGAAGCGAGGGGCGCCGCTCGCGGGCTAAAAAGCTATAATTTAGCGGATTTTGGCCGACTTCCGCAATGCACCAACCGCAACGGCAAGCCTTTTCGGCCCCTTCGTGTCCCACTCGCGTCAAACCGCCCCGTTCGGCTTGCGCCTCGCCGGGCCGCCAACACGCATGATGTCTCACGACGACTTCGGAAAACGAATTTGAAATTACATCAGGATTCCAGCGGCGCCCTGAACACCGTCACCGGTTACGGCGCCGACTACGTCGAAATCAATCTGGTACGCCATTCGGGCAGCGTTCTCGTGCTGCCGGATGCGCCCGTCATCCCCTGGCCCGTCTCCTCGTTCGATCAACTGAGCGCGGAGCACTTCGCCATGCTGGTGGAGTCCGCGCCCGAGGTGGTCGTGTTCGGCAGCGGCGAACGGCTGCGGTTTCCGCATCCGCGCCTGACCGCCGCGCTCGCCGCCAAACGCATCGGCGTCGAAACGATGGACTTCAAGGCCGCCTGCCGCACCTACAACATTCTGATGGCCGAGGGCCGCAAGGTTGCGGCCGCGTTGCTGATCGAAGCGTAACCGCGCCGTAAGAGTGCAGAGCGGATGCGGTGCCGACACGGGGGTCCCCGCTACGTATGGAGACTGCGGCAATCCGCCGGATTCGCCGCACACCCTGGCCGCGTCACAGCCGATCACGTACACTGCGCGCCATTGATGCCGCGCCGGTGCCCGTCGGCAAGCGTCGCCCGGGGCCCTGTTTTCACGGACCATCAGCCGAAGCACCGGCCCTGAAGCACCAGCCGTCATTCCCGAACAACATCGCAACGCCGTCCCACGCGGCGTCGCCCAACAGGTTGAAATCCATGAACGATACGCCGTCCCGGCTACCGCTCAATCGCACCGCGATCCTGCTGCTCCTGCTGGCCCTCGCCGTAATCTGGTTCGTGCCGCTCGGCTGGCGCCATCTGCTGCCGAGCGACGAAGGCCGCTACGCCGAAATGGCGCGCGAGATGTTCGTCACCGGCGACTGGATCACGCCGCGCTACAACGGCTACAAGTACTTCGAGAAACCGCCGCTGCAAACCTGGGCGAACGCGCTAACGTTCGCGTGGTTCGGCATCGGCGAATGGCAGGCGCGGCTTTACACCGCGCTGACGGGCTTCGCCGGCGTGCTGTTGATCGGCTTCACCGGCGCGCGCGTGTTCAACGCGGCGACCGGCGTGTTCGCCGCGCTCGTGCTGGCGACCTCGCCATACTGGAACCTGATGGGCCACTTCAATACGCTCGACATGGGCCTGTCGCTCTGGATGGAGCTCACGCTGTGCGCGCTGCTGCTTGCGCAGCGCCCCAACCTGCCGAGCGCCAGCGTGCGCGGGTGGATGTGGCTGTGCTGGGCGTCGATGGCGCTGGCGGTGCTGTCCAAGGGCCTCGTCGGCGTGATCCTGCCGGGCGCGGTGCTGGTGCTGTATACGCTGATCGCGCGCGACTGGGCGGTCTGGAAACGCCTGCACCTGATCGGCGGCCTGATCGTGTTCTTCGTGATCGTCACGCCCTGGTTCGTGCTGGTGCAACAGCGCAATCCGGAATTCCTGAACTTCTTCTTCGTCGTCCAGCAATTCAAACGCTATCTGACGCCCGAGCAGAACCGCCCCGGGCCGTTCTACTACTTCGTGCCGGTGCTGCTGGTCGGGTTCCTGCCGTGGCTGTCGGTCAGCGTGCAGAGCATTCGCCACGCATGGCGCCTGCCGCGTCAGCCGAACGGCTTCGCACCGGTCGTGCTGCTGCTGGTGTGGATAGTGTTCATCTTCCTGTTCTTCAGCGCGTCGCACTCGAAGCTGCTGTCCTACACGCTGCCGATCGCCCCCGCCATCGCGCTCCTGATCGGCATGTATCTGCCGCTCGTCACGCGCGACCAGCTGCGTCGCCACCTGGCCGGCTACGCACTGTTTCTGGTGGTGGCGGCATTCGCCGCGCTGTTCCTGACGCGCTTCGGCAGCGCGCGCAATCCCGCCGAACTGTATGCCGAATACCGCACGTGGGTGCTGGCGGCGCTCGCCGTCGCCTTCGTGCTGACGCTGGCGGCGTTGTGGCTGAACCGCCGCAGCCGGGCCGGCATCTTTGGCGCCGTCGCTACCTTCGGCGCGGCGTGGGTGCTGCTCGGCACGATCGCCGGCACCGGCCACGACGTGTTCGGGCGGCTGAGCTCCGGCGCGCCGCTCGCGCCCGCGATCAAGGCCGAGATCGCCAGACTGCCGGCGGATACGCCGTTCTACTCGGTCGGCGTGCTCGATCACACGCTGCCGTTCTACGTCGACCATACGATGATCATGGTCGAGCACCCGGACGAGCTGGCCTTCGGCATTTCCGTCGAACCGCAGAAGTGGGTGCCGTCGGTCGATGCCTGGATCGAACGCTGGAAGGCCGATCGCTACGCACTCGCGCTGATCCCGCCGTCCACTTACGACAAGCTGCTCGCGCAGCACCTGCCGATGCAGGTCATCGCTCGCGATTCGCGCCGTGTGGTGGTGATGAAGCCGGCGGCGGCGCCCACTGCAATGGCGCCCATAGAAAAACCACAACAATGACCCCATATCAGGATTGAACGTTCGATGAACCCGATTTCCCTCTTTTGTATTCTCGCTGGTGTCACGCTGAACGCCGGCGCGCAGTTGCTGCTCAAAGCCGGAACGAATGCCGTTGGACACTTCGAATTCACACGTGCGAATATCCTGCCCATCGCCTTCCGGCTCGCGACCCAGCCGCCGATCATCGGCGGACTGGCGTGCTATGTGATCAGCGTCGCCGTGTGGGTGATCGGACTGTCGCGTGTGGATGTGTCGATTGCGTATCCGATGCTGTCGCTCGGTTACATCGTCAACGCGTTCGCGGCCTGGTATCTGTTCGGCGAAGTGCTGTCGGTGCAGAAGCTGGTGGGAATCGGCATCATCCTGATCGGCGTGTTCATCCTGGCGCGAAGCTAGGCGCCACGCGGCCGGCGGAGCATGCCGGGCACGATTTATTACCGTTTATTGCCGCGCCGGCGCACGCGGCAAGGATGCTTGCAGCAAAGATGCCGTAAGCGAGCCGCGGCGCCGGCTAAGCTAAACGTAAGGCTGGCCGCGGTATCCTTCGCGGTTCCGCCCTTTTTTAGCCGTGGCCTTGGGTTTGCGCGTGGTTCGCATGCTTGCAGTTGCACGTTCGCCATGACACGTTATTTCGCGCCCACTGGTTACGCCCCTTTCAATCGAGCGAAGCATTCATGAGCCAGTCAACAGTCCCGTTTTTGCCGTTTGTCAAACCCGAAATCGATGAAGAAACGATCCAGGGCGTCGCCGACGTGCTCCGCTCCGGCTGGATCACCACCGGCCCGCAGAACCAGAAGTTCGAAGCGGCGCTGTCCGAATTCTGCGGCGGCCGTCCGGTGCGCACGTTCAACTCGGGCACGGCGACGCTCGAAATCGGGCTGCGCATTGCCGGCGTGGGCGAAGGCGCCGAAGTCATCACCACGCCCGCCTCGTGGGTCGCGACCAGCAACGTGGTCTATGAAGTCGGCGCGACGCCGGTGTTCGTCGACATCGATCCGGTCACCCGCAATATCGACTTGAACCTGCTCGAGAAGGCGATCACGCCGCGCACCAAGGCGATCATTCCTGTTTACCTGTCGGGCCTGCCGGTCGACATGGACCGCCTCTACGCAATTGCCCGCGCCCACAAGCTTCGCGTGATCGAAGACGCCGCGCAAGCATTCGGTTCGACGTGGAAGGGCGAGCGGATCGGCAAGCTCGGCGATCTGGTCTCGTTCAGCTTCCACGCGAACAAGAACCTGACTTCGATCGAAGGCGGCGCATTGGTGTTGAACAACGAGGCAGAAGCGATTCTCGCGCAGAAGTACCGGCTGCAAGGCATCACCCGCACCGGCTTCGACGGCATGGACTGCGACGTGCTCGGCGGCAAGTACAACCTCACGGACGTCGCCGCGCGCGTCGGCCTCGGCCAGTTGCCGCATCTGGCGCGCTTCATCGCGCAGCGCAAGAAGCTCGCGCGCGCCTATTTCGCCGGCCTCGAAGGCGGCGCGGCCGTGAAGCTGGGTATCGGCCTGCCGTTTGCCGACTTCGAAAACAGCAACTGGCACATGTTCCAGATCACGCTGCCGCTCGAGAAACTCTCGATTGACCGCGCCGGTTTCATGGGCGCGCTGAAAGAACGCGGCATCGGCTCGGGTGTGCACTACCCGGCGATTCACCTGTTCTCGCTGTACCGTGCGCGCGGCTTCAAGGAAGGGATGTTCCCGCATGCGGAGCGCTTCGGCTCCACCACCGTCACACTGCCGCTGTTCACACTGATGAACGAAGGCGATGTGGAGCGGGTCTGCCGCGCGGTCAATGAAATTTGCGAACAATACGGAAAATAAGCGGACATGAGTTATTCGGAACATGGCGCCGTCGCACCGGAAGTGTCGATCATCATCCCGGTGTACAACGAGGAAGCCGGGCTGGCCGCGCTGTTCGAGCGCCTCTATCCGGCGCTCGACGCGCTCGGCACCGGCTATGAAGTGATCTTCATCAACGACGGCAGCCGCGACAAATCCGCCGCCCTGCTCGCCGAGCAGTTCCGCGCGCGGCCCGACACGACCCGCGTGATTCTGCTGAACGGCAATTACGGCCAGCACATGGCGATTCTGGCCGGCTTCGAGCAATCGCGCGGCGCGATCGTGATCACGCTCGACGCCGACTTGCAGAATCCGCCTGAAGAAATCGGCAAGCTGGTCTCGAAGATGCGCGAAGGCTACGACTACGTCGGCACGATTCGCCTGCAACGCCAGGACAGCTTGTGGCGCCGCAAGGCATCGCGCGCGATGAACCGCCTGCGCGAGCGCATCACGCGTATCAAGATGACCGACCAGGGCTGCATGCTGCGCGCGTACAGCCGGCACATCATCGACACGATCAATCGCTGCGGCGAGATCAACACCTTCATTCCGGCGCTCGCGTACACCTTCGCGCAGAATCCGGTCGAAATCGAAGTCGCGCATGAAGAGCGTTTTGCCGGCGAATCGAAGTACTCGCTCTACAGCCTGATCCGTCTGAATTTCGACCTGGTCACCGGCTTCTCGGTCGTGCCGTTGCAATGGCTGTCGTTCATCGGCGTGATTCTGTCGCTCGGTTCCGCGGCGCTGTTCGTGCTGCTGCTGATTCGCCGCTTCATCATCGGCGCGGAAGTGCAAGGTGTGTTCACGCTGTTCGCCATCACCTTCTTCCTGCTCGGCGTGATCATCTTCGCGCTTGGCCTGCTCGGCGAATACATCGGGCGGATCTATCAGCAGGTGCGCGCGCGTCCGCGCTATCTGGTGCAGACGATTCTCGAACAGCGCGACGGCGCCATGGTCACCGAAACGCCGCGTCAGTCCGTTGTGCAGGCGGTGCAAACCGCGCCGCTGATCGATCAGGGACCCACTCCATGAAACCGCGCGCAGTCGTATTCGCGTATCACAACGTCGGCGTGCGCTGCCTGCAGGTGCTGCTCGCACGCGGCGTCGACGTGGCGCTGGTCGTTACCCACGAAAACAGCCCGACCGAAAACATCTGGTTCGGCAGCGTCGCCTCGGTGGCGGCCGAACACGGCATTCCGGTCGTCACGCCGGCCGACCCGAAGAGCGCCGAACTGCGCGCCTCGGTGAGCGCAGCGCGGCCGGACTTCATTTTCTCGTTCTACTACCGCCACATGCTGCCGGTCGACCTGCTGGCGCTCGCCGCCCGGGGCGCCTACAACATGCACGGCTCGCTGCTGCCGAAGTACCGAGGCCGCGTGCCGACCAACTGGGCGGTGCTCAACGGCGAAACCGAGACCGGCGCGACGCTGCACGAAATGGCCGCCAAGCCCGACGCGGGCGCGATCATCGCGCAAACGCCGGTGCCGATCCTGCCCGACGACACCGCCGCGCAAGTGTTCGACAAAGTCACCGTGGCCGCCGAGCAGACCCTCTGGCGCGTGCTGCCGGCCCTGCTGGCGGGCGAAGCGCCGCATCTGCCGAACGATCTCGCGCACGGCAGTTACTACGGCGGGCGCAAGCCCGAAGACGGCCGCATCGACTGGGCGCAGCCGGCGCAGCAGGTCTACAACCTGATCCGCGCCGTCGCGCCGCCCTATCCCGGCGCGTTCACCGATATCGGCGACCAGCGTTTCATCATCGCCCGGGCACGTCTGGCCACGCCCGGCGCGCTTCGCTCGGATTTGCCCCCGGGCCTGCACGTAAGCGATAATGCCGTTTTCGCGATATGCGGCGACGGCCGCGCGATCGCCATCCACGAATTGAGGCGCCAGCATGACGGCAACGAAACCGTCGTCACCCCGGCCGAATTCTCCCAGCTCATCCAAACTCCCCGTCATTCATGAAAAAAGTCCTGATTCTGGGTGTGAACGGCTTCATCGGCCATCACCTGTCCAAACGTATTCTCGAAACGACCGATTGGGAAGTCTTCGGGATGGACATGCAGACCGAACGTCTCGGCGACCTCGTCAATCATGAGCGGATGCACTTCTTTGAAGGCGATATCACGATCAACAAGGAGTGGGTCGAGTATCACATCAAGAAGTGCGATGTGATTCTGCCGCTGGTCGCGATCGCTACACCCGCCACTTACGTGAAGCAGCCGCTGCGCGTGTTCGAGCTGGACTTCGAAGCGAATCTGCCGATCGTGCGTTCGGCCGTCAAATACGGCAAGCATCTCGTGTTTCCGTCCACGTCCGAGGTCTACGGCATGTGCACGGACGAGCAGTTCGACCCGGAAGAGTCGCAACTGTCGTACGGCCCGATCAACAAGCCGCGCTGGATTTACGCGTGCTCGAAGCAGCTGATGGACCGCGTGATCTGGGGCTACGGCATGGAAGGCCTGAATTTCACGCTGTTCCGTCCGTTCAACTGGATCGGCCCGGGCCTCGACTCGATCTACACGCCGAAGGAAGGCAGCTCGCGCGTGGTCACGCAGTTCCTCGGCCATATCGTGCGCGGCGAGAACATCAGCCTCGTCGACGGCGGCGCGCAAAAGCGTGCGTTCACGGATATCGACGACGGCATCGGCGCGCTGATGAAGATCATCGAGAACAAGAACGGCGTGGCGACGGGCAAGATCTACAACATCGGCAATCCGACCAACAACTTCTCGGTGCGCGAGCTCGCGCACAAGATGCTGACGCTGGCCGCCGAATTCCCGGAATACGCGGAGACGGCCAAGCAGGTGCAACTGGTCGAAACGTCGTCGGGCGCGTACTACGGTGCGGGCTACCAGGACGTGCAAAATCGCGTGCCGAAGATCGACAACACGATGCAGGAACTCGGCTGGGCGCCGAAGTCGACCTTCGACGAAGCGCTGCGCAAGATTTTCGAGGCGTACCGCGGCCACGTCGCCGAAGCACGCGCGCTCGTCGAACAGCAATAAGGGCTGAGCCTTGCCTCGTATCGTTCTGAAGATCGACGTCGACACGCTGCGCGGCACCCGCGAAGGCGTGCCGAATCTCGCGCGTATCTTCGACCGCTTCAAGGCGCGCGCCACCTTCCTCTTCAGCCTCGGCCCCGACCATACCGGTTGGGCGATGCGCCGCGTATTGCGGCCGGGCTTCCTGCAGAAGGTGTCGCGCACTTCGGTGGTCGAACATTATGGCGTCAAGCAACTGATGTACGGGGTGCTGCTGCCCGGTCCGGACATCGGCGCGAAGGCGTCGGCGGAAATGCGGGCGATTCACGAAGCCGGCTTCGAATGCGGCATTCATACGTGGGATCACGTGTACTGGCAGGACAACGTACGCACGCGCGACCGCGCATGGACCGCGGCGCAGATGCAGAAAAGCCATGACCGCTTCATCGAGATCTTCGGTGCGCCGCCCGTCACGCACGGTGCGGCCGGCTGGCAGATGAACGGCCACGCGTTCGAACAGATCGACGCGTGGGGCATGCGCTACGCGTCCGATGGGCGCGGCCACTCGCCCTATCTGCCGGTAGTCGACGGCCGGCAACTGTCGCATGTGCAGATGCCCACCACGCTGCCGACCCTCGACGAAGTGCTCGGCGTGGACGGGGTCGACCTGAACAACGTCGCCGCGTGGATGCTGAAGCACACTGAAAACAATCCGCACGATCAGGTGTTCACGCTGCACGCCGAACTCGAAGGGCAAAAGCTCGCGCCGATTTTCGAACAGCTGCTGGAAGGCTGGCGCGCGCAAGGCCACAGCTTCGCGACGATGGGCGACTACTACGCCACGCTAGACCGCAGCACGCTGCCATCGTACCCTGTTACATGGGGTGAAATTCCAGGCCGCTCCGGCGAGTTGATCGTCCAGCCATCATAGGCGGCCCTGACCGACCCGAGCGCCGCGCGTCCATGTTCCGCGCACCGGTCGGCCTCCCCGAATGCCTTGATGCCAGGCCGAAGCTGCCGCAGCAATCCGGCACCCGGCCATAACAACTGGAGAACCTCGTGCCCATCGCAGTCGACCAACCCGTCCCCGACTTCACCGCCCCCGCTACCGGTGGCGAGATCACGCTGTCCAAGTTGCGGGACAAAAAGGTGGTGCTGTATTTTTATCCGAAGGACAACACGCCGGGCTGCACGACCGAAGGCCTGCAATTCCGCGATCTTTATCCGAACTTCAAGAAAGCCGGCGCGGAAATTCTCGGCGTGTCGCGCGACAGCCTGCGCTCGCATGACAATTTCAAGGCGAAGCTCGAACTGCCGTTCCCGTTGATCTCGGATCCGGAAGAAACGCTGTGCACGCTCTTCAATGTCATGAAAATGAAGAAAATGTATGGCAAAGAAGTACGGGGAATCGAGCGCTCCACGTTCCTCATCGACGGCGAAGGCGTGCTGCGTCAGGAGTGGCGCGGCGTGAAAGTGCCGGGGCATGTCGATGACATTCTGGAGGCTGTACAAGCGCTTTGAGGCGCGTTATATTGGGTTGCAATGAGTGCCTGTCCACCCCATTCTTTCCGTAGCTGCGCCAGACTTCACGGCCGTTTTACCGGTTCCGTCGAAGCCGTGAGGCGCAACTCGATAACCGTAGGCGAGCCGCTTGCCCCGTACGCCGGGGCGGCGGCTTTTTTAATTGCGCACAGCCGTTCGTTTACTCGGCCAAGCGCTTCCGTTAAGGAGCCGATCGAAGACCAGGCGAACCGGCATCTCTAGACCGAATGCGCGCCTCCGGGCGCAAACTGCGTGCGCACTCAGTGGCACCGGCAGAATGCGACAGGCGGCGCACGATATGTGACCCGATTATCTCGAGGGAAACCATGCCTTTGCCTACCCCCCCCAGCAAGCTCGGCAATCTCCTGCCGCCTGACGAATACAAGGCCAAAGCCGCCACGCCGGCGCGCTCCGCCGCGAAGAAACAGGCGAGCGAAGGGGACACCGCGGAGTCGGCCGATTACGGCCGCGCGAACGTCGCCACACCGATGGCGCATGCCGCCAATGCCGCAACCACGTTGCGGCCGGTGCCGGCGTCGTCCGCATCCGCTGCTGCGTCCGCCGCTGCCGGGCAAGCCGCGCCGGCGCGTGGCGGCCGAAAATCGAAGCAGACCGCCGCGCTGCTGCAGCCCGTTCCTGCCGCCCGTCCGCAAGCCGAGGCAGGGCATGCCAAATCCGCTACGCCCGCTGCGCAGCCGCAGCCGGCTGTCGCACGCACGCCGAGCGCGAAACAACCCGCTGCCAGCGCACCTGCGGCCGTAGCGCACAGCACGCGCGGCGCGGGCAAGAAACGCGGCACAGCCGCCGAGCAGGTCGAAGCCCAGAAGCTGTTCGTGCTCGACACCAACGTGCTGATGCACGACCCAAGCTGCCTGTTCCGTTTCGAGGAACACGACGTCTATCTGCCGATGATGACGTTGGAAGAACTCGACAACCACAAGAAAGGCATGTCGGAAGTCGCCCGCAACGCGCGCCAGGTGAGCCGCACGCTGGACGCGCTGGTGGCGAATGCCGGCAGCATGTCGGACGGCATTTCGCTCGCGCGTCTGGGCAGCCGTGAGGCGTCCGGGCGTCTATACTTCCAGACCAAGCTCACCGCCATCGAGCCAGTTGAAGGTCTGCCGGAAGGCAAGGCCGACAACCAGATTCTCGGCGTCGTGCGCGCATTGCAGCGCGACCGGATGGACCGTCAGGTCGTGCTGGTGTCGAAAGACATCAATATGCGCATCAAGGCGCATGCGCTCGGCCTGCCCGCCGAGGATTACTTCAACGACCAGGTGCTTGAGGACAGCGATCTGCTGTTCTCGGGCATTCGCGCGCTGCCACAGGATTTCTGGACCCGGCACGCGAAGGGCATGGAAAGCTGGCAGGACACAAAAACGGGCACCACGTATTACCGCGTGACCGGTCCGCTGTGCGCATCGATGCTGGTCAATGAGTTCGTCTATCTGGAACCGCAGAACGGCGAGCCGACCTTTCATGCGCTGGTGCGCGAGTTGAACGGCAAGACGGCGCTCCTGCAAACCTTGCGCGACTACGGCCACCACAAGAACAACGTGTGGGGTATCACGGCGCGCAATCGCGAGCAGAATTTCGCGCTGAACCTGTTGATGAATCCGGAAATCGACTTCGTCACGCTGCTGGGTCAGGCCGGTACCGGCAAGACTTTGGTCGCGTTGGCCGCGGGTCTCGCGCAGGTGCTCGACGACAAGCGCTACAACGAGATCATCGTGACGCGCGCGACGGTGCCGGTCGGTGAAGACATCGGCTTTCTGCCTGGTACAGAAGAGGAAAAGATGCAGCCGTGGATGGGTGCATTCGACGACAACCTCGAAGTGCTGCAGAAAACCGACGATGCCGCCGGCGAATGGGGGCGCGCTGCAACTCAGGAGCTGATCCGTTCGCGCCTGAAGGTCAAGAGCATGAACTTCATGCGCGGCCGCACGTTCGTGGACAAGTATCTGATCATCGACGAGGCGCAAAACCTGACGCCCAAGCAGATGAAGACGCTGGTCACGCGCGCCGGTCCAGGCACGAAGATCATCTGCCTCGGCAATATTGCGCAGATCGACACGCCATACCTGACGGAAGGCAGCTCAGGGCTGACCTACGTGGTCGACCGTTTCAAGGGCTGGGCGCACAGCGGGCATGTGACGCTGGCGCGTGGCGAACGCTCGCGCCTCGCCGATTACGCGTCGGAAATTCTTTAAGTTTCAACGATTTGGCGCTTCCCTCGAAACCGCGTCCGGTTTATCCCGGACGCGTTTTTTTTGCCCGCGCGTTCCCGGCGGACCACACTTAGCGCACGAACTTCAAGTAATTTGTCAAGAATTCTTGCCGGAGCCATGTTTGACCGGCTACCATCCGGACATCCTCTGCCCTTAAACGAACGTTTACCGCTCGCCCGCCTTCATGCGCCGACTCGCCTTTTCGCTGCTGATCGTTTCGCTGCTCGCCGCCTGTGCCGGTGTGCCGCAGAAGACGTCGCGCGAGTCCGGCAGCTCGGTCACCGTGGCGAACGGGGCCTATCGCACGCCGCCGGCGGGCTTCCCGAATTTCGTCGATCACAGCATCGGCCGCGAGGAAATTTCGATTCAGGCGATGAGTCTGGTCGGCATTCCATACCGCTGGGGTGGTAATACGCCCGATAGCGGCTTCGATTGCAGCGGATTGGTTCGCTATGTGGTGTCGCGCGCGGCGTCCGTGAATCTGCCGCGGACCACTGCGGACATGAGCGGGCGCGGCGAGTCGATCGAACCGGACGAAATCGCGCCTGGCGATCTGATTTTCTTCAACACGACCGGCCGCCCGCATTCGCACGTCGGCATCTACGTCGGCAAGCTGCGCTTCGTCAATGCGCCGTCGACAGGCGGCACGGTGCGGCTCGATTATCTGACCAATCCGTATTGGGCCAAGCGCTTCGACGGCATTCGGCGCATGGCGTCGCCGGCTGCGGCACCCACGCCGTTCGATACGCCAGGCTATCAGGCTTCGGCGCCGCAGGAGCGGGCCGCGCCGGCGTACGCGAGCACTGCGGCAAACCTGGCGCCGGCAGCGAAAGCGGTACCGCAGCCGCCGACCTATGCGGCGGGCGCGCCGACGCCGCAGCAAGCGACACGCATTGTGGCGGCCCCTCGTGCTCCGTTGACCGCGGCAACCCAGCCGGCCGCAGTGCCAAACGCACCGTTGGCAGCGCAAGCCGATCCGTTTGAACCGCCGCCGCCTGGCATGAGCGCCGCACAAATGCAGGCGCGCGCAGCAGGCGCAGTAGCACCGACACCGGTGCAAGCCACCCAGCCGGGCATGCCGGATAGCGGTCACACCCATTCGATAGCTCAAGAAGTACCGGCTCCACCCGCTAGCACTGGCACCGGCGCGTCCGCTGCGCCTGCCGCCGTCGCCCGCGCTCCAGACGCGATCGACGCCGCCGCCGATGCCTTCGCCCCCCCCCCGCCCGCCTCGGTCGCGGTACGGCAAGCGCAGCAGGCGCGGCAGGCGGAGGCGAATGTGGGGGTGCAGATCATGCGAGCCTCCACCGCCTCGCGCGGCGTCGCCGCGCCCACGCAAACTACCGACGACCCCATCGCCCGCTTCGCGAACGGCAATTTCTGACGCCGCCGCGCAACGAGCGGCAGAGGTCATCTTCCGCACCCGTCCCTGCTGCAACGCCTCCGATCTGCTATCGTCTTCGATATTCTTCCGACAGCGGGTGACGACAATGGATCTCGGGCTGAAAGACAAGGTGGTGCTGATCACCGGCGGCAGCAAAGGCATCGGACTCGCGTGCGCCCGCGCGTTCGCGATCGAAGGCGCCAAAGTCGCGATCGTCTCGCGCGATCCCGCCAATCTCGCGCGAGCCTACGAAGAGTTGCGCCAGGAAGGCCTGCACGTGCATCGGACGCGCGCCGACCTGCACGAGCCGCACAGCGCCGCCGATATCGTCGAGGAAGTCACCACCGCGGTCGGCCCGATCGACGTGCTGATCAACAGCGCCGGCGCGGCCCGCCGCTACGACCCGGAAGCGCTCGACGCCGACGCTTTCCGGGCGACCATGGAAGCGAAGTATTTCCCGTACATCTACCCGCAGCAGGAAGTGCTGCGCCGCATGGCCGAACGGATAAAGACCGGGGAAAGCACGGAGCCCGGCACGATCGTCAATATCATCGGTATGGGCGGCAAGATCGCGAGCGATATTCACATCGCAGGCGGCGCAGCGAATGCAGCGCTGATGCTGGCGACCGTCGGCCTCGCGCACTACTATGCGCGCTACGGCATCCGCATCAACGCAATCAATCCAGGTTCGACGCTGACCGAGCGCGTCGAAGAAGCGGTCAAGCTGGAAGCGTCGCGGCAAGGCATCGACAGCGCGGACGCACTGGCGCGCGGCCAAGCGAAAGTGCCGCTCGGACGCTATGCAAAACCGGAGGAAATCGCCGACGTCGCGCTGTTTCTGGCGAGCCGCCGTGCGAGCTATGTAACGGGCGCAATTGTCCCGATGGATGGAGGCAGCACGCCGCTGATCTGAGCGGCGCGCTTCACAGCTTTTACAGCGCAGCTTTTACAGCGCAGCTTTTACAGCGCGGACAGCTTTGCCGCGCTTACAGGAAGCGGTGGCCAAGCCACCAGCCTGCCGCGGCGAGCGCTGCGGAGGCCGGAATCGTCAGAATCCACGCCCAGACAATGTTGCCGGCCACGCCCCAACGCACCGCGCTCAGCTTCTGCGTAGCGCCGACACCGACGATCGCGCCGGTGATCGTATGCGTGGTGGACACCGGAATGCCAAGCCACGACGCGGTAAACAACGTGATCGCCCCGCCCGACTCCGCGCAAAAACCGCCCACCGGCTTCAGCTTGGTGATCTTCTGTCCCATCGTGCGGACGATCCGCCAGCCGCCGAACAGTGTGCCGATACCCATCGACAGATAACAGCCGCCGATCACCCACAACGGCGGCGCATCGGCAATCGACGACGCATAGCCGGTCGCGATCAGCAGCATCCAGATGATTCCGATGGTTTTCTGCGCATCGTTGCCGCCGTGGCCAAGGCTGTACAAACCCGCGGAGAGCAGTTGCAAGCGCCGGAAACGCCGGTCGACCTTGCTCGGCGGCGTGCGGAAATAGACCCACGACACCGCCAGCATGAAGAACGATCCGAGCACGAAACCGAGCAGCGGCGAGATGAAAATGAAGGTCACCGTCTTCATCAACCCGTCGAGATTGAGCGAGCCCCAGCCCGACTTGGCGAGCGCCGCACCCACCAGCCCGCCGATCAGCGCGTGCGACGAACTGGACGGAATGCCGTAATGCCAGGTGATGACGTTCCAGCCGATCGCGCCGACCAGTGCGCCGAAAATGACGTAGTGGTCGACGATAGCCGGATCGATCGTGCCCTTGCCGACCGTCTGCGCCACTTTCAGATGGAATACGAAATACGCGACGACATTGAATGCCGCCGCGAACGCCACGGCCTGTTGCGGTTTCAGCACGCCGGTCGACACGACTGTGGCGATCGAATTCGCCGCGTCGTGGAAGCCGTTCATGAAGTCGAAAATCAGCGCGACGGCGACCAGGGCGGCGACCGCCCAGATAGCGAGTTGTATCGATTGCATTATGCGTTTTCCAGCACGATGCCTTCGATGATGTTCGCTACGTCCTCACACTTGTCGGTGATCGTTTCGAGCAGTTCGTAAATCGCTTTCAGCTTGATCAGCGTCTTGACGTTGTCTTCTTCGCGGAACAGCTTGGACATCGCCGAGCGCAGCACGCGGTCGGCTTCCGACTCCAGACGGTCGATTTCCTCGCACGCCTTCAGGATCTGGCTCGCCTGCTTCATGTCCGACAGCAGGCTGACGGCGAACTGCACGCGCTCGGACGTGGCCGTGCAGATGTGTGCCAGCTGGCTCGCTTCCGAGGTCACTGCCTGCACGTCGTACAGCGAGATAGCGGTGGCGACGTCCTCCATCAGATCGAGGATGTCGTCCATCGTGGTGATCAGCTTGTGGATCTCGTCGCGGTCGAGCGGCGTGATGAAAGTCTTGTGCAGCAGGTCGATGGTTTCGTGCGTGAGCTTGTCGGCGGCCTTCTCGGCTTTCTGCACGTTTTGCTTATGAGTTTCGGCGTCCTGCAGATTGTCGATCAGCAGCTCGAGTTCGCGGCTTGCCGAGACGATGCACTTTGCGTGCGCATTGAAATTTTCAAAGAACTTGCCCTCGGTGGGCATGAAACGACCGAACATTGGGATCCCGGAAAATGGTCACGTAATGGCTGACATAAAACTGCCACATTGTACCGTTCCGGGGTCGATGTCGCGATTTTGAAAGCGTCGTTACAACACCCGTGCCGATATCGCTTTACTGCTCGCCTCACTCTCCGCCGTAGAAATTCTGCGCACCGGCAAAATTGTCGAACTTCGTGAATTGACCGTGGAACGTGAGGCGAACAGGCCCGATCGGACCATTCCGCTGCTTACCGATGATGATTTCCGCGGTACCCTTGTCCGGGCTGTCCGGGTTGTAGACCTCGTCGCGGTAGATGAACAGGATCACGTCCGCGTCCTGCTCGATAGCGCCGGATTCGCGCAGGTCCGACATGATCGGCCGCTTGTTCGGACGCTGCTCCAGGCCCCGGTTCAGCTGCGACAACGCGATCACCGGCACATCGAGTTCTTTGGCGAGACTCTTCAACGAACGCGAGATTTCCGAGATTTCGGTCGCGCGGTTCTCGCCCGACGACGAACCGCTCATCAGCTGCAAATAGTCGATGATGATCAGGCCCAGCTTGCCGCACTGGCGCGACAGCCGGCGCGCGCGCGAGCGCAATTCCATCGGATTCAGACCGCCGGTTTCATCGATGAAAATCTGCGCCTCGCTCATCTTCTGCACTGCGTGCGTGAGCTTCGGCCAATCCTCGTCGGTCAGACGCCCGGTGCGCATGCGGTGCTGGTCGAGCCGGCCGACCGATCCGAGCATACGCATGGTAAGTTGCGTGCCCGGCATTTCCATCGAGAACACTGCGACCGGCAGACCGTACTCGACCGCGACGTATTCGCCGACGTTCATCGAAAACGCCGTTTTACCCATCGACGGCCGGCCCGCGACGATGATCAATTCGCCGCCGTGCATGCCCGAGGTCATCCGGTCCAGGTCGACAAAACCGGTCGGCGTGCCGGTCACGTCGCTCGGATTGGCGGTGTGATACAGCGTATCGATCCGCTCGACCACTTCGGTCAGCAGCGGCCCGATTTCCAGGAAGCCCTGAGTGCCGCGCGCGCCGTCTTCGGCGATCGAAAACACTTTCGACTCCGCCTCGTCCAGCAACTGGCGGACTTCCTTGCCTTGCGGATTGAATGCGTCGGCCGAGATTTCGTCGGCCACCGACACGAGACGGCGCAACACCGCGCGATCGCGCACGATTTCCGCGTAACGACGAATATTGGCCGCGCTCGGCGTGTTCTGAGCCAGCGCGTTCAGGTAGGCAAGACCGCCGACCTCATCCGCCTTGCCCGAGGTGCCAAGCGCCTCGTAGACCGTAATCACGTCGGCCGGACGCGTCGCCGCGATCAGCTTGCCGATGTGTTCGAAGATGATCCGGTGGTCGTAGCGGTAAAAATCGCTCTGTGACAGGAAGTCGGCGATACGGTCCCATGCGGCGTTATCGAGCAGCAAGCCGCCCAGCACCGATTGCTCGGCCTCGATCGAATGCGGCGGGACTTTTAGCGATTCGAGTTGGGGATCTTTGGACGGTGCGTTCATGGAGAGGAATTATCGGGGTAAATGCGCGCGGAGGAAATCAAAAACCGATACTTCATTGCAGCCGGACCGGCACAAATACCGGGCACAAAAAAGGCAGGGGCCGGTCACCCGGCCCCTGCCTTTTGCCAGCAACAACCTGGCAGATGCTATCTGATACCTGGCTGCGGTCGGCTTAGACGTGTTCGCCCAGCACCGACACCGTCACATCGACGAGCACGTCGGTGTGCAGCGAGATTTGCACCGGATGGTCGCCCACGATCTTCAGCGGACCTTCCGGCAGACGCACTTGCGCCTTTTCAACCGTGAAGCCTTGCTTGACCAGCGCGTCAGCGATGTCAGCGTTCGTCACCGAGCCGAACAGACGGCCGTCCACGCCAGCCTTCTGGCCGATCTGAACCGTCGAGCCTGCCAGCTTTTCGCCTTGAGCTTGAGCGGCAGCCAGCTTTTCAGCGGCGACCTTTTCGAGTTCAGCGCGGCGGACTTCGAATTCAGCCAGGGCTTCCTTCGTTGCGCGGCGAGCTTGCTTGTTCGGGATCAGGAAGTTACGCGCGTAACCGTCCTTGACCTTCACGATATCGCCCAGGTTACCCAGATTGACGACTTTTTCCAGAAGAATGATTTGCATTCGGATGCTCCTTATCGCGTCGTCGGGTTAGGCCTTGTGCTGGTCGGTGTACGGCACCAGCGCGAGGAAACGTGCGCGCTTGATTGCCGTATCCAGCTGGCGTTGATAATGCGACTTCGTACCCGTGAGACGCGCCGGCGTGATCTTGCCGTTTTCGCCGATGAAGTCCTTCAGCGTATCGATGTCCTTGTAGTCGATGTACTCGACGCCTGCGGCCGTGAAACGGCAGAACTTCTTGCGCTTGAAGAGCGGATTTTGTTGCTGACGACGCTTGTCGAATTTCTTACCAGTCGGGCGGGGCATGTTCAGTCCTTTCCAATGTCCTGCAATGCTGTGATGTGAAATACCAGAGTTCTTGCGTTGCGGTGTTTCTTTGCCAGGAAGCCTGTGAAGAGCGTTTCCACGCCCATCGGACAGCTTTCCAGCTTACCGCTCGCCTCGCCTGCGGCCACCGCCGGCATGGTCAGTTCGACTTGCCGGGCAATGCCGGCTTCGACAACTTCCGTACGGTGGTGCAACGTGCAGCCTGCAATCGGAACGCCGGCGGGGGTATACCGCACCGGTTCGCGTTCGACGACGCTGGCCGTGAGTTGCAGCCGGTTCATGTACCCTTTGGCGAGAACGACGCTTGGTCTGGTAGCTTAAATAGTGTGTCTTAAGCCTGCGCTTCGGACGGCTGCGTAGCGGCCGACTTCTTGGCTTCTTCGCGCTGCACTTCCTTCATCATCGGCGACGGGCCGGTTTCGGCCTTCTTCATCTTGACGATCAGGTGACGCAGAACAGCGTCGTTGAACTTGAATGCGTGCTCCAGCTCGTCGAGCGTGGTTTGGTCGCATTCGATGTTCATGCAGACGTAGTGAGCCTTCGCGAGTTTCTCGATCATGTAGGCCAGTTGGCGACGGCCCCAGTCTTCGATGCGATGGATCTGACCACCGTGCGACGTGATCGTGCTCTTGTAACGCTCGATCATGGCGGGCACTTGCTCGCTCTGATCGGGATGCACGATAAAGACGATTTCATAATGACGCATACACACTCCTTGTGGATTAAAGCCACCCGGGCGTCGGAACCGGTGTGGCAAGTGAGAAGCCAATGAGTTTAACCCGATTGGGGCCGGGTTGCAAGATATCCCGTTAATGCAGCGCGCGAATCAAGTGTGTTTTCAAGGGTTTAGGCGGTGGCGGGTGACGGTGACCCAAGGCGGCCCAAGGCGGCCGGCAAGTCCGACGCTCGCCCGCCGTCATTCTGTCGCCCTTCCAGCGTCCATCCTGGGGTCCTTTTTCCGCCTTTTCCACCCATTCAGCCGCCTTCCGTGCGCTCGCTGCCGCTTTGCAGACGCGCCTTCAATGAGGTTTCCAGGCCGCTCAACGCATCGGGCGCGGCGTCGGTTATCGCCCACCACGTCATGCCCTCCGCGTTCCAGTGGGCAATCGCATAGCCTTCGCGGGTCGGCGCCGGCGAAGCCGGCCCGTTGCCGCGCAGGCTCGCGGCCGCCGCGCCGCCCTCGGGAAACACGTACACGTCGATCACATGCTTGCGATAGCGGTACACCAGCACCGCGACCCGCTGATGCGCAATGTAGTCGAGCCGCCCGCCCTCCAGCGCGAAACCGCTCGCGGCCAGATCCTCGACCGGCGGCGAATAGTCGAGCCGGCCGTTGAACCAGGGCTTGACCGTATGCCGGTCGGTCGAAATCACATCGATGTCGTGGCCGGACAACTGTGCGCGTACATGGCTTTCGACCAGTTCGTCGGCGAACGGCGCAAACTCCGCCGGACGGCGCAGACTCATCGTGACGCCCGCCGCCACCGCACATAGGGCGACGACCAGCGCCACCAGCCAGCCTTGCGCGACAAGACGCCCCCGAGCGCCCGCCTGCGCCAGCCCGCTCAAGCCGGGTTGCGGACCGCGCTGGCTATCCAGCCAGCCGCGCAGCCTGGCTAGCCAGCGCGGTTTGCGCGGCGCCGGCTTGCGGGCCGCAGTCGCGAAGGCGGCATCGTCCGTGGCCGGCAGCGATGCGACGATCCGCTCGCGCAGCCAGTCCGGTGCGCGGTGATACGGCGCCGCGCGCAGCGACTCGCTCAACGCGCGCAGGCTTTCGCTTTCGCGCCGGCAGGCGTCGCAGCCATCGATGTGTTGCTGGACCCGTAGTGCGTCCGGTGCCGGCAGTTCACGGTCGGCGCTCGCATCGAGGAGCGGCCGCGCTTCGTTACAGTCCATCTGGCGTCTCCTGAGTGGGGCCGGCGGCGCTCGCGCCGGGGGCATTGGATGGTCGGGCGTTGGAGACCGCCCGGAGCGGTGATACGGAAGCCGTCGGTGCTGCGCGCGCGGCTGACATGGCGGCGCGTGGCGGCCCGCCCGGCTCGGTCCCGCCCTCGCCTGCGCCGCGGGCGCTGTCGTTCGGATCGGCCTGACATGCACGCGGCGCTGGCCGCGGCGCCCCGCGCGCGGACGGCGCCGACGCCGGAACGCCGGACACCGGCTGGCCGCCGCCTTGCGGCGCCGTCAGTAGCGCGGCCAGCTTGCGGCGCCCTCGTGCTAGCCGCGACATCACCGTGCCGATCGGCACGTCGGCCACCATCGCGATCTCGCGATAGCCCATCTCTTCCAGTTCGCGCAGGATCAGCACCTCGCGGTATTCGACCGGCAACTGCGCCAGCGCTTCGTGCACGAGCTTCGCGTCCTCGTCGCGGATCAGCAGCGTCTGCGGATCGGCGCCGCCGGCGCTCCAGCCTTCGAAGGTGGCGTCGTCCATGCTGTCGTCGAACTCGACGACTTCGAGCGACGACGCGCGCCGCCGCCATTCCGTGTACCAGGTGCGCCGCACGATCGCCAGCAGCCACGGCCGGGCCGTTTCGCCGCGGAAGGTGTCGAAGAAACGGAACGCGCGCATGAACGCTTCCTGCACGACGTCGTCGGCATCGTTGGAGTTGCCGCACAACCAGCGCGCAAGGTTATACGCCGCGTCGAGATGCGGTAGCGCCAGTTGCTGGAAACGGCGGCTCCTCATCGCGTCGGGGTCGGCGTCGGCATCGTCGCGCGCGCGAACGGCATGTGAATCGGTTTGGACCACCTCGGCCCTCCAGGGCATTGCGGCCTGGCGATATGACCAGGTTGGCTGACACGTGACGACTGTCTCTCACCACAAGACCGGCCGCGCTCCGAGTTTATTCCCGCCCGGCCGTTAAATCGCGAAAAAGGCATGGGATGGCGCTCGCCGATCACCGCTCACGCCTCACGTGGAGCGCCCGAGACCGCCAACGCTCCCGCTCCGCTAATAGGTCGCGCGGTTCCAGTAGTCCTTGCTGGCGTACACCTCTTTCAGGTAATCGATGAAGTAGCGCACCTTGGCCGGCACATAACGCTGCTGCGGATAGACCGCGAGAATGTCGTAATCGGGCAACGCGAACTCGTCGAGCACGGTTTCGAGTTCGCCGCGCGCCAGCTGCTGCTGGATTTCCCACGTGGAGCGCCAGCCGAGCCCGAGCCCTTCGGACACCCAGCGATGCAGCAGCTCGCCGTCGTTGCAATCGAGCGTGCCGCCCACCCGCACCGTGGCCAGCTTGCCGTTGCGTCGGAAGTACCAGCCGCGGTTCTGGCCGCCCTGCAGGTTGAACGCGAGGCAGTTGTGGTGCGGCAGGTCCTCGAGCGTTTTCGGCTTACCGTATTGGCGGAAGTATTCCGGCGTGCCGCATACCACACGGCGGTTCGACGCCAGCTTCACCGCGACGAAATTCGGATCGACCGCGCCGCCTATGCGGATCGACAGGTCGTAGCCCTCGCGCACCAGATCCACGACCCGGTCGGTCAGATTGAACGACAGCTGGAGTTCCGGCTTGTCGGCGAGAAAGGCCGGCGCGAGCGGCGCAACGTGCTTGCGCCCGAACGCGGCCGGCGCCGATACGATCAGATGGCCATTGATCGCGCGCCGCCCCGCGCTCAGTTCGTTTTCCGCCTGATCCCATTCGGTGAGCAAGCCGCGGCAGCGCTCCAGAAACGCCGCACCGTCCTCGCTGACCACGAGGCGCCGTGTCGAGCGG
Source organism: Paraburkholderia lacunae (assembly GCF_003353175.1). Taxonomy (GTDB): domain Bacteria; phylum Pseudomonadota; class Gammaproteobacteria; order Burkholderiales; family Burkholderiaceae; genus Paraburkholderia; species Paraburkholderia lacunae. The sequence goes on along the minus strand of NZ_QHKS01000003.1, from coordinate 188,859 downwards.
TACATCAGCTTGACGCCCAGGCGCTTTTCGAGCGCGTCGATGCGGCGGCCGAGAATCACCGGCGACACGCCCTCTTCGAGCGCGGCAGCGGCGAGACTGCCCGCGTCCGCGACGCGCACAAAGGTTTCGATCTGTTTGAAGCGGTCCATTTCTGTCTCCTGTGTCGACTGGAGTTAGCGCTTTAGCGCTTACTCCAGTCCCACGCAGAGCGTCGTCGACTGGAGTTGGCGCTTTAGCGCTTACTCCAGTCCCACGCAGAGCGTCGTCGACTGGAGTTGGCGCTTTAGCGCTTACTCCAGTCCCACGCAGAGCGCACACAGAGCCCACGCAGCGCGCCCGTCGTCTCCGTCAGCGCCATTCCATACTTTTTGTTTCGAAATAAGCGACCCGAACTGATCTTATCAAACCTTTAGGTGGACCTTAAAGTGCATCTAACACCCTATCTAGCCCATCCCAAGACATTCAGGAGACATTCATGGCCAAGATGAGAGCCGTCGACGCAGCCGTGCTGGTGCTCGAAAAAGAAGGCATCGACACCGCATTCGGCGTTCCGGGTGCAGCCATCAACCCGTTCTACTCGGCCATGCGCAAGGCAGGCAACATCAGCCACGTGCTGGCGCGTCACGTCGAAGGCGCTTCGCACATGGCCGAAGGCTATACGCGCGCCCGGCCGGGCAACATCGGCGTGTGTATCGGCACGTCGGGCCCCGCCGGCACCGACATGATCACCGGTTTGTACTCCGCTCAGGCCGACTCGATTCCTATTCTGGCCATCACGGGCCAGGCGCCGCGCGCGCGGCTGTACAAAGAAGACTTCCAGGCCGTCGATATCGAATCGATCGCGAAACCCGTCACCAAGTGGGCCGTCACCGTGCGCGAACCGGCGCTCGTGCCGCGCGCGTTCCAGCAGGCGTTCCACCTGATGCGTTCGGGCCGCCCGGGTCCGGTGCTGATCGACCTGCCGATCGACGTCCAGCTCGCCGAGATCGAGTTCGACATCGACACCTATGAACCGCTGCCGGTCTACAAGCCGAAAGCGACCCGCAAGCAGATCGAGGCGGCGCTCACGCTGCTCAACGATTCGGACAAGCCACTGATCGTCTCCGGTGGCGGCGTGCTCAACGCAGCCGCTGAGGACCTGCTGGTGACGTTCGCCGAAACCGTCGGCGTGCCGGTCATCCCGACGCTGATGTCGTGGGGCGCGATTCCCGACGACCATCCGCTGATGGCCGGCATGGTCGGCCTGCAAACCTCGCACCGCTACGGCAACGCGACGATGCTCGCCTCCGACTTCGTGCTCGGCATCGGCAATCGCTGGGCGAACCGTCACACGGGCAGCATCGAGGTGTACACCAAGGGCCGCAAGTTCGTGCACGTCGATATCGAGCCGACGCAGATCGGCCGCGTCTTCGGTCCGGATCTGGGCATCGTGTCGGACGCGAAAGCCGCGCTCGAACTGTTCGTCGAAGTGGCGCAGGAATGGAAGGCCGCCGGCAAGCTGAAGGACCGCAGCGCATGGGTCGAAGACTGCCAGCAACGCAAGAGCACGATGCATCGCAAGACGCACTTCGACAACGTGCCGATGAAGCCGCAGCGCGTGTACGAAGAGATGAACCAGGTGTTCGGCCGCGATACCTGCTACGTGAGCACAATCGGTTTGTCGCAGATCGCCGGCGCGCAATTCCTGCATGTTTACAAGGCACGCAACTGGATCAACTGCGGCCAGGCAGGCCCGCTCGGCTGGACGATTCCTGCAGCGCTCGGCGTGCGTGCGGCTGATCCGCAACGTCGGATCGTCGCGCTGTCGGGCGACTACGACTTCCAGTTCATGATCGAAGAGCTCGCCGCGGGCGCGCAGTTCAAGTTGCCGTACGTGCACGTGGTGGTGAACAACTCGTACCTCGGCCTGATCCGCCAGGCACAGCGGGCGTTCGACATGGACTTCTGCGTGCAGCTCGGCTTCGAGAACATCAACTCGCCGGAAACGAACGGCTACGGCGTGGATCACGTGGCGGTCGCCGAAGGTCTGGGCTGCAAGGCGATCCGCGTGTTCAAGCCGGAAGAACTCAAGCCGGCGCTGTTGAAAGCGCAATCGATGTTGTCCGAGTTCAACGTGCCGGTGATCGTCGAAGTGATTCTCGAACGCGTGACCAACATTTCGATGGGCACCGAGATCGACGCGATCAACGAGTTCGAAGAGCTGGCCGAAAAGCACGCAGACGCGCCGACCGCCATCATCAGCATGCTCGACTGAGTGTCCTGACTTCGCAGCACATGAGCGCGGTTCAGCAACGCTCAGCAACGTTCAGCAGCGCAGCGACTGAACGCCGTTGAACCGCCTCATGAAGTTATTCCACTGACCGACCAGCGAGATCTACGCACCATGCCGAAATTTGCCGCGAATCTAACCATGCTGTTCAACGAAGTGCCGTTCCTCGACCGCTTTGCCGCGGCCGCGGACGCGGGCTTCAACGCCGTCGAATTCCTGTTTCCGTATCCGTATCAGATCGCCGAATTGAGCGAGCGCCTGCAACAGAATCGCTTGAAGCTGGTGCTGCACAACCTGCCCGCGGGCAACTGGGAAGCCGGTGAACGCGGCATCGCGTGTTTGCCGGATCGCGTGGGCGAGTTTCAGGAAGGCGTCGGCCGCGCGATCGAATACGCGAAGGCGCTGAAGGTGCCGCAACTGAACTGCCTCGTCGGCATCCCGACCGCGGGCGTGGAGGCGGACAAAGCGCGCGCGACGATCGTCGACAACCTGCGCTTCGCCGCAGGCGAACTGAAGAAGGCCGGTATCAGGCTGCTGGTCGAACCGTGCAACTCGTACGACCTCCCGGGCTTCGCGCTGAACCGTTCGGGCGAAGGCCTCGACGTGATTCGTGAAGTGGGTTCGGACAATCTGTTCCTGCAATACGACATCTATCACATGCAACGGATGGAAGGCGAACTCGCGGCAACGATCAAAAAGAACCTGCCGCAGATCGCACACATCCAGCTCGCCGACAACCCGGGCCGCAACGAGCCGGGCACCGGCGAAATCAACTACCCGTTCCTGTTCGCTCTGCTCGACTCGCTCGGCTACGACGGTTACGTCGGTTGCGAATACAAGCCGCGCACCACCACGACGGCCGGCCTCGGCTGGGTGCAGAGCGTGGCCGGGCAAACCCACGGCGCAGCCCACGCCGCCGCCTGATCGAGCGCTTGGTCGACTGCGTTGTCGACCGCCTGGCCGGGCTCAGGCACACCACCCCCAACAACACTGGAGATTCAGAAGCATGGCAAAGATCGGTTTCATCGGCCTCGGCATCATGGGCGCGCACATGGCGCGCAACCTCATCAAGGGCGGTCACTCGCTGTTCGTGAACGGCGCGTATCCGGTGCCGGAAGATCTGAGCGGGACGACCAGCGTGGTCGCCAATTCAACCGCCGTCGCGCAAGCCGCCGATGTCGTCATCATCATGGTGCCGGACACGCCTGATGTCGCCAACGTGCTGTTCGCCGACGACGGCGTCGCCGCCGGTCTCACGAAGGGCAAGCTGGTGATCGACATGAGTTCGATCTCGCCGCTCGACACGCAGGCGTTCGCGAAGAAGATCAACGCGCTCGGCGTCGACTACCTCGACGCGCCGGTATCCGGCGGTGAAGTCGGCGCGCGTGAAGCGTCGCTCACGATCATGGTCGGCGGTCCGGAAAAAGCCTTCGCGCAGGCCTTGCCGCTGTTCGAGTTGATGGGCAGGAACATCTCGCTGATCGGCGACAACGGGGCGGGTCAAACGTGCAAGGTCGCGAACCAGATCATCGTCGCGCTGAACATCGAAGCGGTCGCGGAAGCGCTGCTGTTCGCATCGCGTTCGGGCGCCGATCCGGAACGCGTACGCAAGGCATTGATGGGCGGCTTCGCTTCGTCGCGGATTCTCGAAGTGCACGGCGAACGCATGACCAAACGCACCTTCAACCCGGGCTTTCGCATCGAACTGCACCAGAAGGATCTGAACCTCGCGCTCGACGGCGCGCGCAAGCTGGGCATCGCCCTGCCGCATACGGCGAGCGCGCAGCAACTGTTCAGCGTGTGCGCCGCGAACGGCGGCAAGGCATGGGATCACTCGGCGATGGTGCGCGCACTCGAAATCATGGCGAACTACGAAGTCGCGCAAGCGCCGGACAGCGAAGCGAAGGCTGCTTGACGCGCGTTGCTGCAAAGGCCGGTTGCACGGGTCGCACAGGTGACCCACCGTATCGGAGCGAAATCGGAGCAAATCGCGACAGGTCAATCGGGGAGTGTGCAGCGAGCGTCATACGCAGCACATAAAGACAATAAGCAGTGACACAGGTTGCCGTGATCGTTGCATCGTCATCGTCACGGCGAGTGCAGGTGGGGCGCCCGGTCAGTCGTGCGGCATGCGCGGCGGATCGGGCAAATCGTGCCGCTCTGGGCTGAGAGCGGCAAGTGGGGTCCGCAGCGGCACCCGGCGGCGCCGGGGAAGCCTTGGTCGGTCAGACGTCGTCGTCGGGTGTCCGGCTGTCGGATTTCATGTACAGGTTCATTGACAGGCCTCATTGACAGGCCTCATTTACAGGCCTCATTTACAGGCCTCATTTACAGGCCTCATTTACAGGCATTTCCCGCCAATTTCTCCCAGCGGCTCTTTCATGCACGTCGTCTTCTTGCACCGACCCGCCCTCTTCGCAACTAGGTCAGGCGCCGGCGATTGCGCCGGTTCAATAGTCTGCGGATTCAACAGCCGTACGCGGAAACGAAAACGCGGCGCTCAGGGCAGATGCCTCGAGCGCCGCGCTTTCATTGGGCCGTCATTCGCTTGACGTCCTACGCGCGAGCTGGTCAGCGCCGCGTCAGTACGTATCGAACACCTTCTGCAATGCCACCGCCCCCGTGCCGCCCGCGGCCAGCGCCAGCATCAGCAGCACGCGCGCCTTGTAGGGATTCAGCGACCCCGCGCTGACGAAACCCAGCGCATCGTCCGCGGCTGCGCCGTTGCGCATCACATGGCCCGAGCCGACACGCGACGATCGCACCACCGCGACGCCTTGCGAAACCGCATCGGCCAAAGCCTGCTGCATCGACGCGTGAATCGAGCCGTTGCCCGTGCCCGCCACCACGATGCCACGCACGCCGGCGGCGACCAGCGCATCCACGGTGATCCGCGATACACCCGCATAGCTCGCGACGATTTCCACATGCGGCCACTTCGCGCCGATCACGAATTCGGTCGCGACCGTGTGCGGGCGCACCACGCTGCGCTGGAATTCGACACGGCCGTCCTGCACCCAGCCAAGCGCGCCGATCTCCGGCGAATGGAACGCATCGACGGCGTAAGTGCTCGTCTTGACCACGTCGCGTGCGCTGTGAATCCTGTTGTTGAATGCGACCAGCACGCCCCGCCCGCGCGACGCCTCATGCGCGGCGACCGTCACCGCGTTGAGCAGATTCAGCGGGCCGTCGGCGGAGAGCGCCGATGCCGGGCGCATCGCCGCGGTCAGCACGACCGGCTTGGCGGATTTGATCGTCAGGTGCAGCAGATAGGCGGTTTCTTCGAGCGTGTCGGTGCCGTGCGTCACCACCACGCCGTCGATGTCGTCGGACGCCAGCAGTGCGTTGATGCGTTGCGCGAGCGTGGTCCATAGCGGCATCGCCATGTCTTTGCTGTCGACGCTGGCAATCTGCTCGGGTTGAATGCGCGCCACGCCGGACAAGGCCGGCACCGCGCCCAGCAGTTGATCGACGCCGACCACGCCGGCCTGATAGCCGGACGTATTGGTGGCGTCCGCGGCCGCCCCGGCAATCGTGCCGCCGGTCGCCAGCACGGCGATACGACGCAACAGCGGCAACGGCGGCGGTGTCTTGCCTTCGGAAGGCGTCGCGGAAGAGGAAGTCGAAGTATTCATGGCGGCGATTGTAAGCGATGCGCCGCCCGCCGCAATGCGTTTAAAAACGCATTGCCGTTCGTTTTATGCTCGTTTAAACCGCATCTAGGCCGCGCGCCCAATCTCGCCCTTAAGCACGAACTTAAGCACGCACCTGAGCACCTACTTAAGCCACGTCAACGCGGGCCGCGACGGCCCGCTCCCGTCAAACCGCTTCGCGCAACTGCGCGGCGATTTCCGCTTCGCTCAACTGCGGCGCGAACATCTCGATCAGCCGGTACGCATACGCGCGCAAGAACGCGCCCTTGCGCAAACCGACCCGCGTCGTGCTCGCTTCGAACAGATGCTGGGTATCCAGCGCGACCAGTTCCGTGTCGCGTTTCGGATCGTAGGCCATCGCCGCGACCACGCCGATGCCCATGCCGAGTTCGACATAGGTCTTGATCACGTCCGCGTCGATCGCGGTCAGCACCACGTCCGGCAATGCCCCCGCTTTCGCGAACGCCTGGTCGATGTGCGAGCGGCCCGTGAAATCCTGGTCGTAGGTGACGATCGGGAATTCGGCGATCTCGTCGAGCGTCAGATTCGGCCGGCCCACCAGCGGATGGTCCTTCGGCACGACCACGACGTGATGCCACGAATAGCACGGGAACGTGACGATATCCGGGAAGCGGTCGAGCGCTTCGGTCGAAATGCCGATGTCCGCTTCGCCATTGATGATCATCTGCGCGATCTGCTGCGGGCTGCCCTGGCGCAGCGCCAGGTGCACCTTCGGGAACACCTCGGTGAACTGGCGAATCACCTTCGGCAGCGCGTAACGCGCCTGGGTGTGAGTCGTCGCCACGACCAGGTGGCCGCTGTCCTGGTCGGCAAACTGGCGCGCGACGCGGCGCAGATTTTCCGCGTCGAGCAGCATCCGCTCGATCAGCTGATGCACCGCTTTGCCCGGCTCGGTGAGGCCGGTCAGACGCTTGCCGCGCCGGATGAAAATGTCGACGCCGAGTTCGTCTTCGAGATCCTTGATCTGTTTCGATACGCCCGATTGCGACGTGTACAGCACGTTCGCCACCTCAGTCAGATTCATGTTCTGACGCACGGCCTCGCGCACAAAGCGCAATTGCTGGAAGTTCATCTTTATCTCTCCGGTTCAGCCAGAGTCAGGTTGTTCGAATGGGTTTCGTCAAGACGAGGCCGCTCATTGCGCAGGGAAAACGCGCAACGCACGCGGCACCGCGGTGACGCCGTCGCCGACCGCCAGTTGCAGATCGCGCCACGCCTCGCGATCGAGTTCCGCTTCGAGCAGATTGCCCTCGCGCCCGGCGAGTTCGACGCGCACCGAGCCGCCGAGCGTCACCACACGCCGCACATCGACGACGATGCCTTCGCGATGGCCAGCTGCCTGCGAATACAACTGCAGATCGTGCGGACGCACATAGGCGAACGCCGGCCCGCTGAAGTCGGCCTTGATCGCAACCGGCAGCGCCGCGCCATCGACCACGAAGCCGCTCGAATCGACGTTGCCGTGCAGCCGGTTCGCCGCGCCGAGAAACTCGTAGACGAACGAGGTCTGCGGATGGTCGTACACGTCTTGCGGACTGCCGACCTGCTCCACATGCCCGCGATTGAGCACGACGATCCGGTCGGCCACTTCGAGTGCTTCTTCCTGATCGTGCGTGACGAAAATCGTCGAGATATGCAGATCGTCGTGCAGCCGCCTCAGCCAGCTGCGCAACTCCTTGCGCACCTTCGCATCCAGCGCGCCGAACGGTTCGTCGAGCAGCAGCACCTTCGGTTCGACGGCCAACGCGCGAGCCAAAGCGATCCGCTGCCGCTGACCGCCCGACAGTTCCGACGGATAGCGTTGCGCGAGCCAGTCGAGTTGCACGAGCTTCAGCAGTTCATGCACCTTCTCGCGTATCACCGCTTCCGACGGCCGTTGCTTGCGCGGTTTCACGCGCAGGCCGAACGCGACATTCTCGAACACCGTCATATGACGGAACAGCGCGTAATGCTGGAACACAAAGCCGACTTCGCGTTCGCGCGCCCCGACCGTCGCAACGTCCTGGCCTTGCAGCACGACCTGGCCGCCGTCCGCATATTCGAGTCCGGCGATCACGCGCAGCAACGTCGTCTTGCCACAGCCCGACGGCCCGAGCAGCGCAACCAGTTCGCCCGGCGGAAAATCGAGCGAAACGTTATCGAGCGCGACGAAATCGCCGAAGCGCTTTTGCAGGTTACGAACGGTGATACCCATTACAGCTCTCCTTGCTTGACCGGGTGCCGATGCGCCGCCTGCGCCGCTTTCACGGACGGCACCGACGACGACGGCTGCGTGACGGGACCTGCGTACGCGGGCACAGCGCGGGCGTCCGACAGTTCCGCCGACAGATGGCGTTCGGCGAGCAGCTTCAGGCCGAGCGTCACGAGTGCGAGCAAGGCCAGCACCGACGCCACGGCGAACGCCGCCGAGAAGTTGTATTCGTTGTAGAGAATTTCGACGTGCAGCGGCATCGTGTCGGTTTGTCCGCGAATGTGGCCGGACACCACCGACACCGCGCCGAACTCGCCCATCGCCCGCGCATTGCACAGAATCACGCCGTACAGCAGGCCCCATTTGACGTTCGGCAAGGTGACGCGCCGGAAGATCTGCCAGCCCGACGCGCCGAGCACGTGCGCGGCTTCTTCTTCGTCGTTGCCTTGCGCCTGCATCAGCGGAATCAGCTCGCGCGCGACGAACGGGAACGTGACGAAGATCGTCGCCAGCACGATGCCGGGCACCGCGAAAATGATCTGCACGTTGTGCGCTTGCAGCCACGGCCCGAACCAGCCTTGCGCGCCGAACATCAGCACGTAGATCAAACCGGAGATCACCGGCGAGACCGAGAACGGCAGATCGATCAGCGTGGTCAGGAGCGCCTTGCCGCGGAATTCGAACCTGGCGATACACCATGACGCGGCAAGACCGAACACGAGGTTCAGCGGCACGGCAATCGCGGCGGTCATCACCGTCAGTTTGATGGCCGACAGCGCATCCGGATCCGCAAGCGATTCCAGATAGAAACCCACGCCTTTGTTCAATGCCTGATAGAACACGGCAACCAGCGGTACGACCAGAAACAGCGCGAGAAACAGCAACGCGACGCCGGTCAGAATCCAGCGCACGACGGGCGGCTCGGTGACCGGATCAGGCCGGCGCGCCACATCGAGCGGTGCGCGCGGCGCGGCGGCAAGCGCGGCGGTATCTACAGTATCGCGGCTCATTGCACACCTGCGCCAATTGCCGCAACGCTCGCGGCCGCGGGCGCCGGGCCCGTTGCGCCGCGGCTCGTGCGCCGCTGCAGATACCACTGCAAGGTATTGATGAACAACAGCATCAGGAACGACACGATCAGCATCACCACCGCCAATGCGGTGGCGCCCGCGTAGTCGTATTGTTCGAGCTTGGTGATGATCAGCAGCGAGGTGATTTCCGATTTCATCGGCACGTTGCCGGCGATGAAGATCACCGAGCCGTACTCGCCGAGCGCCCGCGCGAACGCCAGCGCGAAGCCGGTCAGCAGCGCCGGAAACACCGCCGGCAGCACGACACGCCGGAACGTCAGCCAGCGCGACGCGCCGAGGCACGCGGCCGCTTCTTCCTGCTCGCGCTCGAACTCTTCGAGCACCGGCTGCACGGTCCGCACGACGAACGGCAAACCGATGAAGGTCAACGCGATCAGCACGCCAGCCGGCGTAAACGCGACCTTGATGCCGAGCGGCTCGAGGAACTGTCCGATCCAGCCGTTGCCAGCATAGACCGCTGCAAGCGAAATGCCGGCCACCGACGTCGGCAGCGCGAACGGCAGATCGACCACCGCATCGACGAGCCGCTTGAACGGGAACGTGTAGCGCACCAGCACCCATGCCGCGAGGAAGCCGAACAGCGCGTTGATCAGCGCGCCGCCGAGCGCCGAGAAAAAGGTCAGCCGGTACGACGCGAGCACGCGTGGCGAGCTCACCGCGCGCACGAACTGGCTCCAGTCGAGCGTGGCGGTTTTCAGAAAAGTTGCCGCAAGCGGAATCAGCACCACGAGGCTCAGATACGCCACCGTGATGCCGAGTGTCAGGCCGAAACCGGGCAAGGCGCTCGGTTTCCGGAAGGTCAACGTGGTCATGCTGGATACTCTTTCAGGGTTGATGCTTGCCGTGCTTTGGTGGTCGTCCGGCTAGCCAGAAGCGCGCCCACTGGGCGCGCTTGCTGACCAGGTGTTGCCGCCGCCCTCGCCGCCTGTGCGGCTTCAGGCATTGGCAGTCTTACTGCGGCTGGTAGATCGAATCGAATACGCCGCCGTCGGCAAAGTGGGTCTTCTGCGCATTCGCCCAGCCGCCGAACGAATCGTCCACCGTGTACAGCTTCAGCTTCGGAAACTTCGCGGTCAGCTCGGCCGGCACCTTGTTCGAACGCGGACGGTAGAAGTTCTTCGCTGCGATTTCCTGGCCTTGCTCGCTATACAGGAAGTTCAGATACGCTTCGGCCAGCTTGCGCGTGCCGTGCCTGTCGACCACCTTGTCCACCACGGCAACCGGCGGCTCGGCCAGAATGCTCACCGACGGCACGACGATCTCAAACTTGTCCGGACCGAATTCCTTCAGCGACAGGAACGCTTCGTTTTCCCAGGCGATCAGCACGTCGCCGATGCCGCGCTGCACGAAGCTGGTCGTTGCGCCGCGCGCCCCCGAATCCAGCACGCCGGCATTCTTGTAGAGCTTGCCGACGAATTCCTTCGCCTTCTGGTCGTTGCCGCCCGGCTGATGTTCGGCGTAAGCCCATGCGGCCAGATAGTTCCAGCGCGCGCCGCCGGAGGTCTTCGGATTCGGCGTGACGATCGACACGCCTGGCCTCGTCAGATCGTCCCAATCCTTGATGTGCTTCGGATTGCCCTTGCGCACGAGGAACACGATCGTTGACGTGTACGGCGACGCGTTATCCGGCAAACGCTTTTGCCAGCCTTTGTCCAGCAAACCCTTGTTAGCCAGCGCGTCGATGTCGTAGGCGAGCGCCAGCGTCACGACATCCGCCTGCAGACCGTCGAGCACCGAGCGCGCCTGAGCGCCCGAACCGCCGTGCGACTGCTTGAAGGTGATCGATTCGCCTGTCCTCGCCTTCCATTCCTTGCCGAATGCCTGATTGACGTCCTGGTACAGTTCGCGCGTCGGGTCGTACGACACGTTCAGCAGCGTCGTGTCGGCAGCGTGCGCCTGCGCCATCGCGCCGACAGCGGTCGCCGCGCCGAACGCGAGCGCCGCGATGAGTTTTCTGGTCTTGCCTGCCAGCCCCGTGCCCTGTTGGTTCATCCAGCTTCTCCGCGTTGTGGTTGCCGTTACGGCGTCTTGTTTTTGCGTCTGCAGCGCGTCAACTCGGAGGCCAGTCTATCGAAGGGCTTTCATCATTAAAAATAATGTTTCTTCATTCTTTAATACGTAAAAGTGGTAATGACAGCTGGATAAGGCGTTGCGACACGAAAACGGTTGTTAAAGCATCCTTTTGCGGCGCCGGAGCGCCACCCCGGACGACGAACTTGAAGTAAAGCTTGAATTGCGCCGAATACTGTATAAAAATACAGTCACCTGTTCATACATACAGTGGCGCCATGACCAAACTCACCGCACGACAGCAGCAGGTTTTCGATCTGATCCGCCGGGCTATCGAACGCACCGGCTTTCCGCCCACCCGCGCGGAGATCGCCGCCGAACTAGGTTTCAGCTCGGCCAATTCGGCCGAAGAACATCTGCGGGCGCTGGCCCGCAAGGGTGTGATCGAACTCGCGGCAGGTGCGTCGCGCGGCATTCGTCTGCTGGCGGGTCCCGAAGATTCGCCACACCAGTTCACGCTGCCGCACCCCAGCATCATGCAACTGTCGCTGCCGCTGATCGGTCGCGTCGCGGCCGGCAGCCCGATCCTCGCGCAGGAACATATCTCGCAGCACTATGCGTGCGACCCGGCGCTGTTCTCGAGCAAACCGGACTACCTGCTGAAGGTTCGCGGGTTATCGATGCGCGACGCCGGCATCTTCGACGGCGACCTGCTCGCGGTGCAAAAGAAAAGCGAAGCGAAAGACGGCCAGATCATCATCGCGCGGCTTGGCGACGACGTCACGGTCAAGCGCCTGAAGCGCCGGCCGAACGGCATCGAGTTGATCGCCGAAAACCCCGATTACGAAAACATCTTCGTTCAGAACGGCAGTGCGGATTTCGCGCTGGAAGGCATCGCTGTTGGGCTGATCCGCCCGGGCGAATTCTGAGCGCCCGCTTCTACCCACGCTTGCCCGACGCCTAACGCGCCGCTGCCTCTACGTTGAATCGCCTGGAGAGACCCATGGAACGCCTTGCCCGCCTGCTGCCTTTTCGCCAGTTCGGTCGTCTGCGCCATCTGCGCAAGCTGGTGCCCTGTTCGCTGATCGAGGCGTCCACGGCCAGCACTCCATCACTGTTCGACGAACCCGCATCGCGGGTGTCGAGCTTGCCGTCGTCGTTGCCGGCTTTCGCTCGAGTGTCGTTGAATTCAGGGCTGAATACGGCAGAGCCGGCGCGACGGGCACCGGTTCGCGTCTATCACGGGCAGTCGCGGCTGATCATGGTCGGCACGGTAGACGCCGTATGCCGGATGATCGACCGCTGCATCGCCGACGAGGCCAACGTGCACGGGGCGGTGTTCGAGTAATCCGGTATGGGGCGTGCGCGTTGTTGCACCGGCGTTGCTCTGGCGTTGCCCTGGCGTCGCACTGCTGTTGCCCGTGTCATTGCCTTGGTGCTGCCTTGCGCGCCTCTCCAGATCGCTTCAGCTATTGCATCGCATGGGATCGTTTTCGCGTGGCCGCGGTCAACGTTAGACCACCCTTGATAAAGAGCTCCACTCAATGGCAGTTTCGACACGCACCAAAGGCGGCGCCGCACGGTCGCTGATCGTTGTTCTGATTGTGATTGCGGTGGTGGCCGCGCTGGGATTCGGCTATGCGTCGCCATATATTGCGCTGAACAATCTGAAACGCGCGGCAGACGCGCGCGATGCGGAGACCGTCAATCAGTATGTCGACTTCCCCGCGTTGCGCGAGAGCCTGAAGCAACAGGTCACCGGCTTGCTGACACACCGGCTCGACTCACATGGCAACGGCAATCCGCTTGCCGCCATTGGCGCGATGATCGGCGTTGCGCTGATCGGACCGCTAGTCGATGCGTATGCGACGCCGGACGGCGTGGCCGCATTGCTGAACGGCATGCCGCCGCGTGGCGAACCGGGCGAGCGGCCGCCCGCGCCACCTGCCGATGGCAAAACGGCTAACAACGCAGGTAACAACGCGGCTAACAATTCGGCCAAAAACGCGGCCAATAACGCGGCTAACACCACAGCGCGCAGCGCACCTGACAACGCGGGCAACAGCGCCACGCCGCCGCAGCCGCCGCAAACCACGGCGGGCTATCGCAGCCTCAACGAATTCGTCATCAGGTATCAGCACGGCGCGGGCGACGCGCGTTACACGGCGATCTTTCGGCGCGAAGGTTTGTTCACATGGAAGTTCGCCGCGGTCGACCTGAACGACTGATCGTCCGGTCGACGCGGTTCATGAGGCTGGCGTCAAGCGGCCGCTTGCTGCTGCTCCTGGGCGGACGAACATGCCACCAGAATGCTGCACGACACCCGGTCGAGCAGCGGCGTATTTCCCGCGCCCATCCACCAGCGTGACAGACCCGTGCGGCAACGGTGGCCGACCACCACCAGGTCGACGTGCAGTTCGTTGGCGAGATTGGCAATCTCGTCGATGGGATGACCGAACGCGAAATGGCCTTGCGCATTGACGCCGCGCTCGGTGAGCCAGTCCACCCCCTCCTGGAGGATGTCACGCGCTGTCTTCTCGAAGCTGCCGCAGGCCACGTCGGTGAGCAGGCCCGCACTTTGCGCAATGCTCGAGCGCATGTCCACCACCGACAACAGATGCGTTTCCGCCTTCAGGTCCAGCGCCAGATCGGCGCCGCAGCGCAGCGCTTTGCGGCCCTCGCGCGAGCCGTCGTAGCAAAGCAGGATTTTTTTGTAGCTCGCCATGGTTTTCTCCCTTACCGCAGGGATCGCGGTGGTAAATGAATCATGGTGCGCCGCAATTCAGGTTGCAAGGGATGGAAAACGCTAAGTGCGCCCCAAGCAGGTGCGCGGCTATGCGGCAGCGCAAGAAACGCCGCGTGAGCGGCGCAGCGCCGATCAACGCCAGGCTGCCGATGCCATAGAATGAGCGACCTTACCAGCCATTCGCGTTTTTTCCGGAGCCTCGTCCGATCCATGTCTGAAGCCGCCATCGAATTCCACCACGTCAAAAAAAGCTACGGCGAGAAGACGGTCGTCGACGGATTGTCGTTTCATGTCAACGTCGGCGAATGTTTTGGTCTGCTCGGACCGAACGGCGCGGGCAAGACCACCACGCTGCGCATGCTGCTGGGCATTGCGGCCCCGGATGCGGGCACGATCCGCTTGTGCGGCGAACCGATTCCCGGCCGCGCCCGGGTGGCGCGAGCGCGCGTCGGTGTGGTGTCGCAGTTCGATAATCTCGATCCCGATTTCACGGTCCGCGAAAACCTGCTCGTGTTCGGCCGCTACTTTGGCCTGAGCGCCGCGCAATGCCGCGCGATGGTGCCGTCGCTGCTCGAGTTCGCGCGCCTGGAAAGCAAGGCGGATGCGCGCGTGAGCGAACTGTCGGGCGGCATGAAGCGGCGGCTCACGCTGGCGCGCGCGCTCGTCAACGATCCCGACGTGCTGATCATGGACGAACCGACCACCGGGCTCGATCCGCAGGCGCGCCATCTGATCTGGGAACGGCTGCGCTCGCTACTCGCGCGCGGCAAGACCATCCTGCTGACCACGCACTTCATGGAAGAAGCCGAACGGCTCTGCCACCGTCTGTGCGTGATCGAGGAAGGCCGCAAGATCGCTGAAGGCGCACCGAACGATCTGATCGCATCCGAAATCGGCTGCGACGTGATCGAAATCTTCGGCGCCGATCCGGTCGCGTTGCGCGACGAGTTGGCGCCACTGGTCGAGCGAACCGAGATCAGTGGCGAGACGCTGTTCTGCTACGTGAACGACGCGCAGCCGGTGCACGCACGTCTGAAGCAGCGCGCCGGGTTGCGCTATCTGCACCGTCCTGCGAATCTGGAAGACGTCTTCCTCCGGCTAACCGGCCGCGAGATGCAGGACTGATGATGCGGGCCGGTGCCGGGACCGGCGCTGGCCGCCCACCTGTATAGCGATAAGACAACGCAAGAGACAAGCAATGGACGCACGCACTTACGACACACCTGAGGACACGCCGTCGAGGCAGGAACCGCTCGCCGCTTTGCCCGCGAACGCCGTGAACTGGATTGCCGTATGGCGACGCAACTATCTCGTGTGGAGGAAGCTCGCGATTGCTTCGATGTTCGGCAATCTTGCCGATCCGATGATCTATCTGTTCGGCCTCGGTTTCGGGCTTGGGCTGATGGTCGGGCACGTCGACGGCGTGTCGTACATCGAGTTTCTGGCAGCGGGCACAGTCGCATCGAGCGTGATGATGTCGGCGAGTTTCGAGTCGATGTATTCCGGCTTCTCGCGAATGCATGTGCAGCGCACGTGGGAAGCGATCATGCATACGCCGCTGACGCTCGGCGACATCGTGCTGGGCGAAGTGATGTGGGCCGGCAGCAAGTCGATGTTGTCGGGCGTGGCAATCATGCTGGTCGCGGGAGCGTTGGGGTATGCGAGTTTTCCGTCGATGTTGCTGGCGCTGCCTGTGATCGTACTGACCGGACTCGCGTTTGCGAGTATCGCGATGGTCGTGACGGCATTGGCGCCGTCGTATGATTTTTTTATGTTTTATCAGACGTTGGTATTGACGCCGATGTTGCTGTTGTCCGGGGTGTTTTTTCCTGTTTCGCAGTTGCCCGCTGCCGCGCGGGGTTTTACTGAAGTTTTACCGCTGGCGCATGCGGTCGATCTGATTCGCCCCGCCATGCTTGGGCGGCCTCTTCAGGAGGTTGTTTTGCACGTCGCTGTGCTGCTTGCGTATGTGGTTGGCGGGTTTCTTGTTTCTGCCGTTCTGTTTCGAAGACGGATGATGAAGTAGATCTTTTGCTTGCCTGCGCAGGGTTGCCCCGGCCATAAAAAACGCCGCCCGAAGGCGGCGTTGCCGAAGACCAGGAATCAGTCCTCGTCATCCGTCCAGGGAATATCCACGTCGGAGATAAACGCCACCGTCGCGAACGGCCCGCCATCCTGACGCCCGATCTTCCCATCGGCCCGTTGCCACTCGACGCGAAACACCGTGCCGGGATCGTCGGCAAGCAACCTCACGGTGCGAACCTCGTCAGGATCCGCATCCTCGACAGGACCGTCGAGCGATACCAGCAATTCCTGCGGCCACAACCCATCGGCGGGATCGTAAATCTTGTCGCCGTCAGGAATCAGCGTGAACGCTTCCACGCCGATCGTCGCCGACGCGTCCACGATCATCTTGCCCAACGCACGCAGCAAGGCAGTCGCCCGCGCCGAATTGGCCTGGCGAATCGCAAGATCCCCGCGCGTCAGCGCCTGTTCAAGTTTTGGGTTTGTTTTTTGTTGCGCCATTCGATTTCCTGAGTCCTATCGCTCTGTTGTGGACGGTACGCCGTATCAACAGCGTACCCCTCTCCATTTTTCGGGCCGAATCGTACCATCGGTGTGCACCGCAGCATCACTTGCCGCGCAGTCCAACCCACACAGCCCGCCCCGTCCCCACAGTTTAGGTCGTGATTCGCCTTCCGGCAGGGAGATTTGCCTTCCAATCGGTCGCGCGCCGTCAAGTCCGCCCGCGTTAAGTCCGCCGGTTAAGTCCGCCGGTTAAGTCCGCCGGTTAAGTCCGCCGGTTACGTTCGCCGGTTACGCTCGCCGGTTACGTCCGCACTCAGGCCCACCGTCGGATCTTTAATCGTCCCGCCTGCTCGCCGTGCCATCCGCGTTTCGTTTCAAACGCTGCAATCCATGCGGACGGTCAGCCTTTTGCGCGCCTTCGAGCCGAATTGGGCGTCGCTGCATCGGCTGGCTTAGGTGCGCCGATCTCCGCGATCAGATGGTCGCGGAATGCCTTGACCGACGGCGGCAACTCGCGCCCCGCCATCGTCTGCACCTGAATGCTGCGCTGGCGCATCTGCGGATGCGTCAGCGGCATCACGACAAAACCGTCGTCGGCGTAACGGTCCCGCACCGACAGCAAACTCGTGAACATGATCGCGCCGGACTTCTGCGCGTAACGGTACATCGCGCCATTGTTGTTGGACACGAAGTCGGGTTCCAGCAGCACGCCTTCGAGCGCGCAAGTGATGTCGATCAACTGGCGAATCGTCGTGCCCGGCTCGGGCAGTGCCAATGGATAGCG
The DNA here is from genome assembly GCF_003353175.1 of Paraburkholderia lacunae. Lineage (GTDB taxonomy): Bacteria > Pseudomonadota > Gammaproteobacteria > Burkholderiales > Burkholderiaceae > Paraburkholderia > Paraburkholderia lacunae. Next base: position 171,565 of record NZ_QHKS01000003.1, on the reverse strand, counting down.
GCGCAAGTCGGCGAGCGACACCTTTGCGCGCGCGGCCAGCGGATGATCGGCCCGCAGCAGCGCCAGTACCGGCGCCCGCTCCGTATGCTCGACCTTGACACCCTTTTCCGGCGCAAGGCTGAAGGTCAGCGCAAGATCGGCGTCGCCGTCGCGCACCCGGCGGGTCGCCTCACCCGGCGACATCACGAACAGCGTGAAGTCGATCCCAGGATAGCTACGCCGGAAGCCGGCCATCGCGGCAGGCAGGAAGTCGGCGGCGAAACCCTCCGAACTGGCGACCTTGATCATGCTCCCGTGCAAAGCCTCGAGGCCGCCGATCTCCTTGATCACATGCTCGGCCTCGAGCAAGCTGCGCTGCGCGTAGGCAAGCAGCCGCTCGCCAGCTTCGGAGAGCGCCATGCCGCGCGGCCGCCGTTCGAACAGCGCTGCGCCAAGCTCGCCTTCGAGCCGGGCAATCTGCCGGCTGATCGCGGAGACGGCCACATGCAGCCGCGCGGATGCGTCGCTGATCGAGCCGGTGCGCGCGACTTCGACGAAGTAGCGCAATGCGATGCCGTGTAACGAAAGTGCCATGGGAGGTGCCTCGTGCGACCTTGTACGCCCTTGCTTGTGCCCTTGCTTATGTCGTGGCCCGGGCGTATTGAGCTTTGCCTTTTCGGCAACGCAAGTTTCGAAAGACGATCATTGTGACAAAAAAAACGGCCTCCTAGAATCGACTCCACTTTGACCGCTACCGGCAGCGCATCCCACGCACTGCACCCCGCGCGTCGAATCCGCACCCCCTACCGGAGATATGCATGAGCCGCGACCAGGCCATCGAACACGCGACACGCCATTTCGAATCGGGCGCCTTTCTCGACGTCCTCAACCGCCGCGTCGGCTTTCGTACCGAGAGCCAGGAAACCGGACGCGCCGCCATTCTGCTCTCGTATCTGACCGACGAAATCGTGCCCGAAGCGCAGCGGCTCGGTTTCGGCACGCGCATCGTCGATAACCCGGCCGACGGCTTCGGGCCGTTCCTGATCGCCACCCGTCACGAAGGCGACCACCTGCCGACGGTGCTGATCTACGGCCACGGCGACGTGGTGCGCGGCTACGACAATCAATGGCGCGAGCCGCTCACGCCGTGGGCCGTGACTGTCGAAGGTGAGCGCTGGTATGGCCGCGGCACCGCCGATAACAAAGGTCAGCACAGCATCAACCTCGCCGCGCTGGCCAGCGTGCTCGGCGCACGCGGCGGCAAGCTCGGCTTCAACACGAAACTGCTGATCGAGATGGGCGAGGAAACCGGCTCACCGGGGCTCGACGCAATCTGCCGGGCGCATAAACAGGAACTGGCCGCCGACGTGCTCATCGCCTCCGACGGCCCGCGCCTCGCCGCTCGCCGTCCCACCGTGTTCCTCGGCTCGCGCGGTTCGGTGAACTTCAAACTCTCGCTGAACCTACGCGACGGCGCGCATCACTCGGGCAACTGGGGCGGCCTGCTGCGCAATCCGGCCACGGTGCTCGCGAACGCGCTCGCGAGTCTGGTCGATGCGCGCGGCGTGATTGCCGTCGACGGCTTGCAGCCGCCGCCGATTCCCGCCGCGGTGCGGCGCGCACTGGCCGATATTACGGTGGGCGGCGGCCCGGGCGACCCCGCCGTCGACGACAACTGGGGCGAGCCCGGTCTCACGCCGGCCGAACGCGTGTTCGGCTGGAACAGCTTAGAAGTGCTGGCTTTCAAGGCGGGCAATCCCGAGAATCCGGTCAACGCGATTCCGTCGTCGGCGTTCGCGCATTGCCAGTTGCGTTTCGTGGTCGGCACCGATTGGGAAAGACTCGAACAGCATCTGCGCGCGCATCTGGATGCGCACGGATTTTCGCTGGTGGAGATCAGCGTCGAGCGCGGCGCGCCGGCCACGCGGCTCGACCCTGACGATCCGTGGGTCACCTGGGCAGTCGCTTCGCTCGAACACACCACCGGCAAGAAAACAGCGGTACTGCCGAACCTCGGCGGCACGCTGCCTAACGAAGTGTTCGCCGACACGCTCGGCCTGCCGACCATCTGGGTCCCGCATTCGTATCCGGCGTGCTCGCAGCACGCACCCAACGAACACCTGCTCGGACCGGTCGTGCGCGAAGGTCTGCAGATCATGGCGGGTCTCTTCTGGGATCTCGGCGAGAACCCGCCTCGCGCGACAGCTTGAGCAACCGAGCCTGAGCAACCCACCTGAGCAACCCGAGCGATCGAACCCAGCACGTCCCATCCGCAACCGTCCCGAGGCACGCCCATGAGCAGCACGTCCACCCTGCAAGTCAGCGCCGCGCGGCCGTCCGCCGCGAAGGTTCATCGCATCATTCTCGCGGCGTCGATCGGCAATGCGCTCGAATGGTTCGACCTCGTCGTCTACGGCTTCTTTGCGGTCACGATCGCGAAGCTGTTCTTCCCCGCCAGCACCGAGGCGATCTCGCTGATGCTCACGCTCGGCACCTTCGGCATTTCGTATCTGATCCGGCCGCTCGGCGGGCTCGTGCTCGGCTCGCTCGCGGACCGCGCCGGACGCAAGGCGTCGCTGCTGCTGTCGATCGGGCTGATGATGATCGGCACCTTGACGATCGCCGTGATGCCCTCTTATGCCGCGATCGGCTTGTGGGCGCCTGCCGGTATTCTGCTGTCGCGTTTGGTCCAGGGGTTCTCGGCGGGCGGCGAGTTTGGCGCTTCGACCGCATTTCTGGTCGAACACGCGCCCGAGCGGCGCGGCTTCATGGGTAGCTGGCAGTTCGCGAGCCAAGGCCTCGCGACGCTGCTCGCATCCGGTTTCGGCGCGCTGCTGACGAGCCAGCTAACAACGGTTCAGCTCGAATCGTGGGGATGGCGCATTCCGTTCTTCTTCGGTCTCGCGATCGGTCCGGTCGGCTTCTATATTCGCCGCTATGTGGACGAAGGCGCCGAGTTCGGCAAGGAGCCGAAGACCCATACGCCGCTGCGCGATCTGTTCGCCGCGCAGAAGGTCCGCATGCTGCTCGCGATCGGCTCGCTGATCATTTCGACGGCGGCCAACTACATGATCCTGTACATGCCGACCTACGCGATCAAGCAACTGCATCTGCCCGCTTCGACCGGCTTCGCCGCCACGCTCGCAACGGGCGTCGTGCTGACGGTGCTGACGCCGTTCTCCGGCCACCTGTCCGACCGCCTCGGACGCATCCGCATCATGGCGGCCGCCGCTGTGCTGATGCTCGTGACGGTCTATCCGGCGTTCATGTACATGAACGCGCATCCGTCGTTCGCAACGATGCTGCTCGCACTGATCTGGATCGGCGTATTGAAGGCGACGTATTTCGGCGCGCTGCCCGCGCTGATGTCGGAGATATTCCCCATGCAGACGCGCGCAACCGGTCTCGCGGTCAGCTACAACATCGGCGTGACGGTGTTCGGCGGCTTTGCGCCATTCGTGATCACGTGGCTGATCGACGCGAGCGGCAACAAGCTGGCGCCCGGCTTCTATCTGATGTTCTGCGCGGTAGCGAGCCTGCTCGCGCTGTATGCGGTGCGCCTGAAATTAAAGATCCGCTAGGCACGGTCAACGGCTGCCGAGCTGAATCGAACCACCTTGCTGTCCCGGCATCGAAGCCGGGACAACGTCACGCAATACAACCTCAGGCTAACCTCAGCCAACTTCAAAGCCACTGCATCAAGGCGCGGGATTCGGCTGCAATTCATGCAGCGCGTCGATTTCCGCGAGCACTTCCGGCGAGAGTTTCACCGCCGTGCTGCCGATGTTTTCCTTCAATTGCTCGAGCGAAGTCGCGCCGATCAGATTGCTGGTCAGGAACGGCCGGCTATTGACGAAGGCCAGTGCGAACTGCGCCGGCGACAAGCCATGACGCTTCGCCAGTTCGACGTAACGCGTGGTTGCCTGGATCGCTTGCGGTTTGCTGTAGCGTTGAAAACGCTCGAACAGCGAGATGCGGGCGCCCGCCGGACGCGCACCGCCTTCGTATTTGCCCGACAGCCAGCCGAAGGCCAGCGGCGAATAGGCCAGCAAGCCGATCTGGTCGCGATGCGCGTACTCGGACAGACCCACTTCGTACGTGCGGTTCAGCAGGCTGTACGGATTCTGGATGCTGACGATGCGCGGCAAGCCGAGCTTTTCCGCGGCACGCAGGAACTGCGCGACACCCCACGGCGTTTCGTTCGACACGCCGATGTGGCGCACCTTGCCTTCCTTGACGAACCCTGCGAGCACCGACAGCGTTTCTTCGATCGGCACCGTATACGCGTCGTCGACCCACGGATACGCCGTTCGGCCGAACGTCGTCGTGCTGCGATCCGGCCAGTGCAGCTGATACAGATCGACGTAGTCCGTTTGCAGACGCTCGAGGCTGCCGTTCAGCGCCTCGGTCAGGTTCTTGCGATCGAACTGGTTGCCCGCGCCGCGGATATGACGCGGATTGTGCGGCTGGCGCGCCGGCCCGGCGATCTTGGTGGCGAGCACGATCTTCTCGCGCGCGCTGCGATGCTGCGCGAGCCACGTGCCGATGTAGCGCTCGGTCGAACCCTGCGTCTCGGGACGCGGCGGCACCGGGTACATTTCAGCCGCGTCGATCAGATTCACGCCGTGATCGAGCGCGTAGTCGATCTGCGCATGCGCGTCCTGTTCGGTGTTCTGCTCGCCCCACGTCATGGTGCCGAGACCGATCAGGCTAACCTGCACATCCGTGTCGCCGAGTCTGCGGTATTCCATTGAACTTGTCCTGTTGATTGTGTGAACGGGAAGCGCAGACGTTACCATGCCGGCGCGATGCCTGCAGCGCGGCTAAAATGCCGTTGCAGCGGGCGGAGCACCCGTTGCCTCACCCTCCCTTCCGTCGAAACATCTGCGATGAATCCCGAACATCTCGAACTGCTGGTCACGCGCGTGATGCCCTACGGAAAATATAAAGGCCGTCTGATTGCCGACCTGCCCGGGCACTATCTAAACTGGTTTGCAAGCCAAGGCTTCCCGCCCGGCGAAATCGGCCGCCTGCTGGCGCTGATGCATGAGATCGATCACAACGGTTTGTCGTCGCTGATCGAGCCCTTGCGCAAGCGCTGATCGCGTTTCCTCCATGAAAGCGAATTGAAGCACGGTTAAGCTGGACGAAAGTCGTTGTACAGGCAATTGAAGCCTGAACAGATTCACACCGTCTTTGCCTTGACCCTTGCTGAACCGTGGTCTTAAATTCGCTTCAAATCCCGCATTCCTGCGTACGTTTCTTCGAACGTTCGCACGTGACACAGCCGGGTTTCCCATGCGTCATTTCAGTCTGATTGCGCTACTGGATTACATCGGCCACGACCTGTCGCCGGTGTGCGCCATTATTGTGTTCTTTCTGCTCGGCTATCTGGTCGTCGGGTTGCCGATGCATTTCCGGCAAGGCGCGGCATCGCGCGATGTATGGGGCACGGCGGCCGGTGTGACCATGGCCGCGATCTATGCGGCATTCATCATCGGCGTGTACCCCGCTTTGCATCATTCGGCCGGCTTGCTGCGGTAAATCGGTGCGAGGTCGGGCAGCCTCCGCCGAACGCTTCGTCGCCCTTCGTCGCCCTTACTGCTGCCCTGAACGATCGGCCATCAGCCGAGCGACGCCTTCGGCAGATGCCAGCCGTACGACACAGCAAGCACACGCAGCACAAAGCACGCCATGCCGCCTGCCAATGCCGCGAGGCCCGGCGGCAAACCTGCGCGCCGCGCCGCCACGACGGTGAACGCGCCGGCAAAAGCGGCCGTTGCGTAGATGTCCGAGTGCAGCACGACGGGCACGCGCGCGAGCAACACGTCGCGAATCGCGCCGCCGCCCACGCCCGTGACAGTGCCCATCAGCATCGCCACAAACGGACGGATCCTGAACAGCAGCGCTTTCTCCACACCCGCGACGGCGAATAGCGCGAGGCCGGCCGCGTCGAGCACCGTGACGAGCCCGATGGGGAACTGCTGCGCCGCCGAATGAAAAATGAACGCGACCACACCGGTCGCGAACGTCAACGCCGGGTAGCGCCAGTCGCGTATCGCATTCGGCGGTGTGTCGCCGATCAACAGATCGCGGATCACCCCGCCGCCGAGCGCCGCGACAAACGAGATCACCATCACGCCCAACAGGTCGAGGCCGCCGCGCATCGCGCTGAGCGCGCCCTCGACCGCGAACACGACTGTGCCGACAAGATCAGCGACCAGAACAATCGCTTCGACGTTCAGCTTTACATTTCGTATCGACAATGTCGGCATCGACGCATCACCCTTCTGCCCCCAAGTAGTCGAAAGGATAGCGAAACACCACGCGTCGGGCGGAAAAATTGCGAGCAGGAAAGCGGTACGGCTGCGTACAACCGGCTTCGCCTAGAACGCGTGGCTGGCCGCTTCCGCTGGAAGCCCGGACAAGTGCCCAACCTCTGCCAGATGCGCGAGCAGCGTGGCGACGGCCGTATCGAGCGACACCCGATCGGTTTCGATATCGACGTCGGGTGCCAACGGCACTTCGAACCGCCCGGTAATGCCGGTGAAATGAGGGATCTCGCCGCTCCGGGCGCGCACATAGAGCCCTTTGACGTCGCGCGCTTCGCATACCTGCAATGGCGCGTTCACGAACACTTCAATAAAGCCTTCGCCGACGATCTCGCGCGCCGCGCGCCGATGCTGATGCTCGGGCGAGATCACCGCGGCAATTACGACGAAGCCCTGCTGCCTGAACAACGCCGCGACATGCGCGACCCGGCGCAGATTTTCGGTGCGGTCCGCGAGCGTGTAGCCGAGGTCCGAGTTCAGGCCGCGCCGCAGCACGTCGCCGTCGAGCACGACGGAGCGCTGGCCCGCCTCCGCGAGACGCCCGTGCAACGCATTGGCCAGCGTCGATTTGCCGGCGCCGGACAAGCCGGTCATCCATACGACCGCTCCGCCGATCGAACTCATGGGTGTAGCGCTGTGCTTCGCTGGGTGCTTTGTTGAGTGCTTCGTCGTGCGGTTCGTCGTGCTGTTCATTGGGTGCTTCGTTATGCACAACGGCCGCAATTTCCGACAGCGCTGTCTGCATGCGGTGTAGATAATCGGCGCCCAGCGCGCTGAGTGGCGCCGCGCCCACATCTTGCAATGCATCGATATCGATTCGCAGCGGATCGTCGCGATCGCGCGCGATGCTGCGCACCAGCGCCTCGCCGAACTCCACGCGCTCACCGGTGCCGAACACTTGCGGATGGCTTGCGAGAATCTGCTCGATCAACGTCGAACCGGAACGTGGCATTCCGACGATAAAAATCGGCGCCGCCGATGGATCGCCAAGACCGCGTTTGGCCGCCAGCGCATCGGCGCTCAGCAGTTCAAACAGGTGCGCGAACAGACCGAGCGACGCGGCTTCGTCATAACGCACGCCGGCGCGGTGCAGCGCATTGCCCCGCAGGAAGTGCTCGAACGACGCATCGTCGCGGGCCAAATCGGAGAGCGCCTGAGCATAGGCGAAGTGGATTTCCGCCTGATTTGCCGGCGTCAACAAGGCCGCATTTTCGGCTAACTGCTCCAACGCGACAAACACCGGATCGTCGGCGTTCAGGCGTCCCGACTGCACGAAGTTGCGGTAGTACAGCGCGACCTGCGGCGCGGCCTCGATCGCGCGGCGATACGCTTCATGCGCCTCGTCGAAACGCCCGAGCGCCTGCAGGCAGTTACCCATATTGTTGTGCGAACCATCGGCCTGCGGATTGAGGCGGACCGCCTCACGATAGCTATCCACCGCCCGGTCGAGCCGCTGCATGTGCTCGTACGTCCAGCCGAGGCCGTGGTGGAAATCGGTGTTGCGCGGGTCGAGCGCGGTGGCTTCCTGATAGCGGACGGCTGCTTCGGGCAAGCGATTCAGCGCAGCCAGCGTTGCGCCGAGGCGCTCGTATAGGGAGGCATCGGCGGGGTCGAGCGTGCGGGCGGATTCAAAGCGCGCGAGCGCTGCTTCGAGTTCACCGCGAGCGGCACAGGCGTCGCCCTCGACGCGCCAGTCCGATGCGGTAGCCGGCTGTGGATCGTGCTTCATTGACGGCTGGTTTTTGCAGACCACGCATGGAGCGGCCTGAACAAGAAAGGAAATGCGCTCGGCGCCGAACTCCAGCGCAGGCTTTTGTCTGGATTCAGGTGAAATTGTCTGATGGAAAAGTAACAGGCGCGCCCTACATTTGCCTATCTAGAATTTAACCAACTATTACGGAGCGCCGGACGGGTAACGGTCAGGAAGGCAGCCCGGAGGCTCGGCTGGCCTGGCTGACGTCACGGGCGCAATGACATGCAGCTAGCGCCGCCACGCGCGAGCCGTAATCTGCGGACACAAATAAGACTGAACTCAGGCTCACGCAGTTTTTCTGATTCCTATATGCGGGAGAAAGTCGTGAGCAAGCTCATTGGATCAGCGGCTTTGTTGGCGGTAGCGGCAAGCCTCGCGGGGTGCGTCGTCGCGCCAGGATACGACTATGCCTACGCGCAACCGTACTACCCGGGTTATCCGGGCTACGTCTATCCGTACGGCCCTGCGTATGCACCGGTCTACGGCACGATCGGCATCTGGGGCGGCGGCTGGGGCGGTCCGTGTTGCTATCACGGCAACGGGCACTGGCGTGGCGGTGGATATGGGGGTTGGCACGGCGGCGGGTGGCACGGTGGCGGTAGTTCGTGGCAAAGCGGCGGTGGCCATGGTGGGCATGGCCATTGAACCGCACGGTACTGAACGGTGAAGAGCCTGTGCGTTGGACGCCCTCTTTTTCGAAAGCGAAAATAAAAGCGGCGTTGTGATTTCTCACAACGCCGCTTTTTAAAAACCGCTTTTTAAAAACCGCTTTTTAAAAACGTTACTGCCTGAATTCTCTGGGGTGGCTGATGGGACTCGAACCCACGACGACAGGAATCACAATCCTGGACTCTACCAACTGAGCTACAGCCACCACTGACATCTGCTTGACTTGCCGAGAAATCCGGCTCATCAATGAAGAACGAGATTATACGAACAAGAATCTCGTTTGCCTAGTCCTTTATTCAAAAATTTCGACGGGCTCGCGCAGATGCTGTCTTGCTTCGTCGAAGATGCTCAGATCGCGCGCCGCGAGACGCTTGCTATCGGACAACACACGGCGCCACCCACGCGCGCCGGCCTCGCCCCGATACAGACCCAACGCATGGCGCGTGATCGCGCCGAGGTACGTGCCCCGTGCCATTTCCGCCGCGCAATATGCGATCAGCTTTGCTTCGACCTGCTCGCGCGTGAGCGGCGCATCCGCCGAACCATAGAAGCGCGCGTCCACCTCAGCCAGCACGTAGGGGTTGTGATACGCCTCGCGCCCGAGCATCACACCATCGACGTGTCGAAGGTGCGTCTGCACTTCATCGAGCGACTTGATACCGCCGTTGATGATGATCTCCAGATGCGGAAAGTCGCGCTTCAACTGATACGCATACTCATACTTGAGCGGCGGAATCTCGCGGTTCTCTTTCGGGCTCAAGCCCTTGAGAATCGCATTGCGCGCGTGCACGACGAACACGTTGCAGCCGGCGTCCGCAATCGTGCCGACGAAATCGCGCACGAAGTCATATTCCTCGACCGCATCGACACCGATCCGATGCTTGACCGTCACCGGTACCGACACTGCGTCGCGCATTGCCTTCACACAATCGGCGACGAGTTGCGGCTCGTTCATCAGACAAGCACCGAAAGCACCGCGTTGCACGCGTTCGGAAGGACAGCCGCAGTTCAGATTGATCTCGTCATAGCCCCACTGCTCGCCGAGTTTCGCCGAGCGCGCGAGGTCATCGGGCTCGCTTCCGCCAAGCTGCAACGCGACCGGCGCCTCCGCGGGCGTAAACGCCAGATGGCGTGGCACGTCGCCATGCAATAGCGCGCCGGTGGTCACCATCTCCGTGTAGAGCCACGTATGACGCGATATCAAACGATGCAGCGAACGGCAGTGGCGATCGGTCCAGTCCATCATCGGCGCCACCGATACGCGGCGCGGACTGGGAGTTTGAGCTAAAGACATGGGGCGGCCAGACGGCGTAAATCAAAGCGCAATTTTACCGCAAGTGGACACATGCCCTGAATGAGCGAGCCAAAGCATCGATCTTCATTCCAGGACCGCGCATAACCGCCCTGCCGAGCAGGTCTTTCGGACCAGAAACGCTTGGTTGCCGGGGTCGGAACGCGGCCCAGCCTTGTCTTATATGCCTCTGACAGATTGTTTCAGCACAGGGAATAGTAATTTCAGATTATCGGCACAAATTTTCGATAGTAGGGGTATACACTGCCTTCCATCGACGTTGCAGACACACCTCATCGGACCCTGCGACGCCTTCCAGAACCGAAGTCGAACGTTATTGGAGTCATACCATGAAGACCAAGCTTATCGCCGCCCTGCTGATTGCTGCTTCCGCCTCGATCGCCGCCCCCGCTTTTGCTAGCGGCTACGGCCCGGCACCGTCGTATCGTCCGTCGGTCGGCGCACCGGCTTCGCAACAAGGCCAGAACGCGCAAACCGTGGCCGCTGAACGCGCCCAAGCCGAATCGAACGCCTACGGCGGCGTGCAGAACGTGTCGTCGCAATCGGGTACGCGTGAACCGGTTTCGGGTCCGCAATCGGTTTTCTTCGGCCACTAAATCGTCGGGGTTGGACCTGCTGTCCGTAACGGACAGCAGCTGAACTGGGCGCCGCGCATGAAGTAGTCAATGCCGGCGCCCAGTCGCGTTTACGTCGCGTAAGTCATTTGCATCGCTTAACGGGCTTTTGCGCTCGCCGCTCGGCGTCATCCAGCAGTTCAACGAGGCCCCCACGAAGGGCCCACTAGCTCATTGACATCCCGCTCAGCCGCCCACTAGGCAGTCAGCCCGTCGTCGATCGCTTCACGCGCCGCCCGAAACGCCACCTCGGCCGCGCCATGCTCGGTGGGCCATAACGTGTCGATATGCACGAGCTGCCAGTCGACCACCACGGCCTCACCCCGCAGCACGCGAAAATGCGCTTTGACGCCAGTGAGCACCTGCTCGACCGCGACCTCGATGTCGTAGTCCTGATAGCGCTCCTCGTAGTCGCCCATGTCGAGGCCTTTCGGCTTCATGTTCGCCTCCGTGGTGAAGTTCCAGCGCGCATGCGGCGATGCTCGATCGGCGGGCCGTCATGCGGCTCGCACATGCACCTCGCCCAGCACTCGCCGAACGATCAATCGCAATCGCCCGAAAGATACTGCCGGCCGCTGCAGGTGATCTCGACATCACCGTCGCCGGCTTCGGCGGCGAGGCCGCCTGCCAGCAACTCGGCCGCGACGGTCTGCTCGAGCCTCGGCGCAGGCTGTCCGGTGCCGACCTCGTTCAGACGCCGCAATGCTTCGACCGCTTCAGGACTCAATGACTTCGACATGGCCGCCTCCGTCCGTAACGCTCAATTCATCCTAGCAAGTTTCCTGTGCTTGCGCAGGGGCGCGTCGAGGCAGTGCGGGTAAGCGCCAGGTAGCGGAAATCGGCGCGCACGGGCGAATTTTCCGCGCAGCGGCGGGTCTACGCGCTCGAGCGTCATGGCGACGAAGACGCAGCGAAAATACAATGAAAACGCGACAAAAAAATGGTGAAACCCGGCAAGCGGACACCGCCAAGGAGGATCAAATGAGACAAAGCAATTTGACCGCGCGAACAGCAGGCGTCGCGCTCGCGGCATTCGGCGCGCTCGCCGCAGCCGCGCTCGCGCAAACGACCAAACCGGCACTGCAGGATAGCGGCACATCGATGGTGAAGCCGCCGAAGGCGGCGCCGGGCGCGGGCGGCTCGAGCAATCCGGACAATCCGGACAACATGCCGATCAAACGCCCGCGCAAACCGACTAACGACAAATTGATGCACGAACCGCCCGCCAGCAGCGCCAACGCGAAATAGTGCCGGCATGCGCGGCGACGGCATCGGCAATACGGAACCTCGCGCGGCTTACAACCGCGCGATCGACACCTCCGTCGACTTGACCAGCGCGACCACTTCCGAGCCGACCTTCAATTCGAGTTCGTCGACCGAGCGCGTGGTGATCACCGAGGTGACGATACCGAACGGCGTATCCACATCGACTTCGGACACCACCGGTCCGCGGATGATTTCCTTGACCTTGCCTTTGAACTGATTACGTACGTTGATAGCGGAAATGCTCATATCGAGTGACTCCAGAAAATCGACTGAAAACCATCAGTCAAGGGATGTCAGACGGCCCAGCGGACGTCTGTCGGGCGCGTGAGGCGACCCTCGTCACGTGCGTCGTAAGCGCGATGAGATAGCGGGTCGTCGTTCGGCGCCGTCTTCAGTACGCGTTGCAACACATGCTCTTCCAGCGCGGCGAAACCGGCCGATGCGCGCGCCCGCGGCCGCGCGAGCGGCACCGGCTGATCGAGCGCGATGCGTCCTTCTTCGATCAGCACAATCCGGTCGCCCAAGGCCACCGCCTCATGCACGTCATGCGTCACCAGCAGCGCGGTGAATCGATGCTCGCGCCATAGCCGTTCGATCAGCGCGTGCATTTCGATGCGCGTCAACGCGTCGAGCGCACCGAGCGGTTCGTCCAGCAGCAGCAGTTGCGGCCGATGCACGAGCGCCCGCGCCAACGCAACGCGCTGTCGCTGACCGCCGGACAGCCGCGCGGGCCAGTCGTTGGCGCGCTCCAGCAAGCCGACCTCGGCGAGCACGGCGCGCGCATCGTCACGCGCGCTGCGGCCAAGGCCGAGCATCACGTTTTGCAGCACGCTCTTCCAGGGCAAGAGGCGGGCGTCCTGAAACATGATGCGGGTGTCGAGCGTCCGGCCGTCTTCGGCGCGCTTTTCGAGCACACCCGAGGTGGTATTTTCCAGACCGGCGACGAGCCGCAGCAAGGTGGATTTCCCGCAGCCGCTGCGCCCGACGATCGCCACGAAACTGCCCCGCTCGATCGACAGATTGAACTCGGACAGTACCGTGCGCCCGCCATACTGCTTGCCGACACCCCGCAGCTCGACCGCATGATCGGCGGGGCGGCGTGCATCGTTGTCGTTGCGCGCCGACGCGCCCGCCAACGGCAACACACCCGGCCCGTCGACGTCGTGCGCCGGATGCGCGCGATCGAGTGCGGGCGCTTCGCCCGCGTCGCGATCCGCGATGCGCGGTTGCGCCAGTTCGGCTTCGAGATCACTTCCCGCGATGCCGCCGAACGACGCTGACCATGTCGTTGCGCTCATGCTTTCGCTCCTCGTTGATAGGCCGGATGCCAGCGCAGCGATACGCGCTCGAGGCTCTTCGCGAGCAAGTCGGCGAGCTTGCCGAGCGCCGCGTACAGCAGGATGCCGACCACCACCACATCGGTTTGCAGGAATTCGCGCGCGTTCATCGTCATGTAGCCGATGCCCGACTGCGCCGAAATAGTTTCAGCGACGATCAGCGTGACCCACATCAGCCCGAACGCGAAACGCACGCCCACCAGAATCGACGGCAACGCGCCCGGCAGGATCACATGCCGGTAAAGTGCGAAACCCTTCACGCCATAACTGCGCGCCATTTCGATCAGATTCGCGTCGACCGAGCGGATGCCGTGAAAAGTGTTCACGTACACCGGGAAAAACACGCCCAGCGCGACGAGAAACACCTTCGCTCCTTCCTCGATACCGAACCAAAGGATCACGAGTGGAATCATCGCCAGCGCGGGAATGTTGCGGATCATTTGCACGGTCGAATCGAGCGCGACTTCAGCCGGCCTGAACAGGCCCGTGGCGAGACCGAGCACGAGGCCGATGCCGCCGCCGATCGCAAAGCCCGACACCGCGCGCCACGTGCTGACCTTCACGTCCCCCCACATTTCGCCGGACTGGATCAGCGACCACGCAGCCTTCACGACGGCAAGCGGTTCGGGCAAAACGCGCGTCGACAGAACGCCGCTGCGCGCCGCGATTTCCCACGCCAGCAGAATCGCGAGCGGCGCGAGCCACGGCGCGAGATGCGCGCCGACGCTGCGCAACACGTCAAGCGCCCCGCCTGCGCGTCGTCCAGCATTGACAGTGGTTTGAGCCATGCCTGTTTTCCTCATTGCTTATCGATTAGCATCGCTGCCGGAGGCGGCGAACGCGCTCAGCTCGAACTCGCCGCCTTCGGCAGATAGTTGTTGCCGACGATCTCGCCGAACGGACCCGACAGCGGGCCGTCGGCGACTTTGCTCCGACGGCCCGGCAGCAGCGGAAACACCAGCTCGGCAAAGCGATACGACTCTTCGAGATGCGGATAGCCGGACAGAATGAAAGTATCGATGCCAAGGTCGCCGTACTCCTTCATGCGCGCCGCAACCTGCTCCGGATTGCCGACCAGCGCCGTGCCCGCGCCGCCGCGCACGAGGCCCACGCCCGCCCACAGATTCGGATACACCTCCAGCTCCGCGCGGCCGCCGCGCTTGCCGCCATGCAGCGCGGCCATGCGGCGCTGTCCTTCGGAATCCATCTTCGAGAACGAAGCCTGCGCGCGGGAAATGGTTTCGTCGTCGAGCTTGCTGATCAGCTTGTCGGCGGCGGCCCATGCTTCTTCTTCGGTTTCGCGCACGATCACGTGCAGGCGGATGCCGAACCTGATGGTGCGGCCATGCGCTTCGGCACGCGCGCGAATGTCGGCGATCTTCTTCGCAACGGCTGCGGGCGGCTCGCCCCACGTCAGATACGTGTCGATGTGCTCGCCCGCCATGTCGTGCGCAGCCGGCGACGAACCGCCGAACCACAGCGGCGGATGCGGGTTCTGTACCGGCGGATAGAGCGCCTTGCCGCCCTTCGAGCTCAGATGCTTGCCGGTGAAGTCGATCGAGTCGTTGGTGTGCGACGCCTCGAGCAGCTTGCGCCAGATGTGCAGGAACTCGTCGGTGACTTCGTAGCGCGCGTCGTGGTCGACGAACACGCCGTCGCCTTCCAGTTCGGCCGCGTCGCCGCCGGTCACCACGTTGATCAGCAGACGTCCGTTCGACAGACGGTCGAAGGTGGCCGCCATGCGCGCCGCGAGACCCGGCGACGAAATGCCTGGGCGGATCGCCACCAGAAACTTCAGGCGTCGGGTCGCGGCGATCAGGCTCGACGCGACCACCCACGCGTCCTCGCACGAACGGCCGGTCGGCAGCAGCACGCCCTCGTAGCCGAGCGTATCGGCGGCGACGGCGATCTGCTGGAAGTAGTCGTAGTCGGCTGCGCGTGCGCCTTGGGACGTACCGAGATAGCGGCTGTCGCCGTGAGTCGGAATGAACCAGAACACATTCATTTGCTGCTCCTGCTTGTTCGAAACGGGATGGAATGGAGACGCGTGTAACGACGGCGTGTAGCGACAGCGCGTCGCGTGCCGGCGCACACGCTGGCCGCGCGCATTCAACCGGCGCGCGGCCGGACGCTGCATCGCAAAGGGGGGCGAAAAAACTCGGTTCAGCGCGCTTTAACGCTGTCTCGCGGTCTGGTTCCAGCAACGCAACCGCCGGCGCGCGTGCGCTGCGGGGCGGGTGAAGATCGGTATCAGGCAGGACATCGCAACGGCTTCCCTCGACCAAACGTGCGCGCCATGCGCTCGATTAAATGGGCGACGGCGGCAAAGCCGTCTGCATGGAGAAACAGTCTATGGATCGGACCGTGGCTTTTGAACGATTTTTTTTAGCTTAAGTTTTCCACTTTCGTCATTAGCCTGACGCTAAAGCATACGGCTGGCACACGTTGCGCACGCTGTGGCACACGCGTGAAAAAGGAGTGGCCCTATATATAATGGCGCACGTTTCCAATAATCCGGCGCAGGCCGCGCAAACCGCGCCGCCTGTGCTCTCGCGGTGCAATGCATGCAAAAACTCATCCTTCCGTTCATCGCCGGTTTTCTGGCTTCGCTGTTCTTTCACGAATCCACCCTTGCGCTGCTGCACGCGGCCGGCCTGATCGACCCGACCGGTTTTTCGACCGCGCCGTTTTTGCCGCTCGGGCTCCCCGAGTTCATTGCAAACGCGATCTGGAGCGCGTTCTGGGCGATCCTGATGGCGTGGCTCTTGCGGGTTGCGCCCGAACGCAGCGCGCCGTGGGTGCCCGCCTTCGTGTTCGGCGGCATCGTATTGACGGCGGCGAGCGTGTTCGTAGTCGATCCGTTGCGCGGCATCTGGCCGAGCGGCAACATGCTCCCACGGCTCGCGGTGGGTTTCGCGGCGAATGCAATGTGGGGCTGGGGCGCGCTGGTATTCATGCGCGCGTTCATGGCGAGCGAGGAAGAGAACTGAGCGGGAACTGAGAGCGAACTGAGCGAGAGTTGGGCGTCCCGACGCCCACCAGGAAGATGATGCCGGTGCTTGCGTCGGCATCATCTTTACTGCCGTATCGACTTCCGCTTAGCCGTGCACTTCCGCTTAGCCGTGCAGATCGCGCAGCGGATGTTCGCTTGCCTGCCACGGGCTTTCGAACATCCGTGCCGTGTCGGCGGCGCTCACGTCTTCGATGCGCGCGAAACGCCAGCGCGGCGCATTGTCCTTATCGATGATGCGCGCGCGAATCCCTTCGATCACGTCGCCCCGCTCAAAGCACGTGCGCGTCAGGTCGAGATCGGTGCGCAACACGTCCGCCATCGAACCTTCGGCGCGCGTCACCACTTCCAGCGACACCGCCATCGACAACGGCGAACGCTCACGCAACACGCCGACGGTCTGCTCGGCCCATTCGGCGGCATCGCCATCGGTCTCCTGCTCGAGCGACGCGAGTATCCGCGCGACATCGGGCAGCGCGAAATGCCGGTCGATCAGCGGACGTGCAGCCGCAAGCGGCGACGCCTCGGGATCCGGCACGACCTGATGCGCGCCGGCCTCGCGCTCGATGCAGGCCACCACGTCGGCACCGCGTTCGAACAATTCGCCGCGCAGCGTATCCACTAGCGCGGGCAGCGCCGCGTCGTCGATATACACGTCGGCGAGACCTGCGTAGAGCGCATCGGCCGCGCCGATCGTCTCGCCGGTGACCGCCAGATAGCGGCCGAGCGCGCCCGGCGTGCGCGACAGAAACCAGCTCGCGCCGACGTCGGGAAAGAGTCCGATGCGCGTCTCCGGCATCGCCATCTTCGTCGAGTTCGTGACCACACGCAGACCGCCGGTGCGATGCGCGCCCTGCGAAATCCCCACGCCACCGCCCATCACCACGCCGTTCGTCAACGCGATATACGGCTTCGGATACGTAAAAATCGCGTGATTGAGCCGGTACTCCTCGCTGAAAAACGTATCGCGCACGTCACGTTCGCCGCGCTGCGCCGATTCGTACAGAAAGCGGATGTCGCCGCCCGCACAGAACGCGCGCGGATGCTGGCTGCGCACCACTACCGCGAGCACGTCGGGGTCTTCACGCCATTGATCGAGCGCCGCATGCATCGCGCAAATCATGCCGGTCGACAGCGCGTTGAGCGCCTTCGGACGCTCCAGTTCGATAAAACCGATGCGATTGGCTACGTAAGTCGCGACTTCGTCGCTGAGGGCGGGCGAGGCGGAAATGGACATAGGGAGCGAAGCGCGCTGGCGCGAAGTGAGCCGGAACTGAACGTTATCACGCGCTCGCCGCTTTGGGCTTGGCCGGTGGCCGTTTGGGCGATTTGGTGTCTGCTTCGGTGCCTGCGTCGGTGCCTGCTTCGGTGCCTGCTTCGGTGTCAGGTTCGGTGTCTGCTTTTGTGTCAGGTTCGGTGTCTGCTTTGGTGTCAGGTTCGGCGCGTAATTCGTCGGTACGCGCCTCGGGGGGCTGCTTGCGGACACGCGGGGTTTTGGCGATGGTTCGCCGCTGCGCTGGCGCCTGCGACTCTGCCGGCGACTCCTCGGAAGGCCGCGCACCGAGCCACGCGTCGAGCGCGACGCTCACCACCGTTTCAAGTGGCGCGCCCGGAAAAACCGGGCACGTGAGATTGAGCGCGACGATGCCGTGCATGGTCGCCCAGAAAGCCTCGGCCCATACCGCCACGTCTACCGTTACCGGCAGGCGCCGCGCCGCTTTCAACTCTTCGAGCGCGCCGATCATGATGCGCAACGCGGCGTCGCCGGGGTCCTCTTCCGCCTCGAGTGGCGCACCGCTCTCTTGCGCCGGCGGCATGTCGGCCGCCGCACGCGATGCAGCCGACGCGGCAGCGCTGCCGAGCGCGGCACCGGTGTAACTCGGATCTTCCATGAAGATCAGCCGGTAGGTTTCCGGATGCGCAACGCCGAACGCCACATAAGCGCGCCCGAGCGCCTTGAGCCGCTCAGCCGGATCGGCGATCTGCACAAGCGGCACGAAGGTCTCGAGCAATTGTGCATAGCCTTCCGCGCACAACGCATGAGCGATCTCGTCGCGGCTCGCGAAATGGAGATACAGCGTGGCAGGCGAATATTCGATCGCGTCGGCGATCTTGCGCATCGACAACGCGGCGAAGCCTTCACGCATGACAATGCGCCGCGCCGCATCGAGGATGCGCTCGCGCAGCGCCTGTTTCTGACGGTTTTTTCGTTCGGCGATTCCCATGACGATCATTTTCGTGTTGACAAACTGAAAAGTCAAATTAAACTGAACACCGTTCACTGAACGGTGTTCATAAAATATCTCTGCATCAGTCAGGTCTATCCGGCGCGTTGGCGCCGTCGCAAGGAGTCGTCATGCAAGTCACGGGAAAAGTTGGATTATTCGGCGCCGCGGGCGCGGCCGGTCAATGCATTGCGACGGCGCTGAGCGCGGCGGGTCGGGACTATCGGGTGGTCGGCCGCTCGCGCAAAGCGCTCGAGGCCGCGTTCGGCCACGACCCGCGCGCGGAAATCGTCACCTGGAATCCGGACGATGCGACCTCGATCGCTGCAGCCGCAGCCGGTTTGCAGACAGTCATCTATCTGGTTGGTGTGCCCTACGATCAATTCGCCGCGCACCCGCCGCTGGTGGAAAAGACCCTCGCCGGCGTGACGGCAGCAGGTGTCGAACGCTTCATTCTGATCGGCACGGTGTATCCGTACGGCCGCGCGCACGGCAACCCGATCACCGAAAATCATCCGCGCGAGCCGCATACCTTCAAGGGCAAGATGCGGCTCGCACAGGAAAATCTGGTGCTGGCGGCGCACGGCCGCCACGGTCTGTCGACATTGGTCTTGCGCCTGCCCGATTTCTACGGTCCGGGGATCGAACGCAGTCTGCTGAATGGTGTGTTCGAAGGCGCCGCGCACGACAAGCGCGCGCAGATGATTGGCCCGGTGGATGTGCCGCACGAGTTCATTTACCTGCCGGATATCGGGCCGGTAGTCGAGAAACTCACGCGCGCACCCGAAGCCTATGGCCGCTGGTGGCACCTGGCCGGCGCCGGCACGATCACGCAGCGCGAAGTGGCCAGACAGGCGTATGCGCTGGCGGGACGCGAGCCCAGGTTGACGGTGGCCGGCAAGACGATGTTGCGCGTGCTCGGCCTGTTCAACCCGCTGATGCGGGAACTGGTGGAGATGAATTACCTGATGACGGAGCCCGTGGTGCTTGACGACACGGCCTTGAGTACGCTGATCGGACCGCTCGGCAAAACCTCGTACGAAGACGGTATCCGGCAGTCATTCGCCGCAGCGCGCGAAGCGGCCTCGGCCGGCGCGGCGACAGGCCGGACATCTGCGGGACCCGCTTGAGCCAATTGTGCCGCTTGTGCCGCTTGTGCCGCTTGTGCCGCTTGTGCCGCTTGTGCCGCTTGTGCCGCTTGTGCCAATGTGCCGCTTGAGCCGCTCAAGCCGCGACCGAGTCTTGCGAGCGAAGCGGTGTGTACCAATGTGTCAGCCGGCGACGTTGCCAGGCGGAAAGTGGCCGCTCTTGAGCAGCACAGGCGTGCCATTGCTGATCTGCAAATGTTCGCGTGCGACGGCCTCGATGTGCGGACGCCCGGCGTCGAACGCGCGCATCCAGCCTTCCAGATCCTCGCTGAATGCGCCGAAGTGATCTTCGAGCGCTTCGACCGAGATCGCGCACGGCACCGGTTCGCCATCCACCAGCGCGGGAAACACAACAGTCAGATTGGAGTCGCGGTAAGCGGGCGCATCCGCGGGAAACCGAATTTCCATGGCCGCCTCATCAGAAGTATCCGGCAGAAGACGGACGCCGGCGCATACAGGCCGGCCTCGGACAACGCCGATATGGTACTCGTGCGGCCGGACCGCGGTCCAGTTTCCCGAGTTGCCCTCCTTCGTGTCGCGCGCGTACGCTCGCAATAGACTCGTCAGGCGCGTCGCGCGCCGATAAGTACTGCGCGCGGATCGATGTCGATCGCAACGGCGCGCCGCACTTGTAGCGCTCGCCTCGGTCGAACAGGATCGTCGACACAGTGTGTACCGGCGCAAATTCGAGTCCAGCGAGCGCGATATGGGAAAATATTTTCTGCAAAGCCACGAAGTGCCTGAACCGGATGCGGCAAACAAATGGTTTGCTTACGCCGAAAACCACGGCATCGACATTCCGAAAGCCATCAGCATCTGGGAAGACGCAGCCACCGAAAGCGGCGCGGAAAGCCGCCGGATAGTCGGCGCGGCGGGTATCACGATCGAGACGGGCGGGCTGTGAGGACACGGCCCTCGCCGCACGTGGCGAGCCATCACCGGCCCCAGATGTCCATTTGAAAGGAAACAATCACGATGCATTTCATGACACACCTGCGCCGCTCCGGCCGCTTCCGCCCCCGCCGCGCTGCCCTGGCACGTCTCGCGTCGCGCCTCGTGTGCCTGTCCGCCGCCCTGCCCGCCGCGGTACTGCTGAGCGCCGGGCTTGGCGGCTGCGCATCATCGAACACGGCTTCGCTGATCAATCTGCCGAACGGCCAGACCGGCTTCGCGGTGAACTGCAGCGGCGCCGACGCCGCCTCCAGTTGGGCCTCGTGCTACGTGCAAGCAGGCAAAGCATGCGGCGCCACCGGCTACGACATCGTTTCGAAAGACAGCGATGAAGGCGGCACGGCGGGCGGCAGCATCACGAACGTCGTATCGGCCAACGTAAAAAACCGTTCGATGATCGTGCGCTGCAAATGACGCTTAAGTAACAAGTGCAAGCACGTGCAAGCGTGCCATGCGCGCGAGCTGCACTCAGTGCGCCTCCATCTTCGAATACATGTTCAACACGGCGACCCCCGCAACGATCAGCCCGAGCCCGATGACGGCCGGCACGTCGGGCACCTGCCGGTACAGCACGACCGCGACCAGCGTAATCAGCACGATGCCGGCGCCGGACCAGATCGCGTACACAATGCCGACCGGAATGCTCTTGAGCGTGAGCGACAGGCAATAGAACGCGACGCCATAGCCGAGCACCACCACCGCCGCGGGCAGCAGCCGCGAAAATCCTTCCGACGCCCGCATCGCGGAGGTCGCAATCACTTCGGCAACGATGGCAATGGCGAGCAATGCATAAGGAGGCACTCGCATCGCCTTAGGCCTTTGCAAGCGCGAGTTTGCTGTAATCGTGGCCGAGCTGTGCGCACAGGGCTTCCACCACCAGTTCGTGATCGGCGCGCTGCGGCAAGCCTGAGACGGTGATCGAGCCGATCACGCCGGCGCCCGCCACCGTCAATGGAAACGCGCCGCCATGCGACGCGTATTCCGTGGCCGGCAGGCCGTATTTCTCCGCGAGCGTGCTGCCTGCCTGCTGCATCTTCAGACCGATCGCGTACGAACTGCGCCGGAAGTGCGCGACCGTGTTGCTCTTGCGGCGAACCCAATCGACATTGTCCGGCGTCGCGCCGTCGAGTGCGCTGAAGAAGAGCGGCAAGCCGAAAGTACGTACATCGATCGCCACCGCGATACCACGCGCCTTGGCGATCTCATGCAGATATGCACCGACCTGCCACGCGCGGTCGGCATCGAATTGAGGGAATACCAGCGTTTTTTCCTGCGCGGCAATCGACTGCAGATCGTGAGCGATATCCATGGGGTTCAGAGCAAGGTAAGAGGTGAAGCGCGCGCCGTACTACATAACCGCACTGCAAACGAACGGCGCCGCGAAGCGAACCTGAATTCTAGCGCAGCGCTTCATGATGGCCTTCCCGCATACGACGACGGCCATGCGCGCCGCGACTTCGGGGCCGGGCACGAGGCATTGCGTCGACTGGTTAGCGTTGATCGCTTTGCGTCGATTGAAGTCTCCCTTCTTAAATAGCTATTGCACCAGCATCCGCTTTGTTCTATAATCTTTTCTTCGACGGACGCGGGGTGGAGCAGTCTGGCAGCTCGTCGGGCTCATAACCCGAAGGTCGTAGGTTCAAATCCTACCCCCGCAACCAAACAGCTGAAGTGAAGTTATCAGCTAGCAAACGTCGATACCAACATCAAAGGCTTGCCCAACCGGCAGGCCTTTTTTGTTTTCCGTCGCGCCTTCGTTCTATCCTTGCGCTGTCAGCCGGATCGCAAGGACTTGGCACACTCACTCGCCTGGCAGAGGTCTGGCAAACTCGCCAGGCAAACTCTTCGACACGGCGAGTCGCACAGAGCGGCGGCGGTCTGCACGATAGACGATCAATCCCATCGACACCCTCCTCTCCGTTTGTCTGTAGTCCAAACAAGATATGCGTTTCGCTCGCGGCTATCGGGACGCGCGGGGGCGCACGTCGCGTCAGCCGGGCACGCCGTCCGCTGCTCGCCACCATCCGCGCAGCGCCGCTGCCGGACCTCTGAAACCCCCGCCCCAGTGATAAACTCCTATCACCCTTTCTCGTCCCCTTCCTATGAAATTCTGTTCTGTCTGCGGCCACGGCGTCAGCCTGAGCATTCCGCCGGGCGACAACCGCGAGCGCTTCGTATGCGGCAGTTGCGGCACGGTGCACTATCAGAATCCGCGCAACGTGGTCGGCACCGTCCCGGTCTGGGACGACAAAGTGCTGCTGTGCCGTCGCGCGATCGAACCGCGCTACGGCTACTGGACGCTGCCTGCAGGCTTCATGGAAATGGGCGAAACGACGGCTGAAGCGGCCTCGCGCGAGACGCTGGAAGAAGCCGGCGCCCGCGTCGAGGTGCAAAATCTGTTCTCGCTGCTGAACGTGCCGCACGTGCATCAGGTGCATCTGTTCTACATGGCGCGCCTGCTCGATCTCGACATCGCCGCCGGCGAGGAGAGTCTCGAGGTCAAGCTCTTCGAGGAACACGAAGTTCCGTGGGACGAGATCGCCTTTCCGACGGTCGGCCAAACCCTGCGCTTTTTCTTCGCCGACCGCGCCGCCGGCAGCTTCGGTCTGCACACGGGCGACATCTTCCGCTCGCTGCGCGAAGGTTGAGCGGCGCGCATGGTTCCCTGGCTTGGGCCTGACGATCCGTTTCCGTCCGTCGAGCGCGCGCTCGGCGCGACGAGCGGCGCGCCCGGTCTGCTCGCCGCGAGCGGCGATCTGCTGCCGTCGCGTCTGATCGACGCCTATCGGCGCGGCATCTTCCCGTGGTATTCGGACGGCCAGCCGGTGTTGTGGTGGAGTCCCGACCCGCGCATGATCCTGTGCCCCGCCGAGTTCAAAGTATCGCCGTCGCTGCGCAAAACGCTGAAGCGCGCGCTGCGTGACGACGCGTGGGAAATTCGCGTCGACCACGATTTCGCCGCCGTGATGCGCGCCTGTGCGCAGGCGCCGCGGCGCGCTCAGCGCGGCACGTGGATCACCGCGGACGTCGTCGAGGCCTATTCGTCGCTGCACCGGATGGGCGACGCGCACAGCATCGAAACCTGGTTCGAGGGCAAGCGCGTGGGCGGCTTATATGGCGTGTCGTTCGGGCGGATGTTCTTCGGCGAATCGATGTTCGCCGACGTCACCGACGCGTCGAAAATGGCGCTTGCCGCACTGGTCGGACACTTGCGCCGTCACGAAATAGAAATGATAGACTGCCAGCAGAACACGTCGCATCTGGCGTCGCTGGGCGGTCGCGAGATAGCGCGCAAAGCGTTCATCGCGCATGTTCGCGCGTCTGTCGACGCAGCACCGATTCCTTGGCGCTTCGACAAGACCGTGTTGCTCGATGTAGTCGCGCCGGCGGCGTAACTGACGAACCAGGACATATCAGGAAGAATCAGGCCGAATCCGGATCCGCTGCCTACCGAACCGCGGGTCACGAGCCGCGAGGCACGCCGGGTTTGCATTACCAGAGATGCTTCGAGAGCTGCCAACGTGACTCATCCCAACGAGCTGCCTCTTTCCCCGCTTTCCGCGCTGCAATTTTATGCAACGGCGCCCTATCCCTGCAGTTATCTGGATGGACGCATCGCGCGCTCGCAAGTCGCCACTCCCAGTCATCTGATCAACTCCGACGTTTACACCGATCTCGTCAAGGCGGGCTTCCGGCGTTCGGGCGTGTTCACCTATCGTCCGTATTGCGACGGTTGCCGCGCGTGCGTGCCGGTGCGTGTGCCGGTCGATCAGTTCGAGCCGAACCGCACGCAGCGGCGCGTCTGGAAAAAGCACGGCGAGCTGGTCGCCACGGTGGCGCCGCTCCATTACGACGAAGAGCACTACGCGCTTTATATGCGCTACCAGTCGGCACGGCATGCGGGCGGCGGCATGGACCGCGACAGCCGCGATCAATACGAACAGTTCCTGCTGCAAAGCCGGATCAACTCGCGGCTCGTCGAGTTTCGCGAACCGCTGCCGGATCATCCCGAAGCGCCGGGCATCCTGCGCATGATCAGCATGATCGACATCCTCGGCGACGGGCTCTCGTCGGTGTACACGTTCTTTGAGCCGGATCTGCCGCACAGCAGCTTCGGCACCTACAACATCTACTGGCAAATCGAGCAGGCACGCAGCCTCAAGCTGCCGTACGTGTACCTCGGCTACTGGATTCGCGAGAGTCCGAAGATGGCGTACAAGGCGAATTTCCGCCCGCTCGAAGGCTTGCTCGACGGCGCCTGGAAGGTGCTCGATCCGGCGAGCGTCGATCTGCCGCCGGTCGACCTGGCGATCCACGGCAAGCGCGGATCGTTTCGGCCGTAATGGCAGCCGGCGGCAGGGATCGATCTCCGCCCACCCGCCCGTGAGTCTCATTCGTGTCTCAAAGCCGGTAAAATAGCGGGTTCCCATTTTCCGGCCGCCCGGCTTCGTCCTGTGTTCAGTTCCCTCTATCCGCTCGTACGCGCCCAACTCTTTCGCATGGACGCGGAAGACGCTCACCACCTCACCTTGCGCCTGCTCGGCGCCGCCGGGCGCGCCGGCCTCGCGGGCACGCTCGCGCCGCACGTGCCGGACGCGCCGCGCACCGTGATGGGGCTGACGTTCCGCAACCCGGTCGGCCTCGCCGCGGGCCTCGATAAGGACGGCGCCTGCATCGACGGCCTCGCCGCGCTCGGCTTCGGTTTCATCGAAGTGGGCACGGTCACGCCGCGTGCGCAGCCGGGCAATCCGAAGCCGCGCATGTTCCGTCTGCCGCAGGCGGGCGCCGTGATCAACCGGATGGGCTTCAACAACGCGGGCGTCGACCAGTTCGTCAAGAACGTGCAGGCCGCGCGCTATCGCGGCATCCTCGGACTGAATATCGGCAAGAACGCCGATACGCCGATCGAGCGGGCCGCCGAAGACTACCTGTACTGCCTCGAACGCGTGTACCCGTTCGCCAGCTATGTGACGGTCAACATCTCGTCGCCGAATACGAAGAATCTGCGCCAGCTGCAAGGCGCGGGCGAACTCGACGCGCTGCTCGCCGCGCTGAAAGACAAGCAGCAGCGCCTCGCCGACCTGCACGGCAAGCTGGTGCCGCTCGCGCTGAAGATCGCGCCGGACCTCGACGACGAGCAGATCAAATCGATCGCCGATACGCTCCTGCGCCACCAGTTCGAAGGCGTGATCGCCACCAACACCACGCTGTCGCGCAGCGCCGTCGCCGGCATGCAGTACGGCGACGAAGCCGGCGGCCTGTCGGGCAAGCCGGTGTTCGACGCGTCCAACGAAGTGATCCGCAAGCTGCGCGCGGAAGTCGGCGAAACGGTGCCGATCATCGGCGTGGGCGGGATTTTCTCGGGCGACGATGCGCGCGCCAAGCTGGCCGCCGGCGCCTCGCTGGTGCAGCTCTACACCGGCTTCATCTATCGCGGACCGGCGCTGGTGGCCGAATGCGCACGAGCGCTGCGCTAACGCCCGCTTTGCGTCCATGTCCATGACCCGCGTCCATGTCCATGTCCATGTCGATGTCAATGTCCACGACCGCGACCGCGACCGCGACCGTAATATAGACATAAACAAACGGTATTTAGGTTTCGATAGCCTGCTTTGTTATGCTTTTGTCTGTTAAAACGCCACTCGAATAAAAGGAACACGATGAAATCTGGCTTGCTGAAGAAGATCGTCATAGCCGGCCTGATCGGCGCGGCGCTCACCGCGGTGAGCGCCGCCCACGCGGACGACCTGCTCGACCAGGTCAAGCAACGCGGCACGCTGCGCGTCGGTCTCGAAGGCACCTTCCCGCCGTTCAACTCGAAAGCGCCGTCGGGCGAACTGGTCGGCTATGACGTCGACGTCGCGAGAGCCGTCGCCGCGAAACTCGGCGTGAAGCCGGAATTCGTCACGACCGAATGGAGCGGCATCATTGCCGGTCTGCAGGCGGGCAAGTTCGACGTGATTGTCAACCAGGTCGGCATCACGGACGCCCGCAAGCAGGCGCTCGACTTCTCGCCGGCTTATACGTACTCGGCCGCGCAGCTGATCCAGCGTAAGGACGACACGCGCCAGTTCGAGTCGCTCGACGATCTGAAGGGCAAGAAGCTCGGCGTCGGTCTCGGCACGAACTACATGGACATGGCGAAGTCGGTGCCGGGCATCGACGTGAAAACGTATCCGGGCGCGCCCGAGTATCTGCGCGACCTGGCCACCGGCCGGCTGGACGCGGCGCTCAACGACCGCCTGATGCTCGCGTATCTGATGAAGAACTCGCAGTTGCCGCTGCGCACGGGCGCCAATGTCGGCGCGGGCAACCCGTCGGGCATTCCGTTCAAAAAGGGCAATCCGAAGTTCGCCAAGGCGATCGACGACGCGATGACCCAGCTCGAAGCGGACGGCACGTTCACGAAGATCTCGGACAAATGGTTCGGCATCGACGTCAGCAAACCGATCAGGTAAAGCGCGTTTGATGAAACGAAGGGCGGCATCGTCAATGATGCCGCCCTTCGCTTTTTGATCGTTCCCGTCAGGTCCAGCCGGGGGCATTCGCCTCTTCCGCCAAAGTTTATGATGTGCGCTTTGCCGCGCCAATCCGACCTTCGCCACCGCTCATGTCCACCACTTCCCTGCTCGTCCAATCGCTGCCTGTGCTCGCCCAGGGCGCCGTCCTGACGGTCAAGTTCGCGGTTCTGTCGATGATCTTCGGCCTCGTCGCCGCCGCCGTGCTCGCGGTGATGGGCATCAGCCACAGCCGCGTGCTGAACTGGAGCGCGCGCGTCTATGTGAGCGTGTTCCGCGGCACGCCGCTGCTGGTGCAGATCTTCGTGATCTATTACGGTTTGCCGAGCCTCGGCATCTCGCTCGATCCGACGCCGGCCGGCGTGATCGCGTTGTCGGCGAACGTGGCGGCGTATCTGTCGGAAAGCATGCGCGGCGCGATTCTCGGCATTCACAAGGGCCAGTGGCTGGCCGCTTACAGCCTCGGCCTGTCGCGGCGGCAGACGCTGCGCTACGTGATCGCGCCGCAGGCCTTGCGCATCGCCGTGCCGAGCCTGTCGAACAGCTTGATCAGCCTGATCAAGGATACCTCGCTGGTGTCGGTGATCACCGTGACCGAGCTGCTGCGCAGCGCGCAGGAGGTCATCGCTTCGACCTATCAGCCGCTGCCGCTGTATCTCGCGGCAGCCGCGGTCTACTGGGTGCTGTGCCAGGCTCTGGAGTGGGTGCAGCGCTGGTACGAACGGCGCCTTGCGCTGCCGTCGCGGCACTGAGCACCCATTTCTCGCCGCTTGTTGGCTGGCTTGACGGCTGGCTTGTTGAACGGCTTGACGGCCGGCTTACCGGCTAGCCCAACGGCTGGCCCAACGGCCGGCTTACCGGCCTGGCCCAAAGGCTGGCCCAACGGCCGGCTTACCGGCTGGCCTTACGGCTGACTTACCGGCTGGCGACGGACGACGCAGCGTCCAGCGACGCGCCGAAGCGTTCGAAACGCGGCAGGTAGAAGTGATCCGGGTCGAGCGAAAACGCGACGTGACGCGTGCGGCCCATCAATTCCTTGCGCGGAAAGAAGCCGAAGTAGCGCGAGTCGGCGCTGTCGTCGCGATTGTCGCCGAGCATCAGATACTCGCCTTGCGGCACCACCACCGGCCCGAACGAGTTGCGCGGACTCGGCGCTTCGGGCGAGAGCCGCACCGAATGCGCGACGCCGTCGAAGCGTTCGGTCAGATAGTCGCCGGGGGACGCGGCATCGCCCGGCAGCGGCTTGAGTTGCAGCGGCCGATAGTCGGCCCGCACGCCGTTCACGTACAGCACGTTGTCGCGCATTGCGACGCGGTCGCCGGGCAAACCGATCAGGCGCTTGACGATCAGCTCATGCGCCGCCGACGAATCGATCGTGACGATATCGCCGCGCTGTGGATCGTGCAGATGCGCGATCGCGATGTGGGTCAACGGTACGCGTAGATCGTAGGCCATCTTGTCGACGAAGATCCGGTCGCCTTCGCGGATCGTCGGCAGCATCGAGCCACTCGGCACGACGTTCCAGTCGGCCACGGCACTGCGGAACAGCACCATCAGGAACAGAAACGCGACGAGGCTTTTGTTGTCGCGCCAAAATTTTCCAAACATGCGCATTGAAGACGGCTCCGGTGGAAGGTGTTCGAAAGCTGCAGCCATGCGGGCGCTCGAGCAAGCACGTTGAGTTCGAATCCGCATGGCGGCTGCAAATCGTACCACTGCCACTGGACGCAATGCCGCCAACTCGGCGGCCCCTCGTGCGCTACTCACGTGCTGCTCACGCGCCGCTCGTGCGCTGTTCGTGCGCTGCTCGTGCGCCGCTCGTGCGCTACTCGTCCGCTGCTCGTGCGCTACTCGTCCGCTACTCGTCCGCTGCTCGTGCGCTCCTCGTGCGCTCCTCGTGCGCTCCTCGTCCGCTGCTCGTCCGCTGCTCGTGCGCTCCTCGTGCGCTGCTCGTCATACGCCCCTCATCTCCGCATCATTCGCCAGCGAATCTAAGCCCCAACGCCGCACGCGCCGCGTCGGCCATCGCGATCATCTGCAACGACGTGGCGTGCGGCATCAGCGGGCTTTCCAGGCGGCCGGCGCGAATCAGTTCGCAAAAGTGCGCGGTCTCGTAGTTCAGACCGCCGCCTTCGAACGGCTCGTCGAGTTCGACCACGCGGCCGTCGGCGTAACGGATCGTCGCGCGCGACGGGTTCCACCACGGTTCGTGAATTGTCACGTGGCCGCCCTTCGCCATCAGCAGCGCGTCGCCCTTGCCGTGCAGATCGAGGCCGCAAAACAGCTGCGCGATGCCGCGCTCGTGCTGGCTATTCAGGCTCGCGAAGGTATCGACGCCGGTGGACCCGAGCCGTCCGAGGGTCTGCACGTCGCGCGGTGCGCCGAGCCAGTCGACCGCCAGAAACATCTCGTAGACGCCGATATCGAGCAACGCGCCACCCGCATGCTCGAACGACAGCGCCGGATGATCGTCCGGCACGCCCGGCACCGAACAGCCGGCGCGCACTAAACCCACCTCGCCGATCGGCTCGGCATCAAGGTGCGCGCGCAACTTTCTGTAGAGCGGATAAAACGGCGGCTTCATCGCCTCCATGAAGAGCCCTTGCGCGGCCCGCGCGGCGCTCAGCACGCGTTCGAGCTGCGCTGCATTGATGGTCGCGGGTTTTTCGCACAGCACGTGCAGACCGGCTTGCAGCGCGGCGATCGCATACTCCGCGTGGCTGTCCTGGACGGTGGCGATATAGAGTGCGTCGATGCCGCTGGCGAGCAGCGCGTCGAAACTCGCGCAGACCTCGCCGCCGAATTCCCCGGCGAAGGCGGTGGCCGGTCCGGCGCGCCGCGACCACAGCGCGGTCAGTTGCGCTTGCGGTACATGGGCAAGACCTTGAGCGAAACGACGGGCGATGCGGCCCGTCCCGACGATCCCCCAGCGAATCACGGCGTTCCCCGCGGGGGTTTGTTCCATGGCGATTGTCATCGTGCCTTCGAGTCCGTGCAGTTCAGAACAGGCGCCATTGTCGCGCATGCCACACGCTTGTGCGTACACATGCCGCCGCGCCGCCCTTTACTGGCACACAGTCCCGCCGGTCCCGCAGGCAATCGGCGCAGGCAATCGGATCAGACAGCGGCCGAGGCGCCGCCGCAGCGGCCACGCTCAGCCGCGTACCGGAGGTATCGATGCAAAGGTACTGCCGAGCTCTTCCGTGGAGTAGTCGATCATCGCCAGCGAAGCGAGTTCCGCTTCCTTCGGATCGCGCTTTTCGATCGCTTCGACCACGCGTTGATGCGTGTCGATGGCCTTCTCCCACAGACCTTCCTTCTGATTGACGATGGGGTTGACGGTGGACAGCGCGCCGCGAATGATCGCCGCCATCTGCTTGAAGAACTGATTGCCGCTGGCGACGACGATGCGCGTATGAAACAGCTCGTCGGCATCCTGAAAGCCGGGCTCCGCCGGGCGGATCACACGGAACGCTTCGAAGGCCTCGCGAATCGCCGCGATGTCGGCGGCACTGCCGCGCGCGGCCGCCTGCGCCGAGGCGCGCGGTTCGATCAGAATGCGAAACTCGATCACGTCGCGCAGAAACAGCGGATCGGGCTTCGCGCGAAAACGCCAGTTCACGACGTCCTCGTCGATCATGCGCCAATCGCTCATCGGCCGGATGCGCGTGCCGATCTTCGGCCGCACGTCCAGCATGTCGCGCGCGAGCAGCATCGAAAGCGCCTCGCGCATCACGGTCCGACTGACGTCGAACTCCTTCGACAGCACATCCTGCGGTGGCAGGATCGCGCCGTATTTTTCTTCGACGATGCCCGTGACGAGCCCGTCCATGACTTTGCTCACCAGCGATCGATCCTTGTTTGCCTGTTCCATGACACTCTCCCCGAAGCGGTGTTTGCCCCCGCGTAGCCTGTTGATCAAGCAGCCCTTGTGTGTCGTTTTTTATATGCATCCTGAATCATCTACGATACGTTGCTAGCTTCAAACCAGTTGCGCCAGTTGGGAAACGTCCTGACAGGGTTATCCCTCTGAAGAATTGTTTCTTCCGTGTAACGCGGCATGGTTTGACGGGCCACAAGCTTGCGTCACAAGCGTGCCTGCGTTGCCAAATTTGCATCGTGCGAAGACGCACGTAGTGAGACGAATTAACGGGCCGGCAGCACCCTGCGGAGGCTGAAAAGAGCATCGCGCAAGGCAAGTTGCTCAGAACGCGGGCAAACCGGCAGAAACCCTGGGGAACGATCCGCTCAGCAAGCGTGCGTCGCGACCGACACGTAACGGCCGCCGAAGAAGATCAGCGGCGCGTGTTCGGCGAGCGAGAACACCAGCACTTCGCCGACGAACAGCGTGTGATCCCCGCATGGGTGACGGTCCACGATCCGCGCGGCGAAGCGGGCCGCCGCGTGGTCGAGCAGCATAACGTCCGGCAAGCCGTCGACTGCCGCGAAACGCGGCGCGAGCCAGCTCTGCGGCTCGCCGGCGAAGTGCCGGCTGTGCGGCTCCTGCGCGTCGGAGAGCACGCTGACGCCGAACAGCGCGTTCTCCATCAGCCGCTCGTGCATGCGCGCGCGATGCCCGATCGACACGACGATCAGCGGCGGCTTGAGCGAACCCGACATGAAGGCGTTGGCTGTCATCGCGTGCAGGCGCTCGCCGCTACCGGTCGAAATCACCACCACGCCGGTTGCGAAGCGCCCCAGCGCATGACGAAGACGACGCTCGTCGAGGCCGACCGCGTCGAGGTCGACCGCGTCGCGGCCAGCCGCGCCTTCGAGCCGGTGCGTGACGGCTGACGGATTGCCTGGCGGGTTGCCTGGTTCAGCGATACGGTTCATCCAAGTCCCCGTTGGTCTTCAATCCGATTGGCCGCGCGCTGGTCGGCCTGATCCGGGCGATCAGTCGAAGCAGCGTGCGGCAAGCGGTTTGTGCGCGATAAAGTGAAACCACCACGTGCTGCTGGTTTGCACATCGTCCGGGATGCGGCCGCCGTCGCAACTGCCGAACACCACATCGCGCTGAAAGCCGATCTCGGCGAGCTGCCGGCGCTGTTCGGCGAGCGTCGTATAAACGATCACAATGCCGAAGTTGTGCGCTGCCGCGGTGTTCACAGCGTAGCTGCCGTAGTCGTGATTCAGCCGTGCGTTGCGCAGATAGTTCAAGGTGCCGAGCTGGAGGCGCCGCAGCGAGCGCAGCGTGCGCCAGCCGAGCTTGAGCGGATTGAACGTGAACGCCGGCAGCAGTTGCCGGAGGTTCTCGCCATAGCCCGGGCCGCCACGGTTATGCGTCGAAAACAGCACATAACCGCCGGGCCGCACCACGCGATACATCTCCTTGAGGATCTTCACGCGATCGACGTAGTCGACGCAGTCGATGCCATTCCAACTGAACTCGACCAGGCCGTAATGCGCGGACGGCAGCTCCGACATGTCGCGCGCATCCATATGCCGCAAATCGCGTTCGGGAAAGCGCTCCTTCGCCAGCTCCAGCAGTTTCAGCGTGTAGTCGACGCCGGTATAGTCGTCCGAGATGGCGGTCATCAGCGGGATCGTGCGGCCCGCGCCGATGCCGATGTCGAGCAGCGGCTGACCGGCGCAACGCGGTCCGAGCCAGTCGAAAGCCGCCTGCTCGCCCAGGTCGGAGAAAGTCTTTTGCGCAGTGAATTCGCGCGTCGCGTCCGGCGAATTCCACGCGATGCGATTGATGCGGTCCAACTCGGACTGTGACTGTGGGTTCAAGGGCGGACTCCGTCGAAGCGAGGGTGCGCCGAAGTTCGAGAAGCGGATGCTCCACCGCCCGGCGCACAGGCCGATGGATCCTGAAAATGCGCCGGCGTCGCGGAGCAGGCGGTCTCGGTTGCAGGCACCGAAGCCACCGAAGCCACCGGGTCCACCGGGACCACTGAAGCTACTGAAGCTACTGAAGCTAGTGAAGCTACTGAAGCCACCGAAGCCACTGAAGCGATTGCAGAAGCTGTGGCAGCTGCGCCAGGAACGCCCACGCGCATTACTTCGGCGAATAGCCACTGTTCGGCATCGGCCATCGCCGCTTCGCGCGCGGGGCGCGTGAACAACGCGTGATCGAGTTTGGGCAGCGTGACCGCGCGCACGCGCGGATAGCGCAACAAGGCGCCGAGCCTTGTGCCGAATTGCACACGCGCTTCGTCGAGGCCGACATCGAACTCGCCGTAAGCGAGCCGCATCTGCACGCCCTTCGCGTGCAGCGCGCGGACGATGTCGCGTACTTCATTGCGGGCCAGCGGCCAGCCGGTGCGATGCTCGATCCAGCCGACAGCGGCGAGCCAGCAGCGCCGCGTGAGGCGCTTGCCGAGCACGCCGGCGATTTGCAGCGGACGACTCCGCCCGAGCAGCGCGCGCGACCATTTGGCCGGCGTGAGCGCCGAACGCCAGTAGACCTTCGACGAAGCGAACTGCTGCGCACCCGGTTCGCGGGCCGCGCCGTCCCAGATGAACTTCTGCAAATTCACGCCGAAGCCGCCAACGATGTTGGGATGACGCGCACACGCATGCAAGCCGACGAACGCGCCGCCGCACACGCCGAACGTGACGACGCGCGCATGGCCTTGCGCGACCAGCCAGTCGGCGCCCGCGGCCGCGTCGTTGCACGCGGTTTCGGAATAGATCGTGTCGAGCGTGATGGCTGCGGCCGCCGGCGCGGCGTCGCCGAGTCCGCTCAGGTCCATGCGCAGCGACGCGATGCCGAGCTCCGCCAGCCGCCGTGCGAACAGCACGAAGATGCGTCCGTCGCCGATGTGGTGGCTTGCGCCGGTGTTGACGAACAGCATCGCGGGCGGAGTCGAACCGCCCGGGTCCCCGCGCGCGACGAGCGGTTCGCAGTAAATGCCGAAGCAGTTGCCGAGGACGATCGGCCGCTCGACGGCGTTATCCAGCGTAAGCACCGGTTCAGTCGCAGCGGATTGCACTGTCGTCGCGCTCGAGCGAGCGCTGCAGGTGGCGCCGGCCGCGCCGTCCGCCAGCCATTGCGTGACGCGCGAAAACGCTGCGACCGGCTCCTCGCTATATAACGCTTCGATCACGAAGCGATCGCACTCGTCAAAAGCGCCGCGCTCGACGAGCACGCCGTGGCCCGCATAGTGGCCGGCCAGCGCATCGCCGCGCCGGTGGTCGCTGGAATCGAGCAGCAGCACGCGCCGCGCGGGCCGCGTCGTATCGGCGCGCAGATCCAGCGCGCCGATACGCGCGATATCGCCGCCATGCAGGCCGAAGCCGAACGCCTCGACGTAAGCGTCGGGATCGGCGATCGGGTCGGCGTTCATGCCCGCGGGCGTGCTGAGCCAGCTTTGCCGATGCGCGCGCAACTCACGCAGATAATTGCGGCCGGTCAGCGGCGGCGCCAGCAACGCCAGTCCGTCGATATCGCCGAGCCGTTGCGCGGCCAGCGCCGCCAGCGTCGCGCCGAGGCGCAGGCCCACCAGCGAGACGCTGGTCGCGCCGGTCCATTCGCGCAAGCGGCGGGTTGCGGCGGCGATGCTGTCGAGCCACGCGTCGACACGCTGGGGATCGTCTTCCATGCCGGCCGAATCGCCCGCGCCTGGGTAATCGAAACGCAGCGCCGGCATGCCGGCTGCCGCGATGCGTTCGGCGAGCTTGCGCCAGCCGCGATGCGTACACAGTGCGTCATATCCGAACGGATTGCACAACACGACACCGCGCTCGCCCGCTGCGGGATGCAGCCAGCCAAAGCAGCCGTCGAAGACGACAGATCTCATGGTCTTCCTTCGCAGATGGCCGCGTGCGGCGCCTCGCTCACCCGAGCACGGGCCGTCATATTGTTTTTTGCTGGCGTCCGCGCAAAGCGCGGCGCCGCGATATGCCGATTATTAGACTGCCGCGCGCCGTCCCTATCTGTACGCGCGCACACACATCTGTCAGACGGACTGGCGCACCATCCAGACTCCCCGTGCAATCACCGAGGCCGCACAGCGTTCCATGGAAAAAAGCATTCTCAAGAACATCGCGATCAACTTCGCGGGCTCCGTCGTGCCTACCTTCATCTCGCTCGCGACCGTGCCGGCCTATCTGCATCTGATGGGCGTCGATCGCTACGGCGTGATCAACCTCGTCTGGGCGCTGATCGGCTACTTCAGCGTGCTCGATCTCGGCACCAGTCTCGCGACCGAAAATCAGATCGCCAAGGTGCGCGATGCCGACGACGGTTCAGTCGAGCGCATTTTCTGGAGCGCGTGTGCGCTGAATCTCGGCACGGGGATCATCGGCGGACTGATCGTGTATTTCGGCGCGTTTCTGTACATCCAGCACGGCGTCAAGATCGAACCGGCGTTCCAGCGCGAGGTCATGGCAAGCCTGCCATGGATCGCGATCGCGGTGCCGCTTGCGAACGTCACATGGGTATTTGCCGGCGCGATAACGGCGGTGGAGCGCTTCGCCAGTTTCAACACCAACCAGACGATCGGCACGATTCTTTTTCAAGTGTTGCCGCTCGCGGCGATCTACTTCATTTCACCGTCGCTGGCGGTAGCGATACCGGCCGCGGTGTGCGCGCGCCTGATTGCCGGCGTCATGCTCGGCATGGCGACCTGGCGCGCGCTGAACATTCGCCGCGTGTGCAAGCCTGAATGGCCGGTGATCGCCGAGCTGTTCGGCTATGGACGCTGGCTGCTGCTGTTTTCCGGCGCCGGCATGATTTCGCAGACGCTCGACCGCGTGCTGATCGGCTCGATGCTGGGCGCGCGCTTTGTTGCGTACTATGCGACGCCGCAGAATCTGGTGAACCGCTTGAACATCTTGCCCGGGGCGATGTTGCGGACCTTGTTTCCGCGCCTGTCGGCGTCCGCACGCGAGGACGCGGATCAGCTGGCGCGTGGCGCGCTGGCGTTTCTGAACGGCGCGTTTACGCCTTGTGTGATTGTTGCGCTGTTTGCTCTCGAGCCGTTTCTGACTATCTGGCTTGGCGCGCAGATGGCCGTGGCTTGTGCGCCGGTTGGGCGAATTCTGATTGTTGGCGTGTGGCTTGCCGGACAGTCGAGCATTCTCGGCATCCTGATTCAGGCGCAGGCGAATCCCGCCGCTGTCGCGAAAGTTAGCTGGATTCAGTTGCCTGTGTTCATCGGCGCGCTGTGGCTATCGATTCATTTTTTTGGCATTGCCGGCGCGGCCAGCGTCATCGTGGTCAAGGCGCTGTTTGACTACTGCGCGTTTCTCTACTTCTCACGGCTGCACGTGAAGACGATTGTCGCGAATATGCTCGCGCATCTGGCTTTTCTGGTTCTTGCCAGCGTGCTGGCGGGGCTGGTCGAGGCGCTGCCTGTGGCGGCCGTTGTCGGTGCTGTTCTGGTGGCCGCCAATCTTGGGTGGTCGTTGCATGTCTCCAGTGAGCTACGCTCGGTCTTGAAGAAGGGATTGCGGCGCGTGCCCATTGGATAGTTCGTGGCGCACGCAACTATCGGTTGCACGGCTGCCGTCGATGCACGGACATAGCCGCCGTGCAGGCCAACAGGACCTACGTCGTTACCGGCACTCCGATGACCTTCAGCACCACTTCGGCCACCTCTCCAACCGACGGCCAATTCACCGCGTGCGCCCCTTTCACCACCACTGACGGCCCAACGCTGCAATAAGGCGCGGGATACCCCCAAACGGTGTCATGCAACTGCGCATCGGCAAACGTGCCGCCGACAATCGCCACGGTGGGCCGCCTGAACGCCGCGGCAACATGCAACAACATCGACGGATTGGTGATCACCACATCGGCTTGCTCAGCCAGCGCAAACGTCACGCGCAGCGTAGTCGACCCAACCAGAGAACGAATCCGGCCGGTGTCGCCGCAGTGCGCAAGCACCTCGGCGGCGCGCGCCACATCGGGCGCCCCGCCCACCATCACGACATCCACGTCGATGTCGCCCGCCTCGCACGCCAGCACGATCTGGCGCAATGTCTCGCCCATCGCGCGCGCCGGCCAGCTCTTGTCGGCGAGACCCGCCGCGCAGCCGACCAGCAAGCGCACCGGACGGCGTCCATCCGCCGTCCCCTCGGCCCATCGCTGCGCGCCCGCGCTCCGCTCCGCCGCGCTCAGAAATAGCTGGGGCCGGGCTTCCGGCAAGCTGGTCGCGCCGAGCAGCTCGGCCTGCGCCAATGCGGCGCGCGCAACATGCACCCGGGTCGAAAAGACAATATGCTTGCTGCACGCGCTCCAGCCACCCCGGTAGCCGCGCACGCCGACCCGGTAGCGCACGCCGAGCCGCATCATCAGCATGGCGCCCATATGGCTGCCGAGCACGTCGATGCCGGCGTCGAAACCGCCACGTTTGCGCAACGCCTGCACCTGAGCTGAATGCCAGATGAAATCGAAGCCGTTGCGCAGCGACTGGTCCGCGACGAACTTGTTGTTCCATGGCACATCGAGTTCGACGATCTCGTCGACGTTCGGGTTGTTTTCCAGCACCGCGCGCCCCCACCGCCCGACGCCGGCCACAATCCGGCTAGTCGGAAAACGCCGCCGCAACGCCTCGAAGACCGGCGTGGAGGTCAGCAGATCGCCGTAGTCGTTCGGCCGCAGCACCAGAATCTCGCGCGGCGCTTCACGCTGCGGATCGATACCGGCATCGAAGAAACGGCTGAGCGCCCAGAGCGGCATCTCGCACAGTGAGCCTTTCCATCCCATCGTTATTGCTCCCGCTGGTTGGGTGACGTCTCCGACTTCGTTGTCATGGCGACCGGCCCCATGAGCCGTCGCGCGATACGGTCCGGCAAGCTACCGCGCGGCACTCGCGCGCCATACATTCGATATCCTGACGATCGGCACGAACTTCGACAACGCGCGCCGCCGCGCCAGATAGACGAGCAGATGGCCGACGTACATCGCCAGGAACGCCACGCACCTGAGCGCATCCGGCTCGATCACGCGATAGCGCTTGACACCGATGTAAAGACGCGCCGCCTCGCAATTGACCTGATAGCGCGTGAGTCCGTAGCGCGCGCCGGCGTCCGTGCCGTTCAGCACACCCGCGCCGGGCATCGTGTCGCGCGTGCGCACGTGCGGCGCGAGATCGATCACATAGCCGCGTCGCAGCGCGCGCAACGACAGCTCGGCGTCTTCGGTGCCGAAGAAAATGTTTTCGTCCCAGCCGTCGCGTTCGAACAGCGCGAGTGGAAACACGGCCGCGTGGATGTTCACGCACTGCGGCCGGTCGCCTTCCATGAAATAGCCCGCGAACGACAATCGCACCGGCCGGCATTCGTACGCTCCCCCGCCGGTCGACGTGCCGCCGGTCAGAATCGTCCAGCGCCGGCGCGTGGGAACGAGCGACGCGTAATACACGTCAGCGGAGGCGAAAAAATCCGGCTCGACCTGAATGTCGTCATCGACAAACGACACGTAATCGCACGGCGCCGTTTGCGCGAGACACGCTTTGACCGCGTGGTTCCGGTTGGCACAGACGCCACGCCGCGGTCCCTGCAGATACACCACGCCGGGATGCCGCGCGACCACCGCCGCGTTGGCCTCGCGTGTCAACGGGTCCGGCGAATCGTCGCTGACCACGATGCATGCGGCGCGCGGCACGCACCGACTCAGGCTGTCGAGACAGGCGGCCAGCGTGCCGGTGCGGTTCATCGTCGTCACGCACACCGCGAAGCGCGCGGCGCTGCGATGGGCGTCTTGCGTGGCGTCTTGCGTGGTGTGTCGTGTGAAGAGCGCACCGGGTGTCGTCATGAGATTCATTCGCGCAGCTCAGTGAGATTCAAGGGAGGTTTGCGCCGCCGGCCGCGCCGGTGGCGTGAAGCGATACATGATCGTTTTGCCGTGCAGGTCTTCTTCCACGAACACGAGGTACTCGCCGGACGCGAGCCGATGCGCGCTGATCGGCATCGCCTCGTCCATCATGCCGCTCGTCGAGCCGACCTCGGGACCGGGCGCCAGATGACCGACCTCGCGGCCGGTGTCGCGCTCGTAGACGCTCACCACGGCGCTGCGGCTTTCGACCGCGAACAGATAGTCGCCGCCCACCGCGAAGCCGGTCATGAACAGCGGATTCTCCGGCCCGCGATCGGGCCACTCGATCGCATAGCGCAGCACCGGCTTGCCGCTTTTCCAGTGGTCGTAGCGGGCCAGCAGCGAACCCGCACCGTTCCAGTTCGCTTCGTTGAACGGCCGCTGGCGCGTCGAGCCGGACAGGTACAGGGTGTCCGTCGCGTCGTCGTAGACGAGCCGCGCGAGATGGTTCAACCGTGACGGCGTGTCGTAGGTGCGCAGCGACGCGTAGTGATAAACCGGATTGC
Source organism: Paraburkholderia lacunae (assembly GCF_003353175.1). Classification (GTDB taxonomy): domain Bacteria; phylum Pseudomonadota; class Gammaproteobacteria; order Burkholderiales; family Burkholderiaceae; genus Paraburkholderia; species Paraburkholderia lacunae. Next base: position 132,175 of record NZ_QHKS01000003.1, on the reverse strand, counting down.
CGGTGCGGTCGAAGCCTTGCAATGGAAAACAGCGAATCCCTTCGGTCGCGGTGCCCTGCCAGATGTCGCCGCGCCGATCGACCCACCAGCCGCGCAGCTTCGGCCCTTCATCGCGCATGTCGGCGGTGTTCTGCTCGAAGTCGTGCGGCGCGAAGCGGCCCTTGCCCGCCGTATCGCGCCAGATCCATTCGCCGCGCGCCGGCTGGTTCGGCGGCCAGGGCCCGGGGATATGCCACAACGCGAACAGGCCCGACGGAATCGCCGTCTCCTGATCACCCGCGAAACGATAGATGCGCAAATAGCTCGACGTCATGTCGAGCGTGTACAGCAGACGCCTGCCCTCGATATCGCGGACCATCGGCGTGCCGCGCTGCGCCTCGTTCAGATTGAAGAACGGATCGTACGGATAGCGAAAGCGATCGGCGGTGAAGCCGGCGTAGCGCCATTCCTCGCCGAGCGGGCGCGACAGATCGAGCGTGAAGCGCTTGCCGCCGCTATACACCGAAGGCGGATCGCCCTCCACAAACTGCGCACCGTCGATGAACAATAAGGATTGCAAGCTAAAGCGGCGCGTGCCGTCCGGCGCATAGCTTTCGAGCAGCACGCCGGCGGTGTTGCCGACCGCATCGGGCCGATGACTGCGCGGCCCGGAACCGTTCATCGCCACATAAACATTGCCTGCGCGATCCACGCCGACGCCCGTCAGCCCGTTAAAGCGCAACGGTCCGGGCGTGCCGGCACGCCCGGCATAAATGCCGCCCGTTTCGCCCAAGGTTGCCGTTAGCTGCATGGAGACGTCCTGGTTGACGGCCGGCTTTGCAGGCGCCGGTTGAGTTGCTGGTGCGATGCGTGCCGCCGGTTTCGAAGCTGTTGGTTCGGCCGACTTCGCGGCCGACTTCGCGGCTGACTTTTCAGTCGGCTTCGCGGGCGCCAGCTTAAGCGCGGCAACCGCGCTATCCGCGATGCTCGAGGCGGCATCCGTCGCTCGCGAAAAAATCAGCACCTGCTGACGCGGCCCGTTATCGGCGACATACACACGGCCATTCGCGTCGAGCGCGAGATCGACCGGCACCGCGCCGACAGGCAGATTCAACGCGCCGAGCGGCTCGCCATCCAGCGCATGATGGACGACGCGCCGTGCGGCGTCTGTGCGGCTGCGCTCAATCACCCACAGCGTGCCGTCGGGCGCGAGCGCGAGCTTGCCCGGCTGCTCGGCGGCGAAGTGGCCGGCCGGCTGCATGCTGCGCGCGTCGTAGATATCGACGCGGTTATCGCGCTGGTTCGACACATAGAGACGGGCGGCGTCGGCGGCGAGTCCGCGGATCGAGTACTCCTCCTTGTCGCTCGACTTCCACATCAGGCGAAAGGCCAGCGCGACGCCGGGCCACTCGGTCTGCCCCGCGAACGGCGCCGGTTTGCGCAGATCGGCGCGGCTGCGGCGCGCCACGCCGTACCAGAGCTCGCCGGCGCGCGGCAGATTCTTTTGCGCAGCGATCTCGTCACCCATGCTGCTGATCACCTGCGCGGTGAAGACGTAGTCGTCGTTGACCGCCACCGCGTCGCCGCCGACGCGGCCCCAGCTGTGCGTCTCGCTGCCGTACTGCAGCAGTTGGCCGTCGCGGTAATGGCCGACTTCGCCGCCGCCTTCGTCCCACGGCGCATTGGTGTAGACATCGCCGGCCGGCGTGACGGCGATCGCCTGCACGTCGCCCTGCACCCAGCGTCGATCGGCGTAACCGTAGGTGTTGCCGATCCACGAACTGCGATACGACAGCGGCGGATGCGCCAGCGCAGGCGCGAGGTCCGGCTCGGCGGCGGCCGCCAGCATCGGTACGACGGGCGCGTCCAGCGCGGCGTCGACGGAGGTGTCGATGGCGGCGCCGCTCGCTGCGTGCGTCACCCGCACGGCACTCGCCGCGCCGGAAGCCGGCGCAAGCGTCGCGGGCGATAACGCGGCATGTCCTGCTAGCCCGCCCGGCTCCGACGCGCTCCATAGCGCGATCACCGGCAGCGAGAGCGCGGCGGCGCAGACGAGGCGTTCAAACCAGCGGCGCTTCGAACGTTGCATGCGCAACCACCGCGTCAGTCGGCGTCTATCGCGTCGCGATAGACCTCGGCCACCTGCGCGGCCACCACCGGATGATCGAAGTGCTTGCGCGCATAGTCCCGGCACGCGCCCGCGTCCGGCATCGCGCGCACGCCGAGCAATGCCTCCGCCACGCCGCAGCCGATCGCGTGATAGCCGCCCGAGGGCAGCACCAGGTCGGGCGAGAGCGGCGCCACCGCTTCCGGCAAACCGCCGACCGGCGTCACCAGCACAGGCGTGCCGGCCGCGAGCGACTCGATGGTCGTCAGGCCGAAACCTTCCAGCGCGACGGTGGGCACCACCGTCACGTCGGCCGCGCGATACCAGAGCGGCAAGGCGTCGTCCGGGACGAAACCGGCAAGGCGGACTTGCTGCTCGAGGCCGCGCGCCATGATGCGCCCGCGCAGCGGTTCCTCCATGGGTCCTTTGCCGGCGATCACCAGCAGCACGTCGGGCACCGCCTGCTTGACGACGAACATCGCGTCGACCAGATCGTCGAGGCCCATGCGCGCCACCAGCCGCCGCACGCAGAACAGCACCGGCCGGTCCAGCGGCAAGCCGAGCCGCTTGCGAGCCTGGCGCTTGCTCGTGCGCGTCGCGAAACGTGCCACGTCGACGCAGCCCGGCACCACGCGAATCCGCTCTTCCGGCACACGGTAGCGGGTACGCAGAATGTCGCCGAACGCATGCGACAGCACGATATGACGCGCGCCGCCGCGATACACCATGCGTTCGAGCGAATAGCGCAGCGCGCCGCTCAAGCCGGCACGCCCTTCCACGCCGGATTCGTCGGCCCATGGCCCATGAAAATGCACGACCCGCGGCACGCTGCCGAACACGCCGAGGGTCGGCGCGGCATAGAGCGCAAAGTGCGAGGCGACCACATCGGGCTTGCGCAGACGCCCGAGCTGCCGCGACCGTGAGCGGGCGCCCCACAGCCGCGTGCCGATGCCCGCCTGCGGATCGGCGAACGACTGCACCGCACCGCCGGACGCCGCCAGCACGCCCGGGCTTCCCGCCACCAGGCCGCGCACGCTCACGCCCTGCGCGGGCAACGACTCGATCAAGGCCTTGAACATGCGGTCGAGCCCGCCTGGCCGCTCGCCGAACCAGTGCATGCCGATTTGCAGCGAATCGATCGGCGCGCTCATGATTTCGCCGCCGTGACGGCCGCGGTCGCGGCGGCGGTCATGGTGGCCGTAGTAGCCGTAGTGCCCGTTGTGGCCGTTGTGGCCGCGTCGACATCGAGCGCCGCGTGCATCGAAACGGCCTGCCCCGTCAAGCCGGTTACGCCCGGCGCAGCGGCACGCTCCGCGGCAATCCGTTCGTAGAGCGCCAGATAGCGATTCGCCATGATCTGCCAGGTCAGTGTTTGCGCAAGGACGCGCGCCGCTTTTTGCATCCGTTGGGCGTACTCCGGGTCCCGCGCCAGCCGCGCGATCGCCGCCGCCAGTCCCGCTTCGTCTTCCGGGCTGTCGAGCACGGTGCCGTAGCCTGCGCCGATCACTTCCGCGCCGCCCGCCGTGCGCACCGTGACCACCGGCAAGCCTGAGCCCAGCGCTTCGAGCAGCACCAGACTCATCGCCTCGTAGCGCGACGGAAACACGAACCCATCCACCGAGCGCATCAACTCCGGCATCTCCTTGACGAAGCCGATGAAATGCACCCGCTCGCTCAAGCCGAGCGACTCGGCCAGCGCCGGATACGGACTGTTGTGCAAGCCGCCGGCCACCGCGAGGTGAACGCCGGGGGTCGCCGCCAGGACGCGCAGCACGGTATCGAGATTCTTGCGCGGCAACCGCAGGTCGCCGGCGAACAGCAGCATGAACGGCCCTTCCGGCAGACCGAAGCGCGCGCGCTGCGCGGCGCCCGGCATGAACTCTTCGGTATCGACGCCGTTGTGGATCACGCAGAGGCGCGCCGCGTCGATGCCGAGCGCGCACACTTCCGCGCCCACTTTCGCCGACACCGGCACGACCACCCGCGCACGGCGCAACGCGAAGCGCTCGCACCACGCGTTCACGCGCGTGAAGATCACCTGATAGGCGGCATACGCGCCGTCCCTCAAACGAAATGGATAGAAGCCGCAGCGATACCAGCCGTCGTGAACGAAATGCACCGCGTTGACATCGGCGTGCGCCCACGTGATGAAACCGTTCACGTGAATCACGTCGAACTCGTGACGATGGGCGCGAATCCACAGCGCGGTACGCCACGCAAACATCTGGTATTGCAGGAGCCGCGACGGCAGCCGGCTTGCGGCGATCTTCACGAACCGCGCGCGCAGCTGCCCGCTGATTTCCGGCGCGGCCTGCGACGCCAGCAGCGTGACCTCATGTCCGGCTTCGAGCGCGGCGCGGGCGATTTCGTAGTTGACGCGCCCTTGCCCATCGCCTCTGGCGACCACATGCGTGACGATCAAAATACGCATAGCTTGATGCGTCATACCCGGCTCCCTCGGGCTTGCGGCGCCGCGCCCGGCACAACAGACGCAACGGACGCAGCCGAGGCAGCCGAGGCAGCAGATGCCGGTCCATGCAGATGGCGCGCATGCCGCAAGCTGATCACCGGCATGGTCACGCCGATGAAAAAGAACAAGCCAGGCAGCCCGGTCAAGGTATTGACGAACACCATCATCGCGAAGATCGCGAGCGACACGCCGACGCCGGAAATCGCCAGCCGGTCTTTCGAGCGCAAACGGCTCGCGACGAACGCGCGCCACATCAGCAGCAGGATTCCGCCCACGTACAGCAGCGTGCCCGGCCAGCCCATCACGTACGGCACTTCCATCACGCCGCTGTCGAACACGACGCTCAACTGCTGTGTATCGTCGGCGGAGAGTTTAGTGCCAAGGCCCGTGGTGCCGAGCCCCTGCCCCGCGATGTCGCTCAGCGCGACCGCGAAGAACTGCTTGTAGAACTCGGCGCGCACCTGATAGCTGTTGTCTTCGCTGATGTTCTGGATCGTGTCGAAGCGCTTCATGAGCGGCTCGGACACTTCGTCGATCATCAGCGCCGGCGCGCCCAGCATCGCGAGACCCAGCAGCCCGCCGATCAGCCGCAGGCGTCCTTTGCCGTCGAGCATCGCGAGCGGATAGATCAGGCCGATCACGAGGCCGCCCCACGCGCCGCGCACCGCGGTGAACATCAGCGCGGGAACGCCGACGATGCCCATTGCAATGCGCATCTTGCCGCGTGCGCCGAGCGACAGCAGCATGATCGACATGATGGTCATGGCGAACGGACCCGACGAATTCATCGTGCTGCCGATGCGCATGCCGAACGGCACGGCCGTGCCCTCCGAGGTCATCCGCGATGCCAGCAGCCAGAACGCGTCCCACGGCGGCGGCGAGACGAACTCGATCACGCCGTACAGGCCCATCACGAAGCCTGCGTAGACGAAGGTCTTGAGCAGCACGCGGTGATAGACCGGATAGTCCCGCCAGGTCGCGACGAGGTGGAACGCGACCAGCACGGGGAACATCCAGTTGACCAGCGTATACAGCGCGGCGGCCGGCCCGACCGCCGCCATGCCGACCACGAACGAGTAGAACAGCGCCAGCATGATCATCACCAGCGGCGCGGCGCGGCGCTCGCCGAGAATGCGGAAGTTCCTGATCAGCGTGAAGCCGCTGAGCGAGACCGCCAGCAACGGCGCGATCATCACCGGACTTTGCTGGTTGAACGAAGCATTGGCGAAGTCCGCGAGACGGCGCACTTCCGGCGACAGAAAAAACAGCCAGCACACGAAGCCGAGATAATGCGCGGGCGAGCGGCGATACAGCAGCAACGCAATGCCGAACGCGCCGAGAGGAAAGAACATCTCCACCAGCTTGCCCTGACGCAGGACGATCAGCACAAGCGTGATCGCGAAGAGCGCGAACGGCAGGCGAGTCGGATGACGCATGCCCGCACTCCGTGGGAGCGGCACCGCCGCGGCCGCGCTGCCTGACGACGCAGCGGCGCCGGTCTGCGCACGCGGCGCTTCATGCGGAGACAGCGGCGCAGACCGCCGCGGCCGCAGCGCCGCCTGTGCGCTGGACGGTGTGACAAGCATCCGCGCCATCACAACAACTCGTACGTGTTGACGACCGACACGCCGTTGCGTTCGCGACGGCGTAGGCCGAACAGCGGCTGGCTGCCGCGTACCTGGCGCGTGAGCCCGATGAACGGCACGCCATACTCGAGATACGGCCCCTCCGTCTTGCGAAAACCGAATTGCTCGTAGAAGTCGCGCAAGCCCGCCGGCGCGCTCACGCGCGCGGCGCGTCCCGGCCAACGCCCGGCGATCGCCTGCAGCACCCGCTCGATCAGCAGTTCGGCGGTGCCGTCGCCGCGCCGCAATGGGCTCGTCAGCACCTTGTCGATGGTGATCTCGGGATCTTCCGCGTCGCCGGGTTGCAGACGCGCATACGCGAGGATCGGCATCGGCCGCGCCATGTCGTCGACCGCGAACACGTGCAACGAAGTCTCGTCGCGGCCATCGGCGTCGAGACACACATGGGATTGTTCGACCACGAACACCGCGCTACGCGCCCGCAAGATCAGATACAACTCGCGCGCCGACAGCTGCTCGAACTCCAGCGTTTTCCAGTTCATCACGTTCCCCAGCGGTTTCCAAGTTCGGTGAAGCAGGCTTCGTGAGCTCGCCCTGATGAGCCGGCGCGACACGCCGCTCGTTGTTAAGGCAACACGGTACGTGTGCAATACGCGTGGTTCCGTGCGGCATCGCACTGACGCTGGGGTTTCACAATCCTTAAATATGTGACGTCCGACCAAAGCCGCACCGCTAGTCTTCGATGCAGCCTTCCGGCGCCGTACACGTGCAGCGACACACGCTGAACCCACACCGTAAAAACGACGGAGTCCGGTCGTTTTATCAGTCAAGCGACACTTCGAGAGACAGCTGGCCAACCACGGGGCACCTCACCATGAAAGACGCATTGCGACGCATCCTTTCCGAATCGGCACGTCTCGACGTTGCGCCGCAGACGCTGGCGGACGACGCCGATCTCTATGCCGCGGGCCTGTCCTCGCTCGCGACGGTGCATCTGATGCTGGCCATCGAAGACGAATTCGGCATTGAAATCCCGGACCGCATGTTGACGCGCCGGCTCTTCTCCAGCATCGATTCGATGGCCGCCGCGGTCGCCGAACTGCAGCGGGCGAAGGCGGCAGCATGAACGCCCCGCTGCTGGACGCCGCCTCGGCGCTGCCGGGGGAAGCCGACACCGCACCGGCCGTGCTGAGCGCGGTGCAAACCGAACCCGGCTGGCGTGCCGCCGCGCAGCGCTGCGCAGCGGTGGCCGCGCAGTTCGCCGACGCGGTAGATCGCGAAGCGCGTTTTCCCAGCGAGGCCTTCGACGCGCTGCGACGCGAACGTTTGCTCTCCGCGCTGGTGCCGGCCAGCTTCGGCGGCGCCGGTTTGTCGCTCGCGGAGGTCGGCGCGATCTGCGAGACGCTCGCGCAGGGCTGCGCCTCCACTGCGATGGTGTACGCGATGCACCAGATCCAGGTGGCCTGCATCGAGGCGCACGGCAGCGAATCGGCATGGCATCGGCAGTTGCTCGCGCAACTAGTTCAACAGCAATGGCTGCTGGCTTCGGCGACCTCCGAAGAAACCATCGGCGGCAATATGCGCACCAGCGCCTGTGCGGTCGAGTTCGACGACGAGCCCGCCAACCAGTTCAACGGCGAGCCCGCCAACGAGTCCACCAATAAGCGCTTTCGCATCGAAAAACTCGCGCCGACGATCTCGTACGGCGCGCACGCCGACGGCATTCTGGTCACTGCGCGACGCACCGCCGAATCGGCCGCGGCCGATCAGGTGCTGATCGTCGCATTACGCGAACAAACGCAGCTGGAAAAGCGCGGCGGCTGGGATGCGCTCGGCATGCGCGGCACTTGTAGCGAGGGCTTCCGGCTCGTCGCCACGGGTCTCGCCGACCAGATCCTGCCCACGCCCTTCGCCGATATCGCGGATCAGACCATGCTGCCGGTCTCACATACGCTGTGGGCCTCGGTATGGACCGGCGTGGCAAGCGATGCGGTGAATCGCGCGAAAGCGTTCTTCCGCGCCCAGGCGCGCTCGAAGCCCGGTTCGATTCCGCCGGCCGGCTTGCGTCTCGCCGAAGCAGTCGGTCTGTTGCAGATGATGCAGGCGCGTCTGTCGGTGGCGCTCGAAGCGGCGCGCGCCGCGCACCACGCCAAACACGGCGCCAGCCAGGCCGACGCGCCGCTCGCGGCGATGCTCGGCTTCGCCTCCGACATGAACACCCTGAAGACCAGCATCTCGAGCACCGCACTGCAGGTCGTGCAGGAAGTGCTGATGATCTGCGGCATGGCCGGCTACAAGAACGGCACGGAGTACAGCGTGGGACGCCATCTGCGCGACCTGTACTCCGCGCCGCTGATGATCAACAACGACCGCATCGCGCAGAACACCGCCAGCCTGTTGCTCGCACAGCGTCCTGCCGCCCCGGGGAGAGCCTGACATGAACACGATGACCGATACCGCCGCACTTGCCGCAGCGCTGCCTGACACCGCCGCGGCGCCGAGCTTTCGCGACGAACTGCTGGCCGCAGGACTCCTCATCGACACCGGCGAGAACGGCCTGTACGGCCGCAGCCAGGTATTCGAAGACGTGGTGGACCGCCTGAACGTCGCGATCACGCATCTGGGCGCGGACCAGCAGCCGGAAGTGCTGCGCTTTCCGCCGGCGATGCGCCGCACCGACTTCGAAGACAGCGAATACCTGAAGAGCTTCCCGAATCTCGCCGGCACGATCCACTCGTTCTGCGGCAACGAGATGGGTCATCGACGCCTGTTGAGCGCGCTCGACGACGCCATGGCCGAACGCGGCGACGAGCGCGGCGAAGCATGGATGGCCCAGCAGAAACCGACCCGCGTCGTGCTGACGCCGGCCGCCTGCTATCCGGTCTATCCGGTGATCGCGCGGCGCGGTCCACTGCCGGCCGACGGCCGCACCATCGACGTGCTGTCGTATTGCTTCCGCCACGAACCCTCGCTCGATCCGGGCCGCATGCAGATGTTCCGGCAGCGCGAATACGTGCGCCTCGGCAGCGCGGAGCAGGTGACGGCGTTCCGGCAGATGTGGGTCGAACGCGGCTCGCTGCTGGTTACCCTGCTGCAATTGCCGGTCGAGGTGGACCTGGCCAACGACCCGTTCTTCGGCCGCGGCGGCAAGATCATCGCCGATAGCCAGCGGGCCCTGGCGCTCAAATTCGAACTGCTGATTCCGCTCGCGAACGCCGACAGCAAGACCGCCTGTCTGTCGTTCAACTATCACATGGACCACTTCGGCGCGATCTGGAAGATCGAATGCGCGGACGGCGCACTCGCGCACACGGGTTGCGTCGGCTTCGGCATGGAACGCATCACGCTAGCGTTATTCCGCCATCATGGCCTCGACGTGAACGCGTGGCCGGACGAGGTGCGTGCGCTGCTGTGGGGCGACACCCAGGCGCGCGTCGCGCACGGCATGCAAGCCGCTCAGGCCGCCACGCGCGCCCAGCTTGCAGGAGACGGTGCATGAGGCCGTCCCCCTCTGCGCCGCTGAAGGGCGTGCCGTCCACCTTGCCGTCCACCTATGCGCCGCTCGTACCGCGCGAGCCGCGGACTCAGGGCAGCACCGCCCCGGCCGCGGCGGCGCTGCGCCAGCATGCGCCGCACGCGCTGCATCAGGGCGAGCGGGTGTGGCAGGAGACCAACTGCTACGTCGATCTGTGGATCGAGCTGTTGCACGGCTTCGGACTCGAACCGCGCGCGGCGTTCGGCTTCACGGTCACGCAGGATTTCGAAGGCGACCAGTTCACGTTCTTCAAATTCCCGCTCGAGGACCTCGAGCGGCTGTACGGCACCCAGGTGCAGGAACTGGCGATCTACGACTCGCTCGAGGCCCGCGTGCTCGCGCAGACCTTGCGCGGCCATACGGTGCTGGTGGAAGTGGACGGCTACTACCTGCCGAATACGCGTGCCACATCGTATCGACGTGAGCATCCGAAGACCACTGTGGGCATCGATTTCATCGATCCGGCCGCGCGCCGTCTCGGTTATTTCCACAACACCGGCTATCACCGGCTCGACGGCGAAGACTACGACGGCGTGTTCCGCAAGCTGCCGCAGTTCGCGCAGCAGCCCGATCTGCTGTTTCCGTATGTCGAATTCGCCAAGCAGGCGCGCCCCGCGCTGGAAGGCACCGCGCTCGCCGATGCGTCGGCCGACTTGCTGTGCGCGCATCTGGGCCGGCGGCCGTTGGGCAATCCGATCTCGCAGTGGCGCGCCGCGTTTCCCGCGCATCTCGACACGCTGCTCGAACGCGGCGAGGCGTTCTTTCACCCCTATTCGTTCAATCTGATGCGGCAGCTCGGCGCGAACTTCGAGTTCCTTTCGAAGTATCTGCTGTGGCTCACCGCACAAGGCTTCGAGATTCCGGCCTCGATTCCGGCGGCGGCGCAGCGCATCGCGTCGGAGTCGATGGTGATGCAGTTCCGGCTCGTGCGGGCGATCGCACGCGCTCGCCGCGATTTGTGCGAAGACTGCTTCGACACGCTGGAAAGTGCTTACGAAAAGACGCTGCCGCCGCTCGCCGCCCTGGTGTCGTGACGCGCACTCGCCTTCGCCGCAGGGACTCACCGTGGATGCACTGAGGACCGACGCAGTGCCTGAAGCCGCGCCGCGTGCAGTCGCCGGGGCGGGTGGTGCCGTTGTCGAGACTGCTGCTGGCGAGGCTGCTGCTGTCGAGGCCGTTGCCATCGAGGCCGCTGCCGTCGGGGCCGCTGCCGTCGGGGCCGCTGCCGTCGAGGCCGCTGCCGGAATCCTGGCACAGGCTCTCTGGCCACAGCGGCTCGACGCGGGCTGGCAGTGCGTCAGCACGCCGGCCGGCGCGTGCGCGTCGCCCGCCGACTTACCCACGGACGGCTGGCTCGACGCGCTGGTGCCCGGCACAGTGGCGAGCGCCCGCCGCGCGGCCGGCGTCTTCGACGCCGCCCATCCGCCGCCGCTCGCTTTCGACGATCACTGGTACCGGCTGACGCTGACCGGCACGGGCAAACGCCGCTTGCGCCTGCATGGACTCGCCACGCTCGCCGAAGTCTGGCTCGACGGCACGAAACGGCTCGAGTCCGATTCGATGTTCGTCGCGCACGATCTCGACATCGAGCTGCACGGCAGCGCGACACTCGCGCTGTGCTTCCGCTCGCTCACGCCCGCGCTCACCGCGAAACGCACGCGTGCCCGCTGGCGGCCGCGTCTCGTATCGCCGCCGGGCTTGCGCAACCTGCGCACCACCCTGCTCGGCCATATGCCCGGCTGGTGTCCGCCGGTGCAGGCGGTCGGCCCGTGGCGGCCGGTCGAACTGCTCGGCGACGCACCCGACGCATTCGACACCGTCGATATCGTGAGCCGTCTCGACGGCGACGACGGTATCGTCTCGCTCACACTGCGTTTCGTTCATCCGCATGACGGCGCGGCACACGGCGCCTCGTTGCATTGCGGCGGGTTTGTTTCGTCTTTGCAATGGCGCGATGCCTGCACACTGACAGGCAGTGTGCGCGTGCCGCAAGCCGAACGCTGGTGGCCGCATACGCATGGCGAACCGGTTCTCTATCCTCTGACGTTGCAGTTCGATGACGGACAGGCAACCCGTCATGCGCTGGGACCGGTCGGCTTTCGCAGCCTCGACGTGGACCACGGCGCGGACGGCGCGGGTTTCACGCTGCGCGTCAACGGTGTGCCGGTGTTCTGCCGCGGCGCCTGCTGGACCAGCGCGGACCTCGTCACACTGACCGGCTCCGACGAGCAATTGCGCCACGCTTTTGCACTCGCGCGCGAGGCGGGCATGAACATGCTGCGCGTCGGCGGCACCATGGTGTACGAGTCGGATGCGTTCTACGCGCTCGCCGACGAGTACGGCATCCTCGTCTGGCAGGACTTCGCGCTGGCGAATTTCGACTACCCGACCGATGCCGCCTTCAGCGCGTCGGTCGATCGCGAGGCCTGCCAGTTCCTGGTTCGCACGCGGCGTTTCGCGTCGCTCGCGGTGCTGTGCGGCGGCAGCGAAGCCGACCAGCAGGCGGCCATGCTGGGCCTGCCCGCTGCGATGTGCACGCAAGCGTTATTCACCCGCCAGTTGCCGGCGCTCGCGGCACGCGAACGGCCGGACGTGCCGTACGTCAGCAACTCGCCCTCGGGCGGCGCCTTGCCGTTTTCAACCAATGCCGGCATCACTCATTACTACGGCGTCGGCGCCTATCAGCGTCCGCTCGGCGACGTGCGCCGCGCGCAGGTGCGCTTCGCCGCGGAGTGCCTCGCGTTCGCCAACGTGCCCGACGACGCCACCTTGCACGACGCGCCCGGCATGCTGCACGCGCACGATCCGCGCTGGAAGGCGGCTGTGCCGCGCGACCCCGGCGCCGGCTGGGATTTCGACGACGTGCGCGATCACTATCTTCAGACGCTGTACGGCGTCGAACCGGCGCGGCTACGGTACGAGGACCCGCAACGCTATCTCGACCTGTCGCGCGCGGTGGTCGCCGAGCTGATGAGCGACGTGTTCGCCGAGTGGCGCAGCGCCGGCTCGCCATGCGGCGGCGCCCTGGTCTGGCAATTTCAGGATCTGCGGCCGGGCGCGGGCTGGGGCTTGATCGACGCCACAGGACGGCCCAAAAGCGCCTGGCACGGGCTCGCGCAGACGCTCCAGCCCGTGCAGCTGGTCATGACCGACGAAGGCCTCAACGGCCTCGACATTCATCTGCTGAACGAGCGGGCGCAGCCTCTGGAAGCGCAACTGGAGCTGGTGTGCCTGCGCGACGGTTGCATCAAGGTGGCGTCCGCGAGCCGTGCGGTCGCACTGGCGCCGCGCAGCGCGCAGCGCATCGGCGCGGCCGAGTGCCTCGGCCAGTTCTTCGATTTCACGCACGCGTACCGCTTCGGCCCGCGCGCGCATGACGTCACGATTGCGACGCTGCGCGATCCGGCAAGCGGCCGGATCGTCGCGGAAGCGTTTCATCTGCCGCAGCGGCGCGTGAGCGAAGCGCACGATCCTGGTTTGACGGCGAGCGTCGAGCGCGCCGGCGACGGCTGGCAACTCGTCGTCGAAACGAAGCGCTTCGCGCGCTTCGTTCATATCATCGACGCGCACTACCGGGCCGCGCACGACTGGTTCCATCTGCCGCCGAACCGTCCGGTTGCCGTGCCGCTCATCCCCTCGGCCCAACTCGTTGCGCGCGCATCTAACCCGGCACTGAACCAGGCGCTTAACGCTAACGCAACATGCGCGATACCCGCCGGCGAGGTGCGCGCGATCAATGCGATTTCCGCCACGTTTTACGGTTGACTGTCGTCCACGATCTAGACTCCCGTTCGCAATGCGCGTAGAGCCTTGTACTACGTGCATTCGACGTGCATTCGCCTGTTTGTTTTCGCGCGCCACTGTCGGTTATTCAGCAACTTTCCCGCCGCCGGGAAGGCGATCCGCACGACACGGTACGCAATGTATGGAACACATCTGAATCAAATTCAACACATCCCGGACGCCTCCCCGAAACACGCCTGCAAAGGCTGTTTGATCACCGCGGCGCCTTGCGCAGAGTCGCTCACCGCGGCTGCTATTCCAATCCGATCAAGGACTTGCGTCGAATAAAAAGCTTGAGCGGCGGCATGGTCCGGGGCCGGCGCGCTGTACAGATTTGAAACAAAAAGCCACATTTCGCGTCGCGCCCCGTCAGGGTCGGCTTCGCTGCGCCGCATCAGTCCTCGTTTTCCCCAGGGCTGGCACGCTCCTCGCTAAAGAGCTAACGCAACACCGCGCCGCCGCGCACGACATCTACAACAACAGCGTTGGCGCGCAAGGCCATACGGGGCCGTTCCTGCTCATCCTTCGCTGCTTGCCAGGCAGCCGGTTGTCTCAATGGACGCAGGCATCGGATCAAAAAACAAGAAGTCGCGAGGGCGTGGCTTCAGCGAGGACCGATCATGTTGACACTTCAATCAGACCTGCACGGCAACCATTTGCTCGGCGCATTGCCGTCCCACGAATGGCAAGCGCTTGCTCCCCACCTCGAACTGGTTCATCTGCGCACCGAGCAGTTGCTGTGCGACTCCGGCCAGCGCATCCATCACGTCTACTTCCCGACGACCGCCATCATCTCGATGCTCTCGACGATGGAAGACGGCAGCTCGGTCGAAATCGCCGCGGTCGGCCGCGAAGGCATGACCGGCGTGCCGGTGCTCACGGGCGGCGAAACCATGCCGAACCGGGTGCAGGTGCAATGCGCCGGTTTCGCCTACCGGATGAGCGCACAGGCGCTCAAGCAGCAATTTGCCCGCTCCGACTTCCTGCGCCGCCTGATGCTGCTGTACATGCACGCCCTGCTCACGCAGGTCGCGCAAACGGCTGCCTGCAATCGCCACCACGCGCTGAGCAAGCAGCTGTGCCGGTGGCTGCTGATCGAAGTGGACAGAGTCGCGTCGAACGATCTGATCGTCACCCAGCAACTGATCGCCGACATGCTCGGCGTGCGCCGCGAAGGCATCACCGAAGCGGCCGGCAAGCTGCACGACGAGGGCCTGATCCATCACAGCCGCGGCCATATCAAGGTGCTCGATCGCAAGGGTCTCGAAGCGCGCGCCTGCGAATGCTACGGCCTCGTCAAGCGCGAGTTCGACCGCCTTCTGCCGCGTCTGCGCCAGGCTGAAACCGTCGAGTAAGCGCCGTCCCTGTCAGATTACCCGGTGGCCCCCTATGCTCAGGAATACTGTTCGATGTCTCGACGCACTCTTCGTGATTGCGGGCGGCCTGCTCGCCCACTGGATGCGCTTTTCGACGCCGCTTGCGTTGACGGACACCGAACGTCTCCTGATCGCCTTCAACTGCGTGCTCGCGCTGCTGCTGTTTCCCAGCTTCGGCGTCTATGAAACGTGGCGCGGCAAAGCGCTGCCGGCCATGCTCGCGCGAGTGGCCGCGGCGTGGCTGGTCGTGGTCGCCACCGGCGTCGTGCTGGCGTTCACCCTGCATCGCATGGACGCGCTGTCGCGACTGTGGTTCGGCTACTCGACGCTGATTTCCGGCGCGCTGATCATCGTCACGAAATGCCTCGCGCACGTTGCGCTGCGCAGCGTGCGGCGGCACGGCCTGAATTTCCGCACAGTCGCGATCGTCGGTGCGCCGGGCTTTTCGCGCACGTTGCTCGCGCATCTCGAACACGCACCGCAAGCCGGTTTCAAACCGGTCTGCGTGTTCGACACGAGCGACATGAGCGACACGGGCGACACGGGCGCCGCAGGACCCGGCGCCTTCGGCGTGCGCCTGAACCGCCTGCCGGTGCTGACCGATCTGAAGGCGTTCGCCGCCAAGGTGCGCGAAGAACACGTCAACGAAGTGTGGCTGGCATTGCCGCTGTCGGAAGAACATACGATCTATCGCTTCACGCGAACATTCCGGCATGACTTCGTGAATCTGCGCTTCATTCCCGACGTGCGCAGCCTCTCGCTTTTCAACCACGCGCTGGTCGATGTCGTCGGTTTACCGACGCTGAATCTGAGCGCCACGCCGCTCTCGCCGCCGCAGATGTGGCCCAAGCTGATCTTCGACCGGCTGTTCGCAGCGTTCGCCCTGCTGGGGTTGGCTCCGCTCTTCATCGTGCTCGCCGTGGCGATCAAGCTGACCTCGCCGGGACCGGTGTTCTTCCGGCAAACCCGCAAAGGCGTCGACGGCCAACCGTTCGCGATCTACAAGTTCCGTTCGATGACCGTGCATCGCGAAGCGCATGGACAGCTCACGCAGGCCGCGCGCAACGACGCGCGCATCACGAAGCTCGGCGGCTTCCTGCGCCGCACGAGCCTCGACGAACTGCCGCAATTCCTCAATGTGCTGCTCGGCCAGATGTCAGTGGTCGGCCCGCGTCCGCATGCGCTCGAACACGACGACCTCTACAAGGATCAGGTGTACGGCTACATGCACCGCTACCGGATCAAGCCGGGCATCACCGGCTGGGCCCAGGTGAACGGCTATCGCGGCGCCACCACCAAGGTCGAAAAGATGGAGACGCGCGTCAAGTTCGATCTTTTCTACATCCACAACTGGTCGTTCTGGTTCGACATGAAGATCGTGTTCATCACGGTCTTCAAAGGCTTTATCAACCGGAACGCATTTTGAACACACCACCTCGGGAACCGCTCGTGAAAGTCTCCGTGATCGTGCCGACCTACCGGCGCCCCTTCGATCTGGCGCGCTGCCTCGCGGCACTCGATGCGCAGCGGCGCCGCGCCGACGAGGTGCTCGTGATCGCGCGTCACGACGACCGCGCGACGCTCGAGTGGCTGCGCAAGCGCGCAGCGAGTCGGCCCGACGCGCGTCTGCGGATCCTACTGGTGCGCACGCCCGGCGTGGTGGCCGCCTACAACCTGGGGCTGGAAAGCGCCAGCGGCGACGTGCTCTGCTTCACGGACGACGACGCCGCGCCGCATCCCGACTGGATCGAGCGCATCGCCGCCGCCTTCGAAAACGACGCCGCGCTCGGGGGCGTGGGCGGACGCGACATCGTGCACGAACGCAACGGCATTCTGCAGGGGCGCAAGCCGCGCGTGGGACTGGTGCGCTGGTATGGCCGCGCGATCGGCAATCACCATATCGGCCATGGCGCGGCCCGCGAAGTGCAGGTGCTCAAGGGCGTGAACATGGCGTTTCGCCGCGCAGCGATCGGCTCGCTGCGCTTCGACCCGCGTTTGCGCGGCACCGGCGCGCAGGTGCATTGCGAAATGGCCTTCAGCCTCGACGTGCAACGGCGCGGCTGGCCCCTGATCTACGACCCCACGCTGCTGGTGGAGCATTTCCCGGCCCAGCGCAGCGACGAAGACCAGCGTTACACATTCAGCGACGCGGCTTTCTATAACGCGTCATTCAATCTCCGACTCATCATGTGCGAATACCTGAGCCCAGCTGGCCGATGGGCGTTCGTCGCTTACTCGACGCTGATCGGCGATCGCGCGGACCCGGGGTTCCTGCGCGCATTGTCGCTGGCATTCGAGAGCGGCGACGTGGCACTCGCGTTTCGCAAATGGCGGGTTGGTTTACGCGCAATGCGCGGGGCATGGCAGGAGGCGGCACGCTGACCGATCAGCGCATCGCTTCACGCGAGGGACCACTACATGAATATCAAAACGATAGCCGCGGGGGTCGCGGCCGCATCGCTATGCGCCTGTTCATTGGCGCCCGGACCTTATCTGGACACCAAACGGCTCGAGCCGCCGCCTCCGCCGCAACAGACCGCGGAGAAGTTTCCGGTTCGCGCGATCGACGTGGGCTATTTCCGCCAGCAGCGTGCGGCCGCCGTACCGGCGGTCTGTCCGCTGCAATGCCTCACCTCGCAAACGCGCGGTTTGTATAACTACCACCTCGGGATCAGCGATCAGCTGACCATCATCGTCTGGGACCACCCCGAACTGACGGGCGGCGCTGTCGCGGGCGCGGGCGTGCCGCCGCTGCCGGCCGGCAGCGGCGGCACGGC
Organism: Paraburkholderia lacunae; assembly: GCF_003353175.1. Taxonomy (GTDB): domain Bacteria; phylum Pseudomonadota; class Gammaproteobacteria; order Burkholderiales; family Burkholderiaceae; genus Paraburkholderia; species Paraburkholderia lacunae. The sequence continues at coordinate 114,562 of NZ_QHKS01000003.1, read as the reverse complement.
GCCGTCGCCTGGACCCACGCAGACGCAGGGCGCGACGCCGATCGCTCCGGCGCTCACCGGCGGCGGCGAAGGCGGCCTGACCGTGCGCGTCGCCAACGACGGCACGATCTTTTTCCCGCGCGTGGGCCGCATCAAGGTGCTCGGCATGACCGCGCAGCAGGTCCAGGCGGCGCTGACCAAAGGTCTCGCGAAAACGATTCGCAATCCGCAACTCGACGTGCGCGTGTCGGGCTTCAACAGCCAGTCGGTGCAGGTGACCGGCAACCTGCGCACGCCCGCTTCGGAAGCGATCACCGACACGCCGCTGACCGTGCTCGACGCGATCAATCGCGCGGGCGGCGCGCTGCCCGATGCGGATCTGCAGAACGTCGGCGTGACGCGCGACGGCAAGCGCTACACGGTCGACGTCGCCGCGTTGCTCGAAACCGGCGATCCGCAACAGAACGTGTTGCTGAGCGACGGCGACATCATCGACGTGCCGGATCGCGCGAACAGCCGCGTGTTCGTGCTCGGCGAAGTCAACAAGCCGACCTCGCTGCCGATGAACCGCGGCCGTCTGACGCTGGCCGATGCGCTGACCGGCGCCGGCAGCCTCGACGTCAAAACCGGCGACCCGCGTTTCGTCTACGTGGTGCGCGGCGCCGACAAGACGCTCACGCCCGACGTCTATCAGCTCGACATGACGCAGGTCGACGCGCTGATGCTGATGACCAAGTTCGAACTGCAACCGAAGGATGTGGTGTACGTGCAGGTCTCGAGCGCCGCCCGCTTCAACCGCGCGCTCGAACAGATCACGCCGACCCTGCAGACCTTGTTCTACACCTGGCAGCTGTCCAAGTAACGCGATCACGACGGAGCATCCCTATGAGTACATACGACATGCTGGATCACGGACCGGCGCCGGGCAGCGACGAGGACGCAGTGATACGTGACTTGTTGCGCATCATCGCGGATCAGATCTGGTGGGTGATCGGCATTGCCGGCTGCGTGATCCTGGCCGCGGTGATCTATACGAAGATCGCGACGCCGATCTATTCCGCCGACGCGCTGCTTCAGGTCGAAGCGCAGAACGCCAACGCCACGCCGAGTCAGACCGCGCTTGCGCTGATGCCGTCGATCGGCGCGATGCACACCGAGGCGGAAATCGAAATCATCAAGAGCCGTGCGGTGGTCGAACCGGTGGTCGAGCAGTTCAAGCTGAACTTCAGCGTGGTGCCGAAGACCATGCCGGTGCTCGGCAAGATCTCGGCCTTCTTCGCGCGTCCGGGCCATCCCCTCGGCGCGGCGTTCGGCATGCGTTCGTATGCGTGGGGCGGCGAGGAATTCGCGGTCGATTCGATCACGGTGCCCAAATCGCTCGAAGGCGCGCAACTGACGCTGCGCGTGCTCGACTACGGCCGCTATGAACTGAGCGACGGGTTCGGCGAAAGGATCCTGACCGGCGTGGCCGGCGAGGAAGCACGCGGCAACGACGTCACGATGTTCGTCAAGACGCTGGTGGCGCGTCCGGGCACCGAGTTCCATATCACACGGTTCAACCAGCTGGATGCGGTCGCGACCCTCTCGTCCAGTTTGCAGGTGTCGGAGAAAGGCCGTGAAACCGGCGTCGTGCAACTGTCGTACATGGGCACCGACCCGCACGCGATCACCGCCATCACCAACGCGGTGGCGGCGTCGTATCTGAAGCAGCGCACCGAACGCGCACAGGAAGAAGCGAGCCACATGCTGAGCTTCCTGAACAGCGAACTGCCGCGTCTGCGCACCGAAGTGAAAAAGGCGGAAACCGCGCTGTCCGAATACCAGTCGCGGGTCGGTTCGTTCCAGCCGACCCAGGAAGCCGGCGTGTACCTCGCCGGCGGTCTGGACTACGAAAAGCAGATTGCGACGCTGCGCATCATGCGCGCGCAACTGTTGCAGCGCTTCACCGCGGAAAGTCCGGAGGTGCAGCAGGTCGACGCGCAACTGGCGGCGATGACGCGTGAAAAGGCCCGTTTCGAAGACCATTTCACGACGCTGCCGAGTTCCGAACGCAACGCCCTCGCGTTGCAGCGCGACGCAAAGGTCGCCGAGGAAATCTACGTGGCGCTGCTGAACAAGACCCAGGAGCTGTCGATTTCACGCGCCGGCACGATCGGCAACGTGCATATCATCGATCAGGCATTGCTGCCGTCCCAACCGGTGCGGCCGAAAGCGGCGCTGATCATTTCGGCGGGCACGGTGCTCGGCATCATCGCCGGCATTCTGGTCGCGTTCTGCCGCCGCACGTTCTTTACCGGCGTGGCCGATCCGGCGTTTGTCGAACGCCGCTTCCAGTTGCCGATCTTCGGCGCGATCGCCTTCAGTCCCGAACAGGCGCGCAGCGACCGGCTGCTGAGCGCCGCGCGCAGCGCGGCCCTGCCCGCGCCGAGTTCGCGGCCGAGCGAAGTGCGGGCCTTGTCCGCGGCGCCCTCCGGCATCACGCGGCTGATCCGGCCGCGCGCGGCGGCGGCCGGCCAGAGCGCGGGCGTGCCGGTCGGCACGCAAACCGTCATCGCCTCGGGCAAGGCGCCGATCCGGCCGCTGCTGGTGAAGACGCACCCGTACGATACGACGGTGGAAGGTTTGCGCGGACTGCGCGCCACGCTGCAATTCGGCCTGATCGATGCGCCCAACCGGGTGGTGGCCATCACGAGTCCGGCGCCGTCCGACGGCAAGAGCTTCCTGTGCGCGAACCTCGCCGCGCTGATCGCCGAGTCCGGCAAGCGCGTGCTGCTGATCGACGCCGATCTGCGGCGCGGCCGGCTTGCGCAATATCTCGGCCGCTCGCCCAACGGCGGACTGACCGAACTGCTGACCGGCCAGGTCGACCTGGAAGTCGCGGCTCGCGCCACGGGCGTCGACGGTTTGCACTTCATCGCGGCGGGCGCTTATCCGCCGAACCCGTCCGAGATTCTGACGTCGTCGCGCTTCAGCGAAATCCTTGCGCGCTTCGAGCAGGAGTTCGATCTGGTGATCGTCGATACGCCGCCGCTGCTGGCGGTGGCGGATGCGGCGGTGGTCGCCAATATCGCCGGCTCGACGGTGCTGGTGATGCGCGCCGGCGCGCACAACGAGCACAACCTGAGCGAGGCGCTGAAGAAACTGCGGCGCGCACGCGCCCGGGTGGTCGGCGGCGTGATGAATGCGATGCCGCTGAAGAGCCGCAACAAATACGGCACGTATGACTACGCCTATGCGTACACGTACTCCGCCGCTGATCCGCTCAACCCGCAGGCGCCTCGCGCACCTCAAGCGCCGCAATAGATCGCACAACGGCGGGACGGATGAAAAGGGGCTGCACCGGATCGCGGTGCAGCCCCTTTCGTATTGATACACGGTTTATGTGGACGGATCGGAAGCGAGGTTAATGTGAGGTTAATGTGAGCTTGACGCGGCGGTATGCGCCGCTCTTACAGAAACGCGCTGACGTCGGTATGAAAACGCACGGCCAGTGCCTTCGCGACCTTCTTGCTGATCGCGCGGCGGCCCGCAAGAATATCGCTTACCACAGTGGGCGAGGCGATTCCGATCAGATCCTTTTGCTTGAGCCCATGCGTTTCCAGCAGATGCCGCAAGACCTCGCGCGGCTCCGCTTTCGGGATCGTCACGTGGTTGGCTTCCCAACTCTCGATCAGGTCGGTGACGATCGCGAACAGATCGGCAAGCGGGTCTTCCTCGTTGCCGTTCAGGTGATCGGAGAGTTCGTTGGCCACCCGGACCATCTTCTGATAATCCTGCTCGCTGCGAATGGGTGTGAGGGACAACTGGGTTTGCAGGGTAGCCCAGGTCTGAGCGATGTCGGGAAAAGCTCCCGGGAAGCGATCGGCATTCATGACTTTAAATTCTTCCTCGTCCAAAGGTCGTATTCCGCATGCGTCAATACGTGACGAACGAATAGCGACTGCCTGTTGTAGTGAATCGCCGCGACGATCCGGTAACGGTTGCCGCCCACATCGAACACTGTGTATTGCGGCGGCACGTAGTCCACGCCGGCGAACGTCTGCTTCAGGTCGTTATAGCCATACGCGAGGCAAGCCTGCGCCAGCGAGTACCACGTCAACAGCGCACTGCGCGCGCCCGGATGCCTCTTGATAAAGTCCAGCAACGCTTTCTTCGAAATGACCCGCATCATCTTTCCTCGCATCGATTCGCGCATCGAACATGCACGCTCTGCCTGCAAGGCTAAATGGAGTGGATCGGCACCGATGGCCGGCCGGATGGCATAGTCCGAACGACCAACAGCGCTTTACTGCAGTACGACAAAAGTCATTTTATTCGCATATTGCGAACTTCGCAATATGCGAATATCAAGTTAGTCAACTCCGCTCCGGTGACGGCTCGCTAACGGCGCCGGCCGTCAACGCGGGCAGGATCGAACTCGTCTTGCTTCAACGTCCCCAGAGATTTTCCTGCACCCTCTCGCCTGGCCAGGCGAGATCTTCGGCCGAGAATTCGTGTTCGATCCGCTCCGTCGCCACCCGCGGACGCTCGACCGCCGCCGCGATTGTGCGCGTCACTTCGCACATGAAGGCGCGCCGGAACACCGCAGCCGAAAAGCGCTCGGCATTCGCACGGCACGCCGACGGCGTGATCTGCTCACGCTGGCGCTCAAAGCGGTCGATCGCGTCGAGTACCGACACAACCGTTTGGCGTGCGAAATGCAGTCCGGTAGGATGCGCCTCGCCGATCGGCACCACCGTTTCGAGCGCTCCGCCCTTGCCGAACGCGATCACCGGCGTGCCGCATGCCTGCGCTTCGAGCGCGACGATGCCGAAGTCTTCTTCGGCGGCGAACACGAAAGCTCTCGCACGCTGCATATGATCGCGGAGAACCGTGAACGGCTGATAGCCGAGAATCGACACATTCGGACCGGCCTTGGCGCGAATCGCCGCCATCTCCGGACCGTCGCCGATCACGACCAGCTTGCGGTGCGGCGTCGCGGTAAAGGCTTCCACGATCAGGTCGATGCGCTTGTACGGCACCATCCGCGAGGCGGTCAGATAGAAGTCTTCTTTCTGCGCACGCATCTCGAACTTGTGCACGTCGACGGGCGGCGGAATCACGGCCGCATCGCGCCGATAGGTTTTCATCATGCGGCGCGCGACGAAGTGCGAATTGGCGATCAACCGGTCGACACCGTTCGCCGAATGCGAATCCCAGCCGCGCAGATAATGCAGCAGCATGCGCGCTGCCCACGAGCGCGGCCCGCGCGTCAATTTCGCTTCGCGCAGATACTGATGTTGCAGATCCCACGCGTAACGCATCGGCGAATGCACATAGCTCACGTGCGTCTGATCGGGGCCGACCAGCACGCCTTTGGCTACTGCATATGAACTGGTGATGACGAGGTCGTAGATCGACAGATCGAACTGTTCGATCGCGAGCGGCATCAGCGGCAGATACGCGCGATAGCGGCGCTGCGCAAATGGCAGGCGCTGGATGAACGATGTCCTGACGGGTTTGCCGCCGAGCGGCCTGCGGTCTTCGAGAAAGTCGACGAGGCTGAAAAGATCCGCATCGGGAAAGCACGCGATGATCTGTTCGAGCACTTTCTCCGCGCCGCCGGGTGCGACGAGCCAATCGTGCACGATCGCCACTTTCATAGTCTCTTTACCTATAGAAACAGCCCATGTCCGTAGGATCGAGTGTATGTGGCGCATCGTCGGCCGTGCGTGCGCATGACCACATTCGACGCGCGACAGTCCACGAATAATAAAGACTCGCCATTCGCCTCCTGCGAAGCTACACGCTCAATTACTTCGCCTTCCTATGCGCCCGACGATCGACGTCTCTCCGCTCACCCATTCATTGCCGCTGGCTCAGCCAGCCTTGCTCGATACGCCCGCCACACCGTCAATATCCGCGGCATCCACCGCGCTTGCGATGCCAAGCGTGCTGTTCGTCGATCAGAGCGGCCAGCTCGGCGGCGCTGAATTCGCGCTGTTGCAACTGGCCGGAAGCTGCACCGCGCGCAGCCAGGTCGTGCTGCTCACCGACGGCCCGTTTCGCGCGCGGCTCGAAGCACTCGGCGCACGCGTGCAGGTGATCAACGATGCGCGCGTGTCGGGCGTCGTGCGGCAAGGCTCCGCTTTGAACTGCCTGCGCGCCGTGCCCGGCATCCTGCGCCAGGTCCGCGCCATCGCGACGCGGGCACGCGAGTTCGACGTGCTGTTTCTCAACACGCAAAAGGCGCTGGTGCTCGGCGCACTCGGCAAACCGCTGCATCGCAAACCGGTGATCTGGTATCAGCACGACATTCTGACTCGCCAACACTTCGGACGTGTGCAATTGAGCATCGTCAAATGGCTGGTGCGCTTCGCAGTCGATCAGGTAGTGGCAAATTCCCAGGCATCGGCACAGTCGCTGGCGGTGCTGACGGGACGCGCGGCCGATTCGGTACCTGTCGTCTACAACGGCATCGATGCGAGCGCATTCAGCCGTGTCGACGGCGCCGACATGGCCGCCCTGCGCCGGCGCCTCGCCTTGCCTGAGCATGCATGGCTCGCGGGGCTGTTCGGCCGTCTCGCGCCGTGGAAAGGTCAGCACATTGCGCTCGACGCACTGGCGCGGCTGCCCGGCGTACATCTGGTGCTGGTCGGCGCGCCGCTATTCGGCGAGGACGTCTACGCGCAGCGTCTTCATCAGCAGGCCGAACAATTGGGCATCGCAGAGCGTGTGCACTTCGTGGGCTTTCAGGACGACGTGCCCGCATGGATGAAAGCGATGGACGTCATTTTGCATACCTCGACCGAGCCCGAGCCGTTCGGCCGGGTGATCGTCGAAGGGATGGCGGCGGCGCGGCCGGTGATCGCCGCGGCCGCTGGCGGCGTGACTGAGATCGTGCGGCATCGGCACAACGGCTGGCTGGTAAAACCGGGCGACGCGGCCGCGTTAGCCGCTGCAATCGGCGCATTGCGCGCCGAGCCGGCACTGGCGCAGCGCCTCGCGAAGCAGGCGCTCGCCGATGCGCAGCACGAGTTTTCGGTCGAGCAGTACCTGCAACGGATGACGCAGGCCATCGCACAGGCCGCGCGCTAAAACCAGTTCAGGCGCGCGGCTGCATCAAGGTGGTCTTGCTCAACCCTTGTGGTACTCGATCGTCTCGACGCCGGTATCGGTGCCCAGCAGGCACAGATCCGCACCGCGGCCGGCGAAGAGTCCCACCGTCACCACGCCCGGCCATGCGTTGATGTGCGTTTCCAGCGTGCGCGGATCGCTGATCCGCAGACCTTTGACGTCGAGAATCTCGTTGCCGTTGTCGGTGATGAACGGCACGCCTTCTTTCGTGACGCGCACCACCGGCACGCCGCCGAGCGCCGTGACGCGGCGGCCGATCGCGGTGCGCGCCATCGGCACGACTTCGATCGGCAGCGGGAAGTTGCCGAGCGTGTCGACCAGCTTGCTCGCATCGGCGATGCAGACGAACACGTCCGACACCGACGCGACGATTTTCTCGCGCGTCAGCGCCCCGCCTCCGCCCTTGATCATCGCGCCGCCGTGGTCGATTTCGTCGGCGCCGTCCACGTACACCGGCAGCGAATCGATTTCATTCAGGTCGAGCACCTTGAAGCCGTGCGATTGCAGGCGCGCGGTGGTGGCGAGCGAGCTCGACACCGCGCCGCGATAACGGGTCTTGTTGACGGCGAGCGCGTCGATGAAGCAGTTCGCGGTAGAGCCGGTGCCGACGCCGATCACCGCGCCTTCGGGCACGTTGGCGTTCACGTAGTCGGCGGCGGCCTGGCCGACCAGTTGCTTGAGTTCGTCTTGAGTCATGGGAAAGGCAGGCGAGCAGTAAAAACGCCAAGTTTACCGGAGTGGCATGCGGGCGCCGGATTTATCGGGCAGATGCGCGGCGAAGCGGCGCGGCAGCCGGGTACCGGCGGTGGATGAAAGATGGGGGCGTCGAACCCGCGGCTTTGCGCCCAAGCTGGCTCGACGCCTCGTCAGCTTACTTCTTGACGGAGCGCTGACGCACCGCTTCGAACAGGCACACGCCGCTCGCCACGGAGACGTTCAGGCTCTCGACCGTACCGGCCATCGGAATCTGCATGACCACGTCGCAGGTATCGCGCGTGAGGCGCCGCATGCCCTCGCCTTCGGCGCCCATCACGAGGGCGACCGGACCATCCAGCTCCGTCTCGTAGAGGCTCTGGGTCGCCTCGCCGGCCGTGCCGACCACCCATACGCCCGCATCCTTCAATTCGCGCAGCGAGCGCGCCAGATTCGTGACGGTGATGTAAGGCACCGTATCGGCCGCGCCGCTCGCCACTTTGGCGGCCGTCGCGTTCAAACCCACCGCGCGATCGCGCGGCGCGATCACAGCGTGCGCGCCGGCGGCATCGGCGACACGCAAGCAGGCGCCCAGATTATGCGGATCGGTCACCCCGTCCAGCACGAGAATCAACGGCGAACCGTTGATGCCGTCGAGCAGTTCGGCCAGGTTCTGCGCGAGCGGCATGTCGCTCGCGCGCGCGACCACGCCCTGGTGGCGCTCGGTGTGCGCGAGGCCCCACAGCCGCGTTTCGTCGGCGGCGATCAGACGCACGCCGGCGTCCTTCGCCGCGTGCAGGAATTCGGTCATGCGACGATCTTTGCGCGTCTGGTCGTAATAAACCTCTTCGACCGTCGACGCGTCGTGCCGCATGCGCGCGGTCACTGCGTGGAAACCATATAGAACCTTGAGACGTGCCATGACTGAAACAACCTTTGATTGAGCGCGCCTTTCATGCGCGCTGCTGTGATGAATACGACTTTGAGTGCAACCCGAATGCCGGCCGGGCGCGGCCTGAGTCCGAACTCGCTACGACCCGGAGCAAGACGAAATGCAGACCGCGCGCACCCGGTACATGCCGACGTACCCGATGCGCGCGGTTCGACCACCCTGCGGCTTCAGCGCTTCTTGCGCGACTGCGGTTTCGACGCCGATTTGGCCGTTGCGCCGCCATGCTTCTTCGCTGCGCCGCGCGCGGCGCGCGCTTCCTTGACAGCCGCGGTTTGCGCCGGCGCCGCCTTCTTGCGCCGCCCGAGCGCGCCGGCCGCGCCACCTGCGACGCCGTCCACCGGCGGCAACGGGCGCACGCGCGCGCCGCCGGTCTCTCCGGAAACTTTGTCGGCCGGCGCCGGACGACCTGTCGGCGCCTTGATCGGCGTATCGCGCACGAGGCGGAAGTCGATCTTGCGCGCATCGAGATCGACGCGGCTCACCTGCACCCGCACACGATCCGACAGACGATAACGAATGCCGGTGCGTTCGCCGCGCAGCTCGTTCTTGATCTCGTCGTACTGGAAGTAGTCCGATCCCAGTTCGGTAACGTGCACGAGGCCTTCGATGAACAGCGCGTCGAGCTGCACGAAAATGCCGAACGACGTCACGCCGCTCACCATGCCGCCATACTCTTCGCCGAGCTTGTCGCGCATGAAGTAGCACTTGAGCCACGCTTCGACGTCGCGCGATGCTTCGTCGGCGCGCCGCTCGTTGGCCGAGCAATGCAGACCGAGTTCTTCCCAGATCGCAACGTTGTTCGCACGAGCACGGCCGCGCTTTTCTTCGTCGGCCTGCTGCATCGCTCGGGCTCGCGGCGAGAGCGCCGTATTCAACTCGACGCCGTGCGGCGCTTCCGGCTGATATTTGCGGCCTTGCAGGATCGCGTAGATCGCGCGGTGCGTCAGCAGGTCGGGGTAGCGGCGAATCGGGCTCGTGAAGTGCGCATACGCCTCATACGCGAGACCGAAGTGGCCGATGTTGTCCGGGCTATAGACGGCTTGCTGCATCGAGCGCAGCAGCATGGTCTGCATCATCTGCGCGTCGGGCCGTTCGCGGATCTGCGCCATCAGCGCGGCGTAATCGCTCGCGTGCGGCGTGTCGCCGCCACCGAGCGACAGGCCCATGCCGCGCAGGAAACTGCGCAGATTTTCGAGCTTTTCCGCGGTCGGCCCGGCATGCACGCGATACAGACCCGGATGCTTATGGCGCTTGAGGAAGTCGGCCGCGCAAACGTTCGCCGCCAGCATGCATTCCTCGATCAGCTTGTGCGCGTCGTTGCGGGTGCGCGGCACGATCTGCTCGATCTTGCCCTGCGCATTGCAGACGATGTAGGTTTCCGTAGTATCGAAGTCGATCGCACCGCGCTTCTGGCGCGCGGCGAACAGCGACTTGTACACGCCGTACAGATTCTGCAACTGCGGCAGCAACGCGGCGCGGCGCGCGGCTTCGGGGCCCTTGGTGTTCTTCAGCACCGCGGCCACTTCCGTATAGGTCAGCCGCGCCACCGAGTGCATCACGCCCGGATAGAACTGATACCCCTTCACTTCGCCGCGCGCGGTGACGATCATGTCGCACACCAGCACGCAACGGTCGACATTCGGGTTCAGCGAGCACAACCCGTTCGACAGCTTCTCCGGCAGCATCGGAATCACGCGGCGCGGGAAGTACACCGAGGTGCTGCGTTCGATCGCGTCGGCATCGAGCGCGCTTTTCGGGTGCACGTAGTGCGAGACATCCGCGATCGCGACGATCAGGCGGAAGCCTTCGCCGCGGCCCACCTGAATCGGCTCGCAGTACACGGCGTCGTCGAAGTCGCGGGCGTCTTCGCCGTCGATCGTGACAAGCGGCACGTCGCGCAGGTCGATGCGATGACGCGCGTCGACCGGACGGACTTCGTCGGGCAGTTTGGCGGCTTCATCGAGCGCGCCCTGGCCGAATTCGTGCGGCACGCCGTACTTGCGCACCGCGATTTCGATTTCCATGCCGGGGTCGTCGATATCGCCGAGCACTTCCACCACGCGGCCGAGCGGCTGCGAATGGCGGCTCGGGAAATCGGTCAGTTCGACCACCACCACCTGGCCGACCTTGGCTTTCTTGGTGTTCTGCGTGATCAGAATGTCGTGGCCGATGCGCTTGTCTTCCGGCGCGACGATCAGCGCGCCGTTCTCGTTGAGCAGCCGCCCGATCACACGCTTGTTGGCGCGATCCGTGACCTCGACGATGTGCCCTTCCGGACGCCCGCGCCGGTCATAGCCGACGATGCGCGCGAGCACGCGGTCGTTGTGCATGACCTTCTGCATCTCGCCGGTGGGCAGAAACAGATCGTCCTGGCCGTCGTCGCGCACGAGAAACCCGTAGCCGTCGCGATGGCCTTGCACACGGCCGGCGACGAAGTTCGACGGATGGGTCAGCTGATAGAGATTGCGCTGATCGAGCCGGATCTGGCCGTCGCGCTCCATGGCGCCGAGTCGCTTGAAAAATCCTTCGCGCTCCTGGCGCTTGATCGACAAGGCTTCGGCGATGTCGTTCGCGGCAAGCGGCGCTTCACTCGTGCGCAAAACGCCCAGGATTTCTTCGCGGCTTGGAATCGGATAAGGAAATTTGCTCAAGGGCTTGTCGATGATTTTTTCTCGTTGCATGGACGTCGGTCGGCGATGTGACTCGGCTTAAGAAGCGCCTGGGTTGCGCTCAAGTTGCACTTGCGATTGCACTGGAATGACTGCTCGGGTCTGGCTCGTTCAAATCTGAGTCCGACGGGCGTTTGCACCGTGCCAACGAACTACTGCGAGGCATTCTAACACCCGTCCAGGGCGCCACACGGCGCGTCAATAGTCGCCGCGAGCCGCGTGCAGTCTGGCTGCAGCGCTGTTTAAGCGAGTTTTGAGAAACGCTTGACAGCCCTGAATCCAACGCTATAATGGCGTTCTTCGCTGTTCATCACCTGCCCAGGTGGCGAAATTGGTAGACGCACTAGGTTCAGGTCCTAGCGGTGGCAACACTGTGGAGGTTCGAGTCCTCTCTTGGGCACCAGATTCAAAAGTAAAGCCGCCTGAAGTTTCACGTAGGCGGCTTTACTTTTTGTGTGAAGGCTTGTGATCGGATTGACTGAGATTCGGATCATGAGTTTGCAGGACGGTCGTGGATGATTGGCGAGCTTGCTTCGCTGTACGACGGCCGAACGGTTCGATGAAGCGATGTTGTAAGTAGGCATTGACACGCTCCATCATCCCGTTAAAATAACGGTCTAGCTTGAAAACGTGCCCAGGTGGCGGAATTGGTAGACGCACTAGGTTCAGGTCCTAGCGGTGGCAACATCGTGGAGGTTCGAGTCCTCTCCTGGGCACCATAAAATTAGGTCCACATCAATTGCTGGACTGCTGTTCATGAAAACGCCCGCTTTTGCGGGCTTTTTTATTTCCAGGGCGCTTAGAAGATACTCGCGTTCCACGATATAAGCCGACGTCGAATGAGTACGTTTTTGAGTACATGAAAGTTCGAGTTCATGGACGCGTACTCATCGCGCGCCTGGCATCTTTCCCGATACGCGCGCACAACATACGGAGCCAAGTTGGTCCTCCACCACTATGCCGCATGGGCCACACATCGTGAGCGAGAGATCGCTGATGAGCTGCTACGTCGGCCTTGCGATCTCGGCGATGCGTGCCTCGATCTCGTCGCAACCGTCGCCTTCGGCCACTCCTGAACTTCCGATTAAGGTCGCCGTATATCCTAAAGGTCTGCCTTTGCGATTCGTCGCGTAATGCTGGGACATGTTCTTTGCGAAATACCGTAGTCCTTAAGCATCGCAAACAGACACTCTCCTCCCACTGCGTCTGCTCAAGGAACGAGGACAAATAACCCGAACTCGATCGTATGCGAAGCTTTCCATAAGACCGAAAAGACGTCGCCCGAGGTCCCAGCAAACTGGCCTCGTGGTCAAACGTCATGCCTCAGCGTGCCGCACCCGTCACCTTTTTCGCGGACACTTTCCGCTTCATTTGCTCACGCAGTTGCACCACGTTCGGCACGTCGACGCCCAGCAGGGTGTAGACGTAACTGATGTGCTCCTGCGCGAAATGGTCATCGAGCGGACCATTTCCAACCAGCAGGCGCATGTAGACCGGCGCATACAGGATTTCGCTCAGCGTCTCGATGTTCGGCGGCACGCGAATGGGCGCAGAACTGCGCCACTCCTCGAGCATTTCGCGGACAAGCGCCCGACGCCCATAGTGAAACCGCTCGCGGAATTCGCGCAGCACCGCCGGATCGGCCTGACCTTCGGCAATGATCTGTGCGACGATCCTGCCGGACCATCCAGCGTATTCGTGAATCAGCGAAATCAGATGTACCGCAATGGCCTCGCCGGGCGGCAAGTTGTGCGGCATCGGCGTCTTGACAACATGGTGTTCGATGAATGCATCGATTACGACCAGGGCTTTCGAATTCCACCAGCGGTAGATCGTCGCCTTGCCGACACCCGCCTCCTTGGCGATGGCTTCGATCGAGATCGACTGAACCGTGCGGGTCTCGAGCAGACGAACCGTCGCCGCAAGAATCTGCGCGCGAGTTTCCTCACTGCGCGGTCGGCCGACGCCTCTTGTGGGGGCAGGTGCTGTAACGGGAAGCTGGGCGTTTGTCTTCATTGGCGTAACGGAAAGTCGGCTGGCGATATCGCCTCGATGTGCCGCGTTCGCCCGGAACACCCGGGCGAACGCGTGGCCGTGAGCGTGAAATGCGCAGCACGGAATTATAAGACACATCGTATCTTAATTGCTTTTCCGAATTTGGAGAACGCTAACGCCCCGGCGTTCTCGCCAGAATGACAACATCCGCCGACGCCATCCGAAGCCTCAAAGCCCGCCAAGCGCTACATACTTGATTTCGACGTAGTCGTCGATGCCATACTTCGAGCCTTCGCGACCAAGACCGGAAGTTTTTACCCCGCCGAACGGCGCAACCTCCGTCGAGATCAACCCCTCATTGACACCCACCATGCCGAACTCGAGTTGATCGACAACACGGAAGATACGCCCCACATCACGCGCGAACACATAGGAGGCCAGACCAAACGGCGTGTCGTTGGCTAGCGCGATTGCCTCGTCTTCCGTGTCGAAGCGAAACAGCGGCGCAACCGGCCCAAACGTCTCCTCGTTGAAGATCAGGGCGTCGCGAGACACATCGGCCAACACCGTCGGTTCAAAGAAGCAGCCGCCGAGCGCGTGGCGTTTGCCGCCGGTAAGCACACGGGCGCCTTTGGACAGCGCGTCCGAAATATGCTCTTCGACCTTGCGGACGGCATCCTCGTTAATGAGAGGTCCCTGCACGACCCCTTCGTGGATGCCGTTGCCCACCGTGAGGGCGGCCGTGGCTTCGGCCAACTTATTCGCGAATGTGTCATAGATATCTGACTGCACCAGTATGCGATTGGCCGCGACGCAAGCCTGCCCGGCGTTGCGGTACTTCGCGGCGAGCGCGCCTTTTACGGCTGCGTCCACGTCGGCATCGTCGAAGACGATGAGTGGCGCATTGCCACCCAGCTCCATGCTGGTTTTCTTGATGGTCGGAGCACACTGGGCCAGCAGTTGCGCGCCAACTTCGGTCGAGCCAGTGAACGAAAGCTTGCGCACCAGCGGGCTGGCAGTCAGCTCACCGCCAATGGCGCGAGCCGAGCCGGTGACGACGTTGCATACGCCGGGCGGCAGACCCGCGCGCTCGGCGAGCACTGCCAATGCCAGCGCGGACAGCGGCGTCTGGCTCGCCGGCTTGATGACCCCGGCGCAACCGACGGCCCACCCCGGGCCGGCCTTGCGCGTGATCATTGCGGACGGAAAATTCCACGGTGTGATCGCTGCGAAAACACCGATCGGCTCCTTCTGCACGAGGATGCGACGGCCATCGACATTCCGGGGAATGATGTCCCCATAGACCCGTTTCGCTTCCTCCGAGAACCACTCGATGAAGCCGGCGGCATACAGGATTTCTCCACGCGATTCAACGAGCGGCTTGCCCTGCTCCGCGGTCATGATGACAGCGAGGTCTTCGATGTGCGCCAGCATCAGGTCGTACAGCGTGCGCAACACTTTGGCGCGTTCCCTGGGCAACGCCTTGCGCCAGACCCGCATCGCGCGTTCGGCTGCAGCGATTGCACGACGGGTCTCGTTCGCGCCGCCATTGGGCACGCGTGCGACCAGTTCGCCGGTGGCCGGGTTGCGCACATCCAGCGTCTCGCCGCTGTCGGCGGGCACCCATTCGCCGTCGATCAGCATCGCCTGGCGCAGCAGGCCAGGGTCCTTCAGGGGAAGCGTGATCAGTTCATTCATGACGGTCGGCTCTCACACAGGATTACGGCCGACGAAGAATGCCTCGTCGGGATCGCTTGTCGGATTCAGGCCCGCTGCTTCGAGGCCCTTGCGCAAGACCGTCATGTCGCGCTGGTACACGCGCTGCGTCGGGTGCGGCATGGGGCCGCCGTTGTAGCCCTGCAACCATGCCTGGTACTTCCACAGCATCCGGTTGAGCAGGCCGTTGGCCGCGATCGGTAGGCTGGCAAAGGCCTTTCGTGCCGGGTCCATCTGGTACCAGAGCTGCGTGGCCTCGTCGTATTCGCCAGCGCGGATCAGCTTGTGGATTCGCGGCAACAGCGGGCCGTAATAGGCCGAGTAGTTGGTGCCGCAAAACGGGATGTCCATCACCTGCGCGAGCGGTACGTACTCATATTCCAGTGGAGACGAAATGACGACTTCCTCGTGGAATTCGCGATGCACTTCGATTGCCGACATGATGTAGGGCATACCGCCTTCAGCCTTGATCGCGACCACGTTGGGTATCTCATCCACCATCCGGCGCAGCACCGGCAGCGGAATGTCGGCAGGATGCAGGCGGGAGAAGCCCCAGGCCGGCAGCGGGAACACCATCACGCCAAGATTCGTCGAGGCGCAGATCGCCTTCGTGTACTCGAACACTTCGTCGTAGGACTTCGGATAGAAGTACGGGGGATAGCCGAGCAACACCAGGTCGGCACCACCCGCCTCTGCCAGTTTGATCGCCTCGATGTTGTCCTCAAGAGTATTGAAGACCGCGTGATGAACGATGACGAGGCGGCCCGCAGCCTGGTCGGCCATGATGCCGCAGAACTCGCCGTACTGCGCCTGCGCGATAGCCACTTCCGAGCATGAAAGAGAACCGACGAAGCCGTGCTTGATCGACAGTTCGACGTCATGGCGGACTGCTTTCTCGTTGATGCGCCTGAAGTCCGACGTCATGGTCGGAATGGTCACGTTGGCGACGCCAACGAGGTTTTCACGTGCCCATTCACGGGCTTCCTTTCTGGTGTAGCGGGCCATGCTGTGCTCCTTTCGTCTGCGTTGCTATTGAATGTCGCGTGTATCAGCGCTTCGTTTCGAATTCGATCGGCAGCGTCGTCGCGAGGCCGGCCTCGATCGCCTTGTTGAGAATGAGCTCCGCCACCACGATATCCTGCATGCCACCGCCCACCGACTTGTACATCCGGGTCCTGGCGCCCTTCAGGCGCTCGTCGATTTCTCCGCTCATCAGATCCGCCAGGCTGAATGACTTCTCCCTGATTGCGATGCCGGCTTCATGGGCCGCAAGCATGTCCCCGGTCTCTTCCAGTACTTCCTCGAGCGTGTCGCACACGATGATGTCGCTGCGAGCGACGACCGAGACATCGATCTCGCGCTGCTCGGGAATGGTCGAGCCGATCGATACGACGGTCGCGCCGGGCTTGAGCCAGTCGCCGAAAAGAATCGGCTGTTCGCCTCGGGAGCGGGCTGCGGCAAGCACGAGATCGGCCCTTTCCACCGCTTCTTGCGCCGACGCAACGCCGCGGGCGGGCACGCCGAGATCGCGTGTCACGGCCTCGGCGAATGCGGCGCGCCGCTCGGGTGTCGGGCTGAAGACGACGACCTCCGTCAGATCTCGCACGCTGGCGATGGCGCGTGTATGCATCGTGGCCTCCAGGCCGCTGCCGAGCACGGCGAGGCGTGCGGCTCCGCCAGGTGCCAGCCGGTCAAGTGCGGCTGCCGAGGTGGCCGCTGTCCGGAAGCCGGTAACGAGGTTGCCGTCGACAAATGCGGCGATGCGGCTGGTTTCCTGGTCGAACAGCACGATCACGTATTCCACGCCGGGCGCGGCGGAGCCCATCGCCATGCCCATGATCTTGGCGCCGTAGTAGCGGCCGCCCGCCGGCACAGCCGGCAGCGTGCGCAGCCAGGTCTTGCCGGCGACAGCCACAGTACGCGGCGGCGTGGACCTGGGCGGAATGGGGCGGGCATAGGCCGACTGCAAGGCGCGTATGGCATCCGTCCAGTCAAAGACGGCCTTGGCGGCCTCGCTGGAGACAAACACGGGAGCAAACGAGGTGGTGGTCATGAGCAAAAGAAAAGAGTGATTTGAAGGGAACTGGCTGCCGGCAAGAGGCATTAATGCGTTTCTGCGCAATCCGATGCATGCCCTGGATCAGGGTTGGCAAGTCACCTCTGTCGCGATCGTCAGATGGACCGTGTCCGACAGCGCATGTGGGATCGCATCCATCCCATAGGCGCTGCGACTGATGTTGGCCGTTGCCTCGAAGCCAACCACGGGACTCTGCGTCCAGGGATTCACTGCGCGATCGATGAGCGTGGAATCGAACGAGGCCGGCAGCGTGATGCCGCGAATGGTGAGATCTCCTTCGATCACGTACTGGCGGCCCTCTATGTGCCGCACCGAGTGGGAAACGAAGACGATCGTGGGGTGCGACTGAACGTCGAACCAGTCTGCACCGCGCAGGTGTTCGTCGCGGAGGCCGAAGACCGTGTCGATCGACGCTGCGTCGACCTCGAATGACACGCTCGACGCTTCGACACGCTGGTCGTCGAACGAAAGTCGCGCATCGAAGCGCCGAAAGATTCCCGGCGTGCGGGTCAAGCCGAGGTGGCGAACCGAAAAGCCGATGTGCGTGTGGGCAGGCTCGATTGTCCAGACCGCGCGAGTTGACGCCGGGGCGGACTCAATAACGGCGGCCTTAAGCAGCAAAGGACGGATGATCGCCGAGAAGATGCTCAACATGCCGTGTCTCCAGGCCCCGCGTTCGGGGCTATTCATGTTGAGCGAATGCTACACGCCATGAATCAATCAATGCAAGCATTAAAACGCCTCAATTTTCACATTGATTTGTTTTTTACCGACCCACCCCTTACGCACCAAGGGATTCCCGATCGAAATAGTGCATAATGATTTGCTTATTGATGCGTTCAATGAGCTAGTGCGGCACTTCGATTGATGTGCGACTGTGAAGGCCGCGTCGGCTTGAGTTGATTTCAGATCGAGACGCACACGGCCGGCGCGACCGCTCATTGACCAACGATCACAATCTGGACGGGAGAGGCTCCCACGGTTGGGAGTTCAATGGAATGTCGGTACAAGCAAAGATGATCGATGACGATGTGCTCCGGCTGCGCGAGTACATCGAGGGCCACGTCGCAAAGAGCGGCGACCAGCGCCTGCCGCCTGAACCGAAGCTCAGCGATGCACTGGGCGTGTCGCGGGGACGGCTACGCACGGTGCTCAAGAGACTGGAGGACGAGGGGCTTATCTGGCGCCACGTCGGCAAAGGCACATTCGTCGGCCCCAGAGAGGCTCAGCCCGACGACGAGAGCTGGTCGTCATCGATCAGCGTCGACGACATCATGGATGCCCGGCTTGTGCTGGAGCCACAATTGGCCGCGGAGGCCGCGGTCCACGCAACGTCTGCCGACATCGCCGCGATGGACCAGTGCCTGGCCGATATGGCGAGCACGAGGCCATTCGTTCCCTGGAAGCGCCTCGACGAGCACCTGCATCGCACCATCGCGGAATCCACGCACAACGCCCTGCTTCTCATGTTGTACGACACCATGCGTGTGCAGGTGCGCGTCAATCTCGACGCCCGCATGGAGGAGGTGTTCACTTCCCAGACCGGACCTCGACACGACACCGATGGCGAACATCACTTGCTGGTGGACGCCATTCGCGCGCACAACCCGGGTAAGGCCGAGCAACTGATGCGTGAGCATCTGCGCTCGGTGCGGGTGAAGTTGTTCGGTCTGCGCTGAGCTCGCGCCCGCCTACCGTCGATGGTTGCGGGTCGTGATTGAACGCAATTTCCTGGCGCCCCGGCGCCGGGCCGCCAATTATAAAAACCGTGCAGCACTCGCCCCGCTCAGAACGGCTGGGCGAGCACGCCATAGCCCTCGAACAGGAGCTCGACGGCACGCCGTCCATCCGCGTGTGGATCCTGCTCTGCCTGGCAGATGGCCAGTGAGATGTCGAAAACGCGCTTCGCCCGCTCGCCGCGACGCTGCCCATATGCCACAAGTGCATCGTCGATACTCGCCCGCTGGCTCAGCTCTTCGGTGAGCACGACCGCGTCTTCAATCGCCATGCCGCCGCCGGACGTCAACTGCGGCGTGACCGAATGCGCGGAATCCCCCACCAGTACGACTCGCCCCCGATGCCACGGCTGCGGCATGAACAGAATATCGAACGGGCGGTAACTGATGTAGCGTGTGCCATCGCAACGCCCGATCGCCGCGCGAAGATCCGGAGCCGAGAACCCCTCCAGACGCTCCCTGAACATCTCGCTCAGCCTGTCTTGCGGCATGTGCGCATGGACTTTGGCATTCTCGAGGAAGAAGTAGTAGCAAAGCTTGTCCGATAACGGAAGCCCTCCGACCGCACGGCCGTCCCTGTGCTTGTACAGCACCAGTCCGTCAAACTCCGGAGGACGCTCAACGGTAAAACGCCACGCCCCCTGTCCCGCATATGCCGGCTGGTACTGGCTACCGAACACCTTCGAACGCGTCTTTGAATACGTCCCGTCCGCTGCGACCAGCAGATCGCAGCACCCGGTTTCGCCCGTCGACAGGCGATATGAGACGCCGCTTCCATCCTGGTCAAGATCTTCGACGGTTGTGCCATAGTCGATCCGGGCACCGCTAGCAAGCGCGTGCCCTTCGAGCACTTCCGCCAGCTTCGGCCGCATGATGCCTATCGCGCCGGGGGCGTCGGGCCTGAAGATGCGCGGTGGACGCCGCTCGTTCACGATCTCGCCTGCATCGTTGCGCACACTGACGGTGTCCCATCCGGATCCCGCCGCCATACAACTATCGGCGAGTCCGACGCGATCCAATGCCCGCAGTGCGTTGCCAAGTAGGGAAATGCCGGTTCCCTGTTGATCGGATCGGTGGCTGCTCTCGACGACCCTCACGTCCATACCGACGCGCGCGAGTCCGTGGGCGAGCGTCATGCCACTGATCCCTCCACCTACGATAAGCACCTTGTGCTGCGAAGCCATGACTGTGTCTCCTTGAAATTGTTGTAGTCGTGTCAACTCACATGAACGGAGTGCGCTCCTCGGGCCACCACAATCCGGACTGTGGCTGTCCCATGCGGTTGCGCAGGATGCCGACCCCGCCCACTTCGAGTTCCACCACATCGCCGGGCTGAAGCTTGCGATCGAGTTCGAGCGCGGAGCCGCCGCCCATCGTGCCCGAACCGATCACGTCACCCGGCTCGAGGACTTCGCCGAGGCTTGCCCATGCGATGAGCTCGTCCACGCTCCAGAGCTTGTTCGCGCTCGTCCCTTTGCCCCATGTCTCGCCGTTCACGCGCACTTCCATTGAAATGGCGTCGAGATCGGCAAATTCGTCGATCGTCGTGATCCACGGACCCACCCCATAGGCAAAATCCTTGCATTTGGTCGGTCCCATCTGAATCGGCATTTCGATCGACTGGCGATCGCGGGCACTAAAGTCGTTGAACACCGTGATACCGAAGAGATAGGGACGCGCCTGCTCCGGTCTCAGATTACCGCCGCGCCGGCCGATGACATAGCCGAGTTCAAGCTCGTAATCCATGTGTTGGATGTAGCCTGGCCACGGCACCTCCGCATCATGACCGATGACGGTGTGCGGCGTCCCCTTGAAATACCCTGGAACTTTCAGGAGACTCTCATGCGGCTTGTGCCCGATCTTCTCGTGAAAGCCCTTGATGTGTCCGATGAATGTCAACCCGTCGCGGACAACGGAGGGATCGCTTGCCGGTAGCCACTTCACGTCTCCGATCGGAATCGACGCCTCATCGGGGCGCTCTTTCTCCGCGCGGCGGGCCGCGTCGAGAAACCGCTCCCCCAAACCAATCGCCGCCGACATGCTGCCCGGAAAGAGCGCCTCCGACAACCGACGCGCCGACTCGCCTGTCGCGCCCTGTTTCTCCAGCGCAAGCACCGACGCGCGCTTCAGATCGATGACGCGCTCCTCTTCAGGCAATACCAGTACCAGACGGGCAACGTCCCCATCCGGACCGCTCACAGCGATGCGACCCAGCTTCATTGTTCGGCTCCAGTTTCTGGGATGCGACGGCGATACCGGCCTCCCCGGTCCAACCACACGCACCCTCGTTAGCGATCGGTTCATTATATATACGATACGCAACGTATCGTAAGCAAGGGTTTTTCCTCATGCGGAAATGCCATGTGGAAACCCGAACCCCCTTGCCTGATGAAGAACAAGCGGAATATTATGATTCGAACCGTATCGTATTAATCAGCACCGCACCCCTACCCTTTCTTATCAACAGGACGACTACAGTGAGAATCCTTGGACCTGACACACTCGTTTTCGGCGTCGACGACGTCGAAAGCTGCGCGACGTTTCTCGCCGACTATGGGCTAACGCCAAAAAGTGATGGCGCATTCGAGGCTCTCGATGGGACGGGCGTCATCATTCGCCACAAGGATGACCCGGCACTGCCGAAGTGGACGCTGCCGACGGCCAATCAGCTGCGCAAGACGATCTACGGAGTCGAAGATCGAGCGGCACTCGACGAAATCGCGCAGGAGTTGGGCAAGGACCGGGAGGTCAAATTTCTGGCGGACGGCATCGAAGTGGCAGACGATACGGGCTTCGTCCTTGGATTTCAGGTGTCCGTGCGTCGAACGCCAACGCTTCCGGCCGAGCAGGTCAACGCGCCGGGCGATGCGCGCCGCGGCCCGAACGTTACGGGTTCGCCGGCCAACCGCGACGAACCGCCGCCGCTTCCCAGGACGCTTTCGCACGTCGTCTACTTTGTGCCCGACACGGACAAGGCCGAAGCGTTCTATGTAAACCGGCTGGGATTTCGGGTCAACGACCGGTTCGTCGGAATGGGCCCCTTCCTCCGCCCACAGGGCACCCTCGATCACCACACGCTGTTTTTCATCCAGACCCCGCCCGCCATGCAGGGTTGCGAGCATTTCACGTTCCACATGGGCGGTCCGTCGGAGGTGCTGCGTGCAGGATACGCGTTCGCGGCGAAGGGTTACGAATCGTTCTGGGGACCGGGGCGTCACCGGTTCGGGTCGAACTGGTTCTGGTATTTCAATAGCCCGATGGGCTGCCATATCGAATACGACGCGGACATGGATCAGCTCGATGACTCCTGGGTTCCCCGTGTCGCCCCTGCCATCGCCGAGAACTCACAGGAATTCCTCTTCCAGCGGCGCGAGCCGTGGGCACCGGGAGGTCCGCCCCCGGCGCAATCCTGAACGCAAATCGCCATGCCAGACTCTGCCACTGCCCAATGGGTCCGCCTGTGCGAGTTGAACGCGCTTTCGCCGACTGGCGCACGCGGATTCGACTTGCAGGAACGCGGCGTCGACGACCTCTTTGTCGTGCGCAGGCACGAGCTCCTGCGTGGCTATGTCAATTCGTGTCCGCATTGGCCCGGGGCTTCTCTGCCCTGGCGAAAGCATGCCTATCTCGACCAGGGTGCGAACCACATTGTTTGCCACGGCCATGGCGCAAAATTCACGCTTCATGACGGCCTGTGCATATCGGGACCATGCGCGGGCCAGTACCTCGAGGCCGTCACATTGAGGGTTGAAGAAGGCAGGTACGTCAGCGCGCTCTCCCCGATGCCGCGTTGACGAAATCACCGGAGGTCCTTGCCGAGGGCAGTCGGCATAAAGCTGACTGACTGCATACAAACGGAAGCATGTTCATAGAGCAATAACTTCGCACTACAAATCAAAATCCTTATAAATACAGGAGACACTGCAATGAAGCGATACAAACTTTACGGCGCCGTGTGCGCCGTGGCCGGTCTGGCCCAGAGTCCTGCTTTCGCACTTGAAAACGGCACGAGCAGCTACCCGTCGGGGATCATGACCGTGATGAGCGGACTGCTTGGCGGCCCCGGAACGTACATCTACAGCTACAATAAATTCGAGGACATGACGTCACTGCGCGACGGTGGCGGCAACAGTAGCCCACAAGGGGCCAATGGCGGCGTGCAGGCCCATGCGCTGCGAGCGGTTCATGTCTTTGAAACACCGACCATTCTGGGTGGCAACATTGCTATCCAGGGTGCCGTCCCCTACGTCGACGGCACCCTGCACCTGCCGTCGTTTGGACTCTCCGGCGGCGGACGGGGATTGGGCGATCCACTGTTTGGCGTGCTCGTCGGCTGGGCATCGCCGCACTATTTCCAGACTGTCGAGCTCGATATCGTCGCCCCGTGGGGTTCATACGACAAGACCCGGCTGTTCAACCCGGGAAATAACGTCACGAGCCTTTACCTTGCCTATGCATTCACATGGATGCCGCTGCAGCAGCTCGAGCTCAGCTCCAAGATCAACCTGAACTACAGCAGCGTCAATGCGGCTACCCAGTATCAGTCGGGCGTCCAGCTTACCGCGGACTACGGCGTCAATTACCACATTAACCAGAACTGGCTCGTCGGCGTTGGCGGATATTTGAATACCCAGCTCAACGACGACAAGATCAATGGACAGTCCGCATTCGGCGACGGACATCGGACCAACGAGTTGACCATGGGGCCGCAGGTCGGGTATGCAACGCAGAAATGGGGCGCTGTGCTTCACTGGCAGCATCAGATCTATGCGCGTAATGCTGCCTATGGCAATACGCTGTGGCTTAACGCCTACATCAAATTCTAGCGGCGCGGCATCGGGCGTTGCGGCTGCATCGCCCGGCACCTGCCCCGGATCAAAGCGCGCTGTCGCATTGGAACTGCTGGCTCATTCCCGGACTCGTGGCATTTGCGGAGCGTGCCTCGTCCTCAACAGGTGCGCAAAGACGACCGCAAGGACAAGCAGTCCCAGCGCGCAGACAACGAACAGGACTCTTACTGAAGCGTAACTGATTGACCAGCCACCCATGGTGATTCCGAACGATTGCCCCAAAAAGAGCACGCACGAAAACAGCGAAACGGCCGTGCCTCTCGCCTGCGGCGCCATCTGCGCGGCATGGTTCTGCAAGACGTTGTGAAGTGCGTAAAAGCCGAATCCGGCGAGCGCACAGGCCGGGACAGATAGCCACCAGAACGGCGAGGCCGCAAGTGTGACGAGTGCTGTTGCGAGCAACAGCCCACCCACTCGCGCAAGGCGCGCATCCCTCAAACGTCGTACCACGCGCTTCGAGCTCAGACTGAAGATCAGCCCTCCCATGCCGTAGCTGGAGGCGATCAGTCCCGCCCTGGACGAAGGCAGTGCAAACGACGCGTCGAGGTAGGTGGGCATGAACGCCAATGCACTGTAGGCAAACATGCCTTCAACGAACGTCACCAGCAAGATAAGACGAACCCAGCTTGCGCCGAGAATATCGATCGTCTGGCGCACGAACGCCAGCTGCTTCGCCGGCGTGTCTCGCGGAATGCGCAGCGATACGCTTTGCACCGTCAGCCAGCCGAGCGCGAACACCGCACCAATCGACATGAAGGAACTCCGCCATCCCAAGGAGGAAGCTAGCGCTCCGCCGCCCCACTGCCCCGCAATCATGCCGAGCACGGTCGCACCGAGCAGACGCGCCAGCGCCACCTGCCGCTCACCGTCCGGACTGTGATCGCCGATCCACGCCATCGTCAATGGAACGATGCCTGCGGCCGCGACACCCGAAAAGAGCCGCGCGGCAAGCAGTTCGTCCAGGCTTCCAGCAAGGCACGCTCCAAGATTGCCAAGCGCACAGGCAAACGCCGCGAGCGCGATCACGCGCATTTTGCCGAGCCGGTCGCCGAGCGGCCCGGAGCACAGCTGAGAGATTCCGTAGGCGAGCGCAAACAACGATATGGCCTGCGAGGCGCGGTCGGCACGGACCGCAAACTCCCCCGCAAGAGCCGGCAACATCGAATCGCACACGCGCATGGAGGCCATGCTGCCAAAGCAACAGATATAAAGCGGCCATTGCGTGCTGCGGCAAACTGCGTCCGTGTTGCCAAAATCTGCCCTCACAGGCTCGCGAAGGTCCTTCCACATTTCAAATACCCTCGCGAGCATTACCGGGTGTTCCGGTCATGATTCAGAGATCGATAACAAGCTCCTGGGTCGTCGCTCTCGACACACAAATCATGAGCGACTTACCCTCGCGCTGCTCTTCGGCGCTCAGTACATAGTCGCGATGGTCAGCCTCCCCCGACACGATTCCTACCTCGCAGCTCCTGCAAAGCCCTTCCCGGCAGGAAAACGGAGGCGTAAGACCATGCCGTTCGAGGCAATCGAGAATCGATTCGTCAGGCTTCACCATGTATCGTGCGCCGTTCCTGGCAAGGGTGACGGCGAACGGCATTTGGCCGCTGTGCCCCCGATCGTCCCCTGAAGCCCCGAATCGCTCGAAATGAACGCGATTCGCGCCGATACCCAGGTCTCGGGTACACACCGCGACTGCGTCCATGAGCCCGCCCGGCCCGCAACAGTACACATGCTCGGCGGGTTTCATGTCAGCGAGCATACCGCTTATGTCGTGAGGCAAAGCCACTTCGTCATCGACATATAGACGAATGTCGCCGCCCAGCGCGAGCAACTCGTCCAGGTACCCCGCATGTGCTCTCGAGCGTACGCAGTAGCTCAGCTGCCACGGAAGCTCGTGACGATGACACCACCGGATCATGCTGAGAATTGGCGTGATGCCGATGCCGCCGGCGATGAAGCGATGGCAGGTGGCTTCGGCCGAAAGCCCGAAGAGCGAGCGCGGCTCGCTGGTGCGAAGCGTGTCGCCAGTCCGCAGCGATTCGTGTATATAGGCCGATCCGCCCCGCGACGTCGGACTTCGGCTTATGCCCAGGCAATAGCGTGTCGGATCGATCGGGTCATTGCACAGTGAATACTGACGCACGAGCCCCCCGCACAAGTGAACGTCGACGTGCGCCCCTGGTTCAAATGCCGGGAGGTTTCGCCCGTCCGGTCTGCGCAACTCAATGCCGAGTGTGCCCTCGGCCACACGCGCAATCTTCGCAACGACTACTTCGATCACGACGTGGCCTCGCTCTTCTGTGCGGCCGCAGTGCCTTCTTCCTCGAGCCGTCTGTTCACGGCCCAGCGAAACTGCGAGAGGGCTGCGTCGATGCCGAAAGCCATCATCTTGAAGCCGGGATCGAGCGTGAGGTTCCGGTGCTGCGCAGTAACGATGTCGCGGTCCTCGTCGAACGCATCGACGACCGCCCGATGAATCGAACGCGTAACTTCGGGCTGATCGAGCGAGAAATTGTGCGGGTGGGCAAAGAAGTAGTGCGTCGAGTTTTCGGTTTCAGGCGTCAGGGCCTGGCAACCGCGAAACTCGACTGCGCCGACACGAACGCCCTCGGGCGCACCGGTGCCCGTGGGCGCCATGCCCGAATCCATACGCAGAACCGCCGGGACCGTGAAGTCGTAGACGTTCCAGCGGTCGACCTTGCCCGGCCACTCCTGAACGGCTTTGGCAAACGGAGGCGGCTCGGTATTGATTGTCCACCGCGTGATGCGTACACCGTCTTTGAGGCGCTCGACTTTCGGCTGGATGGCTGCGTAGTCCTCTCCCCCGCCCAGCGTCGTCGGATGAACGAATGGGAGATGCGAAAAATCCAGCAGGTTGTCGCAGATGAGCAGGTAGTTGACGTCGTAGTGAATGTAGCCGGGAAGCGAGCGCCATTGCGGATCGTCGAGCCAATGGGTATCGGGAATCGTGGACGGATCGGCCAGCGCGGGGTCGCCCATCCAGATCCAGATCCAGCGGTGACGCTCCACTACCGGAAATTGCCTGACTTTGGCCTGCGGCGGAATTCTCTCCTGAGCCGGAGCTTCGACACATGCTCCGTTGCTGTCGAATTTCAGGCCGTGATACATGCAACGGACACAATCGCCTTCACGCCGGCCAACCGACAACGGCGCGCCACGATGACAGCAGCGATCAATGAGCGCGACGACGTCGCCACCTTCCTTCCGGTACAGTAAAACGGGCGTGCCGATAATGGTACGCGAGAACAGACCGGCGCCTTCCACCTCATGCGACCATGCGGCCACATACCAGGTATTCCTGATGAACATCGCTTGTCTCCTGATTCGTTATCTGGCGTCTTTTTCAACGCTTGACGCAACGATAGGTTTGGACAGATCATGCGTCAATCTAATGGGACTAATTCCCTGAATGCATCTCATGCATATCCGCGATCTCGATCTGAACCTGCTGGTCCTATTCGACGCCCTGCTGAGGGAGCGCAGCGTCACGCGCGCAGCCGCGGAAGTCGGGCTGTCGCAGGGCGCCATGAGCCACGGGCTCAACCGGCTGCGAACGTTTTTCGAGGACCCGTTATTCGTCAAGACGTCGGCCGGCATGCAGCCAACGGAGAAGGGCTTGCTGCTCGGCACGACGGTTACCGAGATCATGACGGCATTGAGGCAGCGCGTCGTTTCGCAAGCGCGCTTCGAACCGGCCACCGCTCGCCGCACGTTTGTGATCAGCATGACCGACATGGGCGAGCTCGTTTTTCTCCCTCCGCTGATCCGCCGCTTGCGCAAGGTTGCGCCTAACTGTACGGTGCGGTCCGTGCAGGTGCCGCTCGAGCAGATCGAGGCGACGCTCGCCGCCGGCGACGCCGATCTCGCGCTAGGCTCCGTGCGCGCGGCGCCCGATGGACTATTCCAGCAGCAATTGTTCTTGCACACCTTCGTCACGATGGTCAGCGTGCACAACAAGGCGATCGGCAAGTCGATCAGCCGGGCGCAGTTCGAGAGCATGCCTCAGATCGTTGTCTCGCTCACCGGCCGGGCGAGCGCGGCCTACGACAGCGCATTCGACGAATACGGCATCAAGCGCAACATTTATCTGACCACGCCGCACTTTCTGGTCGTGCCGCATCTCATCGACGCGCAGCCTGACCTGATCGCTACGGTGCCGCTCGAACTCGCCAACGTGTTCGCGAGGCTCGGCACGATCAGAATCGTGCCTCCACCGGTGTCGTTGCCGCCGTTCGCCCTCCGCCAGCACTGGCATCCGCGATTCCACGACGATCCTGCCAATATCTGGCTACGCCATCTCATCAAGGAAACGTTCGACCGCTATCCGGATATCGAAGACAACGAGGCGTGAAATCAGCCACGCACATCGAATACTGCAAACGGGGCTGTGGCAGTGGCAACGCACCGTGTCCTTGCCGCATCGTGCAGCCAGGCTTCCACGAACGACACCCGCCCGCCCAGACGTTTGACGCGGGCATCGGCGACGAAGTCTCCGACATACCCCGGCTCGATCATATTGACGGTGAGACTGATGGTTGCGCACGTGCGGCCGGGCGGGAGCTGCGAGAGCAATGCCAATGCCATCGCAAGATCGAGCATTGACGCGAGCGTTCCGCCGGATACCACGCCATTGCCTTGGACCGAGTGGTTCGGCGCCGTGAAACCGATGGACAGCGCCCCTGCGCTTCCCCCCAGCAACGTGGCGCCCAGGGAAGCCAACGCAGGATTCATGTCGAGCGTGACGTTCCGCGCTTGTGCCGATAGAAGGTCGTGAAGAAAGGCACGATCAGGATTGTCGCGCCGTATTGTCGCTTCTTGCACGTTAGCCATGTTGTTGTGCGACGCAGATCTGTCTTTGGCGGCCCAATCCCTCGATCTCGGCCTCCATCACGTCGCCGTCACGCAGATAGCGGTTGTAGTGTGTGCCGTTGCCGGCGGGCGAGCCGGTACAGATGACGTCGCCGGGCAAAAGGCGCGAATAGCGCGAAATATATTCGATCTGCCGCTCGATACTGAACAGCATGTCAGCGGTCGTCTCGTCCTGCATGACCTGCCCGGACACCGTGAGCCGCATCTGCAGACGATGCGGGTCGGGCACGAATACCTTCGGAACGAGATATGGCCCGAGTGGTAGGAAGCCTGGCTGTCCCTTTGAACGCAGCCAGTCAGTACCCAGCATCTTGTAGTCGGTTCGTGGAATGAGATCGCGCGCGGATATGTCGTTGACGATCGTGTAGCCCGCTACGTGATCGAGCGCCTGCCCGCGGGGAATCTGGTAGCCGCCGCGGCCAATCACGACGGCCAGCTCCAGCTCCCAGTCCGGCTTAATTGTCGTGACCGGAAGCACCAGCGGATCGAAAGCCCCCGACACAGCGGAGACCGGCTTCGTGAATGCGTAGGGCTCGCCGTTCGCGAGACGTTCGTCCATCATGGCTTCCGCCCAGCGCCGAAGTCCGGCTTCGTCGAGTCCGTCAGGACCGATCTTTGCATCCACCGTCAGATCGACGACATGCTTGCGGTAATTCGCACCCGTGCAAAAGACCTGGCGCGGCAGATTGACGGCCGGGTGGGTATGCAGTTCCGAAAGCGCATACCATCTGCCCTCTTCTCCCGAAACCTTGGTGGCGAGGCGACCCAGCGCGGGCTCGCTCGTCGACCACGTCTCAAGAAGTGCCAGCACGCTGGGCGCGTTTGCCAGGTCACCTTCGCCATGATCCGCCGCCAGCTCGGCGAGCGAGGCCACGCGATCATTCACGACGAAACCTACAAACCGGGCACCGTCCCCCATCGAAAACGTTCCGAGCGCATATCGCTTCACTTCTGCCCTCCCATGCATTGTTCGACCATCGAATCGTCGACGATGGTGCAATAGTCATTGTCCGCACCCACAAGTCCGAGCGAGCGGCGGTGCGCGATGAGCAGCGCGACGCCCTCCGTCGTCGGGCGCAGCGAGTCGGGGTTCTGCGCGATCATCGCATCTGCAACGGCCTCCGGAAAACCGGCGGCCAGCACCGCCTGCCTCGCAAGTTCAGCGTTCTCGTTAACGCGACGACGGGCGCGCTCCAGCGCTTGCAGCCACGCCACGACGCTGGCGCTCGCCTCGCCCCCGTTGCGCACGACGACACCCTGGCCGGGAAAGTCAGGGTACGTCTCCTGCACATCGGCGATACGCGCAAGACCCGAGGCTGCCGCCATCGAATCGAATGGCGGCCCTAACAAAGTTGCGTCGCCTTGTCCCGCCAAGAGCGCGTCGAACCGCTCCTTGACGCCACCCGCCGGCGTAAAGCGGACTGCATCAGGCTCCATACCCGCATCGCGCAGCATGGCCCTGAGTGCAACGACGAAGCCGTTATCCGGCGCATCGACCAGCAGGTTCGCGCCGCGCAGATCCTGCACGTTGCGCAGTGGCGGCCGCGCGACCAGTGTCAAAGGCGTGGTTCGCTCGATCTGCGCGACGACCCGAAAGTCTCGCGGACCCGCGCGGCAATTCCAGCCGATGACATTGTCCATCGACGTCACGACCGCATCGACGTCCCCTGCCACGAGCGCATCGAACTGCTCGTCGGACGAGCGGTTGCGATCGGCGTGGACAGCGATTGCCTGCGCGTCCTGACTTGCGACGAGGGCAAGTAGCGGCGGCACGAACCACATCACGCGAATTTTTTCTGTCTCCATGGATCCGGACGGTTGTGATTTGATTGCCATCATTACAAAACGGACCGTTCACATTTGTCAAGCCTTGATGAGTCCAAAAACGCCTTCTATCTCTAATCCATTTCCCTATTGACAGGCATTCCACTTCGATTAACGATACGATACGACTCGTTAATTGGAGAAAACATGGAGACGCTGGAAAAGAATCAGGGGCTACCGCAAGCAGACAGTGACGACTATCGCCCGGTCCGGCGGATCGTCACGGGCACCAATGCACAGGGCAAGTCCTGCTTCGTGTCAGATGGACCGACACCGAACAGGACGAACCGGCCCGGGCTTCCGCTCGCGCAAGTGGTGTGGGCGACGGGCGAGGCGCGTGCGCCCGGCGAGGAACCGGCGCCGTCCGGTCATGCGTTCGGCTTCCATTCGAAAGACGGCTCGTTGCTGCGCATCGTCGATTTTCCGCCCGACGAGAACTACGACGAAGCGCGACTGAAGCAATTCCTCGACGACAGCGGCGTGCGCGACAAGTCCGGCGCACGTCATTTCTGGTTTCACAAAACCGAGTCTCTGGACTACGCAATCGTGCTCGAAGGCGAAATCTGGGCTCTGCTCGACGAAGGCGAAACACGCATGCGTCCCGGGGACGTCCTGATCCAGCGCGCGACCAATCACAGCTGGGCAAACCGCTCGGGCAAGCCGTGCCGGATGGCGTTCGTGCTGCTCGATCTCGTCGAAGGAGAGCCGCTGTGAGCAAGGCAATCATTACGTGCGCGGTGACGGGCGGCGCTCATACGCCATCCATGTCGCGGTTTCTGCCGGTCACTCCAGAGGAGATTGCAGCCGAATCCATTGCGGCTGCCGAGGCCGGCGCCTCGATCATCCATCTGCACGCCCGCAACCCGGACGATGGCCGCCCTTCTGGCGACCCCGAGATATTCAGGCGTTTCGTCACGGCCATCAAGTCCTCGACGAGCGCCGTCATCAACATTTCAACGGGCGGCGGCGGTCCAAACATGCCCATCGAGGAACGCACGGCGGCAGGCCGGGCGCTCAAGCCCGAGATGTGCTCGCTCAACATGGGGTCGCTCAACCTCGTGCTGTCCGAGATGGCCGAACGCGAGCGCGAATGGCGCCATGATTGGGAAGTGCCGTTTCTGAAGGGCACGCGCGGGCTGATCTTCCGCAATACCTACGATGACATCGAGTGGATTCTGAAGCATGTCGGACAGGCCGGCGGCACGCGCTTCGAATTCGAGTGTTACGACGTCGGCCATCTGTACACGCTGCAATACTTCCTCGAGAAGGGTCTCGTGGAGCCGCCGCTCTTCGTGCAGACAGTGTTTGGCCTGCGCGGCGCGATGGGCGCCCACGCCGAAGACCTGCTGCATCAGAAGCGCACGGCCGACCGCCTGTTCGGCACCGACTACCACTGGTCGGTGCTCGCGGCCGGCAGGCATCAGATGCCTGTCGCGACGATGGCAAGCCTGATGGGAGGCAACGTCCGGGTCGGGCTCGAAGACAGCCTGTATATCGGGCGCGGCGAGCTTGCGCAAAGCAACGCCGACCAGGTGCGCAAGATCCGCCGGATTCTTGGCGAACTTGGCATCGAGATCGCCTCGCCGGATGAAGCGAGACGGATGCTCGATCTGAAGGGTCACGACCAGGTGGCCTTCTAGCAGTGCCGGACATGGATCGCTTCCGGTCGCGGGCGCGAAAGCGGCAGTGATCCCGGACCCGGCACCCGATGTCCGTTGTCCTGTGCAGACGATGACACGTTTCCTGGCGCGCCGCGTCAGGAGCAGCCAATACAAAAACGTTGGAGACGACATGACTCCCCTTTCCTCTGAAGCCCGGCCGGCACGCGTAGCCGGCACGCGACACGGCTGGCTTCTGATGGCCAGTTGCTGGCTCTCTTCAACCGGTGCAGTGCTGATTGCCCCTGTCCTTCCGCAGATGCGGCACGACTATGCGGGCGCCCCAAATGCGGACGTGCTGACCCTGATCGTGCTGGTAATTCCCGCGCTGATGATCGCGCTGTTCAGCCCGCTGGTGGGATCGCTGGTCGATGCGTTCGGTCGCAAGCGCCTCTATATGGCCGCTGTCGCAATCTACGCGGTCGCCGGCGTCCTGCCGTTCTGGCTGAAGAGCCTCTACGCGATCATCGCCTCGCGCGCAGTCATCGGTCTCGCGGAGGCTGCGATCGTCACGATCGCCACTGCCCTCGTGGCCAACTATTTCTCGGGCATTCAGCGACAGAAGTGGCTGACGATGCAGCACGCGTCGGCCTCCGTCGTGGCCGCCTTGATGTTCTCGGTGGGCGGTGGGCTCGGCAGCCTGGCGGCGGGCTGGCGCACGCCGTTCCTGGTCTACGGATGCGCGATCCTATTCCTTCCGTTTATCGCGACGATGATCTGGGAACCCGAGGAAACGCATGCGGAGCATGCGCCCGCTCAGAAGATGCCCTTTCCGTGGCGCGAGATCGGCCACCTCTGCCTGCTGATCCTTTTCGCGTCCGTCATGTTTTTTGTCGTGCCGGTCCAGATCAGCTTTCTGCTCAACGCACGCGGCGTCACGGCACCGGTGGTCCTTGGTGTCGGGGGCGCCATCGCCAATGCCGGCATTCCGGTGGGTTCGTTCGTTTTTCACCACCTCGCGCGATTGCCTATCAACCGCCTTTTGGTGGTCGCCTTCGGACTGCTTGCGTCAGGCTTTATTGTCATCGCATCGTGCACGGGGGCGAACGCGACAGTTGCGGGCGCTTTCCTCGCCGCAGCAGGCGGAGGGATGGCGCTTCCGCTCCTCGGGACGTGGACGCTGGCACGCGTGCCGTTCGAGCAAAGCGGTCGGGCGACCGGCGGATATATGGGATCGTTTTTCCTCGGCAATTTCCTGAGTCCGCTCGTCGTCGAATCAGTTGCCAGGTTCGCTGGTGGACTCATCCACACCGTCGCCTGGATGGCCGTGGTATGCGCCATAACAGCCGCTGCAATCCTGGTCCTGTCGCTTGCGAAGCTCGGCCCCAGGGAGTCGGTACACGCAGCACAGGCAAACCGGGTCTCGCTCGGTTGACGTCTTATCGCCCGGCGGTTGATAGGCGGGCTTGCTCGTGCGCCCATTCTCTTCCTAATGTCTGGCGACGGTCGTTTCTTTGGCAGATGTTCTCTGCTTCCAGACGCGCCGTGTCGATCACCAGACCGCAGTTCGCCATTCCATCGGGCGATTCGTTTCTTCATAGATCGAGGGTGTCTGGAGCGAGCCTTCGACCCGCGCCAGATAATCCGCGCGGTGGTACACGAGCTAACAACAATTGGATCAGCCTCATCACATGGGTAGTTGCATTGCCCCTGCCGAACATTCCGCTCTGTTCCCGCGAGAGCCGCCCGTCCTGTGGGGGCAAAATCCGCCCCAAACGAAAAAGGCCTTATGGATCTACATCCATAGGGCCTTGATTTCTTTGCTCGGGGCAAGAGGATTTGAACCTCCGACCACCTGCACGCTATGGGAGTAACAAATCCCCCCGAGCTGATGAGCTTGCCCCGCATCTCTCCGTTCGGAAACAGCCGCCTTGGAATAGCATCCTACAAAGTCCAATCTCTTTGCGTATACATATACGTATATAGAACGCAAATCATGAAATTTTTTAATTTAAAATCAAGCACTTAAATATCATATTCGAGTCCTCTCCTGGGCACCAGAAATTAGGTCCACATCAATTGCTGGACTGCTGTTCATGAAAACGCCCGCTTTTGCGGGCTTTTTTATTTCCAGGGCGCTTAGAAGATACTCGCGTTCCACGATATAAGCCGACGTCGAATGAGTACGTTTTTGAGTACATGAAAGTTCGAGCTCCTGCAAACGTACTCGCCGCGCACGATCAGCCAATGATCAGTATCTGGGTCATCAGTTCAGCGGACCATCGACGGACGTCCCACCTGACTTTAGTGGCAAAGCTACGGAGGCACTCCTTATAGGCACATTCTTTCGTTTGCGAACCATTGACCGTCGTAAGACCCACTTCTCGCCGCCGAACTACCGAGCGGCTTTATTCGCGTTGGCTGTTACCTCGTAGATATCCCGTTTCTGACGGGTCTCTCATTCGAATAGCAACGACGCATGCTATCGCACATAACGCAGTCACGTACCAGTAAAACGCGGGCTCGCTGCCCAGAGACTTGAGCGCAAGGGCCACATATTCCGCGGATCCTCCGAAAATCGCGTTGGCAATGGCATACGACAGGCCAACCCCAAGCGCCCGGACCTCCTGAGGAAACATCTCAGCCTTGATGAGCCCGCTGATCGAGGTATAAAGACTGACGATCGCAAGAGCGATGATCACCAGAGCGACCGCCGCGTACGGGTTCGTCACCTCCTTTAGCGCATACAGCAGCGGCACGGTGCCAATCGTCGCCAACACGCCGAACAGGATCATCGACATGCGTCGACCGATACGATCGGAGAGCGCACCGAAGGCTGGCTGCATCAGCATGTAGACGATCAAGGCCGTGGTCATCACCGCGCTGGCGGTCTTGGGATGCATGCCCGCGGTGTTGACCAGGTATTTCTGCATATAGGTCGTAAAGGTATAAAACGAAAGCGAGCCGCCCGCCGTAAAGCCCAACACGGTAGCGATCGCACGTTTGTGAGTGAGCAAGCCACGCAGCGTCCCCGCGTCGGAACGTGAGCGTGTCGCATTCGTCGAGGTTTCTTCGAGTGACCGGCGCAGATACAGCGAGACCAGTGCCGCGACTGCACCGATGGCGAACGGCACACGCCATCCCCAGGCACGCAGTTCTTCAGTAGAGAGTATTTGCTGGAGAATCACGACGACGATCAGCGCCAATACCTGTCCGCCGATCACGGTCACATACTGGAACGAGGCAAAGAATCCTCTTCTTCCAGCCACGGCCACTTCACTCATGTAGGTTGCACTCGTTCCGTATTCTCCACCCACTGACAGCCCCTGGAAGGAACGTGCCACAAGTAGAAGCGCGGGCGCAGCGGCGCCAATGGTAGCGTAGGTCGGCAATAAGGCGATCACGAGAGAGCCCGCGCACATCATCAGGACCGAAATGATCATCGATGAGCGGCGACCGTATTTGTCCGCGATGCGGCCAAACATCCATCCGCCTACGGGCCGCATCAGGAAGCCGGTTGCAAACACGCCCGCGGTATTCAGAAGTTGTGTACTCGTATTTCCGCTTGGGAAAAACGCGTGAGCAAAGTAGATGGAACAAAACGAGTAGACAAAGAAGTCGAACCACTCGACCAGATTTCCCGATGACGCGCCCACGATGGCCATGATGCAGCGCCGGGTTTCACTACTGCTCGAAATGGCGCCACTGCCAAGTGCTTCGACTTTCATGATGTCTCCATTAGTGTGTCTATATATTTGCGATCTGATGCCGCATTGGGTTGCCCTGGGCTCTGGCGTGAGATCCCGAAGATCGGCCACGATTTCTCGACGTGAACAGCGGAAGGGCAGGAATCACCGGATCACGAATGGATTTCCGGTTGGCGAGCCTGTATTGATCCAGACGCTCTTTGTTTGAAGGTAGTCTCTGATGGCATCGACACCATTTTCACGACCGATTCCAGAGTCCTTGTATCCGCCGAACGGCGACATGTAGCTGACCGCGCGATAGGTGTTGACCCAGACCGTGCCGGACTGGATTCGCTCGGCCATGCGAAACGCCCGCCCGATGTCGCGAGTCCAAACGCCGGCGCCAAGCCCGAACCGCACGTCGTTGGCGATCTCGATCGCGTGCTCTTCATCGCGGAAGCGAATCACCGAAAGAACGGGCCCGAACACCTCCTCCTGGGCGATTCGCATCTTGTTGTCGACGTTGGTGAAAATAGTCGGCTCGATGAACCATCCCTTCCCGCACTCGGGGCGCTCTGCCGGATGGCCGCCAAGCGCGAGTGTCGCGCCTTCGGCACGCGCAATATCGATGTAGTTCAGGACCTTGTCGTACTGCGGGCGCGTGGTAATCGGTCCGACCTGTGTAGTGGCCTCCATCGGATCGCCCATGCGTGCGGTTTTCGCGAGTTCCACCACACGACTGACCACCGCGTCATAGACGCCCTCCTGAACGAGCAGCCGGGAACCCGCGATACAGGTTTGACCTGTCGCCGCAAAGATGCCTGCGACCGCACCGTTGACGGCATCATCGATATTGGCGTCGTCGAACACGATATTCGGCGACTTGCCGCCCAGTTCGAGACTGACGTGTTTCAAGTCTCGAGCCGCCTGTTCGTTGATCCGCCGCCCGGTCGTGTCAGCGCCTGTAAACGTGATCTTTTTAACCAACGGATGCCCGACCAGCGCGCTGCCGACCTCGTTGCCGAAGCCCGTCACCACATTGACCACGCCCGGCGGGAAACCGACCTCGTCGAGCAGTTGCATGAGTTCCAGCGTCGAAGCCGATGTGAACTCGGAGGGCTTGATGACGACCGTGCAGCCCGCGGCGAGAGCCGGTGCGAGCTTCCAGGCAAGCAGCATCAACGGGGAGTTCCAAGGCGTAATGATTGCAACGACACCCAGCGGTTCCTGGCGTGTGTAACTGAAGTAGCCCTTTTTGTCGAGCGGGATGACATCCCCTTGAATCTTGTCGGCCAGTCCGCCGTAGTATCGGAACCATTGCGGAAGATAGCTCAACTGGGCATGCATCTCGGCGTAGAGCTTGCCGTTGTCGCGAACCTCTATCGCGGCTAGGCGTGACGCCTCCGCCGCGATCCTGTCTGCGAACCGATGCAGAAGCAGGCCTCGCGCACTGGCACTGAGCTCGGGCCACGCACCGGATACGAAGGCGTGGTGAGCAGCGCTGACAGCGCGCTCCACGTCGGCCGCATTAGCGCGCGCGACTTCGGCCCACGGCTCACCGGTAAACGGACTCTCGCTCGGAAACCACTGGCCACCCTCGGGTTCGCAGCTCTTGCCGTCGATATACAGACGATAGCGTTCCATCAATTTCTCTTTACAGTGATTCGGTGAACCGACCCGGGAACGCAGCGCCGGATAGCACTGCGCAGACGACTTTCTTTCAGAACGGCGCGAAGCCAAGCGCTTCGCGGAAGCGGTTCTTGACGTACACGCCGTCTCGCGGCGGCAGCGCGCGAGGCGGTTCATTCGCGGCGATATGCACGTTGACCAGCACAGGTCCACTGCGCGACAACGCGCGTTCGGCCACGCGGGCCGCATCGCTTTGCGCCTCGACAGAAAACGCGTCCTCGATGCCAAAGCCCTTCGCAACGGCCACGAGGTCGGTACCCAGGCTCGTATGACTCCGCTGCATTCCGGTCTCGCCGAAATGGCCGTTGTCGAGCACGACGATCGACAGGTTGCGCGGCTGTCGCGCGCCGATGGTGCCGAGACTGCCAACGCCCATCAGTTGCTCTCCGTCACCCGTGATGACGAGCACGGGCTTATCGGGCTGCGCCAGCGCGAGACCCAGTCCGAGCGAGGCAGCGCCGCCCATGGCACCCCAAAGATAGAAATTCTCCGGGCGGTCGCCGGCGGCAAACACGTCATACGATGCGGAGCCGAGGCCGGTAACGATCAGTGCGTCGGGCACCGCCTTCAACAAGGCCGCGACAAATTCGCGACGATCGATGCCAGCGTGGCGAGTGACCTTGACCATTACTTTCTCTCCCATTTTTTACGACCAATCAGGCTTTGCGACAGCAGAACCGCGACCTGTTCGCCGGCCTCGAAGGCCGCATCGAAACCCGCGCTGACAATTTCACCGACCGTGTCGGGATCGTCCGCGCGAAACACGGTGATACCCATCAGTTCGAGCGCGGCCTGCGTCTTCTTGCCCATCGGGCCTTGCCACGGATTGAACTCCGCGTACTCACCACGCATCGTGACCAGCGTGAAAAAGGGAAACCGACAGCTTTGCAGCAAGGAAAACATGTTCACGCAGTTGCCGACACCGCTGCTCTGCATGAGCAGGACAGCGCGCTGCCCACCCAGCCAGGCGCCGCTCGTGACCGCGACACCCTCTTCCTCCGTGGTCAGAACCACGTCGTGGATGTCGGGATCGGCGATCACTTTTCTGATCACATGCGAATGGCCGGCGTCGGGCACGTAGGCGACCTGCTTGACGTTGCCGGCTTTGAGGACATCGAAGATTTCCTGTTGCCACGCCGGCGCCTGGGGCGCATCTGTACTCATGTGTTCGTCTCCAAAGACAGGGGGTTTTAGGAATCTTAATTCGTGATGTGATAGCCTGATAAATAGAATTTTGTGATTCCTGTATGTGATTTCGGCATTGGCGGGGTAAACGTGGACATCAAGCAATTGCGCGCGTTGGTGACGATCGCGGAGACCGGAAGCGTCACGAAAGCGGCAACCCTGCTGCACATCGTGCAGCCCGCCGTCTCCAGGCAGCTTCGTCTGCTTGAAGAGGATGTGGGCACCGCGTTGTTCTCGCGCGGCCGCTACGGCATGGAACTCACGGAGTCCGGCGAAATATTCGTCGAATATGCACGCCGGGCGTTGGCCGAACTGGACCGCGCGCGTTCCGAAGTGCAGCCGGCAGCAGGCGTGGCCGGCGTTGTAACAATCGGACTACTTCCCAGCACGTGCGATTTGCTGGCAAGCGAACTGGTGGCCAGGGTCGCCAGGGCATATCCGGCCATCAGGCTGCGCATCTCGATGGGCTACACCGGTCATTTGCAGAACTGGCTTGAACTGGGCGAAGCCGACGCCGCATTGCTGTACGACCCGAAACCCTCCCCTACGCTGCAGGTGCGACCGATTCTGGAGGAACGTCTGTGGGTGGTGGGGCGACCGGACGCAGGTTTCAAGGCTGAGTCGCCCGTTGAACTACGGCAGGTCGCCGGCGAACCAATGATTCTTCCCAACGCGCCGCACGGCATACGAAGTCTGGTCGAACAGACCTGCGCGTCGGCAGGTATCGAGTTGTCGATCGCGGCGGAAACCAACGCGATGAGCGTCCAGAAAGGGCTGGTGTTGGGCGGCTTGGGCATCACGATCTTGCCGAGTATCGCGATCATGGACGATGTGGCGCGTGGACTGTTGAGTGCCGCCCCGCTCTCGGACGCCGACCTGCTGCGCAAGATCGTGCTCGCCCTGCCGAACACCCGCCGGGTACCCGTCGCGGTCCGCTGCGTCGTCGACCTTCTCGTCGATCAGATCAGCGACGCGGTTCGGCGCGGCCAGTGGACCGCCGCGCGATGGCTTGGCAGCGATACCGACATCGGTTGATCGGTGCGATAGCGTCGCCCCTCCTCCCCAGAAATTATTCTCCGCCACACGTCGCCAGGAAAGTGGCCGGGAATAGGTTCGCCCTATGACCGGCACATGAAACTCATATTTCCATCCGTCGGCGTCTTCAAATAGAGTCCACTCACCGGATAACTATTTGCTGGCTCAGCAGCCAGACGGAGACAAGGATGATTGACACCCCGGCCTCGTTGATCGGTCGCACGGAAAGCGTGGTCGACCTCGTTGTACCGACCTCAGTGGCGGCGCTTGCGGCGACACTCGACCATGACACTCCGCCACGAACCGGCGAACCGCTCCCTCCCTTGTGGCACTGGATCTTCTTCAGGCCCGTCGTACCTCAGTCCAGGATCGCTGAAGACGGTCACCCCGTGAAGGGAGGATTCCTGCCAGACCTCGGCCTTCCCCGGCGGATGTGGGCCGGCGGAAGGTTGCGCTTCCTCTCTCCGGTAAAGGTCGGGGCCCCGGTTATCCGCGATTCCCGCATCGCCGACGTCAGCGTAAAAGAAGGCCGCAGCGGCAGGCTGGCCTTCGTCACGGTCAGACACGAGATACGGACGCCGGATTCACTGGCAATCGAAGAAGAGCATGACATCGTCTACCGCGAGCCTCCGTTGCCGACGGCCACAGCGCCGATCCCGACACAGGCACCGTCAAATGAAGCGTGGCACCACGAAGTCCTCCCTGACGAGGTCCTTCTCTTTCGCTATTCCGCACTGACGTTCAACGGCCATCGCATTCATTATGACAAGCCTTATGTGACTGGGACCGAAGGCTATCAGGGTCTCGTCGTGCATGGCCCACTCATCGCTACGCTGTTGATGGACCTGGTTCGACGAAACGAGCCGCGGGCCAGCGTCCGCGACTTCACGTTCAAAGCGATTCGTCCGAGCTTCGCGGGCAACGCGCTGCATCTTTGCGGTCGCCCTTCGCCGGACGGAAAGACTGTCGAACTCTGGGCCAAAGACCACGAAGGGTGGCTCACGATGTCCGCGCGCGCGACGCTCGCCTAGTGCCCCATACACCCACAATAGCCAGAGAAGAGACTCGTACCATGATCAACATCTCAACCGATTCCTATCAGGACATTCGGGAAGCGGTGCGCGACCTGTGCCAACAGTTTCCCGCGGAATACTTCCGCAAGATCGACGAGGAGCGCGGTTACCCCGAAGCATTCGTCGACGCATTGACGAAAGCCGGCTGGCTTGCCGCGTTGGTTCCGCAGGAATATGGCGGCTCGGGACTGGGGCTGACCGAAGCGTCGGTGATCATGGAAGAAATCAACCGGTCCGGCGGCAATTCTGGAGCGTGTCACGGACAGATGTACAACATGGGAACGCTGCTTCGACACGGGTCAGCCGAGCAGAAGCAGCACTATCTGCCCAGGATTGCGTCGGGCGAGTTGCGTCTGCAGTCGATGGGCGTCACCGAGCCGACCACCGGCACCGACACGACGAAAATCAAAACAACGGCTGAGCGCAGGGGCGATCGCTACGTCGTCAACGGACAGAAAGTCTGGATCTCCCGCATCCAGCATTCCGATCTGATGATTCTGCTGGCCCGCACGACGCCGCTCGCCGACGTGAAAAAGAAGAGCGAGGGGATGTCGATCTTCATCGTCGATCTGCGCGAAGCAATCGGCCATGGCATGTCCGTGCGTCCGATTCCCAACATGGTGAATCATGAGACCAACGAGCTGTTTTTCGACAACCTGGAAATCCCCGCCGACAATCTGATCGGCGAGGAAGGCAAAGGCTTCAGGTACATTCTGGACGGCCTCAACGCTGAGCGAACGCTGATCGCCGCGGAGTGTATCGGCGATGGCTACTGGTTCATCGACAAGGTGTCGCAATACGTGAAGGATCGCGTGGTGTTCGGCCGCCCGATCGGCCAGAACCAGGGTGTGCAGTTCCCGATTGCGCGCGCCCTCGTCAACGTCGAAGCAGCAAGCCTGATGCGCTACAAGGCCTGCGAACTGTTCGACGCGCATCAGCACTGCGGCGCCCAGGCGAACATGGCCAAGCTGCTTGCAGCCGACGCCTCGTGGGAAGCCGCCAACGCCTGCCTGCAGTTCCACGGTGGCTTCGGGTTCGCCTCCGAGTACGACGTCGAACGCAAATTCCGCGAAACACGTCTTTATCAGGTGGCCCCCATCTCGACAAATCTGATTCTGTCGTACGTGGCCGAGCATATTCTCGGGCTGCCCCGCTCGTTCTAACCGGGGAACCCGATCATGCGCCCGCTAGAAGGAATCAAGGTCGTCACGTTTGAACACGCTATCGCCGCGCCGTTTTGCACCCGGCAACTCGCGGACCTCGGTGCGCGCGTCATCAAGATCGAGCGCCCCGGTACGGGCGACTTCGCACGCAACTACGATGAGCGGGTGTCCGGTCTCGCCTCGCATTTCGTTTGGACGAACCGATCCAAGGAAAGTCTCACGCTCGACGTCAAACAGGCCCAGGCGATCGAAGTCGTGCACAGGCTTCTGGCGAACGCCGACGTGTTCGTTCAAAACCTGGCGCCAGGCGCAACGCAGCGCCTCGGCCTCGACTACGACACGCTAAGCAAACGGTACCCGCGCCTGATCGTCTGCGACATCTCGGGTTATGGCCTGAACGGGCCGTTTCGCGACAAGAAGGCCTACGACCTGCTGATTCAGAGCGAGTCCGGCTTTCTGAGTATCACCGGCTCCGAAAATCAGCCCGCCAAAGCCGGCTGTTCGATCGCCGACATCGCGGCGGGCATGTACGGCTATACCAACATTCTCGCCGCCCTCCTCGAGCGTGGCCGGACCGGACGCGGCAAGCACATCGATGTCTCGATGCTGGAGAGCATGGTCGAATGGATGAGCTATCCGCTCTACTACGCAATCGACGGTCAGAGCGCGCCCCAACAGGCCGGCGCCTCGCACGCCACAATATTTCCGTACGGCCCGTTCAAGGCCGGCGACGGGAAGACAGTCATGCTGGGCCTGCAAAACGAGCGCGAGTGGAAGAGCTTCTGTGAGACGGTGATCCAGCAACCACAACTGCAGACCGACGAGCGCTTCAGCACCAACAGTCGCCGCGCGAAGAACCGCGGCGAACTCACCGAACTCATTCTGGCGGCTTTCTCGTCGCTGAGCGCGGCGCAAGTCATCGAGCGGCTCGACGCGGCGGGTATCGCCAACGCCCGCATGAACGACATGCAGGCGGTCTGGGACCACGAGCAACTGGCGGCCCGCGGAAGATGGACAAAAGTTCAGACGCCGGCAGGAGAGATTCCGGCGCTGTACCCGCCCGGCGTGGCCCCTTCCGAAGCGCCGTTCATGGGGGGCGTGCCCGCACTCGGCCAACACGCCGAGTCCATCTTGCATGAGCTGGGTTTCGACGATTCGCAGATTCATGCGATGCGCGAACTCGGCACAATCTGAGCCGAAGACCGGCTTTCCCACCTGACAAGCAGACTTCGCACTCAAAGCGAAGCACCTCCTCGTGACAGCCGTCACGAGTCAATAAATAGCAGGAGACAAACATGTCACACACGGTCAATGCTGCTGAGCGGGTTGTTCGCCGCGCTGGCGGCAGGGTACTGGATCATTCCGAATCTCGGCTGGCGCTACATGTTCGCGATCGCGGGCGTCGGGGCACTCGTGGTCTGGTTTCTACGCCACACGATGCCCGAATCGCCGCGCTGGTTGGAATCAGTCGGCAAACTCGACGAGGCCGAAGCAACGCTATCCAGCATCGAACGGGAAGTCGAAGCACGGGTCGGCAAGCTGCCGCCCGTTCAGCGTGTGGTCGATCTGCATGTGGGCGTCACGCCGTTTAGCGCGCTGGTTGTGCCGGGCATGCGTGGCAGAACGTGCGTAGCCGCATTGACCGCGATTGCCGTGAATATCGGGCTGTACGGCTTCATCGCGTGGCTTCCCACGTTCTTCGTGGCTGAAGGCCTGTCGATCGTCAAGTCGCTCGGCTTCGTTCTGCTCATGTCCATCGGCGCGCCGGTTGGCGGCCTGGTCGGCTACCTCACCGCGGACCGCATCGGCCGTGCAAAAGGCATCGTCGCCGCCGCGCTGATCAGCATCGTGCTCGGCTGGATCTACGTGAACCTTCGCGATACGACTGCAATCATCTTTGTCGGCTTTTGCCTCGTCACGACAATTTATACGATAACCACACTGGGGTTGTTCGGCTTCATCCCGGAGCTGTTCCCGACCGAAGTTCGGCTTCGCGGAACCGGTGTGGCGGGAACCTGCGGGCGCGCGGCATCGATCGCTACGCCGTATCTGGCACTGTTGCTTTACGAACATTTTGGCGTGTCGGGCGTGATTGCGATGGTGAGCATCGTATTCGCCGTACTGTGTCTGGCGATCACCCTGTTGCGGATCGAAACGAGCCGTCACTCGCTCGAGGACATTGCGCCTGGCGCCAGTGATGCGACGCAGCCGGACACGGAGCCGTTGACCCGTTAGGCACTGCGGCCGGGTTGCTGAAAGACGGCTTCAACGGATATCGCGCAGGGTCACGCCCTTCCACATTGCTTGTGTAACCTGCTCTGAAATGATTTCGACCATGGTTTGACGCACGGCAAGCGTCGCGGAATGAAGAGGCAAGCCGTTCGGCCAGCAGATACTGGCCGGACGCTCGATGCTTGGCTCGACGAGACGCCGCATCTTTGGAAGACGGGCCGCATCCCATTGCGCAACGGCCGAAGCGGGCAAAATCGTGCAGGCTTTTCTCAGGTGGGCGATCGCTATCATCGTCGGCAACGAATCGATGTCGGCGATGATATTCAGATCGACGTTTTCTCGCGAAAACGTACGCTCGAGCAACAGACGCAGTCCATTGGTGACCCCCGGCGCGACGAGCGGCACGCCGGAAAGCCTGGCGAGCGCACACGTGGTTGATCGGGCGGATACTTCACCGCCGGGTTCGCCCAACAGATACAGTGCTTCATCCAGCACGGGCATCGTGGTAATCCCCGGCGTGTCGGACTCGCGAAAGAG
Source organism: Paraburkholderia lacunae (assembly GCF_003353175.1). Lineage (GTDB taxonomy): Bacteria > Pseudomonadota > Gammaproteobacteria > Burkholderiales > Burkholderiaceae > Paraburkholderia > Paraburkholderia lacunae. The sequence goes on along the minus strand of NZ_QHKS01000003.1, from coordinate 69,864 downwards.
GATGGCGAGATCCAGGCGGCCGTTGGCCAGCAGTTCGTTGAGGTAGCCGCTCATGCTCTCAAAGAACTGTAGCCTGATGCCCGGATAGACTTCCTGGACCCGCTCGAATAACGGCACCGCCAATACCGACGCCATGGTCGTGGGAAGACCCACCGCCACCGTGCCGGACTCGGCGCCGGCGCCTTTGGTCACTTCCTGTTTGAGCTGCTCCATCTGGCGCAGGACGAGCCGCGCGTGACGATACATGGCGTCTCCGGCAGACGTCGGCGTAACACCATGGTTGCTGCGTAGCAAAAGCGGCACGCCCAGTTCTTCCTCGAGGCGCGCCATTTGCTGGCTAAGCGAGGGCTGAGCGACGAAAAGCTTTTCAGCCGCTTTTCCGAGGCTGCCGTAATCAACAATACTGACGAAATAGCGAAGCTGCCGGACGTCCATAGCAAATGCGACCCGTTGTTTGGTCGCCATAGGATACACCTATGAAGTCCCGTTTCCCGTCACCCGTGAGCCAGATTCATCACACGCTGCGCCTGCAGAACCACGGGCCGGTCGACCATTTTGCCGTCGACGGAAACTGCGGCTCCGTTTGCTTTTGCGGATTCATCCAGTACGCGTTGTGCCCACGCGATTTCCGAATCGGATGGCGTATAGCAAGCGTTGACGGCCGGTATCTGTTTGGGATGGATACAAAGCTTTCCGCCGAAGCCCCAGCGCTTTCCTTTCTTCGTCTCTGCAGTCAACCGTTCGGTATCGTCGATGCTCGGCGTCACGCCGTCAACAGGCGGCAGAATCCCTGCGATGCGGGAAATCATGACTAACCGTGCGCGGAAAGTATCCAGCTCGTAGCCGTCGGAAGCCATCCCCATGTCCGCGATAAAATCGAGCGTCCCGAACATAAGTTGTTGCACGAAGGGGGCTTTTGCGACTTCCAGCGCGTTCCACATTCCCTGAGCCGTCTCGATCAACGGGAATACGGGAGTCTTTGTACGGGTCGCTGAAATCAATGCCACGACATCCGAGGCACTTTCCGCCTTGGGCAAGATCACACCGGCGACACCACGCAGCTTTAACAGTTGTGCGTCTTCGGCGAACCACGGCGTATTCCGCGCGTTGACCCGGATGAGAACCGGCCGCTCCGGGCTTACCCACTCCGCCACGGCGCGACGGGCTTGGGCTTTGGCCTCCGGCGCAACGGCGTCCTCCAGATCGACAATCACCGCGTCTGCACGACTTGCGAGCGCCTTACTGAAGCGATCCGGCTGGCTACCAGCTACAAACAGGAACGACCGATGTTGCGGCCGGCTGAAATCTGACATTTCAGTGCTCACAGGACAAGGTGGGATGCGCTTGCATCAGATGGTGTCTGACAGTTCCGGCACGACCGTGAACAGGTCGCCCACCAGACCGTAATCGGCGACGCTGAAGATCGGCGCTTCCGGATCCTTGTTGATTGCGACGATGACCTTCGAGTCTTTCATGCCGGCCAGATGCTGGATCGCGCCCGAGATGCCGACAGCGATGTAGAGCTGCGGCGCGACTATCTTGCCGGTTTGACCGACCTGATAGTCGTTCGGTACAAAGCCTGCGTCGACTGCGGCACGAGATGCACCCAGCGCCGCGTTCAGCTTGTCGGCCAGCGGCTCCAGCACCTTCGTGTAGTTCTCGCCGTTGCCCAAGCCCCGGCCACCCGACACGATGATCTTCGCCGACGTCAGCTCCGGACGGTCCAGTTCCGTCACTTCACGGCTCACGAACTGCGAGATGCCGGTGTCTGCCGCTGCTTCGATCCTCTCAACCGTTGCATTGCCGCCAACGGCTGCCACTGCGTCGAAACCGGTTGTGCGGACTGTGATGACCTTGATCGGATCGCTAGATTGCACCGTAGCGATCGCGTTGCCGGCGTAGATCGGGCGCTCGAACGTATCTGCGCTGTCGACTGCCGTAATGTCGCTGATCTGCGCGACATCGAGCTTCGCGGCGATACGCGGGGCGATGTTCTTGCCGTAGGCGGTGGCCGGCGCGAGGATGTGCGAATAGTCCTTCGCGATGTTCAGCACCGTCGCTTCGACGTTTTCCGCGAGGCCCGCTTCGAGTTGCGGCGCGTCAGCCAGCAGCACCTTCGAAACACCGGCAATCTTCGCCGCCGCATCGGCCGTGGCCTGCGCATTGTGACCCGCGACCAGCACATGAATGTCGCCACCGATCTTCTGCGCCGCTGCAATCGTATTCAGCGTCGCGGCCTTGATCGATGCACTGCCCCCCAAGGGGGCTTCCTTCGGGGCGTCGTGTTCTGCTATTACCAGATTAACCAGATTCGTCATTTGCCCTGTCTCCCTCATAACACCTTGGCTTCGGTCTTCAGCTTCTCGACCAGCGTCTTCACGTCCGGCACCATCACACCGGCGCTGCGCTTCGGCGGCTCGGCGACTTTCCGCGTCTTCAGGCGCGGCGTCACGTCAACGCCCAGGTCTTCCGGCTTGATCGTTTCCAGCGGCTTTTTCTTCGCCTTCATGATGTTCGGCAGCGTCACATAGCGCGGCTCGTTCAGGCGCAGGTCGGTGGTGCTCACAGCGGGCAATTTGAGCGACAGCGTTTCGGCGCCGCCGTCCACTTCACGCGACACGGTAGCTTTACCGTCAGCCATCACAACCTTCGAGGCGAAAGTCGCTTGCGGCAGGTTCGCCAGCGCGGCGAGCATCTGGCCGGTCTGGTTCGAATCATCGTCAATGGCCTGCTTGCCGAGAATGACCAGCGAAGGCTGCTCCTTGTCGACCAGCGCCTTCAGCAGCTTGGCCACCGCCAGCGGCTGCAGTTCTTCGTTCGACTCGATCAGGATGGCGCGGTCCGCGCCGATCGCCAGCGCCGTGCGCAGCGTTTCCTGCGATTGCGTCACGCCTGCCGACACGGCGATCACTTCGGTCGCCACGCCCGCTTCCTTCAGACGAACAGCTTCTTCAACGGCGATTTCGTCGAACGGATTCATCGACATCTTCACGTTCGCGATGTCGACGCCCGTGCCGTCCGACTTCACCCGGACTTTCACGTTGTAATCGACCACTCTCTTGACTGGCACAAGAATCTTCATTGTCTACTCCATGTTCATGCCGTTCTACGACGGAAGCGGCGCTCTGAGCGGCGTCCGACTCCGCTCAGAGTCCTCATCGGTGTCATTGGAACCCCGGACGCCGCCCGGCGCAAATATGAGTTAGCTTTGCCTGCCATAGGCTAGACCTAGGGCCCAATGAGTTATCCGCCCGATGCCGGGTGTTACCGCAATCGCTTACGCTTTCCGGGCCCAGCCACTGTGCTACCTAGTAGGGCGACAACCGCATTTGTCAGCGGATTATCACGTCCGGTACTCCAGGCCACGGCGGTGGTTACAACGCTCACGTTTTCCTTGAGCGGACGAAACACGACATTCTCGGGAGCCAGTTTCTTCAACGAAGCCGGCACCAATGCAACACCTTGACCGCAGCCCACGAAAGCAACCTGTGAAGCCACCGAACGGACCTCATGCAATATTCGAGGTGAAAACCCGTTGGACCGGCAAGACGCCACCAGACTGTCGAAGTGCACAGGGCTTACCTGACGCGAAAACATCACGAAATCCTCTTCCGCGAGCGACGCCAGCCGGATGCGCGGGATACCCGCCATCGCATGCTCCCGAGGCATCGCCACCACCAGGCGATCCTCGGCGAGGGGAAGTGACTGAATGGTTCCTCCGAGGTCACCCTCCAGCCTGGCAAAAGCCAGGTCGATGTCACCCGCCTCGAGTGCGGGAATAGCTTCGACACTGTCGATCTCTCTTACCGATACTGTGAGTTGCGGATACTCGGACTTTAGCCGCTCGACCAGCGGCGGCAGGACATCCAGCATCGCTGACGAAATCGCGCCAATAGTCAGGACGCCACTTCGGCCGGCGACGGCCTCGCGCACTGCAAACTCAAGCCGTTCGAGTTGTTCCGCGAACTTGCGCACCGCCGGCACAATAGCCGCACCCACTGGAGTGAGTTGTGCTCCACGTCGCGAGCGCTCGAACAGCTTCACCTTCAACGCCTGTTCGAGAGCCTGGATCTGCTCGGTCAGCGGCGGCTGAGACATATCCAGGCGCCGTGCTGCGCGCCCGAAATGCTGCTCCTCGGCAACGGCCAGAAAAAGCCACAAATGACGGATAAGCCGGAAGTTGATCATGATCGATTGATAGGTTTGGCGTATTAAAAGCTTCCAATATTCGGAATATACATATCGAACTTTAGGCGCGAAAGTACGGCATCGCAATCACTTCCCAGCCCCGCCGTGACTCCAACCCCTCTGCTTGATCGTTTGGCCGCGCTCGACACCAATACGGTGTCGGACGCACTGGACTTCCTTGGTCTTCCCGGCGCGACGTTCGGCCTGCATCCCCTGTGGGATTGTCCGAAGATCGTCGGCCGGGCCAGCACCATTCAGCTGGGACCGAAGACGGACGCCAAACCGACAGTCCACCTCATTTCCCCCGTCATCGCCCAGATCCAGTCGGGCGATCGCATTCTGGTCATCGCCGGCGGCATCGAGGGGATTTCGTGCTGGGGCGACATTCTTGCCAATGCGGCGCAATTCAAGCGCATTCGTGGTTCCGTGATCGATGGCATGAGCCGCGATATCGAGGGCAGCGAATCGATCGGCTATCCGGTCTTTGGGCGTGGCGTAACCATGATCAGCGCGCGCAATCGCGTCATTCAGGTTTCTTCGGGCGAGCGCGTCAGCGTCGCAGGCGTGCTAGTCCATGAAGACGATTACGTGATCGCCGACCGCTGCGGCACTGTTTTCGTACCGGCAGCGCGCATCGAAGAGGTCATCGACCTGGGTGAGCGCATCGCACGGCGTCAGGACGGCATGGTGGAGGCAGTTCGTGGCGGCCGCTCGGTTGCCGACGTGATGCACGACAAGGAATTCGACGCCATCAAGGAAGGAAGCAAGTGATGAATCACGAAGATCAGGAACTGGTCGACCTGTTCGCCGGTCTCGATACGCCTGGCGTATCCGACGCGCTGGACAAGCTGGGACTGCCCGGCCAGTGCCTCGGCATCGCGCCGCTGGACAACTACGCCGGCGTGATCGTCGGTCCGGCATTTACCGTCAAGTACGTGTCGGCCAGCACGCCCGCAGGCACGGTCGGCGACTTCATTGACGACGTTGCGGAAGGCGACGTGGTGGTGATCGACAACAATGGCCGGACTGACTGCACGGTATGGGGCGACATCATGACCCAATACGCGGGCGCACGGAAAATCGCAGGTACGCTCATCGACGGCGTGTGCCGCGACGTGACGAAAGCGCTGGGTGACGGTTACCCTTTGTTCACTAAAGGCCGCTTCATGCGAACCGGCAAGGACCGCGTCCAGGTCGAGGCCGTCAACCTGCCCGTATCCATCGGCACGGCGCGGGTATGCGCGCGGGACATCGTCGTCGCCGACGCCAACGGTGCGGTCATCGTTCCGCGCGATCGCGCGCGTGAAGTCGCGGCTACAGCCCGGCGGATCGAAGCCATCGAGGGGGAGATCCGTGCGCAGATTGCCGACGGTAAGACACTCAGGGAAGCGCGCGAAGCACTGGGCTATCACACTCTGCAACGGAAGGCACCATGACCGATATCTCCTCGCCGCCGGCACCGCCGGAAGATTTCGCCGCGCGGGCGCGCACGCTGGGCAGTGCAACGCTCTACGAGGCATCGGGCCTGCCGTGCGCGGTCGATCCTCTCGTGCGGACGATCTGGAGCGGGGCCTTCATCGCCGCTCCCGCCTATCCGCTGGTGTGTTCGCCCGGCGACAACCTGTCGATTCACATCGCGATGGAGCGTGTGCCCCGCGGCAGCGTGCTGGTGGTCGGCACCGGAAATTTCGTGGCCGGCTACTGGGGTGAAGTGCTCACCGTCGCAGCGGAAGCCGCGGGTGTGGTTGGATTGATCATCGATGGCGGCGTGCGAGACGTCGCGGCGATAACGGCGCGCCGTTTCCCCGTGTTCGCCCGCGGCATCTCGGTGCGCGGCACCGTGAAGGCCAGCGCACCTTCGGTCGGCCAGCCCACGACGTTCACCGGCGTGCCGGTCGCCCAGGGCGACCTGGTCGTGGCCGATGACGACGGCGTCATCATCATCCCGGCGGGGCAGGCCGAGCGCACGATCACTGCCGGCGAGGCGCGCGCGGCCAAGGAAGCGACGATGATGCAACAACTCACGCAAGGCGCCAGCACGCTGGAACTAATGGGGCTAACTGAATGGAGAAAAAGCGCATGACCGTGGATCCGCACCGCCTCAACATTCACCTGGCCAAAGCGCAGCCTTCCGCTACCTACCGCATGATGGACCGCGTCGCGGCGCGGCGCGCGTCGGGCGCGAAGATCATCTCGCTCAGCGCCGGCGAACCGGATTTCGACACGCCGGTTCATATCTGCGACGCGGCAGTGGACGCCATGCGCGCCGGACATACCCGCTATACGCAGGTGGCCGGCATGCGGCCGCTTCGCGAGGCAGTGGCGGCAAAGTTTCAGCGCGAGAACGGCCTCGATGTCGGCTGGCAGGATACGATCGTCTGCAGCGGCGGAAAACAGGTCATCTACAACGCGCTGGCGGCGACGCTCAACGAAGGGGACGAGGTTATTGTGCCCGCGCCCTACTGGGTCAGTTACCCGGAGATGGTTCAGCTATGCGGCGCGACGCCGATCATCGTGAGTTGCGGAAGCGCAAACGGCTTCAAGCTGACGCCGCAAGCACTGGCAAACGCCATCGGGCCGCGCACGCGCTGGCTGATCCTGAACTCGCCGTCGAATCCGACCGGCGCGGTCTATACCCGCGATGAACTGGCGGCGCTCGCCGAGGTGCTGCTGGCCCATCCGCATGTGCTCGTCCTGTCGGACGATATCTACGAGCATCTGATCTTCGACGGTGCGACCTTCTACACGATCGCCCAGGTCGAGCCGCGACTGATGTCGCGCACGCTGACGATGAACGGCGTGTCCAAGGCGTACGCGATGACGGGCTGGCGCATCGGCTTCGGCACCGGACCGCGATGGTTGCTGGATGCGATGGAAAAGCTCCAGGGGCAGCAAACCTCGGGAGCCAGCGCGATCTCGCAGCATGCCGCATTGGCCGCGCTCGACGGCCCGCAGCAGTTCATCAGCGAAACGTGCTCCGTCTTTGAACAGCGGCGCGACCTGATTGTGGAACTGCTCAACCAGGCACCGGGTTTGACATGCGCCGTTCCGGGGGGCGCCTTCTACACGTTTGCTTCGTGCGAGGGGCTGATCGGACGCGCCACGCCCGCCGGCACCCGGCTCGACAGCGATGAAGACGTAGCCGGCGCATTGCTGGACGAGGCTGACGTGGCTGTCGTACAAGGCAGCGCATTCGGGCTTGGCCCCTACATCCGCATCGCTTACGCACTCGACGACGATGCGTTGGTCGATGCATGCCGCGCGATCACGCGCTTCTGTCATTCGCTCACGGGGAAACGTCATGCCGGCGCGTAATGAGATCGTGAAAGAAACCGTGGCGCTCACGGTGCAGGGTGTCGAGGTCGATATCGCCGCGCTGCATCGCGCGGGCGAACGAGCGCCGATTGTTTTCCTGCACGGCTTCGGTTCGACGAAGGAAGATTACGCCGATATCGTTCATTACGCCGCGTTCGCCGACCATCCTGTTCTCGCCTACGATGCCCCGGGTTGCGGCGCAACCCTCTGCGGCGATCTGTCGAAGGTCTCGATTCCTTTCCTGGTAGCAACTGCGAAGGCAGTGCTTGCGCATTTCGGCATCGACAGGTTCCATCTGGTCGGGCATTCGATGGGCGGCCTCACCGCGCTCATGCTGGCTTACGAAGAAGCTGATCGCGTACTGAGCTTTGCCGACATCGAGGGCAACGTCGCGCCTGAGGACTGCTTTCTGAGCCGTCAGGTCGTCGACTATCCGTCGGATAGTGCCGAAGCGTTCTTCGACGACTTCATCGAACGGGCGTGGCATCTGCCGTACCTATCGTGTCCGCTCTATGCGTCGAGCCTGCGTCACAAGGTTCGGGCCGACGCGGTGCGCGGCATCTTCACGTCGATGGTCGAGCTGTCCGATCACGGCGACCTGATGACGAAGTTCCTGTCGCTGCCGTTCCCGCGGATGTTCATGTACGGTGAACAGAACGCGTCGCTGTCGTATCTGCCGCATCTTCGGGATGACGGCGTGACGCTGGCCGAAATCGCCCGAAGCGGGCATTTTCCGATGTACTCGAATCCCGTTGAAATGTGGGCGGCATTGGCCGAATTTCACAGGGCCGTCGCGGCGAGGTAGCGAGCTGATCGGCTACTGAAAACTCGTGCGGATTCTCTAGCCTCTGCGACCGGCCTCCTCCGCCGGTCGCCTCCTGCCGTCGGCATTGTTCACGTAAGTAATCGCCGTATCGACGATTCCGTACAGCGCGGCGCCCGCGCATACCATGATCAGCCCATGTTTTTTCATCACCTCGAGTCTCCGTGTTGTTTTATGCGGGTGTGAATCGGTGCTCGCGATGACGATTGCGGACAGCAGAAAGTCACTGATCCAGCGTTGCATTTGCGCAACAAATGACAGGTTTTACAGCAAACCGAGACACAACAGGACCCGCGCGATCAGGTTGAAATTCGTCGCGCCTTTATATAACATGTTCGTTATGAAACAATCCAGTTATGAAAAAGCCACCTCCGATCGCCTGGACATGACGTTCGCCGCATTGGCCAACCCCACGCGGCGGGCGATCCTGGCGCGCCTGGCCTCGGGGGAGGTGTCGGTGAGTGAATTGGCCGAGCCCTTCTCGATGACTCAGCCGGCGATCTCGCGGCATCTCAAGGTGCTCGAACAGGCAGGCCTGATTTCGTCCGGCAGCGATGCGCAGCGGCGCCCGCGCAAGCTCGAGGCGCGTCCCCTCGCTGAAGCAACCGAGTGGCTGGAACGGTACCGCGAATATTGGGAGGCTTCCTTCGTCCGCCTCGACGGCTTGCTGAGCGAGTTGAAAGCGACGGAAAACAAACGCAAACGTACCGCTCCCAAGAAGCGGTAAGGGAGGTTCCTTGTTCTTCCCCGACAGCTTTAAGGTGTCCACGCCAAGCGATTGCGAGATCCAGGTGACGCGCGATTTCAACGCGCCGCGACGACTGGTGTTCGACGCATTCACCAAACCGGAACTCGTCCGTCGCTGGCTGCTCGGGCCACCTGGATGGACCATGCCGCTGTGCGAAATCGATCTTCGCGTCGGCGGTGCCTATCGCTACGTCTGGCGTTCCGAAAAGGACGGGTCGCACATGGCCATGGGTGGCGTGTTCCGCGAGGTCATTGCGCACGAACGCCTCGTTGCCACCGAGAAGTTCGACGACACCTGGTATCCGGGTGAAGCACTGGACACGACGGTGTTCGTCGAGACGCGCGGCATCACCAGGACCACGATCACTATCCTGTACGAATCGCAGGAAGCCCGCGACACGGCACGCCGTTCGGGCATGGAGTACGGCATGGCCGCAGGCTATGACCGCCTCGAAGCATTGCTGCCGACCTTCATCGGAGAACGCATATGATCGAAACGCCACAAGTTGTCGAGACCCCCGCGCAACTGGTCGCAACCGTTCACATCGAGACGCCACGCTCGCAGATCCAGCACGTCATGGGACCGGGCATCGGCGAGGCGATGGCGGCTGTCAAGGCGCAAGGCATTGGTCCAACCGGACCGTGGTTTGCACATCATCTGAAGATGACGCCAGAGGCGTTCGATTTCGATATCTGCGTGCCGGTGTCGGCACCCGTCACGGCCGTAGGCCGCGTGAAGCCTTGGCAGCGGCCTGCGCTCAAGGTGGTGCGCACCGTCTATTACGGCCCCTACGAGGGGCTAGGCGGCGCGTGGCACGAGTTCGCCGGGTGGATGGAAGCCAACGGGTACAAGACGGCAGGCGATCTGTACGAGTGCTATGTCGTCGGCCCGGAATCGAGCCCCGATCCGGCCAATTGGCGCACCGAACTAAGCCGGCCCGTCATCGAATAAGGGACTCCGTATCACAGGCGCAGCGGCCTTGCCAGCCGGGGCCCGTGAAGCCGGACGATTTCTGCTTTCCCGACAAATTCGCGTTCGTCGATATCGACCTGGCTCGCCTGGTTCGCGCCTGCGGTCCATGCCGGCGATTGACGCTCCATCTGCCTGTCGTCAACATGCCGGTCGACACACCCTCCGGCCGCGCCTTGGAAATGCTGTCGGCCACCCATCTGAGGCTCTTTTGCTCGCCGGTCGTCAACCTGTTCAAGCGGGAAGCCGTTCCCGTGGTACTCAAAAGCGGCGTCTACACCTATCCGATCGCGCCGCAGGCGCTCCTCATGCAGGGCATCGAGGTGCACTCCATAGACGCCGTGCGGATGACGCCACACGGCGCACCCGACGCGCAAGGCAGTATCGTTATTCCCCCCTTTCACGGGCTGGTTCACGAGCCTGTTCACGAGCGCTCGATCGATACACCGGCGCCCTACTGGATCGCCCATCGGGACAGGCGCGAACATCCCGGTTCGCCTTTGCGGCAAGCCGAACTGACCTTTGTCGATCGGGACGGCACGCCCATCAAACCCGATACCGATCAGATCGCGATCGACCTGACCTGCACTAACGCAGACCGACCGTCCGCGTTGCCCTTCGGTACACCCGATGGCGATCTTCTCAACGAAAACGAGAACCTCGCCGCACGAATCTCCCTGCTGCGCCGCGCATCGCCAAGCCAGACACGACCACAGGATCCAGGGACGCTCTGGCGACTCATCGCGGGCATGACGCCGCACGCCTTGACGCTACAACCTTCCGGCCTCTCCGGGTTGAAGGATCTGCTCAACCTGCACCTCGCCGGCGCCTCACGAGCGGCACCGCAAATAGACGCCATCACCCGCCTCGATCACAAGTCCGTGGTGCAATGGATGGCTCTCAAGCCGATGTCCACCTTTGTGCGAGGTATCGAGATCGCGCTGACGGTGGACGAATCGGCCTTCACGGCATTCAGCCTGCATACGTTCAGCGGTGTGATAGATCGTTTCTTTGCACCCTACGCACCGTCAAACGGATTTGTCCGGCTTGTCATTCATGCAACGGGATCGGGTCGCGAGCTGCGCCGTTGCCGGCCGCAATTCGGTGCGTCCCCGCTGCTCTGAGTCACTCGCACGCAGACGAGTCTGCCCAAGCGCCGCCCTCACCTCATGCACAACACGGCCGCGCCCGTCACTCTGCCTTCACGCAGGTCGCTCAACGCGCGATTCGCCTCGGCGAGCGCGTAGCGGGTGGTTTCGATTTCGAGCGGAACCTCGCCGGCGAGCTGCATGAATGCCCGGCCGTCGGCGCGCGTGAGGTTGGCCACCGAGCAGAGGCGCCGTTCGCCCCATAAAGACTCATACGGGAACGACGGAATATCGCTCATGTGGATCCCTCCGCACACGACGGTGCCGCCTTTGACCACGGCCTTCAGCGCCACCGGCACGAGCGCGCCGGCGGACGCGAAGATCAGCGCGGCATCGAGTTCGGCGGGCGCGCTTTCGTCGCTGCCGCCGGCCCAGCGGGCGCCGAGGCGCAGCGCAAGCTGCTGGGCGCTCGTGTCGCCGTGGCGTGTGAATGCGTAGACCGCGCGTCCCTGGTGGCGCGCCACTTGCGCCACGATATGCGCAGCGGCGCCGAATCCGTAGATGCCGATCCGTTGCGCGTCGCCCGCCATGCTGAGCGTGCGATAGCCGATCAGACCGGCGCACAGGAGCGGTGCCGCCTCGACGTCGGCATAGCGCTCAGGCAAATGAAAGCAGTAGCGGCTGTCGGCGACGGTGCGCTCGGCGTAGCCGCCGTCGATCGTGTAGCCCGTGAAGCCCGGTTCGTCGCACAGGTTTTCGTGGCCGCCGAGGCAACAGCGGCAGTGCCCGCAGGTGCGGCCTGTCCACGGTACGCCGACGCGATCGCCCACCCTGAATCCGGACACGCCCTCGCCCAGGGCGGCAACGGTCCCGACGATTTCGTGCCCCGGAATGAGCGGCTGTTTCGGATGCGCCAGCTCGCGATCGACCACATGCAGGTCCGTGCGGCATACCCCGCACGCATGGATGTCGATCAGCAACTGGCCGGCAGCCGGTTGCGGATCGGGCACCTGCATGTCATGCAGTACCGGCGAGGCTCCGTCGAACACCATTGCACGCATGTCGTTCTCCTTAGCGTAGCGGCGCCACGCGGCCGATCACGTGGCGATCATGAATGCGGCCACTTGCGATGCACCCGCATCGGAGTCGTACGCAACCGTCGCCCACGCTCAATCCCACCGCGCGTCCCGCACCTGAACGAACCCGCCTTCGACGCGAACCGGAAACGTCGCGACATCCTCGTAAGCCGGCGGCCCGAGAACCTTCCCTGTCCTGATGCAAAAGCTGGCCCCGTGACGCGGACAGACCACCACGTCGCCATGCACCTCGCCGCCCGTGAGGACGCCGCCGTCGTGCGTGCAGACGTCTTCAATCGCATAGCAGACGCCGTCCAGATTGAATACGGCTACCTGCGCGCCGTCCACCTCGACGGTGCGGTGCGTGCCGGGCGGCAGATCCCCCAGGGCGGCGACCTCGACCCAGTCCGACATCTCAAAGCATCCCCAGTTGCAGGCGCGCGGCATCGGACATCCGCTCGCGCGACCACGGCGGGTCCCACACCAGTTCGACGTGCACGTCGTTCACGCCGCTCACGTCGAACACCGCCTCTTCCACGGTCGCCGGGAAAGTCTGCGCGACCGGGCAGCCGGGCGCGGTGAGCGTCATGCGGATCTCGACGCGTCCCTCCTGCGCATCGACATCGAGCCCATAGACCAGGCCCAGGTCGTAAATATTGACCGGAATCTCCGGGTCGTACACCGTGCGCAACGCCTCGATGACCCGGCTTTTCAGGTCGCCGCTCTCAGAGCCGGCAGCCTCGTCACGGGCTTGCGCCCGCTTCCACCAAGCGGATTCGCTCATGATTCGCTACTCCGTGGATACCGTGCTGTTCTCGCCTTGCAGCGCGGCACGCAGCGTATGCCACGCGAGCGTCGCGCACTTCACCCGCGCGGGAAATTCACGCACGCCGGACAGCGCCGCGAGCTTGCCCAGATCCGGTGCCGGCGCAGATACCGGAGCGCTTGCCGTCACCATCTCGCGAAAGCGCCCGAACAGCGCCTGCGCCTCGGCTTCCGTCTTGCCCTTCAGCGCTTCGGTCATCAGCGATGCCGATGCGGTGGCGATCGCGCATCCCGAGCCCTCGAAGCTCGCCTCCTTGACGATGCCGTCCTCGATCCTCAGATACAGCGTCACCTTGTCGCCGCACAACGGGTTGTAGCCCTCCGCCGTACGGTTGGCGCCGGCCAGCACGCCGCGATTGCGCGGCTGCCGGTAGTGATCGAAGATGACCTCCTGATAGAGCTCGCTCAGATCGTTCATCGTCCGAATACCTCCCCGACTTGCGCGAGCCCTTCAAGCAGCGCGTCGATATCTTCACGCGTGTTGTAGAGGCCCAATGACGCGCGCACGGTCGCGGGTACGCCGAAACGCTGCATCACCGGCATCGCGCAGTGGTGGCCTGCCCGCACGGCCACGCCGTGACGATCGAGAATCGTGCCGACGTCGTGCGCATGCACACCGTCGAGCACGAACGACAGGATGCTCGCCTTATCGGCCGCGGTGCCGATCAGGCGCAAGCCCGGGATCGCCTGCAGCGCGCCGCTCGCATAGGCGAGCACGCCGGCCTCGTGCGCGGCGATGACTTCCATGCCGATCGCGTCGACGTAATCTAGCGCCGCGCCGAGCGCGATCGCGCCGGCAATGTTCGGCGTGCCGGCCTCGAACTTCCACGGAATCGCGTTGTACTCCGTCTTCTCGAACGTCACCGAGCGGATCATGTCGCCGCCGCCCTGCCATGGCGGCATCGCCTCCAGCAGAGCAGCCTTGGCATACAGCACGCCGATTCCGGTCGGCCCGTAGACCTTGTGCCCGGAAAACGCGTAAAAATCGCAATCGAGCGTGAGCACGTCGACGGGCAGATGCGAGATCGCCTGCGCGCCGTCCAGCAGCACCGGCACGCTCTTCGCGTGCGCGGAGGCAATGATGTGCTCCACCGGATTGATGCTGCCGAGCGCGTTGGCCAGATGCGTCATCGCGACGAGCCTGGTCCGCTCGCTCAGCAGGCCTTCGTATGCGACGACATCGAGCGCGCCCGTATCGTCGATCGGCACGACTTTCAGCACCGCACCGGTCTGCTCGCAGACGAGCTGCCACGGCACGATGTTCGAATGATGCTCCATCGCGCTGATCAGGATTTCGTCGCCGGGCGCGAGCCGCGGCCGCGCGTAGCTCTGCGCGACCAGATTGATCGCTTCGGTCGTCCCGCGCACGAATACGATCTCCTCCGGGCGCCGCGCGTGGATGAAGCGGGCGATTTTCGCGCGTGCCGCTTCATAGGCATCGGTCGCGCGCAGCGACAGCAGATGCACGCCGCGGTGCACATTGGCGTTCCCATGACGGTAAAAAGCGTTTTCCGCGTAGATCACCGAGGCGGGCTTTTGCGTCGTGGCGCCGTTGTCGAGATAGACCAGCGGCCGGCCGTGCACGCGTTCACCCAGAATCGGAAAATCGGCCCGCCAGTGCGCGACATTGCGGGGATCGGGCGCCGGCATGGATTCGATCGGCTTCATAGCAACTCCCTGATGCGCGCCCCTTCCGGGGTATGCGCGAGCAGCACCTCTTCGAGCCGGCCGCGCAGCGAATCGATACGCACACGCTCGACGACGTCGCGCGCAAATGCGTAGGTCAGCAGCGAGCGCGCCATGCGCTCTTCGACACCTCGCGCGCGCAGATAGAACAGCTGATTCTCGTCCAGCTGCCCGACCGTCGCGCCGTGCGTGCATTTCACATCGTCGGCATAGATCTCGAGCTGCGGCTTGGTATCGATTTCAGCGTCGCGCGATAGCAGCAGGTTGTGATTCGCCTGATGCGCGTCGGTTTTCTGCGCATCGGGATGCACGACCACGCGCCCGTTGAACACGCCGTGCGCCGCGCCGTCGAGCACGCCGCGGTAGTACTCGCGGCTCGTGCCATGCACGTCGGCGTGGTCGATGCGCGTGTGGTGATCGACGTGCTGCCGCCCGCCGACGAAATACAGACCGTTCAGCGTGGCCTGCGCGTTCGCGGCGTTCAGGCTCGTGCCGATACCCGTGCGCGACAGCGCGCCGCCGAACGCGAACGCATGCGAGGCAAAAGAGCTGCCACGTTGCTGGGCGACGACCACCGACGCGACATGAAACGCCTTCGGACCTTCCTGCTGCAACCGGTAGTGCCGCACATCCGCCTCTTCGTCCGCGACGATGCGGGTGACCGCATTGGTCCAATAGTCCTCATCGCTCAGTCCGACGAAATGTTCGACGATCGTGCAGCCCGAACGCGCGCCTGCCAGCACCACGTTGAAAGGTTGCGCGGCGAGACCCGCTTCGTCGCTCAGGAACAGCATGTGCAGCGGCTGATCGATGACCTCGCCCGGCGGCAGCACGACCGCAAAGCCGTCCGCCATGAACGCCGTATTCAACGCCGCAAAGCCGTCGGCATAAGTGTTCGCCGCGATGGCGGGTTCGAGCCGTTGCGGCATTTCGCGCAACGCCCGCGCGAGCGAGCCCACGAACACGCCGTGCGGCAAGCCGTTCAGTTTCGACAGCCGCGGCACGTGGCGTCCATCGACGAATACCAGCCGGTAACCCGCCGGATCCAGCGCGAGTTCATCGACACTACGGCGCATCTCGCTGTCGTAGATGCGGCCTGTACCGCCGGGATGCTGCGGCGCGAAATGCCACGCATGCTTGCCGATCGCCGACACGTCGGTGTATTTCCAGTCCTCCTGACGCGTGGTCGGCAAACCGAGCGCGTCGAACTGGTCGAAGGCGCTGCTGCGCGCGACACGCAGCCACCGCAACTCGGCGCCGGGCAAAGTTCTGGCGACGTGTCTGAAAGCGTCATGGAAAGGATCGAGCGACTTGTCTTTCATCGATGCCCCGCACTTGCGCGAGCGGCCGGACGCGCCACCTCATTCTCGATCCAGCCATAGCCCTTGCGCTCCAGTTCCTCGGCCAGCTCCCGCGGCCCCGACTTCACGATGCGGCCGTTCGCCAGCACATGCACGCGATCCGGCACGATGTAATCCAGCAGCCGCTGATAATGCGTGACCAGCACGATCGCGCGCTCGGGTGCGCGCATGCCGTTGACGCCCCGCGCGACGATCTGCAACGCGTCGATATCGAGTCCGGAATCCGTTTCGTCGAGAATCGCGAGCCGGGGTTCCAGCACCGCCATCTGCAATATCTCGTTGCGCTTCTTCTCGCCGCCGGAGAATCCTTCGTTGATCGCGCGGTACAACAGCGTCTCGTCCATCTGCATCAGCGTCATGCTTTCCTTGACCCGCTGCAGGAACTCGATCGCGTCGAGTTCGGGCTCGCCGCGATGCCGGCGCTGCGCGTTCAACGCAGCCTTCAGCAGATAAATATTGCTCACGCCGGGTATCTCGACGGGATACTGGAACGCGAGAAAGAGTCCCTCGCGCGCGCGTTCTTCAGGCGCGAGCGCCAGCAGATCGCGCCCGAGATACGACACCGCGCCGCCCGTGACGGCCAGGTCTTCGCGCCCCGCCAGCACATGCGCGAGCGTGCTCTTGCCCGAGCCGTTGGGGCCCATGATCGCGTGCACCTCGCCGGCCTTCACGCTCAGATCGATGCCGCGCAGAATCTGCTTGCCGTCGACTTCGACTTGCAGGTTGCTGATCTCAAGCATGGTTCGTCTACCTCTCCCATACCGTGGTTATCCCACGCTGCCTTCCAGACTGACGCCGAGCAGCTTGCGCGCCTCGACCGCGAATTCCATCGGCAGCTCGTTGAACACTTCCTTGCAGAAGCCGTTGACGATCATCGACACCGCGTCTTCAGGAGACAGTCCGCGCTGCCGGCAATAGAACAACTGGTCTTCGCCGATGCGCGAGGTCGACGCTTCGTGCTCGACTCTCGCGGTCGGATTCTTGACTTCGATATACGGAAACGTGTGGGCGCTGCAGCGCGGGCCGAGCAACAGCGAATCGCACTGCGAGTAATTGCGCGCGCCCTCAGCCGCGCGGCCGACCTTCACGAGCCCGCGATACGCGTTCTTGCCGTGGCCCGCCGAAATGCCCTTCGACAGGATCGTGCTGCGCGTATTGCGGCCGAGGTGAATCATCTTTGTGCCGGTGTCGGCCTGCTGATAGTGATTGGTCAGCGCGACCGAATAGAACTCGCCGACCGCGTTATCGCCTCGCAGAATCACGCTGGGGTACTTCCACGTGATCGCCGAACCGGTTTCCACCTGCGTCCACGAAATCTTCGAATTCGCCTCGCGGCAGTCGCCGCGCTTGGTCACGAAGTTGTAGATGCCGCCCTTGCCCGCGGCATCGCCCGGATACCAGTTCTGCACGGTCGAATAGCGGATCTGCGCGCCTTCCAGTGCGATCAGTTCGACCACCGCGGCATGCAGCTGATTTTCGTCGCGCATCGGCGCCGTGCAGCCTTCCAGATAGCTCACATACGCGCCTTTGTCCGCGATGATCAGCGTGCGTTCGAACTGGCCGGTGTTCTGCGCGTTGATGCGAAAGTAGGTCGACAACTCCATCGGGCAGCGCACGCCCGGCGGGATGTAGCAGAACGAACCGTCGCTGAAGACGGCGGAATTCAGCGCGGCGAAGAAATTGTCGGTGTGCGGCACGACCGAGCCGAGATACTTCCGCACCAGCTCGGGGTGGTGCTGCACGGCATCTGAGAACGAACAGAAGACGACTCCGATCTCCGCGAGCTTGTCGCGGAACGTCGTGGCCACCGAGACGCTGTCGAAGACGGCGTCCACCGCCACGCCCGCGAGGCGTTCGCGCTCTGCCAGCGGCACGCCCAGTTTCTCGTAAGTACGCAGCAGTTCCGGATCGACTTCATCGAGACTCTTCGGACGATTCTTCTGCGCCATCGGCGCGGAATAATAGACGATGCGCTGATAGTCGATCGGCGGATGGTGGATCGTCGCCCAACGCGGCTCGGTCATGGTGAGCCAGTGCCGATAGGCTGTGAGCCGCCATTCGAGCATGAACTCAGGCTCGTCTTTCTTCGCGGAAATGAGCCGGATCACGTCCTCGCTCAATCCGCACGGCAACGCGTCGGCCGTCAGCTCGGTCACGAAACCATGCGGGTATTCGCGACCGATCAGTTCGTCGAAACTGCTCGTGGAGACGCTCATGCATCACCTCCTCGCCTATCGTTCCTTCAATGTTCCTGCAGTCGCCTCGCCGATCGCGCGCGCCGCATACGCCGCCTGCCGGATACCCAGGCCGGGCAGCGTGCTGCAGTCGGTCATACCCGATGGGGCCAATGAGTCCAATGGTGCCTCCGACGGTGGCGGCCCCCTGGACCTGCGGATGGCGAACTGGCCGGCCGGTGCCGGTTGCGCCTGTCGTCCAGACAGGAAGTGCCGCCGTCGAGCCCGCGGTTTCTTTTCTTTTTCAGCCAGCGGTGCTGCCGCGAATCAGTGGCGACTCATCCTCAGTCTATGCCCATATGCATAACCCTGGCGACGCGCGGGTCTTGTGTGCGCGAGCGTTCAGGACACACGCCTTCTGCACGGTAAGGCGTGTCGTCGAGCGCGGGAAGCGTTACGATCAAAAGCGCAGGTCGGGTTCCTGGAAGCGCGGACTTTTTGCAGTCGAAGCACGCGCGGCGCGCGTGCTGCTTCCGGGTTCGGAATGAAGGCGTATCGCGGAGGGAGATCACCATGCAACACGGAAGCGCTATTGAATATGGCGGCTGCCTCATCCATCCGGTTGTGACCGCCGCGCAGGGTGGACGATTTTCCGCCGCCGCGACGATCGTCGATCGGGACGGAGAAGAGCGCTCGATCGGCGTCGACGGCGATTTCGGACAGGCACAGGAGGCAATGGACCAGGCGATCGAACTGGCGATCGCCTGGATTCACCGGCGACGCGTGGTTTCCGACCACTACGTACGCGGAGGATAACCGGCTCGACGGCAAACCATGCATAGCGAGGCGGCCCGCGGCGGTTGCCCGCCGCAGGCCGCTCCTCGTCCTCCTCGATCCCTGACATGTGAGACGTGGACTGCCCCGCAATCTCGCACGCCCACCATGAGAAGCCGGAGCGGCCGGATTACTCATGCCAATCCGGACCAATCCGGAATACATACTACAAATAACAAACAGTCAGGCAAACGGAATTAATACAATAATTACATTTTCCAGACGTTCGACATGCACAAAGATTCGAGACGCAATTCGCACCGGGTCTTGCCAGGTACTAGTACGGATAAACGCCGGATCATTCATGCAGACGCTTAACGCTCGGCGTACACTCGCTCGAAACCCAGGCTGCAGGGCGTGCGGGGCCGCGCAGGCGCCCGCCGTCAAACACGGCAAACATGGCAAGCATGGGTTAACGGAGACTCTGGAGAACAATCAATGAACTGGACTCGGGAACAGAGAAACGTCACGATCGCCGCTTATCTGGGCTGGACACTCGACGCATTCGATTTCTTTCTAATGGTCTTCGTATTGAAAGACATCGCGGCGGAGTTCAATACGAACATCCCGGAAGTCGCCTACGGCATTATGCTGACCCTGATGATGCGCCCGCTCGGCGCATTGATTTTCGGCTGGCTCGCGGACAAATTCGGCCGCCGTCCGACGCTGATGGTCAACATCGCGTGCTTCTCGTTGCTGGAATTGCTGTCCGGCTTTTCGCCGAACCTGACCACCCTGCTCGTGCTGCGCGCGCTGTTCGGCATCGCGATGGGCGGCGAATGGGGCGTCGGCGGCGCGCTGACGATGGAAACCGTGCCGCCGAAGTCGCGCGGCATCGTGTCGGGCCTGTTGCAGGCCGGTTATCCGAGCGGCTATCTGCTCGCGTCGATCGTGTTCGGCGTGTTCTATCAATACATCGGCTGGCGCGGCATGTTCTTCGTCGGCGTGCTGCCGGCACTGCTCGTGCTCTACATACGCGCGCACGTGCCCGAGTCGCCGGCGTTCAAAACGCTCGAAAAGAAAGCGCACCTGGGTCTTGTCGCCACGTTGAAGCAGAATATCGGGCTGTCGCTGTACGCGATCGTTCTGATGACCGCGTTCAACTTCTTTTCGCACGGCTCGCAGGATCTGTACCCGACCTTCCTGCGCGTCCAGCACCAGTTCGACGCCCATACGGTGTCGTGGATCACGATCACGCTGAACGTCGGCGCGATTGTCGGCGGTCTGTTCTTCGGTTCGCTGTCGGAGAAGATCGGCCGCAAGCGCGCCATCTTTGTCGC
The DNA here is from genome assembly GCF_003353175.1 of Paraburkholderia lacunae. Lineage (GTDB taxonomy): Bacteria > Pseudomonadota > Gammaproteobacteria > Burkholderiales > Burkholderiaceae > Paraburkholderia > Paraburkholderia lacunae. The sequence goes on along the minus strand of NZ_QHKS01000003.1, from coordinate 49,497 downwards.
CGCGCTGATCGCGCTGCCAGTACTGCCGCTATGGGCATTCTCGAGCACGCCTGTGCTGCTCGCGGCCGGCGCCTTCCTGATGCAGATCTCTGTTCAAGGCGCATGGGGGGTGATTCCGGTGCACCTGAACGAAATCTCGCCCGATGAAATTCGCGCGACCTTCCCCGGCCTCGTGTATCAGCTCGGCAATCTGATCGCGTCCGTCAACGGCCCGCTGCAGGCGAGCGCCGCCGAAGCGCACGACAACAACTACGCGCTGGTGATGGCCGTCGTGATCGGCATCGTGGTGATCGTGATCGCCGCGCTGATTCCGTTCAGCCGCGAACGCCGCGGCATCGACATGACCCAGTCCGCGAAAGAGGTGACGGCACAGCTTTAAGCGTTCGAACTAAACAGCTATTTCCCCGGCCCGTTATCGGGCACAATAGACGCCAAGGCGGCTCGAACCGCCACGCAACACAAGAACCAACGCAGGGCCAAACCAGGGTAACACGCCATACGAGGCCGTTCCGATTTCGATCGGAACGGCCTTTTTTATTTCCGCGCGCCGTGACGTGTCGCGCGGGTTCGCAGCCGCACTTTCGTCAGCTCTTCTAGAGGAGTTAATCGACAATGAACCCTTGATCGCCAAGTCCATCCTTCCTTATCCTGAAAAAAACGGCTGTTTCAAAAACTCACTTGAATCGCTTGTTTGCGGCCGGATGCCCGGCAACTGGGAGACGCAACATGGCAGTTCGCACAACAGGCCGGCATGCCGGCGACACGAAGTCCCGCATCCTCGACGCGGCGGAAACGCTGTTCATCGAATGCGGCTATGAGGCCATGTCGCTGCGCCAGATCACTTCGCGTGCCGAAGTGAATCTCGCGGCGGTCAACTATCACTTTGGCAGCAAGGAATCGCTGATTCACTCGATGCTGTCGCGCCGGCTCGACCAGCTCAATCATGAACGGCTCAAGCTGCTCGACCGCTTCGACGCCATGCTCGGCCCGCGCCTGACCTGCGAGCACGTGCTCGGCGCGATGTTTATTCCGGCGCTACGGCTTTCGCGCGATCCGCGCATCGGCGGCAAAGCGTTCCTGCGGCTGCTCGGGCGCGCCTATACCGATCCGTCGGCCTTCATTCGCGACTTTCTGAATGCGCATTACGAGTCGGTGGCCATGCGCTTCTTCGATGCGTTCCAGCGCGCGCTGCCGCATCTGCCGCGTGAAGAACTCGGCTGGCGTCTGCACTTCGCGATCGGCGCGCTGTCGGGCGTGCTGGCCGGCACCGATACCGACAGCCTGATATCGGAGTTCTCGCAGGGCAAGTCGATGAACGATCTGCAACTGATCGCACGTCTCGCTTCGCTGATGGTGGCCGCGCTCAAAGCGCCGCTGCCCGACGGCAGCCAGCTGGCCACGTTCGCCGCCGTGCTGGGCGACGCCACCGACGGCGGCGAGCAAGGCCAGCCGGTCTGTGCCAACCTGGCGGCTACCGGGCAGCAGGCTTCGAGCGGATCGGCGGCGGCCTCGCCCGCGCCGGACGGTGAGCGCCCTGGCGGCAGCGTCGAGGCGAGTTCGTTTCATCAAGCGCTGCACGGCACGGCTTGAGCGCAGCCTGCCGGGCGGCGCCGTCATGGGCCGCCCGGCCGCAAGCCGCGCGATGCGGCACGGCGAGTACACGCCACGCCATCGCGCTCGAAGCTGGGCTCGAATCCAGACAAGCCTCCAAGGACGAAACATCATGAACGCCGTATACCCGAGCAGCACATCCAGATCCCGCACCTAAGCTGCACCTAAGCCACACCGAAGCCGCACCGAAGCCGCACATAAGCCACACCGAAGCCGCGCCGAAGCCGCACATAACCCAAACCTAAGCTGCACCCAAACCGCACCTAAGCGCCGCCGCGCTGTCGAACAGGAAACACGACTCGAAGGCGAGCAAAAAGCGCGGCGAACGCAGCGAAACAGCTAGCAGAACATCAACAACAGAACGCGAGCCGTCCGCGCCCCGTGGATGCGTTCGCACGCACCATCGAAACGGGAGGAAACATCATGCCGTGGTTCATCCTTGTGCTCGTCATCGGCGCGCTTGCACTCGTCTACGTTCAGGCACGCGCGTCACGGTGGCTTACCTTCATGATCGCGTGGGTGGCGGTCGCGCACGTCAGCGGCTCGGCGGGGCCGGCAGCGGCAACGCTGCTGACCATCCTGTTCGTGCTGCCGGCGCTGGTGCTGACGCTCGAGCCGCTGCGCCGCGCGTGGCTCACGAAGCCGGTGCTCGACAGCTTCCGCAAGATCCTTCCGGAGATGTCGCCGACCGAGCGCGACGCGATCGAAGCCGGCACCATCTGGTGGGACGCCGAACTGTTCTCGGGCCGCCCGCACTGGGACACGCTGCTCGGCTACGGCCCGGCCAGGCTGAGCGCCGAGGAACAAGCGTTCCTCGACAACGAATGCGAGCATCTGTGCGATCTCGCCAACGACTGGGAAACCACCATGGTGTGGCAAGACCTGTCGCCGCAAACCTGGCAATACATCAAGGATCAGGGCTTCCTCGGCATGATCATTCCGAAGCTGTACGGCGGCAAGCAGTTCTCCGCGTACGCGCATTCGCAGGTCATCATGAAGCTCGCGACGCGCTGTTCGGCCGCTGCCGTTTCGGTGATGGTGCCGAACTCGCTCGGCCCCGCCGAACTGCTGATGCACTACGGTACCGAAGAACAGAAGAACCACTATCTGCCGCGCCTCGCGCGTGGCGAAGAGATCCCCTGCTTCGCGTTGACGAGTCCTTACGCCGGTTCCGATGCGGCGGCGATTCCGGACGTCGGCATCGTCTGCAAAGGCACGTTTGAGGGCCGCGAGACGCTGGGGCTTCGCCTCACCTGGGACAAGCGCTACATCACGCTCGGCCCGATCGCGACCGTGCTCGGCCTCGCCTTTCGCGCGCTCGATCCCGACCACCTGCTCGGCTCGAACGAAGAGCCCGGCATCACCTGCGCACTGATTCCGACCAACCATCCGGGGGTCGACATCGGACGGCGTCACTGGCCGCTCAATGCCGTGTTCCAGAACGGCCCGAACTCGGGCAAGGACGTCTTCATTCCACTCGACTGGGTGATCGGCGGCCGCGCGCAAGTCGGCAACGGCTGGCGCATGCTGATGGAATGTCTGGCGGCGGGCCGGGCGATTTCGCTGCCGTCGTCGAATGTCGGGATGGCGAAGATCGCCGTGCGCGGCACCGGCGCCTACGCCGCGATACGCCGCCAGTTCCGCACCGCCGTCGGCGACTTCGAGGGCGTGCAGGAAGCGCTCGGCCGCATGGGCGGCAATCTGTATGTGATGGACGCCGCGCGCAGATTGTCCGCGCAGGCGGTGGACCTCGGCGAAAAACCATCGGTGATTTCGGCGATCGCGAAGTATCACATCACCGAGCGCGCCCGGATGGTCATCAACGACGGCATGGATGTCGCCGCCGGCAAAGGCATCTGCATGGGGCCGTCGAACTTCCTCGCGCGCGCCTATCAGCAGGTGCCGATCTCCATCACGGTGGAAGGCGCGAACATTCTGACGCGCTGCCTGATCATCTTCGGCCAGGGCGCGATCCGCTGTCATCCGTATGTGCTCGAGGAAATGGCCGCGACGCGCGAAACCGATCACGCCAAAGCGCTGCGCGCTTTCGATGCGGCGTTCTTCGGCCACCTGAGCTTCACACTGTCGAACGTGGTGCGCAGTTTCGTCTACGGCGTGACCGGCGGCGCGCTCATCGCGAGGCCGCGCACCGCGCATGCGCCGCTCTTGCCGTACTACCGCGCGGCGACCCGCATCTCGAGCGCATTCGCGTTGCTCGCCGACGTCTCCCTGTTCGTGCTGGGCGGCGATCTGAAACGGCGCGAACGCATTTCCGGGCGTCTCGGCGATGTGCTCTCGCAGCTGTACCTGATCTCGGCGACACTCAAGCGTTTCGAGGACGAAGGCCGTCACGAAGAAGATCTGCCGCTGGTACGCTGGGGCGTCGAAGATTCGCTGTACAAGGCGCAACAGGCGATCGACGGCGTGCTGGCCAACTATCCGAACCGCCTCGCCGCGCGCCTCGTGCGGGTGCTCGCGTTTCCGTTCGGCCTGCCGCATCGCGAGCCGTCCGACCGGCTCGGCACCGAGATTGCCGAGCTGATGCAAACGCCGGGCGCGGCGCGCGATCGTCTCGTGTCGGACTCGTACGTGCCGCATCCGGATGTCGATGCGCTCGGTTATGGCGAACTGGCGTTCCGGCTGACCCCGCGCGTCACGCAGATCGATCTGAAACTGCGCGACGCGGTGAGGCAAGGCCTGCTGGCGCCGATTCCGCAAAGCCTGCCGCAACTGGCCGCGTGGAGCGCCGCCGCGCAGCAAAAAGGCCTGCTCGACGCCGACGAACGCCAGGTCCTCGAGGACTACGCGCGCTATGGCGCGCAAGTCGTGAAGGTCGACGACTTCCCGGCCGACTTCGACATACTGGCCAGCTTGCAAAGGCGCAAGGAGGCGCTCGACAAAGCGCTGCAACTGGTGGCCTGAGGACTTCAAGACGGCAGCAAAAAAAGCCCCCTGCCGACACACAACGCATGCAAACTGACGCACATCCGATGAGGCCAGCGGAGCACGCTACCCTATGAACGATTCTTACCTGAACTTCGTCAACTCGCCGTTCGGCGCGCGACTCGCGCGCTCGCTCGGCTTGCCGAAGCCCGAAGTGCTGCGCCGCTATCGCGCCGACCAGCCCGAGTTCGACGGCCTCGTGGCGATCGGCGCGGGGCGCGAACCGCAGTTGCTGGAGACGCTCGCGAGCCTCGTCGCCAGTATCGGCATGACCAGCGTCGCGCACGAAAGCGCGGGGCTGTGGGTGCCGCTCGCGACTCGCCACGGCCTGATGACGGGCCGCTTCGAGCCGGCCGACGCCGGCTCGCACGGCCGGCTCAACGCCCTGCTGTTCGACGCGAGCGGCATTGCAGACAGCAGCCAGCTCGACCCGCTGCACGGGTTCTTTCACGACACCCTGCGCTCGCTCGGCAAGTGCGGCCGCATCGTCGTGCTCGGCCGGCCGCCGGAAGCCTGCGCGAGCCCCCGCCAGTGGACCGCGCAACGCGCGCTCGAAGGCCTCGCGCGCTCGCTCGGCAAGGAAGCGCGCCGCGGCATTACCGCGAATCTCGTGTATGTCGGGCAAGGTGCGGAGAACAGCAGCGAAGCGACGCTGCGGTTCTTTCTGTCGCCGCGTTCGGCGTATGTGTCGGGACAGGTGGTGCGCATCGACGCCGGCGGCGAAGCAGCGCCGGCGTTCGACTGGCAGCGGCCGCTCGCCGGCCGCCGTGCGCTCGTCACCGGCGCGGCGCGCGGCATCGGTGCGGCGATTGCGAGCGTGCTGGCCGCCGAAGGCGCGCATGTGATCGGCATCGACATCCCAGCCGCGCGCGACGCACTCGACGCCACCATGCGGCAATTGAACGGCACCGCCCTCGCCTTCGACATCGCCGCGCCCGAAGCGCCCACGCAGATCGCCGCGGCGCTCGACGAGCAAGGCGTCGACATCGTCGTGCACAACGCCGGCATCACCAGGGACAAAACCATCGTCAAGATGAGCGACGCCGCATGGCACGGCGTGATCGACGTCAACCTGTCCGCGCAGGAACGTATCGACGACGCGTTGCTCGCGGCCGGCACCTTGCGCGACGGCGGACGCATCATCGGCGTATCGTCGATCGGCGGCATCGCGGGCAATCTCGGGCAGACCAATTACGCGACCTCGAAGGCCGGCGTGATCGGCCGCGTGCAAAGCATGGCGCCGCAATTGCGCGGGCGCGGCATCACGATCAACGCGGTCGCGCCCGGCTTCATCGAAACGCAAATGACCGCGAAGATTCCGCTGACCATTCGCGAAGCCGGCCGCCGCATGAATTCGCTCGGCCAGGGCGGCCAGCCGGTCGACGTCGCCCAGGCCATCGCGTGGCTCGCGCATCCCGGCTCGGCGGGCGTGACCGGCCAGGTCGTGCGCGTGTGCGGGCAAAGCCTGCTTGGAGCGTGACCATGGGCGAGCCGGGTGATCCGTTCAGGAGCGCTCATGCAGCGAGCGCGGTGCGTCCGAAAACCGTCGTCATCGAACAATTGCCGGCGCCGGCAAAGCTGTATGCGCGCGCGTTGTCCGGCCTCGTCAAACGTGGCCGCGACACGCGCCTGCCGGCGCTGCGCCTCGTGCGCCCGGCCGCGCCGCTCGATCCGGCGGCGATCGGGCATTACGCGCGGGTGTGCGGCTTCATTCCCGAGCACGGTGTGCCGCTCACTTTTCCGCATCTGCTGGCCTTCCCGCTGCATCTGCTGATGCTGACCGACCCGGGATTTCCGTGGCCGGCGCTCGGGCTCGTGCATCTGGCCAATCACGTGCGGCTGAGACGGCCGATCGCGCATAACGACGTGCTGCGCGTCGAAGTCGAATTCGGCGCGCTGCTGCGTCACGACAAGGGTCAGGCGTTCGTGCTGCATTCGCGCCTGTACCGGCGCGGCGAGGCGGTGTGGGACGGCGACAGCGTCTATCTGAAGCGCGGCGTGCCGGCGCTCGGCAATCCGTTCGGCGCGCTCGAACTCGAGCACGCTGCGTTGCAGCGTCTGTCCCGCTGGCAATTGCCGCCGCAGCTGGGCCGCGACTACGCCCGCGTGTCCGGCGACTACAACCCGATTCATATGACGGCACTGTCGGCCAAAGCATTCGGTTTTCCGCGCGCGATCGCACACGGCATGTGGACGCTGGCCCGCGCCGCCGCCGCGCTGCAACCGCCGAAACCGCTCGCCGAAGCCACGCTCAGCGCGGAATTCAAGGTGCCGATGCTGCTGCCGGGCGAGGTGTCGTTCTGGAGCGCGTCGCCTTCGCTGATCGAGCGCGAGCTGGAAGTGCGCGATATCGCCGGAGAAAAACCGCATTTGCGCGGCCGCATGCAGTGGATGCTGCAATGATCTGGCTGTACACGGCTTCATGCTCCATGTCCGTTGCTTCGTAACAGCATGGAATTGAAGCCGTGTGAAATTCGTTTTGTAGTAAATACGCACCCGAAGAATACGGACTCGAAGCACTCGTCTTGCGCACCGTTCAATAGTTTCAATAACCAGGGAACGACCCAAAGGAGCCGAGCATGTCCAACCCGCTGCCCGCCGTGCGCCGCGTCGCCATCATCGGCGGCAACCGGATTCCGTTTGCCCGCTCGAACACCGCCTACGCAAGCGCGTCGAATCAGGACATGCTGACCTTCACGCTGCAAGGCCTGATCGACCGCTACAACCTGCACGGTCAACGGCTCGGCGAAGTCGCCGCCGGCGCGGTCATCAAGCATTCGCGCGACTTCAATCTGACGCGCGAAGCCGTGCTGTCCACCACGCTCGCGAAGGAAACCCCCGCCTACGACGTGCAACAGGCCTGCGGCACCGGCCTCGAGGCGGCGATCCTCGTCGCCAACAAGATCGCCCTCGGACAGATCGACGTGGGGATTGCGGGCGGCGTCGATACGACCTCCGACGCGCCGATCGGCGTCAACGAACGGATGCGCAAGATCCTGCTCGAAGCGAATCGCGGCAAGAGCACGGCGCAACGCGTCGGCGCGCTGAGCAAGCTGCGCCCCGCGATGTTTTTCAAGCCGCTGCTGCCGCGCAATGTCGAGCCGCGCACCGGGCTCTCGATGGGCGAGCATTGCGAGCTGATGGCCAAGCGCTGGAACATTTCGCGCGAAGCCCAGGACGTGCTCGCCTACGAGAGCCACCGCAGGCTCACCGACGCGTATGCACGCGGCTTCGTCAACGATCTGATGACGCCGTACCGCGGCCTCGCGCGCGACAACAATCTGCGCCCGGACCTGACGCTCGAAAAACTCGCCAGCCTGAAGCCGGTCTTCGATCGCGACGCCGGCACGCTGACGGCCGGCAACTCGACGCCGCTGACCGACGGCGCGTCCGCCGTGCTGCTCGCCAGCGAAGCATGGGCGGCCCAGCATGGCTTGCCCGTGCTGGCCTTTCTGAGCTGGTCCGAAAGCGCCGCGGTCGACTACGTCGACAAGCAGGAAGGCCTGCTGATGGCGCCCGCCTATGCGGTGCCGCGGATGCTGGCACGCGCCGGGCTCAGCTTGCAGGAGTTCGATCTGTACGAAATCCACGAAGCGTTCGCCGCGCAGGTGTTATGCACGCTTGCGGCCTGGCAGGATGACGAATATTGCCGCACGCAGCTCGGTTTGCCGGAGCCGCTCGGCGCAATCGATCGCACGAAATTGAACGTGAACGGCAGCTCGCTCGCCACCGGTCATCCGTTTGCGGCAACCGGCGGGCGCATCGTCGCCGGCCTCGCAAAGATGCTCGCGCAGCTCGACAAACCGGCCGGCACCGCGCGCGGGCTGATTTCGATCTGCGCGGCGGGCGGCCAGGGCGTGGTGGCGATCCTGGAACGCACACAAACTAACTAAGCCACTGCTTCAGGAGACAACCGATGATCCAGCCCACGCAAGCCCCGCCCTCTCCCGCTGCCGCACCCGCACCTTCGGCCAGTGCGCCGAACACCGACGGCATCTGGTACGCGTCGTATCCGGCAGACGTGCCGCATGAAATCGACGTCGGGCAATACGAGTCGATCGTGCAGTTCTTCGACGAATGCATCGCGCAGTTTCGCGAGCGGGTCGCGTATGTGAGCGTCGGCGCGAACCTGACGTACGGCGAACTGGGCCGCAAGGCGGCGGCGTTCGCTGCCTATCTGCAAAGCATCGGCGTGAAGCCGGGCGAGCGCGTCGCGATCATGCTGCCGAATACGTTTCAGTATCCGGTGTCGCTGTTCGGCACACTGAAAGCCGGCGCTGTGGTGGTCAACGTGAATCCGCTCTACACCGTGCGCGAACTCGCGCATCAGTTGAAAGACAGCGGCGCGCAAACCATCATCGTGTTCGAGAACTTCGCGAAGACGGTCGAAGACGCGCTGCCCGGCACCAGGGTGCAGAACGTTATCGTCACGGGTCTCGGCGATCTGCTCGCCGACGGCCTGAATCTGAAGGGGCGTCTGCTCAATTTCATGCTGCGCCACGTGAAGAAAATGGTACCGAAGTACGACCTGCCGAAAGCCGTGCCGCTGCTCGAAGCGCTCGCGATCGGCTACACCCGGCCGTTGACGCCGGTGCGCCCTGCGCACAGCGACATCGCGTTCCTCCAATACACCGGCGGCACCACCGGCGTCGCCAAAGGCGCGATGCTCACGCACAGGAACATCATCGCCAACCTGCTGCAGGCGAAGGCGTGGTCCGAAGGCCAACTGAGCGGCGACATCGAAACCGTGCTCACGCCGCTGCCGCTTTATCACATCTATTCGCTGACCGTGAATGCGCTGATCTTCATGGGACTTGGCGGGCGCAACATCCTGATCGCGAATCCGCGCGACATGAAGCGCGTGATGATGATCATCCGTCACGAGACATTCACCGGCATCACCGCGGTGAACACGCTGTACAACGCGTTCCTCGAAAACGAAGAATTCTGCAAGCGCGACTTCTCGAACCTGAAGCTCGCGATGGCCGGCGGCATGGCCACGCAGAAGTCGGTCGCGGACCGCTTCAAGGCGGTCACCGGCAAGCCGATCATCGAAGGCTATGGGCTGACCGAATGCTCGCCGATCGTCTCGATGAATCCGGTCGACCTCACCCATCTGCGCGATTTCGAAGGATCGATCGGTTTGCCCGCGCCGTCCACGCAAGTGCGCTTCAGGAAAGACGACGGCACGTGGGCGAACATCGGCGAAGCGGGCGAACTGTGCGTGAAGGGTCCGCAGGTGATGAAAGGCTACTGGAACCGACCGGAGGAAACCGCCAAGGTGATCGATGCCGACGGCTGGCTCGCCACCGGCGACATCGGCGTGATGGATTCGCGCGGCTTCATCCGTCTGATCGACCGCAAGAAGGACATGATCCTGGTGTCGGGCTTCAACGTCTATCCGAACGAAGTCGAAGACGTGATCGCCATGCATCCGGACGTGCGCGAAGTCGCCGCAATCGGCGTGCCCGACGCGGCGCAAGGCGAACGGGTGAAGGTGTTCATCGTCAAGCGCAATGCTTCGCTGACCGAGGAACAGGTGATTGCCCACTGCCGCAAGAACCTGACCGGCTACAAGGTGCCGAAACTCGTCGAGTTCCGCGACGAGCTGCCGCAAACCAACGTCGGCAAAATTCTGCGCCGTGCGCTGCGCGACGAGGAACTCGCGAAGCAAAAGCCTGCCTGACCGGCAACGCGCGGCCGCGCCGGCCCGCCACTCTTTCGGAGAGGTTCATGAAGTACAGCACGTCCGCACGCTCGCGCCGCTCGCCGGTCGTCATGCGCGTCGCCCGTTTACCGTCGGACGCCGCCGTGCCGCGTGTCTCGCTGGGCAATGCATTGCGTGCATTACGTGCACGTCGGGCATTACGTGCTGCTTCATTGCGCGCCGCGTTGCATGCCTTATCGCGCATCGCAGCGCGTACTCTGTCGATCGGCGTGCTGACGGCAGGGGCGGCAGGAATGACGGCCACGCCCGCCCTCGCGCAGGACGACGACACGCCGCCCACACTCGACACAGTCAGCACCGTCAAGGCCCCGGCCGCGCCATCGGCACAGGTCGGCAAACTTACGCTCGATCAACAGGTGAAGTGGCTGCGCGCCGCGCAGCAAAGCGGCGCGTTCGACAAGCTCGACGACGCGCAACTGGTCGCGCTCTTCAAGTCGCTCGATCCGCTCGCGTTGCCGCGCTACATCAAGGAAGGACCGAACGGCTATCCGTCGTACGAGTTCACGATGTCGCGCGCGGAACGCATTCGAGGCAAGTGGCCCGACAAACCCGATCACATGCTGGTGCGCATCGCGCACGACCCGCTGCGAATCTACGCGAAGTGGCTGCCCGACGGCGCGCACGCCGGCCAGGAAATCATCTACGACGAATCCAAACGCACCGACGAAATGTATGGCCACCTCGGCGGCCTGCTGAACGTGATGCCGCTGTGGACCTCGACCACCGGCGTGCTCGCGCGTACGCAATCGAACCATCAGGTGCGCGATCTCGGCACCGAGTTCATCGCCAATCAGTACCTCGCGGAAGGCAGGAAGTACGTCGAGACCGGCCTGCCCCGCTCGACCCAGATAGAAGCGAAAACGATCGACGGCGTACGCGTGATCGCCTTCACCTTCGAGTCCCCCACGGGCCAGCCGCAGTTCTACGCGAAGAAGGAAACGCTCGGGCTCGATCTGCGGCACCCGTATTTCCGCACGGTGGAGTCCTACGATAACGACGGCAGGCTCTTCGAGAAGATCGTCTTCGAAACCATTACGCCGAAAACGTTCGACGACTCCGCGTTCGATCCGAAGAACAAGGCCTACAAGTTCTAGCGAACGGGGCGCGGCGCCAGCACGAAGGCGACATGCGCGAAGCGCGCCTCCCCCTGCTCGTGGCTGTGTTCGATCATGTGCGCGCTGCGGGTTGCAAGCTGCGCGAGCACGAAGTAGTCCGATGCACGCGTAAGACCGATCAGTGACGGCCGGGTCGGTGCGCGCGTTCGACTGAGAAGCGGCGCCAGCGTCCCGTACCAGAGCGCGCCGATGTCATCGCCCGTTTCGAATGCGGGCAGCTTCATACGCGCGACGTAGTCCGCGAACGCAGGGCCGGCCGCGAGGGTGGAATCGACCACCGCCAGCGCATGGGGGCGAGCAGCCGCATCCGCGAGCCACGGCCACGCACCGCCCGCCGCGCTCGAAAGCCATGCGCCTGTCATCATGAAAGTGCGTCGGTCCATTGCTTCAATCCGCCACTTCAGCGCCACATCACCGCCACTTCACCACTCCGCCGCGCTCATCAGGTATAGCCGCGCCGGTCGCGCCACGCCGCCGGCCAGATGCCCTGCTTGCCCGGCGCGAGAATGCCGTTCGGGTCGAGCGCGTCCTTGAGCGTTTCCGAGAGCCTCAGTAATGCACCGTCGTTGAAACTGTACTGCGCCGCGGCGAAATCCATGTACGCAAGATGCGCGCGATATTCGCCGTAGCCGGCCGCGCGCGCATCGCTCATCAGCGAGCGCAACAATGCGCCGGCCTGCTCGACCTGATCCGCGTCGTTGCGGTCGAAGATCGCCGCAAAGATGTGATGCAGATGACGCTCGCCCGCCGTGAAGCCGCCGTAGTAATCGAAGCCGTATTCCGCGGCGCGCGCCTTCACCATGGTGTATTGGCGCAGCGCGTCGCGCCCGGTCGCCGGACAAATCGGCGCGAAGTCCACATGCGCGCCCGCGCCGCCGCGCCAGTCGAGCATGCGGAAGGCGCTCATCGCCGGAATGCCGGCGAGGTTGCGATCGCCGCCCGCGGTGGGTTGCGCGTCGCCGGCATAGCGTGCGGCCGAGAGTCTCGCCTCGCGGACGCGGGCGAACGCGCGCTGCACGATCGCATAGCGCGCGTCGATCAGTTCAGGGGCGCCGTACAGCGCGAAATGCAGATTCCAGCGGCCGACGTTCAGCTTGTCGAGCATCGCCGCCACCGCGCTTTCGGGCATCGCGCCCGTTCCTTCATACCACTGCCGACGCGACGACAAACCCGCGGCACGGCGCAGGCCGCCTTCGATCACCGCGTGATTGCGGATCGTTTCATCGAGGCGCAGCGGCCGCAAAATGTCGACGATCGCTTCGAGATCCTGCTCGTGACGAAACTGGATTTCGCCGAGCAGATATGCGGGCGGCGCCGGCATCAGCCACACGCCCAGCTTGGTGACGATGCCGTAGTTCGACTGCATGAACATCGCGTCGAACGACGGCCCGTAGCCCGGCTGATACAGCTGCCACGCCGTGCCGATTTCGATCCCGCCCATCCCCGTGCGCAGCACGTCGCCGTTGGCAAGCACCACCTCCATGCCGCACTGGGACGCCGCGTGATCGCCATACGCGGTGTAGCCGAAGCCGCGCTCGAGCGTATTGCCCACCACGCTGCCCCAACCCGCCGCGGGCGGATCGACCCATAGCTTGTAGCCTTTGTCGCGCAGATGCGCATACAGGTCGAAGTAACTGACGCCCGGCTCGACCAGCGCATAGGCGAGCGTCTCGTTCACTTCGATGATGCGGTTCATCCGTTGCAGATCGAGCACGACCGAGCCGGGCAGACGCGGCGCCGCGCCTCCGTAAGCGAAGTTGCGACCGGTCGAGACCGTCCACAGCGGAATGCGATATTGATTGGCAATGCGCAGCACCGCGCGAATCTCGTCGACGGATGCGGGCAGCAGCGCCGCGGACGCCGAAAACGCTTCCCGCTCGCCGGGCGCGAACGGATCGAGATACTCCGCGAGCCCCGCTGCCGAGCTCACCACCTGCGCGTCGCCGACGATCGCGCGCCAACCGGCGAGCGCGCGGTCGAACTGGGCGGCTGAAACTTTCGGCGGCAAGCTGCGTGTCAAAGCGTCTCCTTTGCGGCGCTATCTACCAGCGGCGTGTGGGTGGCGAATCAGCCGCAAATCAGCGGCGGCACGCTAACGACGCATCCCGCCACCGCCACTGTGCGACATGCCGCCCGCTCCGTGCATCGGCGGCACTTCGCCGCGCCAGTCGCCATGGCCGCCATGCCAGTCGCCGTGCCCGCCGCGCCAGTCACCGTGGCCGCCCATACGCACATGATCCATATGATGGTGATGATGAAAGCGGTCCACGAAGACGAACGACACGCCGCCTCCAAACACCACCGGCGGTCCCCAATACCACGGGTCGTAGTAATAGACCGGCGCCGGATACGACGCCAGCGCGGCGCCATCGCCTTCGACCATCTGCCAGGTGCCGTCCGGCTGCAGGCACGCGCGGCCGGTAATCTGCTGCATGACGCCGTCGATTTCCGCCTGCCCCGCGACGATGCGGCACGTCGGCGTGTCGCTCAACGGCGCATCGGCATCGGACTGTGCCGCACAGCCGGCGCTCAGACACAGACAACATACGCCGCAGCATAGCCCCGTGCCGAACTGATGGAAAGTAAGCATGATCTTGCTGCCTCGACGCGCCGGCGTTGCGACTCGCGAGAAGCGGGTCGACACCGTGAAGACCCCGTCGGTTTGCCTCGCTCCGGACCTTACCCGTCCCGTGCACGCGCCTGCGCGCCGCCGCTGCGGCATGGTCCTGCAACGTGTAAACGAAGCGCTGCGCGGCGCTATTCCGCCGGCGGCACGCGGACGGCGGGGGCTTTTTGTTACTACGTGTTGCAACGGTTGCAACGCGCGCGAGCGGATCGGCACTTGCCCCTTACCCTGCACACCGCGCTTACCGTGTTTGGCGCGCGCGACCGTGCTCGCGGCGTTACTGCCACGATTCCGGCTTGCCGCCGAGGGCGCCGCACACCTCGATGGCAATCGAGCGCAGCTTGCCCTCGGCGATCGGCCCGGACAGGGCGTAGCCCATGCGGTCGCTGACCCAGTAGAAGGTGCGCCGGTTGCCGTCGCGGAACAGGCGGAACGCGGTTTCGTCGCGCGAAATGCCGGTGATGTACAGCGTGAGGCGCGCGCCGCTCCGGTTCTCGTACATGAACTGCGCGGCCGGTCCCGCTTCGCCGGGCAACAGCCGGCCGCCCACCAGCGAATATCCGTATTCCTGCAATGACGGCACCGACAACGGCCGGTTCAGCCGCTTGGACAGCCAGTTGATCAGATGCTCTTCCTCGCTCGCGGCGATTTCGACCGGATGACGCCGCTCAGGCGTATAAACCGCATACGCGATGTCGGCGCGCCGGGCAAAGCTGGCCACCGGATTGCCACCGAAACCGCTCAAGCCGTCCCATGCCCCGCCCGTCAGACGCGGCGCGAGCGGCCCCAACGCCAGCGCGAGACCCGCGCCGGCCGCCAGCCAGCACGCCGCGAGACCGGCGCGCCGCCACCAGGGCGGCGACGGGCGCACCACGATGAAAACCGGCTCATCATGCTCCGGCGCGCCGCACATCGCCTGCAACGCCGATTTCTGCGCGCGCCACGCGGCCACCTGCGCGGCGGCCTGCGAGTGTTGCGCCAGTTGCGCCTCTACCGCGGCGCGCTGCCCGGCTGGCAACTCGCCGTCGACAAACGCCGACAGCGCTCGCAGATCGAGCCCTTCGGGCAGTCCGGAATCGGGGTCGTCATTGTTCATCACGGATTTCTCACTACTTTCAGCGGCGGATTATTTGTTCGCGCCGGACCTTCGGTCAGCAGCACGCGCATGTGTTCACGCGCGCGCGACAACCGCGACATCACCGTACCGATCGGCACGCCGAGCGCGCTCGACGCCTCCTGGTACGTCAACTCCTCCACGCAGACGAGCAGCAGCACTTCCCGTTGCTCGAGCGGCAAGCAATACAGCGCGCGCTGCAAATCGCGCAGCACCAGACCGTCGACTTCGCCGTGCGGCGCCTCGAGATTGCGCCACGGCGCGCTTTCGTCGTCGACGGCAATCTCGCGGCGTCCGCGCAACTGATCGATGTACAGGTGCCGCAGGATCGTCAGCAGCCACGCGCGCAGGTTGCTGTTCGGCCGGAACGCCGCCCAGCGCGCGAGCGCGCGCTCCGCCGTATCCTGCACGAGATCGTCGGCCCAGGCGCGGTCGCCCGTCAGTGCGCGCGCATAGCGGCGCAACTGCGGGAGCCACGAAATCACTTCCGCTTCGAATTTCACCCGGCGTGCGAATGCTCAGTAGCCGCCGCCACCGCCGCCGCTGCCGCCGCTACCGCTGGGGCTCGACGCGCTGCTGTCGGTCGCCGAGGTGCAGCCGCTCGTCGCGAGCGAACCTAGCGCCAGCGCGAATAGCACAAACACGGTGGAAAGAATGCGGATTCCTTTCATGGTCCATCTCCTATTGACGTTTCGACCGGCGCAGCCGACGGCCGGCGGGGCCAGGCCCCAGTCGGCCGCGCGCGAAACGCAGCGCTGCCATGCTGACTTAACGCGAGCCGATGCCGGTTTATTCCGTGCGTTCGGCGGCAGGCGCCATCTTTTCCCGCCATCTGCGCCGGCGGCGCGTCACCACCATCACGGAAGGCGCCATCCGTGCGCAGATTCGTAACTCAACGTTACAGCCAATAGTTATCAGATGCTTATGTGCGTGCAAGCCGTTATAGTGGACGCAGTTCGCCCGCCGACGCGTTCCGCCCCCACACAGGGTAGAATCGCGGCGAACAACCGTCTTTCTAACCTGAATTGTCCATGGCATCCGCAGAATCGCATCCGCAAAACGACTTCATGAACGCAGCGCGCAAGGAACGAAAGCGCGTCGAAATCTACCTTGTCAACGGCATTCGCCTGACGGGGTGCATCGAGTCGTTCGATCAGTACCTGGTGATGCTGCGCACGCCTGTCGGCCTGCAAGGCATCTACAAGCGCGCGATCTCGACGATCCAGCTCGACACCGGCACGCGTCCGGCGCCGCGTGCCGGACGGCCTGCGCACGGCGAGCACACCACGCGCGGCCCGCACGGCTCGCGTGAACCGCGCGACCATCGTGAGTCCCGCGAACCGCGTGAACCACGCGAGTCGTACGGCGCACAGCCGTCGCCGGACCGGCCGGCATCGTCCGAGCGCGGCAGCCCGTCGGATGGACCGGTGGTCGTGACGCGCCGCCGGCGCCTGTTCGGCACGGGCGGCGGCGAGGGCGGCAACCATGGCAACGGTAATCATGGCGGCGGCAACGGTGGCGGCAACGAATAAGCTGTTTTGACGCAGCGGCAGGCTAATCCGAAGGATAGCCGAGCCGCTGCAGAATCCTTTCCAGCCGCATGTTTTGCCGCTGCGTCATTTCGAATCTGCACTTGACCGCCAGCAAGCGGCGCCGCCAGTAGCCGGCGTCCAGCATGCTCAGCGCCGGTTGCCGCGTCGCCCAATCCAGATGAGCCAATTCAGCTTCCACCACGTGTGACGCATTGAAGCGCTGCGTCGGTGCAGGGGTCTTGGGTTCCATGTTTTCGCGCTGCCTTGTTATTGCGCTGCCCCGTTGTGGAGACGCCGTCGGGCGGCATGCGGTTGTTGTCGGCCTCGATGCGGCCGGCATCGAGCCAATTGCCGTGTTGCTCGTTGCCTTTTGTCTTTCTGTCTTTTGTCTGACGACACACTGGAAGACGAGGTGGAACGGTCCGGTTTTAATTCCGCTTTTCTTTTTCTAATCGCGTGCTTGAACTGCGCGGGCGGTTCTTTTGAAGGCAATGCTTACCGGCGTTGGGGGAAATGCTTCGCTGGCCATGCGGCAGATGGCCGGTGGGTTTGGCATTGGGCTATGCTGGACTAACGACACTTTCAAAGCGGAGCACGTCATGTCCAAGCCGAAGCCGCATGCATCCGATGTCAAGGTCAAGGGAGCGGAGCCGCTCGCTGGGTCCGCTGATAGCCGCCTCGATGAGGCACTGGAGGAAAGTTTTCCTGCTAGTGATCCGATTGCTGTCGACATCACGGATCCACATCATATGCCGGCCGTGCACTCGCCGCAGGCCGGTAAGAAGCGGCATTAGAGCAGCTTCGGGCGGCGCTCGGCGCGCCGACCCGGTACTTCCAAAACCGTTGCCGCCCCCGTCCCTGCCGGTCCAATCGCTCTCTTTCAGTGCGACGGCAAGCCCGATTCCAATTGGCGCTGCAGTTCGCGTACCTGGCGCTGCGCTGCGCGCAGCTGGTCTTGTGCCGCGGCCTTCTGTTGCGCCAGCGCCGTCGCTTCGGCGCGGGTTTGCTGCTGCTGGCTCGTGACAATGTTCTGCTGCTGACGCGCGACGGTCAGGTCAGCCTGCAAGCGGTTTGCCCGTTCTTGCGACAACGCGATCATCCGCTCCGTGAACGCTTTTTGCGCTTCGAGCTGCGTGCGGCGAATCTCGACCTCGGACAGTTGCAGTGTCTGACGGGCAAAATCCTTGTAGATCATCTCGGCACGCGTCGCGTCCTGCGTCTTGATGACACGCCAGAAATTCTTCTGCTGGAACAGCGCGATGTAGTAAGTCATCTCCTTGCCGTAGAACAGCAAGCTCGCACCGTAGCTGCCGTTGTACGTCGTGCGCAATTCGCTCAGATCGGACCCGCGAATCATCTGCTGCAATTCCGCCACATTCCCCGCGGCGGATTGCTTCGCTTCGTCCGGCGTCAGCGCTCCCGTCTGCGCCGGCGGAGTCGCCGGCAATGCGGTTGTCGTGCCCGGCTGGGCAACGACGCCAGCGCTCGCCCCGCTATCCGGCAGAGCCTGCGCATAAGCGCCCTGCACGGCCCCCAACGTGATCCATACGGCGAGAGCAATCCGCCGTAATTTCGACTTTCGGTCCATGTAATTCCTGCTTGAACAGTCTTTGTTTTAGTACAACCGTCTCATTATTACTCACTTTCGCGTGTTTCGGGCTCTTCGTCAAAAATTTGATACTTACGCATCTTCTCCCACAACACCTTGCGGCTGATGCCGAGGTACAGCGCCGTGTCCTGCCGGCGCCAACTGTTTGCGTCGAGTGCGGCAAGCACGCGGTTGCGCTCGGCCATGTCCCATTTGCTGCGGTCCACGAGCACTTCGGCGGCGCTCTCGGCGGGCACAGGCTGGCTGGTGCGCGCGAGCGCCAGCAAGCGTTGCAAGCGCGCCGCATCCCAGGCACCGATCTGACGCACCGTCACGCCGATGCGCTCGGCGAGGTTGCGCAGTTCGCGCACATTGCCGGGGAAATAGGTGTCGGCGACAGCGTCGGCCAGCCAGTACGGCAGGTCGGGCAACGCAGAGAGCCGCTCCGAGCCGACGATCTGCGCGATGAACGCCTTGAAGATCGCGATCTTGTCGACCGCGCCCCGTTCTTCCAGCGACGGGATCTTCAGCTCGATCACCGCGAGCCGGTAGTAGAGGTCGGCGCGGAAGGTGCCGTCCTTGACCAGTTGCGGCAGATGCTTGTTGGTCGCCGCCACCAGCCGGAAGTCGAGTTTCACCGGCGTAGCCGAGCCGATTCGCGTGACCGCGCTGTCTTCCAGTACGCGCAGCAGCTTGACCTGCTGGTAAAGCGGCAGATCGCCGATTTCGTCGAGGAACAGCGTGCCGCCGTCGGCCTGCTCGAAGTAACCTTTATGCGCGACCACCGCGCCGGTGAACGATCCTTTCGAGTGGCCGAAGAACAGCGACTCGAACAGCCCGTCAGGAATCGCGCCACAGTTCACCGCGACGAACGGACCTTGTCCGTAGCGGCTGTGTTTGTCGTGCAGCAGTTGCGCGATGCGTTCCTTGCCGACGCCGGTTTCGCCGTGCACGAGCACGCTCGTGTCGCAGTCGGCAAAGGTGTCGACTTCGTGCAGCAGCGCCTGCATGCACTCCGAGTTGGCGATCATCGCGTCCGACTCGTGCGTCTTGGCGCTATGCGCGCGCAATTGCAGCACGAGCTTCATGACCATCCCGCGCAACTCGGCGCAGGTGAAGTCGAGCGGCAGGACGTGCGAATACTCGGACGGGTACATCGCCGGATCGTGGTCGCGCGGCGCGGCGCCGACCCAGACCACCGGGATACCGTGCGCGACCTGCCAGTCGCGCAGGACCAGCGCGCCGCTGTCGATCACCGAAACGCTGATGATGGCGAGGGACGGCCGTAGCGCGGTCCGTTCAGGCGAGATCGCGATATCGTCCGCGCGGATCACTTCGACGTCGAAGCTCGCCATGCAGCGCGCAACCCGGTCGACGATATCGGCCTTGCCTTCCCAGACGTAGATATCGAGTTCGTCGATTTTGGTGGTGGTTCTCATCTTGTCATGGTTACGCTAGTTGACCAGTTGCGAGACGCCGCATGTCAGCGACATGTTGTGGACCGTCGCGGTGCCGACCTGCGCGCCCAACAGTGAAAGCGTCGGGACGAGTACGGTGTCGAGCAGGGCGAAGACGGTTTGAAGCAAGGGCGTCAAGGCGTTCGCTACGCCGGAAAGAATGGGTGAAAGGAGCGCGGACAGATCGACTGAATGATTCAGAAGCGAGACGTCCAATGCGCCAGGCAATGCCGCGAGCAATTGCGTGGTCAGTACGGACGCGTCGCTGCCGAGCGCGTTGGAGTTGGCGCTCCTCGTCGCGTCGAAGCTGCCGGACGAGCCGTCGAACACCAGCGGCGTGGTTGTGCCAGGGGCGAGTTGCATTGGACCGATGCCGTTCAGTACGACATTGGCCACCTGCACGTTAGCGCCGAGTATCGTCGTCGAGACCGATGCCACTTTGATCGCTCCGCCACAGGACGAGTTGGCGCCGAGGCAGACCGATGCAATACCCGGCGCAACCTGAATCGTGGCCGCGGTAGCCGCTTTGGTGCTTTCACAATCGACTGAGCTTAGCGTCGCCGTGCCTGGCGCGACAGCCAACGACACCACGAGCGGCGTACTCAGCGCGGAGACCGAAACCGAGAGCACGGACGGTAGCCCCAGGGTAAGCGAGCTGAACAGCGGCAAGGGCGACAGACTGACATCCGCGTTGATCACCGCCGTGCGCGCTTGCGTGCGCGGTGTGGATACGCCGTTGAGCATGTACGTGCCACCCTCACCCATAGCCAGCGCCGGCGGATTGATGATCCGCAGCGAAACGCCGGCCACGCCTGGCAAACCAGCCGCTACATTGATCAGCGGCGCTTTGCTCGCCGTGCCGTCCGGACTGCGCTGAGCGATCTGCGCGGCGACCATCAACGCGTCGAACACGTTGATGGTCGCAGTCATTGCGGAATTCGGGTTGGCGAGCCCCAGCGCCAGCAGCCCGGGTGCGGACGTTCCGCCGTCGCCCACGGTAATGTTCTGGCCGCCCGGAACAGCGACAGCCAGCGTCTGCAAAATTGCCGCATTGATGGTGTCTCCGCCCGCCTGCAATGCTTTGACCATGGCAACGGTCAGCGACTGGTAACTCACCGTTGTGTCGAGCAAACCCTGGACTGTCGAAACGCCCAGCGCCACCATCAAATCCTGAATCTTGATATGCGCCGTCGCAAGACTTTGCATATCGCCGACGCTGAGCGACACGCTGGTTTTCAACAATCCACCGAGGATCGCGTTGAGCAGCGCCGACTGCTGCGTGTTGATCGTCGCAATGCCGGTACCGAGGGAGAACGAATCGATGTTGGATGCCAGCGCCGTCGCAGTCGCCGTTACGTTGCGTTTGCCCACGAGGAAGAAATAAGGCACAACCTGCGTTGCCTGCACCTGGACCGCATTGAGCGGGTTGCCGCTCGTACCGAAGTAAGTATTGGAACTCGTATCCCAACGTCCGCAGGTCGTGTTCAGCGTCATGGTGGTGCCGTCAGCCGAGAAACCGTTAGCGGCGGCGTTCTGTTGCACAGCCGTCGTCGCCGTGGCACATCCGCCCGAACTGCTGATGACCTGGACGCCCGCCATCGCCGCCAGATCCGCCGTGCGCTGCAACTGCCGCCGCGCGAAATACACGTTGCCCACGTCCAGCGCGCCTAACGCCGCAAGCGCGATGCTCAGCCAGAGCGCCGCCAGCACCGCGACCGCGCCATGCTGACGGCGATGCCTGGCACGCACGGCAAGCATTGCCACGCCGCCACGCTGCCTGGAGTGCAGACGCCGACAGCGAGCGGACAGGTCGACGGATGATTGACGCCTACGCATGTCAGTACCCGCCGCCACCGCCACCGCCGCCGAGTCCGCCCGACGTGCCGCCGCTCCCGCCGTTGCCGCCGCCAATGCCACCGCCATTGCCGCCACCGCCACCGTTATTCAGCGCCGACCCATACAGTTCAGGAATCCTGCTCTTGAACGATTCCATGTAGCGCCGGTAAGCCAGTCCGGCTTCGGCGCCGAGCATCGGCAGCGCTGGCGCGGCTTGCGTGTTGCTGCTTTGCAGCTCGAGCCATGCACGCGTCGCGTGTCCCACCTCGCTTGCCCGCATCGGCGGCTGGGCGGGCTGAGCGGGCTCGTCAGTCTGCGCGAAGGCTGCCGTGGCCACGCCCATCATCACGCCGACGGCTAGCGTCGAAATGATCCAGACCCGCTTCGTCGATCTGTTGTTCATATCCGTTCCCCTGATTACGCGGCCGGTCACTGCGCAAAGCGTTTCAGCAGGCGCGGCGCCGGTTCGATGCCCTGCGCGCTCGCGACTGTCCCCGTGCCGGCACTCATACCCGCACCGGCCTGCCCGGCCTGTTGTTGTGTCTGCGCTTGCGGACCACGCGCTTGCGCACGCTCCGCCGCGGCCACCTTCGCCGCATCGCTGCGAATCGCGGCGCGCACATCGGGCGCCAGCTTCTGCTGATTCATCACCGCCAGCGCCCGCGCCTGGTCGCCGTTGGCGAGCAGATAGAGCGCAACGTTGCTGACGATCTTCGGATTGTTCTGATCGAGCTCCGCGGCCTTCATCAACGGCACGCGCGCGCCGTTCACGTCGCCGTTGCGCAGCCGCGCATAGCCGAGGTCCGACAGGGTCACCGCGTCGGTCGGCGCGAGTTGCGCGGCCTGTTGCAGTGCCTGCGCGGCGCCCGCGAAATCGCCCGCCGCGCCGGCGATCAAACCGATGCCGCGGTAACCGCGCGCGGCCAACGGCGTCTTCAGCAATTGTCCGTAGGCGGCGATTGCGGCGGCCGGCTGATCGGTCATCCGCAGTGCATCGGCGCGCAGCAGATTCGTATCGGGACTCGCGCCGTACTGCTTTTCGTAGGCGTCGATGTGCGCGAGCGACGCGAAATACAGCCCTTGCGACTGCATCTTGTCGATCAGTCCGAAGTACATGCCGGGGGTGTCCGGCGCGGCATCGCGATTGGCCTTCTGGGCCAGCATCGCGCGCTCGGCCTGCTGGCCGATGCCGTAGCCGATGCCGTCTTTCGACGCGCACGCGCCGAGCAGTACCAGCGCGGCCAGCGCCGCGGTGCGGCGCGCGGCGCCATAGGCCGCGTGGGCAGGAGAATCGAACAACAGAGAGTGAGCCATGGCAAGAATCCTTAATGCTGCCGCGCCGAGAGCAACGACTGCGAGACAGCGAGCACGCCGGGGCCGGCCGTGACGATCATCAGCGCGGGCAGCAGCGTCAGGATCATCACGCCGGTCATCTTCACCGCGAGACGGCCGATGCGTTCGCGCAGCATCGCCCGGCGCGTGTCGCGCAAGCGGTCGCCGAACTGCTTGAGCGGTTCCTGCACCGCGCCGCCGTGCCGGTCGACCTGCACCAGCAGACGCACCACGGCGCGCAAATCCTCGTTGTCGTAACTCGACGCCAGACGGTTGAGCGATTGCTCGCGGGTGCGGCCCGCGGCGAACTGGCGCTGGGCGATTTCCAGTTCGCTCGACAACACCGGCAACACGCTGCGGAAATCGCCGACCAACACCTGCAAACTCTGATCGAGCGACAAGCCGACACCTTGTAGCAGGCGCAGCAGATCGACCAGCAACGGCAATTCGTCGACCACGCCGAGGCGGCGTTTGCCGGCGCGCCGCTTGAGGACGATCTTCGGCAGCATGAAGCCCGCCACGATCGCGATGACCACCAGCAACAAGTAGCGCTCGCCATCCAGGTATTCGCGCGTCAGGACGCCCGCCAGCACCGGCAGCACCAGCGCGCCCAGGATCCGCGCCACCAGAAACAGGCCGCGCGTGCGCGTGTCCACGAAGCCGCACTGCTCCAGCAGGCGGCGGTCTTCTTCGGCGACGACCTGGCGGCCGAACGGCGTGTCGAGCCAGCGGACCCCGGTGAGCGCGAAGCGCTCGAGCAGGCCCTTGAAGCCCTTCGGCGGCAGGTTGCGCGCGGCCGCCGCTTTCGCCGCTTTCGCCGCCCCCGGCGCGCCGTCAGCGCCACGTGCAGCCGCGGCGGCGGCCAGCGCCGCGCTTTGCTGCGCGCGTTCGTCGAGCGCATGCCGGAGCGTGCGCTCGCTGCGCCGCACGGCGGCAATGCGCGCCAGCACCAGCCCGGCGATCAGCAGCAGCGCGAGCGCAGCCAGTGCGAGCGCGAGTGCGACGAGTTGATGGACTTGCATCGTCATGCCCTCAGGTTCGCGAGGCGGTAGAGCAGATAGGCGCCGAGCAGCTGCAGAGCGAACGCCAGATACACGAGCTGCCGCCCGGTCGGATCGAACCACATCGTCGAGAAGTACTGAGGATTCGAAAGAATCAGAAAACCGCCGATGCCGATCGGCAGCATCCCGAGCACCCACGACGACAGCCGTATTTCCGCCGACATCGCCACGAGTTCGCGCTCCGCCTGCTCGAGGTCGCGCATGAACGACGCCATACGGTCGAGCATCACGTCGGCGCGGCCGCCGTACTTGACCGACAGACGCAGCACGGCGCCGACCAGCTCGAGTTCGCGCGCCCCGTAGATCAGCGCGACCTGATACAGCGCGCGATCGATTTCGACGCCGGTGCGCAGCATCCGCGAGACGTGATCGAGACATTCGCGCAGCGGCGCCTCGGTGGTTTGCAAGGCCGCCTGGAACGCGGCCGGCACACTATTGCCAAGCGTAATCAGACGCACGATGCCGTCGAGGAACAACGGCAACTGCCGCACGATCAGCCCGCGGCGCTTGTTGATGCGTATCGACAGCAGAAAATAAAGGAACATCGCGCAGGCAGTCAGCGTCGCGCCGGCAGCGAGCAAGCCGCCTACGCTCGCGGCCCAGCCGCACAGCAGCAGCACGATGACGCCGATGATCACCGCAGGCCCCTTTGCGTCGACGATGCCCGCACGAGCCATCGTGTGCCGCAGCATGAAGCGCACGCGCAAGGTCTGGTAGCGCCATTGCGCGAGCCAGCCCGCATCCGCGGGCGGCGCTTGCATCGCAATCGCGGCTGATGCGGCTGATGCAGCGGCTGATGCGGAGGCTGAGCGCACCGGCGCGGCGCGGGGCGCACCGGCGCCGCCCGCGATGCCGCCCGCTCCAACGGCGCCCGGCACGGCCGACGCCATGCGGCTGTCGATGAAACGCTCGGCGCTCACCTGGCCTTTGCGTTGCGCGCTGCGTTGCCATAGCAGCAACGCAACCGCTGCGCACAACAGCGCGAGCGCCGCGCAGACCAGTACCGCGCTAGACATTGAAGCCCCCGCCGAAGCCGCCACCGCTGCCGCCGCCTCCGAAGCCATCGCCGCCACCGAAACCCGCATTGCCGAACGCGTTGCCCCCGCCGCCGCCGAGCGCCTGACGGAAGCGCACCAGTTTCGGCGAGTGCGGATGAATGCCGAGCGACACCCAGTTATCGAGTTCATCGCCTTCCGCGGTGACGACCGGCTCGTAGCGATACAGCTCCTGGGTGGCGATGATGTTGTCCGACAGGCCCGTCACTTCGGTGATCGACAGAATCCGCCGGCGGCCGTTCGAGAGCCGCCCGATCTGCACGATGAAGTCGATTGCATTGGCGATCTGGCGGCGCAGGCTCGACTCGGTGCCCTGAAAGCCCGCGAAACCCGCCAGCATTTCCAGCCGGTACAGACATTCGCGCGGCGAACTCGCGTGCACGGTACCCATCGAGCCGTCGTGGCCGGTGTTCATCGCCTGCAGCATTTCGAGCACTTCGCCGCCACGCACTTCGCCGACGATGATGCGGTCCGGACGCATCCGCAGCGTATTGCGCAACAGGTCGCGAATCGTCACGACGCCCGCGCCGTCGAAGCCGCCCGGGCGGCTTTCGAGCCGCACCACATGCGGGTGGTTCAGCGACAGCTCGGCCGTGTCCTCGATCGTCACGACCCGCTCCGGCTCGGGAATGTGAAACGCCAGCGCGTTCAGCAGCGAAGTCTTGCCCGAACTCGTGCCGCCCGAGACCAGCACGTTGCAGCGTGCGGCGACCGCCGCTTCGAGCAGCGCGCCGATTTCCGGGTTGTAGGTGCCGTTGCCGAGCAGATCGTCGGGACGCATCGGATCTTTGCGGAATTTGCGGATCGACACGATCGGCCCGTCGATCGACAACGGCTCGATCACCACATTGACCCGCCCGCCGTTCGGCAGCCGCGCATCGACCATCGGATTCGATTCGTCCAGGCGCCGCCCGATCGGCGCGAGAATCCGCCGCACGATCCGCAGCAGATGTGCGTTGTCGGCGAAGCGCACCTGGATCCTGGTCAGGATGCCGTGACGCGACACGTACACGTCGTTGTAGCCGTTGATCAGAATGTCTTCGACGGCCGGATCGGCGAGCAGATCCTCGAGCGGGCCGAAACCCGCCAGCTCTTTGGTCAGCGCCTCGGCGATCAGGCGCACTTCGCTCTCGTTGATTGGTATCCGGCGCAGCCGCACAAAGCTGTCCATCTCCAGATCGACGAACTGGTTGATCGCGTTACGCGACCAGCGGCCGAACTCGGAACCGAGCTCCTCGATACGCGTGAGCAGATGTTCGTGCGCCGCGTTCTTGATGTCCTGGAACTGCTGGCTATGCGCGAACGAAGGCGCGTCGTCGGCAAATTCGATCTCTTTTGCCATCGTCTATGACCGCTTGTGAGGGGTTGAAATGAGGCGCTTGAGCGCGCCGAGCGCGGATTTGCTGCGTGCTTGCGCAGCGTTGCCGGCGGCGCCGCCGAGCCGTTCGAGCAACGGTTCGAGCGCGCGCACGTACGGATCGCGTGCGGCGGCGTCGGCCAGCAGATGACCCTGGTTGACGGCCTGGCCGAGCGCGACGCGCCGCTCCGGCAGCGTCGTCAGCAGCGGGATGTCCAGACGCTGCGCGATCTGCGCGGCGGCGAGGCCGAGGTCGGCGTCGAACTTGTTGACGATCAGCCGCACGTTGGCGGTATCCACGCCCTCTTCGCGCAGCGCGTCGAGTACGCCGACCGCCGACACGATCGAGGCCACGCCCTGATCGCACAGCAACCAGGTTTCGTCGGCGGCCTGCACCACGTGGGCGATGAACTCGCTGTTGGTGAAGCCGCCAAGATCGACGATCTGCTGATCGAAGAACGCGCGCAGCCGGTTCAGCAAGCCGATCGACGACGCATACGACACCTCGCGCATGTCGGCGAGATTGGGCGGCAGCGAGGTGAGCGCGAGGCCGCTGGCGTGGTGCGACAGCGCGGTATGCACGAAGGTCTGATCGAAGCGGCGCAGATTGCGCACGGCTTCGACAAAGTTGAATTCGCTGCGCGTGTTCAGGAGCAGCGAGCCGTCTCCCGCCGGCAAACCGAGATCGAGCAAGGCCGCCTGCCGCCCTTGCGCGACGTCGCGCCGCTGCAGCATCACCGCCAGGTTCGCCGCCAGGGTGCTCACGCCCATGCCGATACGCGCGCCCAACAGCGCGGTGACATGGCCATGACGGCTGACCGGCTCGACCAGGTTGTCGAGGACCTGACGCGTAATGCGCAGGGCATCCTCGGCGGGCGCCGATAAATCGATGAAATCGCGCACGCCGGCGCGCAACGCGGCCAGCGCGCTTTCAGGCTCGGCCAGCGAGCCGATCGCGACGATCTGCATGCCGGGATAAGCGGTACGGACCGCGCTTGCGGCGGCACTCGCCGCCGCGGCGCGGCCGCCGGAAAAGTCGACGAACACCAGCGACGGGTTCAGTGTCGCGATGCGCTGCGTGAGCATCGAAGGATCGAGCGTGGCCGCGTCGACCGCACCGGCGCCTGCCAACGTATCGGCAAGCCAACGCACGTGTTCTTCGGCTAGCGACGCGAACACGAAGTAGTCGGAAACCGCGCGTTCAGTCAATGAATGCGTTCTCGCGTTCATGTTGGACATCCTTTTGCGGCATCGGCTGCGAAGCCGCCGCGTCGTACTGCTTGCCGGTGTGCGCATGCGGATCGCACGCGCGCCGGCTCACTCCACTGATCCGCCGCGTCACCCCGACGCCCGCCGGCTTCACTTCGAAAATCCCGGCGCGGCATCATGCGAGGCCACGCCGCCGAGCAGCGAGCGCCAGACCGGCCCGTTGCGCTGCTCCGACTGCTCGCCCGGCGTCGACGGCAAGGCCGCGCCCTTCGCGAGCGGCGATACCAGATGCGGCGTCACGATGATCACCAGCTCTTTCTCGTTCTGCTGGTAGTTCATCTGCTTGAAGAACGTGCCGATGATCGGCAGGTCGCCGAGCACCGGCACCTTGGAGACATTCGAGGCGGTCTCGCGGTCGATCAGGCCGCCGATCACGAAGCTCTCGCCGTCGCCGAGTTCGACGGCGGTATCCGCACGCCGCGTGGTGAACGCGGGCACCGATACGCCGCTGATCGTCACGGCGTTCGTGAAGTCCAGCTGACTGGCCTCCGGCGCCACTTTCAACGCGATGCGCTGCGGGCTCAGAACGGTCGGCGTCAAGGTGAGGCCGACGCCGTAAGGCTTGTATTCGATCGAGGTCGTACCCAGTCCTTGTGGCACGGGCACAGGGATTTCTCCACCGGCGAGGAAGCTCGCGCTCTGTCCGGACAGCGCCACCAGCGTCGGCTCGGCAAGTACGCGCGCCAGGTTGTTGCTTTCCATCAAACTCAGATCGGCGAAGAGACCGTGCGTCGCTGAACTCAATACCAGGTTGAACGCCGACGACAATGGCGTAGCCACCGCCGGGCCCACTGTCGTGCTGGAGTTCGGGTCGAACTGCGTCTGCGGCACCTTCACCGAGGTCGGTCCGTTCGGCCCGATGCTGCCGAACGAGAAACCGTTGTTCTGCCGGAAGAAGTTGAAGCCGACCTCCTTGAGCACCGAGCGGCTGAACTCGACCACCCGCACGTCGACCTGCACCACTGCGCGGCTTACCACCGTCGACGTATCGATCACCGAGCCGTCCTTGCCGAGCGAACCTTCCGCGGCGACCACGGCGCGCTGGTGAGACTCCATCGTCGCCGTCGAGCCGGATACCACCGCCGTGCCGCCGAGCACCTTGACGCTCGGCGTGTCGGTGCCGAGCAGCGACGCGGCAGCCGCGCTGCTCACGTTGACCGTATAGGTGAGCGGCACATCGCGATCGCGCGCCCACAGCATCAGATTGGTGGTGCCCGCCGCCTTGCCGACCAGCAACACGCCGCCGCGCTTGTCGCCCTTGATGATCAGCACGTCGGCCACCGACGGATCGCCGATCGCGACACGCTGCAGCGTATGGCCGGTCGCCAGCGGCTGCTGGGCGCCCACTGTCAGCGCGATGGTCTGCGCGGGCGGCGCCTCGGCTATCTGAGCCGCCTCGCGCGCCTGCGGCGGCTGCCCCTGCTGCGCCCGCTGTACCGGACCGGCCGCGTCAGTCCCCGTCGATACACCCAGCAAGGCCATTCCTAGCCACACTGCCTGCCCGAATACAACAATCCGTTTTGTCATGTAGTGATGGACGCGTCCGGCCGCCCGTTCC
Source organism: Paraburkholderia lacunae (assembly GCF_003353175.1). Classification (GTDB taxonomy): domain Bacteria; phylum Pseudomonadota; class Gammaproteobacteria; order Burkholderiales; family Burkholderiaceae; genus Paraburkholderia; species Paraburkholderia lacunae. The sequence goes on along the minus strand of NZ_QHKS01000003.1, from coordinate 20,315 downwards.
CTGAAACCGCTTACCAGGCGACCGTTTCGGCGCGCCCACCCCGTATCACTTCGATACCGCTCTTTGTACTGGTCGTATTGCCTGCCACGCGCGTCGGCGGCGGCATGCGCGGCAACGGCAACGGCGGCGGCCGCGTGCCCGCGCCTGCCGGATTGCCGCGGCCCGACAACGCGTCGAGCGCCACGCCGGCCGCGGCGCGGGTCGAGTCCTGAAGCGGCTCGGCCGAACCGTTATGGGCGGCCGTCTTCAATACGCCTGGATAAACCGGCAAGACGCTCTGATCGGCTACTTCGGCATCCTTCGGATTGCGCAGCGCGAAGATCAGGCGGCCCGCGCTTTCGGCCAGCGTCAGCCGGTCCACGTCGGCGACCGGCACCGCCAGCACCGCGGTGCGCACCATGCCGTTCGGATCGCCCGAGTTGTCGCCGCTCACGGTTGCGTTGCCGAACGCGAGCACGCGCACCTTCGACATCAACAGACGCGCCTGGGTACGGTCGATTTCAGCGCCGCCGCCGACGCCGCCGCCGTCGCGCTTGAGCGTGAAGAACACGTCGACGAAATTGCCTGGGCGCAAGCGGTTGCCGACCGCGTTGCCTTCGTCGACCCGCACGGCCAGCGCGCGCTCGCCCGGCTCGACGCGCTCGGCGAGTCCCGACGACAGTTGCCCTTCCAGCACCGGCGACTCGGCTGCGATCTCCGCATTCGGCACGCGGCCGACGAGTTGCGCAGGATCGGTGAAGGCGCCGTTCGGATTGATCGGCAGCGACTGCACGCGCAGCGCGTCGACCCTGATTGCCTTACCGGCGGGCAGCGCGTGAGTCGCCACCACGACCGGGAAGCTCGCGTGCATCGCCGGCGTAACGGCCACCGGCGCCGGGCGGCGCGACAGCGTCCATGCGAACAGGCCGAGCAGCAGCGCGACCGCGATCAGCGCGCCGGCGAGAATTTTGGTCAGATTCGGCATGATGGCTCGCTGCGTCGGTTGAACGTTGCCGCGCCGTGCAAGCGTTCGCACGCGCGTCGATGGGCGGAGCGGCGCAGGGCCGGCGCATGCGTCACTGAATGTTCTCCGGATTGAGTTGGACGGTGGCGCTGCTCGACAGCGTGTTCGGAATCGTGAAGCTCAGAAGCGGCAAGCTCGGCACCAGCGGATAGGTTTTGTAGTCGTAGGTCAGCGCGACACTGATGCATTTCATCGCGTTGTTCGGCCCGCAGCTGGCAGCGGAGTGCACACACTGCATGGTGCTCACGAGCGGCGCTGCCAGCAGGGTCGCGGCGTCGCAGGCCGCCTTGCCGCGGTTGTCGAGCGCGCTATCGATCGAGGTGTTGGTCTGCCAGTTCAGCGCGGCGCGCGCGCCTTCTTCGGCCGCCAAGGTCAGGTTCTGCTGCGCCACCAGCACCAGACTGAAAGTGACGATCGCGTACAGGACCGTAAAGAACAGCGGAAACACCAGCGCGAATTCGACGGCCGTGACGCCACGCTGGGTGCGCGTCCGGCGCGCATAGGCGCGCACGGACGGCGAGCGCATGCACGCAGTCGCCGGCGGCTTCATCGCACGCCCCCGACCAATCCTTGCAGAAGAAGCCACGCGCTTGCCGCGACCGTGAGACACGCGGCGTACGGCGTGGAAGCCTTGCCGGCCAGTTCGAAAGTCGGGCTGCCATGACGGCCGAGGCTCGCAAGCCGTGTGCGTGTCGTGATCAACAGCCAGAGCGCGTGCACGCCGGCGGCAAGACTGGCGGCCATCCACAGGCCGAGCAGCGCGTGCATGCCGCACCACGCGCCCAGTGCCGCGAATACTTTGACGTCAGCGGCGCCCATCGCGCCGAGCGCGAAAAATGGCAACAGCGCGGCGAGGCCGATCGATGCGCCGATTGCCGCCTGTCCCAGCGCAATACCAAATGGGCCGCATTGCACGAGCGCGCAACCGAACGCCGCTGCCAATCCGGCAACGACGACAGAATCAGGAATACGCCGGCTACGGCAGTCGCATATAGCGACGACGGCGGCCCAGGAGATAAATAACGGATTACCGACGAAAACATTCATTTCGCACTCGACAGGCGAAGCAACACAATGCGAATTGCCAAGCAATTCGCATTAGCCAGTTTGGCAAAGCATTAAAAAACGCCGCGAAGCAAGCGGACGCAAGAACGCCGACTGCTTCGCGAAGCGTTGACAGAATGCTTTAAGTAGCTGGCGTGGTTATCTTCGTTCCCAGCGAGTCCAGCACCGATTTCAGGTTGGTACCGATGGTTCCCACCGACGCAGCAATGACGAGCACAACTAACCCCGCAATCAGACCATACTCGATGGCAGTAACGCCCTTGTCATCTCTCAGAAAGCGTTTGATCAAGTTTTTCATTTTTTACCCTCGGACTTCGTTTATTTCGTTGTATACGCGCCGCATCGGATAGCGGTGTCTTCAGCGTCACAGGACCCGTGCTCTCTCATTTTCCGGCCCCGTTTGTTGCGCCGCAGTAGCACCCCGTCTCGCAGCCGGGTCGGTAAAACGGATGCTTGATGGATGTCTGTTCGATAACGCACCTCCCTCGTCAACCCATGATGCTGTCGGGTTTTATAGCGTAACAATCTTATTTAAGCAATTGTCCGCTGACCCGAACTTCATTCGGTATGCATTCTGTGGCCCCAGTCAGGTTAACGGCTGTCCGTGCGTTGCAGCACATAGGACTAACCATAGGTTAGATTCGCTACACTAATTATTTGTTTGAACAGAACGTTTCAAGCGCTCTTCGTCCCCGCAAAAAAATTCGCGTTACCCCACGCGCCGTAACGGCGTGCGCCTCTCGTTACGTTACGCAGGCCGCACAAATGTTGAATCAATCACCCGTGCCATGCGTTTCTGATTTAGCAAATACTCCATCGAATCCCCGCAAAGCCCGATTGCATATGGCCTCTTGCATTTCTTCAGACAAATATTTTGAATTGTTCTGCAGAAATGGCACGCCTCGTGCAGAGGTAGGCACGCAGCAATATCCAACAACAGATGCGATGCGAGGGCGGCATGACAATTCAAACAACCAACAACACGATACGGGCAACCCTGATTGCGGCAAGCGTGGCCACCATGCTGTCTCTTGGTGCTTGCGGAGGCTCCGGAAGCCTGAGTTCCGGCACTGGCAGCAGCGGTAGCAGCTCCGGCAACGCTCTTTCCACCACCGGCAGCGGCAGCGGTTCGATGGGCTCGGGCGGCTCCGGCACCACCACCGGCAGCACCGACTCAGGTAGTGGATCGAGCGACACGGGAACGGCAAGCAGTTCCACCGCGGTCGCGAATGCGCTTGGCACTGTCGCGGGCAACAGCGGCGGCGTGGTCAGTGATGTCGGCTCGACGGTCTCGGGCATCGGCACCGTGATCGGCTCACAAACCCTGCCTGGTGTCAGCACGCAAACCACCCAGGCGGCGGGCGGCATCGTCCAGGAAGTCGGCGGGGCGGTCTCGACGCTCGGCAACGGCGTCTCGCAAGGTCTCGGCCAACTCGGCACCGGTGGCGACGCGATCGGCACCACGGTGTCGAGCCTGGGCGGTGTGGTCGGTCATGTCGGCAACGCAGTGACGGATACAGGCAACCTGGTGACGAGTCTCGGCAGCGGCCCGCTCGCCCCGCTATCAGCGATCACCTCACCACTTGGCGGCGTTGTCAGCACGCTCGGTGGTGCGGTCACCAACGGCGGCAGCACGCTCACCACGGCTCTCTCGACGGGTCCGGTCCAACAGGTCACGCGAACCCTCAGCACCGCCATCACGCCGATCACGTCGATGGTCGCGGCAACCGCGCAGACGGTCGGCAACGTCACCGGTCTCGGCGCGCCGGTCAGCAACCTGCTCACGACAGTCGGCGGCGGACTCGGCAAGGCCGGCGCCCTGCTGAGCGCAACCGGCGGCAACCCCGTCACGGCCGCGCTCGGCCAAACCGTCACCGATACGGGCACCGTCGTCTCGTCGGCCGGCGGTCTGCTAACCGGCGGTACAGGCGGCACCCCGCTGGGCGGCACCCCGCTAGCCCCGCTCACCGCCGCGCTCGGCGGCCTGACCGGCGGTACCAGCAGCGGCCCGCTCGCACCGATCACCGGCGTGCTCGGCGGTCTCACCGGCACTACGTCCGGCGGCGGCAGCAGCCCGCTCGCGCCGATTACCAGCGTGCTCGGCGGCGTGAGCAGCGGTACAGCCGGCGGCAGCCCATTGGCACCTGTCACCGGCCTGCTCTCGAGCGTGACGAGCGGTCTGAGCAGCGCAGCCGGCGGCAGCAGCAGCCCTCTTGCTCCGGTCACCGGCTTGTTGTCTAGCGTGACCGGCACGCTCGGCGGCGTCACCACCACGGCGGCAGCAACACCGACGGCCGCGACCACGACGACCAGCGCCTCGAACAACCCGGGCGCCGGCGTCTCGCTATCGGGCTCCGCCGGTAAAGGCTCGACGAACAACTTGCTGGCGCCGGTAACGTCGCTTGTCGGCGGTGTCCTCGGCGGCCTCGGGAAGAAGTGAGCGAAGTCATCGAAACGATTGCGCGAGGCACAAGCCGGCGTGCGGCCCGCCAACCGCACGCCGGCTCCGTCTGAGCCGACCTGGGCCGAGCCGCGCCGCTCGGTCACCTGTTGCACCGGCGCGCGGAGACAACCGTGCGCGTCACCTGGAAGACACTGAGGAGCACACATGTCCAATCAACGTTTTTTTACTCTCCATGCGGCATGCGCGACGGTGTCGTCGTTGCGCGCGCCGTTGCTCGCCGTTGCGGTCGCTGGCCTGCTCGCCGCGTGTGGCGGCGATGGCGTCACTGCACCACCGAGCGCATCCAGCAACGGTAGCGCGGGCGGCCCGAATTCGAGCAGCGGCGGCCCGACCACCACCACGACGTCGGGCACCAGCGGCGTCGGCACCGCCGCCGCGCAGACCACCAGCGACCTTGGCAGCACGATCGCCGCGCAGACCATCCCGGGCGTCAGTCCGCAGGTCACGCAAGGTCTCGCCAACGCCGTGTCGAACAGCAGCGGCACGATGAACGCGCTGGCCAACGCGGTGAGCAGCGGCGTCGGCCAGATCGGCACGACCTCCGACCCGGTCGGCACGACAGTCGCCGGGCTCGGCTCGGTGGTCAGTTCGACGAGCGGTGTCGTGCAAGGTTTGAGCACCGCTGTCGGCGGTTTGGGCGCAGGCAATCTCGCGCCGCTGTCGCCGCTCACCACGCCGCTTGCGAGTGCGCTGTCGACCACCGCGGGAGCGCTGAACGCCGGCGGCGCGACGCTGGGCAATGTGCTGGGCTCCGCGCCCGTGCAACAGATCACCCAACCGATCAGCACCGCGATCACGCCGCTCGTGACGACCGCAGGACTCGTCACGCAAGCCGTGGGCACGCAGACTGGCCTCGGCGCGCCGGTCGGCGGCGTGCTTGCGCAAGTGGGCGGAGCATTGAGCTCGGCCGGTTCGCAACTCGGCTCCACGACGCAGAACCCGGCCGGTGCGGACCTCGGCAACCTGGTCGGCTCGCTAGGCAGCACGGTGACGAACGCGGGCGGCCTCGTCAATCCCAACGGACCGAACGGCACGATGCCGATTCCCGGCCTGATCACGAGTCTTGTCGGCAGCACGACGGCGAACGTCGCCAACGGGCCGCCCGCCAACAGCAGCCCGCTCGGACCGATGCAAGGCACGGCGGCCAGTCTCGGGCTCGGCAACGATCCGCTCGGCTCGGTGTCGACGCTGCTGGGTGGAACGCCGCTGTCGGGTTTGACGTCGACGCTGAACGGCACGCCGCTGAGTTCGCTGACCTCGGCGTTGGGCAGCACGGGTAGTTCGACGAGCCCGTTGTCGTCGCTGACGAGTGCGCTTTCCGGCGTCACCGGCAGCACGTCGAGCAGCAGCGCGAGCGGCCAATTGCTCGCGCCCGTGACCGCACTGGTTAGCCAGTTGACCGGCACGCTCAGCTCCGCCGCAGGTTCAACGAGCGGCTCGGGCGGCTCGAGCGGCACAAGCGGCACGACGAACGGCGTCACGACGCTGCTCGGTGGCTTACTGCCGGCAAGCCATAAGTAGTCCGCATAAGTCGTTCTCCCATGTCGCGCGCATAAGCCGTCCTCGCATTAACGGTCACATGACGCAGCGCGCAGACGCAGTCCGCCTCACCACGTGCTCCGCGCGCCGTTTTTGTCGCTAGTTCCGCAGCCGGCGCTCGAGCCAACTGGGCACGTGACGTAATACAGACCAGCATGGCAGTATGCGTGCAGCCATACATAAGCGATCGCGACCAGCCCGGCCAGGCGGCACGCTCGCACGACAAGAACGGCATACGAGGAAAATCCGATGAAACTCGGGTACGGTAGTAAATGGACCTTCGTGCTCGCGGCCCTCTGGGCCAGCGCATTACAGGGGCAAGCGCAAGCGCAGGCACGCCCGGGCGGTTCGGCAGTCGGCGGCAATCCGATGGATTCGCTGCCGCAGATCAAAACGCCCGACAAAGGGCCGAACGTCACGCTGCAGGTGGCGCCGCAAGCCCCGCAACTTCAGGAACTGCTGGCCCGCCATCTGACGCCTTCGCGCGTACAGGTCGAAGGCGTCAAGTCCATTCCATTCGATGAGGTGGCGCAACGCTTCACGCCGCTCGTCGGCAAAGACATCACGATCGGCGATCTGATTCAGGTCGCCAACGGCGTCACCAGGCTGTATCAGGACCGCGGCTACGCACTGTCGTTCGCGTTCATCCCCGCGCAGACTTTCGAAGCCGGCGTGGTGCGCGTGACGGTAGTCGAGGGTTATGTATCCGCGGTCAAGGTGACGGGCAAGGCGGGGGCCGTCGAAGACAAGATCCGCGCGATCGCCGACCACATTACGGCCGACCGGCCGTTGCGGCGCGTCACCTTCGAGCGCTACATCAATGTGCTGGGCCTGCTGCCCGGCGTGAAGGTCGCAGCCAACGTGGCACCGCCGCAAAACACCGACGGCGCCACCACGCTCGAGCTGAACGTGGAGCACAAGCCGCTGAACGTCAGCACCGGCATCGACTTCAATCATCCCGGCGTGCAAGGCCTCCTGAGCGCCACCGAGAACGGCCTGACCGCGCTCGGCGAACAGCTGAGCGTGTCCGCACTGCTGCCGAAAGGGCGGGACAACGTCACCTATCTCGCCGCGCACGGTGCGGTGCCGATTGGCAGCAACGGGCTGATCGCGAAGATCGACGCGTCGCACTATCGCGGCAATCCGGTCGACAACCCCGGGCTGCCGTCCTACATCGAGCGCACGGTAATCAACGACAAGCTCAGCGGTTCGCTCGCCTATCCAATTCTGTTGAGCAACACGCAAAGCTTGATTGGCACGGCCACCGTCTACGCATCGCACGACGAGGATCGCTACAACAACCATGCGACCGGCGCGCAGATCGGTTTGCGCTCGCAGGTGCGGGTGATGCAAGTGCAGGCCCACTACGCCAGCGTGCAGACCGGCCAGACGCGACGCGCCAGTTTGAATATTGCGAAGGCCTTCGATATCCTGGGCGCGTCGAAATCCGGCGACTCGAACGTTCCCGGTTCGCCCGTCGTCAATCCTGCGTCGATCACTTTTGTGCGCACCGGCGCGAGCTTCTCGCAAACCAACGAGTGGCCGCTGAAGCTCGGCACCGCGGTTTCGCTGACCGGTCAGTACAGCGCTGTGTCGCTGCCGACATCGGAGCAGATCTCGTTCGGCGCGCAACGTTTCGCACAGGGCTATCAACCGGGTGAGGCGTCGGGGGATTCGGGCTGGGGGGCGATGTTCGAAATCAACCGTGCGTTCACGCCTGGTTTCACTTACCTGCGCACTTTCACACCGTACATTTCGTTCGACATGGCGCGCGTGTATCTGCATGCGGGTACGCCTTCGCCGTCGAAATTGTCGTCGCTTGCATTCGGCTTCCGGATTTCGGACGCGAAGTATTACAGCCTGGATTTGTCGGTCGCGAAGGCGGTCGGCGACGCGCCGGTGGAAAGCGCGTCACGCAGTCCGCGCATCAACGCGACGTTTTCCTACCAGCTGAACTGACGACGAAAAGCGCCGCGCTCTGATTAGAGGTTCCACTATCAAACGGCGCGCGCACTTTCACGTATTCTGCGCTGACGTTGTTCGCCCCGCGCGTTTCGACCGACGCAGCCGAAGTGAAACCTGCGAGACGACACGAGGCATCGCGGCCGCCTATCGTCAGCGATAGCGCGAGATGCCAATAAGGCCGCGCGACCAGGATCGCGCCGATTTTCATCAAGGAGGAAGACATGACGCAATTCACTCAACGCGCCCGCGCAATTGTGGTCCGCACAGCCAAACAGGCCGCCGTCGCCGGCGTGCTGCTCGCCAGCGCCATGACCGCGATGGCGCAGGCCGACAGCCCGGTCGGCACCTGGCAAACCATCGACGATCATACCGGCCAGCCCAAGGCGCTCGTGCAGATCAGCCAGGACGGCGCCGGCTCGCTCAACGGCAAAGTGATCAAGGGATTGGGCGCGAACGACCAGCCGGATCGCCGCTGCGCGGCATGTACCGACGAGCGCAAGGATCAATTGATTCTCGGCATGACGATCATCAACGATATGAAAAAGGACGGCGACGGCTGGGATCACGGGCAGATTCTCGACCCGGAAAACGGCAAGGTCTACAAGTGCAAGATGCACCTGGAAGACGGCGGGAACAAGCTGGTGGTGCGCGGCTATATCGGCGTGTCGCTGCTTGGCCGCTCGCAGACGTGGGTACGTCAGCAATAGTCCGCGCGTAGATCAGGCATGTCCGCCTGACGTGCTGGAATGGGTCAGCAGCGGGCCGCCACTGCTGTCAGGAGAGAGTCTGAAGAACCGGCCGACGATCTCTATCGTTCGGCCGTTTTTTTGTTGCTTGATGTGATCCGATTCGTTAGCGTCGTCATGCCGCGTGCTTGAAGGGCGACACATACGCGAACGGCGAAGGCGGTACAGGTCTGGCCGATACGGGGTCGTACGCCGCGGGGGCTGTGCCCGGAGTCGAGCCTGCCTGCGCGCTCTTCTCTTCCGGGCCGACTTGAGTACGCATGCGCGCTTCCATCAGGCTGCACAGTTCTTCGCTTGCCGCGCCGAACAATTGATCCACCACACGCTTGAGCACGCCGGACTCGTACCATGCCTTGAAGCGGCGATGGCAGGTTTGATACGACGGATATTTGCGCGGCATGGCCGACCAGGTCGCGCCGCTATGCATCACCCACAGTACGCCGTTGAGCACCGCGCGAGTATTGGCCAACGGCCGGCCACGCAGTTCGGAGCGCGGACGCAATTCAGGGAGCAACGGTGCGACGCGTTGCCATTCTTCGTCATTGATATCACGGTATGGATTCATGGTTTCTCCTTTGTCAGAACCATGACAAAGAAGATACCCAGTCCTCTTCGGACGGAATATAAGACCACTCCGAATCTTGAAAATACGCCTTTGGACGCAGCCTCTTTGGCAAGCGGACCGCGCTCTATCGCAACAGCGCCGCCGCGCGGATGAGGCGAACCCTCAGGTCAGCGACGTGTCGACGATCCGCCGCGGCGCGTCGAGATATTCCTTCGATTGCATCTCGACGATGCGCGACACCGTGCGCGTGAACTCGTTGGCCATCGGTCCATCGACGTACAGTTGTTCGGGTGGCACCGCCGCGGACATCAGCAGCTTGACCTTGTGGTCATAGAACACGTCGATCAGCCACGTGAAGCGGCGCGCTTCCGAAGCCATACGCACCGACATCTGCGGCACGGCGGAGAGGATCACCGCGTGAAAACGGCTCGCCAGCTCGAGGTAGTCGTTCTGCGAGCGCGGACCGCCGCACAGGGTCGCGAAATCGAACCATACGACGCCGTCCGCCTTGCGCAGCGCCTTCAACTCCCGCTTCTCGATGTGCAGAATCGGGCTTTCATCGGGCACCGCGGCCAGACGCGAGAACGCGTCGCGCAGGGCCTTGTCCGCCGCCGCGCCGAGTGGCGAGTGATACACCTCGACCTGGGCCAGCGTGCGCTGGCGGTAGTCGATACCCGCATCGACGTTGATCACGTCGAGCTTCGCCTTGATGAGTTCGATGGCCGGCAGCATGCGGTCGCGATGCAGGCCGTCCGGATACAGCGTGTCCGGATCGTAATTGGACGTCATCACGAATTGCACGCCGTTCTCGAACAGCTTGTCGAGCAGTCGGTACAGGATCATCGCGTCAGCGATATCCGACACATGGAATTCGTCGAAACAGATCAGCCGGTAGCGCTTTGCGATACGGCGCGCGAGTTCGTCGAGCGGATCGGCCCGGCCTTTCAGTTCCTCCAGTTCGCGATGCACCTCGCGCATGAACTCGTGGAAATGCAGCCGCGTTTTGCGCTGCACCGGCACGATCATGTAGAAGCTGTCCATCAGGAAGCTCTTGCCCCGCCCTACGCCGCCCCACATGTACACGCCGCGCGGCAGATCCGGGTGGATGATCAGTTTCTTGAACGCGTTCGAGCGGCGCGATTTGTACTCGACCCACTCTTCATAGCACCGCTGCAGACGGTCGACCGCCGCGCGTTGCGCCGGGTCCGATTGATAACCCCGCGTCTGCAGTTCTTTTTCGTAGTATTCGGTGACGTTCATCGTGTTGCGGCAAAAAGAAAGGCGGGAGGGAGTGAACCCGCCCGCCTTCGTGGTGATGCTGGAGTGCTGCGATCAGTCAGGCGTGCGCTGGTTACATGTTCAGCGCGCGCTTGTCGACGGCCAAGGCCGCTTCGCGCATGACTTCGGACAGCGACGGGTGCGGATGGCAAATACGGCCGATGTCTTCCGACGCCGCCTTGAATTCCATCGCCACCACGGCTTCCGCGATCAGATCCGATGCGTTCGCCGAGATGATGTGCACGCCGAGCAGTTCGTCGGTCTTCGCGTCGGCGATCATCTTGACGAAACCATCCGCCTTGTTGATGCCCAGCGCGCGGCCGTTCGCCATGAACGGGAACTGGCCCGTCTTGACTTCGCGGCCTTCAGCCTTCAGTTGCTGCTCGGTCTTGCCGACCCACGCAATTTCCGGTTCGGTGTAGATCACCCACGGAATGCAGTTGTAGTCGATATGCGGCTTCTGACCGTCGATGATTTCGGCAACCAGCACGCCTTCATCTTCGGCCTTGTGCGCGAGCATCGGGCCGCGCACCACGTCGCCGATCGCGTACACGTTCGGCACGGCCGTCGCGCAGTGTGCGTCGACGTCGATGAAACCGCGTTCGTTGGCCTTCAGGCCGATCGCTTCGAGGCCGAGGTTGTCGGTGTTCGGCACGCGGCCGATCGACACGATCAGGCGGTCGGCTTCGAACGTCTGCGCATTGCCGTCCTTGTCCGTGTAGTTCAACGTGACGCTGTTGCCGGTCGCCGTCACTTCGCCGACCGTCACACCCACGTGGATGTCCAGACCTTGTTTCTTGAACTGCTTGGCGGCTTCCTTCGCCAGCGCCTGATCGGCTGCGCCGAGGAATTCCGGCAGCGCTTCGAGCACGGTCACTTCCGAGCCCAAACGGCGCCACACCGAGCCCAGTTCCAGACCGATCACGCCTGCGCCGATCACGGCGAGTTTCTTCGGCACGGTGTCGAAGCTCAGTGCGCCTTCGTTGTCGGACACGATCTTGTTGTCGACCGGCACGTTCGGCAGATGACGCGCCTTCGAGCCCGTTGCGATGATCACGTTCTTCGCCGTGACGACTTCGGTCTCGCCTTCGCCGCTCACCTCGATCTGCACGCCGGCATCCGTCTTGCCGGTGAACTTGCCGTGACCCTTGAGCCACGTGATCTTGTTCTTGCGGAACAGGAACTCGATGCCCTTGGTCATCTTGTCGACGATGCCGTCCTTGCGGGCCAGCATCTTCGAGATGTCGAGCTTCACGTCCGACACGTTGATGCCGTGATCGGCAAGGTGGTGCTGCGCGTTTTCAAATTCTTCCGACGACGCGAGCAGCGCCTTCGACGGAATACAACCCACGTTCAGGCACGTGCCGCCGAGCTTCAGCGCGCCAGCCGGGTTCTTCCACTTTTCGATACATGCGACGGTCTTGCCGAGCTGCGCTGCGCGGATTGCGGCGATGTAGCCGCCGGGGCCGGCGCCGATCACGACGACGTCAAATTCTTTGGACATGACAATCCTTTTTCTTGACGGAACGGCGCGCGGCCACGCTTCGTGGCGCGCGCCGTTCCTGTACTGCGGAATGCTGGAGACGGTACTACCTGAATCGCGACAAACGCCGCGATTACAAGTCGAGCAGCAGGCGAGCCGGGTCTTCCAGCGCGTCCTTCATCGCGACGAGCGACAGCACCGCCTCGCGGCCGTCGATGATCCGATGGTCGTACGACAACGCCAGGTAGTTCATCGGGCGGATCACGATCTGGCCGTTTTCGACCACAGCGCGTTCCTTGGTGGCGTGCACGCCCAGAATGGCGGATTGCGGCGGGTTGATGATCGGGGTCGACAGCATCGAGCCGAACACACCACCGTTCGAGATCGAGAACGTGCCGCCGGTCATCTCTTCGATCGACAGCTTGCCGTCCTTGGCCTTCTGGCCGAATTCGGCGATCTTCTTCTCGATTTCGGCGAGGCTCAGCTGATCCGCATTGCGCAGGATCGGCACCACCAGACCGCGCGGCGAACCGACAGCGATACCGATGTCGAAGTAGCCGTGATAGACGATGTCGTTACCGTCGATCGACGCGTTCACGAGCGGGAACTTCTTCAGCGCGTGGACAGCCGCCTTGACGAAGAACGACATGAAGCCGAGCTTCACGCCGTGTTCCTTCTCGAACTTGTCCTTGTACTTGTTGCGCAGGTCCATCACCGGCGCCATGTTCACTTCGTTGAACGTGGTGAGGATGGCATTGGTTTGTTGCGACTCGAGCAGACGCTCTGCGATACGCGCACGCAGACGCGACATCGGCACGCGTTGTTCCGGGCGGTCCTTCAGCCACTGCTCGGCCGATGCCGGCGCCTTGACGTCCGGCAGCGACGGCTTGGCGGCCTTCGGTGCGGCAGCCGGTGCCGGTGCAGCAGGTTTCGCAGCAGGAGCGCCGGCGGTCAACACGTCGCCCTTGGTGATGCGGCCGTCGCGGCCCGAGCCTGCGACGTCGCCGGCGGACAGACCCTTTTCGGCCAACAGCTTGCCGGCAGCCGGCGAAGCAGCAGTGTTCGCACCCGTTGCGGATGCGGCTTGAGCGGCAGGAGCCGGCGCCGCAGACGGTGCCGGTGCGGCAACAGGTGCCGGCTTGACTTCGGCTTCGACAGCCGCGGCGCCTGCCGTGCCTTCGGTGTCGATCTTCGCGATCACCTGATCAGCGACGACGGTGTCGCCGTCGTTCGCAATCACTTGCGCGAGCACGCCAGCAGCCGGTGCCGGCACTTCGAGCACGACCTTGTCGGTCTCGATTTCGATGAGAATTTCGTCTTGAGCAACAGCCTCGCCGGGCTTCTTCTTCCACTGCAGCATCGTGGCTTCCGAGACCGACTCGGAGAGCTGGGGAACCTTGACTTCAACAATAGCCATTATGAATATCCTGAATACGTATCGGGTGACGGCGCGGTTATCAACGACCGGACGACCGCCTGCGAACCTCGAATGCCGCCAATGAACCATCAAATTGCTCACTGGATGAGGCACGGGAAAGCGCAGCGCGCTTTCCCGGTTCGGCTCTTGTGTTTATTTAGCGATCGACGAGCTCTTGAGACGGCCGAAAGCGCCTTCGACCAGCGCCTTCTGCTGCTCGTAGTGCTTCGCGTAGTAGCCGACTGCCGGCGAGGCCGAAGCCGGACGGCCGCTGTATGCCAGCTTCTGCCCGTCCTTCATGCCTTCCTTCAGGTGGTGCTCGATGTAGAACCACGGGCCCTGATTCTGCGGCTCGTCCTGCACCCAGACCACCTCGGTCGCGTTGTCGTACTTCTTCATTTCCGCTTCGAACTGCTTATGCGCGAACGGATAGAGCTGTTCGATACGGATGATCGCGACGTCGTTCGCCTTCGCTTCACGGCGATGCGCGACGAGGTCGTAGTACACGCGGCCCGAGCAGGCGATCACGCGCTTGACCTTCTTCGCGTCGATGGCTTCGTCCACTTCGCCGAGAATCGGCTGGAACGCGCCCTTCGCCAGTTCCGACAGATCCGATACGGCTTCCTTGTGACGCAGCAGCGACTTCGGCGTAGCGACGATCAGCGGCTTGCGGAACAGTCGGATCATCTGACGGCGCAGCAGGTGGAAAATCTGCGCCGGCGTGGTCGGCTGAACGACCTGCATGTTGTGGTCTGCACACAGTTGCAGGAAACGCTCGATACGTGCCGACGAGTGCTCCGGACCCTGACCTTCGTAACCGTGCGGCAGCAGCATCGTGAGACCCGAAACACGGCCCCACTTCACTTCGCCCGACGAGATGAACTGGTCGATCACGACTTGCGCGCCATTCACGAAGTCGCCGAACTGCGCTTCCCACGCGACGAACGTATTCGGTTCAGCAGTCGAGTAACCGTATTCGAAGCCCAACACCGCTTCTTCCGACAGCACCGAGTCGATCACCGTGAACTTCGCCTGGCCTTCGGCGATGTTCTGCAGCGGCACGTAGGTGCCGTCGTTCCAGCGTTCGCGGTTCTGATCGTGTAGCACCGCGTGACGGTGCGTGAACGTGCCGCGGCCCGAATCCTGGCCGGTCAGGCGCACGGCATAGCCCGATGCGACCAGCGACGCGAATGCGAGGTGTTCGCCCATGCCCCAGTCGAGCTTCGCTTCGCCACGGCCCATCGCGCGACGGTCGTTGATGACGCGCTCGACCAGCGGGTGAACCTTGAAGTTTTCGGGGATGGTGGTGACGCGCTCAGCGAGGCGCTTCAGTTCCGCAAGCGGCACAGCCGTGTCGGCTGCGTCGGTCCACTTGCGATTCAGGAACGGGACCCAGTCGACCGCGTACTTGCTCTTGTAGTTCGAGAGCACCGGATCGATCGTGTGATGGCCTTCGTCCATCGCCTTGCGGTACGCCTTGACGTACTCTTCCCCGTCTTGCGCGGTGATCACACCTTGTTGCACCAGCTTTTCAGCGTACAGCGCGCGCGTGCCCGGATGCTTCGCAATCGTCTTGTACATCAGCGGCTGCGTGACCGCCGGCGTGTCCTGCTCGTTGTGGCCCAGCTTGCGGAAGCAGACGATGTCGACGACGACGTCCTTGTGGAACTGCATCCGGAAGTCGATCGCCAGTTGCGTAGCCAGCACGACCGCTTCGGGATCGTCACCGTTCACGTGCAGCACCGGCGCTTCGATCATCTTGACTACGTCCGAGCAGTACAACGTGGAGCGCGAGTCGCGCGGATCCGACGTCGTGAAACCGATCTGGTTGTTGATGACGATGTGCAGCGTGCCGTGCGTGCCGTAACCGCGCGTTTGTGCGAGGTTCAGCGTTTCCATCACGACGCCCTGGCCGGCGAAGGCCGCGTCGCCGTGGATCTGTACCGGCAGCACTTGCAGGCCGCTGTCGTCGCCGCGACGATCCATCCGGGCCTTGGCCGAGCCTTCGACCACCGGGTTGACGATTTCGAGGTGCGACGGGTTGAACGCGAGCGACAGGTGAACCGGGCCGCCATCGGTCGAGACGTCCGACGAGAAACCCTTGTGGTACTTCACGTCGCCGGCCGGCAGGTCGTCGACGTGCTTGCCTTCGAATTCGGCGAACAGGTCCGCCGGCATCTTGCCGAGCGTATTGACCAGCACGTTCAGACGGCCACGGTGAGCCATACCGATGACGATTTCCTGCACGCCGTTGGCGCCGCCATGACGCACGACTTCGTCCATCGACGCGATGAAGCTTTCGCCGCCTTCGAGCGAGAAGCGTTTCTGGCCGACGTACTTGGTGTGCAGGAAGCGCTCGAGGCCTTCAGCGGCCGTCAGGCGATTCAGGATGTGCTTTTTCTTTTCATTGGAGAAATTCGGCGTCGAACGGATCGACTCGAGCTTCTCTTTCCACCAGCGCTTTTGTTCCGGATCGCTCAGGTACATGTACTCGGCGCCGATCGTGCCGCAGTACGTGTCACGCAACGCCTTGACGATCTCGCGCAGCGATGCGCGCTCGAACCCGAAATACAGATTCGTGGCGCTGAACTCCTGGTCCATGTCGGCTTCAGTGAAGTCGTAGAACGCGGGTTCAAGTTCGGGGATAGCGGGACGTTCGCGGCGCTTCAGAGGATCGAGGTTGGCCCATTGCGTGCCGAGGAAGCGATATGCGCCGATGAGTGACTGCACATAGACTTGCTTGCGTGCGGTAGCGAGATCTTCGCCGCCGGTAGCCGTGCGTGGGATGAAGGCGTTGGCCTTGGCCCGTTGAGCGAACGATTCGACGATCGGGCCGTGGGCCACGTCGTTGGCATTGCTGCCATCCGATGCAGGCACGTTCTGCAACGCATCGAAATAGCTGCGCCAGTTCTCGGGCACTGACGCCGGATTATCGAGATACGCTTCGTACATTTCTTCTACGTACGGAGCATTGCCGCCGAACAGATAAGAGTTCGACTGGAATTGCTTCATCATTTTTACGCTCACCTTTCTTCGAGTTTCTCGAGAAATAGCGGGTTACAGAACCTTCCGCGACACGGCCTGACCGTTTAGCGGATTGCGCGAATCAAGTCTTGCTTGGAAGGACCTAAAACTTTGCACCCGGGGAGCATATCACATAACGGATAGTCCAGATAGCAGACGGATTGTCGCTCGAGCCTTGCCAGGATGGGCTTTCTGGCCAGTTTTCAGTTCCTGCAACGGACTTCTGCAACAAATGGGGACAAACAACCACAAACGGAAAGCAAGCCGCGACCAAGGGCGCGCAAGTCATGCTGGGACGCAGAAACGGCAAAAGCCACCCGAAGGTGGCTTCTGTCTGACATCGAGCCGTTCAAGGCTGCCGCCTATTTAGTCCACTGCGCCCTTACGGCTTGCGCTGCGGCGCTCGTGTTCCTTCAGGTAGCGCTTGCGCAGACGGATCGATTGCGGCGTGACTTCGACTAGCTCGTCGTCGTCGATAAACTCGACTGCGTATTCGAGCGACATCTGGATCGGCGGCACGAGGCGCACCGCTTCGTCCGTACCCGACGAACGCACGTTGGTCAGCTGCTTGCCCTTGATCGGATTCACGACCAGGTCGTTGTCGCGGCTGTGAATGCCGATGATCATGCCTTCGTACAGCGGCTCACCCGGCGACACGAACATGCGGCCGCGATCCTGCAGCTTCCACAGCGCGTAGGCGACTGCGGCGCCGTCGTCCTGCGAAATCAGCACGCCGTTGCGACGCTCGCCGACCGAGCCTTCCTTGACCGGCTGGTACGAGTCGAACGTATGGCTCATCAGGCCCGTGCCGCGCGTGAGCGTGAGGAATTCCGACTGGAAGCCGATCAGGCCACGTGCCGAAATACGATATTCGAGACGCGTACGGCCACGGCCATCCGACGCCATGTCGAGCATTTCACCCTTGCGGCGGCCCAACTCTTCCATCACGCCGCCCTGGTGGCCGTCTTCCATGTCGACGGTCAGATTTTCGTACGGCTCGTGCCTCACGCCGTCGATTTCCTGCATCACCACGCGCGGACGCGACACGGCCAGCTCGTAACCTTCACGACGCATGTTTTCCACGAGAATGGTCAGGTGCAGCTCGCCGCGGCCCGCCACTTCGAACGTGGTTTCGTCGCCGGTTTCCTTCACGCGCAGCGCGACGTTGTGGTTCAGCTCCTTCATCAGGCGGTCGCGAATCTGGCGGCTCGTGACGAACTTGCCTTCGCGGCCGGCCAGCGGCGACGAATTCACGAGGAAGTTCATGGTCAGCGTCGGTTCGTCGACGGTGATCATCGGCAGCGCTTCCGGTTGCTCCGGCGAGCAGATAGTCACGCCGATACCGATTTCTTCGATACCGTTGATCAGCACGATGTCGCCGGCTTCAGCCGATTCGACCTGCACGCGCTCCAGACCCTTGAACGACAGCACCTGGTTGATCTTGCGGTTCAGGATCGCGCCATCGGGGCCCGAACGCACGGCAACGGCCATGCCCGGCTTGATACGGCCGCGCGTGATGCGGCCCACGCCGATACGGCCGACGTACGACGAGTAATCCAGCGACGTGATCTGCAGCTGCAGCGGCGCTTCCGGATCAGCCGGGCGGACCGGCACGTGTTGCAGCACGGCCTCGAACAGCGGACGCATGTCGCCTTCGCGCACGTCCGGCGTCAACCCGGCGTAGCCGTTCAGGCCCGACGCGTAGACGATCGGGAAGTCGAGCTGCTCGTCCGACGCACCCAGCTTGTCGAACAGATCGAAGGTCTGGTTGATCACCCAGTCGATCCGCGCGCCCGGCCGGTCGACCTTATTGATCACGACGATCGGCTTGAGGCCGAGCGCGAGCGCCTTCTTGGTCACGAAGCGCGTTTGCGGCATCGGGCCTTCGACTGCGTCCACCAGCAGCAGCACCGAGTCGACCATCGACAGAACGCGCTCCACTTCACCGCCGAAGTCCGCGTGGCCCGGGGTGTCGACGATGTTGATGTGCGTGCCTTCGTACTCGACCGCGCAGTTCTTCGACAGAATCGTGATGCCACGTTCTTTTTCGATGTCGTTCGAGTCCATCACCCGCTCGACCACTGCCTGGTTCTCGCGGAACGTGGCGGTCTGGCGAAGGAGCTGGTCGACGAGCGTAGTTTTGCCGTGGTCGACGTGGGCAATGATGGCGATGTTGCGTAGGGCGCGGGTCATAGGAAACCTGGAGACAGTTGGGAGTGCGCCGGTTGCTTATATAAACCACGACAAGCCCAAAGCGCACTTTTGGGAACCCAACATTATAGCACGCGCCAATGAACGTTTCTGGTATTCCCTGATAGGCCTGACGTCTTCCACGCAGCGGTGCATCAGATTAGCCCCCGCCACACGCCAGCCGAATCCTACGCCCCCCCACGTTTATGCCTTGAGCGGCAAAAGTTCCTTGCCTAAGCTGTAATAACGCTTGCCGCGTCAATCAACCGCCCCCTATAATCCTGCCTAGTCAACCATTGCATTCGCACGAGAATCATGATGGAGCCGTCCCCTTCCCCCCTGCCGGACCTCAGCGAGTACCAGCTAGGCGAAAGCGTCGGCTATCTGATCTCGCGGGTGAAATCGACCATGTCCAATCTGGTCACCCAGCGCAGCATGGCCGAACTCGGCATCACCAGCCAGCAAGGCAGCATCCTGTTCATGGTGGCCAGCGGCAAATGTCTGCTGGCGGCCGAACTGGCGCGCGAATATGGCATCGACGCAAGCGCCGTCACGCGCCTGATCGACCGGCTGGAAAAGCGCGGCTTGCTGACACGGGTGCGCAGCAACGAGGACCGGCGTGTCGTCCGGCTTGCGTTGACGCCGGAAGGTCATGCGATCGCGGCAAAAATGCCGGCGATTTTCACCGGCGTGCTGGACAGTCTGCTAGGCGGTTTCACCGCCGAAGAAGTGGGTTTCCTGAAGAGCATGCTGCGCCGTGTGCTCATCAATTCCGGCGAACAGACGGGATTAACCCGTGATGCAGCAAGCAATTTCGACAGCAAGTCGTAATAAATTGCTTGCAGTGTCCATCATTACATTCCACTCAAAGAGTCGAGCGATGAAATCCCTTTCCCTGTCCGCGCCCGCGCTGTCGAGCCGGGCCGCCGTCGCCGCCGCGGTGACGGCGCTCGCCCTTACGGGGTGCGCGAACTACTTCGGTATCAAAAACGACAAGCAGATCGCGTCGCCGGCTCAGTACGAGTCCACCCAGAGCCTGCCCGGCGAGAATGGCCAATGGCCGTCGCTCGACTGGGCCAACCAGTTCGGCGACCCGCAACTGCCCAAGCTGATTGCGGAAGCGCTCGACGGCAACCCGTCGATCGCTCAGGCGCAGGCGCGCCTTGCGAAGGCCTCCTCGTATATCGAGAGCTCGCGCTCGGCGCTGTACCCGAAGGTGAACGGCAGCTATTCGTGGACCCGCGAGCTGTTCTCCGGCAATGCGCTCTACCCGCCTCCGTTCGGCGGCGCCTGGTATAGCGAAAACAACGTGCTGGCTAGCGCGTCGTGGGATCTTGACCTGTGGGGCAAGAATCGCCAGCGCCTGGGCCAGGCCGTTTCGCAGGAAAAGGCCGCCGAGGCCGACATGCAGCAGGCGCGCGTGACGCTCGCCGCATCGGTGGCGAGCACCTATAACCCATCTCGTTATACACAAATCGACGCTTCCAGAAACGATGGTGGAATAGCAAAGCAGCCAGAAGGGGGTTGTTAACAATGCGGATTTCGCGTTTACTCTCGGATTTTCGGCATGAAGATC
>NZ_QHKS01000029.1 GCF_003353175.1 Paraburkholderia lacunae | reverse complement strand
GCCGATGATAGTGCGGATTCCCGTGTGAAAGTAGGTAATCGTCAGGCTCCCCAGCAGCAACAGAAACCCCACCCCCAAACGGTGGGGTTTCTGCGTTTACGGCGTCTAAATTCAAATTCATGCTAAAAACCATCGCGGTTGAAAACACGCCCGATTTTTCCTTCCTCGCAGTGCTTTCCCCGTCGAAGCACATCCGCTGAAAAACCAGCGCACGTGCTTCGACCTTTCGTTCTAAATCAATGTCCTCGCTGGCGATCGTTGTCGGCGATCACGCCCGCTGGAACGCGTAGTACATCATCGGTTGCGAGCGCCTGGTCGACTTCCGCAAGCAGTGCTTCGTCGCGGGCAATCACTTTTGGCAGATGCGCACGCAGAAATTCGACCCATGTCCTTGTCTTCGCATCGATGAACTTACGCGACGGGTACAGCGCGTAAATATTCATCTTCTGCAGCGTATGCTGCGGCAACACACGCACCAGCGTTCCGTCGCGCAAGCCTGCAATCGCTGCATAAAGCGGCACCATGCCGATGCCCATTCCTTCACGAATCGCCACAAGCAGCGATTCCGCGATATTGACCTGAACCGGTCCACTTACCTCCATCATTTCACTGCCGTTAGGTCCATCGAGTACCCACTCATTCGGCGGAAAGGCCGGCGTATGCAAGATCAGACATTCATGATGTGCAAGATCGCGAGGTTCTTTCGGTGCGCCCCGGGCGCGCACATAGGCCGGCGACGCGCACAAGATGCTGAATGTCGAGCCCAGTAGCAGCGACACGAGATCCGAATTGGGCAACGACGACGCGCCGACCACCGCCACGTCACTGCTGCCTTCGAACAGATCGGGCATCCGCTGCGATAGTGTGAGTTCGACGGTCACCTCCGGATAAAGCGCACGATAGCGCGAGATGGCCGGCAGCACGTAATGCTGGCCGATGCTGGCAAAGCTATGCATGCGCAAAGCGCCGCTAGGCCGTTCGTGCGCGCAACTTGCTTCTTCTTCCGCTGTATCGACGTCTGCAAGGATTTGCAGACTGCGCTTCAGATAACGTTCGCCCGCTGTGGTGAGCGCAAGCCGTCGCGTCGAACGGTTCAGCAGACGCGTGCGTAAATGAGCTTCAAGTTCTGAGACCGCGCGCGACATCGCACCGGTGGTTGAATTGAGCGACTGCGCGGCGGCGGTAAAACTACCGGCTTCGACCACGCGCACGAACACTCGCATATTTTGTAACGTATCCATCGATCCTTCTATTTCACGGCAGAAGCCGTATTGTCCGTCTGTCTCGAAAGCTCATTGTTGTTCATTCTGGAAGGGACGTTCCGCCCCCGTCCTCTTAATGCCCGCAGTCCATGCTTCTACAATCGGCGCCTTGCCTGCCGGTGTGCGCGGTTTCTTCGCCGGTGCTTCTTTCAGCGACAAACTGGGGCGCGTTGCTTTTTGATGAAACGCCAACATGCGATCAAACCGACGGTGGATTCCCGCCGACAGTGGGGCGCTATGTTGCAAGCGCTCGGTGTCGCCACTCGCGATTGGGCGAGCAGCGACGGCCTGATCTGGCTGCATCTGCTGAAAACCGTCACCGCGGGCCTGCTGGCGCTGGGTATTGCGATGCTGCTGGATCTGCAACAGCCGCGCATCGCGATGACCACGGTGTTCGTGCTGATGCAGCCGTTCAGCGGCATGGTGCTCGCCAAGAGCTTCTATCGGATTCTCGGAACCGCGGTGGGCACGGTCGCGGCACTCGTGCTCGGCGCGCTGTTCGTCCAGCAGCCCGAGCTGTACATGCTCGGCATGATTTGCTGGGTGAGCGCCTGTATCGCCGCAGCGGTCCGGTATCGGCATTTCAGATGGTACGGCTTTGTGTTGGCGGGTTACACCGCCGCCTTGATCGGCATTCCGAATGTCACCGAGCCTCACGGCCTGTTTCTGGCCGCGTTTACGCGTGCGGCGGAAGTGGCGGTCGGCATCGTGTGTTCGAGTGCGGTGAGCGCACTGATCGCGCCGCAGCGTTCGAGCATTGCGCTGCGGCGCGCGCTACAAATTCGATATATGAATTTTACTGTGTTCGCCGCCGACGTGCTGGGCCGTGGGCTCGAGCGCGGGCAGTTCGAGCGGCGCTTTGCCGATCTGGTCGATGAAATTGTCGGTTTCGAAGCGACGCGCATTTTTGCCGCTTTCGAAGATCCTGCGATGCGCTCGCGCAGCCAGCATCTCGGCCGTCTGAACGGCGAATTCATGGGCGCATGCGCGCGGTTGCATGCGCTGCATCAATTGCTCAAGCGTTTGCGCGCAAGCGGGTCGCGACGGATCGTCGAAGCCATCACACCGTACTTTCGCGAACTGTCGGCGTTGATCGCGCCACAGCCTGACGCAGTTGATGATGCATCGCGCGTGGCAGCCCGTCTGCGAGTCTTTCAGACGACGCTGCCACGTCGCGTGCGCGAAACAAGGCGGCCTCTGGAAGCCGCGCCCGCTGAATCTCTGGCGGACTTCGATACGGCGGCGGAGCTGCTGTACCGGTTTGTCGACGAATGGATCGGTTATTCGGAGACCTACGCATCGCTGGCGCAGCGCAAACCCGCTGGGCGGCAACGCTTCGCGAGCCGCTATGTCAGCAAGACGAACGGATTTGTCGTCGCGTTTACCTTTGTCAGGGCGGCGGTGGCGATGGCGGTCGTCGGCTGTTTCTGGATCGCCACAGACTGGCCCAGCGGCGGTCTTGCGGTCATTGGTGCAGCGCTAGCGTGCGCGCTGACGTCCACAGCACCGAACGCTTCGAAGATGACCGTGCAGATGGCGGTCGGCGCCACCCTTGCGACCATGACTGGCTATCTGTTCACTTGCTACGTTTATCCGAACATCGACGGCTTTCCGCTGCTTTGCACGACGCTCGCACCCGTGCTCGCGCTTGGCGCGTTCATCGCGACACGCAAGCTTGCGTCAGGCTACGGCATCGGCTTTGCAGTGTTCTTCTGCCTGCTCGCCGGACCGGACAACGTCGTCACGTATGCCCCCGATTTGCTGATCAACAATGGTATAGCGGTCACCGCATCCCTATTGCTGGCCGCGATTGTCTTTGTGGTGGTCTTTCCGGCCGGTATGCCGTGGCTGACCGAGAGGATCAAGGGCGACTTGCGTGCCCAGGTCGTGTTCGCGTGCGAGGGCGAACTGCAAGGGCTCAATCAACGCTTTCAGTCGAGCACGCACGATCTGACTTCACAACTACGTATGCTGCTGACTCGGCACTCACGTCGTCGACGCGACGCTTTGCGCTGGATGCTGGTCACACTCGAAGTGGGCCATGCCGTGATCGATCTGCGCAACGAAGTAGCCCGCGCGCCCTACGCGCGGGCGCTCCATCCGCGGTGGAGCCGCAGCCTCGAGCGGACCGCTGCCGATCTCGCGCAGCTCTTCATACAACCGGACTCCCATGGTCTCGAACGCGCGCTCGTATCCGTGCGCTCGGCCACGTGGACGGCGCAGGACGTCCTCGAAACAGTTCATACCGATCGCGATAAGCGTCACGACCTGCAACGCATCCTCAGTTGTCTGCATTTCATTCGCACAGCCTTGCTCGACAAGGACGCGCCGTTCAATGCGCGTTGAACGATGCGTTCGGTCACTTGCCGATCAGATCCTTCAGATCCTTCAGATCCTTCAGATCCTTCTGCCAGATAGAAAGATCACTTCCGGGCAAGCCCGTTTATCCGGGCAGATGGCAGTCATATAGTTTCACCACTGCCACGCAGTCCACCAAGGGGACTTCCTACGCGGCGTAACAGTAAGTACCGGAGAACGAAATGAAAGTGTTGAAGATGGTCCTGATTGCCTGCTCTTTGTCCGCTGCAGCTGCTCACGCGCAAACTGCCCCTGCCGCGCCGGAACAACAAGTTGCGCAAGCGAATGCGCCGCGCACCAGCAGCGTCGCTGTGCAAGGCCATGCCGTTGCACCGAGGACCAAAGTTGAGGAATGTGTCGGTCCTGTGAGCTTCTGCAACATCTATTTCGGCAGCTAAGCAGCGCCGCGCGTAACACGATCAACATCTGCAAGACATGTCGCGAGCGTTTAATGCGCGACGAAACACCTGGCCGCGACGCCGTTCATCTTGATGCCGCGGCAGGGTGCGGCAATCTGGCTTCTGAGCGAAGCACACCGTAGACGTGCGCACCGGTAGACCGGGATGGTGATTATGGAGAGACTCAGTATCATGTACGAAGACCGGATTCGTTGTACCGCGTTGCGCGGGAAGATCACTTCAGCCGCCGAGGCAGCGCTGCTGATTCAGGACGGCATGCGTGTCGGCGCCAGCGGATTTACGCGCGCGGGCGACGCCAAAGCTGTCCCTGTCGCGCTCGCCGAGCGGGCACGCCACGAAAGCAAACCGCTGCGCATTACGTTGATGACCGGCGCATCGCTTGGGCATGAAGTCGACCGCATGCTGACGGAGGCGCACGTATTGGCGCGTCGCTTGCCGTTTCAGGTGGACAAGACTTTACGCGACGCGATCAATCGCGGCGAAGTGATGTTCGTCGATCAGCACCTGTCCGAAACTGTCGAGATGTTGCGCGCGAATCAACTCGGTACGCTCGACGTGGCCATTATCGAAGCCGCCGCGATCACAGAGACCGGCTGCATTGTGCCGACCACCTCGGTCGGCAATTCGGCCAGCTTCGCGATCCTCGCGGAGAAGGTCATCGTCGAAATCAATCTCGCCCAGCCGCTCGCACTCGAAGGGCTGCACGACATCTGGATTCCCGGCCGCCGCCCCAACCGCGAACCGCTGCCGATCGTCCGTCCGCAAGACCGCGTCGGCACGCCGGCAATCGAGATTCCGCTCGAGAAAATCGCCGCGATTGTCGTTACCGATATGGCGGACAGTCCGTCCACGGTGTTGCCTGCGGATGAGGAGACCAAGCTGATCGCCGGTCATCTGATCGAATTTTTCCAGCATGAGGTGTCGCACGGGCGCATGCCCAGCAGTTTGCCGCCGTTGCAGGCGGGCATAGGTACGATTGCCAATGCGGTGCTCGCCGCTTTCGTCGATTCGCCGTTCGCTGCGTTCAAAATTTACTCAGAAGTGCTGCAGGACTCGACCTTCGACCTGATGGACGCCGGCAAGGTGACGTTCGCCTCCGGTGCGTCGATTACGTTGTCGGCCGCGCGCCAGGCGCAGGTGTTCGGCGAGCTCGAGCGTTATCGCGACCGTCTCGTGTTGCGTCCACAAGAGGTCAGCAACCATCCCGAAGTCATTCGCCGGCTCGGGTTGATCGCCTTGAATACCGCGTTGGAGTTCGACATCTACGGCAACGTGAATTCAACGCATGTAGGCGGCACGCACATGATGAACGGTATCGGCGGGTCGGGCGATTTCGCGCGCAATGCGTCGTGCGCGATCTTTGCGACCAAGTCGATGGCCAAGGGCGGCCGCATCTCGAGCGTCGTGCCGATGGTGCCGCATTGCGATCACAACGAACACGACGTGGATGTGGTGGTAACGGAGCAGGGGCTTGCCGATCTGCGCGGACTTGCCCCGCGCGAACGCGCCACGCTGATCATCGAGAACTGCGTGCATCCGTTGTATCGCGATCTGCTTCGCGACTACTATCGCGACGCCTTGCAATGGGGTGGGCAAACGCCGCATCGGTTGGACCAGGCTTTCGCATGGCATACGCGGCTGCGTGACACCGGCTCGATGTTGCCGGCAGTGGAAGCGCTTCGTTAAGTAAGGCCGGCGTCAGGTGGTATTGGCTCCTGACGCCGCATGACATCCATTGCTGCGCTCAGCTACCGCGTCGGATGAGCCGGATAAGGAACAATAGAATGACCGCGCCGATCACGGCCGTAATGATCGAGCCGATCCAGCCGCCGCCGAGCGAAATATGCAGCACCCCCGAAAGCCAGCCGCCAATGAACGCGCCGACAATCCCGACAATGATATCGACGATCAGGCCGAAGCCGCCACCCTTGACGAGCACGCCCGCCAGCCAGCCGGCGATCGCGCCAATGATGAGCCATGCAATGATGCCGTGTTCCATATTCGAGACTCCATGGTTGAGTGTGAAAAATTCACGGTGACAGAGCTTAGTCGAAGGTTATGGGACAGTCCACATTCAGGACGCGGAATTAACATTGTCTAAATCTATTGCAAGCTAAGTGTAGACGATACGAAGAGATAAAGGCGAGTTATGCGTGGTCGGTCACTCCGGGGTCGGCTCCGCTTCCCGGGCGATCCAACTGACGCTGGATACGCTCTTTTCCATGCTGATGCGGCTCGCCATCTGTTCCAGTTTCGATTGATCTTTCGGATGGAGCTTCAACGTCGCCGTGACGCGAATGCGTCCCGACTCGTCTTCGACGTCTTCGCTCGTCAAGCTCTGGAACGACAGCGGTGCTGAATACATCGAATTGGACAGGGCCGTACGAATATGAATCTCGTCAGCCTCCCGGCATACCACTGTCAGTACGTACTCGCGCACAAGGTCCGCG
Organism: Paraburkholderia lacunae; assembly: GCF_003353175.1. GTDB lineage: Bacteria > Pseudomonadota > Gammaproteobacteria > Burkholderiales > Burkholderiaceae > Paraburkholderia > Paraburkholderia lacunae. Next base: position 76,609 of record NZ_QHKS01000029.1, on the reverse strand, counting down.
TTTGAAACCGGCGTCGCGTTGATAGTACGGCTGACTTCGCGCAGCACAGTGTTGGTCAGCAGCACGATCGCGGTGCCGGCGAGCGCCGGGCCGTAATGTCCTGCACCGCACAATACGCCGACCGCTGCCGAGCACCACAAGGTCGCGGCTGTGTTGATCCCCTGAATGGAACCTTTGTCGCGCATGATCACGCCGCCGCCGAGAAAGCCGACGCCGGAAACCACGTACGCGGCAATCTGCGTGATGCCGGCGGTGCCGTTGCCGGTCAGCACGCCGAGTGTAACGAACAGGCATGCGCCGCTGGCGACCAGCGTGATGGTGCGCAGGCCGGCATTGCGTTGCCGCATCTGCCGTTCAAGGCCGATGGCGACGCCGCAGGCGAAAGCGGCGAGGAGCCGTGAGACGAATTCAAGTGTCATCGATAAGAAAGGTTGGTGCTCGTTCGCACATTGTGAACGCTACGCGTGACAGCAGCACGTATCCGGACGTGGACGCGCGGTAGCGGTCAGGCGTGACGAGGCGTGCGAGCCAACGCTCGCAGCGCGAAATGCAATGGAGCATCTGCACGGTATCCAGCCATGCGGCGCTTCATGGGCAGTACGAGCGGAAAACGACGGGGGATAAACGACGTGCACCGTCTGGCCTCAAGGCAAGACGGCGACAGGCAAATTGCTGACGCGGAAATCTTGCCGATCAGGAGATCGGGCAAATCGAAGCTCGACTGGTACTACTGCTACTGTCCAAGATCGTGATTCCGGTTAAATGAACTGGGCGAATTTTAGGCAGCTCTGAAAAACTAAGTCAAGCGTGGATGAAGGCTTGCGGTGACGTTAACTTTACGAAACCTTGGGGATTTTTCTATAGCGAACTCGGATCTTTCACCGCATAAATACGGACTCCGAATATTGACGATAACCGTCCCGGAAAACACACTGTTTTGATGCTTCGGAACATGCCGTGCTGCGCCGAGCTGTTTTGGCGTTCAATCCGCGTTTCACTTCTCACGGCTTCGCAGAATGCTCTGTGCGACGTCATCTCTTTTCCGTTGTTCACCCAATTGAGGAATCTATGAAAGTTAAGGCTCATGGCATCGTTGCCGGTGCGTTGATCGCAGCTGCACCGCTCATGTCGTTCGCGACCGGCTTACCGGCGCCATTTGAAGGCAGCAGCACGCTGCAGGCGGACGGCGTCGTGAAATCGGTGGATCTCGCGAAGCATTCGGTCACCGTGCTTGACGCGCAGGGCGCCGAAGCCTCGTTCAATATCACGGAAACCAGTAACCTTGCGCAGATCAAGCAGGGCGGAAAAGTCCATATCCGGATGATGCGCAACGCCGTAGTTAGCGTGACGCATAGTGCGGACGGGCACAGCGCTGCCGTTCAACCCGCTCATGCGAACACGGCACAGAACGTGACCGCCGAGGTTCAGGCTATCGATCACGCCACCGGCATCATGGCTTTGAAAGGTCCGAATGGCGACGTTTTCCACATCCAGGGGCGTGAGCCGGCAAAGATCGCCAATGTGACGCCGGGCACGCAGGTATCGGTGGCGTACGCACCGCAGGTGAGCGTGGCGGTCGCGCCCGCTCAGTAAGCGGTAAGTCGGGCCGCAGTCAATCGAACTCAAGCGTCAATCTCAAGCGTCAATCTCAAGCGTCAATCTCAAGCGTCAATCTCAAGCGTCAATCTCAAGCGTCAATCTCAAGCGTCAATCTCAAGCGGCGCGCTTGCTCCGAGGCGCGGATGTCCTGTCAGGACATCCGCGCTGTCGTTTCAACGCAATGCTCGATGACGCGGCGCCTCAGTCAGGCTCGCCAGGCACGAGACGCAGTCGCGTGATTTCCGAGGGCGCGCCCAAGCGCTTCGGCGGCCCCCAATAGCCGGTGCCACGGCTCGTGTAGACCCAAAGTCCGTTCAGGCGCGCGAGGCCGGCCGTGAACGGCTGCTGAAAACGGACAAAGAAATTCCACGGGAAGAACTGGCCGCCATGCGTGTGGCCGGACAACTGCAGGGTGAAGCCTGCTGCTGCAGCCGCTTCGGCGGAGCGCGGCTGGTGGGCGAGCAGCACTTTGATCAGCACGTCGCCCGGTGCGCCGGCGAGTGCCGCGACCGGGTCGCTGCGATGCAGCGGGTCATGATGACCTGCCGAGTAATCGGTTACTCCGGCAATCACGGCGCGTGCGCCGTCGTGATCGACGATCACGTGCTCGTTGAGCAGAACGTTCAAACCCAGGCGCCGGAACTCGTCGATCCATGCGTCAGCGCCGGCGTAATACTCATGATTGCCGGTCACCAGAAAGGCGCCGTGGCGTGCGCTGAGTCGAGCCAGCGGCTGCGTGTGCCTGGTCAACTGCGGCACGCTGCCGTCCACGATATCGCCGGTTACGGCAATCAGGTCCGGCTTGAGGCGATTCACTGCGTCGACGATCGCATCCACGTAACGCCGTTTGATGGTCGGGCCGACGTGGATATCGCTGATCTGGACGATCGTGAAGCCCTCGAGCGCTGCCGGCAAATCGTCGATCGGCACGTCGATCGTCACGACCCGGGCGCGGCGCCGCGCGTTGAACAAGCCAACCAGCGTCGAGATGAGCGCGAGCACCGGCACGGCTGCCGCCGAGCCGGTGCGCCAGTGCGCCAGAGCTATCGTGTTCGGCCAGATTGCATCGACGGTCAGCAGCGACGCCAGACCAAGATCTCGCACGAAAGTCAGCACGAGCAGCGATGAGAAGAAGCCCATCGTCAGCAGGCCGATCCACGCGAGCCGGTCGCTGAGCGGTTGTTGCTTGACCGTGCGCGCCAGCACACCAAGCGGAATCAGAAAAATCGACAGCACCAGCCACAACGCACACAGCCATCGACCGGCGGCATTGATCGGCAGATCGGGAATCAGGCGGAAACCGACGTAAATGTGCAGAAGAATGCCAATCAGGATGACGCGAACAAGAAACGATAAGCGGCGCATAGAGAGGATAGAGGCGGGAAGAGGCCGGACACGAACTGACGAGCGGCGGCTCGTCAGTTCGGCGGTTCGAACCAGAAACTGGCTGGCAGCCGGTTCATTCTACTGGCATGTGCTATCCCTTGCCGGACACGTCAAATTTGCTCTCACGGGTGCGAGCAAGGCGACAGTCGTTGCCGTAAACGGCTACCGCAATACAGCATCCGCCGTTCGCTTCAGGCCGGCTGTTCGACCTAATTAAACGGGCTTTGAATCGTCTTCGCGCGTGGACTATTCTGGAAGAGAACCCGCTTGTTTCAAGCGGCGCCGCGGCCCAGTGGCGGTTCGGTTTATCGCCGGCAGAGGGCGAGGCAGGAGACGCATAATGAAACTGCTCAGATCGGGTAATCAGGCACGCCACGCACATCACGCGCATCACGTTGGGCATGAGGGAAGCCACGTGATGCTGCCGCTGGTCGCCGTATCGTTAATGGCAATCGGCTTGTACTACGGCGTGCGCGACATCGACATTTCCGAGCTGGGACGAAGTGCGTTGTTCGACGTGGTGATGGTATGCGTCGCGCTCGGCATTGCCGGCTTGTTCGGCGTCGTCGGTGCCTGGTTGCGTTCCAATGGCGACGACGCCGAAGAAGGTTTCTGTTTTATCGGGGCGGTGATCGGCGTCGTGGTGTTCTACGTGGCGCTGTTCACCTGAACGCACCCGGCATGTTCAGACGATCCGCGCCGCTTCGTCGAAGGTGAAGCGCGGGCTGCGGGGAAACAGTTTCGACGCGTCGCCGTAGCCCAGATTGATCAGGAAATTCGACTTCACCGTCGTGCCGGCGAAGAAGGCTTCGTCGACCTTGGCAGCGTCGAAGCCCGACATCGCGCCCGTGTCCAGACCGAGCGCGCGAGCCGCGAGAATCGGATAACCGCCTTGCAGCGTCGAATTGCGGAATGCGGTGTCGGCGATCGCCTTGTCGTTGCCGACGAACCAGCTGCGCGCGTCGGCGTGCGGAACAGTTTCGGCAGGTGTTCGTAGAACGCCATATCCATCGCGACGATCACGGTGACCGGCGCCGCCATCGTCTTTTCGAGGTTGCCGGGCGACAACGCCGGGCGCAGCTTCTCCTTTCCTTCCGGCGTTTTGACGAAGACGAAGCGGCCGGGGCTCGAATTGGCCGAGGTAGGGCCGAGCAGCACGAGTTCGGTGAGTTGCTTGAGCAAGGCGTCGTCGACCGGTTTGGGCTGCCAGCCGTTACGCGTACGTGCCTCGCGAAACAGTTGATCGAGAGCCTGGTCAGAAAGAATCATGATGGTGGTCCGCTAACATGAAGCAAATCGAATGACAGCGCAAGCCGCGTGGCTGAGCGGCGCCGTCGCCGCTGCCACAATAGTCAGGGTTCTCACATGAGCACGCTGCGCTGCGCGTGCGCAATCGTATTCAGGCAATCTCATGGCGGATCTTTTCAATGACCTTCCGGCGCCCGACGTCGACTGGTATCCGGACTGGCTGGCGCCCGAAGCCGCGGCGCACGCGTTGGCACAACTCATCGGCGAAGTCGCGTGGCGCCAGGACATGATGGGCACGCCCGCGGGGCGCGTGCCGCTGCCGCGGCTGACCGCCTGGCAAGGCGAGCCGGACGCGGTCTATGTCTACTCGGGCATTCGCAACGTGCCCCAGCCGTGGACCCGAACCGTCGCCGAACTGAAAGCTGCCGCCGAGGCCGCCTGCAACGCCCACTTCAACAGCGTGCTGATCAATCGCTATCGCAGCGGTGCCGACAGCATGGGATGGCACGCGGACCGCGAGCCTGAGCTAGGCATGCGCCCGATCATCGCCTCGATCAGTCTGGGCGTGGCGCGTACTTTCGATTTGCGGCACAACAGTACCGGCACGGTGCAGTCGTTCTCGCTGAAGGGCGGCAGCCTGCTGGTGATGAGGGGCAACACGCAGGCCGAGTGGCGGCACCGTGTGCCGAAAGAGCCCAACGTCGCCGGCGAGCGAATCAATCTGACATTCCGTTGGGTGACGCCGCGTACGACAAGCCGTTAGACGAATCGGCCGCGAAGCCGCGGAGTAGTTAGGCACATAAAAAGCACGTCGAAGGCGCTGCTCGTCAGTCAGCGCGACTCGCGTGACGACAGTGCTTCTCATCCCGGTGCCACGGCTGATATCGTGCGTTATACCGAAATTGGTATCGCCAACGCAAATCATATGATTGGACGGTTAACGCCCCAGACACTACGCTACATCACGATCCACGCTCCGAGACAGGCCGGAAGCGCCGGGCGGTTCGATGGATCGCCACACAACAACGATCAGGAGACAGTCATGGCGAATACACGACGCGCCGCATGTCGTGCGTTGGGCGCACTCGTGATGTGCGCGGGCATCGGAGCACTGACGCTGACAGCACCGGACGCTTACGCGCAGGACAAACAGATCACGCTCGGTTTCGCGCAAGTCGGCGCTGAAAGCGCATGGCGAACAGCGAACACCGAGTCGGTGAAATCAGCGGCCGCGGACGCGAAGATCAAGCTCAAATTCTCGGACGCCCAGCAAAAGCAGGAAAACCAGATCAAGGCGATCCGTTCCTACATCGCGCAGAAGGTGGACGTGATCGCGTTCTCGCCGGTCGTCGAGTCGGGTTGGGAGCCCGTGTTGCGCGAGGCTAAAGCCGCGAAGATTCCGGTGATCCTGACCGACCGCAACATCGACGTGAAAGACACCTCGCTGTACGTCACGATGATCGGCTCGGACTTCATGGAAGAGGGCCGGCGGGGCGGACATTGGCTCGCGGATCATTATAAAAGCGATCAAGGTCCTATTAACATCGCGGAACTTCAGGGAACGGTCGGTTCCGCGCCCGCCAACGACCGGCACTCGGGTTTGATCGAAGTGATCAAAAGCGATCCCAAATTCAAGATAATCGCCTCGCAAAGCGGCGACTTCACGCTTGCCGGTGGCAAGCAGGTGATGGAGGCATTTATAAAAACTTATGGAAATAAAATAAATGTAGTTTATGCGCATAACGACGATATGGCGCTCGGCGCCATCCAGGCGATGGAAGAGGCCGGCATGCACCCCGGCAAGGACATCACCGTCGTCTCGTTCGATGCGACCAAGGGCGGCTTCCAGGCGATGGCCGCGGGCAAGATGAACGTCGACGTGGAGTGCAGCCCGCTGCTGGGGCCGCAGCTGATGTCGGCGGTCAAGGACGTGATGGCAGGCAAACCGCTGCCCAAGCGCATCCTGACGGAAGAGACGGTCTTCCCGATGAGCGTCGCGGCGCAGACTCTGCCGACGCGCAAGTACTGAGCACTCCACAGGACAGAGGCAGGACAAAAGCGCAGTACAGGCAGCTTGCAAGGGTTTCTCCAGTGGTGCCTGACCGCCTCGCTGTCTCGGCAGCGGGCGGTCTCTTTTCCGCGGACCTTGCCAAACCAACGCAGCGCCGATCGAGCGAGGTCTATGACGCATCCCGCTTCCGAACCGACTCCGTCAGCCGGCGGCGCAGTTGAAGGTGCCGCCTCGCGCGAACTCGAGCCCATTCTGGCGACCGCCGGCGTCAGCAAGACGTTTCCGGGCGTCAAAGCGCTGCAGCGAGTCGACTTCCGGCTGTTTCCCGGCGAGATCCACACGCTGATGGGGCAGAACGGCGCCGGCAAATCCACCTTGATCAACGTGCTGACCGGCGTGCTCGCGCCTGATGCCGGCACGATCCGGCTCGGTGGCGAAACCGTGGCGTTTGCGTCGCCGCAGGAGGCCGAAGCGGCGGGTGTGCGCACGCTGTATCAGGAGGTGAATCTGTGCCCGAATCTGTCGGTGGCCGAGAACATCTTCGCGGGCAGGCAGCCGAAGCGCTTCGGCGCGATCGACTGGCCCGGCATCAAACGGCGTGCACAATTGGCGCTCGCCCGTCTGGACGTGACGCTCGACGTCAGCAGATCGCTCGATGCCTATCCCATTGCCGTACAGCAAATGGTGGCCATAGCAAGAGCGCTCTCCGTCGATGCGCGCGTGCTGATTCTCGATGAGCCGACCTCGAGCCTCGACGACAGCGAAGTCGCACAGCTTTTCAAAATACTTCGGCATCTTAAGCAGTCGGGCATCGCGATTCTGTTCGTCACGCATTTTATCGAGCAGACCTATGCCATCTCCGATCGCATTACCGTGATGCGTAATGGCGAGCGCGAGGGCGAATACCTCGCGCGCGATTTGCCCGCCGATCAACTGGTCGCGAAGATGGTCGGCCATGAGCGCATGAGCGCGCGGCTGCGCGAAGCGGCCCACGAAGGACCTGAGGTACACGAAGGGCCGACGGGCAGACAGGCCGTTCAGCCGTTCGCCGAACTGCGCGGGCTCGGGCGGCGCGGCACGCTGCAGCCGATCGATCTCGACGTGCAGCCGGGCCAGATTCTGGGTCTCGCCGGTTTGCTCGGCTCGGGCCGCACGGAGACCGCGCGGCTGCTGTTCGGCGCCGACCGCGCCGACAGCGGCACGATCGTGATCGAAGGCCGCGCCGTGCGGCTGCGTTCGCCGCGCGATGCGGTCCGTCACGGCATCGGTTATTGCGCGGAGGATCGCAAGAAGGAGGGCATCGTCGCCGAGCTGTCGGTTCGCGAGAACATCCTGCTGGCGCTGCAGGCGAGGCGTGGCTGGTTGCGCAAGATCAGCCGCAATCGCGCGCGCGAACTGGCCGACATGTGGATCGAACGGCTCGGCATCAAGGCAACAGATGCCGAACAGCCCATCGGCCTTCTCTCCGGCGGCAACCAGCAAAAAGCGTTACTGGCGCGCTGGCTCGCGACCAATCCCAAGCTGCTGATTCTTGACGAACCGACGCGGGGCATCGACGTCGCCGCCAAGTTCGACATCATGGATCGTTTGCTGGCGCTGTGCGCGAACGGCTTGAGCATTCTGTTCATTTCGTCGGAGATCGGTGAGGTGTTGCGGGTGAGTCATCGCGTGGTGGTCCTGCGCGACCGCCGCAAGATCGCCGAGGTGGCCGGTAAGGCTTCGAACGAAGACAACATTTATCGACTCATCGCGGGGAGCGGCGAATGAAGCTATCGAACTGGTTCGCTCGTGACGGCGCGGAGCGTCCTTTGATCTGGCCGTGCGTGACGCTCGCGCTGTTGTGCGTGTTGAATCTGTGGGTGAATCCGCATTTTCTGTCGCTGCGTATGCTCGACGGCCACCTGTTCGGCGCGCCGATCGACGTATTGAATCGCGCGGCGCCGCTGGTGCTCGTCGCGACCGGCATGACGCTCGTGATCGCGACGCGCGGCATCGACATTTCGGTCGGCGCGGTGGTGGCGATTGCCGGCGCCGCGGCGGCGACGATTCTGGCGACGCAGCCCGTGCCGGGTGCCGGCCTGATCTTGCAGGCGTTGCTGGCGGCGCTGATCGTCGGCGTGCTGAGCGGGATGTGGAACGGGTTGCTGGTGTCGTTCGTCGGCATGCAGCCGATCATCGCCACGCTGATCCTGATGGTGGCGGGCCGTGGCATCGCCCAATTGCTGACCGCCGGGCAGATCATTCCGATCGGCGCGCCGGGCTACCTGTTCGTCGGCGGCGGTTACTGGCTGGGTGTGCCGTGTTCGGTGTGGATCGCAAGCGTGGCCGTGCTGGCTACCGCGGCCCTCGTCGAAGGCACCGCGCTCGGGCTTTTCATTCGCGCGATCGGCGTGAATCCGGTGGCGACGCGCCTCGTCGGCTTGCGCTCGAAAGCGCTCGTGTTCGCGGTGTACGGCTTCTCGGGATTGACCGCTTCGATGGCGGGCATCCTCATCAGCTCGAACGTGCGCAGCGCCGACGGCAACAACGCCGGCCTGCTGCTCGAACTCGACGCGATTCTCGCGGTGACGCTCGGCGGCACATCGCTCCTCGGCGGACGCTTCAGTCTCGCGGGCACCGTACTCGGGGCGCTGATCATTCAGGCGCTCACTTACACGACCTATTCGATCGGCGTGCCGCCCGAGGCGACGCTCGTCGTCAAGGCGGCCGTGGTGCTCGCGGTGAGTGTGATCCAGTCGCCGGCGGCGCGCTCGCTCGCCCTCTCGCTCGTCACGCAGCGCGGGGTGGCGCGATGAGACGATTCCTCGACGCCTGTGCCTATATCGTCGATCCGCGCACGCTGCCGATCGCCGTCACGATCCTGCTGTTCTGCGCGCTGTTCGGTTTCGGCTCGGTGATGTACACCGGCTTCTTCTCCTGGCAAGTGCTGCTCGACTTGCTGGTCGACAACGCGTTCCTGTTGATCGTCGCGATCGGCATGACCTTCGTGATCGTGTCCGGCGGGATCGATCTGTCGGTCGGCTCGGTGGTGGCGCTGACGACCATCGTCGAAGCGGTGCTGGCCGAGCGCGTGCATCTGCCGGTCTGGCTGATCGTGCCGATCGTGTTGCTGATGGGCACGATGTTCGGCGCGATCCAGGGCGTGCTGATTCACTTCTTTCGCTTGCAGGCGTTCATCGTCACGCTGGCCGGCATGTTCTTCGCACGCGGCCTGTGCTTCCTGATCACGACGCAGTCGATCACCATCACCGATCCGGCTTTCCAGAAGATCTCCGCGTTCCGCCTCGACATCGGCATCGGCTCGGTCACGGCCAACGTGCTGATCGCGTTCGCCACGCTGATCGCGGCGATCTATGTCGCGCATTTCACGCGCTTTGGCCGCAACGTGTATGCGATCGGCGGCAATGCGGGCTCGGCGTTGCTGATGGGCCTGCCGGTCGCGCGCACGCGGATCGGCGTGTATGCGCTGAGCGGTTTCTGTTCGGCGCTTGGCGGCGCGGTGTTCACCTTCTACGTGCTGTCCGGTTATGGCTTGCAGGGGCAGGGCATGGAACTCGACGCGATCGCGGCGACGGTGATCGGCGGAACCTTGCTGACGGGCGGCGTCGGCTACGTGGTCGGCTCGTTGTTCGGCGTCGGCATTCTCGGTACGATCCAGGCGCTAATTACCTTCGACGGCACCCTCAGCTCGTGGTGGACGCGCATCGTGATCGGCGCCTTGCTGTGCGCGTTCTGCCTGCTGCAACGGCTGATCGAGCGGCATGCGAAATCGGTGCGTCGGCCAGGAGGAACGGGAGCAGTCGTGACGCCGGGGCGAGAAAGCGGCCGCAGTCGCGGCGACATGGCGGCGTCCGATTCGCATGCAATCGGACGCGCGCCGGAACAGGCGTTGTAGGGCGACTCGCGATGGCTTCTCACGCGTTCAGCTGACGTCCTTTGGTTTCCGGCAACGTCAGCGCGGCGAGGATCACGACGCCGTACGCCGCGGCGGCAAACACGCCGATGGCGTGACCGAGCGTCATCGTCTGCGAGACGTAGCCGATCAGGAACGGAAAAGTCGCGCCGACCGCTCGGCCGAAGTTGTAGCAGAATCCCTGGCCCGAGCCGCGAATCCGTGTCGGAAACAGTTCGGTGAGGAACGCGCCCATGCCGGAGAAAATGCCGGACGCGCAGAAGCCGAGCGGGAAACCGAGCGCGAGCATCGACATGTTATCGAGCGGCAGTTGCGTGTAGATCAAAGCGATCGCGCACGATGCCAGCGCGAACGCGATGAACGCGCGCTTGCGGCCGATCCTGTCGCTGACGTAGGCACCTGTCAGATACCCGCAATACGAGCCGGCGATCACCACGCCCAGATAGCTGCCGGTTCCGATCACACTCAGATGCCGCTCGGTTTTCAGATACGTCGGCAGCCACGTGGTCACCGCGTAGTAGCCGCCTTGCACACCGGTGGCGAGAACGGAAGCGCGCAGCGTGATCCAGACGATTTCGGCGCGGAAAATATCGAGCAACGACGTGCGCGTTTGCGCGGCCGCCTGCGCCTCTTTCTGCTGCCGATGCACCTCGGGTTCCTCCACGAAGCGCCGGATCCAGATCACGAACGGCGCCGGCGCAATACCGATCGCGAACAACGCGCGCCACGCGTAATCGGCGGACACGAGCGAGAACACGGCCATGAACAGCAATGTCGACAGGCCCCAGCCGATTGCCCAGCCGGCCTGCACCAGACCGACCGCCTTGCCGCGAACGCGCGGACGGATCACTTCGCCGATCAATACCGCGCCTGCCGTCCACTCGCCGCCGAAGCCGAGCCCCATCAGCCCGCGCGCCCACAGCAATTGCGAGAAGTTCTGCGCCAGCGCGCAAGCCAGCGTGAAGATCGCGAACCACAGGATCGTGATCTGCAAGGTCTTCACCCGGCCGATGCGATCCGACAGCACGCCGGCCGCCCAGCCGCCGACCGCCGAACTCAGCAACGTGACCGTGCCTATCAGGCCGGCGTCGCCGCGTGTGATGCCCCATGTGGCGATCAGCGTCGGAATCACGAAGCTCAGGAACTGTGTGTCCATCGCGTCGAGCATGTAGCCGATCTTGCAGCTCCAGAACGCGCGCTTCTCGCCGGCGGAGATCTGCCGATACCAGGCGAACGGGTCTTTCCCTTTGCCGGGCGCTTCGTAGCGCTCGGCGTCCGCGGTTAACTGCGCTTCGCTTTTCATGCTTGAACTCCGGTCGTGTTGTGTTCGGCCGCATCTTGCCGCGCGGTGCGTGGTGGGAATCGATACGCTGCGGCTAGAGAATCGCCAGCGCGGTGTTAGGAATATCGGTGACGAGCATGTGTCCCGGCTTGTGCGCGATCGCGAACGGCAGGCGCGCGCTTTCGATCGCGGCTTGCGGGGTGACGCCGCAGGCCCAGAACACCGGCAACTCGTCGCCGCGCACCTCGACCGCATCGCCGAAATCCGGCCGCGTCAGATCGCGAATGCCGATCAGCGACGGATCGCCGATGTGTACCGGCGCGCCGTGCACCGCGGGAAAACGGCTGGTGATCTGGATGGCGCGGATCGCGTCGGCGGCTTTCATCGGCCGCATCGACACCACGCGGTTGCCGCCGAACACACCGGACGGCACGTTGCGCTCACGGGTGCGATACATCGGCACGTTGACGCGCTGTTCGAGATGGCGCAGTGGGATGCCTTCGCGCCGCAGCATCTCCTCGAACGAAAACGAGCAGCCGATCGCGAACACCACCAGATCGTCGCGCCATAGGGCGTCGAGACTGCGCACTTCCTCGACACGCTCGCCATGGCGGTACACGTAAAACGCGGGGACGTCGTTGCGCACGTCCAGATCGGCGCCGAGCGCGGGCACGCGCCATAGGCCCGGTTCGCCGACACCCAGCAGCGGGCAGGCCTTCGGATTGAGCGTGCAGAAGCGCAGGAAATCGTCGGCGTATTGCTTGGGCAGGATCGCCAGATTGACTTGCGCATAGTCGCCGCAGTGACCGGCCGTTGGGCCGGACAGCCGGCGGCTGCGAATCTGCTGACGAAACTCGGATGGCGTGTAGGACATGAACGGCTGGACTCCAGATGAGTTCCGGGTGAGTTCCGGGTAACTGATGCAGGCCAGATTAGTAACAACAAAAATATCCATCCAGCGAGTTTTTATTGTGTTTTGTTAAATTAAACTTAACTAGGTGGAACGTGTTATGCGGCGATGATCGAGTGCCTCGAGTGGCTGTTTGGAGAACTAACGCAATGAATACCCGCTTTGTCGAAACGTTTCTGACGCTTGCTCGTCTGGGCAGTTTTCGCGCGACCGCCGCGGCGATGCATGCGACGCCTGCCGCGATTTCGCTGCGCATCAAGACGCTCGAAGCAGAGTTGGGTGTCGAGCTGATCGAGCGCGAGGCCGCGGCGTTTCAACTGACGGAGAATGGCGAGCGGCTGCTGGCGCATGCCCGCTCCGTGGTGCAGGCGACGCGTTCGCTGCAGCTGGCCGCGCAGGATGAAACCCAGGTGACGAAGCGGCTGCGGCTCGGTGTGGTCGAAACAGTGGTGCACAGTTGGCTGCCGGACTACATACGGATGCTGAATGTCGAATACAACCGCATCGTCGTGGATCTGACGGTCGATTCGAGCGCCGCGCTGGCGCCACGGCTGCGCGCGGGCGAACTGGACCTGGTGATTCAGGTCGAGCAGACGGACGGCGACGACGATCAGTCGATCGTCTCGACCGTGCTGGCCAGTTATCCGGTGCGCTGGATCGCGCGTAGCGACCTGATTCCGGCCAGCCACGCGAAGCAGGTTCAGACCTTGCTCCACAAACCCGTGCTGACGTTCGGCCGCGGCACCGCGCCGCAAATCGCCGTCGAAGCCATTGTGGCGACGCTCGCCAGGCGCGCCGGCGTCCTGCTCGCGGACACGCAGGTGACCTGCATGCCGTCGGTGGCGGTGATCGTGAAGCTGTTGCGCGACGGCTATGGGATCGCGGCAGTGCCGGCGCTGTTCGTCGAGCCTTTCTTGAGCAGCGGCGAGTTGGGACAATTGCAGGTGCGTCCGCTGCCGCCGCCGATTACCGTCGCGATGTATTACCGCGACGACGCCGAGGTGAGCGTGTTGGCTGCGTCACGCGTTGCGCGCAGCGCCTGCGATCAGTATGTGAAGACGATGGGGCGGCAATTGATCGAGCGGCGGTGATCTATATGGCTATTGATCGCCGGACGCGAGACGCCGCCGCACGGTCGCGACCAGTTTGTCGAACGAGAAGGTGCTCGCGGCCAGCGCGGCTGTGTCCGGAAAGTTCTCGCGTGCGATATCGGTCAGCACCTGGCCCGGCGGCGCTTCGAGCAGCACGCGGGCGCCCATTTCCAGCATTACGCTGAGCGCGTCGAACCAGCGCACGGTGTAGCGCATATTGGTCGCGAGATCGTCGCGCACGGCCTCCGCGGTATGCAGCGGCCGGCCGCCGCGATTGCCGACATAGGTGCTTCGCGGCGCGCGAAAGGGCACGTCCTGCGCGTAGGCGACCAGTTCGTCCGCGGCATGCGCGAGCAGTTCGCAATGCGACGGCACACTTACGGCAAGGCGGGTTGCCTTGCGCGCGCCTGCGGCCAGGGCGCGCTCGATAAACGTGTCCAGCGCGCCGCTCGCGCCGGCCATCACGATCTGACGTGGCGCATTGACGTTGCCGATATAGACACGCTGCTGGCCTTCGTCCGCATGTTGCGCGGCGAGTGTTGCGAGTCGATGTTCGGTCAAACCCGACACGGCCGCGAGACCATAGCCGGACGGATACGCCATCTCCATCATTTCGGCACGCTTGCGAACCATCCTCAATGCGTCGTCGAAGCGAACCGCGCCGCAACTGACCGCCGCGGCATAGGCGCCGACCGACAGGCCTGCGCCGATCTCCGGCGTGAGTTGTTCGTCCGCGAGCGCGCGCGCAAAGGCTACACCCGCGACCGTCAAGCCGACCTGCACGGCGACGGTCGAACGAAGCGCGTCCGGCGTGTCGAGCGTCAGCACATCGATGCCGAGCGTCTGAGACGCTTCGTCCAGCGTTTCGCGCACCGCGTGGGTTTGCGGCAGACGGTGCAGGAAACCGTCGGTCTGCGCGCCCTGGCCGGGAAACAGAAGGGCAAGCATCAGGCATCGCCGTGAGCAGGCGCCCACGGATCGGCAATCAGTTGCGGGCCTCGTGCATGCCGGACCATCACGCGTGTCTTGCCCGCGGCCCACTCGGCCAGCGCAACGCCGCCGGCGGGTGTTTCGATTTGCACATCCACGCGAATTCCGGCGCGTTGCGCGTGTGCCTGCAAGCGGTTCCGGATCTCAACGGCGGTGTTGCGCGAGAGTTTTTCCGGCGCACGAATCAGCAGATCCAGATCGCTCGATGCAGTGACAGCGAGTACCTGCGTTGCCAGTTCGAAGCCGGTGCTGCCGGTCGGCCCCCAGATGAAGCCGGCTAACGCGCCGGACATGTCGTGTTGCAACGTGGCGAGCGCGGCAAAAGCAGCCAACGGACTGCGCTCGGGAGCAGGCCGGCATTCCGCCAGGGACTCCGGCGCGATCACGGCCTCGATATCGCTTTCGTGCGCCCACGCACCATAGCGCTGCGATCGCTGCGCACCGCGCAGACCAATCGCCACGAAACCTCCCGTGCCCGGTGCGCGCCTCACGACCGCATACGGCGCACGTTCGAAGGCTTCGCGCACCCACGCGGGTTCGCCGTCGAGCTGCTGCAAATGACGCAGCCGCAGCAGATCATGCGGCCGCCACCGCGTGTCGTCATCCAACACGTGATCCGGCATGCGATCCGATGCGCGCTCCGATGCGCGAACATTTGCGAACGGCGGGGCCGCACACGCTCGCATCACACAGCGTCCCATTGTTCGGCGAGGCGCCGCCGCACCTCGATCGACGCCGCGCGGTTCTGTTTAGCCGCCGCCGATTCCAGCCGATGCGACAGATCGCGGCTACCTGCACGCGCGCTGCGAACCGAATCCGTCAACACCTGGCGCACGCGTTCGATCTGCACTGCGTCCGGTGCATCCGCGTCGATGCCTTCGATCAGTTGATCCAGCAGGCCCAGTTTGGCGAACGAGCTCATCGAGTACGACATCGGCACGATGGTTTCGCCGAGCGCGTCGAGCGCTTCGACTGTGCGCCGCGTGACGCGCGCGGCTGCTTCCTTGCCCATTGCGTGAACCATGGTGCCGGGCGCGTCGAGCGCGACAATCCGGTTGGCCTGATAGCCGTGGGCGAGGAACGCGCCCGACATGGCCGGTCCGACGATCAGCGCGATCACCGGATGCCCGGCGGCGCGTGCCGACGCATAGGCATCCACGGCTGCCGCGCAGGCGAGGTGAATGCCCAGCATCTCCTCGCGATAACCGTAGGCCTGGCTCTTCACGTCGACGATCGCCACGATCGGTCGGCGCGTGCTGCCTGTTTCGTCCTGCGCGATGGCGTCGCGCACTGCACGCGCGAGCAGCCAGCCCTGTTCGAGGCCGACGACGTTATCGGTCGCGCGTGGAAAGCGGTTGCCGGGATCGGGGACGACCGCGATGAAACGCGCGGTCTCGTCGCCGAGGGACGCATCGCCGCTCCATACCGGCGCGTTGCCGGACGGCTCGCCTGCCAGCGCGCGGAACCAGCGCGCGCCGCGGCTGAGGGTGGTGTCGCTCATGTCTGCTCCTTGCACTCGGTGTCCGGGTTGCGCGGGTTGTACACGGCACGCATCGTTTCCGGCGTGACGCTGGCCGGATCGATCTGCGCGAGACGCTCCAGAAACGTGTCGACCTGTTCGCTGCGATGCGCGGCCGGCAGTCCCTGCGCGAATGCCGAACGCACGGCGGCGCGCACTGCGTTTGCATCGTCGTCGACCAATTGGTCCGCGAGCGCCGTGGCTACCCGCTGTTCGCCGCCGATCAACTGCCACACGTGGCGGCGATCGCTCGCATCGAGCTCCTCGATGCCTGCTTCCTGTTCGATCACTTCAGGGCCGTTCATGCCGAGCCGCCCTTGGCGGGTCACGACCAGATACGAGCACAGCGCCGCGGCGAGCGACATGCCGCCGAAGCAGCCGACCATCCCCGCGATCACGCCGACCACCGGCACATGCCGGCGCAACGCGACGATTGCGGCCTGAATCTCGGCGATCACCGCGAGGCCGAGATTGGCTTCCTGAAGCCGCACGCCGCCGGTTTCGAACAGCACGACAGGCCGTACCGGTTTGCCGCGCTCGCAATCGCGCAAGGCCATCTCGAGCGCGGCGGCAATCTTGCTGCCCGACACTTCGCCGATGCTGCCGCCCTGGAATGCGGACTCGATCGCGGCCACCACGGCCGGTTCGCCGTCGATGGTGCCGCGCGCGATCACGCAGCCGTCGTCCGCCTGGCAAACGACGCCTTGCAGCGGCAGCCACGGCGACTCGATCCTGTCGAACGGACCGAGCAACTCGCGGAAGCTGCCCGCATCCAGCAGCGTGCGGGCGCGTTCGCGCGCCGGCTGTTCGATGAAGCTGTCGCGCAGCATCGGCGCGACGCCCGTGGCAGACGCTGTAGCAACTGTGCTCATGCGTCGTCTCCCTGTTCGGCGGCTTCGACCGCTTCCGCGAGCCGCAATGCCACGACGCCGGGTGTGGCGCCGAAGTCGTTGATTTCGATGTGCACGGCACCGTCGTAGCGCGTGAAGAAACGGTCGAGCACGCTCTTCCAGATATGGCTGTAGCCGTCGACGCTGGTGCGCACGACCACATGCGCGGTCAGCGCAGCGGCGCTCCCGGCCGGCGACAGCAGCACTTCGAGGTCGCCCGAGCCGACTACGCCGACATGCGCGCGGGTCGTGACGGCGCGTTGCGCCGGATAGTCGAAGGTCAGATGTTCCATGAGACTGGGCTCCCGCCGGCGTCGCGAGGCGCCAGCATGTCGAGAAAGAGGGTGGCGGCGAGCAGATCGGCTGCGCCGCCGGGCGATGCATTGAGCGAAAGCAGCTCGTCCTCGAGCGCGGCGAAGGCGGCGCGGCCGGTTGCGCTCGAGCTGCCGCCCGCGTCGAGGACGCGGCGCGCGCCGCGTTGTCCGGCATGCAAACCGGGCAGGCCCGCGCGATGCAGCAGGCAGGTATCGTCGAGCGAGGCCATGATCGAAAGCAGGGCGTCGACGCGCGCGGCGTCTTCGCCGATGCCCCGCGCACGTGCCGCCCACAACGCGGGCAGGCCGACGTCGACGACGTGCGGAAAACCGTCTTGCGCCTCGCGGCGCGCGCCGCCGACACGGTAGCGCTGACGCACGCGTGCACCGTGGCTCCCGGTGGGCGCGGCGAAGCGATCGGGGAAACAGGCGATCTGCGCGGCGCGCTTGCAGATGCGCGCCGCCGTTAAAGCTGCCGAGCCGACCGAGCCGACCGAGCCGACCGAACCGCCCGCTCCGCCCGCTCCGCCCGCGCCCGCTCCGCCCACGTCAGCTCCGCCCACGTCAGCTCCGCCCACGTCAGCTCCACACGCGCCCGCCACCAGCAAGCCGACGATCCAGATCGCGCCGCGATGCGCATTGCTGCCGCCGGTGGCGCGCAGCATGTCCTCTTCGCCGGCGCGCCCGATCTGCGCGAGTTCGGCGCGCAGAATCGCGGACGGCTCGCGCCGCCGCGATGCGCGCGCGAGCGCCGCGAAGGTCGGCTCGAGCGAATAGGCGGAACGCAGCATGACGGCCAGATCGAGGTCGCGATGCGCGCCGCTGCCGCGCCGGTCGACGAGCGCGGGTTTCGGCGTGAGCTGGGCCTCTTCGATCAGCGCGGTCACGGCGAGCCGGGCAAGCCCGGCATCGTCGGAAGCGCTCTCGTGTGGCGGCGGGATGCGCGGCTCAACCCGTGCAGGCCAATCAGCACACGTGGCACACCCGGACAATGCCTGCGCACGCTCGAGCACAGCAGCGGGCGCCATCGTCACCAGCTCCTGAAGCGCGCAGGCGGCGCGTAAAGCCCGCCCGACCACGTCACCAGATCGTCGATGCTGCGTGCGGCCAGCAACGAACGCTTCGCTTCGCCGCGACGAATGCCGAGATCTTCCGGATACGCAACGATGCCGCGACGGCGCAACTCGGCCGTCTTCTCCGGCTTCGCACGCAGGCCGATCGGCGTCACGCCGGCCACCGCCGCCAGCGCCGCGCGCCGTTCGTCGAGACCTTCGGCCTTGTGCAAATGCGCGATGCCTTCCTCGGTGACCACGTGGCTCACATCGTCGCCGTAGATCATCACGGGGGCGACCGGCATGCCGCTTTGCGCGCCGACCGCGACCGCGTCGAGTTCATCGACGAAAGTCGGTTCGCCGCCTTTCTTGTACGTTTCGGCCATTTGCACGACCAGCTTCTGGCCGCGCGAAACCGGCCCCTGATCCTTCAACAGCTTGAGCCACGCTTCGCTCGAATGACGCCGGCCGCGTGGGTCGTGACCCATGTTCGGCGCGCCGCCGAAACCCGCCAGACGCCCGCGCGTCACCGTCGATGAATTCGCGTCCGCGTCGATCTGCAGCGTCGAGCCGATAAACAGATCGACGCCGTATTGCCCGGCCAACTGGCACAGCACGCGGTTCGAACGCAGGCTGCCGTCGCTGCCGGTGAAGAACACGTCCGGCCGCGCTTCGATATACGCCTCCATGCCGACTTCGCTGCCGAAGCAATGCACGCTGTCGACCCAGCCCGATTCGATCGCCGGGATCATCGTGGGATGCGGATTGAGGGTCCAGTTGCGGCAGATCTTGCCTTTCAGGCCGAGCGATTCGCCGTAAGTCGGCAGCAGCAATTCGATCGCCGCGGTGTCGAAGCCGATGCCGTGATTCAGCGACGTCACGCAGTACGGTTCATAGATGCCGCGAATCACCATCATCGCGGTGAGCACCTGCAAGTCGCCGATGTGCCGCGGATCGCGTGTGAAAAGCGGTTCGACGGCAAACGGCCGATCCGCCTGCACGACCACGTCGACCCACGAACCCGGAATGTCGACGCGCGGCAGTTCGTCGACGATCTCGTTGACCTGCACGATCACGATGCCGTGCCGGAACGCGGCGGCTTCGGCGATGGTGGGCGTGTCCTCGGTATTCGGCCCGGTGTACAGATTGCCGTGACGGTCGGCTTTGTCCGCGCACAGCAGCGCGACATGCGGCGTCAGGTCGACGAACATCCGGGCGTACAACTCGACGTACGTGTAGATCGCGCCGATTTCCAGCTGCCCGTCTTCGAGCAGTTGCGCGACCCGCAGGCTCTGCGGACCAGCAAAAGAGAAATCGACTTTGCGCGCGATGCCGCGCTCGAACAGCGTCAGATGTTCAGGACGGCTGATGCTCGAAATCAGCAGGTGCACGTCGTGAATCTTCCGGGTATCCACTTTGGCGAGCGAGCGCGACAGGAAGTCGGCCTGCTTCTGGTTGTCGCCTTCGAGCGCGACGCGCTCGCCGGGGCGAATCAGCGTTTCGAGTGCGTCGACGATACGGTGGGTCGGCAGTACGCCGTCTTCCAGCCACGGTGCAATGGCGGCGAGGCGGCGATTCTTCTCGTCGCGGCGGGTGGTCCATGAACGGGTTGGGGGTGACGCTTCGGCGGGTCGGTTCATCGGCGGATTCAGCTCCCGGTGGTGGTGCGCGTGCGTCTGCCGCGCGGCTTGGGTTGATTCGCTAGCGCGGCTTCCGCCTGCGCGCGTTCGGTCAGAAAGCGGTAGAGCAGGTCGCCTGTGCCGAGCAGATGCGCGACGACCAGCGCTTGTGCAGCGGGCACGTCGCGACGCTGCACCGCATCGAGCAAGGCGGCGTGCTCTTCGTCGGATTCGCCCTTGTACGACGGCAGCCCGAACTTCAGCCGCAGATACCGCTCACCGCGCCGATGCAAGGCGCCGATCATGTCCTCGAGTTGCGGACGGGCAGCGGGCGCGTACAGGCTCATGTGAAACGCGGCATTGCGCGCAACGTACAGCGACGGATCGGCTTCACGTTCGGCCGCGCGGCACAGCTCGACGGATACGCTCAGCGTGGCGGCAGTGTGATTCGGAATCGCGAGACCAATGGCGAGGCTCTCCAGCGCGGACCGGATCTCGTAGATTTCGCGTGCTTCATCCGCCGACAACGGCGCGACGGTGGCGCCTTTATGCACCGCCGCCTTTGCCCAGCCTTCGCTTTCCAACTGGCGCAGCGCTTCGCGCACAGGAATGGCGCTGACCGAGAAATGCCGCGCAATGGCGTCTTGCCGCAGCGGCGCACCAGGCGCCAGCGTGCCGTCGACAATCGCCGCGCGCAGCGCCTCCGCAATAACGCGGGACGTGCTTTCGCGCGGCGCCGCCGCGGCTAGAAGCGGGGTGCGCGCCGGGGCGTCCAGGGGAAAACCATCTGTTGCGTCGCTCATAAGATCAAATATTATATATAAAAAGACGCGTTTTACAGGCGGGCAAACCCGGAATGTTTTCCATCGGGCCGCCGGCAATGTCCCTCGCCGTGGTTGCAACGGGGCAATTCAACTCCACCACAAGCGCGCCATCCCGTCGTTCCCGATATGTACGCCAAGTACGCCAACTTTGTAGGGCTGGAGGAGCATGATGAATTCACTGACCGACCGCACGCCGGTTGCACGGCGTCGCACGCCGCTCAATCGTTCGCAAATTGTAGGTTTTTGGGGAGCGTGGGCCGGCTGGACGCTCGACGGGATGGATTCGTTCATCTACGCGCTCGTTCTGACGCCGGCCCTGACCGAGCTGCTGCCGCGCTCCGGCTATGCGGCGACGCCCGCGAACGTCGGCCTTGCCGGTTCGATTCTGTTCGCGCTGTTTCTGGTCGGGTGGGGGCTGTCGTTCATCTGGGGCCCGCTCGCCGACCGCTTTGGGCGCACCAGGGTGCTGGCGGGCACGATCTTCACGTTCGCCATTTTTACGGGGCTTGCGGCGACGTCGCACAACGTGTGGGAGCTCGGCATCTACCGCTTCATTGCCGGTGTCGGCATTGGCGGCGAGTGGGCGTTGGCGGGCACTTATGTGGCCGAGTCGTGGCCGGAAGATCGCCGCAAGATGGGCGCAGGCTATCTGCAAACGGGCTACTACGCGGGCTTTTTTCTGGCCGCCGCGCTCAACTACACGATCGGCGTGCATTACGGCTGGCGCGCGATGTTCCTGACCGGCGCGGTACCGGTGGTGGTCGCGATTCTGATCCTGCTGCGCGTGAAAGAGTCGGAGAAGTGGCAGAAGGCCGAAGCGAGCGCCGGGCGCGCCAAACCGCTGCACGAGATTCTCGGGCCGACTTATCGGCGCCGCACGTGGGTTGCGTGCATTCTGCTGACGATTGCGATTATCGGCTTGTGGGCGGGCGCGGTGTATGAACCGTCCGCGGTGATTCAGCTAGCGACGCGCGCCGGCATGGCCAAGAACGACGCGATCAGGACGGCGTCGCTTGCCACCGGCTTGCTATCGATCGCGACGATTCTCGGCTGTCTCACCTTGCCGTTGCTCGCCGAGCGATTCGGCCGCAAGAAGACGCTGGCGATTTACTTCACGGGGATGGCGGTGTCGATCGTCGGCAGTTTCGGCTGGGCGTTCTATCTGCCCAATGGACTTGCGCCGTTCATCGCGTGGCTCTTCGTGCTCGGCTTTTTCGGCGGTAATTTCGCGCTGTTCAGCTTGTGGCTGCCGGAGCAGTTCGAGACCCGCGTGCGGGCGACGGCGTTCGCGTTCTGTACATCGTTCGGACGGTTTGTCGGTGCGGGCGTCAATTTTTTGCTCGGCGCGGCCGTGCTGCATATGCATACGCTTGGCGTGCCGGTGGCGTTGACGGCGTTGGTCTTTGTCGCCGGCCTGTTTGTGATTCCGTTTGCGCCGGAGACGATGGGGGAGGAGTTGCCGCAGTGAGGTTGGCCGTTTGGCCGAGTGGCGGGCATGGGTGCTAGCGGGCATGCTTTCTGTCGGTTAGACGACGCGTTCCTCCGCCATTTTTGGGTTTGCTGACTTGTACGGTGGTCTGTACAATGATTGCGTGGCTCGGAATGATTTTTCATTCGGGTCACCGGCTTATCTGGCTGCCGCTGGGGGAGAAGAAATCCGATTGGCGGTGGAACCATCTCTGACTTTTTGACAGGAGCGACTGGAGGGCAACCTCTCAGGTCGAGAAAACGAATGAACGTCCTTACTTATAGCGAGGCGCGTGCCGGCTTTAAGCAAGCGATGGACGACGTTTGCCGCGATCACACGCCCATGCTGATAACCCGGCAGAGCGGCGAGAGTGTGGTCATGGTTTCGCTCGAGGATTTCAATGCGATGCAGGAGACCTTGTATCTATTGAGTTCGTCGAAGAACGCCCAGCGGCTTGCCAAGTCTATTGCCCAAATGAATGCCGGCAGTGCGGTTGCGCGTGAACTGCTGATCGATGAACAAACAGAAAAGCCGAAACCAGGAGGCCGCAAAGGCTGATAGCGTTTTTATGTTTACCGACGAAGCGTGGGACGATTATCTGTATTGGCAGGACGCCGACAGGAAGGTGTTGCGCAAGATCAATGCGTTGCTCGAGGAATGCCGGCGCGATCCCTATAGCGGCACGGGAAAACCGGAGGCGCTGGTCGGCAGCTTAAGCGGATTCTGGTCGCGCCGCATCACGCACTCGGATCGGCTGGTTTATATGCCGAGAGACGGAAAGGTCTATGTGATTGCCTGCCGCTTTCACTACGACGACTAAAAAAAACCGGGCGCAACGCCCGGTTGTTCGTTCAACGCCTTCAACGCCGGCAGCACCTGAAAGTCCAGTCGCGCGCGGTCCGCCTGCAAGCAGCGTGGCTGAACCTCACTCGGCGTGACGCCGCGCCGGTCCGCCAGGCCGCCACATCGAAAGCAGCGGCCAGCCGAGATTGACACCCAGACTCGCCACCACGATCAGCGCCATGCCCGCGAGTTGCGGCAGCGACAGCGCCCGTCCGTACACAACGGCGTCGACCACGATCGCCGTCAGCGGATACACGAACAGCAACACGGCGATGACGGGCGTCGTCAGCCTGGGCAGCGCGCCGTAGATCAGCACATACGACAATCCTGTGTGCAACACGCCCATGCCGACCAGCCAGAACCACTGCATCGGCCCGATGTGCACGGCGCCAAGCGGCGCGATGAACGGCAGGCACACCACGCCCACGAAGCATTGCGCGAGCGTCAACAAGTGCGGCCGCAAATTGCCGAGCCCTTTGGCGATCAGCGTGACGCCCGCGTACAGCACCGAGCCCGCCAACGCTTCGCCGATGCCGATCAGATAGCTCGCGTGGCCCTGCAAATTGGCGGTGGCCGCGACGCCCGACGCGAGCACGAGTCCGACGAACGCAGTCGCGATCCAGCCGAGCCGGTCCATGCCGAGCTGTTCGTTGAAGAGCGCAGCGCCGATCAGCACGACCCAGAAAGGCTGCACATGAAACACCACGGTCGCGACGGCGATGCTGGTGCGATGAATCGCATCGAAGAAACCGACCCACTGCGTGACCATCAGCAGGCCGGAGATCAGCGCCAGCACGACGGTGCGCCGCGTGAAGTGCTGACGCGTGAAGAAACCCTTCCAGGCGCAATACGCTGCGAGCGCAAGAAAACCGAACAGGCAGCGAAAGAACACCAGCGTGAGCGCGTCGAGCCGCGCTTCCTCGACGAACACGCCGAGCGTGCCCATCAACAGCCCGCCACTGGCCAGCGTGACGGCGCCTTGTTGACGTTGGGTGAGGGACATGCGAAGCGGCTCCGTGACAGTGAGTCTCAAGTATCGTGCGGCTTGCATGGCACCGGCAAACGAATTAAATTGAGAAATCCCATAAGCCGGATTGATAAATCATGCATCCCGATTTCGACGTCGATTTGCTGCGCACCTTCATTGCGGTGGTGGAGGCGGGCAGCTTCACGAAGGCGTCGGTCACCGTGCATCGCTCGCAGGCGGCGGTCAGCATGCAGATCAAGCGGCTCGAAACCATGCTCGGCACCACGCTGTTCGCCCGCGATACGCGCAATCTCGCGCTCACGCGGCCCGGCAATACGCTGCTCGAGTACGCGCGGCAAGTGCTGGCTTTGCATGAGGAAGCGTGGTCGGCGATCGTGCGGCCCGAGGTGACCGGGCGGGTGGTGCTCGGCGCACCTGACGACTACGTGTCGTCGTTGCTGTCGCCGGTATTGCGGCGCTTTTCGAATCTGTATCCGCACGTGGAGATCGAGATCGTCTGCGCGCAGAGCACGTCGCTTGCGCCGATGCTGGCGGATAACAGGATCGATCTCGCCTTCGTCACGCGCGACCGCAAGTTGCGCGGCGAATTCGTGCGCAGCGAGCCGATGGTGTGGGTGGGGGCTTCGGTGGATACGCCGGTGCTGGCGGCGTCGCCGTTGCCGGTGGGACTCTACGAGCCGGGTTGCGTCGCGCGCCAGCATACGCTGGCCGCACTCGACGGCGCGCGGATCCGTTATCGGGCCGCGTTCAGCAGCGCAAGCCTGATGGGTCTCGTGGCGACGGTGGATGCGGGATTGTCGGTGATTGCGCTGACGCGTTGCAGCGTGCCGTCGCGGCTGGCGATGCTCGGCGAAGCGCAAGGTTTGCCGAAAATCGCGCCGCTGGAAATCGTGGTGGCGCGCAGCGCCAAATCGGATCGGCCCACGTGCGACTATCTGGCCGCGCAGATGGTGCAGGACTTGTCGCTGCGTCCGCCCACGACGCGCACTCAGGGTGCGGCGGCGTCCGCGTAACGCGTCCGTCAATCGCGTCCCTCAATCGCGTCCGTTAATCGCGTCCGTCAATCGCGACGATAGGCCGTCACGTCGCCATCGACGGCGAACCTGACACGCTCGCCCGGCTGCGGCGTCAGATAGCCCGGCACGCGAGCGCGCACCACGGTCCGTGCGGCCGACTGCAATTGCAGCGCGACACCCGCGTCCTGCCCCTGGAAGACGATGTCCAGCACGACGGCATCATGCGCTGCCGTCCCATTCGCGATTGTTTCGTCCGCGCGCAGCAGACGGATCTGCTCGGGCCGCACCATCACGTCGACGGCGCCATTGCCCAGCGGCGCGCACAACGGCAAATCGCCCAGCTCGCACGTCACGCGATCGTGTTCGACCACACCCGGCAGCAGCACCGCTTCGCCGACAAACGAGGCCAGTTCGCGCGTCACCGGCCGCCGGTACAACGTCTCCGGCGTCGCCTTCTGGATCAGCTTGCCTTGCCACAGCACGGCGACTTCATGGCCGAGCGACAACGCTTCCGATTGATCGTGCGTGACCAGCACGGCCGTCGCACCGGTCGCGGCCAGCGCGCTGGCCACCGCTTGCCGCGTCTCGAGCCGCAAGGCTGCGTCGAGCGACGAGAACGGCTCGTCGAGCATCACCAGGGTGGGCGACGGCGCGAGCGCCCGGGCCAGCGCGACTCGCTGCTGCTGGCCGCCGGACAGTTGCTGCGGCGCGCGTTCGCCGAAGTTCGCCGGCAAGCCCACCAGTTCGAGCAATTCGGCCACGCGATGCCGCGCGCGGCGTTGCGCACGCGGCAGGCCGAACACGATGTTGTCCGCCACGGAAAGATGCGGAAACAGCGCGCCTTCCTGCGGTACATAACCGATGCGGCGCTGTTCGGACGGCACATGCAGGTTCTTGCCGGTCACGAGTCGGCCGTCGATTTCGACGCTGCCGCCGTCCGCGTGTTCGAAGCCGCACAGCACGCGCAGCAGGGTGGTCTTGCCGCTGCCGGACGGCCCAAGCAGCGCGAGCAGCGTGCCGCGTTCGACGGACAGATCGATGCCGTGCAGCACCGGGTGGCCGTCGAACGATTTTTGCAGTCCGCGGATACGAAGTTCGCTCATGAAAATCCGATGAAAAAATGCCCGGCCCGAGCGTTGGCGTCAACCGCGCTCGCCGAGCAGCGCCGATTTGCCAAGCAGCGCGAACAGCAGGCCGGAGGCGAACAGCGAAATGCCGGTCAGAAGCGCAGCATACGGCGCGGCGGCGGCGAACGCCATCGTCGATGTGTCGGCCCAGACTTGCGTCGCGAGCGTGTGGGTGTCGAGGGGCGACAGCAGCAGCGTCGCGTTGAGTTCGGTGACGACCGAGATGAACACCATCGCCGCCGCCGCGCCGAGTCCCGGGCCGGCAAGCGGCAACAACACGCGGAACACGGTCTGCGACCAGCTGAGGCCGAGCGCGCGAGCAGTCTCTTCGAGGCGCGGTTGCGCCTGCATGAAGGCGGCGCGCACGCTCACCAGCGCGACCGGCATGAACAGCATGGCATACGCGATCACCAGCAGCGTCGCGCTCTGATAAAGCGGTTGCAGCGCGTGCACTGCGAGCGACACGATCGCCAGTGCGATCACAAGACCCGGAATGCCTTGCGCGAGAAATACCGTGCGCTCGAACAGCATCGCGAAACGCGTCGGATAGCGTACCAGCAGGAACGCGAGCGGCACGACCAGCAGCGTGGTAAGCGCGGCGGCGGCGAGGCCGAAACCGAGCGACGAAAGCGTCGCGTTGAACAGCAGTTCGGGCGACACGTCAGCCGGCGTGACGGCGGCAGCGCCCGGCTGCGTGAGCCAATAGCCAATCATCCCGAGCGGTACGCCGAGCGTCGCGATCGCCAGCGCGGCGAAACCGGCCGCGACGACCCAGCGCCATGCGCCGAGGTGGTAGCGCAACACCGCGCGGCGCGTGCCGCGGTCGACGCGTTCATAGCGCGCCGCGCCGCGTACGCGGAACTCGAACGCCAGCACGACGAGGCAGATCACGATCAGCAGACAGGCGAGCAGCGACGCGCCGCCGCCGTCGAAACTGGTGCGATATTCCGAGTAGATTTGCGTCGTGAAAGTGCGAAAGCGCAGCAGCGTGAACGCGCCGAATTCCGACAGCACGCCGAGCGCAACCAGCAACATGCCGCCGAGCAGCGCCGGGCGCAATTGCGGCAGCACCACGCGGATGAACGTGTTCCAGCGGTTGCAGCCGAGGGCGCGCGCGCTTTCTTCGAGCGCCGGGTCCATGCCGCGCAACGCGGCGGCCACCGGCAGATAGACGAGCGGGAAATAGGCGGACGTCAGCACCAGCAACGCGCCCGCGAAGTCCTGCAAATCGAGACTCAACGACACCCACGCATAGCTGGAGATGAAAGCCGGCATTGCGAGCGGCGCGGCGCTGAGCACGGCCCACGCGCGGCGCCCAGGCAAATGCGTGCGTTCGACGAACCATGCGGCCGCCGTGCCGATCACCGCCGACGCCAGTGTGGTCGAGACGGCGATCAGCAGCGTGTTGACCAGCAGTTCACCGACCAGCGGCCGGAAGATCAGTTCGACCGCTTCGCCGATGCCGAAGCTCGCCGCCCGCCAGAAGGTAAACGCAATCGGCAGCAACACCAGCAAAGCGCTGAGTGCTGCTGCCGCGAACAGGCCGCGCGGCGCGCGCGAACGGGCGCGCGCCGGGGCGGGGGGGACAGCCGGTGGACCGGCTGACAAGGCATCGCTCATTTACAGCAAACCTGCCTGGCGCAGCAGCTTGCCGGCCTGGCTGTCGTCGCCGAGTTGCTGGATCGTCAGCGACGGCGGGCTCAGCTCGGCGAACGGTTTGAGGATCGGGTCCGGTGCCACGCCGGCGTGCAGCGGATATTCGAACATGACGTGGCTGTTCGCCATCAACTGCTGTGCGCGTTCGCTGACCAGATACGCGAGAAATTTCTGTGCGCCGTCCGTATTGTGCGCGGACTTCAGCACCGCTGCGCCCGATACGTTCACCAGTGCGCCGAGGTCGCCTTTGCCGAAGTGATGGATCGCGCTGCGGGTCTTCGCGTCGCCGAGTTCCGCGTGCAGACGGTCCCAGTAGTAGTTGTTGATCACGCCGGTGGCCACGCCGCCGCGATTGACGGCGGCGACCACGCCTTCTTCGTCGTCGAAAATCTGCGCGTTGGCTTTCAGGCCCTTCAGCCATTGCACGGTTTGCGCTTCGCCTTTCGACGCGAGCACGGCGCTCACGAGCGGCAGGAAATCGGCGTCGCTCGGGGCAATGCCGACCTTGCCTTTCCATTCCGGCTTGGCCAGGTCGAACAGCGATTGCGGCAGCTGCGATGCTTGCAGCTTGCTCGTGTTGTAGGCCAGCACGCTTTCACGCGCGGTCACGCCGACCCACACGCCGGTCGGCGAGTTGAAACGCGCCGGCACCGTGGCGAGGGTCGAGCCGTCCACCTTGTTCAGGAGGCCTTTCTCCTCGAGCAGCGTCAGCTCGGGCGAGTTTTCCGTGAAGTACACGTCGGCGGGCGTGGCTGCGCCTTCCGCGACGAGCTGCGCGGCCATCGCCGGGCCTTCGCCGTTGCGGATCTTCACCGAAATGCCCGATTGCTTTTCGAAGTCCTTGGCGAGCAGATTGACCACCTGCTCGTGCTGCGCGTTGTACAGCGTGATCGACGCGGCGTGAGCCGCCGTCGGTGCGGTGCCGAGCGCGGCCAGTGTGAGCGCGGCGGCGCTGCTGAAGAGGCGCAGGCGGGTGCCAAACCAGGAGTGAGTCATGATCCTAAAGTCCATTGATGATGTTGTAGTTGATCGGTGTTCTGCTTGCTGTGCGGCTTGCATTACGTCTCGAACAGCCCCGCGCCGATATACGAACCCGGCTTCGCGCCCGGCGGCACGGCGAATACCGCGCTGCCGACGTGCGTCGTGAACTGGTTCATCAAGTCGAATTTCGCGAGCTTGCCGTTGATCGGAATGAAGCCGGTGCGCGGGTCGCTCTGGTGGGCGACGAAGATGAGACCCGCGTCGTACTCGGTTTCCTGGCGCCATGGCGGCCAGCGCTCGATGTAGAAGTTCGTGCCTTCGTTGTACGAGTACGAGCGGCGCAGAATCTGCGCGCCGTTGTTGCTCGCCTGATTCGACAGACGCACGTGCGAGTTCTCCGGAATCACCGGATTGCCCTCCTTGTCCTCTTCCTTGAGATCCACGGGATCGAACTCGTTCTTCTTGCCGATCGGCGCGCCGCTGTACTTGTGGCGGCCGAACACCTGTTCCTGGAAACCCAGCTCGGTGTTGTCCCAGTGTTCGAGCGTGATGCGGATCCGGCGCACCACCGTATAGGTGCCGCCTTCCATCCACGGTGCGTCGGCGGCGCCGGCCCAGACGAACTCGTTCATCAACTGCGGCTTGGCGGTCGACGGATTGTTGGTGCCGTCCTTGAAGCCCATCAGGTTGCGCGGCGTCTGACCGCGCGGACCGGACACGAAGCCGGACTGGCCCCAGCGCATCGTCGCGACGCCGTAGCCGAGGCGCGCCAACTGCCGGACAGCATGGAAAGCCACCTGCTGATCGTTCGCGCAGGCCTGGATGAACAGATCGCCGCCGGTTTTCTCTGTGATCAGCTGGTCGCCGTTAAAGCGCGGCAGATCGACGAGCGCGGCAGGGCGGCGCGCGGCGAGGCCGTAGCGGTCCTTGCCGTCGTGCGTGAAGAGGCCGGGGCCGAAGCCGAACGTGATCGTCAGGCCGCATGGGCCGAGACCGAGCACATCGCCGGCATCGGGCGCGGGTTTGTCGTCGCCCGGCGGCAGCGGTGCGGCGGTGCCGCCGGGCGTCAGGCGCGCCGCGGCTTCGGTCCACGCGCGCAGCAGGGCGATCACGTCGTCGCGCTTGTCGGTCGTCAGATCGAGTGCGGCAACGTAGGTGTGACTCTGCTGCGGCGTGACGATGCCGCCTTGATGCGCGCCGTAAAACGGCTCGACCGCCATGTGCGGATCGGCATGGTGCGCGGGCGTCTTGCCGAGCGCAGCCTGGGGGGTGCCCAGACCCGCGCCGAGGCTCGCGCCGGCCGCCACCGCTGCGCCGCCCGCCTTGAGAAAGCCGCGCCTTGCGGGGCGCGACGGATGATCGTTTGCCATGGTTACTTCGCCTTCATTGGGCCTTGGGTATTGTCGGGTTGGCGTTGCTCATTTGTGTTGCCTGTTGTATCGCCTGTTGTATCGCCTGTTTGCGTCGCGTATTTGGGTCTCGTCAAGGCGTCGCTTACTTCGCCAGCACCAGCGTGTTCACGTCGTCCTGCACGTAGTAAAAGCCGTCGCCTTCCGGCGTCATCGCGATGCCGAACAGGTCGCCGCTGCCCGGCGGCGATTGCGCCTTGTCGGTGTCGATCCAGCGGGCGTAAAGCTGCTTGCCGCTGGCCGGATCGATTTCGACGACCTGGCCGTTCAGCGCATTCGTGACCAGCAGGTGGCCGTTGGGCGCGGTGACCATCGCGAGCGGACGATGCAGCAGGCCGTCGGCGGTCAGCTGGCGGCCGACGCCGGCGCTGGTATCGCGCGTCATCGGCTCGTCGATTTCGGTGACGCGGTTGCCGATCGCATCGGACACGTAGAGCAGTTTCTGATCGGCCGACAGCGCGAGGCCGGTCGGACCGACGAGGAATACGCCCTTGTCCGCTTGCGCGCCGAAGCCGCTGCCCACCACGGTTTCCTTCTTCACGACCGGCGGCTTGCCAGCCGGCACGTCGAGGTCGAGACGCAGCACGGTGGCCTGCTTGAAGACCGGCGGATTGCCGTTCGCGCCGCCCACGCCGAAGCCGGCGTTGCTGACGAACAGCGTCGCGGTGGTGCCGTTATCGACGACCGCCATGTTGCCCCACGGATCGTTGATGTTCGGACTGACGATGGTCGAGGCGACCTTGCCTTGCGGGTCGATCACGATCAGACAGCCGGCGCCCTTGGTGCCGGTGGTGCCGTCGTTGCTCGGCGTGCTGCCGACGATCACGTAGCCGGACTTCAGCATGGTCATCGCGGTCGAGAGGCCGATGCCGCCCGGGCATTCCTTCAGATCGCGCGGCACCGTGGCGAACACCGTCATCTGCTTCGTGTCCGGGTGATAGTTGACGATCGTGCTGCCGGTGCCTTGCAGATTGGTCGAGTTGTTGAAGTTGCCGACCAGCACGTCGCCTTGCTTGACGGTGCCTGCGGTGACCGGCGCGACCACGACCGCGTACGGGTTCTGGTCGCCGTTGTCCGGCACGGTGTTGATCAGCGTGGTGTGGTGCTTGACGGTTTCGAGGAAACCTTGCGGCTCGGCATGCGCGACACCGGCCGTCGCGAAGGCGGCGGTGGTGACGGTAGCGGCGATCAGGGTTCGCACGAGAGCCCGCGCGGCGCGCGGCGAAAACTGGCGCGTGAGATGGTTCATGAGTGGGCCTCCGTGCCTGCGCACAAAGCGATGAATGCGGTCATGTTCGAAAGCATGATGGATTGGGAGCGTGCGAATTGGCGTGTGCAATGTGTGCAATGTGTATAACGGGCGCGGACGGCGTCAGAACGTGATGTTGGTCCGCACGCCGACGACGAACGTGTTGCGCAGCGGCTGCGTCGGATCGCTCGGATTCTGGCCGGCGCCGGCGTTGAACGTGTATTGCGCGTCGGCTTGCAGCGTCCACCACGGGTTGACCTGATACTGGTAGGTCGCTTCGAGCGTCGTTTCGCTGGTGCGCACGCCGTACGGGCCGCCGCTGAATGCCAGGTTATCCTCATCGAGTCCGTGCGCGTGGCTGCCGACCTTGATGTAGGTCAGCGCGAGGCCGGCGCTGTCATTGTCGCGGCCGGCGAACGGCGCCTTCAGCACGATGCCGAGGTTGGCCGCGAGGCTCACCAGGTTGCGGTCGCCGGGCGCACCTATCACACGGGCGAATACGCCGAGGCTGCGCGCTTCGTCCGGGTTCGGACGCCAGATCATCTGATCGGCCACGGCGTAGAAGCTGTAGTCGCCGTGATGTCGCGCGGCGACGCCGGTGCTGGCCGGATCCGCCAGCGACAAACCGGTGTTGTCGTAGCGCTGATCCGCGAAGCGGCCGTTGTTGTACCAGACGCCGATCTTGTAGGTGCCCGGCAAACCGCCGCCGCCCGCGCCGACCATTTCGCCGTCGGCCGGCTGGTTGATCGCGTACTGCAATTCGCCGATGAACAGCGTGCTGTTATGCAGGTTGAAGTTGGTGCCGCTCTTGTTGTTCTGGTCGTTGCCGAGCGGATCGCCGTCGAACACGCCCGCCAGCGCCGTCAGCGAAGGCGTGATCTGGCCGCGCACGCGCACGCCGAGGGCCGACAGCGGATAAGCCGGACCGCCGTTGGGCATGTCGTAGGAAGGCAGAGCCGGCCAGCCGAACATCGTATTGACGAACAGCGCCGAATACGTGCTGGTGATGAATTCCTGGTCGATGCTTTGCTGACCGATCTTGACGTCGACGCGCTTGTTCAGGAACGACTGCTGATACCACAGCTCCCACAGACGGGTCGTGTCCTGCGCTTCGATACCGCTCGCCGTATTCAGCGTGCCGAGTTTGTCCGCGCTCAGATTGCGGCCATGGATTTGCAGCGCGCTGACGTTGAACTGGCCGCCCGGCAAGCCGAACGCTTTCTGCGTATCGACCTGTACGGTGGCGGTCGTCAGACCGTCGTAGGCGACGCCGCGATCGAGACCGCCGCGCACGTTGCCGAGAAGTTCGCTGGTTTCGGTCAGCGTGAAGGTCACGCCGTATTTACCGAGCCAGGGACGCAGACCGCCCATATCGCCGAGCATCGTTGGGCGATTCCAGAAGCCGGTCCACTGACTCGTTTGGGTCGCCTGGATATTCAGATCGGCTTCGGGCGCTTCCGGTGCGGCATCGGGATTGGCTTCGGCCATGGCCAGGCCCGCTGTCAACGAGGCCCATGCAAAAAAGGTGCAAAGAGCGGCGCGGCGCATCGAGGGCAGGCGCGAACGGCGCGCGGCGCGGCCGTGCGGATTGGCATCCCGGAGCGGGCGCGCGTGAGCGGCGGATCCGTTGGACTGGGCGAACTTCATCGAAATCCTTATTTGAGTTGTATCGAATCTGATCATCGCGGCGTTAGATGAAACGTGCCTGCGATTTGCCGCATCGGTTCGCGACGCCGGATGCAGCGGATGGCGAGATCGTACGCATGCGGAATGGGTGCGTCAACACAAATGAGAACGATTCGCATCAATATTACTGAGATGTAATTACGATATTTACGCACTGCTGTTAAAAGGTATTTGAGCGTAATTGGAATCGAATAAATTCGTAATGAAATAGTATGGTTTCGATCATATCGAACGCCTGATGAAGAGGGGTGTCGAAGCGCACGAGTACCTCGGAAGGCCAATGTCAGGAGATAGATATGAAAAAACGCATCCTTTTGCTTTCGTTGCTGGCTAGCGGTGGTTTGCTGGTGAGCGGCGTATCGAACGCGCAACTGAATCTGAAGCAGTTCGGCATAGGCGGCGGCAATAGTTCGGCGGATGCTGGGGCGACGGCGTCATCGGGTGGTATGTCGCAGTTGCTGCAGACGTACGTCGGCGCGAACCAGCAGGTATTGAGCGGCCAATCGAGTCTTGCCTCGGCGATGGGATTGAGCAGCGCGGCGGGTCAGGCGCAACAGGCGGCGGGATTGCTGGGCGGCGGCACGCCGTCGGTGAGTCAACTGACGCAGGTGGGCAGCGCGCAGCAGTCGCTAGCGCAAACGCTGACCCAGACATTCGCGAACCGCGCGAGCGGTGCGGCCCCCGCGACGCCGGTCAACAAGCAGGCGTTCACGGATGGTTTGGCGTCGTTGGGCAAGGGCGTGAGTCAGTATTCGAGCTTGCAGTCGGGGCTGGGCGGTATTGGGCAGATGAACCCGACGTCGCTATTGCAGGCGGGGATGAATCCGCAGACAGCGCAGGCCGCGTCGTATATCGCGCAGTCCGCTCCGGGGCAATTGCAGTCGCTGATGTCGACCTTGAGTTCCGCGGTCCAGTTTGCATCGAGCCATGGTATTAGCGTGCCGTCGATAGCGACCGCGGCGTTAGGGAGTGGGCAGTAACGCAGATCAATCCGCGCGGGTCGCCCGGCAAGGCGAGACCCCGCGAGAGGTATGGGGAAGGGCCGCTCCGCATAGGGGCAACACCAATAAGCCACTACGAAAACAAGGTAATGCCAGGGCCGTAGGCAGCACCACAAAAGAAGCTATGATCGTCATCTCAAACCGCGCCACGACGTAAAGACCGAAAGCGCCGGGCGCCCAAACCGCACTGGATGACTCCGATGTCGGACACCGTAAATCTGGACACCTACTTCACCCGCATAGGCTACACAGGGTCGCGCGCGCCGACGCTGGACGTGCTGCGAGAACTTCACAAGCTCCACCCGAGATCGATTCCCTTCGAAAATCTGAATCCCTTGACTCGCAGACCGGTCAACCTGGACCTCTCTTCAATAGAGCAAAAGCTGATCATCCAGAACCGCGGCGGCTACTGCTTCGAACAAAACGCGCTGTTCGCAAGCGTGCTGAAGCAGTTAGGCTTCAAGGTCACGCCACTGCTAGGCCGGGTGCTATGGGGCCGCGAACCTGACGCAATACCGCCTCGCACGCACATGGTTCTGCGCGTCGACATCGACAAAGACAAGAACAACAACGAACCGTGGATCGCCGACGTCGGCTTCGGCAGCGTCACGCTGACAGCGCCCTTGCGCCTGACCCCGGGCACCGCGCAGCAGACTCAGCTAGGCGTCTTTCGTCTGGCCGACGCGTCGCACGGCGCGCTCTACCTCGAAGTGCAAGCAGGCGACGAAACCTGGTCGCGCATCTACCGCTTCGATCTGCATCCCGTGGAGTGGATCGACTATGAAACCTCGAACTGGTACACCTCGACCTCGCCGGATTCGATCTTCGCCGGCAACCTGATCGTGTGCCGCGTATTGGCGCAATCGCGACTGGCGCTGCTCAACGATCAATTGAATGAGCGTGCCGCTAACGGCCAGATCATCAGCGCGCGGCAACTCACAAGCGCGGCCGAACTGGCCGCCTGCCTGCGCGATCAGTTCCGCCTGAACACGGGCGACATCGATATCGCCGACATCTTCGCCAGGGTGCGCAAGTCCTCGGCGGCGGTCGCCTGACACGATGATCAAGCGCCTCGTCTTCCAGACGTTGATCTCGCTGGCCGGCATGGGCATGTTGTTGTTCGGCGCGGCGGGCACGTTCGCGTGGCCGGCCGCCTGGTGGTATCTGATCGAGATCGGCGTGCTGAGCTTGTGGATCGGATTCTGGCTCGCGCGTCACGATCCCGGCTTGCTCGCCGAGCGTCTGGCGCCGCTCGTGCAGAAGCAGCAAAGCCGCTGGGACCGCTTCTTCCTGGTCGGCGTCATGCTGGTATGGTGCGGCTGGCTGATCCTGATGGCACTCGACGCCATGCGTTTCCACTGGTCGGCGCCGTTGCCGGTGCCGCTGGTAAGCTTCGGTTCGCTTTGCGTGTTCCTCTGCATCTTCATGTGCCGCTTCGTGTTCCAGGCGAACAGCTATGCCGCGCCGGTCGTGAAAATCCAGGCAAGCCGCGGTCACAAAGTCGCCGACACCGGCCCTTACGCGTATGTCCGTCACCCGATGTACGCCGCCGCGCTGCTGTTCTTCATCGGCACGCCTTTTTTGCTGGGTTCGTGGTGGGGTTTCACTTGCGTGCCGGTCATGGTGATCGCGATGGGCTGGCGCGCCGTGCGCGAAGAGCGCCTGCTCGCCGCGCAACTCGATGGCTACGCCGACTACATCGCACGCGTGCGCTACCGCTTCATACCGTTCGTCTGGTAGGCGCGCGGATGCGCGATCGCGACACGCATCCGGCCGGTTTGCACCAACCTGTCTAGACAAAGTGCACTGCGCTGATGCACGAAGCTGCGAGCGGGTGCATGGCCTCCATCCTTTCAAAACTCCCTTAAAAGCCCCATCCCGTGGGGATGACTAGGGGCTTACCCGATGATTTGAGGAAATTTCCGCAATTCCACTTGCGACGATTTTTTGACTCATGCAGACTTGTCTATACAAATTAAGCGGCAGGTAAAAAATCCGTCTTGGTGGTTTCCTCAATCAAAGGAGTTTCGACGTGAAGTTCAAGCGCACGACGTTAGCAAAAGCATTGATGGGCGCCGTCCTCGGCGCCGCGGCCATTTTCGCGGCACCGGTGCAGGCGAAAGACTGGAAGACGGTGACGATCGCACTGGAAGGCGGCTACGCGCCGTGGAACCTGACCTTGCCGGGCGGCAAGCTCGGCGGCTTCGAGCCCGAGCTGGTCGCCAATCTGTGCGAGCGCATCCAGTTGAAGTGCAACCTCGTTGCGCAAGACTGGGACGGCATGATCCCCGGTCTGCAAGCCGGCAAGTTCGACGTGCTGATGGACGCGATCTCGATCACGCCCGAGCGCGAAAAGATCATCGCGTTCTCGAAGCCGTATGCGGCCACGCCCGCGACCTTCGCCGTGACCGACGCGAAAGTGCTGCCGAAGGCTGTGCCTACCGCCGGCGTCGTCAAGCTGACGGGCGATCCGAAAACCGATCAGCCCACCGTCGACGCTTTGCGCAAGCAGCTGAAGGGCAAGACCATCGGCATCCAGTCGGGCACGGTCTACACCAAGTTCATCAACGACGGCTTCAAGGACGTCGCCACGATCCGCGTCTACAAGACTTCGCCTGAGCGCGATCTGGACCTGGCAAACGGCCGCATCGACGCCTCGTTCGACGACGTGACCTACTACGCCGCCAGTATCGACAAGAAAGAAACCGCGTCGATCGTGATGGCCGGTCCGAAGATCGGCGGCCCGATCTGGGGCCCGGGCGAAGGCCTTGCGTTCCGCAAGCAGGACGCCGATCTGAAAGCGAAGTTCGACACGGCGATCAGCGCCGCGCTCGCCGACGGCACGGTCAAGAAACTCTCCAGCAAGTGGTTCAAGACCGACGTCACGCCTTGATTCGCCGTCGCGCATAGAGGTCACGGCAGGCGCGCTGTCACGCCGCGCCTGCCGGCCGGTTCGATCCGTCGTAATGGATGAGGGGTAGGGAATGGCTCTGATAGAGATGCTCGGTTTCGGGCCGGCAGGCTGGGGCGGCGTGCTGCTGCTGGCAGCGTTGATGACGGTCGCGCTGACGCTGGCGGCGCTCGCCGTCGGCGCCATATTCGGCGCGCTCATCGCGGCGGCCAAGCTGTCGCGCTTTCGCACGCTGCGCGTCGTCGGCGATCTGTACACCACCGTGTTTCGCGGCGTGCCTGAACTGCTCGTCATCTATCTGTTCTACTTCGGCGGCTCGACGCTCGTGACGACCGTCGGCCAATGGTTCGGCGCCGAGGGTTTTGTCGGCGTGCCGCCGTTCGTGATCGGCGCGCTCGCGGTCGGCATGATTTCCGGCGCGTATCAGGCCGAGGTGTACCGCGCCGCGGTGCTCGCGGTATCGCGCGGCGAACTCGAAGCGGCGCGCTCGATCGGCATGCCGACGCTGACGATGGCGCGTCGCATCCTGATTCCGCAAGTGCTGCGCTTCGCGCTGCCCGGCATCGGCAACGTGTGGCAGCTGAGCCTGAAAGACTCGGCGCTGATCTCCGTCACCGGTCTGGCCGAATTGCTGCGCGCGAGCCAGGTTGCGGCGGGGTCCACGCACCAGTACTTCACGTTCTTCGTGGTGGGCGGCGCGCTGTATCTGCTGATGACCAGCATCTCGAACCGGGTCTTCAACCACGCTGAAGCACGCGCGGGCCGGTCCTTCAAGCGCAACTTCGCGCGCAACTGACGAACCGCGGACATCATGACTTTCGACTTCGATTTCCTGCTCGACACGCTGCGGCAACTGCTTGCGGCCGTGCCGACCACGCTCGGACTGTTCTTCTGTTCGTTGATTCTCGGCGGCTTGCTCTCGCTCGTGATCGTCACGATGCGCGTGTCGCCGCACTGGTTGCCGAACCGTTTTGCGCGCGCCTATATTCTCGTTTTCCGCGGCTCGCCGCTTCTGATCCAGATGTTCCTCGTGTACTACGGGATGGGGCAGTTCGGCGTGATTCGCGAGAGCTTCCTGTGGCCGGTGCTGCGCGAGCCGTACATGTGCGCGGTTTTATCGCTGGCGCTGTGCACGGCCGGATATACCGCTGAAATCATCCGCGGCGGCTTGATGGCGGTGCCGGTCGGCCAGATCGAAGCGGGTTATTCGATCGGCCTGTCGGGTTTCGCGCTGCTGCGCCGCGTGATCGGCCCGATCGCACTGCGCCAATGTCTGCCCGCCTATTCGACAGAAGCGGTACTGCTCGTCAAATCGACCGCGCTCGCGAGTCTGGTCACCGTGTGGGAAGTGACCGGCGTCGCGCAACAGATCATTCAGCAAACGTATCGCACGACTGAAGTGTTCATCTGCGCCGCGCTGATCTATCTGTTCCTGAATTTCGTCATCGTGCGTTTGCTCGGCCTGCTCGAAACGCGTCTGTCTCGCCATCTGCGCGCGGCGCCCACGCAGGCCGCGCCGAGCCGCCCGGTTTCCGCCACTACCGAAGCACGTCGCGCCGCGCCCTGAACGGCCGCCCAACTGGATGAATCTGGAGAATCCCATGAACGCTACGGCACCCGTTGCACTGTCGGTCAAGAACATTCATAAGTCGTTCGGCGACCATCACGTGCTCAAAGGCATTTCGCTCGACGCCCATCAAGGCGATGTGATCTCGATTCTCGGCGCGAGCGGCTCGGGCAAGAGCACGTTTCTGCGCTGCCTGAATCTGCTCGAAACGCCCGATGACGGCTCGGTCGCGCTGGCCGGCGAAGAGCTGAAAATGAAGCGCCGCGGCGACGGCAAGCTGCAGCCGAGCGACCGCCGCCAGGTGGACCGGGTGCGCTCGCAACTCGGCATGGTGTTCCAGAACTTCAACCTGTGGTCGCATATGACGGTGCTGGAGAACCTGATCGAAGGGCCGATGCGCGTGCAAAAGCGCAGCCGCGCCGAAGCGGTGGAAGAAGCCGAAGCGCTGCTCGCGAAAGTGGGCCTCGCGGAAAAGCGCGGCCACTATCCCGCGCATCTGTCGGGCGGCCAGCAGCAGCGTGTGGCGATCGCGCGTGCGCTCGCGATGCATCCGAAGGTGATGCTGTTCGACGAGCCGACCTCGGCACTCGATCCCGAACTGGTCGGCGAAGTGCTGCGCGTGATGCGTTCGCTCGCCGAAGAGGGCCGCACGATGCTGGTCGTCACGCACGAAATGGGCTTCGCGCGCCACGTGTCGAATCGCGTGTTGTTCCTGCATCAAGGCCAGGTTGAAGCAGACGGAACGCCCGATGAAGTGTTCGTCGAGTGCAAATCCGAGCGCTTCAGGCAATTCGTGTCGAGCCACCACGACCGCACCACCAACTAACTCACCACGTGACGGGCAATATCATGGCCGTAATCCGTTCCAATCGTCCTCTCGACTGGGCTCAGGTGGCGGCCGTTGCCGCCGGCGAGCCGCTCGAACTTTCCGCCGAGGCCCGCGCGCGCATCGCGGCGGCGCGGGTGCTCGTCGAACAGATCGTCGAGCGCGGGATTCGCGCGTATGGCGTGAATACCGGCGTTGGCGCGTTGTGCGACGTGATCGTGTCGCCGTCCGAGCAGCACACGTTGTCGCGCAACATTCTGATGAGCCATGCAGTCGGCGTCGGCGCGCCGCTCGGTGTCGCCGAGACGCGCGCGATCATGGCGGCGGCCGTCAACAATTTTGCGCACGGGCATTCGGGGATTCGCCTCGAAGTCGCGGATCAGCTCGTCGCGCTGCTCAATGCCGGTTGCCTGCCTGAAGTGCCGGCGTTCGGCTCGGTCGGGTACCTGAGCCATATGGCGCATATCGCGCTGGTCTGCATCGGCGAAGGCTATGTGCGCTATCGGGGCGAACGGCTCAAAGGGCGCGACGCGTTGCGGATGCTCGGGCTCGAACCGCTGGTGCTCGGCGCCAAGGAAGGCTTGAGCCTCGTCAACGGCACGCCGTGCGTGACAGGTCTCGCGGCATTGGCGCTGGCGCGCGCCGAGCGCCTGCTCGACTGGAGCGACGTGGTTGCCGCGATGAGCTTCGAGAATCTGCGAGGCCAGCTCGCCGCGTTCGATGCCGATTCGCTGGCATTGCGCATCTCGCCCGGCCTGAGCCTGGTCGGCGAACGGATGCGCACGGCGCTCGCCGACAGCGGCATTCTCGCCGCGGTGGTCGGCCAGCGCACGCAAGACCCGTTGAGCTTGCGGACCGTTCCGCATGTGCACGGCGCCGCGCGCGACGTGCTGGCCGCGACCGCGGATGTGCTCAACCGCGAACTCGCGTCGATCACCGACAACCCGATCGTCGCCGGCACTCCTGAGGCGCCGCGCGTCTATTCGCAGGCGCATGCGGTCGGCGCGTCGATCGCGCTGGCAATGGACAGCCTCGCCACCGCGATCGCCCAGGTCGCCGCGATGGCCGAGCGGCGTCTGGATCGTCTCGTCAATCCGCTGGTGAGCGGCTTGCCGGCGTTTCTCGCGGAGCCGGGCGGCACCTGCTCGGGCTTCATGATCGCGCAGTACACGGCGGCTTCGCTGGTTGCTCAGAACCGGCGTCTGGCGATGCCCGCGAGCCTCGACGGCGGCATCACGTCCGGCTTGCAGGAAGATCACCTGTGCCACGCCACGCCCGCCGCGCTCAAAGCGCTGGAGATCGTCGACAACGCCGGGCGCATCGTGGCGATCGAATTACTGGCCGCGGCGCAGGCCTACGACCTGCAGAGCATCGAGGCGCCGCGCGCGCCCTACACCGACGCGCTGTGGCAACGCGTGCGCAGCGCCGTGCCGACCTATCGCGACGACCGGCCGCTCGCCGACGACATGAGCATCGCGTTTCGCATGATCGCCGACGACGCGCCGCCACCGCTGCCGAACCCGGGTAAGATGCGGCCTGCGCTCACGAGCGCTGCCCGCCAGCTGGGCGTTGCCGATCTGGCGAATGTGGCCGGCCGTGCCGCTGCGGAGAACGCCGGCGCAGGCCGCGCGGCCAACGACGGTTTGGCGGCCGCCGTATAAATTGAACAGGCAGGTTCAAGCGGTAGAGTTGCTGGACTCGAGATGACGGAGACAGTGCCGGTGAGCAGGCTTATCCGCCGGTGAGCCGGCCTAACGTGTACCCCCGCGTACCACCCACGAGGTCGACGTGAACACTATTACAAACGCGCAAACCGCAGACACGCAGGACCGCCTTAACGGCAGTCAGGACACACCACCCAAGGCGATGCCCGCCTATGAGCAGATCAAGCGCTATGTGCTCAAGCGCATCAGCGAAGGGGATTGGAAGCCGGGCGGGCTGATCCCGTCCGAAGCGGAACTGGTCAAGGAATTCGGCGTCGCGCGCATGACGGTGTCGCGCGCGCTGCGCGAGCTGACCAGCGAACGCGTGCTGACACGCGTGCAAGGTTCCGGCACCTTCGTCGCGCCGCAACACTACGAATCGACGGTGCTGGAAATCCGCAATATCGCTGACGAGATCGCCGCGCGCGGCCATCGCCATTCGGCGCGCGTACTGATGCTCGAAACCAGCGACGAC
Source organism: Paraburkholderia lacunae (assembly GCF_003353175.1). Taxonomy (GTDB): domain Bacteria; phylum Pseudomonadota; class Gammaproteobacteria; order Burkholderiales; family Burkholderiaceae; genus Paraburkholderia; species Paraburkholderia lacunae. The sequence goes on along the minus strand of NZ_QHKS01000029.1, from coordinate 35,055 downwards.
CCCCAGGCGCTCGACTCGCTGGGTCTCGCCGGGGGCCTGGCGTTTCATTCGCGCATCGTGCACAGCGAAGAGGGCGAACCGATCCAGTACGAGGATCGCTATGTGAATCCGCTGGTGTTTCCGGAGTACCTGCAACAGGACTTCACCGTCGAGACGCCGAATCACTACATGGTGCGGCTCGCGCCGATCCAGCGCGCGGAGTTCCGCATCTACGCGCAGAAGCCCGACGCGTACGTGCGGCGGCATCTGATGATGGAGATCGGCGAGCCATGCCTGCAGCTATGGCGCCGCACGTGGGTAGGCGACGCGGTCGCGACTTCGGTGCAGTTGTGGCATCCGGCGTCGCGTTTCCATCTGGCGGGGAACGTTTAGCCAACGTGTACGCGCGCGGCGTTCGCGCCGCTGCCGTTAGCCTTGCCGCTGCGAGATATCCGGCGAGAAGCGGCAACCGAGCCGATAGCGTGAGCCCGGATGCACGAAACGCGCGAACGTCACCGCGACGCCGCTCGTCCAGGTCCGGCGCATCAGCGTCAGGCACGGCTCCTCAGCGCGGATTTCCAGCAACTCGGCCTCGGCGCGCGTCGGCAGACCCGCGTCGACGACATGCTCGACGTCGTGTGCGGGTACGATATCGTACAGATACTCCGACGGCCGGATCACCGCGAAATCCTGCTGCAGGAACTCCGGCGCGATCGCCGGATTGACATAGCGGTCTTCGAGCTGCACCGGCAGGCCGTTCTCGCGATGCACGCAGATCACATGAAATACGGAAGCGCCGGGCGCGAGGCCTAACGCGTTCGACACCGTCACCGGCGCGGTTTCGCGTTGCGCCAGCACGGTGTCAGAGCGGTATTCGTGGCCGCGCGAGCGAATCTCGTCGCCGATATGGGCGATCATCAGCAGCGTCGATTGCGGCTTGGATTGCGCGACGAACGTGCCGACGCCGGACACGCGCGTGACAAGGCCTTCATCGGTGAGTTCGCGCAGCGCGCGATTGACCGTCATGCGCGACACGCCCAGCGTTGCCACGAGGTCCAGTTCGGAGGGCAGACGGTCGCCCGCTTGCCGCGCGCCCGAGTCGATGATCTGGCGGATGTGGCTCTTGACCTGTTCATAGCGCGCGGCTGGCGCCTCGGCGCTCGCGCGCGCGGTTTTCATCGCCGCGGCGGCAAGCGGCTTGTCGTGAGCTTTGCTGCGCACAGTAGCGGACATCGGCAGCCCTCGCGCTTAAAGTCCGTGCCGCGAGGCCGGCGGAGACGGGTACGCGCTCATAGCGGCTGCGCGTCGTCGGGACCGCGCGCCCAGAAGGCGTTGCGGTCGAAATAGTTTTGCAGGAATTGCCGCAAGCGCGGCTGGCCGGCCTCGTGAAAGACTTCGCGCGGTTTGCCCTGTACAGCGATGCGGCCCTGGTCGATGAACATGACCTTGTCGGCGACTTGCGCGGCAAAACCCATTTCGTGCGTGACCACCGCCATCGTCATGCCGTCGCGCGCGAGTTGCTTCATCACTTGCAGCACTTCGCCGACCAGTTCGGGATCGAGCGCCGAGGTCGGCTCGTCGAACAGCATGATGTGCGGCTCCATGGCCAGCGCGCGTGCAATCGCGACGCGCTGCTGCTGGCCACCCGAGAGCTTCGACGGGTACGCATCGCCCTTGTGCGCGAGGCCGACCGTTTCCAGCATCGTATTGGCGCGGCGCCGTGCTTCGTCGCGCGATAGATGACGCACGCGCAGCAACGCTTCCATCACATTGCCGAGCGCCGTCATATGCGGCCATAGATTGAACTGCTGAAACACCATGCCGACGTTGCGCCGCACGCGATTGATTTCGCCCTGCGAAGCCCGGACGCGCTGGCCGCCGCGCTCGCTATAGCCGAGCAATTCGCCTTCGATGCGCACGTCGCCCTGATCGTAGGTTTCGAGCGCGGCGAGGCAGCGCAGCAGCGTGCTCTTGCCCGAGCCCGACGGTCCGATGATGCAGACCACTTCGGAGCGCGCGATCTCGAGATCCACGCCGCGCAGCACTTCGACTTCGCCGAAGCGTTTGCGCAAGTCGCGCACTTCGATCAGCGGCGCGTCGGGCGGCGTATCGGCGGCGGCGGACGCGGAGGAGGGCATGTCGGCGATGGCGTTCATAGAGTGGTCCGGATTCCGTTCATGCCATGAAGCGCGCGATGCGGGCTTCGGCCCACATGCCGGCGCGCGAGGTCAGCTCGACCAGCGCCAGATAGCACACGCACAGCACCAGCAGGGTTTCGACGAAAGCGAAGGTGGCCGAGCCGATGCCGGTCAGCACGAATGTGAGTTCGGGCACGGTGACGATCGACAGCACCGCGGTTTCCTTGCTCAGCACGATGATCAGATTGGTCAGCGCGGGCACGATCAGCACCAGCATTTGCGGCAGCTGGATGCGCAGCACGGCTTGCCAGCGCGTAAGTCCCAGACAGGACGCCGCTTCGAGATGTCCCGGCGGCACCGATTGAAAACCCGAGCGGAATGCTTCGGCAAAATACGCGCTGCCGTACAGGCCGAGGCCGAGCACGCCGGCCGTCATCGGTTCGAGCGTGACACCGATTGAAGGACCGCCGTAGTACAGCAGAAACAGCTGTACCAGAAACGGCGTGCCGCGAAACACTTCGATGTAGAAGCGCAACAGGCCTCGCACCCAGCGTCCGCAAAAGAGCTGCAGCACGGCGATCAGAAAGCCGATCAGGATGCCGATCGCGACGCCCGCGGCCCACGTGCCTAGCGTCGTCGCGAGGCCGGCGGCGATCGGTTGAAGGTTGTGCGTGATGACGGCGGGGTCGAGTTTTTGCATGGCTTTATCGCACAGCGGTTCCGTCAGGCGTGTTGCAAACGATATTCGGCGGCATGCGCAACGAGCGCCAGCGTGCCGCAGATCACGAAGTAAATCAGCCCGGCGGCAAGGTACGCTTCGAGCGGCCGATAAGTGCTGGCGGCGACATTTTGCGCGGTGCGGGTCAACTCGGCCACGCCCACCACCGAGATCAGCGAAGAAGCCTTGATCAGCAGCACCATTTCGTTGACGAGCGACGGCAGTGTCAGGCGAAAGGCCTGCGGCACCAGAATTCGCCGCAGCATATCGAACGGCGAAAGCCCGAGCATGCGGGCGGCTTCGATATGACCCGGCGGAATGCTCAGGAACCCGCCGCGCAGAATCTCGGCGATATAGGACGCGGAACACAGCGACACGGCGCTGATCGCCGCGACCACCGGCGACACATTGATCCCGGCGAACGGCAGCAGGTTATACACCAGCAGCAATTGCACCAGCATCGGCACGCCGCGAAAGAAGAACACGTAGGCGCCGCCGAACATGCGCGCCGCGCGGTTCGCGGAGAGCCGCGCCGAACATACGCCGATCGCGACGAAGAAGCCGATCATGAGACCGGTCAGCGAAATGCCGATGGTGGCGAGCGCCGCGTGCAAGAGCAGCGGCAAGCCCTGGACGAAGACGGTCGTGCTGAACATAAGCGTCGCACTCGCTAGAACGGAAAGGGCGATGCGGCCCGCGGCGGAGCCCGCATCGCGTACATCACAGCGCCTGCATCAGGACATCAATAATTCGGCGTGGGCATCGTGGTCGGTGCATCCATGGCGACGCCGAACCATTTCTTCTGCAAGGCCGCAAGGCGCCCGTCGCCATGCATTTTCACGAGCGCGGCATTGAAGGCGTCGGCGAGCGGCTTGCTGTCCGCGTCCTTACGCAGGCAGTAGGCAAAGTACACCTTCGCGCCGAACGGCGGCTGCACGACCGCGAACGTTTCCGGGCGCTGCTTGGCGACATACGCAATGTTGGTCATCGAATTCGCGACTGCCACGATGCGGCCTGCGGCGAGATCGGCATAGGCCTGATTGTTGTCGACGTATTCGCGGATTTCAGGCGGCTTGGGCAAGGTGGCGACGTAGCTCTTCAACTGGTCGAGCTGCGCCGAGCCTTTGCCCGCACCCACCGTCTTGCCGGCGATGTCCGACGATTGCTTGACGGAGGAATCGTTGGCGCGCTTGAGCAGCGCGTCGGTCGCGTCCGCGATCGGCAGCGTGTACGTGTAGCGCTCCATGCGCGCCTTGGTCACCGTGAGCGGGCCGCCGACCATGTCGAACTTGCCTGCTTCGAGACCCGGCAGCACGCTCGGCCACGGCAAGTCGATAAAGCGCACCTTCACGCCCATTTCCTTGCCGATCTCGGCGAACAGATCCTTGTTGAAGCCCGCTTGCTGGCCGTTTTCGAGGAAGTCGAAAGGCGCGAACTGCATCTCGGTGCCGACGACCAGTTCACCGGCTTTCTTCACTTTGGCGAGCTGGTCTTCCGCGTGCGCGCCAACGCTTGCCGCGCACAACGCCAGCATGACCAAACGACACTTCCAGCTTGCAAGGATGCTCATGGGATTCTCCGGTTGGCAAAGCGATAGTGCGCGAAAGCGGCAGATAAGACGGGCTCGGCGCGCGTCATGCGAGGCAGTATATACCGCGGTTTTGCCGCGAAATAAATAAACACGCGAGTAGAGAAAAGCCCTTACGCAAGGTGCCGCGATGTCACTTGCGGGTGTGCTTTTGGCGGTATATACAACTGGGGTGCGTGAGGCGCGCGCCGCCATCGGCGTGATCGGCGGGATGATCAGCGGGCCTCTTTCGTCAGTTGAATAAGCCGCTTCTTCAACGACTTTCAGCGACTTTCAGGGAGTCAGGCGATGCCCGTGACCCGTATTCCGCTCATCGATCTCGCCGGCGTGCGTGCCGGCGATCCGCAAGCTTTGCAGCGCGTCGCCCGCGAAATCCGCGAAGCGTGCACGACGATCGGCTTCTTCTACATCGTCAATCACGGCGTGCCGCAAGCGTCGATCGATGCAGCCGAACAGGCGGCGCGCAAGTTCTTCGCGTTTCCGGTGGAGACCAAACGGCGCGCGGCGGTGAATCAACGGCATCGCGGTTTCAACGCACTCGGCGACGCGACCATGTATCAGGCGAAACGCCCCGACTACAAGGAGTTCTTCAGCATCGGCCTGGAGTTGCCGGAGGATGATTCCGACGTGCTCGCCGGCCAGGCGCTGCGCGGGCCGAACAACTGGCCGGACTTCATGCCCGAGTTGCGTCCCGCGCTCTACGGCTATTACGAAGCGGTGGCGGCATGCGGCGCCGATCTGCTGCGGGCGGTGGCGGTGAGCCTCGGCTGCGACGAGCATTTCTTTGTGCCGCGCTATACGAAGCGGATGCAGCGCACGCAGATGGTCTACTATCCGCCGCAGCCGCCCCAATCGGACGCGGATCAGTTCGGCGTCGCGCCGCATACGGACTACGGCTGCATCACGTTGTTGTGGCAGGATCGGGTGGGTGGCTTGCAGGTGCGCGAAATCGCCAACGATACGTGGATCGATGCGCCGCCGATCGAAGGCAGCTTCGTCGTGAACGTCGGTGATCTGCTGGCGCGCTGGACCAACGACCGCTTTCGTTCGACGCTGCATCGCGTGATCAATGCGTCGGGGCGCGAGCGTTATTCGATCGCGACGTTCTATGATCCGACCTACGGTGCGACTGTCGATCCGCGCGAACTCGGTACCAGCGAGGGCGACCTCAAGTACCAGCCGGTCGCTGCGGGCGACTACATCCTCGGGCGCATCAACGATTCGATGGGCTACCGGAAGAAGGCGGCTCAGAGCACCACAGCAGGAACCACTGCAGGAACCACTGCAGGAACCACTGCAGGAACCACCGCATGACGGACAACCACGCCGCGCCGCTTGCCGCGACGCTCGATGCACTGCGCGCCGTGCTGGGTGACGACGCGGTGCGCGTCGGCGAACAGATCGGCGAACGCGCGATGACCGACTGGACGCGTCACGATCCGACACGCCCCGCCGCGTTGCTCCTGCCGCGCAGCACTGAAGAAGTCTCGCGCGCGCTGGCCATCTGCCATGCAGCGCATCAGCCTGTGGTGCCGCAGGGCGGCATGACCGGGCTCGCCGGCGGCGCGATCGCGCGCGCCACGGATATCGCGTTGTCGCTCGAGCGTTTAAGCGGTGTCGAAGAAATCGACGCTGCCTCGGCCACTTTGACGGTGCGCGCCGGCACCACCTTGCAAACCGCGCAGGAAGCCGCCGCTGAGGCAGGCTTCGAACTCGCGCTCGATCTCGGCGCGCGCGGCTCGTGCCAGATCGGCGGCAATCTCGCCACCAATGCGGGCGGCAATCGTGTGATCCAGTCGGGTACCGCGCGCGACCAGGTGCTTGGATTGGAAGTCGTGCTGGCGAACGGCGACGTGCTGAGCTCGCTCGGCAAGATGGTCAAGAACAACACCGGCTACGACCTCAAACACTGGTTCATCGGTTCGGAAGGCACGCTCGGCGTGATTACACGCGCGGTGTTGCGCTTGCAGCCGCCACGCGCGGCACGCCACACGGCGCTGGTCGCGCTCGGCGGTTACGAGGCCGCGGTGAACCTGCTGCGCCGCTTGTCGGCGCGCTTTGGCAACGACATCGGCGCGTTCGAGATCATGTGGCCGGACTTCTACGATTTCGGCGTGAAGCTGACTGGCGCGCGCTCGCCGTTCGCGAACGCCTACCCGCTCTACGCACTGATCGAACACGCGAGCTTCGATGCCGGCGACGACGGCGAACGCTTCTCCGCTGCGCTGACCGAAGCGCTCGACGCGCAGGCGATCCGCGACGCCGTGATCGCGCAATCGGTCGCCGACGTGCGGGCCTTATGGGCGATTCGCGAATGCACCGCGGAGTTTCCGGTGCGGCTCGATCCGGTCAACTTCGATGTGAGCTTGCCGATCGGCGAGATCGGCGCATTCGTCGACCGCTGCCGCGCGGCGCTCGATCGGCGCTGGCCGGGTAACGAGTCATATTTCTTCGGCCATATCGGCGATTCGAATCTGCACGTGACCGTCGACGGTCGTTCGATACCGGGCGTCGATCATCACGCGGTGTACGCGTTCGTCTACGACATGCTCGGGCCGCTCAACGGATCGGTGTCGGCGGAACACGGGATCGGTTTGCTCAAGCGTGAGTTCCTGCCGATCTCGCGTTCGCCTGCCGAGTTGGCCGCGATGGCCGCGATCAAGCATGCGCTGGATCCGCACGGCATCCTGAACCCAGGCAAGCTGTTCTGAGCAGCGGGGCGTTATGCGCGGTTTTCCGCTCAGCCGTCAGTGCGCATCGAGATACCTCCCGATCACCGGATAGACATCCACTGCCGCGTTCTTGCCGAAGATGCAGTCGATGTGCCCATAGCCGGGAATCACGTGCCGTTCATAAGGCTGCTCGGGGAAACGCTCGACCAGCATGTCGTAGGTGAGCTGGGTGCTCTTCGGCAAATAGGTTTCGTTTTTATCGCCGTGGATGAAACCGATCGGCAGGCGCATGCCCTCGAGCCCCTTCATGCCGTTCATCCCCCCCAGGTAGACGTCTTTCCCGGCGGCATCGACAACCTTGCCCGCCCGCACCATGGTGGCCAGATGCTTGAACACCTCGACGTCATGCACGCCGAGCAGTTCCTGCAAATTCGAATGAAGGGTTTCGTTCAGCTTTTCGTGTTCGTAGAGCAGGCCGTAGAGGAATGTCGCGCGGTGACAGATGGGGTTGCCGCAGCCCTGTTTGTGGTTCAGCGGGTAGAGCCGCAACGCTTCATCGAGCAGGTTGTGGGGCCACTTCTCGTGCTGCGTGTACGCGCTCAGGTCGAGCACGCCGAGATGCTCCATGATGTCCGGTATGTGCAGGCCGGCCTTGATGCGTTCCAGCGTGCCCGGCACCGGATGCGCCGAGACTTGCGAGATGACCGCCGAGCGCACGCCATCGAGGCCGTACAGCAACGACATGCTCAGGGCCAGCCCGCCCATGCAGTGACCGAGCGCCTGGATTTTTGGCGCGCCGGTGAGCTCCCGCACTTTCGCGACCGCGGCCGGAATGTCCTCGCGAGCGACCTTGTCCACGTTGGTCGGCACCAGCACGCTCGGCATTTCGATGCTGACGCGCAGATCGACGAGCCACACGTCGTAGCCGGCCGCGCAGAGATATTCGACCAGGTTGGTCGCGATCAGATCGGTGGAATAGATTCGGCTCGACACGCCCGAGCCGTGGATCAGCAGCACCGGACGCGCCGCTTGGTTGGCGCTGTCGACGTAGCGGGTGAGCCTCAGTTGCGTCTTGTCGGGCGTTTCGAAAAAGAAGACTTGCGGCGCCGGCGCACGCAGCGCCCGTTTCAGGCGCGGTGACATCTTCGGGTCGACGAACTGCAACGGCGCGGCCACGCCGCCATATTCCGTGAACAGCACGCCCGCAAAAAACTTGCCGAACTTCAAGGTCCATTCGAGGCGCGTAGCCAGGTCTGGCGTGTTGGTGACTTCCAGCGTGCGCTGCTGCTTGAGGAAATTTTCCGGCGTGATGATCAGCGTCGCTTTGCCGAGCAGCGGCGCATCGGCTTGCGGCGACTCGCGAAGCTCGGCGAATAGCGTGTTGGTCTGTTCCCACAGATTGAGCAGCGACGTGCGCGTGATGATCTTTCGCCCGCTGAGGTAGTACGTCTTGCCTTCGGTGGAAGCGAGCGTCATGCGATAGTTCATGTCACGCTGATCCACATCCGCTTGATCGGCGACGAAAAGGTTGAACGTGCCGTCGCTGATCGTCATCGGTTGCGCGGAGAGCGCGGGGCAGGTCAGCGTGCCGGCCGTGCGCGCCTCGTGTTGCGGATTGTCCAGCATGTCGGCCAGATCGTCCGATTCGACGGTCAGCGTGAACTGGATCGGACTCGTCGCGACTGCGTCGCCCGCGACCGCCGGCGTATAGGTGCCGACCATCGTTTCGGTGAAACGCAAGCCGATTTTGCTGGGCGGCGGTGTGTCGGCGTCGCCTTTCGACTCGTAGTCGATGTGCCAGTCGTGCGCCGCCGCGAGCAGCGCGCAATTGCGTTCCGCGAGCGCGGAGATCGTCAGCAGCGGATTGACGCCGAGCGACATCGGCATCACCGCGCCGTCCATCACATACAGGCCTTCGTGCACCGCCTTGCCCGCGTCGCCGCTGAACACACGGCCCGCGTGATCGACCACGCCGTGCTCCGCGTCTTCGCCCATGCCACAGCCGCCGAGCGGATGCACGGTGACGACGCGGTTGCCGATCCTATCGGCGGAAATCGGATTGCGCAGGAATTCGCCGCCGAGCGGCGCTGTCGCATCGATCAGGGTCCGCTCGACCGTTTCGAAGATCGGCTGCTTGCCGGCGTTCGGCCAATGGATGCGCGGGCTGCCTTTGTCGTCCACGCGGATCTGGCCGCTTTCGTCGTCATGCGCCATCACGAGGTAGGTCTGCGTGTGGTTGAGCGCGCCATGATACGGCCCGCGCAGAATGCTCTCGATCACGCGCGCGGGCGCGTCGAGCAGTTCGCCCGCCGGCCGCGACGCGGGAATGTCCACGCCTTCGAGAGGCGCGGCGCCGCCGAGCAGGCCGATCATCGCCTCGCCGATCGGCCCGGCGAGCGAGCCTTCTTCGATCACGAAGCCGTCTTTCACGTTGTCCGTGTTGCGATGGTCGATGATGCCGGTGATGGTCGGCCCGACCGGCGCAATCTCGCCCGGCTCGTGCGCGCCCCAGCCGACGCCATTGATCGCCTCGTCGGTGTTGTATGCAAAGGCGAGTACGTCGCCGTTACCGGTGAAGTGTTCGCCGAGTTGTTTCGACACCGGCAACCCGGCCTTGGCCGAGCGCAACAGGAGCGCGGTGGAACCGATGGTGCCGGCCGCCACGATCACGATATCGGCGCTCACGAACAGATCCGGCGCGCCATAGCTCTCGCGGCCGAGACTCACCAGCTGGAAGCGCACGATCCATTTCTGCGTGTCCTCGTCGCGCACCACCGAATGCACCGCGGCGCCCGTGAAAATCTGCGCGCCGTGCGCGACGGCATCCGGCAGATAGTTCATGTGGGTCGAATTCTTCGCGCCGTAGTTGCAGCCGGAATTGCAATCGCCACAGCCGACGCAGCGGTTCTGGTCGACGCCTGCCGCGTTCTTGCCGGTCTTGAAGGTGACGGTGATCGGCGGCCGATAGAAGCGGTCCTGCATACCGAGCGCTTGCGCCGATTGTTCGAGCGCCTGCAGTTTCGGCAGCGGCGGAAAATCGCCGGGCACCGGCGACGGTTGCAGCATCGCGCGGGCCAGCGTGTAGCCGGTGTCGCGGCCCGCCTTGTCGGCGCGCAACGCGGCTGGCCAGCGTGGATCGTCCCACAGCCGCGGATCGGCTTCGAGCGCGACGTTCGCATTGATCAGCGAGGTGCCGCCCAGCCCGCAGCCGACGACCGCGTTCACCTCCGAATTCACGTGCACTTCGAGCAGCGCGAGCGGTGAGCCGATATGCGCGAGGCTGGTGTTGTATTGCACCTGAGCGGCGCCTTCGAGCGGCGTGCGCGGAAATTCGCCGGCCATGAACTCCCGGCCGCGTTCCAGCACGCACACCTCGCGGCCGGCGCGAGCCATGCGGCTGGCGGCAATCGCGCCGCCGTAGCCCGAACCCACGACCACGACATCGTAATGCGACTTGCGCGCCGTCATAGCGCTCGATAAGCGATTCATCACGACCACCTCGTCAGGAGTTGGATGCCCGGTGGGGGAGCCCGGGGTTCGGAAGAAAGACGGTGCGCGGCCGCTGGTTTTTTATCGTAGGCGGTGCGCAGCGACAAAAAAAGGCGCATCGTATGCGGCGCGGGGGCTGTACGCGCGCCGCGCTTGCGTCGTTTGCGTTATTGGCGTTTTGGGCGTTGATTGCGTTGCTTCTGCCGCCAGGGCCGCTTCCGTTGCTTGCGGCGCGCTCAGGACAGGCGAGGGCCGGTCAGATCCGCGCAATTAGGCGGCCGCTTCATTCATTTCGCTGTCGCTCGATTCGGCGGCGAGCAGGTTCAGGGCGAGCAGAATCGCCGCGCGATTGTCGAGCTCGATCTCGATGCCGAGCACGTCGGTGAGCCAGCGGCCGATCTTGGTGTTGGAAAAATCGCTGGCATTGGCCGTCTTTTTCATGGTGACGCCGAGCTTGACGGCGCGATAGTGATAGGAGGGCACCCGATGCTGAGCCGCAACTGCCGACAGACCGCCTTTGCCTTCCGAGCACCAGCCGAGGCTGCCGGCCAGCACGATGCGCTCGGGTTCGTCGAGGTTTTCGATAAATGTACGCGCCGCGAGCCGCACGCACTGTTCGTCGAGGCCGTACTGCAACAACACGCTTTCGACCGGGTCTTCCAGCGCTTGCGCGTGCAGATCGATTTCCTGCGCCATGCCTTCGTTTTCCATCGACACGTTGCGCTGATGGCCGGCGCTGCGCAGGCAGTCGATCAGATAGCGGCGAAAATACGCGCACAGTGCGTAGCTGTTGGACGGCGCGCTGTCGGCGCAGGCGTTGGTTTCCGTGTGGCCGGGCGCGAGGCGCAGCACCTTCGCGTAGATGAACTGTGCAACCAGCTCCTCCTTGTCTTCGCCGAGCGCCTGCAATTCGAGCGGGTGATAGGTCCGCAGCGCCCGCCTGACCAGCTCGACCATCGACACCATTTCGTCGGACGATAGCTGGGTACGCCGGCGCCACAGGTCGGGCAGAATTGCATCTTCGAGATTGCGGACGAACTCGTGGCTCGGAACTGCGCCCATGAAAGCCTCCATAAGGGGTAAGGCAAAGAGCGCGGTGAGCCTGAACTGCGGGCGGGGAAGGGTGTTTGAGGATTTGAAGCCGCGCTGGAATGTGAAGGCAGTATGGTTTCCGGCGACGGCTTCGCCTATATGGATTAAGTGGTAGCTGATGGGTAAACTGCCGGGTAAACCATCCGACGCGCTGTTCGGTTCGCCATTCGGTTCGCGATTTGGTTCGCTGTTCGGTTCGCTGTCCGGCTCGCTGTTCGATTCGCCAGTTGACCCGCCTCCGGCCCTTCATCCGGCCCGCCGCGCGTTTCGTCGTCCGCCTCACCGTGAAAAAGAACCGTGCGCCGCACCAGAATGCTGCAGCGGCGCAGCAGAACAATGCAGTACCTTTTGCGCAGCGCGCCCGGCCCGCGACCTCTGTTTCGCTGACCCCTCGCGCTAAGCCATCGAGCTTGCCGTGCACGATGCGGTGCATGGGACCGGAGTAAGTGCTCTGCTGTCGGTCGGAGTAAGGGCTTTGCATGGGCCCGGAGTAAGTGCTAAAGCACTAACTCCGGCCGACAGCTAAAGCACTAACTCCGGCCGACAAACTCCGATCGACAAAGGAGACCGCAGGATGCGGGCCGACCCTATGCAGCGTGCGATCGACGAAGACCTGGTGCGCGTGCTGTACGCCCAGGACCCGATCGCATTCTTTTCACACTGGTTTTCGATTGCCGTACTGGTAGCGATCTACTGGCCGAATATCCCGTCGCCGCCGCTGTTCATTGCGTGCTTCGGGTTCTACGCGGCGGCCAATTGCGGCAGCCTCGCGCTATGGATCTGCAATCGCCGTTACCCGGACCTCGTCACGCCGCGAGCGTGGATCTACCTGCACGCATTGCGCGGCATGCTTTTGTACAGCGCGCCGGGCGTCGCGATCTGGTTCGCGTTCCAGAGTCCCCAAACCGATCTGCCGCTGCTGCATACCGTGATGCTGGTCACCCTGGCGGCGGGCGTGTTCATGTCGAACGGTTTCGATCTGCTGAATTTTTCGACCGCGATTCCGTTCCTGCTATTGCCGTCGATCGTGCTGCATTTCGGCACCCATACGTTCGACCGCACGATTCTCGCGATTGTCCTCGCGTTTTTTTTCTGCGCGATCAACGTCTATGCGCTGAGTTACCGCAAGCTGTTCCAGCGCGTCGTGCAGGCGCGGGTGGATCAGCAATATCTGGCGGAGTCGCTGGCCGCGCAAAAGCGTGTCGCCGAAGAAGCCAGCCTTGCCAAAACGCGCTTTTTTGCCGCCGCGAGCCACGATCTGCGCCAGCCGCTGCATGCGATCGGCCTGCTGGCGGCCTCGCTCAACGACGCGGCGGCGACGCCCCTGCAGCATGCGAAGACCGCCGAGCACATCGTCTATAACGTCGAGGCGCTGAACCAGTTGTTCAATCAGGTGCTCGATCTGGCGCGGCTCGAAAGCGGCGTGACCCAGGTGATCCGCCTGCATTTCCGGCTCTCCGAACTGTTCGAGCGGGTCGGCAGCCAGTACCGGCCGCAGGCGGCGGCCAAAGGGCTGGCACTGCGGATCGCGCCGACCGCGATGGTCGTTCACGACGATCCGGTGCTGCTCGAACGCGTGCTGAGCAACCTGCTCTCGAACGCAGTGCGCTATACCGAGGAAGGCGCGATCTGGGTGGGCTTGCGCCGCGCGGGGCAGCGTTCGGGAGGCTATATCGAGGTGCGCGATTCGGGCATCGGCATCCCGGCCGAAGAGCATGAGCGCATTTTCGAGGAGTTCTATCAGGTCGCCAATCCGCAGCGCGACGCGCGCCAGGGGCATGGCCTCGGCCTGCCTACCGTGAAGCGGCTGGTCGGTTTGCTCGGCGGCGAATTGCAGGTGCGCTCGGCGCCGGGCCGCGGTTCGGTGTTCCGCTTTCCGGTGCAGGCGGGCGACGCCGGCGGGATTGTCGCGAGCCTGAACGAAGCGGTGACGGGCGGCCCGTCGGCGCAAGGGCGGCGCGTGCTGTGCATTGACGACGACCCGTCGATTCTCGAAGGCCTCGCCAGCCTGTTGGCGCGCTGGGGCTGCAGCGTGCGCGGCGCACGCCACGAAATCGACGCGCTCGAGGCGCTCGGCGACGGCTTCGTGCCGGATGCCGTGTTATGCGACTACCAGTTGGCGAACCATCGAACCGGCGCGCAGGCGCTGACTGCCGTGCGCAACGTGCTCGCGCAAACGGGCCATGACGGCGTGGTGACGCTGCTGATTACCGGCGATATGGCGTCGGCGGAACTGGCGGCGCTGGCCTTGCAGGGGATTCCGGTGCTGCACAAGCCGGTTACGCCGGCGCGTTTGCGGCGCACGCTGGAAATGCTGTGGCAGCAGGCGGATCTGGATAAAGGGCGGGCAGCGGCCGCCGTCGAGCGGCGCGCGGGCGAACCGCGGAGAGCGCAGAGCGAGCTGAACGAAAGTAATGAAGGGAACGAAGTGGGGCGCGAGCCGCAGAATTCACTGCAGACCAAGCCGCAGATCCCGCTACGCAACCAGATGCAGAGCCAATCTCAAAGCGAGTCGCAACAGTAGGCGGCGCGCACGCCGCCTGTGTCTGAGCGAACGCTACAGGGTTTTGCCGGCTTCCAGCCAGCCGTTGATCACGGCGATCGCCGTCGAGCGGTTGTGCACGCCGAGCGCCCGGAAAATCACTGACAGATGCACTTTGACCGTCCCTTCGGCGACACCCAGCTCACGCGCGATCATCTTGTTGGTCCAGCCGCGATGAACGAGCCGCATGATGTCCTGCTGCCTTGGCGACAGATTCTCCAGCAGATGCTGCTGATGCGGCTGCAACGCCTGGATCTGCGCGATGGGTTCGGTCAGCGCGGCGCCGGCATGGCCGCACGCCTGAGCCGACGCCTCGGCGGACGCTTCAGCATGCACCGGCGCGGCTTGCGCGTCGCGCGAACCTAGCAGGCTGAGCGCTTCCATCGGCACATAGGCGCCGCCCGACAACACCAGTTCGATGGCCTTGAGCATGACGCTGGCAGGCTGCCGCTTCGGCACGAAGCCGAGTGCGCCGGCCGCCAGCACTGCGCGCATCTCGTCGGGCGATTCTTCGGCGGAGAGCACGACCACCGGCAACGCGGGGTTCGCCTTCAGCAGCAATTCCAGCGATGACGCGCCGCTCATGCCCGGCATATGCAGATCGACGATCGCCAGATCGTGATCCGCGTCGGGACGCGCCGCGGCGGCGAGGGTTTCCCAGCTGTCGGCCTCGTCGAACTGGGCGTCGGGATCGAGCCCGCGCAGCAGCCCCTTCACGCCTTGCCGGATCAGTTCATGGTCGTCGGCCACAAGAAACTTCATGATGTCTCCGCGAGTCGGGCCTGCGCGTTGTTGACTACCACCGTCGTACTGCTCGTTGTACTTCTATTTTGCCGCTTCGCCAGCGAAAGTGTCCGCCCGGCTGCCGGCGCAAATGGTGCGACCCCCGTCGCACCCCCGGCCGTCAGTCCGCGGCACGCCGGGTCATGCTTCCCGTCATGCCGCGGCCCGTGGCGCTTTCTTTGCTGCGAGCCTCCTTGAAGGCGGAGGCCGCTCCCTGTGCATCGCGTCATCGCCTGCTACCCCGCGATCATATGCCGATCGGTGACACGGCGCGCCTTGCGGGTTGCCGCTCAACTGACTCTCAATGACTCTCAGTGATTCTCTGAACGATCGCCGGCTGGTTCGATGGACCAGCGTTCTGGGTAAGGTAGGTCTCCCGCGCGTAGGTTCCGGCTTGCTAGGTAGACGAGCCGCACACTCCTTTTTTGAAGCCGTCCACACACAGGATCCCGAAGGGTATGTAGACCGGATGAAATCGCACAAAACAGGCATCTACCTGACGGCGAATAAGGTCGCGTTCATCAGAAGCTTGAATGCGAAACCGAGCGACATCGCCGAGGCCACGCCGAAGCACCACAGCGCAATGAACCACAGCCAGCCGGGCAGTTTGCGCGAAGATGGGCGAGCGGCATGGCCGCCCGCCTGCTTAGTGATAGTGATGTTGGTCGCCATGACGCACCTTGCCGCGAAATACCCAATAACCCATCGTCGTATAGCCGATGATGATCGGCAGAATCACCGCCGCGCCGACCAGCGTGAACATCTGGCTCGAACGCGGCGCGGCCGCTTGCCAGAGCGTCATGCTCGACGGAATCGCATACGGCCACAGGCTCACCAGCAGCCCGGCGTAGCCCAGCAGCACCAGCGTCAGTGCCAGCACGAACGGCGTGTTGTGATGCCGTTCACGCACCGCGCGATGCATGAAGAACGCGCAGATGGCCACGAGGAACGGCACCGGCAGCAGGCGGTAGAAGAGGCCGTCGTCGAACCAGCGTTGCGCGATGTTCGGATCTTGCAGCGGCGTCCACAGGCTGACTATCGCGATGAACCCGAGCAGCACGATCGTCAGCGGCCACACCACGCGATGCAGGCGGCGTTGCAGATCGCCTTCGGTTTTCGCCACCAGCCAGCAGCAGCCGAGCAGCGCATAGGTGACGAGTAGGCCGAGACCCGTCAGCAGGCTGAACGGCGTGAGCCAGCCGAAGGCGTCGCCGGCATAGGCGCCGTCGACTACCGGAATGCCTTGCAGGAAGGCGCCCAGCACGATGCCCTGGAAGAACGCCGCGCCCGCCGAGCCGCCGATGAACGCCAGATCCCACATATGCTTCGTGCGCTTGGCCTTGGCGCGAATCTCGAACGACACGCCGCGAAAGATCAGGCACGCGAGCATGAAGATCAGCGGCAGATAGAGCGCGGACAGCACCGTCGAATACACCGCCGGGAACACCGCGAACAGACCCGCGCCGCCGAGCACCAGCCAGGTTTCGTTGCCGTCCCACACGGGCGCGACCGTGTTCATCATCAGGTCGCGTTCCTTTTCATCGGGGAAGAACGGAAATACGATGCCGATGCCCAGATCGAAGCCGTCGAGCACCACATACATGAACAGGCCCAGCGCGATGATCGCGGCCCACACCACGGTTACGTCCATTTTTTATCTCGTCAGCGGGTAGTGAAGCAGGTAGTGAAGCGGGTAGTGAAGCCGTTACGGTCAGGCGACATCGATCAGCTGATCGGCGGCCGACAGCGGGCGGCGTGCGGTCCCATCCGGCGAGTGCTCCGGCACGCCGTGCGGCGTCTGTCCCGGCAGTGCCGGACCCGAGCGCATCAGCTTGAGCATGTAGTAGATGCCGGTGCCGAACACCAGGAAGTAGACGAGCACGAACGCCATCAGCGAGATGCCGACCTGTTGCGTGGTGAGCGGCGACACCGCCTGCGACGTGCGCATCACGCCGTACACCACCCACGGCTGACGGCCTGCCTCCGTGGTGACCCAGCCGGCCAGCAGCGTGATGAAGCCGGTCGGGCCCATCGCGATGGCGAGCCGCTGGAACCACTTCGCTTCGAACAGTCTGTCGCCGCGGCGCAATGCCCACGCGGTTACCGACATCAGGATCATCAGCACGCCGAGCCCGGCCATGATGCGGAAGCTCCAGAACACCACCGTCGAGTTCGGCCGGTCTTGCGGCGGGAATTCCTTCAGGCCGCGAATCTCGCCGTCCCAGCTATGGGTGAGGATCAGGCTGCCGAGATGCGGAACCGACACCGCATAGCGTGTGGTTTCCGCCTGCATGTCCGGGATGCCGAACAGATTCAGCGCGGTGCCGCCTTTCTCGGTTTCCCACAGACCTTCGATCGCGGCGATCTTGGCCGGCTGATATTCGCGCGTGTTCAAACCGTGCTGATCGCCGACGAACGCCTGGATCGGCGTGAGGATCAGCAGCAGCCAGAGCGCCATCGAGAACATCTTCTTGACGGCCGGATCGCGCCGCCCTCGCAATAGATGCCATGCGCCCACCGCCGACACCACCAGCCCCGCGACGATGAACGCCGCCAGCGCCATGTGCGCGAGCCGGTACGGGAACGACGGATTGAAGACGATCTTGAACCAGTCGAGCGGCACGACGCGGCCGTTCACGACTTCGAAGCCTTGCGGCGTCTGCATCCAGCTATTCGAGGCGAGGATCCAGAAGGTCGAGATCAGTGTGCCGATCGCCACCATCAGCGTCGCGCCGAAGTGAGCGCGCGGACTCACGCGCTGCCAGCCGAACAGCATGATGCCGAGGAAGCCCGCTTCGAGGAAGAACGCCGTCATCACTTCGTACATCAGAAGCGGTCCGGTGACGGGACCGGCAAAACTGGAGAAGCCCGACCAGTTGGTGCCGAACTGATAGCTCATCACCACGCCGGAGACGACACCCATGCCGAAGGCGACTGCGAAGATCTTCGACCAGAACAGGCAAAGATCTTTGTAGTACGCCTTGCCGGTTTTGAGCCAGCGCCATTCGAGCACGGCGATGAAGCTGGCGAGGCCGATGCTCAGTGCCGGAAAAACGATGTGAAACGAAACGGTGAACGCAAACTGGATGCGGGCGAGGTCGAATGCCGTGAGTGCGGAGTTCATGAGCGTGAGGTTGCGTGATGCCCGGGAGCGGACTACGCGCGTCGACCGTTGTCGGTGCGCACTGCGCTTGGCAGATGACGCAAGAGTAGGGGATGGCGGAACTTTTTGCTGCGGCGCGACGTGCGTCAAAAAACCGCGTTGTTTTGTGCCGAATCAGATTTTCGAGACGCTAAAGCATTGATGGGTATCAAGTTTTCATGAATACGCGCTTGCGCTCGTTCACACCGCTTGAAGTGACAACTGCGTCAATCGACCGCGCTGCAACAACGTAGTTCGCGCCCGTCGGCCCACAGATGAACTGGTGTTTCATCGTGGCGTGCGCCGGCTACGCGATCGAGATAAACAGTTGCTTGCCGCATGCGGCCGCGTACCTGCGCAACGTGTCGATGGAAGGCGAGTGCTGCCCCGATGCGAGCGCCCGTTCAAGCCGGGTGATGGCGGGCGCCTTCGTGCCCATGCGTTCGGCGACCTGTGCCTGAGTCAGACCGGCATCGCGCCGCGCTGCCAGCATCTGATCGAGCAGCGCAAATTCTTCGCGGTTCAGCCGCTCGTATTCGGCGCGTACCTCCGGGTCCGCCAGTGCCCGTTCACGCATTGCCTTATAGGTTGCCATTTTTAATCACCTGCAGTCTTTTGCGCGCTACGTCCAGCTCATTGCGCGGCGTTTGTTGCGACTTCTTCAAGAAGCAGTGAAGCATGACGATCTTGCGTTCCGCTATCGCGCAGTAGAACACTCTGGCAATGCCCTCGGCGCCTTTCAGATGCATCTCGAACAAACCGCCGCCCATCGACGCGGTGTGCGGCTCGCCGAGATTCGGACCGTATTGCTCCATCCGATCGGCCAGCGCGAGAAAGCGCGCCAGCAACGTTTTCGGCAATGAGGCAACGTTCACTTTGACTTTTTCGTTGTAGAAGTCGATCAGAAATGCCATTGATATCCATAGTAACAAATATGTTATTAACCCGCAAGCCGGTGTCCGACCGGCTCTGAGGAACCGCTGCCGGTTTTTGCTGCGGATCAGCGAAGACCGGCAGCATTGGAGACATGACAAGGCCGGGAATCGAACGTCGGGAGGATGGCTGAAGGAGGGCCGCTATGAATCGACTGAGCCGGTTCGCCTTGGCAAGACAATAACTCCGTCAAAGCGGACTTTGTATCAGTCTGTCGGCTAGCCGATGGGATGGTTTGCTCCTACCATGCAAGCAGCTAGCCGGCGGCTGAAATACGCCCTGAAACGTCCATTGAAACGGTCACGGCGCCGCCATTCGAATAGCCATTTCCGAACACCACACGAACCGCTTCGGTGCTTAGCCACCGCGTCACAAAAAATGTGTACATGCGGTGTCAAGCTTGTATGAGCGTGCGGCCCGAACATCGAACGGCCGCATCGAGTCCCGCTTCATCCACCTGCCGGCATCGGCAGACTTCAGCCCAACAGGAGTTGACAGATGAGCACGATCACCACGAAAGACGGTACGCAGATTTTCTACAAGGACTGGGGCAGCGGCCGTCCGGTTGTCTTCTCGCATGGCTGGCCATTGTCCGCGGACGCCTGGGATGCGCAGATGTTGTTCCTTGGCCACAAGGGTTTTCGGGTGATCGCGCACGACCGGCGCGGGCATGGCCGTTCGAGTCAGCCGTGGGATGGCAACGACATGGATACCTACGCGGACGATCTGGCCGCGCTGATCGAACACCTCGACCTGCAGGACGCGACGCTGGTCGGCCATTCGACCGGTGGCGGCGAAGCCGCGCACTACATTGGCCGCCACGGCACGAAGCGCGTTGCGCAGGCCGTGCTGATCGGCGCAGTGCCGCCGCTGATGCTCAAGACCGAGGCGAATCCCGGCGGCTTGCCGATCGAGGTGTTCGACGGTATCCGCAAAGGTGTCGTTGATGATCGCTCGCAGTTTTTCAAGGACCTGGCGCTGCCGTTCTACGGCTACAACCGTCCGAATGCGAAGGTGTCGCAAGGCGTGATCGATTCGTTCTGGGCCCAGGGCATGGCCGGCTCGATCAAGGGGCTATACGACTGCATCAAGCAGTTTTCGGAAGTCGACTACACGGAGGATCTGAAGAAGATCGACGTGCCGACGCTGGTGCTGCACGGCGACGACGACCAGATCGTGCCGATCGATGCGGCGGGCCGCAAGACGGCAACGATCGTGAAGAACGCGACACTCAAGGTCTATCCCGGTGGCCAGCACGGTATGTGCACGGTCGAGGCGGATAAGGTGAATGCCGATCTGCTTGAATTTCTGGGCTAGTCACGAAGAGCAAGGTAAAGCGGGCGCGGCCGTGCGCAGCAGAGCGTACGGCCGCGCAGCAACGGTTTCAGAAAATCACATAGACCTTGCGCATGGTCTCTTCGACTTCCCAAAGCCCTTCCGTGTTGGCTTCGAAGAACAACGTGTCGCCACTTTCGAAATGCACGGTCTCTTCGTTGTCCGGCGTGAAGCGTCCGCGACCCGCCAGAAAGTGCATCACTTCGGCCTGCTTCACTGAACGGGGGTAGGTGCCCGCCGTGCACTCGAAAATACCGGTGTCGATGGATTCGCTGCCCTTGATCACGCGCTGCACGCCCGACACCTGAATCGGCGTCGTGCCTGGCAGTCCGGCCGTGCCCCAATCCTCGAGGTTCGGCAGATTCACGCTTTGTTTGATGTGTTGAACCTTCATGCTCACGTTGCCTTTGAATGTGCGGGAGCCGGCTCACTGGCCGGTTGCGATGGTTTGTTCGACCTTGCCCAGCCGCACGACGGTGACGCCCGGACGCAGTTGCCGCAGCGACGGCATCACGAGCATGCAGTTGTCGTACGGCGTGAGCACGGGTTCGCCGTTCGACCAGCCGATCACGGCGCCGGCCTGCGGAAGAATTTCCAGCCCGGTGTAGGGCGCCGCAAAGCGAAAATCCATGCTCTCGGCCACCACCGGTTGCGTGACGCGCACGACGTGTTGACTGGCCGGCAGCGGAGCAATCCAGCCGGCCGGCAGATCCGTTTCGTCGACCACGCCCGCCAGCAGCAGAAAGCGCGCGGTCGTGTCGCGCGCGACCGCAACCGCGCTCTGCTCCCAGTGCTGGCCGCATTCGATCAGCAGCGCGTTTTTCGGACTGTCCGGATCACCGAAGCCTTCGTAGTCGCGCATCCGGCGGCCTTCCGGATGACCTTCGTCGCAGATCACCGTCGCTGGCGTGCCGAGCTGCACTGCGAGATCAATCCCCTTCTGCAACGGTCCCGACACGATCAGCGGCGCGCTTTTCTCATGCATCGAATGAAGATCGAGCAGGGCGTCGACGCTGTCGAGCACCGGTCTCATTTGCCGCGCGCGGGCCAGTTCGCTGGATGTACGTGACGTATCGTCGAGCACCGCGGCGGTCCACACGCGATTGAAGTCCTGATCGACGAAGCGGGCCGCGTCGGGCCTCGCGGAATCGAAGCTGCGATACGCGGCGACGTTCGCGAAGGCCAGCGTCAGGCGTCCGCGCCGTGGCCTCAGGCCACGGCGCAGCAATTCGTCCACGACGATCGCGCCGCATACCTCGTTGCCGTGCGTCAGCGCGTTGATCATCACATGCGCTCCGGGCACGCCCGAGTCGAACGTATGGACGTAGGCTATGCCGGACGACGAGTGTTCATGCGCCGAAATGTCCGGGAATTCGACCTCGATGGGATAGGCCGCAGTGCTCATATCCGTGCTCATGTCCGTGCTCATTCGAGATTGCCCTGACAGAGGTACTTGATCGACAGATAGTCGTCCAGACCATATTTCGAGCCCTCGCGTCCGTAGCCCGATTCCTTGACGCCGCCGAACGGCGCAGCCTCGCTCGCCACCGCGCCTTCATTGATGCCGACGATGCCAGCCTCGAGCGCGCGCGACACGCGGTCGATGCGTTTCACGCTTTCGCTGTAGAAATACGCGGCGAGGCCGAACGGCGTGTCGTTGGCGGCCTGAACGGCTTGCGCTTCGTCTTCGAAACGGAACAGCGGCACGATCGGTCCGAAGGTTTCTTCGCAGTTCAACTGCATGTCCGCGGTGGCGTCGGCGAGCACGGTGGGCGCGTAATAGTGCGCGCCCAGTTCGGGCAGGCGCTTGCCGCCGGTCAGCACGCGCGCGCCGTGGGATACCGCGTCGTCGACGTGGCGGGCGATCTTGTCGAGCGCGCGCGTGTTGATCATCGGTCCGATCTGCGCGGCGGGATCGGTGGCGGGCGCGACCTTCAGCGCACCGACACGCTCGGCCAGCATGCCGGCAAAGCGCTCGTACACACCCGCTTGCACGTACACGCGATTCGGACACACGCAGGTCTGACCGCCATTGCGGAATTTCGCCGCGAGCAGGCCGGTGACGGCGGCGTCGAGATCCGCGTCGTCGAACACGATGAAGGGCGCATTGCCGCCCAGTTCCAGCGAAAGCTTCTTGAGCGTTTCCGCCGATTCGCGCGCGAGATACTTGCCGACCGGCGTCGATCCGGTGAAGGTGATTTTGCGCACGCGCGCATCGTGCAGCCAGTCGGCGACGGTGGCGACCGCGTGATCGCGCGACGCGGTGATCAGGTTCAGCACGCCCGCCGGCACGCCGGCTTCGTGCGCGAGCAGGACGAGGGCGGACGCGGTCAGCGGCGTATCTTCGGCGGGTTTGGCCACCACCGTGCAACCGGCGGCGAGCGCCGGCGCAATCTTGCGCGCGATCATCGCGAGCGGGAAGTTCCACGGCGTGATGGCCGCGACGATGCCGATCGGTTCCTTCACGGCCGTCATGCGCTTGCCGCGCTGCTGCTGCGGAATCAGATCGCCGTAGATGCGGGTGGCCTCCTCGGCGAACCAGGCGACGTACGATGCGCCGTACGCCACTTCGCCTTTACCTTCGGCGAGCGGCTTGCCTTGTTCGAGCGAGATCAGCGCGCCGAGCGCTTCCTGATTCGCGACGATCAGCGCATGCCAGCGATGCAGCATCGCCGCGCGTTCTTTCGGCAGCAACGCGCGCCAGGCCGGCAGCGCGCGGGCCGCGGCGTCGGTGGCGGCGCGCGCGTCGGCGGGGCTGCTGTCGGCCACCTCGGCGACCGTCTTGCCGGTGGCCGGATCGGTGACGGCAAAGCGCGCGCCTTCTTGCGCCGGCGTCCAGCGCCCGTCGATGAAATTGTCGGAGCGAATCAGTTCGCTCAGTTCAAAAGTACGTGCCATAACGGTTCCTCAAGATTCCCCAATTGCTCGACCTTGCTTAACGCTGCGCAGCTTTGCGCAGTTGTGCTCAGATTTGCCCAGTTTTGCTCAGGTTTGTTTAGGCCAGCCTCGCCGCGATCGCCTGACCGACCTCGGTCGTGCTCGCCTTGCCGCCGAGGTCGCCGGTATGCGGGCCTTCGACCAGCGTTGCTTCGATCGCTGCCAGAATCGCGTCGTGCGCCTCGCGTTCCTTGCCCGCGTGATGGCCGAGGAAGTCGAGCATCATCGCCGCCGACCAGATCATCGCGATCGGGTTGGCGATGTTCTTGCCGGCGATATCCGGCGCCGAGCCGTGCACCGGTTCGAACAGCGAAGGAAACTTGCGATCGGGATTCAGGTTGCCCGAGGGCGCGAGGCCGATCGTGCCGGTGCAGGCCGGACCGAGGTCGGACAGGATGTCGCCGAACAGGTTGGTCGCCACCACCACGTCGAAGCGATCCGGGTTCAGCACGAAACGCGCGCAGAGAATGTCGATGTGCTGCTTGTCCCACGTCACGTCCGGGTACTGCGCCGCGATGCCGGCCGCGCACTTGTCCCACCACGGCATGCTGATGGCGATGCCGTTGCTCTTCGTCGCGACGGTGATCTTCTTGCGCTCGCGCCGCTGGGCAAGATCGAACGCGAACTTCAGCACGCGCTCGCTGCCGTGCCGCGTGAACACGGATTCCTGCAGCACGAACTCGCGCTCCGTGCCTTCGAACATCACGCCGCCCACCGACGAATATTCGCCTTCGGTGTTCTCGCGCACGATCCAGAAATCGATGTCGCCGGCCTTGCGCCCGGCGAGCGGCGAAGGCACGCCCGCAAAGAGACGGGCGGGGCGCAGGTTGATGTACTGATCGAACTCGCGCCGGAACTTGAGCAGCGAACCCCACAGCGAGACGTGGTCGGGCACTGTGTCGGGCCAGCCGACCGCGCCGAACAGAATCGCGTCGGCGGATTGCAACTGGGCTTTCCAGTCGTCCGGCATCATCTGGCCGTGCTTCGCGTAGTACTCGCAGCTCGCCCATTCGATGTGCTGGTACTCCATTTCGATGCCAAAGCGCTTGCCGACGATGTCCAGCACGCGGATGGCTTCCGGCATCACTTCGACACCGATGCCGTCGCCGGGGATGACGGCGATGCGATATTTCTTCGACATGTTCCTGCTCCTCCATGGGGCTTTATACGTTTCGACAGTGACTATTTTATTCCTGCTATTTGAGCTTAAAATGGTTGCTTTAGTTAAGCCACTGTGCACGATTCGTGTACAAACAAAAGAGCCTATGAATACCGTCCCAGCACCCGATCTTGGCGATTTGCGCGTGTTTTGCGAGGTGGCGCGCAAATCGAGTTTCAGCGCGGCGGCCGAGGCTTTGTCGGTGTCGGCGGCGTACGTCAGCAAGCGAATCAACGTGCTCGAGACTACACTCGGCACGAAACTGCTGCACCGTTCCACGCGGCGAGTCGCGATCACGGAGGCGGGCGAGCGGGTCTACACGTGGGCCGAAAAAATTCTCGACGACGTCGAGCAGCTCGTGGAAGACGTCTCCACCACCCGCCGCATTCCGGCCGGCAAGTTGCGCATCTCCAGCAGTTTCGGCTTTGGCCGCCGCTTCGTAGCGCCCGCGCTCGCCCGTTTCTCGGACCGCTTTCCACAGCTGAGCGTGCGGCTGGATCTGTTCGACCGCCTCGTCGACGTGGGCGGCGAGGGCTTCGACCTCGATATCCGGATCGGCGACGAAATCGCCGCGCATCTGATCGCGAAGCGGCTCGCGTCGAATCACCGGGTCTTGTGCGCGTCGCCCGATTACCTCGCGCGGCACGGCACGCCGCGGCAACTCGCCGACCTGTCTGCGCACGCGTGTCTGGCGATCAAGGAGCGCGATCATCCGTTCGGTCTCTGGCGTCTGTCCACGCGCGGCGAGACGGTATCGATCAAGGTCACCGGGCCGTTGTCCACCAATCACGGCGAAGTGGCCGTGCAATGGGCGCTGGCCGGCCGCGGGATTGTGCTGCGCTCGATGTGGGACGTGCGGCCGCTGCTCGAAAGCGGCCAGTTGCAGCAGATTCTTCCCGACGTGACCCAACCCGCGAACCTGTGGGCCGTGTATCCGGCGCGGCTCGCGCAATCGGCGAAGGTGAGGGTGTGCGTCGACTTTCTGAGCGAGGAATTCGCGCATTGGAGTCCGCCGTCCGGGACAACGGCGGCGGATTAGGCGGATTAGGCGGACTAGGCGGACTAGGCGGACTAGGCGGACTAGGCGGACCAGGCGGACCAGGCGGATCAGGCGGATCAGGCGGGCCAGGCAGCGAAAGGCTGCGCCATAGCGCTCGCAACTGAACCCGGTCAGATTTCCAGACGGTAACCTACGCCGTATACCGACGCGATCGGCTCGCTGTCCGGCCGCGCTCCCTGCAGCTTGCGACGCAGGTTCTTGATATGGCTGTCGATGGTGCGGTCGGTGACCACCCGGTGATCCGCGTAGAGATGACTCAGCAAATAGTCGCGAGAAAAGATGCGCCCGGGCGATTTCATCAGCAGCGCGAGGAGCCGCAATTCCAAAGGCGTGAGCTTGAGCTCCTTGCCGTCGAGTAAAGCATGATGAAACTGCTCGTCGACCTCGAGGCCGCGTGGCGCTTGTGTCGAACCGTCCATGGCCACGGCGGCAGGCGTCGCGCGGCGCAGGATCGCCTTGACGCGCGCAACCACTTCGCGTGGGCTGAATGGCTTGCAGACGTAATCGTCGGCGCCGATCTCGAGACCCAGCAGACGGTCGATTTCGTCGATGCGAGCGGTCAGGATAATGACGGGCAATGCCGAAAATTGCCGTAGCTCGCGGCAGATATCCATGCCGTTGCGCCCGGGCAGCATGAGATCGAGCAGCATCAGCGCCGGCGGCGTCGAGCGAATGAACGGCATCACGCTATGGCCGTCGTCGAGGGTCGTGGTGCTGAAGCCGTCGAGGTGCAGATAAGCTTCGAGTACGGCGGCGAGTTTGGGTTCATCCTCGACGATCAGGATGTGCGAAGCGCGCCCGTCGGTCATGATGTCAGCCTCCTTCAGGCGGAAAGCGGGCCGTGATCCAGACGCCGCCGAGAGGCGAGGCTTTGGCGTCGATCGTGCCGCCGTGCGCCGTCACAATAGCGCGGCACAGCGAGAGGCCCAGACCGGCGCCACCGCTCTGACGGCTGCGTGATTCGTCCACCCGATAGAACCGGTCGAACAGATTGTCGAGCGCGGCCTCGGGCACACCGGGCAGCGAGTCCTGCACGTCCAGTTGCCAACCGCCGGCGCTCTGCGAAAGCGACACGCGTACGTGGCCGTCCGGATCGGTGTAACGCAACGAATTTTGCAGCAGGTTTTTCAGCAATTGAACGAAACGTGCGGCGTCGACCGCGAACCTCGTGCTGGCGATTTCCGGCATGCAGTCAAGGTCGAGCGCAATTCGTTTTGCCTTGAACGACTCCCGCATGGCCTCGATCGAAGCCCGCGCCAGTTGCCCGACCTGGGTCGGCGTTTTGCGATAGCTGAGTGCGCCGACATCGCTCAGGGACAGCTCGTACAAATCCTCGATGAGCTTGTTGAGCATGTTCACTTCGGCTTGCAGTGAAGTGAGCGAATCGCGGTCGAATACATGCACGCCATCTTCTATGGCTTCCAGCTCGCCGCGCAGCACCGCGAGCGGCGTGCGCAGCTCATGTGAAATATCGGCAATGAAATCGCGCCGGGAGCGCTCGGCTTTGTGAAGCGAATCGGCCAATACGTTGAAGTCGCACGCAAGCCTGCCAAGCTCGTCGCGTCTGCCAGCCGGCACCCGTGTCGTGTAGTCTCCGCCGGCAAGGCGGTGGGTCGCGTTCATCAGGCGCTTGACCGGCGCGAGAACGATGCGCGCAAGGACCAGCGCGACTAGCGCCGCGAGCACCACAGCAACGCCTGCGATCTCCCAGGTCGAGCGCATCTGCTGCGCCTGGAAGGCGATGTCGGCCGCGTCCGAGAGGGAGTCGGGCCCGTTCGCGGCGAGCCAGCCCACTACCTTGCCGTTATAGACAACCGGTCGCATCGGACTGCCGGGCGGCGCAGGCTGGCCGCTGCTCGCCACGAGTTCGCGGCTGGCGTCGTAGAGTGTGGCGGGCGGACCATCGGGCGACGTGCCGCGGGGCGTGCCGTCATTCGACGGCGGCGACGAGGGCGACGGGGGAGGCCGTTCATAGCTGTTGTCGCCGCCCGCGACACCGCTCGCGGACACACGGTCACGCTCCATCATGATGCCCGGATTGGACGGCGGCGGACCCTGCGGCAGGCGCATGCCCCAGTGCGGTCCTTCGGACGGGCCCGAGAGCGGCCCGAGCAGTTGCTGAACGCTGCCGCTGCCGGGGAAAGTTCTCCAGGCCGGCAGCTTGCCCAACTGCGCTGCGGCGAGTTCTTCACGCAGGGCGTCGTGTGCGGCGCCATCCAGCAGCGCGAGCCATGCGTCGGGATGCTCGCGCAGGAAATTCCAGTTGCCGTGAGCGGCGTATTCCGCCGTGACCTTCGCCATGACGGCTTTGACGCGCCCTGAGTTGCGCTCCCGCACATAGTGCAGGAAGCCGTTTTCGAAGCTCACGCGCACGGCGTAGCCCATCGTTACGGAAATTGCCAGGCAAGCGACCAATACCGCGAGGAACATTTTCCAGGTAATGCCAAAGCGCACCTTCATTCGCTGTTGCCGCGCGTGAGAGAGCATGGACCTGAACGGGAGGCTCGGACGAGTGCGGATAGTTTCGCTTTGCATGGCCGAATTCTAGATGAAGGCCGTGTCGATCCGCAGTTTCCGGAGAATCTCCATAACTTCTCCTTCCTTTCTTCGTCGTGTCTGCGCGATGTCTGGATACGATGGCATGGCAGTTTTACGGTGGCCTGACAAAGAGGCCGTGTCCTGTGGTCAGTTCCGTCAGTGGAGCATTCCCATGCAAGTCCCCTCACCTGTGAACCGTGCCGTGTCGCGCGGTTTCCGGCCCGGCCGAAACACAGCCGCCGCTGCCAGAACGCGCGGCAAGGCTGACAGCGGTGTTAGCGCGCCACGGCTTACAGACGTGGTGAAGATACGCGGCTGCCGCGTTTCTGCGCCACTCATCCAACCATGGGGCGAATGCTGCAGGATCGTGGAGTGGATCGATCGCAACGGCGAGTACTCCTGTATTGCCGTGCGAGGCGCCGCTACCGCGGCGGAGATCAGGGAGCGCGTGCGTATGCACCGCAACGGCCAGCGTCACACCCTGACGGACGACCCCGGCACGCCTGCGGGCCGCGTGCGTCTGCGACGCGGCTGAACTGGTTTCATCTATGCGCATCCTCGTAGTCGTCCTGGCCGCCGCATCGATCTGTTGTCCTGTGATCCGCCATGGTTTGCGCCTCGACAGCATCGATGCTCTCACTCGTGACAATGGCAGCGCCTTCGAGAGCGTCGCGGACGATCTGAACGAGTGCATGTCGAGCGCCCACTATGCGTCGGGGTTCAGGCCGATCGTTGCGGCGGATTTCCACTACGGGTTCGGCGGCCTCCTGGCTGCGACCAGTGACCCGTATCTCGACTATTTCGATGTGATCGACGCCGCGATCACGTTGCCTTTGACACGGCTGGCGGTGGCGGAAGATCGAGAATAGCGCTGTGCGGCGGCATGCGCGCAAGCGTGTGCGATCCTGGTCGCACACGCTTCGTCCTGCCTCATGTGAGGCATGGCTACTCTGGCGACGGCACGAACATATAGCCGCGTCCGCGCAATGTCTGAATGAACCTCGGAGCGGACGGATCTGCCTCTATCACGCCGCGCAGGCGGCAGACCGCCACATCCAGACTGCCCTTCTGGCTTTCGGCCCTTCCTAGCTGGCTGTTGACCATCGAGCGCGTCAATACCCGCATCGGATTGCTTGCGAACAGCTTGAGCAAGGCAAACTCGCCCGATCGCAACGAGATTTCGCGACCGTTCCTGATCAGACGTCGTGTGGTGAAGTCGATTTGGTAACCGCCGAACGAAACCTTCTCGCGAATCTCCGGCGCATCGCAGAGCGTGCGGTTGCAGCGTTGCACGGCGCGCTTGATCCTGGCGGTCAGTTCGTGCGGATTGATCGGGTCGACGATATAGTCGTCCGCACCCAATTCGAAAGCGACGATTTTGTCGACGATTTCGTCGGAGGTGCTTTGCACGAATACGGGCATGTCGTAGCCTGCCAGGCGCAGCTCCCGAAGCGCCTCTCGCGCCTCGATCATCGGCGACTCGGCGCGCAGGAGAATCGCTGACGGACATTCCAGTTCCACCCGACTGACAAGCTGAGACGCGCTATACAGTACCGAGAGCGCGATCTGATTCTTCTGAAGGTGAAAGCGCAACTGATCCCGGGCTGACGGGTCCGGCTCGACGACAAGAAGGCTGATAGTCATAAATCCGCATTACCTCCCAACTGAAATCCACGGGTGCAGTCTGGGCGAGCGCCACGTTCAGCAATTCGCCACTTTGGAACGACATATCGAACTCAAAAGCGGACCGTACGCGGTCGCCATCGATGATGGGCGAATGATAGGTAGGAAAGCGGGAGCAACAATGGCGATATTGAGGAGACTTTGTGAATTCGGAGCAGGAGGGCGAAATGCGGAGCGTGGGACGGACCGGGAAACGATTCGGGTCGAGCGGGGGGCTTGAGTATGCCGCTGAGAACGCCGCTGAGAGGGTGGCTGAGAAGACCGCTGAGAACGCCGCTGAGAACGCCGCTGAGAACGCCGCTAAGAACGCCGCTAAGAACGCCGCTGAATGGCGCGCATGATGCCCGCAGTCCTCATGCAACGAGCGCGGGCTTTCAAGGTCAGGCTAAGTGCATTAATTGTGGTTCTGCGAGAACAGCGTTTCGAGCGGGTAGTGACTCTTCACGAACGGCGACTTGATGATCACGTAGCTGAAGTATTTTTCGATGCCGATATCGCGCTCCAGCAAACCTTCGATGATGCTCTGATAGTGACTCACGCTGCGCGTGACGAACTTCAGCAGATAGTCGTAGCCGCCGCTCGCCAGATGACACTCGACGATCTCGTCGACGTCGCGAATCGCGTTGACGAACTTGATGAAGTCTTCCCGCCGATGATCGGCAAGCGTGACTTCGGTAAACACGATTTGCACGTCGCCGAGCTTTTCGAGCCGGATCTGCGCACCGTAGCCGATGATGTAGCCGGCCTTCTCCAGGCGCTTGACCCGGATCAGGCAAGGGCTGGGCGAAAGGCCGACCGCGTCGGCAAGCTCGACGTTGGTTATGCGGCCTTTCTTCTGCAACTGTGAAAGTATGCGCAGGTCAATCCGGTCCAGCTTGCAGTCGCTGCTCATCGTAACGTTATCGCTCCGGCGATGGATGAATGGGTCGAAGGACCCTCTACTCTAGCACGCAGCGACATGGCTTTTGTCCCTGAGAGCGGCCCGGACATCGGCTTGCGCGAGTACGTCGTCGAGGGTTTTTTCGAGTCGCTCGAACATCAGATCGAACTCCGCCTCGGTGTACGACAGCGCCGGTGCAAAGCCGAGAATGTTGTCGCCAAACGCGCGGAAGATCAGGCGGTTTTCATACGCGGCGGCAGCGATCCGGTCGGACAGTTTCAACGCAGGATCGAAGCCCGTTTTGCTGTCCTTATCCGCAACCAGTTCGAGCGCGCCGAGCAGGCCGCGATGGCGCGAGTCGCCGACCAGCGGGTGCTCGAGCAGCGCATCCAGGCCGCGGGCGAAACGCGGGGCGCGCGCCACGCCGTTGGCAAGCAGGCCGCCCTCGTGATACAGGCGCATCACTTCGAGGCCGATCGCCGCGCTGACCGGATGCGCCGAGTACGTGTGGCCGTGACCGACGATCGCTTCGGCGTCGCCGTCGGCAATGCCCTGGTAGATTTCGTCAGACATCAAGACCGCGCCCATCGGCGCATAGCCGGCGGTCAGTCCTTTCGCCACGGTCATCAGATCCGGTTCGACGTTTTCGCCCTGGCACGCGAACAGCGGACCGGTGCGGCCGAAGCCCGTGATGACTTCGTCCGCGACGAACAGGATGCCGAGCTTGCGGCAGGCTTCGCGCATCGCTTTCAGCCAGCCGACCGGCGGCACGATCACGCC
The DNA here is from genome assembly GCF_003353175.1 of Paraburkholderia lacunae. Taxonomy (GTDB): domain Bacteria; phylum Pseudomonadota; class Gammaproteobacteria; order Burkholderiales; family Burkholderiaceae; genus Paraburkholderia; species Paraburkholderia lacunae. The sequence continues at coordinate 3,607 of NZ_QHKS01000029.1, read as the reverse complement.
ACCCGAGCCCTGAATCGGTTCGCAGAAGAAGGCCGCGACATTATCTGCGCCGAGCTCCGCCACCTTCGCTTCGAGGGCCGCGACCGAGGCGGCGATCAGCGCGGCGTCGTCGGCGAAATGATTGCGGTACGCGTACGGCGACGGCAGATGATGCTGGTTCGGCAGCGGCAGATCGAAGTTGCGATGGAACGCGGGCAACGCGGTGAGCCCCGCGCCCATCGACGATGAGCCGTGGTAGCCGCGCTGCAACGCGATGATGTGTTTCTTCGCCGGCCGCCCCGTCGCGTTGAAGTAATGCGTGATGAAACGGATGGCGGAGTCGACTGCATCCGAGCCGCCGAGCGTGAAGTACACGTGCTGCAACGAAGCGGGCGATGCCTCGACCAGCTTTTCCGCCAGTTCGATGGCCGGCGCCGAGCCGAAATGAAAATAGCCGGTCGCGTAGGGCAGTTTCTTCATCTGCTCGGTGGCGGCCTCGACGATGCTCTGCTGGCCATAACCCACGTTGACGCACCACAGGCCGGAGAACGCGTCGAGCAGCTCGTTGCCGGCCGCGTCGCGCAGGAACGCGCCGCTGGCGGAGTCGAGAACGGTGACGCCGCGAGCCTCGTGCGCGCGGTAGTTGATGACTGGGTGAATCAGATGCTTGCGGTCGGCTTCGATGAGCGAATGAATCGGCATGGTGGTTTCTCGTCGCGGGAAGGAGCTGTTGACCGTTCCATACTACTGATCTGCGACGAGTGCCCGCTCACCTAAACAATTGCCGGAAAAGCGCGCGCCACGCGTTTTGCTGCACGTGCTCAGCATTTTCTGCTGCGAACGCTGAAAAGCGGAGGCGGCCCGGCCATGCCGCGCCCGAGGTTCCCTCAATGTCTGTTCAATATCCCTGGGTCCGGTCGATCTGACCGAGCATCGGCAGGCCGGCGCGATGCCGGCGCAGATTCTCCAGCACCACGTCGACGGCCGTGTCGGGGCGCGTGGCGCTGGCGATATGCGGCGTGATCCGCACGCGCGGATGGGTCCACAGCGGATGGCGGGCGGGCAAGGGCTCGGGGTCCGTGACGTCGAGAATCGCGTTCTGCAAGTGGCCGCTGTCCAGCGCCGCCAGCAGATCCTGCTGATTCAGATGCGGACCGCGTCCGGTCTGGATCAGCGACGCGCCGCGCGGCAGCTTCGCGAACAGCTTTGCGTCGAGCAGGCCGCGGGTGGCGGGCGTCAGCGGCAGCAGGCAGATCAGGATATCGGTACGGGCGAGAAACCCGGCGAGCGCGTCGTCGCCCGCATGGCAATCGACCCCTTCGATCTCGCGCGGCGAGCGGCTCCAGCCCGCACAGGCGAAGCCGAACAGGCGCAGCCGTTGCAGCACCGCGGTGCCGAGCACGCCCAATCCCAGCACGCCGATCCGGCGCTCGCCGGCCGGCTTCACCGGCTGTTCCCGCCAGACCTGCTGCTGTTGCTGAAGACCGTAGTCGACCAGATCGCGATGAATCGTCAGCACGGCCTGCGTGACGTATTCCACCATGCCTTCGACAATCCCCGGCTCGATCATCCGCACGACCGGGACATGGGCCGGCACGCCCGACAGATCGAACTGATCGATGCCGGCCCCGACCGAAAACACGACTTCGAGATTCGGGAAGATGCGCGTGGGGTCGTCGGGCGGCAGCCAGGCGGCGAGGTAGCGGATCGCGGCCGGGTCGCCGAAATCCGGCCAGAGGTGGAACGGCAAATCGGGGGCTTTTTGCGCGAACAGCTTGGCCCATTGCGCGCCGCGCGCCGGGTCGGCTTTATAGAGGAAGGCCATGGTGAATCAGCAGATCGCCTGATTGATGATGCCGAACTGCAGACAAGACGCGTCCTCGCCGGCTGCCTTGGTGGCGTAGGCCGCATTGGCTGCATGGGTTGTTGAATTAGCCGCGCCGCCCGGCGCGGCATGGCGGACCATTTTCACGACCGTATCCACGCGCGGCAGCCCCAGCTGTTCCAGCCATTCAGTCAGACCGCTCTCGCCCGGCGTATCGATCCGCACGAACACGCCTTCGTTGAGCGCGAGCCAGTGGCTGATCAGCGCCTTGGCGCGGCTCGAGTCCGCCGACCCGGGTGCGACCACCGGTCCGATTGCAAAACCCCGCCCGAAGCGGCGAAACAGCGCGAAGCCGACCAGCTCGCCGTCGCGGTCGAGCGCGATGCCGTCGGCGCAGCTCAACAGCGCGGGCAACACTTCGCCGCGATCGAGGCCGCTCGCCTGCGACGCCAGTTCCACGAGCCGCGCCGTGTCGCTCGAACCGAGCGGGCGCAGACGCTCGCCCGGCGGCAGAGAAACGAGGGGCGGCTGGAACGCCGCGCCCTGATGCTGGTCGAGCGTGCCGACCGCGCGAAAGCCCAGCTTCTCGTACAGCGGTTGACCGGCGGGGGTCGCGTGCAGGAACGTGACCCGGCCGCCGAGTTCCTTCAGCACCAGCTCCATCAGCTTTTTGCCGATGCCGCGCCCTTGCTGCGCGGGCGACACGATCACCATGCCGAGCGAGGCCCGGTCCGCGCCGAACTTCCAGCACAGCGCCGTGCCGATCACGCCGCTCGCGTCTTCCGCGACGAAACCGATGCCGAGTTGCGCGACGAATCTCCAGTCGTCCGCGCGATGCGGCCATTTCAGCTCGACTGTCAGCGCGTGCGCGGCGGCGATATCGTCGTTGGTGAAGCGTCTGTAGGTAATCGGTTCGGACACGCCGTACTCCCTGTTGATCGGAGTTAGTGCAAAGCTGTCGGCGGGAGTTAGCGCAAAGTGCTTACTCCGGACCCATGCAAAGCACTTACTCCGGTCCCATGCAAGTTAGTTGCTGAATGGCTGAAGACTTACGCCGTCACTTTGTCATCCGGCGCGCAGCGTGACTAGGACGATCTTTTTATCACGGCCGTTCGCCGGCCCCGCAGCGAAGTTCGACGCAAAACGCCTGGTCCGGACGTCCATAACAAGCGTGATCTGCTGAACGGCGATTTTTGTCGGCGACATATGCCGCGCGCGTGGCCCTACGATTTCGTCATGCCGGCGGTGCCGTTCAGGCGCACTGCCCGAGGCGATCGGCAAGCCACTCAGGAAACCTTTCTCATGGACAGTTTCAATCCGGACGACGTCGCGGTTCGCAGCGGGCACTTCATCGGCGGCCAGTATGTCGATGAAGATGTCGACACGGGCGTGAACGGCGGCGAGCGCCGTATCGAGGTGGCGCGCCCCTCGGACGGTGTGATCTACGCTTCGGTGCCGCTCGCCGGCGCGGCGATGGTGGATCGCGCAGTGGAGAATGCGTGGCAGGCGTTCCGCAAGAGCGGCTGGGCGCGGATGGCGCCGCGCGAGCGGGCGAAGATCCTGCGCCGTTTCGCCGATCTGGTCGAAGCCGATGCGCTGACGCTGGGCCGTCTGGAAGCGCTCGGCTCGACCCGCCCGATCGCCCAGGCGATCGGTTGGGACGTGCCGTTCACCGCCGAAGGCATCCGCTTCTACGCGGAGTTCGCCGACAAGCTGGGTGGCGACGTGGCCGCGACCGATCACGACCACCTCGGCATGACGATCGCCGAACCGTACGGCGTGATCGGCGCGATCGCACCGTGG
>NZ_QHKS01000028.1 GCF_003353175.1 Paraburkholderia lacunae | reverse complement strand
GTGACGCAGGCTGTGCAGCGTCGGGCGCCGGGCTCCCGAAGAGGGCAACATGTCAAGCCGGCGGGCGGTACGCGTGAACCAGGTCGCGAAGAACCCGTAGTTGATTGCCGTTCCGATTTCGGACATGAAGAACAGGTCCGACAGTCCTGCGTACCCCAGTTTCTCGCGGAGCAATGCATAGGTCTTCAGCTTCTCCGCCGTCGTCGGGTGCAATGGCACAATCCTCGACTTTCGGAACTTGGTCTCGAGGACAAGGATCCTCGGCGGATCGGCGTCGAGTTGGACGTCGTTGCCGGTCAATCGGATGGCCTCGCCAGCGCGGATGCCAGTGCTGGCCAATAGGCCGATCATCGACACGTAGACGTGCGGCCGCAGCGTGCGCCGTGGCCGCATTGCGGCGGCGGCATCAAGAATGCTGGCGAGTTCCTGTTGCGTGAAGATGTAAGGTCGCCGCCGTTGTGGTCGTGCAAGCAACCCGGTTCCAGGAACCTGTGTCTCCGGGACGCTGGCCCGCAGATAACAGAGGAACCTCCTGACCGTGGAAAGGCGGCTTGCCTGCCCGGCAGGACTTCGGACGGACGACAGCCCGCATGCCCACTCGACCGCGAGTCGAGCGTCGATTGGCCACCTTCCGTCCGCGGAAATGACATACTCGACGAAACTGCTCAGCAGCACCTTTCTGGCTGCATCATCGAACCCGAGCGCCTCGCGAACAGCAAGATAGGCATCAAGGTGGTCGCGCAATTCCAAAGGCCCGTTCATGATCGCGCTCCCGGCCACGGCAGCGCCACCTGCACGAGCCTGGCGACATCCAGCTTCGCGTAGATCGCCGTCGTCGCCAGCGACGCATGCCCGAGCACATCGGCGACATCCTTGAAACTCGCTCCTTCGCGTACCATCTGGGTGGCCGCCGTATGGCGCAGCGCGTGTGCAGCGCCCGCGATGCCGACCACGCCCGATCGCGCCATCGCGCGTCGGACGGTGCTCGATATTACCGAGGTGTCGCGAATTGGCCCGTACGGCTTCTTGGTGCTCAGAAAGACCGTGCGACAGAGGCTGGCAGGACGTTCACGTTGGAGGTAGGCATATAGGGCCTCGCCGACGTCGCAGGGCAAAGGTAGCAGGCGTTCGCGATGTGATTTCCCGGGGCCGATACGTACATATCCCTCTGCCCAGTCGATATCTTCGAACGTCAGGTGCGTAGCCTCACAGGCTCGCAATCCGATCCTCGCGAGCATAAGCAGGATGGCATGATCACGTAACTCGTGTGGACTGCCATCCCATGCTGTGCCGATCACGCGTTCGGTTTGCTCGACCGTGAGATGAGCTGGCAGCGACGCGTGTTTCCATTGGGGCATCGACGGAATCGCGGCTTCCAGCCCAGCGTCAGCCATTCCGCGGAAGACGAGATACCTGAGCCATGCCCGCATGGCGGTCCCCGCATGCTTACGCGAGTGGCCGTGAACGCGGGCAGCCTCCTGACGAACGAAAGCCGTGAGCCATTCCGCGCGCAGTACACACCGGTCCGGAAGGCCTGCTCCGCGGTGATCGGCCAGAAACCGGCGAACGAAAAAGGAATATCGAAGGCGGGTGGCCGGCGCAAGCCCTACGACCTGCGATAGGTGACGGTCGAAATCATCTACCCATCGATCCAGTTCGGCGGGCAGATCTACAGGCCGCGACGCCCTTGCAGCCCTTTGAGGCAGGGTTCCGGACTGACCGGAAAAAATCGTCTTGATCATCAGCTTCTCCCGTCGGCCATCATGGCCGATCGGAAAAGCTTGCTCTCATTATGCGAATAGGCCGCTGGCGGCATCGAGCGCAATCCGTTACGGCTCAGACGTCGCCACTGTCGAAGCCAGTCGAGCTGGATATAACCCGGAACTGTGTCTAAAAGCGCTTATGCTCTGCAGAGGATAAGCGCTTACCCTGTCGGGACACGATTGAAGGACATCAACGATAGCGTGTATGGCCAAGGTGGCTGGCTGCATGTCGATAGGGCTTTGGGTCTCTGGGCAAGAACGTGTCCCCCGTAGATGCGGTTGACCGCAGGAGTCGAAGCGGCCGATTCTTCTGCAACCGACAGCCACAAATGGCTGCCGGCACCCTACGATTGCGGTTACGCGATCGTTCGGGATGCTCAGCACGCCTGCCGCTCAATCGGCAATTAACTGACCTGGTATAACCGGAGCAATTAGAATGTTTTCGGCCGTTCCGTCATGGGCGCAGCGCACTGTGTCGATTGCTTTCGCATGCACACCGCGGTTGAGGGGCACAGAATCGTGAATTCATTGCACATCCGCACTTCGTCGGGCACATCTTCGCGACTTACCCGCTCATAACCGGATCGTTCAAAAAATCGTTGCGCAGTCGTTGTCAGCAGCCAGACTTCGTGTTGGCCACGCGCGCGTGCGATGTCTTTGAGCCGCGTGACCAGTTCTCGCGCGACACCTTTACCACGCCACTTCGAGGAGACAGCCAGCGATCGCAGGAGCACGCTGGAGCCGAGCAGTTCGAGGCCGGCGCTGGCGACCAACGATCCGCGTGCATCTTCGGCGACCAGGAATCCTTCGATGAGCGTCATCGAAATGTACTCTGCGGGTAAGCCGTTCGCGCGTAAAAGACTCTGGATTCCGCCAAGATCGGCGTCATGGGCTTTCCTTATCTTCATGGCTGTCTGCTCATTCGAAGTTGACCTGATGCTTGCCGAGCTTTTGCGCGGAGGCGAAACGTATCGCGACGATGAACGCCAGGGCCGACACCAGCGACACCAGGAACACGGTCCATTCGGGTTATCGACGCGGCCGTGGAGTTACCGATGTCTGTGGCTGATTTGGCATCCGGCATAAACTGCCAGAAAAGCGCCTGCGAGCATTGCGGCTATCGCAAGCGATTCATCAAAGCGACTGGCGGGCTGTCGACACGGAGTTTACCGATTTTATCGACTGTGACCTGGTGAGCGTCGCGCTGGTGGCTGACGATGGCCGCGAGTTCTACAGCGAGCGATCGGACTTCGATCGCGCGAGTTGCAGCGAATTCGTGCGTGCAGCAGTGCTGTCGCAGCTCGGCCAGTACCCCGGGCGTGTGTTCACGCGTGAGGCGTTACGTACAGCGCTTGTCGCATGGCTTGACCAGTTCGCGGACGAACCCGAAGGCGTGCTGTGCTTCGATTATGGCGGTGACTGGGAACTGCTGTGCGATCTGCTCGATGGGTCGCCGGCAGGATGGCAGGCGCACCACGTGGACCAGCTACTCGATCCGGGACGTCAGGAGGATTATTGCCGCGAGCATCGCGGCCGGCATCATGCGCTGGTGGATGCACGCGCAAACCGCTATGCGACGATGAACCTTGGTGTGAAGTGTCGATACCAAACGTGCTGAACCCGGAATAGTACAGTGCTTCATCAACAGGCGATGGACCGGGTCAGAATGACTGAATCTGTCCTAAACATACGAACATGTCCAACAAGGGACGTTGGCCGGTGGCGTCGTGCGACGAACAGGCTTGGTACGGCGGATTGCGGTGATAACGCGGNATCGGAAAAGCTTGCTCTCATTATGCGAATAGGCCGCTGGCGGCATCGAGCGCAATCCGTTACGGCTCAGACGTCGCCACTGTCGAAGCCAGTCGAGCTGGATATAACCCGGAACTGTGTCTAAGAGCGCTTATGCTCTGCAGAGGATAAGCGCGTACCTTGTTCATCCCCCGTCCAGTGCCGGAACGCGCGATGGAACGCGCTCGGATCGTCGAAGCCGACGTCGGCGCCGATCGCCGCGATCGTGTCGGGCGTGTCGGTGAGCCGCTGGATTGCGATATCTCGCCGCAGTTCATCCTTGAGCACCTGGAACGTCGTGCCCTCGGCGGCCAGGTGGCGGCTCAAGGTGCGTACGGAGCAATGCAGATGCTCGGCCGCCAGATCGATTACGGGCAGGTCGGGCAGAGCCGCCGACAGGTACTGCCGCACGCGATGGCACACGAGCTGTTCACTGAATGATTCAAAGATCCAGTCGCCTGGCGCGCGCGCGAGGAACTTCCGCAGGTTGCGCTTGCTCTGCCGGATTGGCGCGTCGAGATAGTCCGCGCTGAAGCGCAGAAGCGTGCACTCGCAGTCGAACTTCACGGACCCGGTGAAGAAGTACACGTGATCGACCGCATGGCGCGGTAGCGGGCACGCAAGCTCGATCTGCAGCAGCGGGATTTTCTGCCCGATCAGCCACGAACACACGCCGTGAACGAGCTTGAGCATCAGCTCCTGGCCGAGCGGGCTGATTGGGCCCACCGCCGCATCCGGCCGCAGCATTACCTGCACGATGAGACCGTCGTTCCTCGATTCGACGAAGAAGTCGTCGAGCAGGATATGGAAGAACTGGCCGAAGCGATGCATCGCCGTTTTGAGGTTGCGCGCATCGAGGAGGCTCAGGCACAGGTACTTGAGCGTGCCGCCGCGCAGCGGGCGCGAGAAGATGCCGGGCATCTCGTCGTCGAGGTCAATCGCGAGCGTGCGGTACAGCGTCGAGAATTGCTCTTCCGTCACGCGCGAATGCGGCTCGCCGAGCAACTCGATTGCAATGCCGGCTTCGTACAGATAGCCTTCGATCACATCGCGCCCCACGCCCGCGCTCGATAGAAAACCGTTGACGAGCGAGATCGGCACCGTGGCGCCCGGCGACGGCAGTGCGCGCCCGCGCTGGGCGGAACGTGAATGTAAGCCGGTCATCGCGTCCCCGTAGACCAAACCGCTCGCATTGTACTTGAGCGGCACGGAACGCCATCGACTTGCAAGCTTCCGGCCCGACTTCCAGAAAGCGTCGGTGCAATGGGAATGATAAGCGAATGTTTCAACTTGCTGTCGTCACCCGCTCCAACTCTAGAGGTACTATTTCCCAAAGGCAAGAAAACAGCTCGATCGGCAGGAGGCAACCTCGGAGAGGTCTCGTCGCGCAGCCTTCGGAAAGACGCGACAGCTCCTAAATGAGTCCAAAGACAATCCTGAGACGTCTTGCTAGCGCGTCAGGTAAGCACTCTCGTGGCCCGGTTCATAAGGCCGCGCCTTGATCTCCATGCGCGCAATGCTCTGCAGATGCACCTCGTCCGGGCCATCGGCAAACTTCAATGCGCGCCCCCACGTCCAGCTGTCTGCGAGCGGCGTGTCGGGGCTCAGGCCCATCGCGCCGAAAGTCTGGATTGCCCGCTCGCACACGGCGGCGTGCACGTTCGGCACGAGCGCCTTGATCATGGCGATTTCCTTGCGCGCTTCCTTCGCGCCCACGTTGTCGATCATCCAGGCGGCCTTCAGTACGAAGAGTCGGGCCTGATCGATTTCGATGCGCGACTTCGCGATCCACTCGCCAACCGAGCCGTGCTCATAGAGCTTCTTGCCAAACGCCGTGCGCGCCTGCGCGCGTTCGATCATCAGTTCGAGCGCCAGTTCGGCGGCGCCGACCGAGCGCATGCAATGGTGAATACGACCCGGTCCCAGGCGCGCCTGCGCGAGCGCAAAACCGCTGCCTTCTTCGCCGAGCAGATTCGAGCGCGGCACACGCACGCCCTTGAATTCGATCTCGCAGTGGCCTTCCGGCGCCGTGTGATTGACCACCGTGATATTGCGGACTATTTTCACGCCCGGCGTGTCGCGCGGCACGAGAATCATGCTTTGCTGACGGTGCGTGGGTGCGTCCGGATCCGTTTTGCCCATGACGATGAACAGCTGGCAATTCGGATGCGCGGCGTTCGTGATGAACCACTTGCGGCCATCGATCACATAGTCGTTGCCATCGAGGCGAATCGACGTAGTGATGTTGGTCGCATCCGAAGAGGCGACTGCGGGTTCCGTCATCGCAAACGCCGAACGGATCTTGCCGTCGAGCAGCGGCTCCAACCACTTCTTGCGTTGCGCGGGCGTCGCGAACATATGGAGCAGCTCCATGTTGCCCGTGTCCGGCGCGTTGCAGTTGAATACTTCGGAAGCCCACGAAACGCGTCCCATGATCTCGGCAAGCGGCGCGTATTCGAGATTCGTGAGCCGCGTGCCCGGCTCGTCTTCGCGTAGATGCGGCAGGAACAGGTTCCAGAGACCTTCCGCGCGCGCCTTCTCCTTCAGTTCCTCCATGAACGAAACGGGATACTGTCCTGCATTCACTTCTTCGTGCCACTGCTGAATGCGCGACACGATATGCGTGTCCATAAACGCACGCACCTGCGTGCGCAGCGCTTCGACTTTCGGGCTGTAGGCAAAGTCCATTTTGCTCTTCCTTCAATCCTGGTGAATGTCGTGCGGCGCGAGCGTCAGTGCGCGCCGCTCACTGATCAGATCGTCAGCCCGCCGTCGACGACGATGCACTCGCCGTTGGTGTAGCTCGCCGCATCGGAGACGAGATACAGCACGGTGCCGGCCATCTCGCGAGGCTCCGCGTGGCGGCGCAGCGGGATCTTCGTCATCCAGCTTTCGTACATCGCCTGATCTGCGAACAGGGCGCCGGCGAATTTGGTCCTGGTGAGGCCCGGCAGCAACGCATTCACGCGAACGCCAAGCGGCCCGCACTCCTTGGCGAATGCGCGCGTCATGTTGACCACGGCCGCCTTTGTGATCGAATAGATGCCCTGCTTGTCGCCGGGTTGCAGCGCATTGACGGAAGCCGTGTTGACGATTGCGCCGCCGCCGTGCTCGCGCATCAGCTTGCCCGCCTCGACCGACATAAAGAAGTAGCCACGCAAGTTGACCTCCACCGTCTTTTCGAACGACGAAAGATCGGTGTCGAGAATGTGGCCGAAATACGGATTCGCCGCCGCGTTGTTCACGAGGATGTCCAGCCGGCCATGTTTCGAGCGGATGTGCTGGAACACGCCTTGAATGTCGTCGAGACGCCCCACGTGGCACGGATACGCCTCGGCGCTCCCTCCCGCTTCGCTGATCCCGCGCGCCACGCTCTCGCAGTCATCGAGCTTGCGGCTCGAAACGATCACATGGGCGCCCTGCTCTGCGAGCAGCTTCGCGATTTCTTCGCCAATGCCGCGGCTTGCGCCCGTGACCAGAGCAATCTTGTCGTGCAGATCGAATAAATTAGTAGCCACAACTGTCCCCTCATATTCCATGTGTCCGCGCCGAACCTCAGCTGTCAGATGACGTCGACGCCCATCTTCGCCAGCGCACCGGCCATTTCGCCGACCTGGCGCGCCTTCTCATTCGATGCGTTGCCGCCCAGCGCACGCTTTTTCACGCCCTGCGCGATGGCGGCGAGCCGGAAGAAGCTGAACGCAAGGTAAAAATTCCAGTGCTCGATCGATGCAATGCCCCGCAGAGTGCAATACTGCTCGACGATCGCAGCCTCGTCCGGCACGCCAATCGCTGCCCGGTCCAGCCCCGCGAGACCGCCGATCTGGCCTTTGGGCGGAAGCCGCAGGCACATGCAGAAGTACGCGAGGTCAGCGAGCGGATTGCCGAGCGTGGAGAGTTCCCAGTCGAGCACCGCGCGAACTTTCGGCGCGCCGCGATAAAAGATCAGGTTGTCGATGCGGAAGTCGCCGTGCACGAGCGAAGGCTTGCCCGCCTCGGATGGACAGTGAGCCGGCAGCCAGTCGATCAGCGCTTCCATGGCATCGAGTTGATCAGTCTGCGCGGCGCGATATTGTTTGGTCCATACGTCGATCTGGCGCGCGAAGTAGTTCCCCGCGCGACCGTAGTCCGCAAGGCGAACCGCATCGACATCCACATCGTGCAGGGCCGCCATCGTGCCGATCAGCGCTTCATAGATCGCGCCGCGTTCTCCAGCGCGCAACGTGGGCAACGATGGGTCCCAGTAGATTTCGCCTTCTTCGTAGCTCATCACGTAGAACAGGCTGCCGATCACCTCGCGGTCCTCGCAGAGGTGCAAGGCCCGCGCAACGGGAACGGGAGTGTCGCCGAGCGCGCTCAGCACGCGGAATTCGCGGTCCACGGCGTGCGCGGATTTAAGCAGCTCGCCTGGCGGCTGACGCCGCAGCACATAACGGCCGTTTTGCGCTTCGAGAAGAAACGTGGGGTTCGACTGTCCGCCGGCGAACTTCTCGACGGACATGGGTCCCTGAAAACCAGGCACGGTTCCGTATCGACGAGACCGGGCCCCTGGCGGCGACTGGACACATGAATATGGCCAAAGCGCAGATAGTCGTCAGTCGTGAGTTTCTTCTTCGCAAACGGATGCTCGTTGCGCACCATGCACGCGTAACGGTCGCGGCCCAGCGGTTCCTGCTCGAGGTACGGGTCGTCGATGAGAGGCGCGTCGATCGCAAGATGGACCGCGCCGCTCGCGAGCGCTTCGGGCACGTCGCGACGCGTCGTGAAGTAGCTTTCGATGCGAATGCCCGGCGCGAGGCGCTGCAGCACCTCTTCGAGCGCGGGCAGCAGCAATGCCTCGGTCAGATCGTTCATGCTGAGCCGAAAGGTCCGCTGCGACGAGGCCGGATCGAAACGCTCGCCGGCATGGGTGCTCGAATCGAGCAATTGAAGCGCCTCGCGCACCTGGCCAATGATGTTCTCGGAAACCGGCGTGGGCATCATGCCCGTTGGCGTGCTCACGAACAAGGGATCGTCGAATGCCTTGCGCATGCGCGCGAGCGCGTTGCTCACGGCGGGCTGCGTGATGAAAAGCAGTTCCGCCGCGCGCGTGAGGTTGCGTGTTCGATAGACGGCTTCAAAAACGACGAAGAGATTTAAATCGACTTTGGACGAACGCATGGTTTGAGCCTAACCGCCAGATTGCAGTCCCGTCAATCGAGGGTCTGTCCACGCCTATATCGCAACTCGTGTCGCGCCCGTGAGTGGGTGAAGCGCCTCCTGGCTACCGATGCACCCGGGATGGGACCACGCCAGCCGATGCGTAGCAACACACTGGCCGACACAAGTGAGCTCCGGGTGGCTGCGCGCATCGACCTTGTTGATCAGGTAGACGAGCGCCCGCTGTCCGTTCGCAGGACCTGAAGGGTACATGCTGGCAGAGGCGGATCAGGCCGATGACGGATTGGTTTGCGAATGGACCTCGAACACGGCAATGGCGCGCCGCTGGGCGGCCACCTGCTCGTTTAGCGAGGTCGCCGCTTCCGCCGCTTGTTGAACTACCGACGCATTCTTGCGAATTGTCTGGACCATGCGGCTCACTGCCTCGTTGACCTGGCCGATTCCCCCGCGCTGTTCTTCTGAAGCGTCGAAAATGTTGTCGTTGATCTCAACCACGCGCTTGATCGCCGCCCGAACGTCCGCCATGGCCTGCACGACGTGGTCCGCGTGCACGGCCCCCCCGGAAATCGCCTCTGCCGAGATCCGGACCAGAACCTTGATCTCCTTCGCTGCGATAGCGGCGCGATGCGCGAGGTTGCGGACTTCTTCGGCGACAACCGCGAAACCCCGCCCGTGCTCGCCTGCGCGGGCAGCCTCGACAGCCGCGTTCAGCGCCAGAATGTTGGTCTGAAAAGCGACTCCTTCGATGAGTGCGGTAATCTCCACGATCTTTGCCGAGCTTGCAGAAATGTTGTCCATCGTGCCTCTCATCCGGTCCACTGCGGCCATACTGGTATCGGCCGCGAGCGACGTCGCGTTCGCAAACTCAGCGGCCTGCCGCACATGATCAGAGTTGCGTCGAACTGACAGGATGAGCTCGTCCATGCTCGCCGCCGTTTCTTCGAGCGACGCAGCTTGCCGTTGCACGCCTGCCGAGAGGTTGGTACTCCCGTCGGCTATCTCGCTGGATGCGTTCATAATTGCGTCGCTTGATACCTTGATCGTCTGGACGGTCCTCGCGAGATGTCCGTCCATCGCCCGAAGCGCCCGGAGCAATTGCCCGAACTCGCCGTGCAAGCTTATCCCCTCGGCGTCGCCCAGCCTGCCTTCGGCGATTCGCCGGGCTACGCCAAGCGCGGCCTTCAAGGGACTTGTAATCGCCCACATCAGCCACGCGGACGCGGCACAGGCCGCTGCTATACCCAGACCGATTGCGCCGAGCACCGTCCATCGCAATGCGTTGAACGTTGCATTGCCCCGTTCGGCCAGTTGCCGCGCCTGCGTCGCGCTCAACGCAACGTCGCGACCGATCGCGTCGGACACCGCATCGCCGGTCTGGGTGAGTTCATCTATCGTGAATGCCGCCATGTCCAGATTTCCGGCGCGCAGCACCGAGACAACGTCGTCCGACTGTGTCCGGAAGACCGCAAGCTCCTTCGCCACCCGATCAGCCATATGGCGCTCATCGGGCGTGGCGATCTTCGCTGGATAATAGTCATGCCAGGCCCGATCGAGCTTTTTCTGTTCTTCGCCGATGCTTGCAACGAGCTCTGCAGCGTTGTCCTGGCCATGCAGCGCCTGGATGTAACGCATCTGAAGGCGAATCTTCAGAGCGGCCGCCTGTACCGCGGCAAGATCTTCGATCGGCACCGTGCTCACCGAATACATGCTGCCCATATCTGCGCTGAGCCTGGCGAGACCGCGAAGGCCCAGCAAACCAATAGACACCATCAGCGCGACACAAACGCCGAGCGTCAGCATGATCTTGAATCGGATCGTGCCCGTGAATGCCCTCATTGAACCAGTCCATTAATTTTGGATACCCGGCGGAGTTATTACCTTGGCGACCGACATCCTGGCTATCCGATGCTAGCGCCAACAGCGTTCACCCAGTTAGCGTGATACCAGCGGCTCGCCCGCGCTGACCAATTGCGCGCGGGGCACGCTATGACGTGCTGCAGACACGTTTTCCGTGTCCATGTCGCCTATGAGCCATCAAGCTTTTTTGTTATAGGCACTACACCAACCCTTGGCCGCGACCTGCTTGCCGCCGAACATAGGGCACGGAGCGAACGCATCGTTCGATTTGCCTTGATAGAACGTGCAGTTACTGCAGGCCTGACCCGCTGCGTACTTCGCATACTTCGCCTTGTCGACCTTGGTCGCGTCCGCCTTGTAAGCAAGCGCGAGCGACGTCGAATCGGCTTCGGACACCCTGGCCTCATCGGCAAAGGCAACGCGAGACAACGCTACCCCAGATGCAACACATGCGATCGTGATCATAAAAGTGCGACGGGACTTCTTCATGCAAATACTCCTTGTATTGTGAAATGGCGTGCGAGCGGGGCACGGGGATATTGAGAATGGATGGCCGTGGTCAAGCCTTCAGCGCGCCAAAAACCTCACTCAACATGGTTTTGGCATCGCCAAAGAGCATGCGGTTGTTGTTTTTGTAGAAGAGCGGGTTATCCACACCAGCATATCCTGAGGCCATACTGCGCTTCATCACGATCGACGTCTTCGCCTTCCAGACTTCAAGCACCGGCATGCCTGCAATGGGACTGGCAGGGTCCTCCTGCGCCGCCGGGTTCACGATGTCGTTCGCGCCGATGACCATCGACACGTCCGCCTCTGGGAAATCCGTGTTGATCTCGTCCATCTCGAGCACGATGTCGTACGGCACCTTCGCTTCGGCTAACAGCACGTTCATGTGGCCCGGCATGCGGCCCGCCACCGGGTGGATCGCGAAGCGCACGTCGACGCCCTTTTCTCGCAGCACCTTCGTGAGTTCGAAGACCGTGTGCTGGGCCTGCGCCACGGCCATGCCATAGCCTGGCACGATGATCACGCGCTTCGCGTCGCGCAGCAGCTCGGCGGTTTCGGCGGCGCTCACCGCCACCGCCTCGCCGGCCGGCTGCGCGCCCGCGCCGCCCGCAGTTGCGGGCACACCCGCGCCACTGCCGAAGCCGCCGGCAATCACGCTGATGAAGTTGCGGTTCATCGCGCGGCACATGATGTACGAGAGGATCGCGCCCGACGAGCCCACCAGTGCGCCGATCACGATCAGCAGGTCGTTACCGAGCATGAAGCCGGTGGCCGCCGCCGCCCAGCCCGAGTAACTGTTGAGCATCGACACCACCACGGGCATGTCCGCGCCGCCGATCGTCATCACCATGTGCACACCGAACAGCAGCGAGATCACCGTCATCACGACGAGCGGCATCATGCCGTCCTGAATCGTCTCTGCATGCAGGAACGCGCGACCGTAATAGATCACGATCAGCAGCGCGGCCAGGTTCAGCCAGTGGCGCGCCGGCAACAGCATCGGCTTGCCGCCGATCTTGCCCGACAGCTTGCCGAACGCAATGACCGAGCCCGCGAACGTCACCGCACCGATCAGGATGCCGACGTAAATCTCGACTTCGTGGATGGCCTCTTCTGCGCCGGTGAACTGCACCGACGTGTCGACGTAGCTGGCGAAGCCCACGAGACACGCCGCCAGGCCAACCAGGCTGTGCATCAGCGCGACCAGTTCGGGCATCTGCGTCATCTGCACCTTCTTCGCGGCGGCGAGGCCGACCGCGCTACCGACGACCAGCGCAGCGACAACGTACGGAATGCCTTCGGCCGACACGCGCGGACCGAGCACCGTGGCGAGCACCGCGATGAGCATGCCGATCATGCCGAGCAGGTTGCCGCGGCGCGCGGTCTCGGGATTGGCGAGGCCGCCCAGGCTCAGGATGAAGAGAATCGCCGCGCCGATATAGGAGACGGTAGTCAGGTTGGAAGTCATTGTCGTCGTCCCCTTATTTGCGGAACATCGCCAGCATGCGGCGCGTCACTGCGAAGCCACCGAACATGTTGACGGCCGTGAGTGCCAACGCGCCCACCGCGAGACCAAGGATCAGCCCTGATGGCCGGTCGCCCGCCGCGGAGCCGCCCAGCGGCGGCGCGACCTGCACCAGCGCACCGATGGCGATGATCGACGAGATCGCGTTGGTCACGCTCATCAGCGGCGTGTGCAGCGACGGCGTGACGTTCCAGATCACCATGTAGCCGATGAAACAGGCCAGTACGAACACCGTGAAGTGCGAGAGGAACGTGGCCGGCGCAAACAGCCCCACCAGCAGGAAAGCCAGTGCACCGATGCCGAACACGATGGCCAGCGACTTCGCCGACATCGGCTCGCTGCTGCCGTGGCCCTTCTTCGGCGCGGATGCCGCCGCAGCGGCGGCGGGCTGGGGCTTGGGCGCGACGGCCGGCTGCTTGATCGGCGGCGGCGGCCAGGTGACGCTACCTTCCTTGATGACCGTGAGGCCGCGGATGGCGTCGTCGTCGAAATCGACGTTGATCGTGCCGTCCTTCGTCTTGCAGAGTTCCTCGACCACACGCAGCAGGTTGTTGCCATACAACGTGGACGATTGCCTGGCCAGACGCGAGGCGAGATCCGTGTAGCCGACGATGGTCACGCCGTGGCGCACCACCGCCTCGCCGGGCACGGTCAGCTCGCAGTTGCCACCCTGCTCCGCTGCCATGTCCACGATCACGCTGCCCGGCTTCATCGACTGCACCATTTC
The DNA here is from genome assembly GCF_003353175.1 of Paraburkholderia lacunae. Classification (GTDB taxonomy): domain Bacteria; phylum Pseudomonadota; class Gammaproteobacteria; order Burkholderiales; family Burkholderiaceae; genus Paraburkholderia; species Paraburkholderia lacunae. Next base: position 78,571 of record NZ_QHKS01000028.1, on the reverse strand, counting down.
GGCGGTGATGAGCTTCGGAGCCGGCTTGCCGGGAATCAGCGCTGTGGTGATGATGATGTCCGCGTCCCGGGCCTGCTGCGCGTACATCGCGCGCTGCGCCTGCTGAAAGCCCTCGCTCATGACCTTTGCGTAGCCGCCGCCACCCGAGCCTTCCTCTTCGTAGTCGACCTTGACGAATTCGCCGCCCAGAGACTTGACCTGGTCGGCCACCTCGGCGCGCGTGTCGTTGGCGCGCACGATCGCGCCGAGACTCGCCGCAGTGCCGATGGCAGCCAGGCCCGCCACGCCCGCCCCGGCGATAAAGAACTTCGCAGGCGGGACCTTGCCAGCGGCGGTGACCTGACCGTTCAGGAAGCGGCCGAACGCATGCGCCGCCTCGATCACCGCACGATAGCCGCTGATGCCGGCCATCGAGGTGAGCGCGTCCATCTTCTGCGCGCGCGACAGCGTGCGCGGCAGCGAATCGATCGCCAGCACGGTGGCGCGCCTCGCGGCCAGTTGCTGCATCAGTTCGGGGTTCTGGGTCGGCCACACAAAGCCGATCAGCGTGGCGCCCTCGCGCATTAACGCCACTTCCTCGCTGCTCGGTGGGCGCACCTTGAAAACGATGTCACTGCGCGCCCAGAGTTCGGCGGCCGTTGCGACGACCTCGGCACCGGCAGCACGGTAATCACCATCGCCAAAGTTCGCACCTGCGCCGGCGCCGCTTTGCACGGCTACCGCGAACCCGAGCTTGATCAGTTTCTCGACCACCTCGGGCACGGTTGCAACGCGCCGCTCTCCGGGGGCAACTTCCAGAGGAATGCCAATCAGTAATGTCATAGGGCAAGTTGATTCGTCACACCGGTATCGTCGTCGCAGGAATTGGAGGCCTGACGGCATTGGCGAAGTCAGGCAGGCTGCGCAATCCCTCAGTCGTCCGCGCAGAACATCGTCGGTGTGATGTTGGTGAAGTTCTTCACGTCGCCAATGACCTCAGCGGATTTGGCCGACGAAAGGGCTCTTTTGATCCCGACACGATCGCTGAAGCGCAGTATCGCTACGCATGCGAAGGGTTGCGGATCTGGCGATGGAAACAGGACCTCGGCTGATTGAAGACCGAACTCACTCCACGCCGCGCCAACAAGTGGAGCATGAGTCGAAATGTAGTACTCGCGGTCAAATGTCCCGCCTGCTGTGCTTGCGTAGCTCACAATCAACGTAGTCATATTCAGCTCCGTATTCAGATGTGTTTCAGCGTTTGTCTTAAGTGGACGCGCCCGCGCCTTGCAATGGTGCCGGCAATGTGCGCGCGCGGCGCAGCATCTGCCAGCCGAACAACAACATCCATAGCGGCAGAACCACCACGACGACCATCTCGCTGGCATTCGAAAACGCGTCGAGATCCGGAAACAAGCCGAGCAGGAAGAAGACCCCGAAAGCCCAGCCGACGATCTTCAGCAGGATCGATCCCTTCCAGCCCGCCTTCTTGAGCACGTTGGCGGCAATCGGCGTCCAGAAGAGCACGAGTGGGCCCTCAATCCACCAGAGGCCGTTTTGCGTCCCGTTGGCTATCGCAGTCCATACTGCCGCCGCGGCGTTTCTCGTGGCATCGTCGCCGCCCGCGTAAAGATGGGCCAGCGGATGAAGGATCGCAAACTGCATGACAGCGCCGGTCACGCCCACCATGACGTACAACACGACGGCCATCGCCACCATGTTGCCAAGCGCACCCAGCTCTTCGCGAAATACGTGCACAAAGTATCCGCCAATGACCAGGAAGGGCAGATAGAACCCAAATGTGTCTGCAACCATGCACCAGCGAAACACGTCGCGGGTATCCGGCGGCAACGCCAGCATCGATGCACCGTGCAGCACCATATCCGCATCCGGGCCCGTCACCACGAATGACACGCCGACATTCGCGTACGCCAGAATTCCGCCGATGATTGCGTTCCAGGCCGTGAAGCGCATGACCTTATGCGAGGTTTGATTCATCATTGATCTCCGGAAAGGTCAGGTTCGGTAAGGCGTGGGCGAGTTCAGCACGACTCTGCCATTTTTGGCGCGCTCCAGAGCGCAATAGCCGTAATAGATCGCCGGCATGAAGTAGGCCCACGAGCACAAGGCAAGCGTGTAGAAATTGAAGAATACGTTCGTTTCTTCGCCCGGTATTTTGTAAAAATCGTAAATGACCGCAATGCCCAGTGACGTTACCAGAGCCACCCCTACGGCCAACGCACGGACCGTCTCGCCGATTTCCAGAAGTCTTTTGATGAAGTACACGAGATAGATCGACAGCAGAATCCACATCGTCAGATAGTAGTAAGGCAAAACCCCAGCGATGAAATCCGCTCCCACCAGAACGAACGTAAGCGCAAACGCGACGACGAATACCGCGACGTCCTGGCGAATCGACGGCTTGTAGCCGTGCGTAATCGCCATCAGACCTGCGACGGCGATGATGGGTATGCCGAATCCTCGAGAAAATGCATCGAAGAAGTGCGCTACTTCATAGGAAACGGCATTTCCGGTAGCAAAAAAACCAATGGCGTTCGTCGCCGATGTGCCGACAATCCACATCTCCAGGCCGAGAAGATAATTTCGTTTCCTGACGACCTTCCAGCCGTAGAAAAATGAGCTTAATGCCAGCAAGGCACTGGAGAGCATAAGAATTGCAGATCTGAGGTCCATGACTAAACTCCCAACTTCCGGTTGCATCTGATTGGTCAATCTTTCTTCGGGTCAAGGCTTGCCAGATAGGTGGCAATAGCCTTGCGGTCTTCGGGCGAAAAACCTGTCGCAAGGTTTTTCATGACGCCTGTAGGTTCGCTCCGAGTGCCGGATGCGAACTCGTCGAACTGCGCGAGCAGATAGTCGTATCCCTGACCCGCCAAACGCGGAAACTGGTCGTGGCCCGTCAATTGGGCACCGTGACAGACGGCACAGTTGCTCGCGGCCACCAGACGCTGTCCCCTTTCGCGCAATTGCGCATCCGGCTTGAAATAATGATTCGCGACCGGGGTCACACTGGCAAAATATTCGGCCAGCGATTTGATCTGCGGATCGCTCATCGTCATCGCGAGGGGCCCCATGTTCGGATTACGGCGCGCCTCACTCGCGAAATTGTGGAGCTGGGTCTCCAGATAGGGTGCCGGCTGCCCGGCGAGACTCGGATACCCCTGATGGAGTGAATTGCCCTTGACGCCGTGGCAGCCCATGCAGACGTCGGTCACATGCGGCCAGGGGCCGCCGTCAGTCAGGTAAGCCGTGGTCGATGCCGAGAGATAGCGCTGCAGCCGGTAAAGACCCAGCAGATCGGAGCCGAAAATGGCCAGTATCAGGGCAATAACCAGAGGAATGCCAATCAATAGTGTTTTCTTCATCGTTACCCTCCTACGCCCGGCGCAGCGCATTGAGCGCCTGAAGCGCGCCCTGATGGCCGGAGCGCACGGCGCCATCCATGTAGCCGGCCCAGATATTCGCAGTCTCCGTCCCCGACCAGATCAGCTTGCCGCACGAGGGGCGCAGCGCCTCGCCGTGAGCGCTCCAGAAGCCGGGCGGAATGGCGGAAACGCAGGTCAGGGTCCAGCGATCGACCCGTCCCCAGTCCTGATCGTGGTAAGCGATGGGAGACAGCGCTTCATCGCCCCATGCCTGCGCGTAGAACTGCTTATGCATGGCCATTGCCGCGTCCCGCTCGGACGGGACCATCGCATTCTCAATGAACGCGTTGATGACCCCGATCTCTCCGGCGGGCGGAGAATTGTCGTAGGCCCAGAGGATGGGGCCATTGACCTGGAAGATGCTCCCGCTCATGCCCTTGTCGCGCCAGAACGGACGGCGATAGACCATGGCCGTCTTCCGTGCCGGGGAATTCGCGGGCCAGGCGCGCTGCAGGGCCGCGCGCTTTTCCGGCAGTGGCGGATCGAACTGCACCTGATGACACAAAGCCGGATGGATGGCCATGATGACGGTCCTTGCCCGCACTTCTTCATGGTCGGTATGCAGGGTGACGACGTCGCCGTCCCATCCGGAAATCTGGCGGACCGGAGAAGACAGGCGGACCTTATCGCCAAGTTGCTGGGCCATCTTGATGCTGAGGATTTGCGAGCCGCCGATGAAGCGGGTTTCCTGGGCGCTGTGCTTGATGCTGTCGAGTTGCGAATAATCGCAATCCGCCGAATTGACCATCGAAAGGAAGTGCAGCAACCCCATCTTCGCCGGCGCCGCGCCGCCCGAAAGCGTGATGCTGCCATTCCATGCGACCTGATCTTCAGGCTTGATATTCTGCTTTTCCAACCAGTCACCGACCGAGAGCTTGTCCAGTTCAGCGACCTTCGGGGACGTCCACGGTGCGCCACAAGGCACGTCGCGCGAGAGTCTGCTGAGCTTGGCGCCAATCGCCTCGTCAGTGCCGAACGTGCCCTTCAGATCGACTGCCACGCGGCCGTTGCCGCCCAGAATGACCGTACTCCCGTCGTAGTAGGTCGGGAAAGTCCCGACACCCAGCTCGCGCGCGAGATCCGCAACGGCGGTCTGGCCGGGCCCGATCCATTGCCCGCCGACTTCCGAAACGCACCCGCCGGGAATGTTGTAGTTGAACGTTCGCCCCCCCACACGATCCCGGGCTTCGAGCACCAGAAATGACTCGCAGCCCGCCTGGCGCAGATCTCGTGCGGCGGTCAGTCCGGCTAGCCCTGCTCCAATGATGGCGACGTCGAGAACGTCGTCCGCACCTGGCGCGGCCTTGGTGACTGCGGCATACGCCTGTTGGGTGCTCATGGCGAGCGTACCCACGGCAGCTGCCGAGGCACCGGCATATTTGAGCCATTGCCTGCGCTGCAGGTTTGCAGCGCCGTCTGGGGAAGATTTTTTTGCCATAGTGCCTCTGTCTACTTGATGAAGGCTCCCGCTTTGAGCGGGTCACCGAAACCGCTGCGCTCAGGCGCCATATCCGGTCGATACACCGTGCTGCGCAACTTCTTTGAGATCCCTTAAGAATCATTCGCGCGCCTGGCCCGAGACCGCGCGATCCGCTGTTTCAGCGCCCCCGTATTAGTACACATAGACAAATATAGGTCAACATACCAATATACAGATCGAAAAGAATGCAGGGTATTCCCCTGTATCTCAAAAGATGCCTCGCGACATTCCACTTTCCGACGCCTGGCTGGGCACCAAAGCGCCGCGCCATGTAGGGATTCTGACGATCCGCCCAAGTGAGCAGGATTAGCCCGGCATCCGCCCGGACATCACTGGCGCAAGTCCAGGTTATGCGTTCAGATTGAAGACGCCAGTTCCGGCACGACGGTAAACAGGTCGCCCACGAGGCCGTAGTCGGCCACGCTGAAGATCGGTGCTTCTTCGTCCTTGTTGATCGCGACGATGACCTTCGAGTCCTTCATGCCGGCCAGATGCTGGATCGCGCCCGAGATGCCGACTGCCACATACGGTTGCGGCGCGACGATCTTGCCGGTCTGACCGACCTGGTAGTCGTTCGGCACGTAGCCAGCATCGACTGCTGCGCGCGAGGCGCCGAGCGCGGCATTGAGCTTGTCGGCCAGCGGCTCCAGAACCTTCGTGTAGTTCTCGCCGCTGCCCAGACCCCGGCCACCCGAGACGATGATCTTCGCGCTCGTGAGTTCCGGACGGTCGAGCTTCGTGACTTCACGGCCGACGAACCGCGTAAGGCCGCTGTCGGCTGCCGCTTCGATCTTCTCCACCGACGCGCTGCCGCCTTCTGCCGCGACTGCGTCAAACGCCGTCGTACGAACGGTGATGACCTTGACCGGATCGACCGACTGCACCGTCGCGATCGCATTACCTGCGTAAATCGGACGCTCGAACGTGTCCGGCGAATCCACCGCGGTAATGTCGCTGATCTGTGCGACGTCGAGCTTCGCGGCAATACGCGGCGTGACGTTCTTGCCCGCTGCCGTGGTCGGAGCCAGGATGTGCGAGTAGTTCTTCGCGATCGCAATAACCGTCGCTTCGACGTTTTCCACAAGACCCTGTTCGAGTTGCGGCGCATCGGCGAGCAGCACCTTTGCCACGCCGGCGATCTTCGCGGCTGCGTCCGCTGCGGCCTGGGCGTTGTGGCCTGCAACCAGCACGTGCACGTCGCCGCCAATCTTCTGTGCTGCAGCGACCGTGTTCAGCGTCGCGGCCTTGATCGACGCGTTATCGTGTTCTGCAATTACCAGATTCGTCATTTCTTGCGTCTCCTCACAGCACCTTGGCTTCGGTCTTCAGCTTCTCGACCAGCGTCTTCACGTCCGGCACCTTCACACCGGCGGAGCGCTTCGGCGGCTCGGCGACTTTCAGCGTCTTCAGACGCGGCGTGACATCGACACCCAGGTCTTCCGGTTTGACGACTTCCAGCGGCTTCTTTTTCGCCTTCATGATGTTAGGCAACGTCACATAGCGCGGCTCGTTCAGGCGCAGGTCGGTCGTCACCACTGCGGGCAGCGTCAGCGACAGCGTTTCCGCGCCGCCGTCTACTTCACGCGACACGGTAGCCTTGCCGTCCGCGACCACAACCTTCGAGGCAAACGTCGCTTGCGGCAGGTTCGCCAGCGCGGCGAGCATCTGGCCGGTCTGGTTCGAATCGTCGTCGATAGCCTGCTTGCCGAGGATCACGAGTTGCGGCTGTTCCTTGTCGACCAGCGCCTTCAGGAGCTTCGCGACAGCCAAAGGCTGCAATTCAACTGCGGACTCCACGAGCACCGCACGATCCGCGCCGATCGCGAGCGCAGTACGCAACGTTTCCTGTGCCTGCGGAACGCCACACGAAACTGCGATCACCTCAGTGGCCACGCCTGCCTCCTTCAACCGCACCGCTTCCTCCACGGCGATCTCGTCGAACGGATTCATCGACATCTTCACGTTGGCGATATCGACGCCCGCTCCATTGGATTTCACGCTGACCTTGACGTTGGCATCCACGACCCGCTTTACAGCGACCAACAATTTCATTGCTGCTCCTCGTTCAATCCATTTGTGCTATTTACGCTCGTCGGCGGAATGATCGCTTTCGCCTTCCACATTTGTTCCACGCGGATAAAGTTTTTCCGATTGCGCGCCCTCGTTGCCGCACTGGGCGGATAATCAACCCAGCGTGGCGGAAGCATGCCCTCCTCCCCGGCCTGCAGGAGCTCGGCCCGGACTTGTGCCCGGGTCTTACCCAGCGCCGGCCTGACTTCCGTGCCTGGGCGCCCGTCCGCACGAGTCGCATCGGTCTGCGCACTCGACTCGTCGGGCGCTCCACTTGAAACGGACACGAATTGCGGAGTCGATTGTTCCTGAGGGCGAATGCCGCCGCCGCTCGCGTGAGCAGAAACGGCGATGGACGTCAGCACAACCGCGAGTGCCGAACGGTTCGATATCGCAACAGCTTTCATGTCGCACTCCTGATGGACAAATGGATTTCGAACCCAGATTAGCGGCACTGCACGCACAGTAGCCGCTATTCGATAGCTTCATTCGGGTACCATGGAGCCCCAACGCCAGGTCAATATATCGGCGTCGACGGGCTGGTTACTCTTTCGTCCACCCGTTCTGATAGAGCTTCCCTGCCAGCACGCCCAAACGCAACGTGAGGTGATAGTTCTCTCCGTCTTCGATCAGTGCGGAGCGCACATCACGGAACAGCTTCTCGATCGGGAATTCGCGGGTGGTACCGTTGCCGCCGAAGAGCTGGAACGCCTCGTGCGTGATCTTCATGGCTTCTTCAGTCACGCTGACCTTGGCCTGTGCCGTAGCGTATGGATGGCTCTTTGGAGACAGACGTGAGAATGCGAGGCTGCGTCGCGCAATCGCACGCGCCATCTCCAGCCGCCGCAACATGTCGCCCACGCGCAGTTGCGTCATCTGGTGATCGATCAACAGCGCCCCGCCTTGCTTGCGCTCGTGGCAATAACCCAGCGCGAGTTCGAACGCAGCGCGGGCTACGCCCACGAACACCTGGCACATGTGCGTGCCGGCGAACGACCAGGTCGAGGCCAGATTGCCGAGATAGTCGTCCTGCAGCGCAATGGCAAAACGCTTGGGCACTTTCACGTTGTCGAAGTAGATCTCGCCCTGCGGCAGCGAGCGCTGGCCAATCTTGTCGAGCGGCTTGCCGCGCGAGACACCCGGCAGATCGAGCGGAAGGATCATGCCGATGCCGTTCGTGAACGCACTACGTTCCCCGGTGCCATAGAAGCCATCGCCATAATCTGCCGCCATGTATGCGAGCGCCACCTGCGCGACCGAGCCGTTCGAAATCCAAGCGGAACTCTGCCCGTTGATGACGATTTCGTCTGCGCCCACCTTCGCTGTGAGATTACCCACCGGCTGTTTGCCGCCCGCGCTGATCTCGTCGCGGTAGAGAATCGCGGCATCGGTGCCGCGGTCGGGCTGCGTATTCATCCAGCAACCAATCTTGCCGGTGCACATGTCGATCAGTTCCTGATTACCGATCGACTGTGCCATCATCAACGGAGCGGGCGCCACGCCGATCGAAACGGCAAGCCCCGCATCACCCCAGCCGAGCTCTTCGCCGATCAGCGATTCGATGCGCACCGCCATGTCTGGCGGAAGTTGCGCAAGCAGTTGCGGATCGAGGCCCAGCTTTGCACTCTCCATCATGGCGCCCCAGTACGGCGAGCCAGGCGCGATCACTTCCTCCGGCGTCATGCGGTCCAGTTCGCGACCGACGGGCTTCAGCACGTCGCGTGCGAAACGGTGAACCGTCTCCTGGATCGCACGTTCCTCCTCCCCCATCGGCGTTTCGAAACCAGTCAAGCCTGCCAGAGGCAACCCCACGGACTTGTGCAGTCGAATCATTTCAGTACTCCTCTCCTGGACATATGTCGACCGGACTGCCCCGCAACCCAGTCGCCTCATTAATAGATCACCATAACAAACATAGGTAACAATACAAAACACGAAGTGAAAAAAAAAGACAGGGTATTCCCCCGTCCTTTTTCTTCGCCGGCACAGTGCCGGGGCTGCTAGGCCGTCTCGGCGTCCACCGTCTTCCCCCATACCAGGTTACGCGCGGTCTCAAGGAACATCGCCTCAAACCCTCGCATGTACGCGCGCTTGCCGCGCGCGGTGCCCAGATGGATGGTCATGCCGTCCACCATCGAAATGAGCAGCACAGCGATATGGGTACTCTCGGCCGCTCCACGCTCCGGATTCGCGGCGCGAATGAGCTTGGCAAGTTCGCTCGTCAAGGTGTCGTACCATTCGTCCCGCATCTGCGCGCACTCCGGGTCGGTAGACGCAAATGAAAAGAAATGCCACCACAATGGGATGTTCTTCAAGTCTTTCGCGTCCTGCACCGACTGATCGAGAATGGCTTCGATCGTCGCACGCGGCGAGGCGTTGCTCTGGAGCGCCTGTTTCAGAACATCGAGATATGTGTCGATCACCGGCGCCATCACCGCCCGCACGACGTCAGGCCGCGTCGGGAAGTAGTATTGGAGGTTGCTGACACTGATTCCCGCTTTCAGCGCGACGGCACGCAGCGAGAAGTCCATGGGCCCATTCTCGAGCAGGAGCTTCCTCGCCACACGAATAATGGCATTGCGCGTACGTACGCCTTGGGCCCGCAGGCCGTCGGGTGCGGTCCCCGTGGAAGGTGCTGCGCTCGACGTGCGCCGCTTACGGGTGCTTGGCTCTTTTGGCACTGTCATCGCTTTCCGCCTTGAGTGAGGTAAACGCCTCGCCGGGTAGAGGCAATGCGGTCACACGAACCGCTTCCTAGGTAAACATGACTATACCTTACACCAGGCTGAAACTCCATCCGCATGGCCGGGCCTGCTGCAGCGTTCGCTCCCACTCTTCACCACCTGCAACCGCAGTAGCCGATCACCGAGCCGCTCGCACAATGCCCCAATTTTGTCGAGGCACGCTCGCCGGAAGCGTCCCATACCTTGATGCCCGTTACGCCCGCGGCGCTTGCGCGGCCCGCGCCTTGCTGTTCACGCGATCGTCGAGCGCGTTCACCACGCCTAACGCCGCATTCACGACGCACCATCGCAGCGGTTCGGGCAGCGTCGATGGCGTCTTGTGATCGAGCGCCGAAAGGAGCGGATTTTCGATGCCACGAATCCGCCCGGCAATCATGTTGCCCACCATGGACTGCGCGGCCACACCATGTCCGGAGCACCCGGCACTGTAGAAGATGTTCCGATGCGCCCCCGTGGCTCCGACAACCGGCAGCGCGTCATTGGCCAGGCTGATATAACCACTCCAGCATGCCCGCAGCGCGATGCCCTTGAGGGACGGGAAGCGGTCATGCAGGGCCGTGCGCAGCTCGCGATATGATTCATAGTCGGGCACGTTCGGCGTCTTGGAGCCGTATGGGTAATGGATACGCTTCGTCGTCACCATGAGCGTGTTATTGACGGTCAGGCGATGGCTCTCCATGGTCCAGTGTGCCGTCACGATGCCTTCGCGTCGCGGCCAACCCAACGCCTTGCGCTGGGTGTCGGAGAGCGGTTCGGTCTCGATCGCCGAGACCCGTAGCGGTACAACCTTGTCCGCGAGCAGGCCGAGCTGTGGCGTATAGGCGTTGGTGGCCAGCATCAGCGCGGGCGCGCTCGCGCTGCCGCGCGGGGTTTGCGCCTTGATGACCGGCCCCTCGGTGTAAGACAGCAGCGGCGTGTTCTCGTAGATCTTCACGCCTGCTCGCAACGCCGCGCGCCTGAGCCCCATCACGTATTTGCCGGGGTGGAGCGTGCCGCCGCGCGGCACGTAATTGCCGAATAAAAACGCCGGCGGAATGCCACGCGCACGCATCTCGGCCTGGTCGAGAAACTCCGACTGAAAGCCCAACCCGGCGCCGGTCCGCATGTCCTCGCGCACCTTCTCTTCTTGTGCGGGATCAATGCCCGCACGGATAATGCCAGTCTGGTTGTAATCGCAGTCGATCTCGTACTCTCTGAGCTTCCCCTCCACGAAGGGAACGGCGTCCTCGTAGTAGCGGACGATCTCCTTCCCTTTCTCGTTACCTACGCTCTTGAGAAAAAGATCATATTCGAGCGCGAGCGCGCCAGCCAGATAGCCCGCGTTGCGTCCACTTGCACCAAAGCCGGCAAATTCGCGCTCGAGCACGACCACTTTCGCTCCGTGCCTGACCAGTTCCAGCGCAGCCGAAAGCCCCGCAAAACCGGCGCCGACGATGACCACATCCGCGCTCACGTCGCCGGCGAGTTCGGGCTGCATGTCGCCTGGTCTTTCTACCCAACCGCCGAGCGCACGGTACTTCTCCAGGTCAGCAGTCATTTTAGCCTCCTCCACAGGGCCAGGCGATTCGACGCGCGAGCATTGCGTAGCCGCCACTGCCGGCACCACCACGGCTGCCGCCGCCGCACCCTTGATGAAGGTGCGGCGGCTCACTCCGGAACGCGAGCCGTCCTGTTGTCCTGCTTGTGCTTCCGTTGTCTCGCTCATACATGCTCCATCAAGTCTTGCTCAGAATGTGAACGGCAAGCGCCGCCTCTTCGATGCCCTGAAAGCCGCCGCCGTTTTCCTGAATCGCGTGGTGCGCACCCGGCACCTGGCGCGCGCCCGCTTCTCCACGCAGTTGAGCAACCAGTTCGTAAAGCTGACCGATTCCTGTGGCACCCAGCGGATGCCCCTTCGATTCGAGCCCGCCCGATGTATTGATGGGAATGCGCCCGCCGAGGGTGAACTCGCCGCGCTCGGCAGCCGGCCCACCCTGACCTGGAGAGACCAGCTGCAGGTTTTCGGCCTGGATGATTTCCCCCATCGCCGACGCGTCGTGCACTTCGGCGACATCCATGTCCTCGGGGCCGAGGCTCGCCTGGTTGTAGGCCTGCAGCGCCGCAAGGCGGCCGATGTTCTTCTCCGGCTCGTCGACGCGTCGATGTGTGAAGCTGCGCACGACGCTCGCTGCAACCCGGATGCAGCGGCTGCGGTCGGCGCCGATGCGCCGCAAGCCCTCCCCGGTACACAGGATCGCCGCCGCCGCACCGTCCGAAACCGGCGCGCACATGGGCAGCGTGATCGGATAGGTGATCGGTGGCGCCGCCAGGACCTCCTCGATCGTGAACGCCTGGCGAAACTGCGAATATGGGTTATGCACCGAATGCAGATGGTTCTTCGACGACACGGCGGCGATCTGTCGTTGCGTGGTGCCGTATGTCTTCATGTGATAGCGGCACAGCGCGGCATAGACCGACATGAAGCGGCTATAGGGCCGATCGGACTCCGATCCTGGTGGTGGCTCGACGCCGTTGCCAAGCTTCATCAGGCTGGCGAAGTTCTCGTCGACGCGTGACACGTCCCAGCCCGCCTCGAACAGGGCGAATGACTTCGCCTTGTCCGGCACGTTCATCTTTTCCGCGCCGAGCGCGAGCGCGACATCGCAGGCGCCCGACCTGAGCGACTGGGCCGCGAGATGCACCGCTGTGCTGCCAGATGCGCAGGCGTTTTCCACGTTGTAGAGCGGAATGCCCTCAATTCCGATCTTGCTGAACACGACCTGCCCCGGAATTGACAGCTGGCCCTGCAGCGGCCCGTTGGTGATGCCGGCATAGAAAGCCGCGCCGATCGCCCCGGCGCCGCAACCTGCATCCTTCAACGCTCCGCGCAGTGCCTCGCCCGCGAGATCGTCAATGCTGCGTTCAAAGTGCCTGCCGAACACGGTCATTGCAATGCCGGTAATGTAAATATCGCTCATGGTGTTTTATTCCTGCGTGGCTGACTCAGATCCGGCGGGCTTGACCCTGCCAGTACTGCTCCCGTAGATCCTTCTTCAGCACCTTGCCGGCAGTGCTGCGAGGCAGTGCCGCGATGAAGTCGACGCTCTTCGGTGCCTTGACCGAGCCGAGCTTCTCCTTGCATAACGCCACGAGTTCTTCGGCACTGACGCTCTGACCCGCGTTGAGCTCCACCACCGCCTTCACAGCCTCACCCCACTTTTCGTCGGGCACGCCGATCACCGCGCAATCCTGCACTGCTGGATGCGCCCAGATGACCTGCTCGACTTCGCTCGGATAGACGTTGAAGCCGCCGCTGATGATCATGTCCTTCTTGCGGTCAGTGATATGCAGATACCCTTCGGCGTCCAGATGACCGATATCGCCCGTGTGCAGCCAGCCGTCGACGACGGTCTCCGCTGTCTTGTCGGGCGCCTTGTAGTAACCCTTCATCACGAGGTCGCCGCGCACGCAGATTTCACCGGTTTCGCCTTGCGGCAGGATCTCGCCGCGATCGTTCATGATCTCGACGCGCACGAGCGGATTGGGGCGGCCAACCGAGGAGAGTCGTTCTTGCGGCGCAAGCTTGCCGTCCACGAAGTGCTCGGCCGGCGTGAGATAGGAGATCGACGCAGGGGCTTCCGTCTGGCCGTAGCCGCCCGCCATGACCGGACCGAACACCTCGATCGCGCGCTTGAGCTTCTCCACCGACATTGGCGCAGCGCCATACAGAAAGCACTTGAGCGACGAGAAATTCTGGTTCTCGATGCCGGGGATATCGAGCAGGCGGTAGATCACCGTCGGCGGCAGGAAGAACTCCGTGACCCGATGCTTCGCGATCGCCGCGAGAAGACGTGCCGGCTCCGGCTTCGGCAGCACGACCACCGTACCGCCGCGCGCGGTGCAAGGCAGCGACAGCATCCCCGCGGTATGGGTCATGGGCGCCGCGGCGAGATTCACGGGACGCTCCACGCCATACGGAAACGCCATCATGAACTGCGCGAAGTAGGTCTGAAACGCACGATGCGTGTTCATCACCCCCTTGGGCAAGCCCGTCGTGCCGCCCGTGCCCGAAAGTGTCACGATGTCGTCCATGTCGTAATCGACACGCGGCTCGGTCACCGGTTGCGCCGCGCTCCACGTCTCGAGCGACGGCGCCCATGGCAGGTCGGCATCGATACAGATCCAGAGCCTGACCTTGGGGAGGCTCGGACGCAGCGCTTCAATCACCGGCGCGAACGCCTGATGGAAGAACAGCGCTTCGCAATCAAATGCCTCGAGGAGGTACTGGTTCTCCTGCGGCGCGCTGCGCCCGTTCACCGGAATCCATACCACGCCCGCACGCCACAGCCCCAGCGTGCAGGTCCATGCCGTGACGTCGTTGTCGGCCCAGACCGCTGCCTTCGCTTCCTTTTCGAAGCCGGTGGCAAGCAGCCCGTTGGCGATGCGGCACGACAGCGTGTGCACATCATCGAACGAATAGCTGCGCTCGTCCTGGATGTAGGCGATGCCGTTGGGGTTGATGCGCCAACCGCGATCGAAGAAGTCAATGATTGCCATGTCCCATGTTTCCCTGAATCTGTCCTCAATCTGCTCGTTCGCGGCGCTTACAGCTGAGCGACGGTCGCGCGCGCGAGCCCGCGCTGCTCGAGGAACCCGAGCAGATAGCGATGCCCGAAAGCCTTCGAGCCGGATGCAAACCCGACCTTGGCGGTGTCGCCGTCGAGAAGCTTGGCGACGCCGGCGGCATGAATGGCTCCGGTGGCGATGTACGGCGTGATGCCGTGCAGGGTCGCGCGTACCGCTGCAAGTTGACCGCGGCCGATCGCGAAGTCGACAGTGCGATGAAGCGACGTGCGCTCGCGCGGTGGCATTGACGGAGTCACGGAATCGACAAGCTGCTTGAGCACCGCGTCCTGCTGCTCGCGCGGCAGGTGCGCGTATTCCGCATCCCACTTCTGACCGAGTCCATGCACCATCTGCATCGCGTTGTTGTCGTAGAAACCCACGCACGAGATACAGCTGCGCACGCGCGCATCGTGCTCGAAATACACCGGCAGCGACGTACCGCCCCACGGCAGAGCAAACACGGGCTGAAGGAAATCGGGAGAAGCGATGTTGAACGAAGCGTGCCTGTCATGCGGCACCAGCTTCTTTTCCCACAGATAGGAAGATTCCTGGCGATAGCCTTCGAAGATGGTCGCAGTGGAGCCCACGCTCACACCAGCGCCGGCGCCGCGCGGGCCGCGCGTGAGCGTGGCCGTCTCCAGCGCGTCTATACCGGGCGTTTCGAGTGCCAGTTCGGCGGCGATTTCGGCGAACGTGTACATGTAGGCATTCGAGGGCGACACCAGCTGCCCGGCCTGCCGGAACTGCTCGCCAAACTGCTCGCGAACCTGGCGGATAAAGTGCTGCTCGCCAGTAGTGTCGAGGTAGTGGCAGCCAGCCTTGAGCGCCGCTTCCACAGCGGTGAGGCCGAAGTTGAAGAACGGCCCGACCGTGTTGCACACGACCTTTGCACCGCGAAAGGCGTTCACGAGCGAATCCACGCTGTGCTCGGCTTCGATGACTTCGTAGTTCGCCGATTCGAGGCGCACGACACGCTGCGCCATCATGTCCTGCGTGCGCTTCGCATTACGTGCGACCGCCGTAAAGGGAATGTCCTGGTCGATGAGCCAGTCCATGATCAACATGCCGGTATAACCGCTTGCGCCATAAACGACGACGGAATGCTTTGCCATGCTTGTCTCCTGAAACTTGATTGGTCGAATGTCGAGTCGGCTAAATGCCCGGATTGTCTTCGGCGGCTGGCGAACCCCGCCGTCGGACGATACTGCGATAATGCACGCCCATGTTATAGAACACAATACAAAACATAGTTCATGATACCAAATACGTAAAGCTAAAAAAGACAGGGTATTTCCTGTCTCTTCCCGACTCCTGCCGCGCTACGCCAATGCGGCTATTGCACGCCTGCGGGGCTGCCCCCAGGCCTCAGGCCCGCGAGGTAGCTGGCTACCGCGTGGATGTCTTCGCCGGACAATGCGGCCGCCATCCCGTTCATTGCGCCGCTCGGGTCACGACGTTCGCCCGCCTTGAACGCAGCAAGCTGCGTCGCGAGATAAGCTTCGCCCTGGCCTGCCAGACGCGGCACGGCACCCTGGCCCATGAACGAAGCCCCGTGGCAGGCCTGGCAGCTTTTCGCCGCTACGAGCGCCATGCCCTGCTTTTCGAGCGCTGTCTGGGCGTGCACCGCTTCGCTTTGGGACGGCGTCTGCCGCGCGAAATAAGCAGCCAGCGACTTGATCTGCTCGTCCGTAAGCCCCCTCGCAATCGCCCCCATGTAGGGGTTGGGTCGTTGCCCTCCGGCAAACGCGTGCAACTGGGCAACGAGATAAGCCTCGGGTTGTCCGGACAGCGCCGGATACCAGGCGTTGACGGACTGGCCGTGCGCACCGTGGCAGAAGACACAGGTCTCCTGCGGCTGCGGCCAGGGGCCGCCGTTGACCACTTCCGTCTTGTCGATTTCGCTCATCGATTTTTCGAAATGCATGCCGTCGAGGTATTCGCGCCCGTAGAGCGCTCCCACACCCACGACGCCTGCCAGCACGACGACTGCGCTTACGATCCATGCCCGTTTCATTCACGCCACCTCGCCGCGTTGAGTGAAACCGGCCAGCGCCTGCAAGGCTGCGCGGTGACCCGAACGCACGGCGCCATCCATCGCGCCGGCCCAGATGTCGGCGGTTTCGGTCCCTGACCAGATCAGGCGGCCCACTTCGGGATGCAGATACTTGCCCCACTTCGACCAGAAGCCCGGTGGCATGGGATTGATGCAATGCAGGGTCCATGGATCGACCCGGCCCCAGTCGTAGTCGTGGAATTGCGTCGGATGCAGCGCGCGGTCGCCGAATGCCTTCGCAAACGTGGCCGAAAGCGTTCTTTCCGCCGTCGTGGGATCGTTGGGCAACATCCCCGGCGCGACGAACGCGGCGATCACGCCGAGCGACGCATCGGGGGGCGAGTTGTCGTACGCCATGAAAACCGGGCCGCCGACCTGGAAGATCGTTCCGCAGTAACCGGCGTCGCGCCAGAACGGTTTGTCGTAGACGTGGACCGTCTTGCGCATGGGGGCGTTTGTGGGCCAGTTCCGCTGTAGCTGCGCCCGCCCGCCGGGCAACGGCGGATCGAAAACCACTTGATTGCACAGGGCAGGGTTCATCGCAACGATCACGCGGCGCGCCTTGACCACGCCCTGATCGGTATGCAGTTCGACAACATCGCGATCCCAGCCGGCGATCTTGCGCACCGGCGAGGACAGCCTGACCTTGTCGCCGAGTTGATTGGCCACCTTGATACTCAGACGCTGCGAGCCGCCGACGATGCGCGTTTCCTGCGCGCCGCCTTTGAACGCTTCGAGCTGCGTGTAGTTGCAGCTTGCGCTGTTGATCATCGATAGGTAGTGCAGCAGACCCAGCTGCGCTGGCGCACCGCCCGTGGTCAGCTTCGCGGCTAGCGCGAGAAAGTAGCCGTCCTCGTATTTCACGCCCTGCTGCAACAGCCACTCGCCGTAAGAGAGCTTGTCCAGTTCCGCCAGATGCGGCGCTTTCCACGGCGCCCCGGACGGCACGCCGCGCGACAGTTCGGCAAGCCGGTTACCGATCGTGTCGTCATCCCCAGTGCCCCCTTGAAAATCCTGGGCCACCGTAGCGCCCTGCGCCATCACGACGGTCTTGCCCGCGTACCAGCTCGGAAACGTATCGATCTCGAGTTGACGTGCCAGATCGAAGATCGCGGTCTGGCCGGGACCGATCCACTGCCCTCCGGCTTCGGAAACGACGCCGTGTCCGAGGTCATGGTTATACGTGCGTCCGCCGACGCGGTCGCGCGCCTCGAGCACGACGAACGAATCGCATCCGGCCAGTTTGAGGTCACGGCCGGCGGTCAATCCAGCAAGACCCGCGCCGATGATTGCGACGTCCAGAATGTCGCCGTTCATAGGCTTCGTTGCGGTCGTTGCGGCGGCCTGTGCCAGCGACACGCCGCCGGTCGCGAGTGACGCCGCGCTTATCGCCGTGATGCGTAGAAGCTGGCGCCGGGTCTGTGTATCCGGCTTACGTTTCCTATCCATCTTTGATGCCCAATTCAGTTTCATTGCTTCTCCTCTTTATTCCCAGCTATTAAGGAGAACGATCTAATAAGGTAGCGACTGGCGTTTCTCAACGGGCCGTCAGCACCCCGTCCTGCGAAAACAACACGGGTTTGCCGGCGCCATCGATCAATGCGGCGGTGAGCGTAGCGCGATCGTTGCGCTGATGAACCTCGAACGACGCGCTCCCCTTGTGTTGCCGGAACACAAGGCCATCGAGTCCGACACCCAAGAATCCGCTTCGCGTCGCCACGAGATCGGTGATTGAACTCTTCGTGCCCGAGTTCAGCGCCGCCCACGTCGCCCCGCCATCGCGGCTTTCGAACAGACTGCCGAGCAAGCCACCAACGACGAGCCGCCCGTCAGGTAGCGCCACACCCGTCCACAGCGTGCCCTTGCCACCCGTCGGAAGGTAGGTCCAGTTCGCGCCGCCGTCGGTCGATTTGAGCACCGTCCCCTGTTCAGCGGAGATATAAAGCCCGCCCTTGCGGTCGGCAAAGACGTGGTACAGATTGCGGTCCGCCTTCTCGCCTCCCGGCGGCTTCGGCAAGGTCTTTCGGGCCCATGTCCTGCCGCCGTCACGGGTCGTGAGCATCAGTGACCACAGGCCCACCGCTATCCCGTCCTGCTCATTGGTGAAGAGTACGGAAAACAGGGGCTGGTCGACCGAAATGTCGATGCGCTGCTTCTCCCAGGTTTCGCCGCCGTTTCGGGTCGCGAGGATCACGCCCCATTGGCCGACCGCCCAGCCGTGTTTGGCATCGGTGAAGGTGACGGCCGAGAGGGTCGCCGACACCGGCACCTGACGCGCCTGCCGCCAGCTGTGTCCGTCATCGTCTGAAAGAAGAATCACGCCGTGCTCGCCCACGGCGACCATGCGTCTGCCGGCGCGCGTGGCGTCCATCAACATCATGTGTGACGGAGCGGTCCAGGAATGAGCCGGCATCGCGGCCCACGTTGCGACCGTTCCCGGGGGTTGTGCGAACGCGGTGATGGAAGCGCAGAGCGCGGTACAGGCAACAAGCGTCTTGATCATGGCTGGACCTCGGTTATTGGGTACTCGCGGGCATCAGTGGCTGAACAGACCGGGCGCGCGTGCCGGCTTGCGACGCGGGAACCAGCGCTCCAGTACAGATGCCAGTGCGGGAAGCGCCGTCATCGCCATCAGCAGATTCACGAGGAACATGAACGCCAGCAGCTTGCCCATGTCCGCCTGGAACTTCAGCGCCGAGAAACTCCACGTTGCCACGCCAATGGCCAGCGTGATCGCCGTGAAGATCGTCGCGACGCCCACTTCAAGCATCGCGTGCTGAACCGCCTTCACGATGTTCTGGCCGTGAGCCAGATGCATCTGCAGCCGGTTGTAGATGTAGAACGCGTAATCCACGCCAATACCGACGGCCAGCACCATGACGGGCAGAGTGGCGACCGTCAGGCCGATCTTCAGTTCCTTCATGAACCAGTAACCGATAAAGGTGGCAACCGTCAGCGGCAGACAGCAGGCCAGCATCGCGCGCCAGTCGCGGTAGGCCAGGAACACGAGGATCAGGATGGCCGCGTAGACGTAAAGCATCATGGGCAACTCACTGCGCGCCACCTCTTCGTTGGTGGCGGCAAGCACGCCCGCATTGCCCGCCGCGAGACGCACGTTGATACCAGGAAAGACGTGGGATACGCGGTACTGCTTCACGTCATCGAGAATCCGGCTGATCGTCGTGGCCTTGTGATCGGTCAGAAACAGGTGCACCGCCGTCATCCCGCAGTTGCCTTTCATGAATCCCTTTACCCGGCCGGCGTCGACCGAGACCGCGCCGTAGTTTTCAGGGTCGATCGGCACGACATTCATCCTCGGGTAGTCTTCGTTGTAACCCTGGTTGTAGCGGCGCAGCATCGCCGAATACGACTGCACCGACACGACGCCCGGCTCGCTGCGCATCGCGCTCGTCAGGTCGTCTTCATACAGTCCGGCGGCCGGGTTGTCGCAGGCCTTGCCGTCAGACTCGATTGCGACCGTGAGCCAGTCGAGACCGATGTCATAGTTGTTGGCGATCGAGGTCGCATCGCGGTTGAACCGCGCGTCCGCACGCAGTTCGGGCGCGCCCGGCTGGAGCGTGCCAATCACGCGGTCGCGGCTTTGCCATGCAGCGAGTGCGAACACTGCCAGTGCCAACGCCACGGTGACACCCGCATACCTCGGCTGGGCGATCCGCGCCAGCCCGCGCAGCCACGATGAGCGCCGTTCGCTGCGCTTGAGCGCATTGTCGGCATAGGCCTTCGTGAAGTTGAAGCACGAAGCCGCGACGGGCAGCAGCACGAGGTTCGTCACGATCTTGTAGCCGACACCGAGCGATGCCGTGATCGCCAGCTCACGCACCATCGGAATCGGTATCAGCAGCAGCGTGATGAACGAAACGAACGCGGTGACGAGCGCCAGCACACCGGGAATCAGAAGACCGCTGAAGCTGTGACGGGCCGCATCGAACGAGCTGTTGCCGTGCGCAATCTCGCGCACGATGAAGTTGACCTGCTGCACGCCATGCGAGACGCCGATCGCAAACACCAGGAACGGGACCAGCACGGCGAGCGGATCGAGACCGAAGCCCAGCAGCCTGAGCGTGCCGAACTGCCAGACGAGCGACGTCAGCGAGCACGAAATCAGCAGCACCGTGAAGCGGACCGAATGGCAATACCAGTAGACGGCGAGCGCAGTGAGCAGGAGCGCGATACCGCAGAAGCCGAGCACGGCCGTCGCGCCATCGGCGATATCGCCGATCTGCTTGGCGAAGCCGATGATCTGGATTTCATAGCCCGCATCCTCGAACGGCTTGCGGATCTGCGCTTCGAGCTGATGGTTGAATGCCACGTAGTCGAGCACCTTGCCGTTGCGATCCCGCTCGTTGAGCTCGGCCGTGATCATCGCGCTGTCCTCGTTGTGCGAGACAAGCGTGCCGACGTAGCCACCCAACGTGGTCGCGCGGCGGATCGCCGCGACGACGTCGGGCGTGAGCTGGGCAGGCGTGATCGTGCCGGAGATGATCGGCTCGGCGCGGAAGCCTTCGTCGGTGATCTCGTTCACGTAGGCGTTCGGCGTCCAGAGCGACTGCACGCCGATGCGGTCCACGTTCGGCAGATACGTGACGGCCTGGGTTACCTGGTACAGGCGCGTAAGCCCCTCCTTCGTCCAGATCGAACCCTTGCGGGCCCGCACGACGAAGGTGATCCGGTTCGCACCGAGCAGGTCGGAGCGGTACTTCTGGAAGGTCTGGATGTACTCGTGGCCGATCGGCATCTGTTTCTCGAAACCAGCGTCCATGCGCAGCTGCACCGCGAACACGGCCATGACGGCAGTAAACACACCGATTGTCACGAGCACGGCGATCCGATGGCCGAAGCACACCCTTTCCAGACTATTAACCAGGCGATTTAACACGGCATTCTTCCCTCAGGTGATTCAAAGGCCCACGGCATCGGGCGATCAGAAGTTGCGGGTGACGAACATCCCGACGAAATTCCTGTCCGCATATGGCTGGCCGACCGTGTTGTGGCCTCCCCAGAACAGCGTGTAGTTGATGCCCGCCTGCCAGGTGGTCGGGTTCTGGTTGAACAGCACGTAGAGGTTCAGCGACTTCGCGCCCTGCAGATAGTTCGCGTTGAGTGTCGGCGTATAGCCGTAGAGTCCATCGGCGAAGGTGATACCCGGCGTCACCTGCCAGCCGTGAATCAGCGTGCCATCATAGGTCCAGTTGAAATCAACGGTTGCTCCCACGGAGCTCGACGTGCCTTGCGCCATCCCGATCGGATAGCCGAGACTCGAGTTGTTGTTCAGCCAGGGAAGGTAGCCCGCCTGCGGCAACTGCGTTACCCCCTGTCCGTTGATCGTGCGCGTGATGCCGCTCGAACTCAGGCCCGGGTAGTAGATCCACGTCAGCTCCGCGCTCAGCGTCGCCGAATCCGCGCCGATCAGCTTGAGAAACGGATACTCGCTGCGCGTGAGGGCGAGGATGCCGTTGATGTCGTACTGAAACTTCTTCATGTCGGCCCACTGCTGGCAGTTGATGCCTGGCACACCATTGGTGTTCAGATCGGGCGCACCACCAGCGCCATAGCAGCTCGACAGCGCCACGGCGTCATGAGGCCGGTACGACAGCTCCGTGCCGATCGCCCAGTCGCCCAGCCCGAAATTCGCGCTGACACCGAACAGTTGCCGGTTCTGCAGATACGACCACTGCTCGGTCCCGTTGGCCAGTGACGAAAGCACAGGGGACTTGTCGGTATAGTTGATGTAGTAGAACGCGAAGTTCGCACCGAAGGAGCGCGGCGCGTAGTTGAACTTGAAGCCGAACTGCGGCTTGTACTTCGACGGCGCCTGCCAGTTGACCGGAAGACCGATATCGAAGAAGGGCGGCCCGGCGAATGCGCCATTGACGAGACCGTTGTTGATTCCGTCGAGCACATTCTGGTTGCCGCTATTCGAACCGGCAATCGTCCCCGCACTGGGACCCGCCACGTTGAGGTTGGCCGTGCTGATCGTGAGCGGCTGCGTGCCGCGGCCCAGGCTGTTCGTCGTTGACCAGTAAGATCCGACGGGCGGATAGCGGTTGCCGTTCCAATTGAACTGGTAGTAGTCCTCAGTGCTGAATCCATGCGAAAGATCGGCGGCGAAGCTCACCATCGGTGCGGGAAGTAGCGCCTGCTTGAGTTGCGAACCCGGTACCAGCAGCTTCTGGATATCGAGCGAGTTCGTGGCATTGATGCCGCCCTGTGCGAACAAGCTCTCGCCCCAGTTGATCACCTGGTTGCCCAGTCGCACGTGAGCGGACCGCCCGCCGATCGCGAAATCCTTCTGGCCCCACAGATCGAGCAGTTGCGCATCGTAGACGACCTGCGCCGATGCAGTGCTCGACAGTGGCGTTCTCGCCGTGTCTTTCGCGAGGAAGTCGTACATCCCCGTGCCGCGGATCATGAACTTGAGACCGGCGCTCGGCATCTTCATCAGCAGCTCGCTGGTCGCGCTCACGTAGGTACTGAAGGCCTGTCCTTTACGGTAATTCAGGTCGCCGTTGTCGCCGAATCCCCATTGATTGGTGTTGGCCGCCGCGCCGCAACCCTCGGAATTGGGATCGCCCGTAAGCGAGCAACTCGGGCTCTTGGTCCGGATCCCCGCGCCTGCCGTCAGGTTGGTCACCCACGAGCCCGTGAGATCGTTGATTCCTGTCGAAAACTCGTAACCGTACGCGCTCGACGCTGCCGCTCCGAACATGGCCAGCGATACCGCAACATATCTGCCGATGATCTTCGTTTTCATGAGTCTCCCCTGCCGTCACCCTCGATGCCGACACACACCACCGGCGCGCGTCGGTCCCCTGCACCTGCGCCGAACCTCAGCGCTCGCTCACCGATCTCAACGATTCTGCCGTGAAGAAATCGGTCTTGAAACGCGGGTCGCTGACCTGCTCGTACCAGTGAAGGTCCTTGCCCTGGCCAATCGACGAAGCGTCGAACACGTAGCGTCCGTTGTTGAGGTCGTACTGCGCCATCGGCTCGTTATCGCAGGCGCCACCCAGCTCCCACACCGGGATCGGATAGCTCTCGCGCACCTTCCAGAGCTTGCCCTGCGCGTCATAGTCCTCGCCTACAAGCGCTAGCCAGCTATCCTCGTCCAGGTAAAAAACCTTCTTCGACGCGACGTGACGTGCCGTGGGCTTGAGCGTCGCCTCGACCACCCAGACGCGGTGCACCTCGTATCGACGATGGTCGGACGCGATGCCATTGGGCGTGGCGACGTCACGCAGCTTGTCCCTGAAGGTGTACATGCCGAAATCGTCGTACGGAACGATCATTTCCTTCTTGCCCACAAGCTTCCAGTTGAAGCGGTCGATGGAGCCGTTGAACATGTTGGATTCGTCGATCAGGTACTGATTCTCGAAACCGATCAGCGGTGCATCGTGCGTATAGGCCGGCATACGCCTCACGCGGCGCTGGCCCGGAAAGTAGTAGTACGTCTCAGAATCCTTGTCGAAATACTGACGCTGCACGAAGGCTTGCCCGGCCAGCGCAGCCGGTGAATCGACCGAGAAATACGCGCCGAGGTTAAACTGGTCGACGTCCTGCGGTGTGGTCTTGCCTTCCTTGCCCGCCGGGAAAAAGAACGACTGGGGACCGATTGCGTCAATCCAGTCACTGCTGCCGGGGCGCGGGGCGATGGACGTGACAACCGGCGACCACTCGACGCCCTCGCCGCGATAACGTGTCTCGTAGTTGAGGATCGCTTCGGCGCCGTTCTTCGGCTGCGGGAAGGCCACGCCGGGGAGCACTGCGGCCTGCACCGTCTCGCCGTCCGAAGCGAGTTTCGCCGTCGTGAGATTTGCCTTCGAATTCTGCTCGGCAAAATCTGGCAACTGGCACTCGCGATGCGACGGATAGACGTCCATTCGATAGCCCTTCAGTTGCTTGACGAGCTGGATCAGCCCCGGGGAAAGCTTGTCGGCATATTTGTCGACGTTCGATGCATCGATCGTGTACAGGGGCTTTTCATTCTTGTGCTTCCAGAAGTCGCCGCGAATCTTGCCCCACTCCCAGCCGGCCGGCGTCGCTTCCCGGCCGGCAAACGCCGGTACGAGCCCGTCCTTGCTGGCCGAGCGCTCCGCGCCTACCGACGTGAGGTCGTCGGCAACGGCGGCCCCGGCCACGAGCAGTAAGGCTGCCGCAATGGCCGACAAGGCTCCGATAGTGTGCTTTCTCATCATGACTCTCCTTTCGATTTCAATCTAATTCGCAGTACGAAGTGTCAGATTCAATCCTGACGCATCGAGACCAAACCGCTCAGCCCTCGCCGCACCCTGCCACGGCCACCGCCCGAATCTCGATGCACAACTCGGGTAATGCCAGTTGTGTTACGCCGACCGCCGTCCACGAGGGATAGCACGCCGGGAAGTACGTGTCCTTGACCGCCGAAAAGGCCTCGATTTCGCCGCGCAGATCTGTATGGAACGTGGTCAACTCCACCACATCAGAAAGGCTCGCGCCCGCCGTCTCGAGCACGGCCTTCAGGGACTCGAAGGCGATACGGGCCTGCGCCGACATGCCTTCGCCGGCTTTCATATCCGGACCGATGCCGACCTGGCCGGAGACCCAGATCGTGTCCCCCACGCGGGTCGCGGGTGAGAAATGATAGGCGTCGTAGAACGCCTGGAACGGCGGCGGGATGATTGATTGCCGCGTAGTGGACATTGTCATGATGGTGGCCCCTTTGGTCAGACTAGTTGACGGAAACACGGTGCGCGAAACGGATCCCCTTCTCTCAACGCGGCAAGTTCTTCAACGAACAACACACCAGCCGGCGTGAAGCCCGAGAGGCTCGGTTGCGGCAGCGGGCTGAAAACCGCGTCGTCGCCGAAGAAGCGCAGCACGAGCGTGTGGCGATCCGGAAACGCGGTGTCCACCGCGCCGCCACCGTGTAGCACCCCCGGATGCAGCAGCAGGACGTCGCCGGGCTCTGTCGCCCAGGAAATGATTTCGTAAGCAGACGGGCTAACGCGGCGCTCAGCCTCGATATTCGGCAGGCGTGGCCAGACATCGCCGCCATGCAGAGGATCAGTCGGATCTTCAGCATTTTGAAAGGTCGTGCCGTCGTGCCGCGGGCCTCGATGCGATCCCCGCACAATCTCGAGCGCGTTCTGTTTGGGTACGGCCTCGAAACTGATCCAGGCATTGCCGAAATGCATGCCCTCCCATGGCAGGTAGGAAGTGTCCTGATGCCACGGCGAGCGACCGCTCCTGCCCCCGCTTTTGAGGAACAGTTCCTCCGCGAAATACCAGACGTTGTCTGAGCCCCAGAGATCCGCGAACAGTCGGCCGAACGGCAGCTCTCCAGCGAGCTCGTCCAGACGCCCCTTCGCATACGGATTGGCGTTGTCGTTGTGCGTCTTGTGCACTGTGCCGTCGAAGAGGCTGCAGGCCATAGGCCCGGGGTTCTCTATACCCCAGTCGAAGACCTGTCGGCACCGGGCCAACTGTTGCTCGCTGAGAAGGCCCTTGACCAGAACGGCGCCGTCCTCCGCGAACGCCTTGCGCGTGGCTTCATCCATAGCTGAACTCCTGAATCGTCAACAGGCGACCCGGTTGCAAACGCTTCCTGCGGCGCCTTCGTAGAAAATACTACCAAAGTTAGGTCATAATACAAAAATAAGAAAAAGAAAAAAGACAGGGAATTCCCTGTGTTCTGCGGGTTACGGCCAATGGCGAAGTATCAAACGTGCCCCAGATCCTGCCAGACCAGCGAACAACCGGTCGAACCGCGACTGCCCGACCAGTTCGCCCGGGCGGCCTTCGCGAACGGATTCGCGTTTCGGCCGTGAGTCTTGTGCGCCGTGCCTTCAAGAAGCAGGCAGCCATGGGTCCAGCTTTTCCATCCTCTGGTCGTAAATCAGGAGGCGCCGGGCCAGCTACTGCTCGCCAGGAAGATCCATGGCCAGACGACACCTTCCTCGTCGAATGCCTCGCACGCCTTCATCGATCGTTGAACCCTTGAAACGTCGTTGTGTGCTCCGGTTGCAATCGCTTCCAGAATAATAATAGGAAATGGTACCGAAAGTAGGTCAGAAAGAAAAACATTGTGCAAGAGGAAAAGAGAGGGTATTCCCGGTCTTCCCATGGTTACGCACTAGCCTGCCAGCCCCACGACAACTCCCGGGAAGCGGTTCCGGCACCCGCAAGCAGCTTGAGCGCTCGAGACCGCCTTTTCAGGCGCGAAGCCAGTGGACACGCCGCCAAAGTTTTTCTTGACGTCGTTGGTATGTTTACCTATCTTAGTCATCATGTACTATCTATTGGTAGCGACGTGCTGCAGGCGAACGAGTTTGCAGCCCGGCGCCTTGGCATCGGAGGACATGAAAGCCGGCATGGAGCGGCCTTTGTTGTAAAACCGGCGCCCATTAATGGTGGAAAAAGTAGGAGACGATGATGTCCAGCATTCTCAGCAATTGGATTTATGTGGGCAGCAATGCATACGACGAATACACGTTCGTGCCATGGCTGAACAGGAACGTCTACCGGCGGACTGTAGATTTTAATACGGTATGCTTACTGTAGCGTCGAGGATTAGTTGGCATTGAAGGAAAATTGTGATGGGTATCGAAAAGACTTCGAGCGACCCGGGCATGGCTGGTCGAGCTGGATGAACAAATCAAACGTGAAGAATGCAAGAGCGTGGACAGGTGCCTGCAGCGCACCAACGCTATGCCAACAGCGTTCGCGAGTTGGTTGCGAGCGAAACGTGCGCAGCTTGCATTGATCGGGCGCTCGAGCGTCTGGCTTGACGACTCTGCTGTTTCCGCTGCGGAAGGTCTGGGCAGATTGTTTAATTTCTTAAAGACTGAATTGGACAGTACACGATACTTCGATTTTCTACTTTGTTGTTTTCATCTATTCGTCGTCGTGTCGTTCCATGGAAGACCGATTGAACCGATCGTGACCATGGAATATTGAGGAACATAGACCATGTTCACGAACCTGAGCGAAGATTCAATTGGGTGGCTACACACTCTTGCTCGCCGCCTGCGCGACATCGTCCTCTCGGCTATTGTGGTTTTCTGCTCGCTAACGGGGCTGTGTTATGGCGCCGTTGCGCCGGCTTGGCCGACGTCGGCTGAAGCGGTCGACCTGCCGCTAGAGGAAGCACCCACAGCAGAGGAAATCGCAGCTGTTGTGAGTTCTCGTTTTCATATAGGATTACACGACGCCTTGGGAATCGGTCACGCGGTGCTAACTGCGGCAAGGCGTTACACAATCTCGCCGTTGTTATTGCTTGCAGTGATCGCAGTCGAATCTAGTTTCGACCGATTTGCGATAAGTGTTGTTGGCGCCAAGGGACTCATGCAAGTACTTCCATCTCAACACAGAGACCGTGTCCTTCGCACGTCCGATTTGACCGACCCGCGCACCAACGTCCATATCGGGTCCGCGATTCTCCGAGACTACATAAGGGCGTCAGGTGGAGACCTCGAGGGCGCGCTATGTCGCTATAGCGGGGGCGCCAAGGGCTATGCACGACGGGTTGCCGATCGCTTGAGCATGATGAAAACGGCATTTGGTTTGTAGACGCAGCCTTGTTTGGATTCGGTTGTGAGGTAGTGCCTGGACGCATCGACCATGTTCCATGGTTATGGCTGCGAGGCTTTGTGCGCGCGCGTCAACCGATCGATGACACTGCGCGCATAACGCTTGTCGTCGATGATCGCGATGCGTCCGCGAGCATGGAGAATTATGTAATTTCAGGTCGGCACCCGCTCGTGCAGTTCATGCTTGCCCGGATACCAGTTTGAGGTTGACCCGGTTCAGCGGACAGATCTGCAGTCAGAAATTGAATGTGATTTAGCCTCCATTGAGCGTTAAGCAGCGGGTTGTCCATGGACGGGCAGCGGGGCGCCTCTCTCGCCCATGACGCTGCCCGTCGGTGGGCAACCCGCGATGCGACGAGGTTTGCGTTTGCGCGTGCAGCTGTTCGAACTCCAGCGGTGAACGGTAGCGCAGGCTGCTGTGCAGGCGGCGCAGGTTGTACCAGCTTTCCAGATACCAGAAGATGCGGCGCCTGGCCTGTTCGTGGGTATCAAAGTGTTCGCGATCGAGTAGTTCCGCCTCGAGCGTGCCAAAGAAGGATTCGCACATCGCGTTGGAGTCCGCAGACAACTGCACCCGTGAGTGACACTGGAAGCCGACGTTTTCAGGTGACCCATCCGTACCATCCCCTTCATTTGCAAGAATTCGAACGGGTCCTTCATGCCCAGAACTGGCATGAGGACAGGGTTTGGTTTCACGACGCGAATGGCCGATTTCGGGCGCTGCCCGCCAGTTGGACGAGCGTCGTCGGCGAGGACCCATTCAACGTGGTCGCTGCCGGGCGCGCCTTGTTTCGCGTGGAAGAACTGCTTGAACTGGGGCGTTTGATCGCCACGCTGGAGCCATGAACAGCGCTAGCGCGTGTAAAGCAAAATACGCCGGTGATGTAAAGTTAACTATGCCGGCACGCTCCTTCCACGACTACCTTTGTTGCCCACATTATTGCCTTTATTTGGCGGATTTGTCGCATGTTTCCGAGACATCTAACTTGTAACGTTAGAAATATGGTACATAATTGTATTTACATTGATTTGGGCGCTTTCCCTGGAGTTCATGCATGGCGACAGACCGACGCAAAGAGGACAAGCACCGCGTGCTGCGGCAGCAGGCGAGCCTCAATCCGCGTCCAGACGCCGTGACGCATCCGCTGTTTCGGGACGGAGAGTTCTTCGATCCCCACGATCTGCTGCAGGTCAAGTACGAGATGCTGCGCGCGGTACGCGTGGACAAGCGGCCGATCAGCGAAGCGGCCCGGGCGTTCGGCTTCTCCCGACCGTCGTTCTATCAGGCTCAGACGGCTTTCGAACAGGGTGGACTGGCCGCGTTGATTCCGCAGAAGACCGGGCCGCGTAGCGGCCACAAGTTGACGCCGGTGGTGATGGAATTTCTGAACCGGGCGCGGGTTGCCGAGCCGGCCGTGCGGGCGGAGCGACTGGCCAGCCTGGTGCACGAGAACTTCGGCGTCCAGGTACATCCGCGCAGTATCGAACGGCAGTTCCTGCGCCAAAAAAAACCGTAACGAAACCGTCCGTGTCCACTCCGGACCGTGCGCTGTGCAATGACGGACTGCTCTCGCGTTATGAAGATCTGAGACAACAGGCACTTGGATTGCCGTGCGAGATTCCTCGCGGCCAGGGCCTCGCGCTGTTGATGCGCAGCGGCATGAGAGCGTGGATGCAGGCATGGGCCCTATGCGCGACCACGGTTGTACGGCGGCAGCCGCCGCCTGGTGAGGCAGAGATCGTCCCCTTCACGCTGCATCAGGAGGCGACGTTGATTCTGGCTTCAATGCTTTTACACCGGCGTCAGGAGGCAGCAGCATGAAGAGCGATCCTCACCAGAAGGTCCAGGCGAGCCATCTGAAGCGCAACGCCTATCTGTATATCCGGCAATCCACATTGCGTCAGGTGTTCGAGAACACCGAGAGCACCAAGCGCCAATATGCGCTGCGCCAAAGGGCGGTCGCCCTGGGGTGGTCCGAGGACCGCATTATTGTGATCGATAGCGACCTGGGCCAGTCCGGCGCGTCATCGGCGGACCGCGAAGGATTCCAGCGTCTGGTCGCCGAAGTCGGCGTGGGCCATGCGGGCATCGTGCTCGGCCTGGAGGTGTCGCGCCTGGCGCGCAACTCCACCGACTGGCACCGGCTGCTCGAGATCTGCGCAATCACCGACACATTGATACTTGACGAGGATGGCGTATACGATCCTGCTCACTTCAACGACCGGCTGTTATTGGGGCTCAAGGGCACCATGAGCGAGGCCGAATTGCATGTGCTGCGGGCACGCCTGCAAGGAGGAATCCTAAGCAAAGCGAGGCGCGGCGAACTGCAGATGCGCCTGCCCGTCGGCTTCGTGTACAACGCGGTGGGTGCGGTCGTTCTCGATCCGGACCAGCAGGTCCAGCACTGCCTAAGGTGGCTGTTCGATACCTTCCGGGGTACGGGATCGGCGATGGCTACCGCGCGCGCCGCGCATCATCTCGAACTGGCGTTTCCGCGACGGTGCTGCAAAGGTCCGCACAAGGGCGAATTGCTGTGGGGCAGCCTCGGACACAGCCAGGTCGTGCGCATTCTGCACAACCCGCGGTATGCCGGCGCATTCGTCTATGGTCGCACCCATACACGCAAGACAGTCGATGGACGCACGCGTGTGATTCGCGCCCCGCGGGACCAGTGGGATACGTTGATTCCGGGCGCCCATGCCGGTTATCTGTCCTGGGAAGAGTACGAGCAGAATCAGAAGCGTTTGCATGAGAGCGCGCAGGCGATCGGAGCCGACCGGCGCCGAGGCGCGCCGCGTGAGGGTCCAGCACTGCTTCAGGGAGTCGTGGTCTGTGGTCGATGCGGGAACCGCATGACGGTTCGTTACCACAGCCGCCAGGGCTGCCTGTGTCCCGAGTACATCTGCCAGCGCGAAGGCATTGAGCAGGCCGAACCGGTCTGCCAGCGCATCCACGGGGCTGCCATCGACGAGGCCATTGGCGAGCTGCTCGTCGAGGCGCTCAACCCGCTTGCCATTGAGGTAAGTCTGGCGGTTCAGAGCGAACTCCAGTCCCGCATCGAAGAAGCCGACTGTCTGCGTCACAAGCAGGTGGAGCGCGCCCAGTATGAAGCTGATCTGGCGCAGCGCCGCTACATGCGCTGCGATCCGGAGAACCGGCTGGTTGCCGACTCACTTGAGGCTGACTGGAACCATAAGCTGCGAGCGCTGACTGAGGCTAACGAGGAATATCAGCGTCGCCGTGAACAGGACGCGCGTATTCTGACGGACGAGCAGCGCGCCGTCATCGTCTCGCTGGCGTCCAACTTCCCCCGGCTATGGCGTGATCCCGCCACGCCCGACCGGGAACG
This sequence comes from Paraburkholderia lacunae, assembly GCF_003353175.1. Classification (GTDB taxonomy): domain Bacteria; phylum Pseudomonadota; class Gammaproteobacteria; order Burkholderiales; family Burkholderiaceae; genus Paraburkholderia; species Paraburkholderia lacunae. The sequence goes on along the minus strand of NZ_QHKS01000028.1, from coordinate 47,259 downwards.
CAAACGCATGATCAGGCTGCTTCTGGAAGACGTCACCCTGAACCGGGGCCAGCAGGTTACCGCACAGATCCGTTTCAAGGGCGGCGCTCACCGGACCCTCAGGCTGCCGTTGCCGCTAAAATCATGGCAGCAATGGGTCACACCCGCCGCGGTGATCGAGGAGATTGATGAGCTGCTCAATCACCATACTGTCCTGCAGATCGCGAATATCCTGAACGAACGTGGCGTCCCGTCGGGCAAGGGTGGGCCCTTCAATGCAAAAATGGTCGCACGCCTGCAGCGCAACTACTGTCTGAAGCCACGTTATGATCGGTTGCGCGAAGCGGGTCTCCTGACGCTGCAGGAGATGGCCGACGCGCTGCACGTCACGCCGACGAGCGTGAAAATATGGAACCGTCGCGGACTCATCCACGGCCACGCCTACAGCGACAAGAACGAGTGCCTGTACGACCCACCGGGCACTGACTCGCCCAGAAAGGCAATGGGCGTCAAGCTGTCCCGCCGGCGTCGCCATCCCGACGTCGTTTCTGATCGCCGCAAGGAGGTGTAGTGTGAAACGCAATCCTTGTCGTAGCAGTCGCCGGCCGTCCCCATTGAGGGCTGCACGCCCGCCTCACGGCAGCGCCGCCCGAAGGCAATCGACGTGTACTGGGCGGAGTGATGGATCACGCCGTCGGGTCGCCGCTGCAGCAGCGCCATGTCCAGCGCGCGCAGCATCAGCTCGGTGTACAGATGGTTGGACATGGCCCAGCCAACGATACGCCGACTGAACACGTCCAGCACCACCGCCAGGTACAGGAATCCCTCGCCGGTCGGGATGTAGGTGGCATCGGCCACCCACAGCACGTTTGCCGCTTCGGCGCTAAAGTGCCGGCGCACCAGATCCGGTGCGCGCCGGGCTCCCGCGCGCCGATGCGTGGTGCCCTTCCAGCGCCGTCGGCTGGCCCCACACAGGCCGGCCATACGCATCAGGCGCGCCACCCGCTTGCGCCCGACGTGCACGCCCTCACGCGCGAGCTGCGCATGGATACGCGGCGCGCCGTAGGTGCCACGTGAGCTCGCGTGGAGCGTGCGGATGCGCGCGAGCAGTTGCGCATCGGCCGACGTTCGCTTCGATGGCTCGCGTCTAAGCCACGTGTAGTAACCGCTGGGGGAGACCTGCAGCAGCCGCGCCATCATGGCAATGGGCCAGCGAGCCCGGTTCGCCTTCATGAATCCGTACCCTTCGGTGGTACGGCCCCGGTCTCGCGGGCGAACCAGGCGGCCGCGTGAGAGAGGATGTCGCGCTCCATCTCAAGCTGGCGTACCTTGCGACGCAGGCGCGTGAGCTCCTGCCGCTCGGCCGTGGTCAGTCCGTCCTGGCGTACACCAGCATCACGATCGGACTGTGCCACCCAGTTGATGATGGTCTGCGCCGTTGGCTCGAACTCGCGCGCAAGCTCCTGCGGTGTGCGTCCGGCCTTGACCAGTTCCACCATCTGCGCGCGGAATTCGGGCGGGTATGGGTTTCGGTGCTTTGCCATGATGGGCACCTCCTCTTGAACAGGATAGCAACTGTCTTGGAGGTCAAGCATTTCTGAGGTCCGTCTCATGAAACGATGCGTCCCACGGCCTGCCGGCTTTGACCATCGCGTTCAGAATGGTCAGCAGCTTGCGCATGCAGGCCACGAGCGCGACCTTCTTTGGCTTTCCGGCTTCGACGAGGCGGCGATAAAATAGCATGATCGCCGGGTTGTGACGGGCCGCCACCAAGGCAGCCATGTACAGGACACGTCGCACACTGCCTCGGCCCCCAAAGATCGTTCGTTTGCCGCGCATCGTGCCTGAATCGCGATTGATTGGCGCGACGCCAATCAGCGAACTGATTTCCCGCCGCGTCAGTTTGCCCAGCTCAGGGACTTCGGCAATCACAACTGAGATCGTTGCATCGCCCACGCCTTTAACGGTACGAAGCAACGCTGACAGGTCGGCAAAGTGTGAATGGATATGCCCGCCCATATCCCTATCGATACGGGCTATTTCATCCTTCAGCGTCTGGATAATGGTTTCGATGCTTTTGCGGGTTTGGGCATGCGCCAGCGCCAGCCGGTTGCGCTCGGAGACGAGCATCGTGATCAACTGCCGACGCCGCGCAACGAGTGCCGCCAGCGCTTGCTGTTCGACGGTCGGCAGGGTCTTGACGAATTTCTCGCGCTCGGGATGACGTTCGATCACTTCGCCGAGCTGGGCGAGAATGCGCGCATCAATGCGATCAGTCTTCGCAAGCTTCCCCATCGCGCGAGCAAAGTCTCGTGCCTGACGTGGATTGATCACTGCCACGGCATATCCGGTGGCCTGCAATACGCAAGCAACTGCCATTTCCAGCCCACCTGTGGCTTCGAGGACGATCAGCGCAACCTGGTGGCGCGCCAGCTCCTCAAGCAAAGTATCGAAGCCATCCGTCGTGTTGGAGACACTCAGCGGCTTTGCCTTGACGCCAATCGCTACATCCAGCGTAGCCTTGGAAACGTCAATGCCAACGGTGATCGGTTTCGGATCTGGCAAGCTCGTCACTACCCCTCCTTGTACATGCGAATTTTTTTCAAACAACTGTTCGGGCTTTTGATGAGCGGCTCAGCTCGTGCGCCATTCGCTATCCTGCGGGCTGCAAACCCAAGGTGTCATCAGGCTGCACGAGCCTTGCCAAACCGACACAAACCAAGGCTGTGGATTTGTGGACGATGCGCCTGCGGCGCACCGGAAAGCTTACCGTGGACAACGCTGCGCGTTGCCCACCGCGCTCTCCTTCGCCCACAAGCTCCACAGCCTCCAACTACGAATGATAAAGAGAAGCTTCAAAGCCGCACTTCAAGATACAAGGTGTCCACGAAAGCGGGTCAACCTCAGTTCGGCGACATGCAGGCTTCGCCCGGCATGAAAGACCACAAGCACCTCGTCGCCATTCGCGACTTCCCGGCATACGTGGCTCGCCCGCGCGACGCACGCGCAGTACGCCCTGACCTCCCTCTCCCATCGCTAGTTCGAAAGGAATGTGTTGGCGTCGAGTCCGCTTTTCCCATGCGCGACTAACGTGCCAAACGGATGTTGGGCAATGCGATCACAGGCCGGTGTTGATGCAAGTTAAGCGAGGCTCGTGCAGCCAGAACTTCCATGGGGTTTGAAGCCCGTCTCTAAGCATTAAGGCGCAGTGCCGAACTGCTCATCGAAAGCCCGAACAGTTGTCTGTACCGAATTCGCATGTACAAGGAGGGGTAATGACGAGCTTGCCAGTTCCGAATCCGACACTGGTCATTGCTGGCATCGACGTGGCGAAAGCCACTTTGGACATAGCAGTTGGTGTGACATCCACTCCGTTGACTCTTCCGAATGATCATGTCGGCTTTGACTCCATGCTTGAGAAGTTTGCAGGTCACCACGTCGCGCTAATCGTCATGGAGGCGAAGGGGGCCGGGAGATGTCTTTTACCTGCGCACCGCAAGCTTCCCGGCACTCGGCGGCCGTCATCAATCCCCGGCAAGCCTGCGACTTGCACGTGCCACGGGCAAGTTGGCGGAGACTGACCGCTCGCCCAGCTCGATGAAGGGTCGCATAGCGACGGTCATTTTGAGTGCATACACCGCCGCCTATATGTGTACCCAACACAGGTAGACAGCAACTAGCTGATTTTTATATAAAAATATTTGGGGACGCAAGGCAATGCGCCGCCAGGCAAGGGCGCCCTAACGGGAAACCTGCGCGAAAATCAAGGCCACACCCGGCTCCACGGCGTTCGCGCAATCGGAGGATGTGCAAGTCATTGATCGATAACGATTTTTAGGATCAAACCGCCATAAATTGCACGAAAGGTACGAATACCCCCATCTGAACGTTAGTCTCGCCGACTTGGTTATCCGGCTGCCCGTCCTATACTGAAAGGAGCCGCGCGGAAGCCGGCCCCTGAAGCAGAAGCGGACGAGAAATCGTTCATTGGGGCGCGGTAGCGGGGCCACGGAAACGCCTGCGTGAATAGCGCGGGCGTTTTCTTTGGAGCCCTCATGAACGCTACGCCACAAGTGTCGGCATGTTCACCAGCGCTGATCTTACGGGTCCCAGGCCATTCAGTGGCATCGTCTCGAGCCCGGGTCCTCCCTTAACGCGTGCGAAGTGTGGCTACGTCGGCATGAGCGGCTGCAAGGCAACTTGCCCCGGTCACTCACCGCGCAAGCGGGCTAATGCCCCGCCCGTTGGTCAGCGGTCCTGCCTCGTGTCCCATACCCGGAGCACGAAGATTGTGGTGGGGAGATCGGCGTAGGCGGGTTTGATTTCGAGATGGATTTCGTATCGCCCGCCCAGGCACACCCACTTGTGAACCTCGCGGGGCGGCGGGCCGTCGTACCCGTCCAGTTCTTCCCCGAGCCGGTGGTGGTGGTCCTCGCCCAGTTTCTTCGCTTCGGCCAACAGTGCCTTAACTACCTTTCGCGCCACTGCGGCGTCGTTGTAAAGCTTGACGTGGTCAGCGATCTGAGCGAAGTCGGACATGGCCTTGCTGGTTAGTTCAACCGGCACGGTCATGCGCGCGGCACCGGCCGTTCGTTTTGCGTCCCGAGGCCATCCGCCCATGCGTCGGCTTGCTCCATCGAAACCACACGGCCTGCGTCAACGTCGTCCAAGCCCTCTTGGATCAGACGTCGCTTTTCCTTTTCACGCGCCAAGTACGCGATCAAGGCTTTCTTAATGATCCATTGCTTCGGACGTTCGATCTGCTCGGCCAGGGCGTCAACCTCCTCGGCCAACGCCACGGGTACCTGCGCAGTCAGGGTCCGGGTTGTCGCTGTTGCGGTCATTGCCACCCCAATTATGAGTTTCCAACAGCCTCTATTATAAAACAATACACTTTGGCGAATCGTCTGAAGGCGCGAGGACTCGAGGTGGCCGGATCGAGGCTGGAAAAGCTCCGTTCAGGTGATGAAAATAGATCCAGGCTGGATGCCTGGGTCGGATCCTGCCTGGATCGCGATACAAAAAAAAGGGGTAACTCGGGAATGAAGGAAATTCTGCCCGGGTATTGCAAGAGCGTGCCGAGTCATTGCAAGAACCTTTGATGGTTTTCTAAGCGGCACGAAATCCCGGCGCAAACTGCGTGACTCGATTGGCGTCGGGCATGTCATGCACCATGCTGGAGAATATGATGAAAGCTCTGACTTTGATCCCTATTGCCGCATTGACGTTGTGCACCACGTTCGCCTATGCGGGTGACAACGCCGACACATCCACGACGGCCTCCGACAGCAACGCAGCTATGACGTCGGACGCAGTCGGCGGTACGTCCGTGGGCAGTAGCGGGAGCGGTGCCTTCCACGGCAAGACTCGCGCGGAGGTCAAACAGGAATTGCAGCGCGCCCAGCAGGACGGCACGCTTGAACGCGCTCTACGGCGGGCAGTGAGCAGATGCACGGGATTGGGGTACGGTGCGCGCCGCACAGCGTCCCGGGTGTGAACTTTCGCCGTTAAGGAAAGGAGCCAAACCGTTTTCGGCATAAAGGCGCCGAGGACTTTTCGGCGTTTAGGCGCCACAAGTCTTCCGGCGTATTGGCGCCAGTAGATTTTCGCCGTAAAGGCGCCACTGGCGTCTGAGTCGGGCGCTCGAACTGGTTGTGTCGCGTTAAGGACGATGCGACGATCAGGCGCCTGAGATGAAGAGTATTGCTTACATCGCGAGAGAATAGAATTGTTCGGCTGCAGTCGAGGCGACGCCATCGTCACACATCTGTCCCTTGCGGATCATGTGCGCGATCTCTATGCCAGACAGGATGATGCGCGCGCAGCGGAAATCCTTGAGCCCCATCATCGGTTTGATGATGCGCTTGATGGCACGGTGATCCTGCTCGACGGCGTTGTTCAGGTATTTGTTTTGCCGGACCTTGATCGGCATTAAACGCTCGACATTGAGCGCTTCAAGTGCAGCCAGATTCGCGCCGCTCCTGTCCACGGTAATTGTCTCGGGCTCGCCGTTCTGTTCAATCGCCTTCTCGAAGTAGCGGCGAGCAGCGGCCTTATCACGATGGGCGCGCAGCAGGAAATGCACCGTGTTGCCCGCCTTGTCGACGGCACGGTACAAGTATTTCCATTGGCCTTTGACCTTGACGTAGGTCTCATCGACGCGCCAGCTCTTGCCGACAGGCCGTTTGCGTTTGCGGAATGCTTGTTCAAACGCCGGCAGCAGCTTGATAACCCACCGGTGCACGCTCGAATGATCCACCTCGATACCCCGCCCGGCCATCATTTCCTCGAGGTTACGTAGGCTCAGTGAGTACGCCACGTACCACCGGACGCACAGCAGGATCACGTCCAGCGGGTAGTGCAGCCGCTTCAGCACCGTGCCAATGCCAGCGGGCAGCGTCTTGCGCGGCGACTTCGTCTTTGCCATCATGCTTGTCATGTGTTGCGGTCGACGAATTTTACTTGTCCGCGTTAATGCGACAAAACCGCCAGCGACAAACCCCGTTCGGCCATCATCTCGACCAGATCGCGCAGGCTGAGCTTGTAGCGGAGCTACCAGCGAACGCACAGAACGATGATCTCCCGATCAAAATGGCGTCCGCCGAACAACTCCTCCAGACTCTTCAGCTTGCTCATCGCGAAACATCTGTTTGTTTCACCCCCACAACTCTAACCGATTCGCCGATCCCATTTGCGCCAGAGCCATTTGGAACACCACCCGCGTTTGACGAAATTCTAGCGTCTGCCCATCTACTGGATGTCGCTGTCAATCAACAAAGATAGCGACGGGAATCCGTCACCGCCCTCTACTGTGCGACCGAACGATCGATAGCCATTCTGGCGCGACGACCATGATTTAAGGCCGGGAGTCGCTCAGAGTCCTGCGCCCTCTGGCAGCAACCATCGTCATGCCACGTCCTGTCCCGGCAAACTCGCACCACTCTTACAAACCAATCGCGCTGAAACAAATACTCCCGATCCTCCTCTCGGCGCTATCGCCCCTCAGCAATGTGCCGCAGGCGTCCGTTTTTGAAAGCGCGGGTGGATTAATCCCGACTCGAATGCTCAACATGTAACGGTCTGATGTCAGTTCATCGTTGTCCGCATTGCCCGATATTCGCGTCGCACGATATCCATCAATTCCTCGACCGACGTGCTGGCTGCCTCCCGCTGGTAAGTCACCCGTCCGCGCTGCATCAGCATCACACGATCCGCGATGTCGAGCGTCTGCGCGTAGTTGTGCATGATCATCACGATAGACCGACCACCTTTGTTCTTGAGCCGAAGGATCAGGTCGATGATCAGTCCAGCCTCGCGGGCGCCCATCGCGGCGAGCGGTTCGTCAAGCAGCAGGATCCTTGCATTCGAATTGACCGCGCGAGCAACCGCGATAGCCTGTCGCTGCCCGCCGGAAAGCTGCTCGACCGGCAGGTCGACCGAAGGCACGTGCACGCCGATTTCTTCAAGACACTCTGCGGCGCGCTCACGCATTGCGCGATTGTTCAACAGGCGAAACGGCCCTCGACGTATGATTTCCCGGTTCAGGAACATGTTGTGATAAATGCTCAGCGAATTGGCAAGCGCCAGATCCTGGTAGACGCATTCAATGCCGAGTGAACGGGCGTGATCAACGGAGCGAAGCATAGTTTCCTCGCCGCCTACAAAAAGCTTGCCGCTTGTCTGCTGATGAAAGCCAGTCAGAATCTTGATCAACGTCGATTTGCCTGCGCCATTGTCGCCAAGGACGCCAAGGATCTCGCCCTGTCTTAGCCTCAGCGTCACGCCATCGAGCGCGGTGACCGCGCCGAAACGCTTGACAATATCTTCGCCACGCAGCGCCTCCAGCACCTCGGACATCACAACTCCCCCTTGCGCGCGAGACGAAGCACGTGGATGTTGAAGATCATGGCTCCGAGGATCGCCGCGCCGAGAATCATGTTGAAGGTGAAGGCGTTGATGCCGATCAGCGTGAAGCCGTCGTTGAGGATGCCGAGCACCGTCGCACCGATTAGCCCACCAATGATCGTGCCCGATCCACCGGCGAGGGGCGTGCCGCCAATCACGGCTGCGGCAACTGCAAGAAACATGATCTGGTTACCGCCCGCTTGCGGATCGATCGACGTGATACGAAAACCCTCCAGAATCCCGGTAAAACCGGCAAGCAGCGCGGCGAGAATGAAGTTGCCGAGCTTCAGGCGCCTGACCTGTATCCCCGCTTCGCTCGCGCCCAGCGAATTCGCTCCCGACGCGATCGTATGCAAACCCCAGCGTGTATGACGAAGCAAGACGTGCATGACTGCGGCAATGGCAAGCGTCCAGATGATCTCGCTGTAACCCCATTCCCCCATGAACGCCGCAAACGCTGAATTCTCCGGTGGCGAAACTGGTGTACCCCGTGAGATTGTCAGCGTGAGACCGTTCACGAAGAACAACGTACCGAGAGTCGTCACGAAGGATGGGATGCGCAGGTACACCGTCACCGCGCCGTTGATCAGCCCGACGAGGCCTGCTGCAATGACGCCGGTGAGCATCGCAAGCCATGCCGGCAAGCCTGCCTCGAGGGCAAAATGCATGATGAAAGGTGCAAACGCAAAGACCATCCCGGCGGAGAGATCGATCTCCCCACCGATCATCAGCATGATTTCGCCAAATGCAATGATCGCCACCGGGGCGATGAACTGCGAAAGATTCTGAAGACTCGCGCCGGTCAGCAGGAAGTCATGGTTGACTGTCTCGAAGTAGATGCTGAGGATCAGCGCGACCGCAAAGATCCGAATCTCGCTGGAGCGCCCGAGCGCGCTTGACCAGCGCCTCGGAGGTCTAGCGGGTTTCTGAGCGTCCGTCACGGAAGACGTCACCCTTTGATCGCACCTGTGCGTGGCACGATCTGGGCTTTCGTGCTCTTGCCTTCATAGCGCGTCGAAGTGCTGAGGTACGGATCGACTGTGCCCTTGGTGACGAACTTCAGGCCCGTGTTGACATTGGCCGGCCCGACGAGCCCACCGGAGGCGAGAAAGATGAACGCCTCGACCACCGTATAAAAACCCTGCACGTAAGGCTGCTGGTCGATCGTGAAGTCGAGGAAGCCTTCGTGGATCAGATCGACCGTGCGTGGCAACAGATCAAAGCCGCCGCCGTGGACGCCTTTAGACGGCAGATTGGATTCTTTCATCACTTCGGCAACGCCCTGGGTGCTGCCCGCGTCCACCGCAAACATGCCTTTGAGATCCTGGTGGCCGAGAAAGAAGGACTTGATCTTCGATAGTTCTTCGTTGACGGTCGCACCGGTTGCGATGGTCTGCACGTCGATCTTTTTGCCCGATTTCTTGATTGCAGCCACCGCACCGTCAAGCCGAGGCTGAATGTTGAGCTGGCCTGGCGTTGCGATAAAGAGCCCGACGAGGCCGCTATCGATGAGGTTTGCGATTCGCTCGCCCATCTGGTAGCCAGACAGATAAAGATCCTGGCCGATATAGGCAAGGCGCGGATTCGTCGAACCCGAGGGCGCATCCGCGTTATAGGCGAACACCGGAATGCCGGCGTCGAGCGCGGCCTGGATGGGCTTGTCGAACGCCTTGGGGTCAACGATCGGTACGGCGATTGCGTCAGCTTTCCCGGCAATCGCCGCGTTGACCGCGTTCACCATTTCGCCGATGTCGGCATTGGCCGAGCCGGTCCATTGATAGTCCATCCCCAGCATGGCGGTCGCGTCCTGAATGCCGTATTGCGTCGGAACGAAGAACGGATTCGTCGTGACGTGGTTGACGAATACGATCTTCCATCGCTTGTGCGCCGGGAACGAACCGGCTTCCGCCGCCTGGGCCGGGGTGATCATGCCACCCAATAGCGCCAGTGCTGCAGACAGGCCCGCGCCCTGCAGCAATCCCCGACGCATGCCTTGCACTTTGTCCTTGTCTTCCTTCGCTTGCGCCATCTCAATCTCCCGTCTCTTAGTTGTTGAACACTTCACTGCCCATGACGGCGCAAGCAGGAAAAGCCCCGGCAAGAAAAGCACCGGAGCTGGGCATCACTCCTTTGATGAAACCCTCGTGCACGCGCGTGCGCACGACTACCCTCCAGAAAATGCTATATCACGCCCTTTTACCTACTAATCAATGTATACCCTTAACTAGTCCGACTAATTAATTTTTTGCGATGCAGCGCAGCCTTCTGTATTCGCATCCAGCAGTGCAGCGCAACACGATGACGGGACAGGTCTGACTCATCGGCCGCGAGTGATGTGTTGTCGACATGATCCGCACTATGTGCCGCTTTAATAGTATTACTATCGAGTTAGCATCTGGAAGGAGAGGGACATGACGAACGGAAAGCGCCCGCTACGCTCTGCCCAATGGTTCGGCTCAGCCGACAAGAACGGTTTCATGTACCGAAGCTGGATGAAAAACCAGGGCATTCCCGATCACGAATTTCACGGCAAACCAATTATTGGGATCTGCAACACGTGGTCCGAACTGACGCCGTGCAATGCGCATTTTCGAAAGCTTGCCGAACACGTGAAGCGCGGCGTGCTGGAAGCAGGCGGCTTTCCGGTGGAATTCCCGGTGTTTTCCAATGGCGAGTCGAACCTGCGTCCCACGGCGATGCTGACACGCAATCTCGCGAGCATGGACGTCGAGGAGTCGATTCGCGGCAATCCGATCGACGCTGTCGTACTGCTGGCCGGTTGCGACAAGACGACCCCCGCGCTTCTGATGGGCGCGGCAAGCTGCGATGTGCCGGCGATCCTCGTCACCGGCGGCCCGATGCTCAACGGCAAGCATCAAGGCCGCGATATCGGTTCAGGCACAATCGTCTGGCAATTGAGCGAGCAGGTGAAGGCGGGCAAAATCTCGCTGCACGACTTCATGTCTGCTGAAGCCGGTATGTCGCGCTCGGCAGGCACCTGCAATACGATGGGCACCGCCTCGACGATGGCCTGCATGGCGGAAGCGCTTGGCGTCACGCTCCCTCACAACGCGGCGATTCCCGCGGTAGACGCGCGCCGCTACGTGCTGGCGCATATGTCGGGCATGCGTATCGTGCAGATGGCGCTTGAGGATCTGCGTCTGTCGAAACTGCTCACGCGCGAAGCATTCGAAAATGCGATTCGCGTCAATGCCGCGATTGGCGGCTCGACGAATGCGGCGATTCATCTCAAGGCGATTGCGGGACGCATCGGCGTGAGCCTTGAACTCGACGACTGGACGCGGATCGGACGCGGTACGCCGACGGTCGTCGACCTGCAGCCGTCGGGCCGCTACCTGATGGAGGAGTTCTATTACGCAGGTGGCCTGCCTGCGGTATTGCGCCGACTCGGCGAAGGCGGTCTGCTGCCGCATCCGGGTGCGTTGACCGCAAATGGTCAGTCTCTGTGGGACAACTGCAAGGATGCCCCGCTCTACAACGACGAAGTCATCCGCACGCTCGACAAGCCGATTTTCCCCGATGGCGGCTTATACGTACTGCGCGGCAACCTTGCGCCCAATGGGGCGGTGCTCAAACCTTCTGCGTCCACAGTCGCGCTCCTCAGGCATCGTGGACAGGCGGTGGTGTTCGAAAGCTTCGAAGACTACAAGGCACGCATCGGTTCGCCCGACCTGGACGTGACCGCCGATTCGGTGCTGGTGTTGAAGAACTGTGGCCCGAAGGGCTATCCCGGCATGGCCGAAGTCGGAAACATGGGCCTGCCGCCAAGACTGTTGGCCCAAGGCGTGACGGACATGGTGCGACTATCCGACGCGCGGATGAGCGGCACCGCGTACGGGACGGTGGTGCTTCACGTAGCACCCGAGGCTCGCGCGGGCGGCCCGCTCGCGGTGGTGCAGGACGGCGACTGGATTGAAATGGACTGCGATGCCGGACGCCTGTATCTCGACGTAAGCGATGACGAACTCGCCGCACGGCTCTCCGCGTGGACTAAAGCTCGACAAGACGATCCCGCGGACGCGAGCGGCTACCGGCATCTGTACGTTGAGCACGTATTGCAGGCCGATCAGGGATGTGACTTCGATTTTCTGGTGGGCTGCCGGGGCGCGGAAGTGCCGCGCCATTCGCATTGAGAGGCGCAGGCTCTGCCGCAGCGTTCGGGTGAGGGTTACGCCGGATACTGGCTGCCGGTTTCCAGAACGCTCTCGGCGTCCGCGCGCGCATTGTCGAGCTGGACCAGACTTGCATGTCGCGCGCCCAGTGGGTCACGGCTCTGGATCGCAGTGAGAATCGCCTTGTGACGCGGCAACGAAAGCGCATGCGTGTCAGGGTGACGGCTCGTCAGTTTGATCGATTCCGACAGGGCAAGGGACAGCATGTTGCCAATATAGGCCAGCAGATCGTTGTGTGTGGCCGCCATGATTGCCCGGTGAAACTCCAGGTCGGGATCCAGAAGCGCGCTTGCGGTCTCCGCACGTTCCATCTGGTCATAAGCCGATGCAATGCGCGCAAGATCATCGCTTGTTGCCGCAGTGGCGGCGAGCGCAGCCGCCGTGGGTTCGATAATGCGGCGCACGGGGGTCGATAGGGCTAACGCAACGGCCCCTGATCAGATTAAAGCGCTGAAATCTGATGTCGCGGCACTGGCCGAGCGAAACGATGCGCTTACCCACCGGATAGACAATTTGGAAAAGCGATTGGTGCCTTCACGAGCAGCGCCATAGAGAGGTGACTGAGCGTCGTCGCGAACGGCCGCTTTCGAGAAAGTCGTATGCCTCCACTCGTTTAGGCTTGTCCAACACCTGCCCGCATGCGTCGTCGTGCCCTCACGCGGCAGCAGACAACGGCAGGCATCGAACAACCCTAAACGTACCCGGCCTGTTGCGACTGTCCGTTCTCGACCCAAGGGGCCAAATCCTGTTCGCTCGTTAGGCAACACACCGGCATCGAGTAGGCGAAGGCCTCGCGGTTTTTATCCAACGAACTGTGTGAAACTGCTTGCTCGCTCACGCTGTGCAGGAATGCCGGCGATGGCTCGGACCGACGTCGGCGACGCGCATTGCATTTTGGAAAGAATCTCCGGGGGTGCTTACGGATATCGAACGTAAACCTTGGGAGGTTTGACACGACTACGAATGACGAAGATGGTTTGTCTGCTGGCCCACTTCCAACAATCGACCCCGTGAACCCGGGGGATGACCCGCCTGTGCCCGATCCGATAATCGACCCGATCGGCACGATAGTCGACCCCGCAACCCCGGGACTCGAGCCATCGTTATCTGGCGACCCCATGCCGGAGCCGGGTTAGGAACCCGTTGCAGTTGTAGCTGCACCTCCCCCGTCTGAATTAACTGATGTAACTGATCCTCCCGTTGAGGGTGGTGACGGTGGTGGTGGTAAAGGCGATCCAGATCCCGCCGAGCAATAGTCGCAGTCGCCTGAACTTCGCACGTCTGCGGCCGGGTACGGCTGCCATGCCGCGATTCGCCTGCGCAATGCGGCCCCGCAGGCAATCCCGCGGGATTGGGGCGTACCCGATGTTCATCGCGACTCGACCCTACAGAGGGCGCCGCCTCCTCTCGGCGCCCAGGCAATCCCCCTATAGCACGAGGCGAACGGTGATCGAGGCCGGGGGGCGTGTGCCTGCACGGCACGCTCATGCTGCCGTCATGAGCGTGCGCCCCGGTCCCGTGCGCGCACGGCAGTGTCGGCCAGAAACTCGCCAGCCGCGCACTTGCACAGCGCACGGCTCTGCGCGACATTTGTCATGCCGACCGGCGCGTAAACCCGGCTGGAGACTGCCATGACAAACCTGCTCGCCACCGAAACCTCCTCTTACCTCCGGCAACACGCCGAGAATCCGGTGGACTGGTATCCATGGAGCGAAGAGGCATTTCGCCGCGCCCGCGACGAAGACAAGCCGATCCTGCTCTCCGTGGGCTACGCCGCGTGCCACTGGTGTCACGTGATGGCGCACGAATCCTTCGAGAATCCGCGTATCGCCAGCCTGATGAACGAGCGCTACATCAGCATCAAGGTCGATCGGCAGGAGCGTCCCGACATCGACGACATCTACCAGCAAGTCAGCCAGATGATGGGACAAGGAGGCGGATGGCCGCTGACCGTGTTCCTCACGCCGCAGGGAGAGCCGTTTTTCGGCGGCACCTACTTCCCGCCGGACGACCGCTATGGCCGCCCCGGGCTCGTGCGCGTGCTGATGAGTCTGAGCGAAGCCTGGCGGCATCGGCGAGAGGAGCTGCGCGACACTATTGCGCAGTTTCGGGAGGGGTTCCGACAGCTCGATCAAGCGAATCTGGACGGCGAAGCCACCGGTATCGGGGATCTGCCAGCAGAGGCAGCCCGCGCCCTCGCACGGAACACTGACCCGGTTCATGGCGGACTGGGCGGCGCCCCCAAGTTTCCCAACCCGAGCTGTTATGACCTCATGCTGCGCGTCTATCATCGAAGGGGCGAGCCCACGCTGCTTGACGCAGTGGAACGCACGCTCGACCACATGGCGGCTGGCGGCATTTATGACCAGCTCGGCGGCGGATTCGCCCGCTACAGTGTCGACGCGCGTTGGGCCGTGCCGCACTTCGAGAAAATGCTCTATGACAACGGCCAGCTCGTGAAGCTGTACGCGGACGCCTACCGGCTGACCGGCAAAGAGGCCTGGCGCCGCGTCGTGGAGGAAACCATCGGCTACGTCTTGCGCGACATGACGCACCCCGGTGGCGGCTTTTACGCCGGCGAAGATGCCGACAGCGAAGGACAGGAAGGCAAATTCTATGTCTGGACAGTCGCCGGGATCGAAGCAGTTCTTGGTGATTCCGACGGTGCAATGGCGTGCCAGGCCTACGGTGTGACAGAACACGGCAACTTCGAGCACGGTGCTACGGTGCTCCAGCGTGCGGTCGAGCTGGATGCGCTGCAAGCAGCGTGTCTGGCGGGCTGGCGCGAGCGGTTGCTGGCGGCGCGCGGCCGACGCGTGCGCCCGGCGCGCGACGACAACATTCTCACCGGCTGGAACGGCCTGATGATCGAAGGGCTCTGTGCCGCTTTCCAGGCAACGGGCTGCCTGGAGTATCTCAGCGCAGCACAGCGTGCCGCTAGTTTCATCCAGAGCGAGCTGACCCTGCCCGACGGCGGCGTGTACCGTGCCTGGAACGACGGGAGAGCCAAGGTGCCGGGGTTTCTCGAAGACTACGCCTTCCTGTCCAATGCGCTGCTCGACCTGTACGAGTCATGCTTCGACAAGCGCTACCTCGATCGGGCCGTCGAACTCGCTGCACTCATCCTCGACAAGTTCTGGGAGGACGGGCTGTATTTCACACCGTGTGACAGCGAGCCATTGGTCCACAGGCCGCGCGCGCCGTACGACAATGCATGGCCGTCGGGCATCTCAACGAGTGTATTTGCGTTCTTGCGCCTGCATGAGCTTACCGGCCACGATCTCTATCGTGACCGCGCCGAGCACGAATTGCGGCGATACGAGGCCGCTGCCGCCAAGGCGCCAGCCGGTTTCGCGCACTTCCTTGCCGCCCTGAACTTCGCGCGACGCAGCCCAGTCGAGATCATCTTTGCGGGCGACAAATCGGGCGCCGCCGCACTGGTAACAAGCGTACACCGCGCATACCTCCCCGCGCGCGTGCTGGCCTTTGCCGAAGACGTGCCGATTGGCCGGGAGCGCCACCCGGTCAAGGGCCGCCCAACGGCCTACGTGTGCCGAAACCGCACGTGCGCCGCACCGGTGACCGACGGCAAGGCGCTCCTCGAGCTTTGTACATCCTGACGGCAGCCCTGCACGAGCCGGTTGCAGGGGGCGCCCGCCTTCAGCGTGCACGCAGCGCATCGACGATGTTCATGCGCGCTGCACGCATGGCAGGAAGGAACCCGCCGATGAGACCCATTGCTACCGAGAACGCAAGCGTTTTCACCACGATTGCCGAGGTGAGAATGAAGCGGAACGAAAGGTCGGCAAAGGTCTGGAAGTTGGTGGTGGAAAATGAGGCGAACTGCATCAACGCCGCGCAGCCAAGCCCGGCCGTCCCCCCCACGAGGCCGAGCAGCATGGCCTCGACGAGAAACGCGGCGAGCACGTTGACGCGTTTGAAACCCAGTGCGCGCAAGGTGCCGATTTCCGCAACCCGGTTGGCCACCGACGCATACATCGTGATCATCGCGCCGATCATCGCAGCGATCGAAAAAATCATCGATAGCGTAAAGCCCAGAATGTTGATGAACGTCGATAGCGCCTTCGATTGATCGCTATAGAACGCCTGCTCACGTTTCGCTTCGTCGGCAAGCCGTGGGTCGACATCGATGTCTGTCTTGAAACGGTCGAAGAGATGTGTCTGCGCGAGGCGCACCACCATCGACGAGTAACTGGTGCGGCGAAACGACTGCATGAGCTGGTCCACATCGCCCCAGATTTCCGAGTCGAAGCCGCTGCCGCCTGCGTCAAAGGTTCCGACAACGGTCCAGTCACGCTGGGCAAAACGCAAATGCTCGCCGATCTGCGTCCCGCTGAAGCCCTTCGCAACGCTGCTCCCGACAATGATCTCGGACGACCCGGCTTTGAACATGCGTCCCGCCACCAGCTTCACCTGTGGACGCAAGCCCGGGCCCGTCGGCGAGACCCCGCGAATGACCACGTTCGACGGTTTGTTCGAGCCGCTCTTCACGAGCGAGATGAGCACCACGGCTTCTTTCGACGCCAGTGGCCGCCCGTCCTCGCCGATGGCCACCGACGGATGCATTTCCATGATGCTTGCCTGGTTGCGGTCGATCGCGCTCTGCACCTCGGTTTCCGCACCCTTGCGGATCACCACCACGTTGTCGCGTTCGCCGGTGGACACGAGTGTCTTCTTGAGGCCCGCGTCGAGCATCAGCACCGTGGCGAACACGAACACAACCAGCGCCAGCCCCCCGGCTGTGAGCATCGTGGTCAGCCGGCGTGTCCACAGGTTGCGCGCGATGTAAGCAAGCGGAATCGCCACAAGAACCTCTAACCGATTGCCCGCAGGCCTTCGACAATACGAACCCGCGCCGCGTGCAACGCCGGTACGATGGCGGCGGCGAATCCGACGGCGAGCGCGCATGCTGCCTGCAGCTCGATCGTTTCGATGGATACATTAAAAACGGGGAACACGCCGCCCGTAGCTTGCTTGAACAGGCTCGCCGCCGGCGGCGTGGCGAGAATGCCGAGGCTGCCGCCGATCGCGCAGATCGCGATCGACTCCCCGAAAACCAGCAACGCCAGAAACGTGGGCCCGAAGCCGAGCGCCTTGAGCGTTGCGTACTCGACCGTACGCTCGCGCGCACTCATGGCCATTGCATTGGCCATCACTGCCATGATGATCACGATCACCACATACGACACGACGCGAATCGCCGCAATGATCTGATTCGACATGGCAACGAAGCCAAGCTGAAACGCCTGCTCGGTTTCGGTGAGGGTCTCAGCCAGCGAGTTCTTGAAGACGCTATCCACACTGCGCGAAATCGCGGCGGCATCATCCGGGTTCGAGATGCCCAGAACGTAGACACCGACTTGATCCGCTTGCCTGGGCGTCGTCTTGCGCACGGTTTCGTTCAGGTATTCCCAGTGGAACAGCAACTG
This sequence comes from Paraburkholderia lacunae, assembly GCF_003353175.1. GTDB lineage: Bacteria > Pseudomonadota > Gammaproteobacteria > Burkholderiales > Burkholderiaceae > Paraburkholderia > Paraburkholderia lacunae. The sequence continues at coordinate 29,732 of NZ_QHKS01000028.1, read as the reverse complement.
ACGCGTGATCGTCGTTTCGTCCCGTCCGTCCAGAATGCCGCGAACGACGAATTCCCAGGTGCCGGGGTAAATCGTGCCTTTAATCGGAATCACATCGCCCAACTTGAATCCGAACTGGCTCGCGAGTTGCCGTCCCACGAGGCACCCCTTGCGATCACGCTGGTAATCGGAGCGCTGTTGCGCCGGCAGTACGAACTCCGGGTACAGGTCGAGATAGTTGTCCGATACCGCGAACTGCGCAAAGAAGTTCCTGGGCTCGCGATAGATGCCCCCGAACCAGTTGGAACGAGCCACCAGTGTCACCCCGTCGACGCCCCGGATACGGTTTTCATAGCTTAGAGGCAAGGGGAAGACGAGCGAGATGGCGTTGCGTGTCACGAGCCGTGCATTCGAGGCTGCGGCGGCCCCCGCATACCAGGCGTCCACCACCGTGTGCAGCAACCCGTAGGCTAGCACCGCGATGGTCAGCCCCACCACGGTCAGAATGGTGCGCAGCTTGTGTCGCAGCGCGTTTCTCGCGATCAGCTTCAGCAGGTACATGGCGCAGCACCACAACCCGGTTCAACGGATCTTTCCATCGCTCAGCTCCCCCTTCTCCAGATGCACGAGCGCCTTCGCCGCGCCGGCAGCGTGAGCGTCGTGGGTCACCATGATGATGGTTTTGCCGAGCTCTCTGTTGAGCCGTTGCATCATGGAAAGAATTTCCTCCGCTGACGCACGGTCCAGGTCGCCGGTCGGCTCGTCTGCCACGATCAGTGTCGGATCGGTGATGAGCGCGCGAGCGATGGCGACGCGCTGCTGCTGGCCGCCGGACAGCTCGGAAGGATAATGGTGCATGCGGTCGGTCAGGTTCACCATGTCGAGCACCAGCCCAACGCGCTCACGCCGCTCTCTCCGGGTCAAATGAGTCAACATCAGCGGCAGCTCGATGTTCTCGAAAGCGGTGAGCACGGGCATCAGGTTGTAGAACTGAAAAATGAAGCCGACGTTGGCCGCGCGCCATTCGGCCAGCGCCGCTTCCGGAAGTCGCGTGATGTCGAGCCCTCCGACCCGCAGCTCGCCGCTATCCGGCCTGTCGATGCCGGCAATCAGATTGAGCAGCGTGCTCTTGCCCGATCCCGACGGGCCCATCAGTGCGACGAAGTCGCCCTCTCCGATTCCTAGCGAGATGTTGGCCAGGACTGGCACGGTCTGGACTCCGCGTCGGTAGGATTTCGCGACGTGGCAAATTTCGACGAGCGGTGCGGTACTCACGCTATTTCTTCGCCACAGTCACTTTGGCGCCGTCCCTGATCTTCTCGTTCGGAGCCAGTACGAGCGTGTCGCCCGGGTTCACGCCATTGACCGCGACGAGCTCGCCGATCCTGGCGCCCGTCGTGACAGCGACCTCCCGCACTGTGGCGTCCTTGACCACGTAGACCACTTTCTTGCCTTCGTGCTCGACGATCGCGGCGGGCTGCACCGCGACAACGGGCTGCTTTTCTTGCGGCGGAACCGGTCTGGAGAGGAACGCAATCTTTGCGCTCATGTCCGGAAGCACACGCGCATCGCGATCCACGAAACGCACCTTGACCAGCACGGTCGCTTTCGAGCGGTCCACCGTCGGCACGATGCGCGAGACCCGGCCTGCCAGTCTCAGATAGGGCAGCGCGTCGAGCTGGATCTCGCACGACTGATCCACATTAATTCTGGCTATGTTGGACTCCGCCACGTCCGCTTCGACTTCGAGCGTTTCCATGTCGGCGATCGTCACGACCGCACCCTTGCTGTCGGATGCCTGCGAAAAGGGGGTGATGTTGTCGCCCACGTTCGCATGCTTTTCGATCACCACGCCATCGAATGGCGCACGAATCACCGTCTGATCGACAGCGACTTGAGCGGCACGGGCGTTGGCCTGCGCCGACAGGATGGTGGCCCTGCTGTTGTTGATCGACGCCTTGGCCTTGTCGTAGCGGGCAAGATCGGCATCGTATTCTGTTGCCGGTATAGCACCCTTGGGCGCCAGTATTGCGGAGCGGCGAAGATTGGCTTCGGCGTTCTTTTGCTCGGCAACTTGCAGTTCAAGACTCGCCTGCGCCACTTTCACTTGCGCCAACGCCTGGGCCAGCGCTGCCTCGACATCCGCGCTTTCGAGCCGGGCAATCACCTCGCCTTTTTTCACGTGGGTGCCCTCCAGTACCCCGAGCCACTCGAGACGGCCCTGCCCCTTCGATGCAACCGCGGCCTTGCGCTGCGGCACGACGTAACCCGTGGCATTGAGCAGCGTGTAGCTCTGCGACGGGTAAGCGGATGTCACGGTCGCCGTTTCGACCGCCGGCGGACCGGCCAGCCTGACGGCAACGCCGAGCACCGCTGCGATGAGCAGCGCGATGACCGCGTAACGGATCCAGCTGCGCCGCCGCGGGACAGTGCCGGCCGACGGCCGGTCGATTCTCAGCCTTTCCAGATCGTGATCAGCCAATTTTCGGGCCTTGCACCGGCAAGCGGTCACGTTCGTCGAGCGCCGTACAGGAACGCCGCTTCGACGTATCGCCACGCCGGCTTGTGGAGCGGTGAACGGGCCCACAGTATAGCGCCGTGCCCAGTCCGGGCCGAACGCCACGGTGGCGCCGCCGTGGCGTTCGGCCCGGACCTGCTCAAGCGACTCGCCGATTGCAATGCGGGCAAACTCGTCGTCGCCGCTCGAAGCGGCGCACATTCGAGATATGAATCGCTCCTGGAGTTACGCTCGCTGGTAGCCGTTTCCTGCTTCAATGGCGGTATTAGTTCATGAGCGGGTGGAGAGAATCGCATGCTGACTGCGCACGTCCCGGACCTCGCTGCGGCATTGGAACGCCATGTGAAGGTTCTCGCCGACGACATCGGCGAACGCAACGTGTTCCGGCCGGACGCGCTGCACGCGGCAGCCGACTATATCGTGCAGCAGTGGACGAGGTCTGGCCGTGCAGTGACGCATCAGGACTACCAGGTGCGAGGGGTTCCCTGTGCCAATATTGAAGTTGCGCTCGAAGGCTGCGTTCGGTCTGACGAAATCATTGTGCTGGGCGCGCATTACGACACCGTGCGAAACAGCCCTGGCGCCGATGACAACGCCAGCGGCGTCGCCGCGCTCCTCGAGATCGCGGGCATGCTTCAGTCCCTCTCGCCTCGGTACACCGTGCGCTGCGTTGCGTTCGTGAACGAGGAAGCGCCGTTCTTCTTCCGTGGCGACATGGGCAGTCTGAGGTACGCGAGAGCCGCGCGGCTGCGCGGGGATCGCATTCGCCTGATGCTTTCGCTCGAGATGCTCGGTTACTACCGGGACGAGCCGGGTACCCAAAGGTATCCGCCTTTGCTGCGTTACTTCTATCCGGCGTGCGGCAACTTTATCGGTTTCGTCTCCAATCTTCGCTCGGCGCGCCAATTGCGATGGTTCGTCGACGCGTTCCAGGCCTCGTCCGATTTTCCGCTCGAAGCAGCGGCGCTGCCGTGGTGGGTGCCAGGGGTCGCCTTGAGCGATCACTCTTCCTTCTGGCTCCACGGCTATCCGGCCGCCATGGTGACCGACACCGCCTACCTGCGCAACCCGCACTACCATACCGCTCACGATGTCCCCGCGACGCTCGACTATGGGCGCATGGCCGCCGTGACGCGCGGGTTGGCTGCAAGCGTGGCGTCGTTGGGGCCGGGTGGCGCGAATCCCGGCAAGACCCGGGCCCCAGAAAAGAGGCGGTTGTGACCGTGGGGGCCGCTTTCGAGGCGAGGCCTCTGTCAGCTACCGACCGAGGCCGTGTGAAAGCGCAAAAGTACTCGGTTTTCGGGTGTCGTTTTACCCTTCCGGAGTTGGGGTTGTCGTACTTTCCATGCAGAATCTGGCGCTTTGATCCTGAAAATCCATACTGATCAGTTACTTGCGTAATCACTGAATGCGCGAAAGCTACCGAACGGTCGAGCCTTGCTTCAAGCGGCTCTGCGCGCGGCCACCGCCAGATTTTGCATGGAAAGTACGACAACCCCCTCCTGCGCTAGAAGCAACAGATTGCAGGAAACGCCAGACCAGCCCTCGCGATGTCCATCACGCTGGAAACGCGCCTGTCGACAGGTAACGATCACCCCGATCACAAATGACGAACACGATTGTGGCGTTCTCAACTTCCCGAGCTATGCGCATTGCCACAGCGCATGCGCCACCCGACGAAATCCCGCAAAAAATCCCCTCAATCGCAGCAAGACGACGGGCCGCAGTTTCAGCCGTTGCCTGCCCCACCGACTCGGTCCGATCGATCCGCGTGGGCTCAAAGAATGCCGGCAAATATCCGTCGGCCCATTTGCATATGCCAGCAATCCGCGAGCCGAAGATCTTTCACGGCCTGCCGTCCGTGCCGTCTGGCAACGAACAGGGTCCGGTGGTGATGAGCATCGGCGGCGACGCCACGCGCTACCTGACGCCGGCGGCGGTGTACCTGATCGTCAAGGAAGTCTTCCGGCGCGCAGCCGATGAGATCGAATCGACCAACCCGGTCGGCGCCGCCACGCTGCACCGCGCGTCGACCCACTGGCTGCGCCACAGCGCGGCCTCGCACCAGGCCGACGCGGGCACCGATCTGCGCTTCATCCAGAAGAACCTGCGGCACGCGTCGATCGAAACGACGGGTATCTACCTGCATGCCGAGGAATAGAAGGAAGTCCTCACCGGCGTGGTGACTGGGCTGATCAAGATCGGCACGGTGTCGCCCGAAGGACGCAGTGTCACCTTCACCGGCGTGCCGGCGGGCGGCTGGTTCGGCGAGGGAACCGTACTGAAGAACGAGCCGCGCCGATACGACATCGTGGCCTTGCGCGACACGCGCATGGCCTTCATGGAGCGGGCCACGTTCATGTGGCTCCTCGAGAACAGCGTGGGCTTCAACCGTTTTCTGGTGCGCCAGCTGAACGAGCGGCTCTCGCATTTTATGGCGCTGCTGGAGTACGACCGCCTGCTCGACGCCACGCCCCGGCTCGCACGTTGCATCGCATCGCTGTTCAACCCGGTGCTCTATCCTGGCGGCGGCGACCACCTGGACATCACGCAGGAAGAACTGGGCCTGCTGTCCGGCATCACGCGACAGGTTGCCAACCAGGCACTCAAGACGCTACAGAAGGACGGCATTGTGCGGCTGGAATATGGCGGCATAACTGTGGTGGACCTGGAGCGGCTGCGCAACTACGGCGCATGAGGGCGTTGATAATCCTGTAGCGGGCCTCGACGTCGCGGCGAGAGGCGCGGAGGTAGAGTCAGGGTGTGACAAGCCCCTTTTACCTGACGGAGGCCGACATGAAGATCTGCGGAATAGACCTGCACTCGAACATCCGTGTGGCGGTGGTTTGCGTACAACGATGTGGCCTTGAAAATCCACTGTGTGAACCTGAAGCACGCTCTTGGCCAGGTTCAGTCCAACAGTCGCTATGTTAATGATGAACGCCCCTTTGCCGTGGACATCACGACTTCTCCACTGGCATGAATCCCTCGCCGCTTAGCGGGGTCGTCCATCATCAGAGCCTGTCGGAGTGCTTCAATCCCATGACCCAACCAACGTCGGCCTCTGGCCGAGGCCGTGTGGAAGCTGTTTTCTTTTCCCTAAAGCTCAGCTCGCCAGCCCGACCAATGAAGTTTAATAGTTACGGCCCGCGCTAACGCAACGTTTCGAGCGTAAAAAAGGCCCTACAGGCCCTAGGCTCCAGCCATCTTCATCGCCTTTATTGCCCTGGCAACTCCAAGTATCTTCATGACGCGCTTCAGGTTGTAGGCCAGCACCTGAAGACTCATTTCGGTGCTCACCCGTCCGAGCGTTCGGGTCAGGAAGTGTGTGGCACCCATCCAGTGCTTGAGCGTGCCGAAGACATGTTCGACGGTGCTTCTGCGGATGGTCATTGCGTCAGGCTTGCGGTCTAGCCGACGCTGCATGGCCTCAAGTATCTGTTCGTGCTCCCATCGTCGGATGCGGCGGTAGTCGCTGGGTGAACATCGCTCCTTGAGATGGCAACGCGGGCAGGCGCTGGGCCAGTAGACCTGCAGAGTCATCCCGTTTTCAACGGTCGTGAATCGACGAACGGCACGCTCGCCGGCGGGGCATCGATACTCGTCGTTCCTTGCAACGTAGACGAAGTCCCGCTTGGTGAAGAGCCCCTTCTTCCGTGATGCTGAGGTGAGTGGCTTCGGAACATATGCGGTGATGCCGCCCAGTTCGCACGCGCGGATATCCGGACCGCTGAAGTAGCCCCGGTCAGCCAGCACCTTCAGCTTTGGCTTGCCCATCGCGCTCTTCGCCGACCGAGCCATTCTGCTGAGTTGTCCGTGATCGTTTCCGACGTTAGTTACCTCGTGCTCAACGATCAGGTGATGCTTCGTGTCCACGGCAGCCTGAACGTTGTAGCCGACTGTTCCGGTTCTTTTGCCACCACTGGTCATGGAACGGGAGTCCGGGTCCGTAAGCGACAGCTGTCTGTCCGGTTGTTTCTTCAACTGCTTTCTGATCTGCTTGAGCTCGCGCATCTGCTGGCGCAAGCGGGCGATCTTCTCGTACAGGCGAACGGTCTTCACATCGAAACCTGTTGGACTGGTCCGGTCTACGGTTTCAATCAGGTCGAGATACCGCTGCACGCTTTCCTCGATCTGCTGCTGACGCTTGTCGATCTTGCTCGCCGTGTAGTTTCTGTCGCGGCTGTTTGACGCCTTGAACTTGCTACCGTCGATGGCCACCATGTCACTCGATAGCAGTTTCAGACCGCGACACAGTTCGACGAAACGCCGGCATACGTTGCGAATGGCTGCGCCGCTGTCATGGCGAAAGTCGGCGATCGTCTTGAAGTCGGGAGCCAGACGTCCCGTTAGCCACATCAGTTCGACGTTGCGCTGACATTCGCGCTCAAGCCGTCGGCTGGAGGGGATCCGGTTCAGATACCCGTAAATGTAGATCTTGAGCATCACGCCCGGGTGATAGGACGGGCGGCCCGTGATCGCTGGCGTGCTACCGTTGAAACCAGGATCCGCAAGGTCCAACTCGTCGACGAAGGCGTCTATGACCCTGACCGGGTTGTCCTGTCCGATATAGTCATCGACGCATTCGGGAAGTAGTGCAACCTGCTTGCGGTCATCGCCTTCAACGAATCGCTTCATGAGTCACCCAATCTGAATGCATTGATTCAGTTTAGGCGATCAATGCGTTTTCACACGGCCTCGGTCGCGAAAAAATAACTTCCGTGTCTTCGACGAGCGTTCAAATCCCTCGATTGGCGCATCGACGACCTGTACGCGCTAGAACGTATAGGCGACGTTCAGGAAGACGTTAAGCGGATTGAGCCGGAGCGTGGATTTGGAAACGATCTGCGTTCCCGTTGCGGTCTGCCCGTATAACGTAAGGTGGGTCTTCACCGGAACGTAGCCAAGAGAGGTTCCGACCGACCAGTGTTTTGTAATCGCGTAATTTGCCCCGACCTCGAATACAGGGTTCCACGATGAACTGAGTGTCGCACGTGCCGAGCCGCCTGGACCAAGGCTATCGGTGACAAACTGGCTATTGGTTGTCCGAACCTGGGTGAACCACGTATAGTTCACGCCGAGCCCTATGAACGGACGGAATTTCGATTCGGCTGAAAACAGGTGGTATCGTAGTTCGATGGCGGGCGGCATCGGCCTTGTTGTGCCGAGCTTGCCATACTTCTGCAGCGTCCCGTCACCAATCAGATCCACCTTCATTGGTAGTCCAAAAAGCATGGCGACACCAATGTTGTCCGTGACGTAGTACTCGGTGGTAATTCCCACCGTATCAGTTGAGCTCGCATGCGCTCCGCTACCAGATAGCTGGTGATTCACCGCTACACCGCCAATGCTTTCCACGGTTAGTGGCGTTGCGTCGCCCTGCGGCGCAATGTGAAGCCATCCTGTTGACAGCGTTATGCTTCCGGCCGACTGCGCATTGGCATTGTCGATAAGCCCAGCCGAGCAGATGCAGGCCGCCATACCGACCGATCTGATTGCGCGTTTGTAATTCCTCATGTCTCTTCTCCTGTCGCTCTGTCTGGAAATTTTTATGAATCGTTGGCGTTGCGGCTGGATCTGCTCAATTGATTGTTTTCCTCCTTTCGTATGGCTACACATGCCGCATCCTCCGATCGCCCTGCACCCCTAGTACGCGTGCATGGCCAGGCGCTGCATCTCAGGCGGGAACACGCGCCACGCACCGTCGCGGTGCCAGAAGAAAAAGAATCCAAGCGGGCCTGTCGGTAGCAGTAGCTCGATACGCACGCAGGGTTTCTGATTCGATCGCGCGCGACTGAATCGGGTAACCCGAACCGGTGTCGATGAAGTCGGTCCGAGCCATTTTTCAACCTGCGAACGCAAAGACCTTTCTGATGCAATACTCATCCTCTTTCCCTTTCAAGCGAATAGGTGTACTAAATCCAATACGCTGGCAGGCATTTCAACGCGGCATCGCGACGGGTACTTCCGATTAACCTCTAATCCGGTCGCACGACCGAACACGTCCCTTTGATGTCGTGGCTCGTGTCACGTTGGCCTGCCCTACGCATCTGTTGCTGCCGGGTCCGTCCCCGTCGATTGCTCCGCCCGCGATGGCCTCGCGGCGGCCGAGATCGAAAATGCGAACGGGAAGCGTCCGAGCGCGGAAGTCGCCAATGCTTCGAACGCTAGGTCGCCAAGTTCGACGTGAAGTGAAATTCCACGCGAAGTGTCATCAATGAGGCTAACGGTTGCATCCTCGACGCCAGCCTCTACGAGGGCCGACTCCAGGGCGTCTGCCGTTTCGCGTCGTTTCAGCGCCGGCTTGAAGATCTTGCCGACGCCGGTCAGTGGCATCGCATCCACGATCCGTATCCCCTTTGGCAACGCGGCGCGTTCGTTGATCTCGCGACGCAGAAACTCGGCCAATTCCGCTTCGGTTGCGGTTGTGCCTGACTTTAGCTGGACATAGGCGACCGGCAACTCACCCGCATGCATATCGGGGCGCCCTACAGCTGCGGCGATCTGGACTGCGGGATGGCGATGCAGTGGTTCCTCGATTGCCGCAGGGTCGATGTTGTGTCCGCCCCGGATAATCAGCTCCTTCCGCCGGCCGGTGAGCCAGAAGTAACCGTCGGGGTCGCACCGTCCGAGATCGCCGGTATTGAGCCAGCGGCCGCCGTCACCACCTTCCATCCAGATGCCACTGTTCTGCTCCGGCCGGGTATAGCCAGCGAACACGTTTGGGCCGGAGATAACCAGCTGGCCGACCTCATCCGCAACGCAATCCCGTACATACCGGCCACTTTCATCGGCCACCACTGCTTTCATTGCCTGACCGGGCAGACAAAGACCAATCGAACCGACCCTGCGCTCGCCAAGCGGAGGGTTCACGCTGCTAACGCAGGTACCTTCCGTAAGGCCGTAGCCCTCAAGGATTCTGATTCCTGTACGATCCTGAAAAGTGCGAAGTAATTCCACCGGCATGGGGGCGGCGCCGCACAGGCCATACTCGAGCGAGCTGATATCGTGCTCGCCAACCGGAACGTCCAGCAGCGATCCGTAGAGTGTCGGGACAGCACTAAAGAAGTTGATGCGGTAATGCTCGACAATTTCCCAGAAGCGCTTTACAACGCCTTGGCCCCGATAACCTTGCGGTGTGCCGAGCACGACGTGGGCACCACGCGAGAACGCCAGCAGACCTGTCACCATCACCGCGTTCACATGAAAAAGCGGCAGTCCGCAAAAAATCGTTTTCCCCGGACCAATGCTTTCTCCGAAGAATTGACCCGCGTTCCACGCATTGGCCACCTCGTTGCCGTGCCGGCGAATTGCAATCTTCGGCAGCCCGGTGGTGCCGCCCGTGCAGAAGAAGGACGACACATCTTCGATGCTCATTCGACGCGCGCTGCTGAGCGCCACCCCGGACTCCCTCGCGATGGCAGTGCTGAAATCGTGGATGCCGACATGCGCAGGAACGGCACCGTGAATGCCGCCAGGCCCATGCAGTTCTGAACACTCGCCACGTTGAAGCATCCGGGCCGCAAATCCCTTTTCGCCCGGCATGCGGTCGGCCGGGTTCACGAGCACCAGATGCTGCAGGCAAGGGATCTTGCGCAACACCGCTTGCACCTTCTGCCAGAGGTCAGTTCCGGGAAACGGCGCCAGGGTCACAAGCACGCTCGCACCTGAGGCGTTGAGCAGTTCGCCGATGGCTTCACTCTCAAGCAGCGGATTGATCGCGCAGACAATCCCGGCGGCTTCCCCGCCCCAGATCACAAAGTGCGTTTCAGGAAGGTTGGGCAGAACGTATGCGACAACGGAGTCGCGCTGTACGCCCAGGCGCGCAAACATGTTCGCGGTTCGCGTGACATCACGCACGAGTTCACTATACGTCCAGCACTCAGCGTCCCGGTGGTCGTCGGCCGTTGCAAAGAACGAAAGTGCGGGTGCCGATGGATTGATGGCGGCGCCCCGACAGATCATCTCGTAGGTACTCGACGGAAGATCCGCTGGCTGCCCCTGCGTTTCAATGGCAAGGACATTGTGTACGTTTGCGACGCCTTTCATGCCGCCTGTTCCATAACGACGTTATGCTGTACGCCCAGATCGATCGAGCGGTCATGGCTGACGATATGCGCCTCCACGACGTCACCCACGCGCAGATACTGAGGCCTTTCCTCCTGCATCTTCAGGAAGAGACGCCATTTTTCTGCATCAGGCAGCTGCGCCGCGGCGCGCATCTTTTCAGGTGACGGAATGCTCAGCGCACAGCCGGAGGGCGTGCCGGTCGCGAGCAGGTCCCCGGTGCGCAGGTCGTGTATACCTGAGAGCTCCGTTAAGGTCTCTGCCGGACCGTAGACGAGGCCCGCCGTGGAGTCATTCTGGCGAACCGTTCCGTTTACCGTCAGCGTCAGCACAAGCTCCTTCAGCTTTGAAATGTCCTGTTTCTCCAGGAGACAAAGGTAAGGGCCGATGGGGCCAAACGTGCGATAGCTTTTGCCCTTGTAGAACTGCATTTGCGGAATCTGGACATCGCGCGCCGAATAGTCGTTGACGATCACGGCGCCGGCGATGTACTCGTGCAGATTCTCCTCGGTGACAGTTTCGCGGGACGTAATGTCGCGTTTGAGGACGAGACCGAGTTCGATCTCGTAGTCGAGGAACTGCACCCCGACTGGTTTAACCACGGGCGAGTCGGCCGGAACGATGCAGCTCGTCGCCTTCGTGAAGATCATGTTGAATTTCTTCACATCCGGGTCCATGCCGGACTCGATCATATGCTGGCGATAGTTTGCGCCCTGGCAGATGAACTGCTGATTGGGGGTCACGGGAGACAACCATTGCACTTCCGACTCGGGAATCGTCGGACCGCTTAGCAGGAACAGCCGTTCGACCGGGTTGGCCTCGATAAACTCGGCAGTCGACTTGAACTCGCCGGGAATCGGCGTGATAGCGCCATTAGCGACCACGCCCCACTGGGCGCGGTCTTGATGCAAATAATGCAGAACGTGAAGTGCCATTTATCGATCTCCGGATTCTATGGAAGGGGTTGGTTCAGGCGAAAAGCTTTGCCAGCGTCCGCAGCTTGCTTAGTGTCAGGTCGGGGCTGCGGCGCAGGTTCCTGAAGAGCGCCACGATGCTCGCGGGCGTGAATTTGGGTTTTGTGAAACTGCGCGGCATCGTCGGCCCCCATTGGGCCATTGCTTCGCGGCTCACCGCGTGCAGGCCCGAGGGCGCATCGGCCGTAAAGAGATCGCCATCGCAATAGTGCTCGTGCTTGTTGCCCCACGGGTCCTGCCAGTAGTCGAAGATCTGGCTGCCCAGGATATGGCGGCCGATCCCCCACGCGTGCGTCCAGCCCTTCTCGCGCAGGACGCGCTGACCCATGCCGAGCGCGTCGGCGTCAACGACTTCGTAGGCGCTATGGCTGTAGGTGGGCAGGAAGCCTTGTGCAAGCGCGAGCGTATGGTGATCGGCCGGCTTGTCACCCAGATCAAGCCGCATGAACGCGACGACGGGCGAGCCATCGGGAAGCACCTGCACATCGCTCGGGATGAAGCCGAAATGCTGCGTATACCATGCGCAGGTTTCCTGATAGTCGGCGAGTTCGAGCACGACATGTCCGAGCCGGATAACTTCGGGCGCGCGCTCGGGCGGTCGCTGCGTCCCGTTAATCCGGACGGCCGCATCCACGGAGTTGAACAGCAATGGCGGCCGATGGGACAGCGTTGAAGCTGGCGCCTGGCCCCATATTGCATCGACGCGAAAGCCGGAAGGGTCGGTCAACCGTACGATATAGCCGCCGCCAGGCAAGGACGACCGTTCGGCCTCGGAGGCGCCAGGCACTTTTGCAAGTGCATCAAGATCCGCCCTGCTGTCGACCTGCAGCCCAAAACCGACGAACCGGGATTTCGGCGCCTTTCGGACGACATAGCAGAAATGCGAAGCACCCGTTCCCCGCAGAAGCAATAGCGCTTCACCGCGCGATACGGTCTGTAGCCCGAAATCATTGAGAAATTGCTCTGCTTTCCCAAGGTCTGGCCGCTCGAATATCAGATAGGCTAATGCCGACGCTTTCGACGTGGGATCAGGGTGACGAGCCGGCTGCGCAGTGGTCAGTTTCATAACGGATAAGAAATCAGGCGGTCCGAATAGCGGTTTCAACTTCCGGTGTCTGCACGCTCACGGGATTACCCAACAAGGCAAGACTCTCGCGCACGATACGGTTTGCATCGGTGGCCGGGCCATCGTGGACGATCGTCTTGTCGGGCCGGACTATGGCAGCCCACCCGAGAGGCACCAGCCCGGGAAGAAATACGCCTTCGAGGTCTTCCCAGCTGTCGCGCGGGGCGAGATGCAGCCGTTGCCCCCGATGGGCAATCTGGACAACGCGCCCTCCGGCACGCGCAAACGCTGCGGCCGTCGCGTGCTCGAGCGCAGCCGCCGCATCCGCGCCAAACCCGATCAGCGTGAGGCCCTGCCCGAGCACGTCGTCGCTCAGACGCGTGGCGCCATCCGAACCTCTCACCCAGCCTTGCGCGATGACAGCGCCACGAACAAGCTTCGTCGACGAGCGGCCCTGGACGAACAGTCCCCGGCGAAATGCATTCTTCGGCTTGATCTGCAGCTCCTCGAATTGCGCGCGCAGGCGCGGTACCAGTCTCGACAGACGCATCAACCCGTGAGTCAATAAGGCGACGACACCACTTCGGGGCATGACAAGCTTGCCCATGAACTTCGCGAGGTGGATCATCGCCTTCGCGTGGGGGCGCCGCTCCTCGTCATAGGTATCGAGAATCCCTGGATCGGCACGTCCTTTCACCACCCATGCGAGCTTCCAGCAAAGGTTGGCGGCATCGCGAAGACCTGCGACCAACCCCTGCCCGACAAATGGGGGCGTGATGTGGGCCGCGTCGCCCGCCAGGAACACCCGGCCCTTGCTGAATGAATCGACAGCGCGCGCATGGAAGCGGTACACGGCCTTGCGCTCGATGATCATGTCTTCCACATTGCCCCAGGGGGAAAGCAACTCCCGGATACGCGTCTCGGATTCCATGTCCTCGCGACGCTCGCCAGGCCGGAGCATGAATTCCCAGCGTTCACGGCCGCCAGGCGCGACCATATGCGGGATCGGCCGACGGTGATCGCAGATGAACTCGATGTGATCGATCGGACGCGGTACTTGGCGGGCATCGACAATCAGCCAATCCTCGGCGAACGTCTTGCCCTTGAATTCCTGCCCAATGAGCTGGCGTACCAATGAACTCGCTCCGTCCGCGCCGACCAGATAGCGGGCCCGTATCACATGAGTGCGCCCCTGGCCAAGATCTAACGATGCGAGCACATGATCCCGTTCCTCCGTGAAGCTCTTGAGCTCGACCCCCAACGCGATATTCGCACAGTCGTATGTCTCGAGCCGGGCGCGCAGGCACCGTTCCAGGTCTGGCTGGTAGAAGGTGACGAGCTTCGGATGGCCATCCAGGCTGCCCAGCGAATTCACCCTGCCGAACAGCCCTAGCATGGGTGACCTCATGCGAACGTACGGTATGGCGATCGTCTCGAAATCACTCTCCGCAACGCCGGCAAGCTGAAGGATGCGCAGCGCTTCGTTATCGAGCGCGATTGCACGGGGCGCCATGAATACTTCAGTCGACCTGTCGACAACCATCACGTTCACGCCGTGCCGTGCCAACAGATTGGCAATCGTTGCACCCACCGGTCCGCAACCCACCAATAAAACGTCCACGTCTCGCGGAAATGCCCCGATCGGCGCACGACCCTCGCCATGCCGACTGCACGGCGCGGATCCATCTTTTGCTGCTGTCTCCACAGTCACTCCGTCTGTTGTTTGTTAGACCGGCGCTAGGCGGCCGTTAATGACATTAAAGTCATAGTTGAGTGTTTTGTCAATATAGACAATAGCATCTATACTTCGGTGTATGGCCAAAACTGGACCGATCATGCCGAACACTTCAAATCGCCCGCCAGCAAAACGTCCTACCCGTGCGGCGCCAGTCTCCCCGGTTGCCGTTCCCGAAGAGCGCGAGCCGCGTGGCGCGCGTCGCAAGCGCGAAACGCGCAGCCGCCTGCTCGATGCTGCCCTCAGGCTGATGGCCGAAAAGGGCATGGAAGGTGTAGCCATCAACGAAATCACCGAGGCCGCCGACGTCGGCTTCGGGTCGTTCTACAACCACTTCGAGTCGAAGGAAGCCATCTACGCGACGCTTGTGGACAACGTATTCGAGGAGTTCGCCGACATGCTCGATCGCCTCACCGGGGGCCTGTCCGACCCCGCTGAAGTGATCGCCGTCTCGGTGCGCCATACCCTGATGCGTGCGCGGCGCGATCCCGTATGGGGACGCTTCCTGATACGCGAAGGCTTTTCGGCGCGCGTCCTGAGCCGCGGGCTGGGTCAGCGGCTGCTGCGGGATATTGGAAATGGCATCGCCGCCAAGCGCTTTATGGTGGCCGACCCCTTCATCGGCTTTCTTTCGGTGGGCGGCACAGTGCTCGCGGCAGTTGCAGCCGAGCTGAATTTCGTTGCGCCGGGCGCGCCGGCGGCGCAGTTGCTCGGCGAACTTGGCTTCAGCGGAGAGCACTTCGCCGAGCGCACGGCAGCAACGCTTCTGCAGACACTCGGGCTCAAGCGCGCGGAGGCGGAGAAGATTGCAATGCGAGCGTTGCCGCTCGTCGAGGCGGAAATCGATGGGGATTGAGGCGGGCGACGTTAAGGTAAGTGACGGGATTGGAGTCATCGCCCCGGTACGATAGGCAACGGTGCTTTCCGGCTGGCCTTGTCTATCAATCTGTTTCTGTGTCTGGACTCAGTTCAACCGCCGACGCGAGGCATTCCTTTCAGACCCGCTCCGCAGCGCGCGCAACGCGCCCCCCACCGTGGAGGCTTGCGGAATAGCAGATTGCATCCGTGGCAGGCAATCAGATTCGGATGTTCCATACTGGGACGCGACAAGGGAAATTTCGGCGCCATGCGGCGCGGGCGGTAGCGCCCGCTCAATTGCTTTAGCCGACGGCGCACCCTCTTTCCTGCATAACGAACTGGTAGGGCTGACCTGGCACCGGAAGTGTCGCCCGATGGAGAGCGACCCGGTTCATCGTGACGCTCTCCCCGACCAGCGGAAAAGAGGTCATTCTCTTGACGTTACGTGCGGCCGATCGGCAGGCAATTCGCCCATCGCCTGGAACAGTGCAGCGGTATCGCTCATACGCTGGCTCCCGGCGCGGACGGCGCCAAGCTGTGCATTGAGAAATCGCTGCTCGCTGGCGTGCTGTGCCGACGACGGCAGGGAACCCAGGCGGGCGCGCGACGTCGTTTCGTCGAATGCCGCATGGGCCGCCTGTGCCGCTCTTTCGGTTGATGCCAGCGTCTGCGCGTCGTTGTCCAGTGCGGCAAGCGAATCCGCGACATCCTGGAATGCCGACAGAACCGTCGACTTGTAGTGCAGAACCGCGGCATCGTAGGTATCGATCGAGGCTCTGCGTTGCGCGAACAAGGCCCCACCATGGAAGAGCGGCTGCGACAGGCCCGCACCGATCGCCCAGAGCCCGCCCGCGCCTGAGAGCATCGCGGGCCAGCTAAAGCCGCCGCGGCCCATCGAGGCCGTCAGCGACAGGCTCGGAAAGAGTTGCGCGGTCGCAGCGCCGACGTCTGCCGCGCCGGCCTTCACGGCGGCGTCGGCTGCCTGAATGTCCGGACGCGAACGCAGGAGATCCGACGGCACGACGACCGGCACATGGTCGGGCAACGCCATGCTGTCGAGGTCGGGAACGGTCGGTGCGTTGTCGGGCGTCCGGCCCATCAGTACCGCCAGCGCGTGGACTGCTGTGGCGCGCTGCTGGCGCAAGGCCGGAAGACTCGCCGCGATCGAATCTGCCTCCTGCGTCGAGTTGAGCGCCTGCACGTGCGAAATGGACCCGAGCGCGTACCGTTGCTGATCCTCGTTTGCGGTTTCGCTCGCCACGGCGACGAGCCGTTCGGTGAGCGCGATCTGGCGATTGAGCGCCGCCACATTGATCGCCGTGCCGACGATGTTGGCGGCGAGCGCGCGCCGGGCCGCTTCCAGCTCATACCCCTGCACGTTTACGCGAGCGGCAGCCGCAGCGTTTGCGTAGCGCGTCTGGCCGAAGAAGTCGAATGTGTAGTGCGCCTGAAGCTGTCCGGCGAAAAAGTTGTACTGCACCTGCTCAGGGCCGAGCCCCGGCACGACGGGCGAACGCGCGCGTTCAACCTGGGCGACACCGTCGACTGACGGCAGCGTGGATGAGCCGACCTGCGCGCGCAGTCCCTCTTGCGCGGCCGCGAGCGTTCGCTGCGCACCTGCAAGCGTCGGGCTGTTGCGCAAGCCTTCGTCGACGAGTGCATCGAGCGCGTCGGACCGGTAAAGCCGCCACCACTGCGGCACCGATGTCGCGCCGATATCGAACTGCTGAGCAATACCGCCTGCGGCAACAGTCTTCGAGGGCTGCGCCTGCGCCCCGTAGTGCTCGGGCGAAGGCATCGACGGCGGCACACCGCTGGGGCCGAACGAGCAGGCCGTCAGTGTGAGTGCCGTAGCCACTGCGAGAACGGATGTCTTATAGGCAAGCTTCATGATCAGATCTCCGTATGCTCGACAACAACCGGTTGCGTCCCGCGCTCATCGCGCCGGATCCTGAAGCACGTCGCATAGAGCGCCGGCAGGAAGAAAATGGTCAGTACCGTGGCGATCGTGATACCACCCATCAGCGCGGTCGCCATGGGCCCGAAGAACGCTGAGCGCAGGAGCGGAATCAAGGCGAGCACGGCGGCGGCGGCCGTCAGCATGATCGGCCTGAAGCGCCTCACGGTTGCACCGATAATCGCGTCGAAGCGCCCTTGCCCCGCCGCGATGTCCTGATCGATCTGGTCGACCAGAATCACGGAGTTGCGCATGATGATGCCGAACATGGCAATCACGCCGAGCAACGCGACGAAACCGAAGGGCTTGCCGAACAGGAGCAGCGCGGCCACGACGCCGATCAGCCCGAGCGGCGCTGTCAGCACGACGATAAACGTCCGCACGAAGCTCTTCAGCTGGATCATGAGCAGCGTCAGCACGGCGATGATCATGAGCGGCATCTCGGCGTTAATCGAGGTCTGGCCTTTCACGCTTTCTTCGACCGAGCCGCCCACGTCGATCCGATAGCCGACCGGCAGTGTGGCTTTTTGCTCCGCAAGTGCGTGCTCGATATCGCGGGTCACGTCGATGCCCTGCGCGTTGCCCCGAATGTCGGCCTGCACGGTAATCGTCGGCTGGCGGTCGCGCTGCCAGATCACCCCATACTCGAGCGCGTCCCGAACATGTCCGAGGGAACCGAGCGGAACCGGGCCGTTCGGTGTTGGAATCGCGAGGCTCGTGAGCTGCGCAGGATCGACACGCTCGCTCTTCGGCGCACGGAGATCGACGTTGATCAGCTTGTCCCGCTCACGGAACTGCGTGACGGTATAGCCAGAAAGCGTCATGGCCAGGAAGTTCGATACGTCCTCCGACGACACGCCAAGCTGGCGCGCCCTGTTCTGATCGATCTCGAACGAAATCGACCGTTCTGCCGGCTCGTCCCAGTCGAACTGGACATCGCGCGTGCGGGAATCGGCGCGGACCGTCCCGGCGACCCTTTCAGCAATTGAGCGCACGGTCGCAATGTCGTTGCCGCTCACCCGGAACTTGATCGGGAAGCCCACGGGCGGACCGTTCTCGAGTCGCGCCACACGTGTGCGCACGCCGGAGAACTCTTTCCCGAGTTTGGCATCGAGCCAATGCATCAACTCGTCGCGGTTTTCGACGCTTTTGGCCGTGATCACGAACTGCGCGAAGTTTGGCTGCTGAAGCTGCTGGTCGAGCGGCAGGTAAAAGCGCGGTGCGCCGGTGCCTACAAAGTCCACGAAGTGCTCGATCGCGGGCTGGCCGTCGAGCACCTTTTCCAGGCGCTTCGCTTCACGCAGGGTCGCCTCGAACGAAGCGCCTTCCGGCAGCCGCAGGTCCACGAGCAGCTCTGGCCGTTCAGAGTTGGGGAAGAACTGTTGCGGCACGCGCGTGAAGGCCGCCATCGCGATCGCAAAGAGCACGGCAGTGACGCCGAGCACGGCCCAGCGATGCTCGATACACCACGAGACCCACCCCGACAGGCGCCAGTAGAAGCCCGTGCTGTAAACATCGTGCTCATGATGGTGCCCGCCACTCTCGTGGCTCTTGCGCTCGGGCAGCATGTGGAAGCCCAGCAAGGGGACCAGCACGACGGCAGCGAACCACGATACGATCAGCGCAATGGCCGACACTTCGAAGATCGAGCGCGTGTATTCGCCCGTACTCGATTTCGCGAGTGCGATCGGCAGGAAGCCCGCTACCGTCACGAGCGTGCCGGTCAGCATCGGGAATGCCGTGCTCGAGTAGGCAAAGGCCGCCGCGCGCACGCGGCTCCACCCCTGCTCGAGCTTCACGGCCATCGTTTCGACGGCGATGATCGCGTCGTCGACGAGCAGCCCCAGCGCGAGCACGAGCGTGCCAAGGGAGACCTGGTCCAGCCCGATATTGAACACATGCATGCAGAGCGCCGTCACGGCGAGGACGATCGGAATCGAGATCACGACGACCATGCCGGTGCGCAGGCCGAGCGAAACGAGGCTCACGACCAGCACGATTGCTACCGCTTCGCCGACCGACCTGACGAACTCGTCCACCGAATGCTTGACCGCGTGAGGCATGCTCGAGACGGGAGCCAGCTTGAGTCCCGCCGGCATGGCCGCCTGCAGTTCGGCAGTTTTCGCGTCGAGCGCCTTGCCGAGGCTGATCACGTCGCCGCCTTTTTGCATCGTCACGCCGATACCGAGCACCACCTGCCCCCCGACGCGCATCTGGGTGACGGGCGGATCGTCATAGCCGCGCGTGATCTTCGCGATGTCACCGAGCCGGAACGTGCGTTTGTTCACGGTGATGAGCGTGTCGGCGAGCGCCTGCACGTCCTTGAACGCGCCGCTCGGTCGCACGAACACCCGGTCGTCCGCCGTCGTAATGGTGCCAACGGGCGCAACGGTATTTTGTGCGGCGATTGCCTGGGCGAGCTGCTGCGGCGTGATAGAGAGTCCCGTCAGCTCTGCATTCGATATCTCGACGAAGATGTGCTGGTCCGGGTCGCCAAAGTAATCGACCTTGGCGACGCCGGGCACGCGCAGCAGGATCGTGCGCAACTGGTCCGCGTAGTCGTGCAGTTGCGCAGGCGTAAAGCCGTCGCCTTCGAGCGCATAGATGTTTGTGTAGACGTCACCGAACTCGTCGTTAAAAAACGGTCCAACCGTCCCCTTAGGGAGCGTCGCGGCGATGTCGCCCACTTTCTTGCGCACCTGGTACCAGGTCTCTGGGACCTCCTTGACCGGAGCCGAGTCCTTCATTGCGAAGAAGATCATCGACTCGCCGGGCCGCGAGTAGCTCTTGATGTTGTCGACGTACGGCGCCGCCTGCAACTGACGGCCGATCCGGTCCGTGATCTGTTCCTGCACCTCGCGGGCAGTCGCGCCCGGCCAGTAAGTTTTGACCACCATGGTCCGGAACGTGAACGGAGGGTCTTCCGACTGGGCGAGCTGCGTATACCCGATCACGCCGAACAGGGTTGCAAGCCCGATCAGAAAGATCACCAGCTGCTGATGGCGCAACGCCCACGCGGAGAGATTGAAGCCACCTTCGCCATCTGCGTCGGCGTCGGATGGGGTGACGGGCGCGCTGTCACGCGCGGTTTCACGGTCGCGTGCGTTCATGACGAAAAATCCTCCGGATGCAACGGGGCCACCACCTGCACGTGTTGGTCTGCGCTCACTGCGTGCACGCCCTGCATCACGACGCGGTCGCCGTCGTGCAGGCCGCCGGTGACGGAGACCGTGCGCTCGTCGTAGCGCGCGATGCTGACAGGGCGCAGCTCAAGGGTGTCGCTGCCCGCGCGCACCAGCCACACAGCGGGATCCTCGCCTTTGTGAAAGAGCGCCGTCACAGGCAGCGCGAACGGACGTGCCGTTGCCGCGTCGCCGGCGGCATCGAACGTGACATTGGCCGTCATGCCGAGGCGAACTTCGGGGCTCGGCGCGGCCAGCGTGAGCTTCACGCGCCAGGTGCGGCTTTGCGGGTCAGCGGCGGGCGACACCTCGCGCACCCGTGCCTCGAAGGTCTTACCGGGCATCGCAGACAGGCTCACGCGCGCATTGCTGCCGACGGTCAATGCGCCAAGCGTCCGCTCGGGCGCATCGCAGACAACATCCACGTCTCCCGTCCAGTCGAGGTGATAGACGGCTTGATCTGCCTGAATATTCTGGCCGGTGTCGGCGTCCTCCGACGTGATGACGCCGTCGTGGTCTGCCGTGAGCGTGGCGTAGCGCAGGTGATCCGTGGCGAGCGCCATCTGAGCGAGCGCCGAATCGCGCTGCGCGAGCGCGGAAGCGTAGGCGTCCTGGGTCTGCTCCATCTGCGCCGTTGCGATCAGGTTTGCCTGCGCCTGAGCGTGGTCGCGATCGAGCTGCTGTTTGGCGTACACGAGACGATGTTCGGCGGCGTCGAGCTGCGCTCGCGCGTTGACCAGGTTATTGCGCAGGTCGGTAGGGTCGAGCAGCGCAACGGTCTGTCCCGCCTTGACGGTATCGCCGATGCGCACCCGCCGTTCGGTGATTTTGCCTCCGATCCTGAACGAAAGAGGCGTGGAGTACCGCGCCTGTATCTGAGCTGGCAACGAGGCGCTCGCCGTGCGCCCGTCGGGATGAACCGTGACAGCAACGACAGGCTTGGGCTCAGGAGCGACGGTTTCGCGCTGGTGGCAGGCCGTTAGCAGCATTGCGCCGCAAGCCGCAATGAGAAGACGTCCCCGGAGGGATGGCCGGACGACGGACGACAGGAAGGGGCGCGCAAGCGTCTGCGCATTAAGACCGGAAAGTTTCACGATGTTCACAAGGCAGGTGATGGTCCAGCAATAAAAATGGGCGAGGCATCGGAAGACACGGTGTGTCTGGCAGCATGCTTTGCGACGTGCGCGAGCACTCGATCCGGCATGTCTACAACTTAGTATTCCTACTCGCTTCGTCTGATACAAACCGCTTGCAACTCTTCGTACTTCGCCATCGCACGCGGCCACTCCCCACGAGACAGCTAGAGAACGAGCGTAAAACAGATCCTCGCCCCAAGCCCGGCGCTGGTGGATCGGGACGGCAGTGGACGATTCGTCTTCAGCGCTGCAACACCCTGTTCCAGGTACCGTCGCAACTCAATTCGTCTGTCCATGCGGTCGCTGATCCGTTCGCGACAGTGACATTACATCCCATAACTGATGCTATTGTCAATAATGACGTAAAAATCTACAATACGACGCTACAGAAATCTGGAACCGAGATGCCTGATACCCCGAACTCCCGTGCAACCCGGCAGCGCACACAAAAGCTGCCCGCTCCGGCCCAGGCGACCGAGGGGCGCCAGCCGCGCGGCGCCCGCCGCAGGCGGGAGACTCGTACCCGCCTGCTCGACGCGGCGCTCAGGCTAGTGGCCGAAAAAGGGATGGGTTTAGTGGCCATCAACGACATTACCGAGGCCGCCGACGTCGGTTTCGGCTCCTTCTACAACCACTTCGAATCGAAGGAAGGGATCTTCGCCGCGCTCGTCGAGTGGGTGTTCGAGGAGTTCGCCGATTCGCTTGACCGCGTGGCCAGCGGACTGTCCGACCCGGCCGAAGTGGTCGCGGTCTGCGTACGCCATACGCTGATGCGCGCCCGCCGCGAGCCGGTGTGGGCACAACTCCTGATCCGCGAGGGTTTTTCGGTGCATGCGCTGAACTGGGGTCTCGGTCAGCGACTGCTGCGCGATAGTCAAACTGGCATTTCAGCGAAACGCTTTGTCGTCTCGGACCACTTTCTGTGTCTCATTTCCGTGACGGGCATCATCTTCGCGGCGATCGCCGCTGAGATGCACTTTTCCGCCTCCGTCACACCAGCGGTCCAGCGGCAGAAGGAAACTGGACTCGGAGAGCAGAACTTCGCGGAGCGCGCTGCGGCGGTCGTGCTACAGGCACTTGGACTCAAGCGCGCGGAGGCGGAGAGGATAGCGCAGCTGCCGTTGCCCACGGGTAAGCCGGAAATCAAGCTCTGTCGAGCAAAACCGCGCGTCCGCTGATCGGGTAAACAATCCCCACGAGTGTGAAGGCTGCTGTTACACGATCGAAAGCATTGATCTTATGGACGACCATCGAGTCTGTTCGGCGACGCTGTCGGTCAACTCACTTGGCAGCTGGACTACTGTATTTCTCAAGCCCCCTAACGAACCGGACCGATATTCGCCGGGCAGTTCGGAATCTCCGATAACCCAGTGCGATAGCACTCGATTCCTTACCACACCTTGCGCTTATGACTTTGTACAATCGCCAAGCCCTGTCATGGGGCGCTGTAGCCCTAACGGTCGCCGTCCTGCTATGGATCTTGCGCCCCGTTCTCCTGCCATTCCTGCTTGGCGGCCTCATTGCATATGTCCTCCAGCCGGGGGTCGAGTGGCTGGTTCGTCACCGGACGCCACGCGGGCTCGCGGCGCTCGCGATGATGTTGTTATTCGGATTGATGGCTGCGCTGCTCGTTCTACTCGTGTTTGCCGTGATCCATAAGGAGGGACCTGAACTGGTCGGCCATATTCCGTCCTTGGTAGTGACGCTCAACACGTGGTTGCAATCCAAACTGGCTTTCCTGGGCCTGAGCTACTCGCTCGATTTGAGCAGTGTCCGCGACATCGTGGCGGTGAAACTCAAAGCGAGCGAACAGACAGTCGCGTTGGGTGTGTGGCAGTCCCTGCGCGCGAGCGGCAATGTGATGATTACTGTCGTCGGAAACGTCGTGCTGGTGCCGCTCGTGCTGTTCTATCTGCTCTATGACAGGCACGAGGCGTTCGCTCACCTGGAAAGCTTCGTTCCACGACGCTGGCTGGGCAAAACGCGGGAGTTCGTGGCAGAGATTGACCAGATGCTGTCGCAATACCTGCGTGGCCACCTACTCGTGATGGGAGTGCTCGCCGCGTTCTATCCAATAGCACTGACGATCGCGGGCTTCGAAATCGCGTTACCCGTCGGTCTCTTTACCGGGCTGGCGGTTTTCATTCCATATATCGGATTTGCAACTGGGCTGGCGCTTGCTCTTCTAGCCGCGCTGCTGCAGTTCGGTAGCTGGTATGGCGTCGGCGCGGTGGTCGCCGTGTTCAGCGTCGGCCAGATTCTCGAAAGCTTCATTCTCACGCCACGCCTCGTTGGCGAGCGCATCGGCCTGCATCCACTCGCGGTGATTTTCGCCCTGCTGGCGTTCGGTCAGCTCTTCGGATTCTTTGGCGTGCTACTTGCGCTGCCGGCCAGCGCGGTCCTGGCGACGGGTCTGCGCGAACTGCGTCGCCGCTATCTCGCGAGTGCGCTATATGGAAGCTGACTGATGTCTACAGCGACACAGGATCCGGCCCAACGCCGGAAGAACCGGCCCTAAGACGCGGCGCTTTCCAAGCACCACTTACGTTGAGGGGCGGCGACTCGTTTAGCCGCTCGGCGAATGACTGTCTGAGATGGCGTTCCGTATCGCCGTGGTGTCGACGACCAAACGCGCCTGCTCGCATCTAGTGCAGGCAGGATCGGCGGATTCCGCAGAAATCGACGCCACTAAAAAATTACAGAGCACGATCCCCGAGATAACTTTGATTTTTCTCATTGTCAGACCCCGTTGCTACTTGTTCGGAAGGTCGCACGAGTTTGCCAGCGTGGCACTCCGTCGATCGGCGCGATCTTCGGCTTCCGGCCAGGAAGAGACGATGGCGGGCACCTCAGGCATCTCGAAAGCAGACTGTCGCCCCTGGCGGCGCTCGATATTTCTTCCTCTGGCGAAATCTTTGCCAGAGGTATTGCCGCGCAAGCTTTCAAGGTTGTTTAACTTCTAGCGATAACTCCGGGGTTTGGCCGACCAGGTTGACAAGCAGATCGGCAATCAGCCGAACACGGGGCGAGCGTTTGACGTCCGGGTGCATTACGAGCCACAACTGCCGAACAGTCGAGCAAGTGTGATCTGATAGCAAACATAGTGTTGGGTCATGCGCGGCAAGAAAACAGGGAAGTGCAGCAATGCCTAACCCTGCTCGGGCGGCATGGAACAATGCGGCCAGATCGTTGCTCCGGAAGGCAAAACGACGGTCTCCAGCAATCTGATTGAGCCAACGCTGCTGAGGCACTTGACCGAGATTCTCGTCATAGCCCAGAAATTCCCATTCTGGCTGCGGTCGATCCGCATACCCGTTGGCAGCATAGAGGCCATAGCCCATCTTGCCTATGCATCGCGCGACCAGGCCTGGAGCGGTTGGCCTTGACATGCGAATGGCCAGATCGGCCTCGCCACGAGCCAGATTTGCGTCGCGCGATTCGCCTATCACTTCCAGATCGATGTTCATCCACTGGGATCGCATTTCAGCCAGGCGAGGCACCAGAAGATGGCTCGCCAATACGGGCGGAGCAGAAATGCGAACGGTACCCTTCAGGGACGATACGCCCACGGCCGCCCGGGAAAAGGCCTGCGCTTCGTCATCCAGGCGTCTCGCCTGCCTCGCCAATGTTTCGCCTTCTGGTGTAAGTGACCAGCCTTTCGGCAAGCGATCAAACAGCCTGACCTCCAGTGATTGCTCCAGCGCTTCGACCCGTCGAGCGACAGTTGAATGCTCGACACACAGCTTACGTGCTGCTCCCGAGAGGCTTCCGATCCGCGCCAGTTCGAGGAAATACCGGACGTCGTCCCATTGCAGACGCGGGCTTTCCGACGGCGCCTTCCCTGTGTTTTTTTGCACACTCATTGGCGATTTATCTGGAATTGTTCGGTAATTTTTCTCAGTGCAACATGAGCTTGCCAGAACAATCGCCAGGAGAACAGCATGACTTCCAGATCCGCATCCGGTGCGCCCTCGCTTCACACGGTCCAGGTCGCAATCGAGCAATACGGCGACGCTTCGCAACTGAAATTGCGCGAGGTTACGCTTCCCGCTCCCGAGGCCGGCGAGGTTCAAATTCGCCACACTGCGATTGGCGTCAATTTCGTCGACATCTATCACCGCACTGGCCTCTATCCTCTACCGGTGCTACCCGCAATCCTCGGCGTCGAAGCCGCCGGTGTCATTGACACCGTTGGCCCCGGCGTCGAATCTCTGCACCCGGGAGAGCGCGTCGCCTATGCTGGCCCACCGGTCGGTAGCTATGCGAGCGTCCGCAACATTTCTGCCGACCGCGTTCTACCGCTGCCCGACGACATCGGTGACGACATAGCAGCCAGTCTCCTGCTGCGCGGCATTACCGCCCACATGCTGTGTTCCTATGTGTATCCCGTCAAAGCGGGTGACACAGTACTGATCCATGCAGCTGCCGGCGGTCTTGGCCTCGTCATGGTGCAGTGGGCTAAAGCGCTAGGCGCCCGTGTTATAGGCACGGTTGGTTCGGCGGCGAAAGCGGAACTGGCGAAAGAACATGGCCTGGACGAAGCGATTCTGTATCGCGAGCGGGATTTCGTCGCCGCGATACAGGCAATGACCGACGGTCGTGGAGTCGACTACGCAATTGATGGTATCGGTGGCAAGACACTCATCGAGACTTTGGGTACCGTACGCCCCTTTGGCATGATCGCCAGCATAGGTCAGGTAAGTGGAGCCTCGGGGCCGATCGACCTGTCTCTGCTCGGTCCGGCCCGCTCGGTTGCCCTTTCTCGCCCAAGCGTATTCCGCTTCGTGTCGGATCCGGCACGCTACCGGGAAGGGGGATTGGCCACGTTTCAGCGCTTGCGAAGTGGCATGAGGGCTAAGGTTGGAGCAGTACTTCCTCTGGCCCAGGCGGCTGAAGCACAGCGTCGTCTGGAAATGGGCGAAACAAGCGGCTCAATACTTTTGCGGCCCTGAACTGGCCGGATGCCCAAAGGCGCGACACGCCAACGCAAGCGCGCAACACTCAGCTTTGCTTGAACGGCCGCTTTCTGCTTAGGTGTATGACCGCAATGGGTCCGACAAGAGGCGGTTGTGCCATCCCGACAGCGACCGTTCACGAACCCAGCGATGAGATCATGGGAGGCGAGGTCCCGGTTACAAATGCGCTTTCAGACCAGTCCATTAAGATAACCAATCGTATCTTGGTAGCTCAATTTCCCGCCTAAACTGCCAGATGTGGAAGCGCGTCACTCTTTCCACATGATGATGCGGTACCGACTCGCGGCCTCACCTTCAGATGACCGGGATCTGTCGGGCGCCGGGACCATATCTTACCCAGCCCCGGTACGCCGCTCCAGTTCTGCTGTCGTGCGCTCCAGCTCCTGCACGATCATCGCCTCATCGGGCAACACCGTCTGGTATTCCGCCGCGAGAATCTTGTTCGGCAGGTTGTCCAGCGCGTAGTGTGCTTCGGCCGCACCTTTTTCGGCGCAAAGGATCAGACCGACAGGTGGATTCTCCCCAGGCTTCATCCAGTGCTCGCGCGCGTAGTTCAGATAGAGATGCATCTGCCCGGCGTCCGCGTAGCTGAAACGACCGACCTTGAGATCGATGATGACCAGGCATCTCAAACGTCGATGGAAAAACACCAGATCGACCCTGAACCACGTGTCGTCGATTCTCAGGCGGCGCTGCCGGCCGACGAAAGCAAAGTCGTCGCCGAGCTCCAGCAGGAAATCCGCCAGATGCTGGATCAGCGCCTCCTCAAGATCCGACTCCGAGTACTCGTCCCTGATGTCGAGAAACTCGAGGACGAACGGGTCGCGAATCGCCTCCTCTGGCGTGAGGAGATCACCTGGCCGGACATCAGCGGCTTTCCTGAGCAGGGCCGCCTTGTTACGCGACAGCGCCAGCCGCTCGTAAAGCTGGCTACTGATCTGGCGGTCGAGCTGGCGCACCGACCAGCCTTCGCGCAACGCCTCGGTTTCATAGAAAGCGCGCGCGGCCGCCGTCTTCACTGAAAGCAGGCGCACATAAGCGGACCACGGCAGCGTAAAACGGGTGGCTAGCGCCAGGTAATCGGGCGCCGTTGCCGTGGCGTCGACAACGTCGTTCGCCGGCAGCGATTTTCCAGACGGCGTCTGGACATTTTCGGGAGCTGCAGATTTTCCAGACAGTGTCTGGAAAATCTCCACCGCCGGCCAGGCGGAATAAAAGGCGCGCATGCTCGCCAGATTGGCCTTGCCGAATCCGCGTCCGAAACGGCGCGTCAGGTCATCCGCGAGCCGGGCGATCAGCGCCTGTCCGTAGCCGGCGCGCGCCTGCCCGCCCTGCTCACTGGCGACGATCCGCCGCCCGATCTCCCAGTAGGCGGCGGTCATCACCGCATTGACGTTGCGTGCCGCCGTGCGTCGCGCCGACTCGACGACACTGACCACTTCCTTGTGCAGCCCGGCGTAGTCGCCGGGCGCGATCGCCACCTTCGTCATGGTGTGTTGACGGCATCCTTGAATGCCTTGCCGGCCGTGAACTTGACCGTCCTTGCCGCGGCAATCTGGATTTCGGCGCCCGTCGACGGATTGCGTCCGGTACGTGCGGCGCGCTGCCCCGTCGAGAACGACCCGAAGCCGACCAGTTGCACGGCGCCGCCGTCGGTCAGCGCGCGCATGATCGCCGCGCGCACCGCATCGATGGCTTCGCCGGTGGCGGCCTCGGTGTCGCCGGTGCGACCGGCGACCGCGTCGACGAGTTCCTGTTTGTTCATGGACAAGCCCTGTTCTGTGAGTAAAACCCGCACCCTACCTCATCGCACGGCTCCCAGGCAAACCCGAGGCAAACCGGACGCTGGCCGCCGTCAGCGCGTCGCCGGCGCCCTGCCCTGCCTTCGCCCCAGGATTCCGGGTCGCCGGCGACGACCGGAAAACGCCGTGCAGAAAAATCGCCACAACTGATAACTGGAGTAATCGCGAATGGTGATTTGGCTTGGCGGATTTCGCCCGTTCCGCTACGCCGCGCGGCAAGCCCCGCCCGGCAAGTCTTCCAGTCGCCCTGGCTGCCGCGGCGGAGGATGCGAAGATCCACCGGAAAGTTGCACGCACGGCGTCCGACGGAATGGAAGTTGATCCACCGCAGAAGTGAAAGTAATTGCTGTGCACGCTCGCCTGACTTCGACGGCAAAGTAGCGACAGGCAAAGCGGACGGGGCTCCCCGGTCCCCGGCCGATGGTGCAGCTCAATCAAGCGCTTTGCGCCCGAAGAAGTTCGTTCAGGTCTCGAGCGTAGGCGTTACGGCCCCAATTTCCGAAACCGCAGATCTTCCGATATCCACTATTTGGGAAACCCACTTGCGGACCGGATTTTCCGTACTAGACTGAATATCCTAACTCCCGCGGCTCTCTCTGGCGCCTCCGGACGCGACTGCTATGCGCCTGACAGTTCTGATCAATGGCCCTGATCCCACCGTCAACCATGACTACGCGGTGCTGTGGCTCGACACAGGCGAGCAACGCTGGTCTCGCGAGGCCCATGCGGGCATCGATCTGCCAGAGTGGGGCGAAATACATTACAGCGGCGACACAACGGTCCTCAGTAGATCCGCAGAGTCGCTTTGCGTCCTGCATGGTCTGCGCGTGAGCCGTCGTGAGGAAGTAACTTGTGCGGACGGTATCGCGACGTTGTCGCACGAAGCTTCAGATGCTCAGATTGCTTGGCACTGGCGCCTGCAGGCAGTTGATCGCACGCGGATACATGCGGACAGCGCATCGCGGGCGAAGTATCAGTGCGCGCGTCTTCCCCTATGACCGCTCTGACCGGTGCCACGGCAGCTCGCGTGCTGTCGGGCGACGTACGGCGCCCCGGTTAGCGATCTAGTCGTCCGGCGCGGCAATCCCCAGCGGACGCTGCTCGCCGTCCGGCTTTGGTATATAGCGAACTACAGTCGCTGTTCACCTAAAATCAGGCGGTATCAGCAGAATTAGCGTACCCAGTCGCGGAATTAACGAACCTCAACACCTGTCCATGAGTCAGTTATAAAGGACTCCTATCTGTTTAGGAATCTGATCAACCAACGTTTGAGTCGACTTCAACCGGACGGCCCCCGGGCTACGATGCAAATGTCACCTACCGGACCCGTGCAGCCGCCTTGAGAACCGAATGGTCGCATTGTAGTGGTCAAGTTATTTCGGACAGGGAGATAGGTTCTTTCACTGTCGGTTTCGCCTCGTAGGCAGCGGGCGACAGATAGCCCAAAGTCGAATGCAGGCGTACGGCATTGTAGAAACCGAC
>NZ_QHKS01000027.1 GCF_003353175.1 Paraburkholderia lacunae | reverse complement strand
CTGTTCGACCACTGACAGTTTAAAGGCGAGGCTGTAGTCCCGCTGTGTACGCTTGATCCCTGATTCCAATTGACTCTCCTTCCAAGGGCGGAAAAAGTGTCAACCCATTTCAGGACGGGTCAAGCGAAACAAAAAAGCCTCGCGGACGCGAGGCTTTTTTGTTGACCGTGAACTGCCGGCTTACGCGTGCTGCGAGTGCGGTGGTTCCTGCTGCGATTGCGGCCGGTAACCGAGCGATTCGGAAATCATGAGCGCAGTCTGGCTGAGTTGCCCAAGCCACGAATCCTGCAGGCGATCCGCCGGTGCGGACAGCGACAGGCCCGCAACCAGCTTGCCGGTGTCGTCATAAATGCCGGCCGCGATGCAGCGCACGCCCAGTTCCAGTTCTTCGTTATCGCGCGCACAGGCTTGCTGGCGCACGTGCGACAGTTCGCGCTCCAGTTTGTTCAGGTCGGTAATGCTGTTTTGCGTATGACCCGACAGCCCGGTGCGCGTGGCGTAGGCACGCACGCGGGTCGATTCGTCGGCGGCGAGGAACAGCTTGCCCACCGAGGTCAGATGCAGCGGCGCCCGGCCGCCGATGGCCCGCACCACCTGCATGCCGGAGCGCTCGGAATAGGCGCGTTCTATATAGACGATCTCGTCGCCCTGGCGCACCGACAGATTGACTGTCTGGCCAGTTTGGCGATGCAGCTCGCGCATTGGCGTGAGCGCCGCATCGCGTACCGACAGACGCGCCTTGACCAGATTGCCCAGTTCGAGCAGGCGCATGCCGAGGCGGTAGGTACCGGGGTCCGACCGGTCGACCAGCCGGCACATCACCATGTCGTTCAGGATGCGGTGGGCGGTGGACGGATGCAACTCCGTGCGGATGGCGAGTTCTTTCAGGCTGACCGGGTCGCTATGCGCAGCGAGTGCGTCGAGCAAGCGCATCATGCGTTCGATCACCTGGATCGAAGTTTTGGGATCCGGGTTCGTGTCGCTCATAGGAGGAATCGGTTGACGCGTCAAACAGCGGAAAATTGATTGTATCTCGTATCGTGAAAAAAGCGAACGCGGCTGGAAGGCCCCTTCCAATTTAACGTGGCGCTCGTCTTATGCCTTCTGGCCGTTGGTATTGTGCGGCAAACAGCGGATAATCAGGGACGTTTTCCCGAAGGAGGGCTCATGCGAGTCGGATTGTTCGTCACCTGCCTGATTGACCTGATGCGTCCGGAGATCGGTTTTTCGGTCATCAAGCTGATCGAGGGCGCCGGTTTCGAGGTGGTGGTTCCGCCCGCGCAAACCTGCTGCGGGCAGCCCGCGTACAACTCCGGCGAGCGGCGCATCGCGCGCGATCTGGCCGAAAAGACCTTGCGCGAATTCGAACAGTTCGATTACGTGGTCGTGCCGTCAGGTTCGTGCGGCGGCATGATCCGCGTGCATTACGGCGACCTGTTCGCCGACGATCCTGAGTTGATGAGCCGCTTCGGCAGGCTGCGGCCCAAGGTGTTCGAGTTGACCGATTTCCTCGTCAACGTCGCCAAGGTGCAATTGCAGCCGGGCGAGTTCGCGGGGCAGGTGACATACCACGATTCCTGTTCGGGGCTGCGTGAACTCGGCGTCAAGACCCAACCGCGCGTGCTGCTCGCGCAGGTGGGCGTGGCGGTGACCGAAATGAAGGATTGCGAGCACTGCTGCGGCTTTGGCGGCACGTTCGCGCTCAAGTACGGCGACATTTCGACGGCGATCGTAGACGAAAAATGCGCGAATATCAGCGCGAGCGGCGCCGGCACTGTCGTGCTCGGCGATCTCGGCTGCATGCTCAACATCGAGGGCCGCTTGCGGCGCACGGGCGACACCGCCACACGCGTGCTGCACATCGCCCAGGTGCTGGCTGGCGATGTCGCGTAAACGTGCTTGCCGCATTCCATTTCACGTACTTCGGTTCGCGCATTTCAGTTCGCGCACGTTAGTTCGCGCACGTTAGTTCGCGCGTTAGTTCGAATACGCACAAGGCCGCCATGCAAGTTCAATCGATGCAATTCAAGGCCCGCGCGGGTCAGAAACTCGCCGACCAGCGCCTGCAGCAGAATCTCACCAAGCTGTCGACCAAGTTCGTGTCGGCCCGCGCCGCGGCCATTGCCGCGATCGATTTTCCCGCCACCCGTGCCGCTTTGAAGGAGCGCCGCAATCGCGCGCTGGAAAATCTCGACGTCTGGCTCGAAACCTTCGAACGTGAAGCTGTCCGGCGCGGCGTCACGGTGCTGTTCGCTGAAACGACTCAGGAAGCGGCGCGTCTGGTCGGCGACATTGCGCGCCGCCACGATGTAAAGAAGGTGATCAAGACCAAGTCGATGGTCACCGAGGAAATGCGCCTGAACGAAGTGCTCGGGCAGATGGGGGTGCAGTCGATCGAAACCGATCTGGGCGAATACATACTGCAGATCAACGGCAACGAGCCGCCGAGCCATATCATCGCGCCGGTCGTCCATAAAGATAAGGACGAGATCGCCGAGCTGTTCGCGAAGACGCACGATCGGCCGCGCCTGACCGAGATTACGGATATGACCCGTGAAGCGCGCGAGATGCTGCGTCCGCACTTCATGACGGCCGACATGGGCGTGACGGGCGGCAACTTCGTGGTCGCGGAAACCGGTTCGGTGGCGCTGGTCACGAACGAGGGCAACGAGGGTATGTGTACGGTGATGCCGCGTGTGCATGTTGCGGTCACCGGTATCGAAAAAGTGTTGCCTACGCTGGAGGATCTGGCTACAGCAATGCGTCTGCTGCCGCGCTCGGCAACCGGGCAGGCAACGTCGAACTACTTTTCCGTGCTGACCGGGCCGCGGGGTCCGAGGGATCAGGATGGCCCCGAGCATATGTACGTCGTGCTGGTCGACGGAGGGCGTACCGGGCTGATCGGCGGCGACTTTCAGGAGATGCTTCGCTGTATCCGTTGCGGCGCGTGCATGAACCACTGTCCGGTGTATCAGAAGGTGGGTGGTCACGCGTACGGCTGGGTCTATCCGGGGCCGATGGGATCGGTGTTGACGCCGAGCTATGTCGGACTCGACAAGGCGCTGGATCTGCCGCAGGCCGCTACGCTGTGCGGCGAGTGCAATAGTGTCTGCCCGGTGGAGATTCCGTTATCCGATCTGTTGCGCAAGTTGCGCGAAAAACAGGTGGAGCGTCGCCTGCGACCGTGGCGGGAAAGGGTGGGGCTGGCCGTGTGGGGTTTCCTCGCGCTGCATCCGGATGCTTATGCGCTGGTGACGAAGCTCGCCGTGCGCGTGCTGGAACAGTTGGGCGGGAAAAATCGTTCGATCGCGAAGCTGCCGCTGGGTGGCGCCGGCTGGACCAATACGCGCGACATGCCTGCGCCGGTGGGGCGCACGTTCCGGGAGCTGTACGCGGCGCAGCGCAGCCATATTGGTTGAGTGAGCGGCTCTGCCGCCTGCCATTGTCTCCAGTTGACTTCCTTGTCGCCATGAGAGAGGCAAGCGGGGCAGCGCGCCGCCGGGACGCCCTGGATCGCGCTGCATGCCGAAGCTTCTCTATCGCCTGATCTCCCGTCCGGCAATTGCGCCGCGGTCTGCGTGCCACGGACACATGCAATGTGACGGATCAGTGGTCCGTCATCCCCCCTGATTGACGGCCGGGAACGCCTCTCCTCACTTCCATATTGCCGCCGTTGCCGCGCCCGCCTCCGCCGCCTGCCTGTTGCGGCGGCGGGTTGGCCGGGCCCGGACGTGCCATATTCGAGCCGCCAGGTCCGCCGGGGCCGCCGGCTGCGCCGTGTGGCGGCGGACCGCCGTGCTGGCCGCCGCCTCCATTCGGCTGCCCATGCCAGCCGCCATTATCGCCGCGGTTGCCGTTATCCCGGTCCCAATGCCCCGGGTAGCCGCGATAGCCCCCCCCCGGCCCGTAGTAGCCCGGTCCCCAGTAGTTGCCGTAATCCATGTAGACGTTGGTTTGCGGCACGACGGGCACCCCGGTGGCGTAGCCGTCGTATCCGTCATAGCCGTCGTAATAACCGTTGCCGTACATCGGCGTGCCGTCCGGATAGACGGCACAACCGCCCAGCAAGGTAGCCACGGCCAGGCCGACGAGTGGAGCGATGCGTTTCATTTGGTGGACCAAGTGCGAAAGTACGTGACGATAAGACAACTATTATCGCCAACCGTCGCATCAGCTTTGTATGTCTTTGTAAGGATTTATTTTCCGTGCCACGACGCATGTCGACGCGATGCGCCGCCAACCTCCCGATCGACTGTTCCTTCCAACGCAACGCTGTATCTCGCGCAGGTCGGTTTTTCCCGATTGTCTTCCTCTATAGAATTTCGACTGGGCATAGTGGGTCACGAGCTCATGAGCCCCTAATCGGAAAGAACGACATCATGAAAAAGACAATATCGGTGTACTGGCCCCTTGTCATCGTTGTGCCGCTTGCCGCGGCAGCCTACCTGCACCTTTGTGGCGACACCTCGCACGGCTCGCAAGCGCCGCTCGCCGCGGATCAATTGACCGCTGAACTTGCACGCGCCGTCTCGTACGGCATGGTCGGCGACGTCAAGACGCTGCCCGCCAAGCCCATGCGTGCCGTCGCGTCAATGCCCGTCGCGCAGGCATCCTGAGCGCGCAGGAGTGATTAGCCGCCGCGCTGCACGCAAAGCGCTGAGCCGGCGCTGCGAGGCGCCCGGCGCGATCCGGCTCAGCTTTGTATAATCGCGGCACCGTTTCCTAACTTGTTGCTCCGCGCGAGCGTCGCGCCAGAAAGCCCTTGATGAAAACCGTGTCCATCTGCTTCGTCTGCCTCGGGAACATCTGCCGTTCACCGACCGCGGAAGGCGTGATGCGACATCTGGTGGCCGAGGCGAATCTCGTGGAGCGCATTTTGATCGATTCCGCCGGTACCGGCGACTGGCACATCGGCCAGCCACCGGACGACCGGGCACAGCAGGCCGCCAGCCGGCGCGGCTACGAACTGGCTGCCTTGCGCGGGCGTCAGATTGTCGCGGCGGACTTCGAGCGCTTCGATCTGCTGATCGCGATGGACGACAAGAACGTCGCCGCGCTGAGCAAAATCTGCCAGCCGGCTCAGCGCGACAAGATTCGTCTGCTGATGGAGTTTGTTCCGGAGACGGACAGTCGCTGGGGCGGCGCGCGCGAAGTCGCCGATCCGTATTTCGGCGGAGCGGACGGTTTTGAGCAAGTGCTGGACCAATGCGAAGCGGCCTGCCGCGGTTTGATTGCAGCGCTTAGTCCCCAATTGACGCGCTGAAAGTACGTCGGGGCTTCACCGCATGTACCCACGCCGAACGCATCCGGTTAATTAAGCAAATGACCCAAATCGCGATAGGGATACTTGACTAAATCGCTCATGTATTTATACTTGACCAAACTTGTCGAGAATAGCGGTTCCCACACCATATGAGACTCACCACGAAAGGCCGTTTCGCCGTCACGGCGATGATTGACCTGGCACTGCGCCAGGAGCAGGGCCCGGTGACGCTTGCGGGTATCAGCCAGCGCCAACATATCTCCCTGTCGTACCTCGAGCAGCTGTTTGGCAAGCTGCGTCGTCACGAAATCGTCGAGTCCGTGCGCGGACCGGGCGGCGGCTACAATCTTGCCCGCCGCGCTGAAGACGTGACGGTGGCCGACATCATCATTGCTGTCGACGAGCCGCTCGATGCCACCCAGTGCG
Organism: Paraburkholderia lacunae; assembly: GCF_003353175.1. Classification (GTDB taxonomy): domain Bacteria; phylum Pseudomonadota; class Gammaproteobacteria; order Burkholderiales; family Burkholderiaceae; genus Paraburkholderia; species Paraburkholderia lacunae. The sequence continues at coordinate 91,491 of NZ_QHKS01000027.1, read as the reverse complement.
GTGGCAAGGGCTCGTGCGAGGGCACCAAACAGCACGACGGCCACTGCATGACGCACGAGTTGTGGTCGACGCTGAATCAGAAAATGGTCGAGTACCTGGATTCGGTCTCCCTGAAGGATCTGGTCGATCAGCAGCGTTCGCGTGAAGGCGCGCCGGCGGTGTTGCGCGACCGGCGCAACGACGCGCCGGCGGTCGAACCCGCACGCGTGGTGCCGAAAGGGCCCAATTCCGTTTTCAACATGGCCGGTTCCTAGGGCGCGGCGAGTCGACTACTTGCGAAACCGCCGCAGCCTGACAGCGAACCCAGAAGCCAGAGCACATGACGTCCCCGGAGCGATAGATGAACAACGAGATTCCCCACCTGCCCATTTACATGGACTACAGCGCGACGACCCCGGTCGATCCGCGCGTGGTGGACAAGATGATTCCGTATCTGCGCGAGCAGTTCGGCAACCCCGCATCGCGTAGCCACTCGTATGGCTGGGACGCGGAACGTGCGGTCGAAGAAGCGCGCGAGAATGTCGCTGCGCTGGTGAATGCCGATCCGCGCGAAATCATCTGGACTTCGGGTGCAACCGAATCGGACAACCTCGCGATCAAGGGCGCCGCGCACTTCTACAAGAGCAAGGGCAAGCACATCATCACGGTGAAGACCGAGCACAAGGCCGTGCTCGACACCTGCCGCGAACTCGAGCGCGAAGGCTTCGAGGTCACGTATCTGGATGTGAAGGACGACGGTCTGATCGACCTCGAGGTGTTCAAGGCCGCGCTGCGCCCGGACACGATTCTGGTTTCGGTGATGTCGGTGAACAACGAAATCGGCGTGATCCAGGACATCGAGGCGATCGGTGAAATCACCCGCGAAAAGGGCATCATTTTCCATGTCGACGCGGCGCAGGCCACCGGCAAGATCGCGATCGACCTGCAAAAGCTGAAGGTCGACCTGATGTCGTTCTCGGCGCACAAGACCTACGGTCCGAAGGGTATCGGCGCGCTGTACGTGCGCCGCAAGCCGCGTATCCGCATCGAAGCGCAGATGCACGGCGGCGGTCACGAGCGCGGCATGCGCTCGGGCACGCTGGCCACGCACCAGATCGTCGGCATGGGCGAAGCGTTCCGCATCGCGCGTGAAGAAATGGCGACCGAAAACGAGCGCATTCGCATGCTGCGCGACCGCCTGCTGCGCGGCCTGTCGGAAATGGAAGAAGTGTATGTGAACGGCGACATGGATCAGCGTGTGCCGCACAACCTGAACATCAGCTTCAATTTCGTCGAAGGCGAATCGCTGATCATGGCCGTGAAGGACGTGGCGGTGTCGTCGGGTTCGGCGTGCACATCGGCTTCGCTCGAACCGTCGTATGTGCTGCGCGCATTGGGCCGTAACGACGAGCTGGCGCACAGCTCGATCCGCTTCACGGTGGGTCGCTTCACGACCGAGCAGGATGTCGATTACGTGATCAACCTGCTGAAGACCAAGATTTCGAAGCTGCGCGATCTGTCGCCGCTGTGGGAAATGCACAAGGACGGGATCGATATTTCGACGATCCAGTGGGCAGCGCACTGACGCGCCGGTTTGGATGCCGAATTCATCGAACTCAGATTGAAACGAATCAAGGAGTGTAATCATGGCTTATAGCGACAAGGTTCTGGACCACTACGAAAACCCGCGCAACGTAGGTTCTTTCGCGAAGGACGACGATGCGGTCGGCACCGGCATGGTCGGCGCGCCCGCATGCGGCGACGTGATGAAGCTGCAGATCCGCGTGGGCGCGGACGGCATCATCGAAGACGCGAAGTTCAAGACGTACGGCTGTGGTTCGGCGATCGCGTCGAGTTCGCTCGTCACCGAATGGGTGAAGGGCAAGACGCTCGACCAGGCCATGTCGATCAAGAACACGCAGATCGCAGAAGAACTGGCGCTGCCGCCGGTGAAGATCCACTGCTCGATCCTCGCGGAAGACGCGATCAAGGCAGCGGTCGCCGACTATAAGCAACGCCACGGCGAAGCGGTCGTCGAAGGCGGCAAGCAGCACGCGTAAGCGCGCTGCCGAGTGTGAATCGAAGCGGACGGCGAGCGGCAGCAATGCACCGTCCGGCATGTGCGATATTTGAAGCAGGCAGGGCAGCAGCGCGTCACGAGGCATATGAATGCCGGATACGCGCCGCGCAACGAGAAACGCTATGGCAATTACGTTGACCGAAAAGGCAGCACAGCACGTCCAGAAGTATCTGACTCGTCGCGGCAAGGGTGTCGGGTTGCGGGTCGGCGTGCGTACGACCGGTTGCTCGGGTTTGGCCTACAAACTCGAGTACGTGGATGAACTCGCGCCCGAAGACGAAGTGTTCGAATGCAACGGCGTGAAGATCATTGTCGACCCGAAGAGCCTCGCGTATATCGACGGCACGGAACTCGACTTCGCGCGTGAAGGCTTGAACGAAGGCTTCAAGTTCAACAACCCGAATGTGAAGGACGAATGCGGTTGCGGCGAGTCGTTCCGCGTGTAAATCGGAACGCTTCCGCGTGCGTGCAGCGGAAAAGAGGCGGCGCGGGCCGCCTTTTTAGTTTCATCCACGCCTCTTCGATCGCCGAATCTTCGTTGCCCTTTTGATCTGCATTGATCTGCACTTCGGTGCGCTTCCTGAACGGACTCCTTTTATCCGATGGCCTCGCTGAACGACAGCCACTTCGACCTGTTCGATCTGCCGGCGCAATTCGCGCTCGACGCGTCCGCGCTCGACCACGCTTACCGCACGGTGCAGGCGCAAGTGCATCCGGACCGCTTTGCCGCGGCCGGCGACGCGCAAAAACGCATTGCGATGCAATGGGCGACGCGCACCAACGAGGCGTATCAGACGCTGCGCGATCCGTTAAGGCGTGCGACTTATCTGCTGCACCTGCGCGGCATCGACGTCGGCGCGGAGAACAACACGGCGATGGAGCCGGCGTTCCTGATGCAGCAGATGGAATGGCGCGAAGGAATCGAAGACGCGGCTGCGGCGAAGAACGTCGATGCGCTCGACGCCTTGCTGACCGAACTGCGCGACGAAGAGCGCATGCGTTTTACCAGGCTCGGTGCGTTGCTCGACAGCGGCGCGAACCAGGCGGCAGGCGAGGCGGTGCGGCAGTTGATGTTCATCGAGCGGGTGGCGTCGGAAATCGGCACGCAGATCGAGCGGCTCGAAAACTAGCGCCGCGCGCAGTGTCGTAGATGCGCGAAGAGGCGCACAAACGTATGCAACGCACGCAAACTCATCCAACCGCAGCCGTAGCATTACCATCCAGCAACGCGAAAATTCAGGACGGGGCCAGGCGGTCCCGAGAAGACCCAGATGGCCTTACTGCAAATCTCCGAACCCGGCATGGCGCCGGCGCCCCATCAGCGGCGCCTCGCGGTCGGTATCGATCTCGGCACCACCAATTCCCTCGTCGCCGCGGTGCGCAGCGGCGTGCCCGATGTGCTGCCCGACGAACACGGCCATGTGCTGCTGCCGTCGGTGGTGCGCTACCTGGAAAAGGGCGGCCGACGCATCGGCCGCACCGCCAAGGCGGAGGCCGCGACTGATCCGCGTAACACGATCGTGTCGGTCAAGCGCTTCATGGGCCGTGGCAAGGCGGAAGTCGAAGGCGCAGAGAATGCGCCGTACGACTTTATCGACGCGCCCGGCATGGTGCAGATCCGCACCGTCGACGGCGTGAAGAGCCCGGTCGAAGTCTCGGCGGAAATTCTCGCGACGCTGCGCCAGCGCGCCGAGGACACGCTAGGCGACGAGCTGGTCGGCGCGGTCATCACGGTGCCCGCGTATTTCGACGAAGCGCAGCGCCAGGCGACCAAAGACGCCGCCCGTCTGGCCGGCCTGAACGTGCTGCGCCTGTTGAACGAGCCGACCGCGGCGGCGATCGCCTACGGCCTCGACAACGGTTCCGAAGGCCTGTACGCGGTATACGACCTCGGTGGCGGCACCTTCGATCTGTCGATTCTCAAGCTCACCAAGGGCGTGTTCGAAGTGCTCGCGGCGGGCGGCGATTCCGCGCTCGGCGGCGATGACTTCGACCACGCGCTGTATCGTCATGTGCTGGAGCAGGCGGGCATCGCGCCGCAGTCGCTTGCTCCAGAAGACGTGCGTCTGCTGCTGGACAGCGTGCGCGTGACCAAGGAGGCTTTGTCGGACGCTTCGAGTGCAACGCTGCAGGCGACGCTCTCGAGCGCCACCCAGCTCGATCTGACGATCGGCGAAGCCACTTTCGAAGCGCTGACCCGAGCGCTGGTTCAACGCACGCTCGGCCCGACGAAGAAAGCACTGCGCGACGCCAAGGTCACGACCAAAGAGATCAAAGGCGTGGTGCTGGTCGGCGGCGCGACGCGTATGCCGGTGATCCGCCGTGCGGTCGAGTCGTTCTTCGGCCAGCCGCCGCTTACCAATCTGGATCCGGATCAGGTCGTCGCGCTCGGCGCGGCGATCCAGGCCGATCTGCTCGCAGGCAATCGCGGCGCCGACGGCGACGACTGGCTGCTGCTCGACGTGATTCCGCTGTCGCTCGGCGTCGAGACGATGGGCGGCCTGACCGAGAAGATCATCCCGCGTAATTCGACGATTCCGGTCGCGCGCGCGCAGGATTTCACGACCTTCAAGGACGGCCAGACAGCGATGGCGATCCACGTCGTGCAAGGCGAGCGCGAGCTCGTTGCCGATTGCCGTTCGCTCGCGCGTTTCGAGCTGCGCGGCATCCCGCCGATGGCTGCCGGCGCCGCGCGGATTCGCGTCACGTATCAGGTGGATGCGGACGGCCTGCTGTCGGTGTTCGCGCGTGAACAGGGCTCGGGCGTGGAAGCGTCGGTGGTGGTCAAGCCGTCGTATGGACTCGCAGACGACGACATCGCGAGGATGCTCGAAGACAGCTTCTCGAAAGCGGAAGTCGACATGCGTGCCCGCGCGCTGCGTGAAGCGCAGGTCGAAGCGCGGCGTCTCGTGGAAGCGACCGACGCCGCGCTCGCCGCCGACGCCGAATTGCTCGACGACAGCGAGCGTGCCGAACTCGACGCGCTGCTCACCGCCTTGCGCAACCTCGCGCAAAGCGATGACGTCGATGCGATCGAGGCCGCGACCAGAACGCTCGCGGAAGGCACCGACGAATTCGCCGCCCGCCGCATGAACAAGGGCATTCGCCGTGCGCTGGCCGGCCGCAAGCTCGACGAGATCTGAGTCGTCGCGGTAACGGCAAGCGAGCCGGGACGCCCGAAGCCGGGACGTCCGAAGCCGGGATGCCTCCAACAAACCGCGACGAACGAAAACGCGCCGCGTGTCTTAAAAAAGGCACTCGGCGCCAGTAAAATGGTACGGAGCCGGACTGCGGCAGCCGTGCCTCAGACCCAAACGGAAAATGTATGCCTCAAATCGTTGTGCTGCCTCATGTCGAACTGTGCCCGGAAGGCACGGTGATCGATGCCGTGCCCGGCAAGAGCATCTGCGACAACCTGCTCGATAACGGCATCGAAATCGAGCACGCGTGCGAGAAGTCCTGCGCATGCACGACCTGTCACGTGATCGTGCGTGAGGGTTTCGCCGCCTTGACGCCGTCCGAGGAAGACGAGGACGATCTGCTGGACAAAGCATGGGGGCTCGAGCCGGCCTCGCGTTTGTCGTGCCAGGCAATGGTGCCGGCGGAGCAGGATCTGGTCGTCGAAATCCCGCGTTATTCGATCAATCACGCGAAGGAAAACCACTAACAGGAGGACGCAGCCATGAAGTGGACCGATACGCAAGACATCGCGATGGCCCTGACTGACAAGCACCAGGACATCGATCCGCAGCAGGTGCGCTTCACCGATTTGCACCGCTGGGTCACCGAACTGGAAGGCTTCGACGACGACCCTAACCGGTCGAACGAGAAGATCCTTGAAGCGATTCAGGCTGCATGGATCGAAGACGCGGACTATTGAGTTTTCCGCCCGCGGCGCGCGATTCGTTTCTGTTGCGACAAAGAAAAAGGCGATTCCATTGGAATCGCCTTTTTTAACGCCTGGAGAATCTTCAGGCTGGTATCGCTCAGCTTGCCACCAGCGTGCCGTTTTCGACTCGCACGCGCTGACCTTGCTGGAACGGCGGCGCTTCATGGTATGTGAAGTAGCGCGTCTTGCCGTTTTCCATGCGCACGCGCACCGAATACGACGTGGTGCTGCGCAGATGTTTTTCGACCGAGTTGCCGGCAAGGCCACCGCCGAGCGCGCCGAGAATCGTCATTGCGGTACGGCCGTTGCCGCTACCGAACTGGTTGCCGACCACGCCGCCGGCAACCGCACCGCCGACCGCGCCGATCCCGGTGCCATGACCTTCCTGACGCACCGCCGAGATGCCGACCACCGTGCCGCAGGTCGAGCAGTAAGCCGGTTGTGAAGGTTGCTGCTGTGCGTATTGCGGCGCCGGCTGGGCTTGTTGCTGCTGGGCGTACTGAGGTTGTTGCGCCGGCTCCGGGGCAGGCTGACGTTGAACCGGCTGCTGCGCCTGTTGTTGGGCTGCGGTCTGCTGCGCTTGCTGTTGCGCCTGTTGCTGCGCCGCCTGCTGTTGTGCCTGCTGCTGCGCTGCCTGCTGTTGTGCCTGCTGCTGCGCTGCCTGTTGGGCCGCCTGCTGCGCCGCCAGATTCGCCGGCGCAGCCGAATCGACCACCGCCGGTTGCGTGGTCACTTGCGCGGTCTGAGTCTGGTCGCTTTGCATGCCGTTGCTCGACGCCTTCGGGAACAGGCCCGTGATGGCCGCTGTCGCGGCAAGGCTAGCGATGATGAGGGCACCCGCAGCGGTCGCTACAAGCGGGTGAAGACGACGTTGTTGCGCGGGTTTGGTATCTGGACTGTCCATATTGGCCTCCGTCTTAAGCAGAGTCGACTGTAATTGAGACACAGTGTCGATCAAATCGATCCCCGGAGCATTTCAATTTGTAACCATTTCCGGGTAATCATCTGACAGAAGAGGCGTCGAAGGGCCACGCGTATCGTGGAGACCCTCGGTGCACGCCGCGCTCGGTAGGGGACGGGCAGGGTGGCCGACTACCCTGGTGCGCATCTTTTACCGATGGTTACAAACTGTCAGCTAGCCGCCCCTGCGTTTATTCCCGGCTCGAAAACGCAAAACGCCCGACATCGAGCCGGGCGTTTTGTCTGGGCGCTAACGCAGCGAACCCATCAGTCTTCGCGGCGCAGATGCGGGAACAGGATCACGTCGCGGATGCTCGGGCTGTCGGTCAGCATCATCACCAGACGGTCGATGCCGATCCCGCAACCGCCTGCCGGCGGCATGCCGTATTCCAGCGCGCGGATGTAGTCGGCGTCGTAGAACATCGCTTCTTCGTCGCCGGCGTCTTTCTGGTCGACCTGCTTCCTGAAGCGCGCGGCCTGGTCTTCCGGATCGTTCAGCTCCGAGAAGCCGTTGGCGATTTCGCGACCCGTGATGAACAGCTCGAAACGCTCCGTGATGCCGTCGAACTTATCCGACGCGCGCGCGAGCGGCGACACTTCGATCGGGTAATCGATGATGTAGGTCGGCTCCCACAGTTGCGATTCGGCGGTTTCCTCAAACAGCGCGAGTTGCAGCGAGCCCACGCCAGCGTTCAGGAACTGCGGCTGCGATGCGTCCACGCCGAACTTCTTCAGCTCGGTGCGCAGGAACGCGCTGTCGGCGAGTTGCTCGCCGGTGTACTGCGGCGCGTACTTCTGGATCGCCTGGGTGATGGTCAGCCGATGGAACGGCTTGGCCAGATCGAGCTCACGGCCCTGATAGGTGATCGTGGCGGTGCCTAACGCGTCGATGGCAGACTGGCGGATCAACTGCTCGGTGAAGTCCATCACCCACTTGTAATCGGTGTACGCCGCGTAGAACTCGATCATCGTGAATTCCGGATTGTGGCGTACCGACACGCCCTCGTTGCGGAAATTCCGGTTGATCTCGAACACGCGCTCGAAGCCGCCGACCACGAGGCGCTTCAGAAACAGTTCCGGCGCGATCCGCAGGAACATCTGCATGTCGAGCGCGTTGTGGTGCGTGGTGAACGGCTTGGCCGCGGCGCCGCCCGGAATCGGGTGCAGCATCGGCGTTTCGACTTCCATGAACTCGGCGTCGGCCATGAACTTGCGGATCGACGAAATCGCCTTGGTACGCGCGACGAAAGTCTTGCGCGTTTCCGGCGTGACGATCAGATCGACATAGCGCTGGCGGTACTTCATTTCCTGGTCGGACAGGCCGTGGAACTTGTCCGGCAGCGGACGCAGCGACTTCGACAACAAACGCAGTTCAGTGCAGCGCACCGACAACTCGCCCTTGTTGGTACGAAACAGCACGCCGCGCGCTGCGACGATGTCGCCCATGTCCCACTTCTTGAACGCGTCGTACGTTTCCTGGCCGATGTCGGCCGGCGTGATGAAGAACTGGATCTGGCCGGAACCGTCGCGCACGGTCGCAAAGCTCGCCTTGCCCATCACGCGCTTGAGCATCATGCGGCCGGCGAGGGCGACTTCGAGCGGATTCGCTTCGAGCGTTTCCTTGTCGGAATGCTCGTATTGCGATTGCAGATCTTCGGCGTGGTGCGTGGGACGGAAATCGTTCGGATAGGCGATGCCTTGTTCGCGCAGTTCGCGCAGCTTTTCACGGCGCTCGGCGATGATCTTGTTGTCGTCTACCTCGGGCACGACATTCGGCTGGATCGATTCGGTCATGATGATTTGGTATTCGGTGGGCCGCATGCGGCTGGCCAATGAGTCACAAAAACTCAGGCGGTAAAAAGATGCGGCGCGGCAATGCGATGCATGCCGCGCCGATTGCGCCTAGACGCCCTGTTTCAGGCTCGCGCTGATGAACGGATCGAGGTCGCCGTCGAGCACGCTCTTGGTATTGCTGATTTCGACGTTGGTGCGCAGATCCTTGATACGGCTGTTGTCCAGCACGTACGAGCGGATCTGGTGACCCCAGCCCACATCGGTCTTGCCCGCTTCGAGCTTGTCCTGCTCGGCCTGACGCTTGCGGATTTCAGCTTCGTACAGGCGCGACTTCAGCATGGCCATGGCTTCGGCGCGGTTGCGGTGCTGCGAGCGGTCGTTCTGGCACTGCACGACGATGCCCGACGGCATGTGCGTGATCCGCACCGCGGAGTCGGTCTTGTTGATGTGCTGACCGCCCGCACCGGACGCGCGGTACGTATCGATGCGCAGATCGGCCGGGTTGATGTCGACTTCGATCGAGTCGTCGATTTCCGGGTACACGAACACCGACGAGAACGACGTATGACGGCCGCCCGATGAATCGAACGGCGACTTGCGCACGAGGCGGTGCACGCCGGTTTCGGTGCGCAAAAAGCCGTACGCGTATTCGCCTTCGATCTTGATGGTCGCGTTCTTGATGCCCGCGACGTCGCCTTCGGTCTGTTCCAGCACTTCGGTCTTGAAGCCCTTGCGCTCGCAGTAGCGCAGGTACTGGCGCAGCAGCATCGACGCCCAGTCGCACGCTTCGGTGCCGCCGGCGCCGGCCTGAATGTCGAGAAACGCGTTGTTCGGGTCGGCCGGGTTCGCGAACATCCGGCGGAATTCCATGTCGGCGACGCGCTGTTCGAGGCCTTGCGCATCTGCTTCGCAAGCGAGGAGCGTGTCCTCGTCGTTTTCTTCGCGGGCCATTTCGAACAGGTCCTGCGCGTCACGCAGGTCGTTATCGAGCGCCGTGAGTTTGCCGACGACGTCGTCGAGCAGCTTCTTTTCCCGGCCGAGGGCCTGGGCGTGTTTCGAGTCGTTCCAGACGTCCGGGTCTTCGAGTTCCCGGTTGACTTCGATTAGACGACGTGACTTGTCGTCGTAGTCAAAGATACCCCCGTAGGTCGGCCGCGCGCGTGCGCAGGTCCGCCAGAGAGGCTTCGATCGCGTTGAGACGTTCCGCTTCCATGTCGATCTTTTATAGCTTCGTAAAAAGGGGAAATTATAGCCGATCGGCGCGCTGCGCCGGAGCCTTGCGAGCGATCCGGCGCGTGTTTGAGGTTGATTTTGCGGTGATTTCCGATGCTTGACGGGCTCGCCGGGCAGACGTGAGGCAGTCCCTGAACCAGTCCCTGAACCAGCCCCTGAGCCAGCCTTGGGCTGCCGCTTCAGCTGGCCGCGTGCTCGACGATCAATTGCACCCGCGACACGCCGTTCCACGTGTCGCTCGCGAGCCGGTAGGCGACGGTGGTGCGTGCCGGCAGCGTATCGGTATGGTTGAACCAGATCGCGTTGAAGCGCTGGCGGCCGCGCACCAGTTGCAGCTTCAGGTGCTTGTCCTTCACCAGCGCCTGCGAGGCGATGTCGAATTCGCCCGAGAACACCGGCGCCGGAAAGCCTTGGCCCCAGACGGCGGCGTCGAGCATTTCGACGAATTGCGGCGTGAAGTAGGCGTCTTCGAGTTCGCCGTCGGTTTCGACGGTGCGCGAGAGCGCCTCTTCGGAGAGCCATTCGCGGCCGACCGCTTCGAACGCGGCGGTGAAGCGCGGCACATCGGCGGCGGCGAGGGTGAGACCGGCGGCCATCGCGTGGCCGCCGAATTTGACGATCAGGCCTGGCTCGCGCTTCGAGATCAGATCGAGCGCGTCGCGCAGATGGAATCCCGCGATCGAGCGGCCCGAGCCTTTGACCAGCGTGCCGCTGTCGTCGGCGAGCGCGAAGGTGAAGGACGGCCGGTGGAACTTTTCTTTCAGCCGCCCGGCGACGATGCCGATCACACCCTGATGCCAGCCCGGATTGAACAGCGTAATGGTGGTCGCGCCGTCGGGGTCGATCGCCGAGAGATCCTCCAGCGCCTGCTGCTGCATGCCGGCTTCGATCTCGCGGCGTTCGCGGTTCATCGTGTCGAGCTGCTGCGCGAGTTCCCACGCGCGGCCGATGTCGTCGGTGGTCAGGCATTCGATGCCGAGCGACATGTCCGACAGGCGGCCCGCCGCGTTCAGGCGCGGGCCGAGCGCAAAGCCGAGGTCGAAGCCCGACGCGCTGCGCGCATCGCGCGCCGCGGCGCGAAACAGGGCGGCGATGCCCGGCTGCATCTTGCCTTTGCGGATCCGCTGCAAGCCTTGCGCGACCAGCACGCGATTGTTGCCGTCGAGCTTGACCACGTCCGCGACCGTGCCGAGCGCCACCAGATCGAGCAGGCCGTCGAGACGCGGCTCGGGAAACGCGTCGTTGAAAGCGCCGCGGCGGCGCAGTTCGGCGCGCAACGCCAGCAGCACATAAAACATCACGCCGACGCCCGCGATGCATTTGCTCGGAAACGTGCAGCCCGGCTGATTCGGGTTGACGATCGCGCGCGCGGCGGGCAGTTCGTCGCCGGGCAAGTGGTGATCGGTCACCAGCACGTCGATGCCGAGCGCGTTGGCCGCTTCCACGCCGTCGACGCTGGCGATGCCGTTGTCCACCGTAATCAGCAGATCCGGCTTGCCGGACGCGCTGCGCGCGGCCAGTGCGACGATCTCGGGCGTCAAACCATAGCCGTACTCGAAGCGGTTCGGCACCAGATAGTCGATCTGCGCGCCGAACATCCGCAGGCCGCGCACCGCGACCGCGCAGGCGGTGGCGCCGTCGCAATCGTAATCGGCCACGACCAGCATCCGGCGCTTGCTCTCGATCGCGTCGGCGAGCAGCGCGGCGGCGTCTTCGCAGCCCTTGAGCGCGGCAGGCGGCACGAGCCGCGCCAGACCGGTTTCGATTTCATCGGGCATGCACACGCCGCGCGCGGCGTACAGGCGCGCGAGCACCGGATGCAGGCCGTGGCGGGTGAGAATTTCGGCGTCGACAGGGGAACAGGCGCGCGTAACGATTCGAGTCATTCGGAAAGGCCGTTGAGCAGGCGGTAAATCATTCGATGAAGAGCGAGGCGAGCACGCGTCGCCGCCAGAATTTGCGCAGGTCGCCGCGCGTGATCGACAGCGTCACGGAGCCGGTGTCGCCGCACAGCGTCAGGTCCAGTTCGCCGAGCCGGCCCGTTTGCAATGCATCCAGCGCCGGTTCGAACCAGTCGCTTTGCAACGCGGCGAAGGCGTCGTTCCAGCGCGCCCAGTCCTGCTCGATGTAGGGCGCGGAGAACGGATCGAGTTCGACCAGCGTGGCTGCGCCGCGTACGTAGGCATGCGTGTTTGCGGTGTTTGTCGTGTTTGCGCTGCCGGGCGCAGCGGCGAGCGCCCCGAAGGAGGCCGGCGGCGTGCCGGTCTCGACCCCGGCGGTCAGGGCCAGGCCGCGTGTGGCCGCCGCGTCGGAGAATACTCGCGCGAACGGGCTGGTTACCGGTTGCGCCGCGCCTTGCGCGTGAAACCAGATCGAGTTGACGGCCGGCAGGCCGCGCGCCTCGCGCGCCTCGTTCACCGGATGCTCGAACCACGCCATTTGCACTTCGTTTTGCAGCTTCATCCACGCGCGCGAGCGCTCGCCGGAATGCGCCTCGTGCGGCAGCCAGATTTCGATGTTGCGCCCGCTGGCACGCAACGGCGAGGCGCCCGCCAGCGTGCCGAAGCCTGCGCCCGACAAATACCAGCGCGCGGGCCTCGGCGCTTCGATGCGCACGCCGAGCTCCTCGATCAACGGCCGGGCGACCGCCAGCAGCGCGCTGGCTTCCTCGTCGGAGAGTTCCAGCGAGGCCGGATCGATCAGCACCAGATGATCATGCGCGATGCGCACGTGCACCGGCTGCACGCACGCCCACGTTGCGTTGCCGGGTTCGCCGCCGTCGGCGCGCAGCATGTACGGCGCGAGCGGTGCTTCGTCGTCGGCCGCCGCGCCGCCCGGCAGCGCGCCGAACTGGCGGGCTACCCAGCGCTCGTGCGGCAGCGTGCGCTGAAAATCCTCGCCGACCACCCGTTCGACCAGCGTCGCGCGGGCGATCAGCCGGTCGAGGGCCGGACTCCGGATGTCGTGCAGTGCGGTGGAGGCGTCGGCTGCGGCGGGCAGCGCGAAGGGGAGAAGAAGATGAAGACGGTTGGCGCGCATGATGCTGCGCATTGTAGGGCAAAGAGTGCGAGTATTCCGACCATATCGGCGGATTCCGGGCGCCGCATCCACGTCCCGCCGATGGCAGCAGCCGCGCGCGGCGGCACCGCGCCCATGACGAGGGAGACCGACATGTCGCGTGAACTGAAAACCGAGCGGGAGTTGCTCGAGCTTGTCGTGAGTGCGCTCGACGCCAACCCGGAGACGGCCGGCTGGATCCCGACCGGGTTCCACGAGACCGTCGAAGACGAGGAAGGCTGCAACTGGGACATCACGCACCTGCATCGCGACCGCAAGGACGCCGACGTGCGCGACGTCGCCGTCAGCGCGGCGGCGCGCATCATCAACGATCTGCGCAGCCGCTACAACCTGCGTTAGCGGGCTTGCGCCAGGTGCCTCGCGTTGCGCCGCGAGCCCTGTGCGGAAGGCCTTTGCGCGAAGCCGCGGCATTGTATGGCAAACTTCGCGCTTGATTGACGGCAGCAGCAGCGCGGGCAACCTTGGCGGCCCCGGCGGCGTGGGCCTCGCCGGCGGGGCCGGAGCGTCATACCGGAACCATCGGCGCTGCCGTGACACCAACGATCACGACGCTCGGGCCGCATGACCGGCGCCGCTTATGCGGCTAGCCGCCTTCATGCGCAGTACAAAGGCCGAAGAACGCAGAAAAGGATTCGCTTGAAATTTCCCTACGAATGGCAGATAGGCTGGCGCTACACCCGCGCCGGCAAACGCACGACCGGCAACGGCTTCATTTCGTTCATCGCGCTGGTGTCGATGTCGGGCATCGCGCTCGGCGTCGCGGCGCTGATCGTCGTGTTGTCTGTAATGAACGGCTTCCAGAAAGAGGTGCGCGACCGGATGCTGTCGGTGCTGGCGCATGTCGAAGTGTTTTCGCCGACGGGTTCGATGCCCAACTGGCAATTGACCGCGCAGGAAGCCAGGCAGAACAAGGAAGTGATCGGCGCGGCGCCGTACGTCGAGGCGCAGGCGCTGCTCACGCGCCAGGACGCGGTGAGCGGGGTGGCGCTGCGCGGCGTCGAGCCGACGCTCGAGCCGCAGGTATCCGACATCGGCAAGGAAATGAAGGGCGGCAAGCTGACCGACCTCGTGCCGGGCGAGTTCGGCATCGTGCTCGGCGCGGATCTCGCCACCAACCTCGGCGTGACAGTCAGCGACAAGATCACGCTGGTCGCGCCCGAAGGCACCATCACGCCGGCCGGCATGCTGCCGCGGCTGAAGCAGTTCACCGTGGTGGGCATTTTCGAGTCGGGGCATTACGAATATGACAGCACGCTCGCGCTGATCAACATCAAGGACGCGCAGGCGCTGTTCCGTCTGCCCGCACCGACCGGCGTGCGCTTACGCCTGACGGACATGCAGCGGGCGCCAGAGGTCGCGCATCAACTGGCGCGTACCTTGTCGGGCGACCTGTACATCCGCGACTGGACGCAGCAGAACAAGACCTGGTTCTCGGCGGTGCAGATCGAAAAACGCATGATGTTCATCATCCTGACGCTGATCATCGCGGTGGCGGCATTCAATCTGGTGTCGTCGCTGGTGATGACGGTGACCAACAAGCAGGCCGATATCGCGATCCTGCGCACGCTCGGCGCGCAGCCCGGCTCGATCATGAAGATTTTCGTCGTGCAGGGCGTGACGATCGGCTTTATCGGCACGGCCACCGGCGTAGCGCTAGGCTGCCTGATCGCGTGGAGCATTCCGTGGCTCGTGCCGATGATCGAGCATCTGCTCGGCGTGCAGTTCCTGCCGCCGTCGGTGTATTTCATCAGCGAATTGCCGTCCGAACTGGTTCCCTCGGACGTCGCGCGAATCGGCCTCATTGCGTTCGCGTTGTCCGCTCTGGCGACGCTTTATCCGAGCTGGCGCGGTGCGAAGGTCCGTCCGGCGGAGGCGCTGCGCTATGAATGACCTTTCCGCCACCCTGACCAGGCCCAACATGTCCAACGAGACGGCGCTGCATCCCTACGTGCTGGAAGCGACCGGTATTTCGAAGTCGTTCGTGCAGGGCGGCCTCAACGTACAGGTGCTCAACAACACGCAATTGAGCGTGCGGCGCGGCGAAAAGCTGGCGATCGTCGGCGCGTCGGGTTCCGGCAAGAGCACGCTGCTGCACGTGCTCGGCGGCCTCGACGATCCGAGCGCGGGTCATGTCTCCGTGATGGGCAAGCCGTTTACGAAGCTCTCCGAGCGCGAACGCAACGATTTGCGCAATCGCGCGCTCGGTTTCGTGTATCAGTTCCACCATCTGTTGCCGGAGTTTTCGGCGCTCGACAACGTCGCGATGCCGCTGCGGATTCGCCGCATGACGACCGAAGCCGCGCGGCGCCAGGCGCTCGAGGTGCTGGAGCGCGTCGGCATGGGGCATCGGGCGAAGCATCGCCCGGGCGAGTTGTCGGGCGGTGAACGTCAGCGTGTGGCGATTGCCCGGGCGCTCGTCACCAAACCGGCCTGCGTACTGGCCGACGAACCGACCGGCAATCTCGACGGCGGCACCGCGGACACCGTGTTCAACTTGATGCTCGAACTGTCGCAGACGCTCGAAACCAGTTTCGTGATCGTCACGCACGATCCTGAACTGGCCGGCCGCTGCGACCGGATCATGCGGCTGCGCGACGGCGTGCTGCACGAAGAGCCGCCGGTGCCGGTGTAATCACTGCGCCGCGCCGCGCGACGCCGAAGCCGAAGCCGAAGCCGAAGCCGAAGCCGAAGCCGAAGCTAAGGTTGAACCCCCGCGAAACCCTGCCGCTAACGAGGCGCGCCATGTGGATCGATACGCACTGCCATCTCGACGCGTCGGAATTCGACGCCGACCGCGACGCGGTCGCGGCGGCTGCGCGCCGCGCCGGGGTGGGGCGCATCGTGATTCCGGCGATCGGCCGTGAGAACTTCACCGCAGTGCGTGAGCTCGCGCACCGGACCGACGGCGGCGCGTATGCGCTCGGCATTCATCCACTCTACACGCCGGGCGCGCAGGAGCGCGATCTCGAACTGCTGCGGATGGAAATCGAAGCGAGCCTCGACGATCCGCTGTTCGTCGGCATCGGCGAGATCGGTCTCGATTACTTCGTGCCGGGCCTCGACGATGCGCGCCAGCAGTTCTTCTACAACGGTCAATTGCAACTCGCTCGCGAATTCGATCTGCCGGTGATTTGCCACGTACGCAAATCGCAGGACCAGGTGCTCAAGGGGCTGCGCCGGCACCAGATTCATCGCGGCATTGCGCACGCTTTCAACGGCAGTTTCCAGCAGGCTCAGGCGTATATCGACCAGGGCCTGCATCTGGGTTTCGGCGGCAATCTGACCTTCGAACGGGCGCGGCAAATCCGGCGTCTGGCCGAGCAATTGCCGTTCGACGCACTGGTCGTCGAAACCGACGCACCCGACATCGCACCTTCCTGGTTGTACAGGCAGCGCAACACGCCGGATCAGATTCCGGCCATCGGCGCGGGCCTCGCGCAACTGCGCCGCATGACCGCCGACGAAGCCGCCCTAGGCACAACGGCTAACGCGCTCGCCGCGCTGCCGCGGCTCGCACTTTCCTCTGCATAATCAAACTTGATGGTTCAAGTGGTTCGCGTCGGGCGGAACACGCGCCCGGCGGGCCTGCTGCTACCTGCGCGGTGAGCGTTGCATCGTCCGGCGCCGGTCGAGCGGAGGACGAATGCGGGCATGGTGGTGCGGATTTGCGTTGGGCGTGGTCGCCTTGCAGCAGCAGGCAGCATTGCCGGGGCGGGGTGCGTGGGGCGCGTTGGCTCTGGCCGCATGCGTGGCGAGCGGTGTCGCGGTGTGGGCGTTGCGCGGTGTTCATTCCGTCGAAGCGGACGACCGCTCGGCCGCAGGGGCACTCGATCGGCGTGGCCGGTTCGGCGCACTTTTCGGCGTGCTTTCAGGCATAGCTCCTGGCACAGGCATCAGCACAGGTCTCGCTGCACCAATACGCTCACGGCTCGGCTGGAGCGCGCTGTGGATTGCGGCCATTTGCGTGGGCTTCGGCTATGCGGCCTGGCGCGCGCAAACGCGGCTCGCCGTGAGCCTGCCGAGCGCCTGGGAAGGGCGCGATGTCGACGTGGTCGGCAGCATCAAGGGCCTTCCGGCAGTCGACGCAAAGGGCGCGCGCTTTCTGTTCGAGGTCGAATCGGCCGACGCGCCGATCGCTGCTTTTCCGCGTGTGATTCAGCTGACGTGGATTGCTCGGGATGCGCCGCCGCCGTTGCTCGAGCCCGGCGCGCGCTGGCAATTGGCGGTGCGGCTCAAACGGCCCCATGGCAATGCGAATTTCGGCGTTCGCGATGCCGAAGCCAA
The DNA here is from genome assembly GCF_003353175.1 of Paraburkholderia lacunae. GTDB lineage: Bacteria > Pseudomonadota > Gammaproteobacteria > Burkholderiales > Burkholderiaceae > Paraburkholderia > Paraburkholderia lacunae. The sequence continues at coordinate 74,194 of NZ_QHKS01000027.1, read as the reverse complement.
CCTGCTCGCGCGTAATGTGCGCGCTACCGGCTATGTCAGCGCACCCGCTGCCGCCGTCCGTTTGCCGGGCAACGCGCGCGGCGTGGGCGTCGCCTTCGATCGCTGGCGCGCCGCGCTGCGCGCGCGGATCGACACGGTGCTTGCCGAAGCGCCACATCGCGGGATCGTGGTGGCGCTGGCGATCGGCGCGCAGGATGAAGTCAGCGAGGCGGACTGGCTGCTGATGCGGGGCACGGGCACGAGCCATTTGGTGGCGATTTCGGGGCTGCATATCGGTTTTGTCGCAGGGCTTGCGGGTTGGCTCGCCGGGGCGTGGTGGCGGCGCTCCGGATTCGTCGGCCGCAACTGGCCATTGCGGTTGCCCGCGCAGATCGTCGCGGTGACGGGCGGCGCGTTGTTCGCCGGCTTGCACGCCGCGCTGGCCGGTTTCAACGTGCCGGCGCAGCGGGCGTTGTGGATGGCGGGCGTGGTCGCGCTTGCGTTTGTCAGCGGGCGCAATATCGCGCGGTCCGCCGTGCTCGCGTGGGCGTTGGGGCTCGTGTTGCTGATCGATCCCTGGGCGGTGGTGTCGGCGGGATTCTGGCTGTCGTTCTGCGCGGTGGCGGCGATTCTGTTCGCGATGTCGGGGCGGCCCCGCGTGCAGGACCCTGCGCAGGATCGCGAGGAAGATGGGGAGGGCGGCGAGATATCCCGGCTCACGCGCTTGCTCTCCGCTTTGCGCCGTCGGGTGCGCGCCTTTGTCGAACGTCTGCGCAGCGCCGCGCATGTGCAGTTCGCGGTGACGATTGCGCTCGCGCCGCTCACCGTCTACTGGTTCATGCAGATTCCGCTAATCGGCCCGCTCGCCAACGCCTTCGCGATTCCGTGGGTGAGTCTGCTGGTCACGCCGGCCGTGCTGGCCGGTGTCGCGCTGCCCGCGCCGCTCGACGGCTACGCGTTCCAGGCGGCGCACGCCTTGCTTGAACTGCTGGCCGCGGGCCTGCGGACGCTGTCGGGTCCTGCATGGACGCTCTGGCGTCTGCCGCAACCGGATGCGTGGGCGCTGGCCACGGCTGGCATCGGTGTGCTCTGGTGTCTCGCGCCGCGCGGCTGGCCGCTACGCTGGGCCGCGCCGCTGACCTGGTTGCCGTTGCTGATGCCGGCGCCGTCCGGGCCGCCGCACGGCAGCTTCCGCCTGACCGCGCTGGATGTCGGTCAAGGAACCTCGGTGCTGGTCGAGACGACGCATCACGCACTGCTGTTCGATGCGGGACCGGGGCCGGAATCGACGCATGCGGGCGAGCGCGTCGTCGTGCCGTTCTTGCAGGCTCACGGCGTCACGGCGCTCGATACGCTCGTCATTAGCCACTCCGATTCCGATCATTCGGGCGGCGCGCCGGCCGTGCTGGACGCGATCGAGGTGCGGCAACTGCTGGCGGCATTGGCGCCGGCGAATGCGCTGTGGCGTAGAGCGCGGCAGCGCGGTGCGGATACGTTGCCCTGCGCGGCGGGGCAGCGCTGGCAGTGGGACGGCGTCGAGTTCGCGATGCTCTGGCCGGATGCCGGGCCGCTGCAAGGCAAACCGAACGCGCATTGCTGTGTATTGCGCGTGAGCACCTTGCATCCTGCCGCGAGCGCGTCGGACGCGGGCGTTCAAACGGATGCGCGCCGTATGAGCGCTTTGCTGGCGGCGGACCTCGAAGCACCGGCCGAACGCACGCTGCTCGCGCGCGATCGCGGCGCGTTGCGCGCTCAGGTGCTGGTGGTGCCGCATCACGGCAGCAAGACCTCGTCGACCGAACCGTTCCTCGACTCAATCGACCCGCTGGTCGCACTATTTCAGGTAGGCTATCGCAACCGTTTTCATCATCCGAACGCGGGTGTGTTCGAGCGTTACAAGGCGCGGCATATCGAACTCGCGCGCAGCGACACGGACGGCGCGGTGCGGATCGACGTTGTCCCTGGCATCGACCCGGGCATCAATCCGGATGTCGATTCCGGCGCCGTGCCGAACGCCGTCCCGCAACCGAATGGGGCCGCGCTCACGCTCGAGCGCTATCGGGACACGCGGCGCCGCTACTGGATGGATCGTTGACGGACTGCCGAGGGACGTCCCGCGTCGCCGGGCGGACAGACAAAAGACAGATAAGAAGCAGTAACAAGAAGCAGCAACGCGCCGCAGGGCCCGCGGCCTGCGCGCAAATTAGAACGGAGATCGCCGCAGTTGAAAAACATCATCCACTTCTCGCACGCGAACGGTTTTCCTGCATCGACGTACCGGACCATCTTCGCCGAACTCGCGGACGACTACGAGCTTCGCTCTATCGAGCGTATCGGTCATGACGCGCGGTATCCGGTTACCCAGGACTGGCCGCATCTGGTCGAGCAGCTGCTCGACGATGTCGGCCGTTCTTACGAGCAGCCGGTGTGGCTGGTCGGCCATTCGCTCGGTGGATATCTATCGTTGATGGCCGCGCTGAAAAAGCCGCAATGGGTGAGGGGTGTGGTGATGCTGGATTCGCCGGTGATCGCCGGCTGGCGCAGCAGCATGTTGCGCGTGTCCCAATGGACCGGGCTCGACGAGCGGCTCTCGCCGGCGGCGGCCACGCGTACGCGCCGCACCCACTGGGCCAGCCGCGACGAGGCGTGGAGACATTTTCATTCGAAGCCGGCGTTCGCGCGCTGGGACGAACGGATGCTGTCCGACTACATCGACTTCGGCATTCCACAATCCTCGCCCGACGGCTCGCGTTCGCTGGCCTTCGACCGGCGCACCGAATACCAGATCTACAGGACCTTGCCGCATACGCTCGGCTCGCGCCTCGCTCGCGGCGCGCCGGTGCCGGTCGGTTTCATCGCCGGCACGCATTCGAAGGAAATCCGCCAGGCCGGACTCGATGCGACCCGACGTGCGACCGGCGGTCACGTGGAATGGATCGAAGGCAGTCATCTGTATCCGATGGAGAAGCCGCTCGAAACCGCGCGCGCGGTGCAGCGGATGTTGCGCGAACTGGAGCGGCGCGCTTGAGTTCGTGCTTGAGCTAGTCATGGCAGCGAGCGGCGGCGCGCGTCATCCGTCGGCGCAAGAAAACGGTGCGTGACCGGCTCGCGGCGACTGCCGCCGCCGCGGCATGCATTCGTGCGGATGCCGCTCGGAATTTGCTGGGTCGAGGCCCTGCTTTACGGTATAATCCGTTTTTCCCGCGAGCATCCAGCGATGACCAAATATGTTTTCGTCACCGGCGGCGTAGTATCTTCCCTCGGCAAGGGTATTGCCGCCGCTTCCCTCGCCGCGATCCTCGAATCGCGCGGTCTTAAAGTCACCCTCCTCAAACTCGATCCCTACATCAACGTCGACCCCGGCACGATGAGCCCGTTTCAACACGGCGAAGTGTTCGTGACGGAAGACGGAGCGGAAACCGACCTCGACCTCGGCCACTATGAGCGCTTCATCAGCACGAAGATGCGCAAGGCCAATAACTTCACCACGGGCCAGATCTACGAATCGGTGATCCGCAAGGAACGCCGCGGCGATTATCTCGGCAAGACGGTGCAGGTCATCCCGCACATCACGAATGAAATCCAGGCGTTCGTCGAACGCGGCGCGGCTTCCGCGACGTGCGGCGAGCCGGACGTCGCGATCGTCGAAGTAGGCGGCACGGTGGGCGACATCGAATCGCTGCCGTTCCTCGAGGCCGCGCGTCAGATGAGCCTGCGCATGGGCCGCAACAGCGCGTGCTTCGTGCACCTCACGCTGGTGCCGTGGGTTGCCACCGCGGGCGAACTCAAGACCAAGCCTACCCAGCACAGCGTGCAGAAGCTGCGTGAAATCGGTATCTCGCCGCACGTGCTGCTGTGCCGCGCCGACCGCCGCATTCCGGACGACGAGCGCGCGAAGATCTCGATGTTCTCGAACGTGCCGGAGGACGCGGTGATTTCCGTGTGGGACGCCGACAGCATCTACAAGATTCCGCAGATGCTGCACGACCAGGGTCTGGACGCGATTATCTGTGAAGAGCTCAAGCTCACGCCGAAGCCCGCCGATCTGTCGATGTGGTCGGAGCTCGTCGAGAAGCTGCAGAACCCGAAGCACGAAGTGACGATCGGCATGGTCGGCAAGTATGTCGATCTGACCGAGTCGTACAAGTCGCTGATCGAAGCGCTGCGTCATGCGTCGATGCATACGTCGACCCGCGTGAACATCGAATACATCGATTCGGAAGAAGTCGAGACGCAAGGCGTCGAGAGCCTCAAGCATCTGGACGCGGTGCTCGTGCCGGGCGGTTTCGGCCGTCGCGGCACCGAAGGCAAGATCGCCGCGATCCGCTATGCACGTGAGGCGAACGTGCCGTACCTCGGCATCTGCCTCGGCATGCAGTTGGCCGTGATCGAATTCGCCCGCGACGTGGTCGGCCTGAAGGACGCGAACAGCACCGAGTTCGATCAGGAAACCGAAAACCGCGTGGTCGCGCTGATCACCGAGTGGTACGACCGTGAAGGCCGTGTCGAGAAGCGCACTGAAGAATCGGATCTGGGCGGCACGATGCGCCTCGGTTCGCAACGTTGCCCGATCAAGCCCGGCACGATGGCCGAAGAGATCTATGGCAAGGACGTGAACGAGCGCCACCGTCACCGTTATGAAGTCAATAACCGCTTCGTGCCCCAGCTCGAAGCCGGCGGCCTTATCATCAGCGCCCGTACCCCGAGTGAAGATCTGCCGGAGATGATGGAATTGCCGCGCAGCATGCACCCGTGGTTCGTCGGCGTGCAGTTCCACCCGGAATTCACGTCCACACCGCGTGATGGCCATCCGCTGTTCAAGTCGTTCGTCGAAGCGGCGCTCGTGCATCAGCAGTCGCGCGTCGAGGAGAAAGCATGAAACTGGGCGATTTTGAAATCGGGCTCGACAAGCCGTTTTTTCTGATCGCAGGCACCTGTGTCGTCGAGTCTGAACAGATGACGATCGACACGGCAGGCCGCCTGAAGGAAATCTGCGCGAAGCTGAACATTCCGTTCATCTACAAATCGTCGTATGACAAGGCCAATCGCAGCAGCGGCAAGTCGTTCCGCGGTCTGGGCATGGACGAAGGTTTGCGCATCCTGTCGGAAGTGAAGCGTCAGCTCGGTCTGCCGGTACTGACCGATGTTCACTCGGAGCACGAGATCGAGCAGGTTGCGTCGGTGGTCGACGTGCTGCAAACGCCGGCGTTCCTGTGCCGTCAAACCGACTTCATCCATGCTTGCGCGCGTTCGGGCAAACCGGTCAACATCAAGAAAGGCCAGTTTCTCGCACCGCACGACATGAAGAACGTCATCGACAAGGCGCGTGATGCCGCGCGTGAAGCGGGCCTGTCGGAAGACCGCTTCATGGCGTGCGAACGCGGCGTGTCGTTCGGGTATAACAATCTCGTGTCGGACATGCGGTCGCTTGCGATCATGCGCGAAACCAACGCGCCGGTCGTGTTCGACGCGACCCACTCGGTGCAGTTGCCGGGCGGGCAGGGCACGAGCTCGGGCGGTCAGCGTGAATTCGTGCCGGTGCTGGCGCGCGCGGCCGTGGCAACGGGCGTGGCGGGTCTCTTCATGGAGACCCATCCGAAGCCTGCGGAAGCGAAATCGGACGGCCCGAACGCAGTGCCTTTGCATCGCATGGCCGATCTGCTCGAAACGTTGGTCACGCTCGATCAGGCCGTCAAGCGCGCGCCGTTCCTCGAAAGCGATTTCAACTGATTCAGGCGTTCGCAGCGTGTCACGATTGGCCGGGCCACGATTGGCCGGGCCACGATTGGCCGAGCCGCGATTGGCTCCCATAATCGGCACAGTCGACAGCACGCGGCGAATGCGCGCAATGGTCGTCGAACGCCTCGGCGCGAAAGTTGTCTGCTGGGGAGACCAGCATGTGTCCGGTGCAGTGTCACAGTAAAGAATTCAACGTCATTTCTTGAGGAAACCATGAGTGCTATCGTAGATATCATCGGTCGAGAGATTCTCGATTCGCGAGGCAACCCCACCGTCGAATGCGACGTGCTGCTCGAGTCGGGCACGATGGGCCGCGCCGCGGTGCCGTCGGGCGCATCCACGGGTTCGCGCGAGGCGATCGAGTTGCGCGACGGCGAAACCGGCCGTTATGGCGGCAAGGGCGTGCTGAAGGCCGTCGAGCACATCAACACCGAAATCTCCGAAGCGATCATGGGCCTCGACGCTTCCGAGCAAGCTTTCCTCGACAAGACCCTGCTGGAACTCGACGGCACGGACAACAAATCGCGCCTCGGCGCGAACGCGATGCTGGCAGTTTCGATGGCCGTCGCCAAGGCTGCCGCTGAAGAAGCCGGCCTGCCGCTGTACCGCTACTTCGGCGGCTCGGGCGCAATGCAACTGCCGGTGCCGATGATGAACATCGTCAACGGCGGCGCGCACGCGAACAACAGCCTGGACATCCAGGAATTCATGATCGTGCCGGTGAGCCAGCCTACCTTCCGCGAAGCACTGCGCTGCGGCGCCGAAGTGTTCCACGCGCTGAAGAAGATCCTGTCGGACCGCGGCATGAGCACGGCAGTCGGCGATGAAGGCGGCTTCGCACCGAACTTCGGCAGCAACGACGAATGCCTGTCGACCATCCTGCAAGCTATCGAGAAAGCCGGCTACCGCGCCGGTGAAGACGTGCTGCTTGCGCTCGACTGCGCAGCGAGCGAGTTCTATCACGATGGCAAGTACCAGCTGGCCGGCGAAGGCCTGCAACTGTCGTCGACGGAATTCGCGGACTACCTCGCGAACCTGGCCGACAAGTTCCCGATCGTGTCGATCGAAGACGGCATGCACGAGAGCGACTGGGCAGGCTGGAAGATACTGACCGACAAGCTCGGCAAGAAGGTGCAACTGGTGGGCGACGACCTGTTCGTCACCAACACGCGCATCCTGAAGGAAGGCATCGAGAAGGGCATCGCCAACTCGATCCTGATCAAGATCAACCAGATCGGCACGTTGACGGAAACCTTCGCTGCGATCGAAATGGCCAAGCGCGCCGGCTACACGGCCGTGATCTCGCACCGCTCGGGCGAAACCGAAGATTCGACGATCGCGGATATCGCGGTCGGCCTGAACGCCGGCCAGATCAAGACGGGTTCGCTGTCGCGGTCGGATCGCATCTCGAAGTACAACCAGTTGCTGCGTATCGAAGAAGACCTCGGCGATATCGCCAGCTACCCGGGCAAGTCGGCGTTCTACAATCTGCGCTAATCGGCGTGATTGCTAGCGCTGACCGATGAGCCGGTTCACCTTCGTTTCTGATTGACCACGCCGCCCTGCGTATAGCGCAGGGCGGCGTGTATTTATTGTGCTTACTTCATGCGGCTTGTCACTGCTGTCCTGATCGTTCTGCTGGCGCTGATCCAGTACCCACTTTGGTGGGGGCACGGCGGCTGGTTACGCGTGCACGAGTTGCAGCAGCAGCTGGCGCAGCAACAACAGAAGAACGCCGATGAAAAGCTGCGCAACGAGCGCATCCAGGGTGAGGTGCAGGATTTGCAGAACGGCACGGCAGCTGTCGAAGAGCGTGCGCGCTACGAAATGGGCATGGTGAAGGACAGCGAAGTGTTCGTGCAATTCGTGTCGCCGAACGCACCGTTGCCCACTTCGAATACGCCTTCGGTTACTACCTCGACGCGTGGCGAGATGTCGGCCGCGCCGCTTCACGTGGTACCGAATCCGGAGTCGCGTGCGAAGCCGGATCGTAAGCACGGCGGTAAGGTGGCGAAAGAGAAGAAAGCGACGCACTAAGCCTCGTCACGTCAATCGGGTTCAGGGCGCCGGAAACAACAAAGGCGCGGTGAAAACCGCGCCTTTGTTGTTTCCGGACTGTCATGCCGGCGTGCCTCTCCGTCTCCCCTTCGGTGCGCGCTTCGCGCTACCAGCCCCAGTACGGTCCATAACTGACGCCGACACCGGTGCCCCAGCCGCGTCCCCAGCCGCCGCCGTAATAACTGCCGTACATGCTGACGGGCGGCGCGTAATAACGCGACCACGCCTGCGCGGCATTCTCGGCGGCAATCGCCTGATTCTGTTCGGCCAGCACCTGCCGATCGATTGCTTCGTAGCGCTGGCGCTCTTCAGGTGTCAGCGGGCGGGCCATGCCCGACTGATCGGCCGGCAGGCGGCTGTAAATCGGCGACGGGCCCGGCGGGTCCATCATGCAGCCAGTCAGCGCAGTGCTGCCCGCGATGAAGGACAGCATGGCTAACGTGCGCGCGTAATGCTTCAGGTCAGACATCAACGAAATAGGGATGTTCATTTTCGATCTCCATCGGTCGGACGCCTAAGCAAAACGTGTGCAGTGCGCACCGCCAATGATCCGACGCAATGATCAAAGATACCGCGCCGCCCGGCCCCTGAAAAGGCAGCGGGCGGCGCGGTATCTTACTGCCGTAATACGGGTATCGCAGGCCGACGCCACCCAGCCGCGTATCGCCGCCGGGTCAATGCCGCTGCTCGGCAGCCGGCGTCACTCCTTCTGAGAGCGCCTTGGCGACAAAAAGTTGCGCCACGTCGACCGGGTCGAATTCATAACGCTGGTTACAGTATTCGCAATGGATCTCGACGTGGCCGCGTTCTTCGACCACGCCATCCACTTCGTCGCGGCCCAGCATCTTCAGCATGGCGCCGACTTTTTCACGCGAGCACGTGCATTCGAAGCGCGCCGTGGCCGGTTCGAAATGCTGGACGTTTTCCTGCCAGAAAAGGCGCCGGAACACCGTTTCGGGCTCTTCCTTCAGCAGTTCGTCTTGCGACAGCGTGCCGCCGAGCGTGCAGACGCGCTCCCACGTATCCGCGTCCAGATCGCCCGGATGCGGGACGATGCCGCCGTCGCCGGGCAGTTTTTGCAGCAGCATGCCGACTGCGCGCTCGGTGTTCGCCGCGAGCCACAAACGCGTGTCGAGCTGCTCCGAGTGGTGCATGTAGTGTTCGAGCACTTCGGCCATCGATTTGAGCGGCCCATTCTCGCCCGACAGCGGCACGATACTTTGATAGGGCTGCTGGCCGGGCTTCTTGTCGCGCGGATCGAGCGTGATCACGCAGCGGCCGTGACCGCTCGCGTTCATCAGTTCGATCATGGTGGCATCGTCGCCGATCGTAGTGCCGCCTTCGCCGGACAGCTTGGCGGTGGCGCGCATCGACAGGTCTGAGCTGCATTGCACCACCAGCATTTTGGCCGGGCCGTCGCCGAAGATCTGCATGATGAGCGTGCCGTCGAACTTGAGATTCGCCGACAATAGCGCGCAAGCCGCCATCATCTCGCCGAGAATCGTGCGCACCGGCGCCGGGTAATCGCGGCGCGTCAGCACTTCCTGCCAGGTATTGCGCAGCGAAACGATCTCGCCGCGCACCGGCGCCGCGCTGAACATGAATTTTTGCAACTGGTCGTTCACAACTTTTCCTCGATCGAATGGCGCAGCCTGATGCCGCGCGCTACGGCTGGTTAGCCGATGCGCACGAGCTGCGCCTTGAAATAGTCGCGGCGTTCGGCGTAGCTCACCGTGCCGCGCTGCATGTTGGCGATGTCCGTCTCGGTCAGTTCGCGCACGACTTTGGCGGGCGCGCCGAGAATCAGCGAATTGTCGGGAAACACTTTGCCTTCCGTGACGATGGCGCCCGCTCCGACCAGACAGTTGCGGCCGATTACCGCACCATTCAAGACCACCGCCTGAATTCCGATCAGCGAGCCTTCCTTGATGGTGCAGCCGTGCAGCATGACCTGGTGGCCGATCGTCACGTTCGGCTCGACTGTCAGCGGGAAGCCGGGATCGGTGTGCAGCACGGCGTTTTCCTGCACGTTGCTGCCGGCGCCGATGGTGATCGGCTCGTTGTCGCCGCGAATCGTCGCGCCGAACCAGACGCTCGAATTTTCCTCGAGCGTCACGTTGCCGATGATGTTCGCCGAATCCGCGACGAACACGCTTTCATGAATGGTCGGCGCTGCTTCGCCAAGCTTGTAGATTGTCACGGTGTCTCCTGTTGGGCGATCGCGGCGCGGGCCGGCTGGCGCAGGAGGCTGCCGGAAACGTCCGATCGGGACCGGTTGGCGTGCGGCCGGGCCAGCACAATGGGCGCGAGCGATAGTCGAATCGAGTATTGTAAACGCTTGTGTGGTTGGGCCGCTCGGCGTTGCCGCCGGCCTGTCCGACGCGCTGCCTTGCCCTTTACCGCACGCTTTGCCGTTCCAATTGCCGATCTCGTTGCCATGATTTCCGCTGCTCCGTCTGTTCCGTCCGCTTCCTTTGCTTCGTCCCTGTCGAATTGCGCGCGTACCGGAGCGCTCGCCGCGTTGCGCGAAATCGACCCGGCGAGCAAGGCCGCAGCGGCTCGCGCTCTATATGCAGCCGTGCTCGACGGCAGCCTCGCATGCGCCGAAGACCTCCGGCTCGACGAACCTTCCGGCCTGCCGGGCCGTCCTGTGCGGCCCGAACTGGTCGAACCGCGCAAGCTCGGGCGGCGCAGCATGCAATCGCCGCAAGGTCGGGCCGTCTTGCTGCACGCGCTCGCGCACATCGAATTCAACGCAATCAACCTTGCGCTGGACGCCGTCTGGCGCTTTGCCGGCATGCCCGCCGCGTTTTATGTCGACTGGCTCAAAGTGGCGGCCGAAGAGGCGCATCATTTCTCGCTGCTGGTCGCGCGACTCGCGCAATTCGGCCACGCCTACGGCGACTTCCCGGCGCACGACGGTCTCTGGGACATGTGCGAACGCACCCGCGGCGACGTGCTCGCGCGCATGGCGCTGGTGCCGCGCACGCTGGAAGCGCGCGGCCTCGACGCCTCGCCGCCGATCCGCGCCCGCCTGCAACAGGCCGGCGACCAGGCGTCGGCGGCGATTCTCGACGTGATCCTGCGCGATGAAATCGGCCACGTGCTGATCGGCAATCGCTGGTTCCGCTATCTGTGCGAGCAGGCCGGCCTCGATCCGCACTTCACCTACGCGCGCCTTGCCGAGCAGTATCACGCACCGAAATTACGCGGTCCGTTCAATTTCGAAGCTCGCCGCGACGCTGGTTTCGACGAAGCCGAACTCGCCGAACTGGTCACACTGGCGGGTCTGGATCGGGTGCAGTCCGGCGCGGACTGAAGCGTTCTTCCAGATATGATCCAGGCGCGGCGTCCGGCTATCTCGTTATAATAGAACGACCATTCTTTTTTCGGGCGCGTCGCTCATGAATATCTGCCAGTCTGAGTTCGTCGCCGTGCGCGGCATCCGTTTGCACGTGCGGCGCTGGGGCAATCCGGATGCGCCGAAGCTGTTCATGCTGCACGGCTGGATGGACGTGGCGGCGTCGTTCCAGTTCGTCGTCGATGCTTTGGGCGGCGACTGGCAGGTGATCGCGCCTGATATGCGCGGTTTTGGCCTGTCCGACTGGCCGGTTGCCGAGCGCGGCGGCGGCAACTACTGGATTCCGGACTACCTCGGCGATCTCGACGCGCTGCTCGATCACTACGCGCCGACCGGCGAAGTCAATCTGGTCGGCCACAGCATGGGCGCGAACATCGTCTGCCTGTATGCGGGCGTGCGGCCGGAGCGGGTGCGGCGCGTGGTCGACCTGGAGGGCTTCGGTCTCGCGCCGTCGCACTCGGCGCAAGCGCCCAGGCGCCTGCGCAACTGGCTCGACGAATTGCGCGATCCGCCGCAACTGAAGCGCTACGCGTCGCTCGACGAGGTCGCCGGCCGGCTGATCAAGACCAATCCGCGGCTCGCGCCGCAGCGCGCGCAGTTCCTTGCCCAGCATTGGTCCAAGCCGGACGGAGAAGGGCGCTTCATGCTGCTCGCCGATCCGGCGCACAAGCTGCGCGGGCCGATGCTGTACCGGCTCGACGAAGTGATGGCCGTGTGGCGCAAAGTGAGCGCGAAGGTGCTGCACGTCGAGGCGGCCAACTCGCCGACGCTCGCGCACATCGCCGGCGAAATCGCGCTCGACGAATTCAAGGCGCGCTTTCAGGCGTTTCCGAACTGGCGCGAGAAAATCATCGACGAAGCGGGGCACATGGTGCACCACGACCAGCCGGAGCAGATCGCCGCCCTGATCGAGGGATTTTGCGCGTAACTTCTTTACAAAAACCTTCTGCAAAAACTTCAGCGAATCGGGTCGGCTACGAGAGATAGCTCTGCGGCCGCTTACTGCGTTGCAGTAAAATGGCCGCAGAACCTTTTCAAGACACTGATGAACGCTGACCTCCACTGCCACTCCACCGTCTCCGACGGCCAGTTCGCGCCGGCCGATGTCGCGCGCCGCGCGCACGCGGGCGGCGTGACGCTGTGGGCCTTGACCGACCACGACGAACTCGGCGGCCAGCACGAGGCGCGCTGCACGGCCGAAGGGCTCGGCATGGGCTATCTGAGCGGCGTGGAGATTTCGGTGACGTGGGCTTCGCGCACGGTGCACATCGTCGGCCTCGGCATCGATCCAACCAATGCGACGTTGATCGACGGCCTCGCGCGCACGCGCAACGGCCGCGCCGCGCGTGCGGAAGCGATCGGCGAGCAGCTCGCCACGCTCGGTATTCCGGATGCCTACGAGGGCGCGCTGAAGTACGTCTCCAACCCGGACATGATTTCGCGCACGCACTTCGCGCGCTTCATGGTCGAAAGCGGGTACGCGAGCTCCACGCAAGACGTGTTCACCCGCTATCTCGGCGACGGCAAGCCCGGCTACGTGCCGCATCGCTGGGCCAAACTGGCTGACGCGGTCGGCTGGATCCGGACGGCAGGCGGCGAGGCGATCGTCGCGCATCCGGGCCGTTATGCGTACACGCCGGTCGAATTCGATGCGTTTTTCGCCGAATTCATCGATCTGGGCGGCAAGGCGATCGAAGTGGTGACGGGCAGCCACACGCCGGATCAATATCGCGAATACGCGGATGTGGCGCGCCGGTTCGGCTTCGAGGCCTCGCGCGGTTCGGATTTTCACGCGCCCGGCGAGGGCCGCGTCGAACTCGGCTCGCTGCCGCCGCTGCCCTCCGACCTCAAGCCCGTCTGGGAACGCTGGCTGTGACCGCGCGCCGTGCCACGGCGGCACGTCACGTGAAGCAGCCGTCATCCCGGGCGTGTGCGCCCCCCGTCCATTTCCGCGCTGTAGCGACCCGCTGTAGCGATCGTGAGTCAGCTAGTCATCATGTCCCAATACTTTCGGCTTCACCCGGACAATCCGCAGCCGCGCCTCGTCAAGCAGGCCGCGCAGATCATCAACGACGGCGGCGTCGTCGCGTTGCCGACCGATTCGAGCTACGCGCTCGCCTGTCATCTCGACGACAAGGACGCGGTCGAGCGTCTGCGGCGGATTCGCGGTCTCGACGAGAAGCAATTACTGTCGCTGCTGGTGCGCGACCTGTCGGAGCTGGCGAACTTCGCGATGGTGGATAACCGCCAGTTCCGGCTGATCAGATCGGTGACGCCCGGGCCTTATGTGTTCGTGCTGCAGGCCACCAAGGAAGTGCCGCGGCGCCTGTCGCATCCGTCGCGCAAGACGATCGGGCTGCGGGTGCCGGATCACGCGATCACGCTCGCGATTCTCGAAGAACTCGGCCAGCCGCTGCTCGGCTCGACACTGGTCATGCCGGGCGAAACCCGGCCGCTGAATGACCCGGAAGAAATCCGCGCACGCCTGGAAAAGCAGCTCGATCTGGTGATCGACGGCGGCGCGTGCGTGTGCGAGCCATCCACCGTGATCGATCTGACCGGCCCCGAACCAGTGCTGGTGCGGGCAGGGCGCGGCTCTCTCGCGCCGTTCGGTCTCGAAGAGACGGCTTAAGCGAAAGCGGACTGACGCACGCCATCGCGTTGTTACAATAACGAGTTATGGATTCTTCCCTGATACAGACCATTGCGGTATACGCGTTGCCGGTGATTTTCGCGATCACGCTGCATGAAGCCGCGCATGGCTACGTGGCGCGCTGGCTCGGCGACAATACCGCGTACGTGCTTGGCCGCGTCTCCCTCAATCCGATGCGGCATATCGATCCGCTTGGCACGATAGCGATTCCCTTGCTCCTGTACTTCGCGACCAGCGGCGCGTTCATGTTCGGTTACGCGAAGCCCGTACCGGTCGCCTTCGGCAATCTGCGTAATCCGCGCTGGGGCAGTCTGTGGGTCGCGGCGGCCGGCCCGCTGTGCAATTTCGTGCAGGCGCTGGTGTGGGGTCTGTTCGGCGTCGCGCTTGCTGTGCTGAGCGTCGACGAACCGTTCTTCACGCGCATGGCCGCGGCCGGCGTCGGCGTGAACCTCGTGCTCGGCGTGCTCAACCTGTTTCCTTTGCCGCCGCTGGACGGCGGCCGCGTGCTGATGGCGCTGTTGCCGCCGCGTCAATCGATCGCGCTGTCGCGCCTCGAGCCGTACGGATTTTTCATCGTGATGGCGCTGGTGATGACGGGCACGCTCACGCGTTATTGGCTGAGCCCGCTCGTTACGCTCGGCTACGCTGCGATCACCGCAATTCTGACCCCACTTGTTTCGCTTTTCTAAATAATCATGTTCCCAGACCGTATCTTCTCCGGCATGCGGCCCACCGGGTCGCTGCACCTCGGCCACTACCACGGCGTGCTGAAAAACTGGGTGCGGCTGCAGTCCGAATACCCGTGTTTCTTCTGCGTGGTCGATTGGCACGCGCTGACGACGCACTATGAAACGCCCGAAGTGATCGAAAAGAACGTCTGGGATGTGCTGATCGACTGGCTCGCCTCCGGCATCGATCCGGCGCAGGCTACGCTGTTCATCCAGAGCAAGGTGCCCGAGCATGCTGAACTGGCGTTGCTGCTCGGCATGAGCACGCCGCTCGGCTGGCTCGAACGCGTGCCGACCTACAAGGAGCAGATGGAGAAGCTGAAGGACAAGGATCTGTCCACTTACGGCTTCCTCGGCTATCCCGTGTTGATGGCGGCGGACATTCTGCTGTATCGCGGCTCGCTCGTGCCGGTCGGCGAGGATCAGGTGCCGCACGTCGAAATGACGCGTGAAATCGCGCGCCGTTTCAACTATTTGTACGGCCGCGAGCCGGGCTTCGAAGAAAAGGCCAATGAAGCGGCGAAGAAGCTCGGCGGCAAGCGCGCCAAGCTCTATCACGAGCTGCGCAACGCCTATCAGCAGGAAGGCGATGACGAAGCGCTCGAACAGGCGCGAGCGATGCTGCAGGAGTCGCAAAGCCTGTCGATGAACGATCGTGAGCGCCTGTTCGGCTACCTCGAAGGTTCGCGCAAGATCATTCTGGTCGAGCCGCAGGCCATGCTGACGGAGGCGTCGCGCATGCCGGGTCTCGATGGCCAGAAGATGTCGAAGTCGTACGGCAATACGATCGGCCTGCGCGAAGACGCGGAAACGATCACGAAGAAGGTCCGCACCATGCCGACCGACCCCGCGCGCGTGCGCCGCACCGACCCGGGCGATCCGGACAAGTGTCCGGTGTGGCAGCTGCATCAGGTCTACACGGACGAAGCCACGCACGAATGGGTGCAGAAGGGCTGCCGCTCGGCTGGGATCGGTTGCCTCGAGTGCAAGCAGCCGGTGATCGAAGGTATCCTGCGCGAACAGCAGCCGATGCTCGAGCGCGCGCAGAAGTACATGGACGATCCGTCGCTGTTGCGCGCGATCGTCGCCGACGGCTGCGACAAAGCCCGCAAGTTCGCCACGGAAACGATGCGCGACGTGCGCGAGGCGATGGGCCTGTCGTATAGCTGATGTGCACGCCAGCGTGATGAGCACTCGCGTCGCCGCGCCGCACACTGCATCGCACGGAATCGGCGAACCGTCGCGCTGGGTGTGCCATTGGGCGCATCTGGTCGCGGCGGGCGGCGCGGTGCTCGACGTCGCGTCCGGAGCGGGGCGGCACGCGCGGTTTTTCGCGTCGCTGGGTCATCCGGTGACCGCTCTCGACCGCGATGCGGCTGCGCTCGACACGATGCGCGACGAGCCGCTCATTACCACGCTCGCGGCGGATATCGAAGGCGCCGCGTGGCCGTTGCCCGACAGCGCGAAATTCGCCGCGGTCGTGGTCACGAACTACCTGCATCGGCCACTTTTCCCACAGCTTTTACGCTCGCTCGCGCCGGGCGGCGTACTGGTTTACGAGACCTTTGCGCAAGGCAACGAAAGGGTCGGCAAACCGTCTAATCCGGCGTTTTTGCTCGCACCCGGCGAGCTGCTCGACGTGGTGCGCGGCCACCTTCGCGTGGTCGCTTTTCAGGACGGTTTCCTCGCGCAGCCACGCCCGGCTTACGTCCAGCGGATCTGTGCAGTTCTGGGGGCGGAACGCTCAGACAGCCTTACAGAGGCGACACCCCCGCCTTGTTACGAGTTGGCTGGCTAATCCGCTACAATCGCGGTTTACCTGATCAAATTCATGGCGTTTCATGACTAACGGCAACCAAACCGGCACTCAAAGCGGCAATCACGGCAGCACTGGCGGCGTTCAGATTCGCGGCAGCATTCCTGCCATCATCACCCCGATGCTTGAAGACGGCAGCCTCGATCTGCCGGCGTTTCGCAAACTGATCGACTGGCACATCGCAGAGGGCACGAACGCGCTGGTCGTGGTCGGCACGAGCGGCGAATCGGCCACGTTGTCGGTCGAAGAACACGTGCTGATGGTCAAGACCGCGGTCGAGCACACGGCGGGCCGGATTCCGGTGATCGCGGGCTCGGGCGGCAACTCCACCACCGAAGCGATCGAACTCACGAAGCAGGCCAAAGAGGTCGGTGCGGACGCCACGCTGCAGGTCGTGCCGTACTACAACAAGCCGACTCAGGAAGGCATCTATCGCCACTTCGCGAAGATCGCCGAAACCGTCGATCTGCCGGTGATTCTGTACAACGTGCCGGGCCGCACCGTCGCGGACATGAGCAACGAAACCATTCTGCGTTGCGCGCAGGTGCCGGGCATCATCGGCGTGAAGGAAGCCACCGGCAACATCGACCGCGCTGCGCATCTGATCAAGTCGGCGCCCGCGCATTTCGGCATCTACAGCGGCGACGATCCGACCGCGATCGCGCTGATGCTGCTCGGCGGCCACGGCAACATTTCGGTCACCGCGAACGTCGCGCCGCGCGCCATGAGCGAGCTGTGCAAGGCGGCGCTCGCCGCGGACGCCAGGACCGCGCGTGAGATTCACCTGAAACTCCTGTCGCTGCATAAGAACCTGTTCATCGAATCGAACCCGATTCCGGCGAAATGGGCGTTGCAGCAACTCGGTCGTGTGCAGGGCGGGATCCGCCTGCCGCTCACGCCGCTCGACGCGCAGTACCACGAAGTGGTGCGCGCCGCGCTGCGCGAAGCGGGCCTGTTGGGCTAAGCGGACTCAGAGCCGCAGCCCCGCCAGCGCCAATCCGAGAAAGACTGCCCACCGGCACTCCCTTAACCGACGTCGATCCAGCCCACGTTCCCGGCACACTGAACCAGGCACCGCGTTCCAGCATCACGAAGGACCTCATGAAACGTTCCGCACTTTCCCTCCACGCAACCCGCATGGCGGCGCTGGCGCTTGCCCTCACGACGCTCGCCGGCTGTGACACGCTGAACGACTGGTTTGCTTCCGACCGCGTCAACTACAAGGGCGCGGGCAGCGCGCCGCCGCTGGCCGTTCCGGGCGATCTGAGCACCACGCCGACCGATCAGCGCTACGTTGCTCCACCTGCCAACCTCGCACTGGGTGGCGCGACGCAACGTGCGGTGACGGCAGCCGGCAACACCACCGAAGGCCAGCCGACTGCGCAAGACCCGCTCGGCATGCACATCGAACGCGACGGCGATCGCCGCTGGCTGGTGGTCGACGGGCGCTCGCCGGAACAACTGTGGTCGCAACTGCAGGAGTTCTGGCAGGAAAACGGCTTTGCGCTGAAAACGGATGCGCCGGCCACCGGCATCATGACGACCGACTGGGCTGAAAACCGCGCCAATATTCCGGACGACTGGTTCCGCCGCACCGTCGGCAAGGTGATCGACTTCGCGTACTCGTCGGGCACCCGCGACAGCTTCCGCACGTTGGTGTCGCGCGGGCCGTCCGCTACCACCGACATTTCGATCACGCATAGCGCGATGGAAGAAATGCTGACGGGCCAGGACAAGACGTCGTCGCGTTGGGAAGAGCGTCCGCGCGATCCGGCGCTCGAAGCACTGTTCCTCACCAAGCTGATGCAGAAGTTCGGCCTGACCGAAGCCCAATCGAAGCAGTTGTTGACCGATGCACGCTCGGCTTCCGCACCGGCCACGATCGACCAGAGCGCGGGCGCATCGACGCTCGACCTGCAGGAATCGTTCGACCGCGCATGGCTGCGCGTGGGTCTCGCACTCGATCGCACCAACTTCACCGTGGACAACCGCGATCGCGCAAAGGGCATCTACTACGTGCGCTACGCGGATTCGATGCAGGAACTGAAGAAGGAAGGGATCTTGGGCAAGCTGTTCTACAGCGGCAATTCGTCGAAGAAACCGGCTCAGGAATTCCTCGTCAACGTCCGCTCGAAGGGCGACACGGTAACGCAGGTTGCGGTACTGGACGCGAACGGGCAGGTGGATAACTCGTCCGACGCGCAGCGCATCGTGTCGCTGCTGCACGCGCAACTGAACTAAGCGGGACGTGCGGTTCGCCAGTCTCGGCAGCGGCAGTGAAGGCAATGCGCTGCTTGTGGAGGCGCAAAGCGGCGCGACCACGACGCGTGTGCTGCTCGACTGCGGCTTTTCGGCCAAGGAAGTCGAGCGGCGCTTGACGCGGCTCGGCACTGGCGTCGAAGGCCTCGATGCCATTCTGATTACGCATGAACACAGCGACCACATTGGCAGCGCGCTAACGCTGGCGCGCAAGTGGTCGATTCCGCTGTATATGAGCTGGGGCACCGCCCGCGCGGTGGGCGCGGACGAGGCCGATGTCGACCTGCAGGTGCTGTGGGGCGACGAAGCGGTGGCGATCGGCGACCTCAGCATCCTGCCTTACACCGTTCCTCACGACGCTCGCGAGCCGCTGCAATACGTGCTCTCCAATGGTGCAAGCCGGCTCGGCGTGCTGACCGACGTCGGTACCTCGACGCCGCACATCAGTGCCGTACTGAGCGGTTGCGACGCGCTAGTGCTCGAATGCAATCACGACGTGCGGATGCTGGCGGGCAGTCGCTATCCGCAGTCGCTGAAGGCGCGCATCGGCGGCAATCATGGGCATCTGAACAACGACGCGGCGGCTGAAATTCTGGCTTCGCTCGACCGTTCACACTTGCGCCATCTGGTCGCTGCGCATCTAAGTCAGCAGAACAACTTGCCGGAGCTGGCGCAAGCCGCGATGGCGGGTGTGCTGGGTGCGGCGCCGACCGAAGTGGTAGTGGCTTCGCAGGATGACGGCTTTGCCTGGCTGAGTCTGTGAGCCTTGAATCAATCGGATGGGGCTGGCGATGCCTTGAGTAATGTCTGATGCGACGCCGCGCAAAGAAAAACGCCCATGACGAGCAATCGTCATGGGCGTTTTTTGAGGCGGGTGCTTCCCGCGCCACGCCTCGAGGTCAGGCCTTAGTTGCGGTTGCCGCCGAAGATGCCGAGCAGCGCAAGCAGGTTGACGAACACGTTGTACAGATCCAGATAGATCGCGAGCGTGGCGGTGATGTAATTCGTTTCGCCGCCGTTCACCACCCGCTGCACGTCAAATAGCATGTAGGCCGAGAAGATCGCGATCGCCATCACCGAGACCGTCAGCATCAGGGCCGGCAGATGGAGAAACACGTTGGCGACCGATGCCAGCAGCAGCACGATCACGCCCATGAACAGCCACTTGCTGAGGCCAGAGAAGTCGCGCTTGCTGACCGTGGCGATCGTTGCCATCGACGCGAAGATCACGCCAGTGCCACCAAAGGCGAGCATGATCAGCGACGGGCCGTTAGAAAAACCAAGCACGAAGCTCAGGATGCGCGACAGCATCAGGCCCATGAAGAACGTGAAGCCGAGCAGTACGAAGACGCCCGCTGCGCTGTCTTTGGTTTTCTGGATGGCGAACATGAAGCCGAAGGCGATCGCGAAGAATGCCAGCATGCTCATGGCGGGACTGGTGGCGGCGAACAGCGAGAAACCCGTTGCTACGCCAACCCACGCGCCGAGCACTGTCGGAATCATGGACAGCGCGAGCAGCCAATAGGTGTTCCGTAGTACGCGGTTGCGCGTTTCGACCGTGCTGACCGAGCCAGTGCGGCCAAAGCTATACGGATGTTCGTTCATGGTCTCTCCTTACGTCAGAAGCGTGTTGCATCGTGGTTGTGCTGCGCCGGACGGGATTTGGGCCGCCAGTCGCAGTGTGTCCATCCCTAAGATTGATGCGAAGGCGGGGAGTTTCAATGTCCCGAAAATGTCCACACGGCCTACGCTACCAGCATTCAGACAGGTCTGCTTGGAGTCTTTCAGCGCTGTAAGGGTTCAATCGCAATCATACACGGGAACATGCTACAATAGCGGATTCATTTAAATCTGTAACCTCTTAATTTTTTGGAGTTTTTATGGCGATCGAACGCACCCTGTCGATTATCAAGCCGGACGCAGTGGCAAAGAACGTGATCGGTCAGATCTACAGCCGCTTCGAAAACGCTGGTCTGAAGATCATTGCTTCGCGCATGGTTCACCTGTCGCGCGGCGACGCAGAGAAGTTCTACGCCGTGCACGCTGCACGTCCGTTCTTTAAGGACCTGGTCGAATTCATGATCTCGGGCCCGGTGGTCGTGCAAGTGCTGGAAGGCGAAAACGCGATCCTGAAGCACCGCGACCTGATGGGTGCAACGGACCCGAAGAAAGCGGAAAAGGGCACGATCCGTGCCGATTTCGCCGACAGCATCGACGCCAATGCGGTGCACGGTTCGGACGCAGCTGAAACGGCTGCTGTCGAAGTCGCATTCTTCTTCCCGCAAGTGAATGTCTACTCGCGTTAATAGCCGGTTGATGCCTGTTTTGAGGCCTGCTTAAGGGGTCTGGTCAACGCCTGGTTGATGCTTCGCGCGATTTGTGCAGCCGATTTGATTAATCGCACGAATCGCCTGGCAAAGTAGTAAGGTAAAGCAGCAGGAATGGGCGCGAACGGCATTGCGTTCATGCAGCTTGTTGCATGAACGCAGTCTCGCACTGAAATGGCAGGATTCGATATGACGAGCAGTCCCTCCGTCAACCTTCTCGACCTCGACGCCCAAGGGCTTGTCGCTTACTGCGACAGCCTGGGCGAGAAGCCGTTTCGCGCCAAACAATTGCAGCGCTGGATTCACCAGTACAACGCTGCCGACTTCGACGGCATGACCGATCTGGCGAAGTCCTTGCGCGAAAAGCTCAAGGGGCGCGCGACGATCTCGATGCCCGGCATCGTCAGCGACCATATTTCTACCGACGGCACACGCAAGTGGCTGATCGACGTCGGTAACAGCAACGCGGTCGAAACCGTCTTCATCCCCGAAGAAACGCGCGGCACGCTGTGCGTGTCGTCGCAAGCCGGATGCGCGGTCAACTGCCGCTTCTGTTCGACCGGCAAACAGGGTTTCTCCCGCAATCTCACCACCGGCGAAATAATCGGCCAGTTGCGCATGGCCGAGTTTGCGCTGCGCGCGTCGCTTGGCGCGGCCGGCGGCCGCGCTACGGGTGGCGAAGGCAAGGGCGAGCGCGTCGTCACGAACGTCGTGATGATGGGCATGGGCGAGCCGCTGCTGAATTACGACGCGGTGGTGCCCGCCATGCGCCTGATGCTCGACGACAACGCGTACGGCCTGTCGCGCCGGCGCGTCACGTTGTCCACCTCGGGCGTGGTGCCGATGATGGACCGGCTCGGGGCCGATCTCCCGGTGGCGCTCGCGGTATCGCTTCATGCGCCCAGCGACCCGCTTCGCGACATGCTGGTGCCGCTGAACAAGAAGTACCCGCTGCGCGAATTGATGGCGGCTTGCCAGCGCTATCTTAAAGTCGCGCCGCGCGATTTCATTACGTTCGAATATTGCATGCTCGACGGCGTGAACGACAGCGAAGCGCAAGCGCGCGAATTGCTGGCCGTCACGCGCGACGTACCGTGCAAATTCAACCTGATTCCGTTCAATCCGTTCCCCGAATCGGGTCTCATCCGCTCGAAGCCGGAACAGATCAAACGGTTTGCACAAGTGCTGATGGACGCTGGCGTCGTCACCACGGTGCGCAAAACACGCGGCGATGATATCGATGCTGCCTGCGGTCAGCTGGCCGGTGCGGTGAAGGACCGCACGCGCCTTGCTGAACGCACCGGGAAGGCAGCGAAGATAATCGAGGTTCGCGCCGTGTAATCGCACGAGGCGTGCAGGGTCCAGTTGTTCGGCGGAAAGTTCCGCGAACATGCAAAAGCCCTCTGCGCCGCTGGCGATTGAAAAGAAAGTTTGCAGAAGCGATCGGAAGCGGCGCACAAGGCCGCACATTTTGTTATAAACGGTCTGCGATTCGGACTTGGGGCAGTTCGCCCAGCCCGGTTGCACAAGTGAAAAAAGAATCGACGCGAAAGGATTTGGGATGAGTGAGCCGCAGCACCCGCAGCCGCACGAGGCAGACACGAACGCAGACCATCCGGCGCCGGTCGCTCGGGCGGTGGTGCAGCCTGTTGGGCAACCCGGGCTGGAATCGTTGGCGGCAGTGGGCGTGCGCTTGACGCAATTGCGCGAATCGAAAGGCTGGACGATCGACGACGTATCGGCGCGCCTGAAAGTGTCCGCGGTCAAATTGCGTGCGCTCGAGTCGGGCGACATCAGCCAGCTGCCGGATACGACGTTCGCGCTCGGCGTGGTGCGCAGCTACGCGAAGATGCTCGGCGCTGATCCCACGCCGTTTACTCAGGCGCTGCGTCGCGAGAAGGGCGTGCCCGCGCCTGATCTTTCGATGCCGGCGTCGTCGGGCAAGGACTTGCCGCGCGGTCGGGTGTCGTTGTCGCTCGGCGGCAGCGGACAAAAAAGTCGTTCGTGGTTGTGGGGTGTTGCAGCGGTCATCGTCGCGGTGATCGCGCTCGGTATGTGGCATACCAATGGCGGTGATTCATCGGCGTGGCTCGCGCGTTTGAAGGCGAGCGCGAACGGCGCGGCTGGCAGCGCGACCGGAGCATCGGGCGCGGTGGCACAAGGGCCGGCGGCGGGCTCCGAGGCGGTGGCTGAAGCTGCGTCCGAAGCCGCCTCCGCGCCGGAAACGCAAGCTGCAGCGGATAACGCGGGGTCGGCTACACCGATGCCCGCGCCGCTGCCGACCGGTGCGGCGCCGGCTTCCGCTCCGCCGGTGACGGCGCCGACCGCGGCAACCGCGGCCGCGCCGAAGGCCGGCTCGCAGGTTCAGGTCGCCGGCGCGCAAGGCGCGAGTGCGCCCGCCGCGGGTGCCGCAGTCGGCGCATCTGCCGTGGAAGCGGTAACCGCAGGCGAGGCGATCGTCGCGCTGAGCGTGACCCAAGACAGCTGGTTCAGCGTGCGTGGCAAGGACGGCAAGGAGGTATTCTCCGGCCTCGTTCACGCGGGCGATACGAAGGAAGTGACAGGCGCGGCCCCGTTTAAGATCACGATCGGCAACAAGGCCGGTCTCGAGTCGCTGACGCTCGATGGCCAGCCGGTCGATCCGTCGAAATATTCGGCAGCCAAGGGGAACGTGGCACGCTTCGCGCTGCCTTGATAGATACGGTATGCGTCGCGGCCAGCCGGCTGCGGCGCTTTTTCAATTCAGGCGCCACGGCTTTGATGTGGCGCATGCGGCGTAAATGGGTTTTTCGATGCAATCCGAAGCTCAATCCCAATCCAGTAGCAAGATTGTTTCAAACGAACCGGTGTTCGGCGGGCACGCGGCGCGGCGCAAGTCGCATGCGGTCGACGTCCGTTGGGGCGGCCAGCTCGTCACGATCGGCGGCGATGCGCCGGTGCGCGTCCAGTCGATGACCAATACGGATACCGCGGATGCGATCGGCACTGCGATCCAGATCAAGGACTTGGCGCAGGCCGGCTCGGAGCTGGTGCGTATCACGGTCAACACGCCGGAAGCGGCCGCGGCCGTCCCAGCCGTGCGTGAGCAGCTCGACCGCATGGGCGTGTCGGTGCCGCTGGTCGGCGATTTTCACTACAACGGCCATCTGCTGCTGCGCGATTACCCTGCGTGTGCGGAGTCGCTGTCGAAGTACCGGATCAATCCGGGCAACGTCGGCCATGGCGCGAAGCGCGACACGCAGTTCGCGCAGATGATCGAAGCCGCAGTGAAGTACGACAAGCCGGTGCGGATCGGCGTGAACTGGGGCAGCCTCGATCAGGACCTGCTCGCGAAAATGATGGACGAAAACGCCGCGCGTTCCACGCCGTGGGAAGCGCAGAGCGTCATGTACGAAGCGCTGATACAGTCGGCGATTGGCTCCGCGGAACGCGCTGTCGAACTCGGTTTGGCTCGCAACAAGATCATCCTGTCGTGCAAGGTCAGCGGGGTGCAGGATCTGATCGCGGTGTATCGCGAACTGGCGCGCCGTTGCGAATTCGCGCTGCATCTGGGGCTGACCGAAGCGGGTATGGGCTCGAAGGGCATTGTCGCGTCGACGGCGGCGCTGTCCGTGTTGCTGCAGCAAGGCATCGGCGACACGATCCGAATCTCGCTGACGCCGGAACCGGGCGCGCCGCGCACCGGTGAGGTGATCGTCGGGCAGGAAATCCTGCAGACCATGGGTCTGCGTTCGTTCACGCCGATGGTGATCGCGTGTCCGGGTTGCGGCCGCACCACCAGCACGCTGTTCCAGGAGCTGGCTTCGCAAATCCAGACTTATCTGCGCACGCAGATGCCGGTGTGGCGCGATCAGTATCCGGGCGTCGAGAAGATGCACGTCGCGGTGATGGGCTGCATCGTCAACGGTCCGGGTGAGTCGAAGCAGGCGAACATCGGCATCAGCTTGCCGGGTTCAGGTGAAAATCCGGCCGCGCCGGTGTTTATCGACGGCGAGAAGGTCAAGACGCTGCGCGGCGAGAATATTGCGCAGGAATTCCAGCAAATCGTGAGTGACTACGTCGAGCGCCGCTATGGTCGCGCCGAAGCAGACCGCGCCGAAGCACTCAACTAAACACCGTCAATCCAAGACAGATGACTGAACAGAAGAAAAAGCTCGAAAAGCTGTCCGGCGTGAAGGGCATGAACGACATCCTTCCGCAGGAAGCCGGGCTGTGGGAATTTTTTGAAACGACCGTCAAGTCGATGCTGCGTTCGTACGGATACCAGAACATTCGTACGCCGATCATCGAGCATACGCAGTTGTTCAAGCGCGGTATTGGCGAAGTGACCGATATCGTGGAAAAAGAGATGTACAGCTTTACCGACGCGTTGAACGGAGAAAATCTGACGATGCGCCCGGAAAATACCGCGGCTGTCGTGCGCGCGGCGATTGAACACAACATGCTGTATGACGGCCCGAAGCGCCTGTGGTACATCGGCCCGATGTTCCGTCACGAGCGTCCCCAACGCGGCCGTTACCGGCAATTCCATCAGGTCGGCGTGGAGGCATTGGGCTTTGCGGGCCCGGACGCGGACGCTGAAATCATCATGATGTGCCAGCGTTTGTGGGACGACCTCGGCTTGATGGGCATCAAGCTCGAAATCAATTCGCTGGGTCTCGCCGAAGAGCGCGCGGCGCATCGCGTCGAGTTGATCGCGTACCTCGAAAAGCACATGAACGTGCTTGACGAAGACGCGAAGCGCCGTCTCTACACGAATCCGCTGCGCGTGCTGGATACGAAGAATCCGGCGCTGCAGGAAGTCGCGCAGAACGCACCGAAACTGATCGAATTTCTCGGCGAGGAATCGCGCGCGCACTTCGAGGGTCTGCAGCGCATTCTGAAGGCGAACAATATCCCGTTCACGATCAATCCGCGTCTCGTGCGCGGTCTCGATTATTACAATCTGACCGTGTTCGAATGGGTGACGGACAAGCTCGGCGCGCAAGGCACCGTCGCGGCCGGCGGCCGTTACGATCCGCTGATCGAACAGCTCGGCGGCAAGCCGACGGCCGCATGCGGCTGGGCCATGGGCATCGAGCGGATTCTCGAGTTGCTGAAAGAAGAAAAGCTCGTGCCGGACGACGAAGGTTGCGACGTGTACGTGGTCCATCAGGGCGATGCGGCGCGCGAGCAAGCCTTCATCATCGCCGAGCGTTTGCGCGATACGGGTCTCGACGTGATCCTGCATTGCAGCGGCGACGGTCAGGCCGCCAGCTTCAAATCGCAGATGAAACGGGCCGACGCAAGCGGGGCGGCATTCGCGGTAGTGCTCGGCGAAGACGAGATTGCCAACGGCACGGTCGGCGTCAAACCGCTGCGCGATACAAATGCTAACAACGGTAAAAACGAGCAACATAACGTGCCGGCCGAAGACTTGACCGAATTTCTAATCAATGCGATGGTTGCAACCGCCGAAGACGGCGACGACTGATTGCGATGTCGTCGAGCCTATTGGCTCGACACGCACACGTATCAAGAAAGAGGAAATCGCCGGGCGATGAGTTACCACGACGAACAAGAATCGATTGAAAGTCTGAAAGCATGGTGGACGCAGTGGGGCAATGCAACCACATGGATCGTGCTGGTGGTGCTGGTGGCCGCAGCTGGCTGGAACGGCTGGAATTTCTGGCAGCGGCGTCAGGCGGCGGAAGCTGCGGTGCTGTATGACCAGGTGCAGCAAGCCGTGGCATCGGGAGACAAGGCGAAGATCGCGCGCGTCGCCACCGACATGGAAGACAAGTTCAGCCGCACCGCGTATGCGCAGATGACCGCGCTGGGCGCGGCGAAGGCGCTGTACGCCGCGGGCGACGAAGCTGCCGCGAAGGCCCAGTTGCAATGGACCATCGATCACGCGAAAGACGACGAATTCAAACAGATCGCCAAACTGCGCCTTGCTTCCTTGCTGCTCGACGAGAAGGCCTACGACCAGGGTCTCGCGCTACTCGCCGAACCGCAATCCGATGCGTTCAAAGGCATTGTGGCGAACGGCCGCGGTGACCTGCTCGCCGCTCAAGGCAAGCGTGACGATGCACGCGCTGCCTACAAGCTCGCGCTCGACTCGCTGTCGAAAAACGATAGCTCGGCGCGCCAGTTGATTCAGTTCAAGCTGGACGCGTTGGGCGGCTAATCGTTGCACGCGGCGCGCCGCGTGCAACGGCCAACCGGTCTCCTTTAATTAATTTCCTGAATGCTTCGTCCACCGATGAATCTGCTGAAACGTTACGCTGTGCCCGTTGTCTGTGCGATGACCGTCCTCACCATGGCGGCTTGCTCATCCACGAAAGACGAGCGCCGCGTGCCGACGCCGCTCACCGAGTTCAAACCCTTGCTCGACGTGCAGCAGACCTGGAAGACGAGCGTGGGCAAAGCCGGGCGTTATCTGTTCTCGCCGGTCGCGGTCGGCAATGCGGTGTACGCGGCCGGCGCGAACGGCTCGGTCGCGAAGATCGATGCGCAGACCGGCAAGGATATCTGGCGCGTCAAGCTGCACGACGACCTCTCGGCGGGCGTCGGCAGCGACGGCACGCTGACGGCGGTCGGCGGTCTGAAGGGCGACGTCTACGTGCTCGGCGCTGACGGCAAGCAACTGTGGACGGCGAAGGCGCCCGGTGAAATCATTTCGCCGCCGCTGGTCGGCAACGGTCTAGTGGTCGTGCGCACGGTCGACGGTCAGATCGTCGCGTTCAATGCGCAAACCGGAGAGCAGAAGTGGAACTATCGCAACCGCGCGGTGCCGCTGAATCTGCGCGTGTCGTCGGGCATGACGTTCGCGGGTGACGCGGCGGTGCTGGCCGGTTTCCCGGGTGGCGCGTTCGCTGCGATCAACCTGCAAACCGGCGATAATTACTGGCAAACGCCGGTGTCGTACCCGAAGGGCGTGACTGAAGTCGAGCGGATCAATGATGTGACGGGTCCGCCCACGCTGGTCGGTTCGCAAACGTGCGCCGTGACTTTCCAGGGCCAGATTGGCTGCTTCGATGCGAACTCCGGCCGCGCGGTATGGGAAAAAGCGTTCTCGAGCACGAGTGGTCTGGCGCAGGATGATCGCGCCGTGGTGGCGGGCGACGACTGGTCGGTGGTGTCGGCGTTCGACGTCAACACCGGTGCGCCGCTGTGGAAGAACGACAAGCTGAAGAACCGCGAGGTCGGCGTGCCGTACCTGCTGGGCCACGCCGCGGTGCTGGGCGACTATCAGGGCTACGTGCATTTCCTGTCGCGCGACGACGGTACGCTCGTGGCTCGAGTGAAGACCGACGGCAGCGCGATTACCGCGGCGCCGGTTCTCGCCGGCGAGACGCTGGTGGTGCAGACGCACGACGGCGATCTGTACGGCTACCGCCCGCGATAATCTCACGGGCATTGGAGTTAAGCGTGCGGGCCGGCTTCGCCGGCCGCGCGCGTTTTTAGAGAAAAATATTCCGCCGGACTGGCTGGTCCGGCAAGTCGGATCAGAAACGGCCCGCGCGGCCATAGGTGGCTGCTTGCGGCGCCATGTTCGACGGCAATAGTAGTGAATCGCATTGAGGCATGCGCGCCGTCGAGCAAGAAAGACTGAACCTGGCGGCCCATTGGCGCTGCCCATACAGCCAAACCCCCGTCCGCCCGGGTGCGCATATCGACAGCACATCCGGGGCTGGGCGAATTCGTGATAATTTTCGTCAAACGCTGCCGTGTAGCGGCCGCATGGCGTCGCTACGCGGGCGGTCGATTTCGATCCCGCGTTTCACCGTGAACAACATCTGATGAAACCCGTTATTGCCCTAGTTGGGCGCCCCAATGTGGGGAAATCCACGCTGTTCAACCGTCTCACGCGTTCGCGTGATGCGCTGGTTGCCGACCTGCCCGGTCTCACGCGCGATCGCCATTACGGCGAAGGGCGCACCGGCGAGCGGCCGTATCTGGTCGTCGATACCGGCGGCTTCGAGCCGGTCGCGAAAGAAGGCATCCTGCACGAGATGGCGCGTCAAACCCGCCAGGCGGTCGAGGAATCGGACATCGTCGTGTTCATCGTCGATGGCCGTAACGGCCTCGCGCCGCAGGACAAGACGATCGCCGACTACCTGCGCAAGACCGGCCGGCCGATCTTCCTCGTCGTCAACAAGGCGGAGGGGATGAAGTACAGCACGGTGGCCGCCGACTTCTACGAACTCGGTCTCGGCGACCCGCGGGCGATTTCCGCGGCGCACGGCGACGGCGTGACAGAAATGATCAACGAGGCGCTCTGCGTCGCTTACGCAGGTCAGCCGGAAGAAGGCGAAGAGGAGAAAGAAGCGCGCGGTGTGAAGATCGCCATCGTCGGCCGGCCGAACGTCGGCAAGTCGACGCTGATCAACGCGCTGGTCGGTGAAGAGCGCGTGATCGCGTTCGACATGCCGGGCACCACGCGCGATTCGATTTATGTCGACTTCGAACGCCAGGGCAAGCCCTACACGCTGATCGACACCGCCGGCTTGCGCCGCCGCGGCAAAGTGTTCGAAGCGATCGAGAAATTCTCGGTAGTGAAGACGCTGCAATCGATCTCGGACGCGAACGTCGTGATCCTGCTGCTCGACGCGCGCCAGGACATTTCGGAACAGGACGCGCACATCGCCGGCTTCGTCGTGGAGCAGGGCCGTGCGCTGGTGGTGGGCGTGAACAAGTGGGACGGTCTGGATCCGCATGTGCGCGAGCGCACCAAGGCCGACTTGCAACGCAAACTAAAATTTCTGGACTTTGCCAAGTTCCACTTCATTTCCGCTGCGGAAAAAACTGGAATTGGCCCGCTGATGCGCTCGGTCGACGACGCCTACAAGGCGGCCATGGCCAAGCTGCCGACGCCGAAGCTCACGCGCGCGCTGATCGACGCAGTGGAATTCCAGCAGCCGCGACGACGCGGTCCGGTGCGCCCGAAACTGCGTTACGCGCACCAGGGCGGACAAAATCCGCCGATTATCGTGATTCACGGGAACGCGCTCGACGCGATCACCGAAACGTACAAACGCTACCTCGAAAACCGCTTCCGGGAAACTTTCGCGCTGACCGGGACTCCATTGCGCATAGAGTTCAGATCATCCACGAACCCTTACGCGGACAAAGGCTGAAACCCGCGTGTGCGTTGGGTTTGGCCGGGTGGCCAGGGCCCTCGCGCAAAAATGAAAATCGGCTATAGTGTAGCGGTTGACGGCGGATCTCTTTTTCCTTCGTCGTCAATTCAGTCAACCTGCAAAAAAATACGGAGTTTGCTATGAGCAACAAAGGGCAATTGTTACAAGACCCGTTTTTGAACGCACTGCGTAAAGAGCACGTGCCGGTCTCGATCTATTTGGTCAACGGCATCAAGCTTCAAGGGAACATCGAATCGTTCGACCAGTACGTCGTGTTGCTCCGGAATACGGTCACCCAGATGGTCTACAAGCACGCCATTTCGACTGTCGTGCCTGCCCGTCCGGTGAATTTCCACCCGGATTCCGAACAGTCCTAACCCCCGTCGCGGCCGGCGTAGCGTCGCCCGTTGGCGATTACTCCCGGCCGCCTCATTTTGATACCCTCCAATTTGATCAATGCAGCGCTTGTCGGCATCGACTTCGGTAAGATCGATTTCGAAGCCAGTCTTGAAGAACTCAGCCTGCTCGCGCAAAGCGCGGGCGCGAATCCCTTAGTCACCCTCACCGGACGCCGGTCCAGCCCCGATGCCAAGATGTTCGTCGGCAGCGGCAAGGCCGAAGAACTGCGCCTTGCGTGTGAGGCGAACGACATCGAACTCGTCATTTTCAACCACGCTCTGGCGCCCGCGCAGCAGCGCAATCTGGAGCAGGCGCTTAACCGCCGCGTGGTCGATCGCACCAGTCTCATCCTCGACATTTTTGCGCAACGTGCCCGCAGCCACGAGGGCAAACTGCAGGTGGAGCTCGCGCAATTGCAGTATCTGTCGACGCGGCTGATCCGCGCGTGGACCCACCTTGAACGGCAGAAGGGCGGTATCGGGTTGCGCGGTCCCGGCGAAACGCAGCTCGAAACCGACCGCCGTTTGATCGGCGAGCGCATCAAGGCGCTCAAGACGCGGCTCGAAAAGCTGCGCCGCCAGCACGGTACGCAGCGCCGCCAGCGCTCGCGCAACCAGACCATGTCGGTCTCGCTGGTCGGCTACACGAACGCGGGAAAATCCACGCTCTTCAACGCGTTGACCAAAGCCCAAGCGTATGCCGCCGACCAGCTGTTCGCCACGCTGGACACCACGTCGCGGCGCGTCTATCTCGGCGACGAGGCCGGCCAGGTGGTGGTGTCCGATACGGTCGGTTTCATCCGCGAGTTGCCTCACCAGCTGGTCGCGGCTTTCCGCGCCACCCTCGAGGAAACCATTCACGCCGACCTGCTGCTGCATGTGGTCGATGCGTCGAGCACCGTGCGGCTCGATCAGATCGATCAGGTGAACGAGGTGCTGCACGCAATCGGTGCGGACACCATCCGCCAGGTGCTGGTGTTCAACAAGATCGACGCGGTGCCGGAGTTGGCGGCCCGTGGCGAGGCGGTCGAGCGGGACGAGTATGGTAATATTTCGCGCGTCTTTTTGAGCGCGCGCACGGGGCAAGGGCTGGATACATTGCGCGCTGCCATCGCTGAAATCGCTACTGCCGAACATCTTCCGGATACGCTGGTCGATCTGTCGGAAGAACACCGGTCGGCAGCACCACGCGACGACCGCAAGGTCCCAGAACTCGGGCACTGACCCGTTCCAATTGCACTGACCCGCTGTCTACTCTGGTGAACGAACACAGGTGAACGATTACAACGAGCGGAGTATCTGGCTGCGCATGCGCGCCATGCTTTCACTGAACGATCCGCGCTGGGGCCGGGGCGACGGCAATGGCGACCGGCAACGGCCCAACGAACCCAGGCGTCCGCAGAACGGAAAGGACGGCGAAGGCCCACCCGATCTCGACGAAATGTGGCGCGAATTCAACCGCCGCCTGAGTCGCGTGTTCGGCCGCAAAGGCGGGGGCCTTGGTGGTAGCCGCCCGGACAACGGCCGCGGTGCGCGTATCGGTGTAGGCATCGTAATCGGCGTGCTGATCGCGATCTATCTCGGCAGCGGCGTGTTCGTCGTGCAGGACGGGCAGGCCGGCGTCGTGATGCAGTTCGGACAGTACCGCTACACCGCGGGGCAGGGTGTGCACTGGCGTCTGCCGTATCCGTTCGAAACACATGAGCTCGTCAATGTCGGCCAGATCCGTCAGGTGGAGATCGGCCGCAACAACGTGGTGCGTCTTGCGAATGTGAAGGACGCGTCGATGCTGACGCACGACGCCGATATCGTCGACGTGCGCTTTGCCGTGCAATACCAGGTGCGCAAGCCGACCGACTATCTGTTTCGCAGCGTCGATCCCGATCAGAGCGTCATGCAGGCCGCGCAGGCGGCGGTGCGCAGCGTCGTCGGCGCACGCAGCACCAGCGACATTCTCTATCAGGATCGCGAAACAATTCGTCAGCAAGTGATGGCGTCGATCCAGCAATCCCTGGATCAATACCAGTCCGGCCTCGCGGTGACCGGTGTGACGATCCAGGGCGTGCAGGCGCCCGACCAGGTGCAGGCCGCTTTCGACGAAGCCGCCAAGGCGCGTCAGGATAACGAACGCGCGAAGCGCGAAGCGCAGGCCTATGCCGCCGAGCTGCTGCCGCGCGCGCAAGCCGACGTCGCGCGCCAGATCGACGAAGCAAAAACGTACAGCGACAAGACGATCGCCCAGGCGCAAGGCGACGCCGAGCGGTTCAAACAGGTCTACGCGCAGTACTCGAAAGCGCCTGCAGTGGTTCGCGAGCGCATGTACATGGAAACCATGCAGCAGATCTATTCGAATACGACCAAGGTGTTGGTGGACAGCAAGGGCGGCAACAACGTGCTGTATCTGCCGCTCGACAAGCTGGTCGATCAGACTCGCCAGCGCGTCGCCGAGGCCGCGTCCGCCACGGCGGGTGCCGCATCCGCTACCGCACCGCAAGTGGCGAGCGGCGCTGCCTCAGCGTCTGCGGCAACTGCGGGTGCCTCCGCGCCGGCCGCGGTCGCGACGCCGGCCAGCCAGCCTGCCTCCGGCAGCGACGCCCTGCGTTCACGCGACTCCTTCCGCAGCCGCATGCGCGAAGACGACGTTCAATAAGGGGCGCAGAACATGAACAAAATCATTGCGCTCGTCGTGGCAATCGTCATTGTGCTGTTCGCGGCATCGTCGATGGTGTTCGTCGTCGATCAGCGGCATATGGCGGTGCTGTCGTCGCATGGCGACACCGCACCCACCTTGCTCGGCCCCGGTCTTCATGTGAAACTGCCGCCGCCGCTGCAAACGGTTACGCTGGTCGATAACCGCATCCAGACGCTCGACGCGCCGGATGAAGACCACTATGTCACGTCCGACAAAACCGATCTGCTGGCCAATCCGGTCATCAAATATCGCGTTACCGATCCGCTGAAGCTGCTCGCCGAAACCAGAGGCGACGTGCAAAGCCTGCCCGACCGGCTGGCCTCCCTGTCGCGCGGCGCGCTCGGCGATGCGTTCGGCAAGTACGCGCTGTCCGATGCGCTCGCCAAACAGCAGAGCCTCGCTGACGAAGCGCGCGGCACGATGGAAAAGACCGCGGCCTCGCTGGGTGTCTCGGTGCTCGACGTGCAATTGACTCGCGTCGACTTTCCGGCGGCGATGGCCGATTCGGTCTACAAGCGCATGATCGCCGCGCGCCAGCAGGTCGCGAATGACGAGCGCGCGAAGGGCGCCGCCGAGGCCGATCAGATCAAGACCGATGCAGTCGGCCAACAACAGGCAATACTCGCGGACGGCTACCGTCAGGCGCAGACCATCAAGGGCGAGGGCGATGCCAAAGCCGCGGAAATTGCCGCCGACGCGTTCGGCCGCGATCCGCAGTTCTACCAGTTCTATCAAAGCATGCAGGCGTACAAGAATACCTTCAAGCCGGGCGACGTCATCGTGGTCGACTCGAGCAGCGAGTTCTTCCGCTTCATGCGTAGCCCGACCGGTGGCGGTGCCGCCCCGGACGCCGCCGCGGCACCGCGCAAACACTGATAACCGGAGCGCCGCGGCAACCGCATCGCGGCACCTTCACTCGCATGGACATAGCCGGCTCGTTACTGCTCGCGATCGCATTGATGCTGATTATCGAGGGGATGTTCCCGTTCGTTTTTCCGAGCGCCTGGAGCGACACGTTTCGTAAAATAGCGGAGCGTCCATCGCATCAGATTCGTATCGGCGGCCTGATCGTGATGGCGCTCGGGCTGATCCTGCTGTTTATCGTGACCTGAACGGGCGCTCCGCAACGGCCTGACGGCGCGTTCTGCCGCGCAACGGCAGCGAGCGTCGCGGCACGGGTGGAGGGCCGAGGCCGGCGGTAAAGTCCGTCCAGAGGCCCGGCGATGGCCGCCAAAATCGAGGCGTCGCCCGCCATTCAATTTCACTTACCGGCGCACCCAGCCGCCGTGTGCAACGTCGTAGGACTGTATCGATGTCGACCTGGTTACTTCCCGAGAATATTGCCGACGTGCTGCCGTCGGAAGCCCGCAAGATCGAAGAGTTGCGGCGCCGCTTGCTGGACCGTTTCCGCTCGTACGGCTATGAGATGGTGATGCCGCCGCTGCTCGAGTACATCGAGTCGCTGCTCACGGGCGGCGGGCACGATCTGAACCTGCGCACCTTCAAGCTCGTCGATCAACTGTCCGGACGCACGCTCGGTCTGCGCGCCGACATTACGCCGCAGGTTGCGCGGATCGACGCGCACTTGCTGAACCGTCAGGGAGTGACGCGTCTTTGTTATGCGGGCAACGTCGCGCATACGCGTCCGCGCGGCCTGCACGCCACGCGCGAGCAGATCCAGATCGGCGCGGAAATCTACGGGCACGCCGGCCTCGAAGCGGATCTGGAAATCCAGCAGTTGATGCTCGACGCGCTGCGTCTGGCCGGCCTCGCAAAAGTGCGGCTCGATTTGTGCCACGCGGGCGTGCTCGCTGCGCTGATCGACGGCGAGCCGACTGCGGCCGAACTGGGCCAGTCGCTCTACGATGCGCTGGCGGGCAAGGACGTGCCGCGTCTGGCTGAATTGACCGCCGATCTCGCGCCCGTCACGCGCGACGCACTGCGCGCGCTGCCCACGCTGTACGGCGATGCTTCGGTGCTTGCCGAAGCCCGTGCGCGTCTGCCGAACGCGCCGGCCATCGCCCGCGCGCTCGACGACCTCGCGTTCCTTGCGAGCCAGGTGGACGGCGCCGAAGTGATGATCGATCTCGCCGATCTGCGCGGTTATGCGTACCACAGCGGTGTGATGTTCTCGGCGTATGTCGACGGCGTGCCGAATGCGGTCGCACGCGGCGGCCGTTACGACCACGTCGGCCA
The DNA here is from genome assembly GCF_003353175.1 of Paraburkholderia lacunae. GTDB lineage: Bacteria > Pseudomonadota > Gammaproteobacteria > Burkholderiales > Burkholderiaceae > Paraburkholderia > Paraburkholderia lacunae. The sequence goes on along the minus strand of NZ_QHKS01000027.1, from coordinate 38,863 downwards.
GGCCTACGGCCGGGCGCGCGCGGCAACCGGCTTCTCGCTCGATCTGCGCGAAGTGGCGCGCATCTCGCCGGTCGAAGCCCGCAGCAGCGCTATTCTTGCGCCGTGGCAGCATGACGATGCACTGCGAGTGAGCGTCGCCGCGTTGCGCGATGCTGGCGAAGTGGTGATTCAGGCGCTGCCGGGTCACGAACACGATGTGGACGAGTTCGCGTTCGACCGCGTGTTGGTCGAGCGCAACGGCGCGTGGGTCGTCGAGGCCCGCGCCTGAGCGCGAATTTGCCGGCCGCCCGAGAGGCTTCCCAAGGGCATTTCAAAAGGCGTCCGAAGCGGGCTGCAAAGCGGCATACAACACCTTCGCGGCCACTGGCCGCGCTATTTTCGATATACCCACCATAACGTGCATACCGTTGAGCGGAAACGGAAAAATTCGGAAGGTTCCGCGAACATAGGTAGAATACGTTTTTAACCAGCTTACGAAACAACATGTCTGCCAGCGCAGTGAATGTGAACCCCGGGCGTAACGTCGTCGTCGTGGGAACCCAGTGGGGTGATGAAGGCAAGGGCAAGATCGTCGACTGGCTGACGGACCACGCTCAAGGCGTCGTTCGCTTCCAGGGCGGTCACAATGCCGGTCACACGCTTATCATCGGCGGCAAGAAAACCATCTTGCGTCTGATTCCGTCGGGCATCATGCATCCCGGCGTCGCGTGCTATATCGGCAATGGCGTCGTGTTGTCGCCGGAAGCGCTGTTCAAGGAAATCGGCGAGCTCGAAGCCGCCGGGATCGATGTCCAGAATCGCCTCTTCATTTCCGAAGCCACTACTCTGATCCTGCCGTACCACATCGCCATCGACCAGGGCCGCGAAGCGCGCCGTGGCGCGAGCAAGATCGGCACGACCGGCCGCGGCATTGGCCCGGCTTACGAAGACAAGGTGGCGCGCCGCGGTCTGCGCGTGCAGGACCTGTTCGACCCGGTCATCTTCGCCGAACGTCTGCGTGAAAATCTCGACTATCACAACTTCGTGCTGACGCAGTACCTGGGCGTCGCCGCTGTCGACTTCCAGCAAACGCTCGACACGATGTTGAGCTATGCCGACCGTCTGAAGCCGATGGTGACCGACGTGTCGCGCCGTCTGTACGACGAGAACGCCGCCGGCAACAACCTGCTGTTCGAAGGCGCGCAAGGCACGTTGCTCGATATCGACCACGGCACGTATCCGTTCGTTACGTCGAGCAATTGCGTGGCCGGTGCGGCCACCGCGGGCGCTGGCGTCGGTCCGCAAAAGCTGAACTACATTCTCGGCATCACCAAGGCGTACTGCACGCGCGTCGGTTCGGGCCCGTTCCCGAGCGAACTGTACGACGCGGATAACGCTGCCCGTCAGGAAGCGATCGGTCTCGAACTGGCGACCGTCGGCAAGGAATTCGGTTCGGTCACGGGCCGTCCGCGCCGCACCGGCTGGCTCGACGTCGCCGCGCTGCGCCGCTCGATCCAGATCAACGGTGTGTCAGGTCTATGCATGACCAAGCTCGACGTGCTCGACGGCCTCGACGAAGTGAAGCTGTGCGTCGGCTATATGGTCGACGGAAAGAATGTCGACTTGCTGCCGCGTGGCGCATCGGAAGTTGCGCGTTGCGAACCGGTGTACGAAACCTTCGCGGGCTGGAAGGAAAGTACCGTCGGCATCAAGGAATGGGACAAGCTGCCGGCGAATGCGCGTGCGTATCTGTCGCGTGTGCAGGAAGTCGCGGGCATTCCGATCGACATGGTGTCGACTGGTCCGGATCGCGACGAAACCATTCTGCTGCGTCATCCGTTCAAGGTTTAAGCCATGGTGCAAGGTGTACCCATGATTGCGATGAAAGATCCGCGCAACGACGACAAGAACCTGTGGGTCGGCTGGGACGAGTATCACCGGTTGATCGAACTGCTGGCACTGGCCGTGCATGAATCGGGGTGGAAGTTCGACAAGATCCTGTGTCTCGCGCGCGGCGGTTTGCGCGTCGGCGATCAACTGTCGCGCATCTACGATCTGCCGCTGGCCATTCTCGCCACCAGTTCGTACCGTGAAGCGGCCGGCACGGAGCAGGGCGAACTCGACATCGCGCAATACATCACGATGACGCGCGGCGAGCTGTCCGGCAACGTGCTGCTGGTCGACGATCTGGTCGATTCCGGCGTGACGCTGGCGCGCGTGCAGCAGCATCTGAAGGAGCGCTATCCGGCCATCACGTCGGTGCGTTCCGCGGTGCTGTGGTACAAGTGCTGCTCGAAGGTGAAGCCCGACTATCATGTGCAGTATCTGCCGACGAACCCGTGGATTCATCAGCCGTTCGAGGAGTGGGACACGGTACGTCCGCACAACATCGGCGCATGGATCAAGCGCGGCACTGCGCAAGTGCAGGAGTCATCGGGTGCGTGATGCGCGCCGCGATGTCACGGCCGTTATGTAGTATCCAGAAGACGGAGCCCGGTTGGGCTCCGTTTTTTTGTGTGCGCGGCATACGAACAGCGCTTCGCAAACATCGCGATGCCCGTGCTGGCGAGAGCCCTGATGCGGCAGACGCGCCCAAATCGCAGTGCTACACTGCGCGGACCATCCACGTGGCGTATCCACAACAAGCCGGGCGGCGCCAGGCGGGCAGTTTAGAATACCGCTCGTTTTTTCGCTCAGGGAACGGTTTTCCTCACGTTTATGACAGATACCAATCACGTGCACAAACAGCCTCTGCCTTCCCTCGCGATTGCCGCGATCGGAGTGGTGTTTGGCGATATCGGCACGAGCCCGTTGTACTCGCTGAAAGAAGCATTCAGCCCGTCGCACGGTATCCCACTGACCGATCAATCGATTCTCGGTGTGATTTCGCTGATGTTCTGGGCGATCGTGATCGTGGTCAGCATCAAGTATGTGTTGTTCGTGATGCGTGCCGACAACAACGGCGAAGGCGGCGTCCTCGCCCTGATGGCGCTCGCGCTGCGCTCTCTCGACGATAAATCGAAAATGGCCGGCTTGCTGATGATGCTCGGCATATTCGGCGCCTGCATGTTCTATGGCGACGCGGTGATTACGCCGGCGATTTCGGTGATCTCGGCGGTGGAAGGCCTGGAGGTTGCCGCGCCCAAACTGTCGCATCTGGTGGTGCCGCTGACGATCGTGATCCTCGTGCTGCTGTTCTGGATCCAGCGGCACGGCACGGCTACAGTCGGCCGCCTGTTCGGCCCGATCATGCTGGTATGGTTCGCGGTGCTCGCGGCGCTTGGTATCTGGCACATCGTGCAATCGCCGAACGTGATCCGCGCACTGAATCCGTACTATGCGTACACGTTCATGGCCACGCATGTGTTGCAGGCCTACGTGGTGCTCGGCTCGGTCGTGCTGGTGCTGACCGGCGCCGAAGCGCTGTACGCCGACATGGGCCATTTCGGCGCCAAGCCGATCCGCGTAGCGTGGTATGCGCTGGTGATGCCGTCGCTGGTGCTCAATTATTTTGGCCAGGGCGCGCTGCTGATGCACGACCCGAAGGCCATCGAAAACCCGTTCTTTCTGCTCGCGCCGGATTGGGCGCTGCTGCCGCTCGTCGTGCTGTCGACGGTGGCGACCGTGATCGCGTCGCAAGCAGTGATTTCCGGCGCCTATTCGCTGACGAGCCAGGCGATCCAGCTCGGCTACGTGCCGCGTATGAAGATCCTGCACACGTCGGAACTGGCGATCGGTCAGATCTATGTGCCGGTGGTGAACTGGATGCTGCTGTTCATCATTTTGTGCATCGTGATTGCGTTCAAGAGCTCGGATAACCTTGCTGCCGCGTACGGCATCGCAGTGACCGCGACGATGGTGATCACCACGGTCCTCGCCTGCGTCGTGATGGTGAAGGTATGGAACTGGAACAAGTTCCTCGTGGCGTTGATCATCGGGGTGTTCATGGTGGTCGATCTGGGCTTTTTCGGCGCCAATCTGCTGAAGGTCGAAGAGGGCGGTTGGCTGCCGCTCGGTATTGGCGCGCTGCTGTTCTTCCTGCTGATGACGTGGTTCAAGGGCAGGATGATCGTCAAGGAACGCACAGCCGCCGACGGTATTCCGCTGATGCCCTTCCTGCAAGGTTTGCTCGCACATCCGCCGCATCGCGTGTCGGGTACCGCGATCTATCTGACCGGCAGCGATTCGCTCGTGCCGGTGAGTCTGCTGCACAACCTCAAGCACAACAAGGTTCTGCATGAGCGCACCATCTTCCTGACGTTCGTGACGCGAGATATTCCGTACGTGAACGACGCGGCACGTGTGACGGTGAAGGATATCGAAGGCGGTCTGTACCTCGTCAAGGCGGCATACGGTTTCAATGAAACGCCCGACGTGAAGGCCGTGTTGCTCGAGGTGGGCCGCACCCGCGACATGACCTTCGAGATGATGGACACGTCATTCTTCCTCGCGCGTGAAACGGTGGTGCCGACGCAATTGCCGGGGATGTCGGTGTGGCGCGAACGCGTGTTCGCGTGGATGCATCAGAACGCCGCCAAGCCGACCGACTTCTTCAGCATTCCAGCGAATCGGGTCGTGGAGCTCGGCACGAAGATCGAGATCTGACGAACCTCGTTTCAACGTGCCTCGCATGTTGAGGTGCGAAAAAAAACCCACGCAGTTTGCGTGGGTTTTTTGTTTGCCGCCTGATCTCGCGAGTCAGCGTCAGCGCGTTCAGCGCGCGAGTGCATCACGCGCTGAACGCGCGTGCTTACTTCTGCTTGAGCTTGGCAAACGCAGCGGCCATCGCGCCGCCCGCTTCCGGCTCGCGGGAGCGTTGTTGCGGTGCGCCGCGTGCGCCGCCGTTCGAACGGCCGAAACCGCCGCGATCCTGCTGGGCGCCGCCGCTGCGCGGTGCCGCCGCTGCGCCGAACTCGTCGTCCAGACGCATCGTCAGCGCAATCCGCTGACGCTTGACGTCGACCTCAAGCACTTTCACCTTGACGATCTGACCAGCCTTGACCACTTCGTGCGGGTCTTTGATGAACTTGATCGACATCGCCGACACGTGCACCAGACCATCCTGATGCACGCCGACATCGATGAACGCGCCAAAGGCTGCCACGTTCGTCACGACGCCTTCGAGCACCATGCCCGGCGTCAGATCGCTAACCTTCTCGACGCCCTCGCGGAAAGTTGCGGTCTTGAACTCGGGGCGCGGATCGCGGCCCGGCTTTTCGAGTTCGAGAAGAATGTCGCGCACGGTCGGCAGGCCGAAACGTTCGTCGACGAATTCCGCCGGCGACAGACCACGCAGCGCGTCGCGATTGCCGAGCACTTCACCGACATGCTTGCTGATCTTCGCAAGCATCCGTTCGACGACCGGATACGCTTCCGGGTGAACCGACGAGCGGTCGAGCGGGTTCTCGCCGTTGTTGATGCGCAGGAAGCCCGCGGCTTGTTCGAATGTCTTGTCGCCCAGGCGCGGCACCTTGCGCAGGTGTTCGCGCGACGGGAACGGGCCGTTCGCATCGCGGTAATCGACGATGTTGCGCGCGAGTGTCGCGTTCAGACCCGACACGCGCGCGAGCAGTGCGACCGACGCGGTATTCGCATCCACGCCGACCGCGTTCACGCAATCCTCGACCACGGCATCCAGCGAACGCGCCAGTTCGCGCTGATTCACGTCGTGCTGATACTGGCCGACGCCGATTGCCTTCGGCTCGATCTTCACGAGTTCCGCGAGCGGGTCCTGCAGACGGCGCGCAATCGACACCGCACCGCGCAGCGACACGTCCATGTCGGGGAACTCCTTCGCCGCGAGTTCCGACGCCGAGTACACCGACGCGCCGGCCTCGGACACGACGATCTTCTGCAGCTTGAATTCCGGATGACGCGCGATCAGCTCGCTCGCGAGCTTGTCCGTCTCACGCGAGGCCGTGCCGTTACCGATACTGATCAGCTCGGCTTGCGTCTGCGCGCAGATGCGCGCGAGTTTCGCGATCGAGCCGTCCCAATCGCGGCGCGGCTCGTGCGGATAGATCGTGTCGGTGGCGAGCACCTTGCCGGTGCGGTCGACCACGGCGACCTTCACGCCGGTGCGCAGCCCCGGATCGAGGCCGATCACGGCCTTCGGGCCCGCCGGCGCGGCCAGCAGCAGATCCTTCAGATTGCGTGCGAACACGCGAATCGCTTCGTGCTCGGCTTCGTCGCGCAGATTGGTCAGCAGTTCGTTTTCGAGGTGCGGCTGCACCTTCACGCGCCAACACCAGCGGCACACGTCGGAGAGCCACTTGTCGGCCGGCCGGTTCTGATTGGCGATGCCGAAATGGCGCGCGATCAGCGCTTCGCCCGGATGCGGCACCTGCGCGTCGAGTTCTTCGCCGAGGCCCAGCTTGACCATCAGCACGCCAGCGTTGCGGCCGCGGAACAGCGCCAGCGCGCGATGCGACGGTACGGTCCGGATGGTTTCCGCATAGTCGTAGTAGTCGCGGAATTTTTCTTCTTCCGCGTTTTCCTTGCCTTCGACCACCTTCGACGACACCACGCCCTGGTTGAACAGGTAGTCGCGTAGTTTGCCCAGCAGTTCGGCGGTTTCGCCGAATTGTTCGGAAAGGATATCGCGCGCGCCGTCGAGCGCGGCCTTGACGTCCGCGACGCCTTTCTCGGCGTCCACGTAAGCGGCGGCTTCGGTTTGCGGGTCGAGCAGGGGATTGGCCAGCAGCGCGTCGGCAAGCGGCTGAAGGCCGGCTTCGCGGGCGATCTGCGCGCGCGTGCGGCGCTTGGGCTTATACGGGAGATACAGGTCTTCCAGAACCTGCTTGCTGTCCGCGCCTTCGATCGCGGCGCGCAGCTCGTCGGTGAGCTTGCCCTGTTCTTCGATGCTGGCGATGATCGCGGCACGCCGGTCTTCCAGCTCGCGCAGATACAGCAGGCGTTCCTCGAGGTTGCGCAGTTGCGTGTCGTCGAGGTTGTCGGTCACTTCCTTCCGGTAGCGGGCGATGAACGGAACAGTCGCTCCTTCGTCGAGAAGTTGCACGGCGGCCGCGACCTGGCGCGGCTGGACGGACAGTTCGGCGGCGATGCGCTGTACGATCTTGAGTGCTACGGTTTCCGTCATAAGGTCTTGGTGTTCCTGCCGGACTCAATCAAAGGCCGCGCTACGACACGTCGGGGCACGCCGGGCGTGCGCACTGCGGCCAGGTTGCTGAAGCGGGGCATTTTGCCATAAATGCCAAAGGGCTCAATCGCAGGGTGATAGAATTTCAGGCATGTTCCGTTGACGATCTACGACGTTGCCGATCTCCTTGTTCCTCAACCGCCTGGGCTCCCGCTTGGTCTCTCGCTTGTCACAATTGCCGTCACTTTTGCCGCTGTCGCTACTCACTTCGCTTATGTCGGCGGCGCGATCCGTGTTCACGTTCGCGCGCATGTCCAATGGGACGACTTTTGTGTCGTGCGCCATCGCCGCCTCGATTACCGCCTCGATCGCCGTATGTGCGCCGGCCTCGGCGCAGCAACAGCCCGCAGCGCCGATCGGCGGCAGTGCGGGGTTGGCCGCGGGTGGTCTCGCGCCGGCGGCCGCTTCCAGCGCGCAGGCTTCGGGCGCTGTGGACAATACGGGTGCCGACAGCGCGGAGATCTCCGCCAACAGCTTCGAAGCGCGGCAAAAAGTCCTGGACCAGCGCAGCGAGGAGAACAACGACCGCTACGCCGTCGCCGAGCACGATTGTTATAGCAAGTTCCTGGTGAACTACTGCCTCGGCAAGGCGCGCGACAAGATGCGTGTGGTGCAGGCCGACATTCGCAAGGAGCAACTCGCGCTCGACGGCGAGCAACGCGCGGCGCGGGCCCGTCAGCGTGACGAACAGGCGGCGCTCAAACGCGCGCAGGACGAAGCGAACGCGCCGCAGCGCGCCGCGGAGGACACGCGTAACGCGCAGGCGTACGAGGACAAGCAGCGTCAGCATCAGCTCGATCAGGCGCAGCGCGCAGCCGAGGCGCCGCAGCGCAGCGCCAACGCGCAGGCCTATCAGGAAAAGCAGCGTCAGCACGCGCTGGATCAGGCGCAGCGCGGCATCAGCCCGTCGCAAGCCGCAGCCAACAGCCAGGCCTACGATCAGAAGCAGGCCGACTTCCAGCGCAAGCTCGACGAGGCGCATCGGCAGGCTGCGCAAAAGGCCCAGGAGCGCGTCCAGAAACAGCAGAGCTTCGAGAAGAAGCAGGCCGACGCGGCGCAACACAAGGCCGACGTCGAGGCGCGTCAGAAGCAGGCGGCCGAGAAGGCCGAACAGAAACGCCAGGACCAGTTGAAACAGCAGCAGCAACTCGAACAGCAGCAAAAGCAGCAACAGCAATAAGGGCAGTAGTCGCGCTGTAGCTGGCGCCAGCTGGGTTGTAGCAGGGTAGTAGTCGCCGTAACGCGTTTTAAGCCGGATAGCAACCTCAGGCATCGGGTTGAACCACACAGCCCGTGCCGCTCACGAGAGGAGGCGAGCATGCGCGATCAACATCACGTCATCGACGCGAACACACTTCGCGACCGAATTCTGCAACTGGAATCGGAGCATAGTGGGCTCGATCGTTTGATCGACCGAATGTCGGATGAGCCCGGCATCGACGACTTCGAGTTGCAGCGCCTGAAAAAGCGCAAACTCAAAGTCAAGGACACCATCATCTTGCTGCAATTGCAGCTCGAACCGGACGCGCGCGCCTGAGTTCGCGGCCTGGCAGGCGCCGGGTCGCGTCGCACGCGCCGGACTTTGCAGGAAATGCTTGCCTTGAATTCACCGCTTGCAACTTCATCCCTCGCGAGCCCGGACGATGACGCCGCCGCGGCCGGCACTGCGCCGGCCCGCGCCGGCGCGCCCACCTTGGCCGCCGCGCTGAATCCGCGCCGCGTCGCCGAGCTCGACGATATCTTCGCCGCCGACGGCCTGCTTGCGCGTCAGATCGACGGTTACCGACCGCGCGCGTCGCAGATCGAAATGGCGCGCGCCGTGGCCGCGGCTATGGAGGCATCGGGCCGCGCCATGCCCGAGCCCGCGATGTTCGAAGCGCAGAAGCGTCCCGCGCGGCGTCTGCCGGCGCAGGGTGCAGCCGAAGCTTCTGCGGCCGGCGAAGCTTCGGCAACCGAGGAAGCGTGCGGTCACGACGGCAGCGAAAACACGCTGATCGTCGAGGCGGGGACGGGCACCGGCAAGACCTATGCGTATCTGGTGCCCGCCATGCTGTGGGGCGGTAAGGTGATCGTCTCCACCGGTACCAAGCACTTGCAGGATCAGCTCTTTCAGCGCGATATTCCGACCGTGCGGGATGCGCTGGCCGTGCCGGTGTCGGTCGCGATGCTCAAAGGTCGTGCGAACTACCTGTGCCATTACTACCTGCAGCGCACCGCGGACAACGGACGCCTGCCTTCGCGTCAGGAAACCTCGTATCTGCAGGACATCGTCCGCTTCGCGAAGATCACGCGTACCGGCGACAAGGCCGAGCTCGCGAGCGTGCCGGAAACGGCGGCGGTGTGGTCGATGGTGACGTCGACTCGTGACAATTGTCTCGGCCAGGAGTGCCCGCATTACAAGGAGTGCTTCGTGATGCAGGCGCGGCGCGAGGCGCAGCAAGCCGATATCGTGGTGGTCAATCACCATCTGTTTTTCGCCGACATCATGTTGCGCGATACCGGCATGGCTGAATTGCTGCCCACGGCCAACACGATCATCTTCGACGAAGCGCATCAATTGCCGGAGACCGCAACGCTGTTCTTCGGCGAGACGCTGTCGACCGCGCAGTTTCTCGAGCTCGCACGTGATTCGGTGGCGGAAGGCTTGGGCCATGCGCGCGAGGCGATCGATTGGGTGAAGCTGGGCGCGACGCTCGAACGCGCGGCGCGCGACGTGCGGCTCGCTTTCAAGGAAGACTCGGTGCGCCTGTCGATTGGTCAGTTGCCCGACGATCATCCGCTGTTCCCCGCGCTCGAAACGCTCGAAACCGAACTCGATGCATTGGCGTCCGCGTTGGCTGCCCAGGCCGAGCGCGCCGAATCCATCGGCGCGTGTTTGCGCCGTGCTCGCGAACTGCAAGGCGTGCTCGCGGGCTGGACCACGCCGCCCACCGAAACCGAGCGCGAAGCCGCTGACGCCGCCGCGGCGGATGCCAGGGGAGAACGCGTCGATCCGAATGAAAAGGTGCGCTGGATCGAAGTTTTTTCACATACGGTGCAGTTGCACGAAACACCGCTGTCGGTCGCGCCGATCTTCGCCAGGCAGCGTGCCGGCGTGCCGCGCGCATGGATCTTCACGTCGGCCACCTTGTCGGTGCGCGGCGACTTCACGCACTACGCGGCGCAGATGGGCCTGAATGCGAAACGTTCGATGACGCTGCCGAGTCCTTTCGACTACCCGACGCAAGGGCTCCTGTACGTACCTCGCAATTTGCCGCAGCCTTCGTCACCGATGTTCACCGACGCCGTGTTCGACGCCGCGTTGCCCGCGATCGAAGCATCGGGTGGCGGCGTGTTCATGCTGTGCACGACGCTGCGCGCGGTCGACCGTATCTCGGCCAAGCTGCGCGATACGATCGAAGCGCGTGGCTGGAATTACCCGTTGCTCGTACAGGGCGACGCGAGCCGCACGGAGTTGCTCGACCGCTTCCGCTCCTACGGCAATGCGATTCTGGTGGGCAGTCAGAGTTTCTGGGAAGGTGTGGATGTGCGCGGCGATGCGCTGTCGCTGGTCGTGATCGACAAGCTGCCATTCGCGCCGCCTGACGATCCGGTGTTGTCGGCGCGGCTCGACGCGCTGACGAAGAAAGGGTTGAGCCCGTTCGCCGTTCATCAGTTGCCGCAGGCTGTGATTACGCTCAAGCAGGGCGCAGGGCGCCTGATTCGCGCTGAGACCGATCGCGGCGTGCTGATGATCTGCGATACCCGGCTCGTCGACAAGCCGTATGGGCGCCGTATCTGGCAGAGCCTGCCGCCATTCAAACGCACTCGCGAGATCGATGTTGTGCGCGAGTTTTTTGAAGAGAATGCAACGCCGGCTCAGTCAACGACGTAGTGGGCGCCGTTATAAAAAACGGCCCTTAAATGACAAAACGCCACGGATGTGAATCCGTGGCGTTTTGCCTTACTGTCCGGGAAATCACCTTGATTTCCCGATACAGTTTTCGCCCAGAGGCGAACCCTATGCGACAGCTTACTGGCTTGCGCCCGAAGCCGGAGCAGCAGCCGAAGCAGCAGCGCCTGCGTCCGAAGCAGCGGCAGGAGCCGAAGCAGCAGCATCGCTCGCAGCAGCAGCCGCACCCGAAGCAGCAGCAGCTGGTTCCGAAGCAGCAGCAGCCGGTGCCGAAGCAGCAGCTGCGTCGCTAGCCGGAGCTGCAGCTTGGTCGCTGCTCTTGTTGCATGCAGCCAGTGCCACAGCTGCCAACAGGGATGCTACGAGGAGGGATTTCTTCATGATCACGTCCTTTTATGGTTAAAGGTAAGCAACAGCGCAAAATAATACCGGTAATGTGCTCCAACACCGACCTGGGCCGCTGGTGGAGACGCTCTTTTTGGCGAGCGCGAATCTTCCCTACGGCTTGGGCGGAAATTATATGCACTTTCGTACTGACAGTCGATCAATCCGGGGTCAATACGTTGTCTTTCTCATACAAAATTTCACAGTACGGTATGACAAGCAGGCAGAGTTACACAAGCTCGCCCACTTGTATCCAGCCCGCACGATACCACTCGTGCAGCAGTGCTGTCACCGACGAATCGTATGAGAGTGTTACAAAGCGTTTCGCACTCATAGACCGCCGATCGGCGAGGTCAAACAACCACTTTTTCCCGCCAGCAAACACTGTTTCCTCTCCATTTACGAAGAAAAAACGGCGGTTGTACAACAAACTGGTCTTGCGATCCAGTCGCACGCCGGACTTCGATGCCTGGCTGATGAAACGGGCCTCGTTGAGGGGCCGCTGCGGAGGATCGAAGACGACACTCGGCTTCGGTTCGCTGAGATATGAGCCGAGGAACGATGCGATGTCCTGCTCATTCCATTTGACATCAGCAAGGATCGCTCCAACTCTTTCGATCAGCGCCGCCGGTAATTCTGCCGGCCGGTCGACAGCGGGTTGCTGCGGATCGCGATAAAGCACATTGGGTTGCACGGCCGACTCGCCGCGCTCGGCGAGGTGGTAGAGGAATTGCGCGGTCAGCTCGCTCGCCGACGGCGCGCGAAAGCCGATCGAGCAGGTCATGCACTCGCCTTCCGCGACACCGTCATGCGCGATATGCGGCGGCAGATACAGCATGTCGCCGGGCTCGAGCAGCCATTCCTCTTCCGCTTCGAAGTGCTGTAGAACTTTCAACGGCAGTCCGGGCTGCAGCGTCAGGTCCTTCTGCGCGCCGATGCGCCAGCGGCGCTTGCCTTTGACCTGCAACAGAAACACGTCATAAGAATCGAAGTGCGGGCCCACGCCGCCGCCGTCGGTCGCGTACGAAATCATCAGGTCGTCCAGGCGCGCATCCGGCACGAAGCGGAAGCGGTCGAGCAACGCCCGCGCGCGATCGTCGTAAAGGTCCACGCCTTGCACGAGCAGCGTCCATGCGCGCTGCGTGACCGACGGCAGTTCGTCGGCCGCGAACGGGCCGTGCTCCAGTTGCCATTTATTGCGAAAGTGCGTGATCAGGCGCGCTTCGACTTCGTCTTTATCCGCCAGATCGAAAAATTCGTCGCGCGACAGCGGCGCCTCGACCTTCGGGATCGCCTGGCGGATCAGCAGGGGCTTCTTCTGCCAGTAGCGGCGCATGAATTGCGACGGCGTCAGATTGCCGAGCAGCGGCGTTGGCGTGTCAGGCGAGGGCGGCAGAACCGGCTTTGAAGCCGGTGAAGAATTCCGTGCCGAAGCTGTGTCGGCCGGGTGGTCAGTGGGCCGCTTGGGCATCGTATAATGTGAGTTGTATTCTGGAGAATCGAATGAAAATCGTAAAGAACACCGTCGTGTCGGTCGCTTACAAGCTGTCGGATGCGCAGGGCAATCTGATTGAAGAAAGCGACGAGCCGATGGTCTATCTGCACGGCGGCTATGATGGCACGTTCCCCAAGATCGAGGAAGAGCTCGACGGCCACGAGGCCGGCTTCGAGACCCAGATCCAGCTCGAGCCGCAAGACGCGTTCGGTGAGTATGATCCCGACCTCGTGAAGATCGAGCCGCGCGATCGCTTCCCGGAACCGCTCGAAGTCGGCATGCAGTTCGAAGGCACGCCGGAAGAAGGCGACGAAGACCTCGATTCGCTCGTCTACGTGGTGACCGACGTCGCGGAAGACAAAGTCGTGCTTGACGGCAACCATCCGCTCGCCGGCATGGCGCTGCGCTTCGCGCTGACGGTCAAAGACGTGCGTCCGGCAACCGAAGACGAAATCCAGCACGAACATGCGCACGGCGCTGACGGCCTAGAAGTCCTCGACGAAGACGAAGACGACGAAGAAGACGGCAAGTCAGGGCCCACGCTGCACTGAACTGGCCGGCGCACCGGGAATGCCTGGCGCACCCGGTGCGCTTGTTGATGTATGAGGCAGGGCGGTCGAGGCGGGAGCATTCCCGTTTTCGTCCACCGGCGCGTGGCGTTGCTGATCCAGTTGCTGTTGGTCCAGCTGCCTCTGATCCAGCTGCTTTTGATCCAATTGTGGCTGCCCCGGCATCTGCAACAAAGGCGGCAACTCCGAAGCGGGGCCAAGCGCCGGTACAGTCGGCATCGACGCTGCCGGCTCCTCATGCGTTGGCGCCGGTTGCGCCGTGGGCATCGGCATCTGCTTGGGCACGTCGCGCACACTTACGCGGAACGGCGGCTTCTTGCCGAGATCCGCTTCAATTCGAATCCACTGGTTAAGACGATCATGCGGCGCAAGCGCGACACGCGTGAGATTCGTTACCAGCATCCCCTTGTCATTGCGTAACGGCTGATCGATCACGAAGCCGGCGCTCGCGCGCTCGTCGTCGCAATGAATCAGCAGCACCGGTCCGTGAAAAATCTGCGCGAGTTTGACAAGGCTGCGTTTGAATTCCAGAAAGCCGTCCCGGCGCGCGTTGCGCGTAAAGCGCAGCCATGCGAAACGGTCAGGCCGTTCGTAACGCTCCGCCTCGGGATCGCCCTGAATGAACACGACAATCGCGCGCGCGTCGCGCCGTTTCGCGTATTCGGCGGCATGTTCGAGCCAGAACGCGTTGGCGATCACACGATCTTCGAATTCGCCGTTGCGCCCGCCCGCCGTCAGATAGTGATTGTTAGGACTCGGCGCATTCAGGCCGACGAAAACCGTATCGCCAACTTGCCAGCGCACGTTCTCGCGAAACGGGCGAAAGCGCGACACCTCGCTTTCGCGCGTCAACGCGATCGGGTTCTGGCCCATCGACGTGGCGTCGCCGAACAGCGTCTGGCGCAGCTGATCGAGCCGTTCGACCGGATCGAAGCCGCCGGCCTCGGCGGTGCCGCAGTCGGTCCAGTCGTGTTGGCCCGGAATGAAGAAGAGGGCGGGCCGCGACGTTTCGAGCAGCGCGTGACGCCGTTCGTATAACGCGTCGCGGCAAGCTTCTTTCGCGCCCTTCAGGTTGCCGTCGTAGACGACGAAAGATATCTCGCGGTCACGGCCGATCGCGTCGATCAGCCGTTGTGTCGGCGCTTCGTCCGCGGGACTTTGCATCGTGCCGGCGATGATCGCGAACTCGAAACGCGCTTGCGCATGTGCGAGCCGTATACCGCCGCCCGCAAGCGTCAGGGTCAGGGCAACGGTCAGCGCCGCGCAAAGTGTGCGCGGGCGCTGCGAGGGCCTTCGTGTGTCAATGATCCGCATCCGGCGCGGCGGCCAGGTCGTGCAGTTCGTACAGCAGATCGAGCGCTTCGCGCGGGCGCAAATCGTTCGGGTCGATTGCGCGCAGGCGCTCGACGAGTGCCTGCATGGCCGGCGCCGGCGCCGCCGCCGCCGTGCCTGGCTTGACGTCGGATTCGTCGTCGGCGTCTTCGAGCAGCATTGGCATGGGTGCCGCGAACAGATCGAGTTGCGGCGCGGGCTGCGCCGCCGATTGCTGTTCGAGATGCGCGAGATGCTTGCGCGCGGCGCGAATTACCGCGTTCGGCACGCCGGCCAGTTGCGCGACCTGCAGACCATAGCTCTGATTCGCCGGCCCTTCGCTGACCGCGTGCAGGAACACGATGCCGTGCCCATGCTCGACCGCCGACAAGTGAACGTTGGCCGCATGCGGAAACTCGGCGGGCAACTGCGTCAACTCGAAGTAGTGGGTCGCGAACAGCGTGTGGCAGCCGTTGTGCGCGAGTAGATGCCGCGCGATCGCCCACGCCAGCGCGAGACCGTCGAAAGTCGAGGTGCCGCGGCCGATTTCATCCATCAGCACGAGGCTTTGCGGCGTCGCATCGTTCAGGATCGCGGCGGCTTCCGTCATCTCGACCATGAAGGTCGAACGCCCGCCCGCCAGATCGTCGGCCGCGCCGATACGCGTGAAGATGCGGTCGATCGGCCCGAAGGCGGCGCGCCGTGCCGGCACATAACTTCCCACATACGCGAGCAACGCGATCAACGCGGTCTGCCGCATGAAAGTCGACTTACCGCCCATGTTCGGGCCGGTGATCAGCAGCAGTTTGCGCTCCGGCGTGAGCGTGCAGTCGTTGGCGATGAACTGCTCGACCTGCGCCTCGACGACCGGGTGGCGGCCCTGTTCGATTTCGATGCCGGCGGTCGGCGAGAACGTCGGTGCGACCCAGTCGAGCGCGCGAGCGCGTTCGGCGAATGCCGCCAGCAGATCCAGCTCGGCGAGCGCTGCGGCAACGCGCTGACAGTCCGCGATAAACGGTAGCAGCGCTTGCAGCAACGCGTCGTACAGCGAGCGTTCGCGGGCCAGCGCGCGCTCCTGGGCGGACAGTGCCTTGTCCTCGAAGGTTTTCAGTTCAGGCGTGATGTAACGCTCGGCGTTCTTCAGCGTCTGACGGCGGCGGTAGTCGTCCGGCACCTTGTCGGTCTGGCCGCGCGTGACTTCGATATAGAAGCCGTGCACCTTGTTGTACTCGACGCGCAGATTGCCGATGCCGGTGCGTGCCCGTTCGCGCGTTTCGAGGTCGATCAGGAATTGCCCGCAATTCTCCGAAATATCTCGCAACTCGTCGAGTTCCGCATCGTAGCCGCGCGCGATCACACCGCCGTCGCGCACCATCGCGGCGGGCTCCTCGGCGACCGCAAGCTTGAGCAGTTCGACACATGCTTGCGGCGGTTCCAGCGACGCGTCGATGCGCGCCAGCGAATCTGCATTAGACGAGATGATCGCGAGCTGCGTGCGCAGTTCGGGCAACGCAATGAACGTATCGCGCAGACTCGACAGATCGCGGGGCCGCGCCGACAGCAGCGCCAGACGCCCAGTGATTCGTTCGATATCGGAAATCTGCCGCAACGCGCCGCGCAGCGAATCGACGCTCGCGCCGGCCGGCGCGTCGAGCAATGCGCCGATCGCCTGTTGGCGCGCTTGCGCAATCGCGGCCTCGCGCGGCGGATGATGCAGCCAGTGACGCAACAGGCGGCTGCCCATCGTCGTGCAGCAGGTGTCGAGCAGCGAACACAGCGTTGGCGATTCAGTGCCGCGCAGCGTTTCCGTGAGTTCGAGGTTGCGACGGGTGGCGGGGTCGAGGCCGATGTATTCGGATTCGTATTCGACTTTCAGGCTGCGCACATGGCGCAATTGCTGACCTTGCGTAGCCGCCGCATACAGCAGCAACGCACCGGCCGCGCCGCATGCGCTTGTCAGCGAATGCGCGCCGAAGCCGTCGAGCCCGGCTACTTCCAGCTGGTCGCACAAGCGTTGCGTGCCCGACGCGATATCGAAGTGCCACACCGGCACGCGGGTGAGGGCTCCGGCATTGACCGGCGGCTGCCAGCTTGCGGAGTCGGCAGACGTATCGGCCACGAGGATTTCCGCGGGACGAATCCGCTCGAGCGCGGCGGCGACCTGATCTGGTGCGACTTCCGCGAGGCGCAACGCGCCGCTCGCCAGATTCAGCCACGCGAGCCCGACGCTGGTCGCGACGCCGCGGCGGTTATGCGCGACGCACATCGCGAGCAGGTAGACGTCATTCTTATCCGACAGCAGCGCGGCATCCGTCAGCGTGCCCGGCGTGACGACTCGCACCACTTTGCGCTCGACCGGACCTTTCGAGGTGGCCGGATCGCCGATCTGTTCGCAAATCGCGACGGATTCGCCGAGCTTCACGAGCTTGGCCAGATACTGTTCGACCGCGTGGTGCGGTACGCCCGCCATTTTGATCGGATTACCCGCCGATGCGCCACGCTGCGTCAGTGTTAAATCGAGCAGACGTGCGGCCTTTTCCGCGTCTTCGAAAAAGAGTTCGTAGAAGTCGCCCATCCGGTAGAACACCAGCGTGCCCGGATGGTCCGCCTTGATGCGTAAATACTGCTGCATCATTGGCGTGTGTTGTGCGACGTCATTGGCCGCTGCGGTTTGAATGCCCATCCTCGGTGTCTTTTTGCGTTAGCTGTTCAGGGCGTGAGTTTAACCTGCCGGCGCGGTGAACGGACCCTGGCCGAACGGCCAATCCGTATCCCAAAGCGCGCGCCGTTACGCGAAATTTCGCACCGTCACTCTTCGACCAGCGCCCGCATGTCCACCGTGCGTTCATTTACCGCGCTGCGCCGTTTCGCGAGCCACATCATGAACGTCACGAAGCTGCCGAAGACGACGATGATCCATTGCGCCGGCATCTTCGCCGTCAACAGCAGCGCGTAGGCGCCGAGCATCAGCAGCACGGCCAGATTCTGGTTGAAATTCTGCACCGCGATCGAATGCCCGGCGGAGAGCAGCGTCGCGCCGCGGTGCTGGAGAATCGCGTTCATCGGCACGATAAAAAAACCGGATAGCGCGCCGAGCAGGATCATCAGCGGATAGGCGAGCAGGATATAGAACGGCGCGACGTACGAGCCGATGCGGATGCCTGCACCCGCGGGAAACAGGTCCTTGTTGTAGAACGCCACGGCGATCGCGACCGCGCCGGTGAGAATGCCGACCGGCAGCACACGCAGCGAGCGGCGCAAGGGTATCCATGCGGCCGCGGCGGCCGCGCCGACTGCAATGCCGAGACCCGTGACGCCTTGCATCACCGCCGCTTTGGACAGCGACAGCCCGAGGTTCACGTTGGCCCATTTGAGCACCAGCAATTGCAGCGTGACCGCGCCGCCCCACATCAGCGTCGTCACCCACAGCGCGATCTGCGCGAGCTTGTCGGCCCACAACACGTTGAAGCAGTTCACAAAGTCGCCGACCAGCTTCTTCGGCTCCGTCAGACGGTTCGGATAGCGTGCGCCGGTATCGGGAATGAAGATGTTGATCGCGGCGGCGATCGCGTAGGTCACCATCACCGCGAACATCGCCAGATCGGCGGCGGAGCGGATCAACGGCAGATGTGCATGCGCGACGAATTTCTCCGCGAAGGTGCTGATCAACGCGCCGCCGACCATCGTGCCGACGATGGTCGACAGCACCGTGGCCGACTCGAGCCAAGCGTTCGCCTTGACGAGTGTTTCGGCGGGCAGCAATTCCGTGAGAATGCCGTACTTGGCCGGCGAATAGGCGGCCGCGCCGAAGCCGACCACGCCGTACGCGATCATCGGATGAACGCCGGCGATCATCATCAGGCAGCCGCTCGCCTTCAGCGCGTTCGAGATGAACATTACGTGCCGCTTTTGCATTGCATCGGCGAACGCGCCGACGAACGGCGCGAGCAGGACGTATGAGACGGTGAAGAAAATCTGCAGGAGGGGCGTGACCCAGGCGGCCGAGCGGATCACCGACAGCAACGCGATGGCGGCGATCAACAGTGCATTGTCCGCGAGCGACGAAATGAACTGCGCCGCGATGATTGTGTAAAAGCCTTTTTTCATGAAGCGGATTGGAAGCTGCGCGGCACTCGCGCGCAAAGCGGGGCGGTGCAAAAACGTGCGCCACACACCTGATCTTTCGAGGCGCGCCGGCGCGGCTTCCCGCTTTGTAGCACGAACGCCCGCCGCATGCAGGCGCGCCAACAAAAAAGCGGCCGAAGCCGCTTTGTCGTGCTATCTGGGGCCGGCGCGCAATCCGCCGGACAACGGGCCTTAGGCCGGCTTCTGGCGGGTACGGCTGAAGCGCGACAGGATAGGGATCATTTGTGCATACACCTTCGGATTGCCGGCGACGATTTCGCCCACGTGCAGGAAGTCCGAGTCGCCCGTGTAGTTGCCCACCAGACCGCCGGCTTCCGTGATCAGCAGGCTGCCGGCGGCGACGTCCCACGGACTCAGACCCTGCTCGAAGAAGCCGTCCATGCGGCCCGCGGCGACGTTCGCGAGATCCAGCGCGGCAGCGCCCGGACGGCGCAGGCCGGCACAAGCCTCGGTCATTTCGGCGAACTGGCGGCTATAGGCTTCGATGCCGTCCTTTTCGCGGAACGGGAAGCCCGTGCCGATCAGGCCGTCGGCCAGACGGTCGCGCTTGGCCACGCGGATCCGGCGGTCGTTCAGGTACGCGCCGCGGCCGCGCGAGGCGGTGAACAGGTCGTTGCGGGTCGGATCGTAGACCACCGCCTGCGACACGACGCCCTTGTGCGCGAGCGCGATCGACACGCAGTAATACTGGAAACCGTGAATGAAGTTGGTGGTGCCGTCGAGCGGATCGATGATCCACTGAAATTCGGATTCGTTATCCGACAGACCGGATTCTTCGGCGAGAATCGCGTGATCGGGGTAAGCGGTCTTCAGCGTGTCGATAATCGCCGCTTCAGACGCTTTGTCGACCTCCGTGACGAAATCGTTGTGCTGTTTCTTGCTGACCTGGAGCAGATCGAGGTCGAGCGACGCGCGGTTGATGATCTGTGCTGCGCGGCGCGCGGCCTTCACAGCGATATTGAGCATGGGATGCATGAGCCTGGATCCTTGTGCCGGGGCAGCTCGGCTGCTTGCCGGTAAATGAGCGATGAATGAGCTGCAATTAAGCGCGAACGACGCGCAAACTGAGCGCAAACTAAACGCGGAAACAACACGGAACGCACGTCCGATACAGGACCTGGTGCGCATTCCGCCGACGGAGACAAATTGAATAAGAACGAGGCGCTCGTACGAAGACGGCGCGAATTTTGGTATTTTACCTGAGTCCGGGACGCTCCGGCAGCGCACGCGGCATTGGCTGCGTTCGTGCACCCAGCGCGTGCGATTCGGAGCCGGCCGCGGTTGGCGCTACCATACGCGTTCTTTCAGCTTGCCGAATTTCATCGTGGACCACACCCACCATTCTTCCGATCCTGCTGTCATGGATCTGCGCGGCGGTTTCACGTCGACCCGCTTCGTACTCGTCGAACCGAGTCATCCCGGCAACGTGGGGGCGGCGGCGCGCGCGCTGAAAACCATGGGTTTTTCGCGCCTCGTGCTGGTGTCGCCGCGCGTGCCGCACGTGCAGAGCGATCCGGAAGCCATCGCTATGGCGAGCGGCGCCGATGACGTGCTGGCGTCCGCGCACGTCGTGCCGACGCTGGCCGATGCGTTGAACGGCGTGCATTGGTCGATCGCGCTGACCGCGCGGCTGCGCGAATACGGGCCGCCGCAACTGACGCCGCGTGCTGCCGCAAGTGTTGCGCGCGAGCATGCGGTACACGGCGAGATCGCACTCGTGTTCGGTAACGAGCGCACCGGTTTGTCGAACGAGGACGTCGAACGCTGCAGCGCGCTCGCGCACATTCCGGCCAATCCGGCCTACAGTTCTCTCAATCTGGCGCAGGCCGTGCAGGTGCTGTCGTATGAATTGCGCACGGCGTACCTTGCCGCGGACGACGCCGTGCCCGCGGTGGTTCAGACACCCGCGGGGCAGGGCGAGCCGGTCGGTGCACGGGCGGCGAGCGACGAAATCGAAAGCATGTACGCGCATTTGGAAAGTGCGCTGGTCGCGCTCGATTTTCTCGATCCCGCCAATCCGAAGAAGCTGATGTCGCGGCTGCGGCGGCTATTCGCGCGTTCCGGGCTGGAGCGCGAGGAAGTGAACATCGTGCGCGGCATCGCCAAGCACATTCTGCTGAAGACCAAACGCCCGGGTGGCGACGACTCTTAACCAGGCCATCGGGCTATCGGGCTGTCGAGGCATCGGGACATCGAGGCATCGAGGCATCGAGGCATGGGCCATCGGGCCATCGAGGCATCGGGCCATTGGGCCGCCGGGCCGCAAGCCCAGGATGCGGGCGGCAACTCGATGCACCAAAGAGCGGCCTGACCAACGGCCCCCGCGACGGCCCCCGCGACGGCCTTGCGCCCCTGCCGGCAGCGTGGGCTTCCGGCAAGTTCGGCGCAATCGACCTACAATCGCTCGAAACGTTCTAAGCAAAGCTGCCGCTCTGCTATGCGGCAGGCATCCGTCGCGTGCGGTTTGTCCGCGTCGACGGTTTTCTCCCCTACAACCACATCCCTGCCATGTTCACGAGACTTCGCGAAGACATCGCCACGATCCGCGAGCGCGATCCCGCCGCCCGCAGCGCCTGGGAAGTCCTCACGTGTTATCCGGGGCTGCACGCACTCGTGCTGCACCGGCTCGCACATGCTTGCTGGCGCGCAAAGCGCCGCTGGCTCGCGCGTTTCATCTCGCAGATGGCGCGCTTCATGACCGGCATTGAGATTCATCCGGGCGCGACGGTAGGCCGCCGCGTGTTCATCGACCATGGGATGGGCGTCGTGGTCGGCGAAACCGCGCAAATCGGCGACGACTGCACGATCTATCAGGGTGTGACGCTCGGCGGCACCTCGCTCACGC
The DNA here is from genome assembly GCF_003353175.1 of Paraburkholderia lacunae. Lineage (GTDB taxonomy): Bacteria > Pseudomonadota > Gammaproteobacteria > Burkholderiales > Burkholderiaceae > Paraburkholderia > Paraburkholderia lacunae. The sequence continues at coordinate 17,083 of NZ_QHKS01000027.1, read as the reverse complement.
GAGGCGCCAAGCGTCATCCGACGCTCGAGCGCGGCGTAATCGTCGGCGCGGGGGCGAAGGTGCTCGGCGGCTTTACGATCGGCGCGGACGCGAAGATCGGTTCGAACGCGGTAGTCACCAAACCGGTGCCGGCACGCGGCACAGCGGTGGGCAATCCGGCGCGGATTATCGTCCCGGCGGGCGCTGCCACGGCTTCCGCCGAGGCGGGCGCGTCCGCGAACGGCGCGGGGCGCGAGTCGAAGGCCGCTCCGGAACGCAGCGCGTTTTGTGCGTACGGCATCACGCCGAACGCGGACGATCCGGTGTCGCTGGCGATTCACGGGCTGATCGATCACGCGGCCACGCAGGCTCAGCGTATCGATGAAATCGTCGTCGCACTGGAGCGGTTGGGGAGCAGCCTGGAAGGACTGCAAGGCGCCGATGCGGCGCTGCTCGATCTGCGGCGTCTGTCGGACGCGATTGCAGGAAAAGTCGAAGGGTCGGTGGCGGAGCGCTAACGCGCTTGCCCTGATGGCGTGCTTCAGGCTCGTTTCAATCGAGCGGCAATGCCCGGATTCCTTCCGCGTCGATCCGCAGATAACCGCCACGGCGCGCGCCGTGGTCGAGATCCCAATCGGGCAGGACCCAGCGCGTGCCGCCCGGTTCGCGATGCCGTGCCGGCCGATGCGTGTGCCCATGAATGATCGTGGCCGTTTTCGTCGACTTGAATAGCGCCGCCACGGCTTTCGCCGTTACGTCGTACTTTGACGAAACAGGGCGCGAGCGACCTTCTTCGCTCTTCGAGCGCATGCGTTCCGCGAGCGCCCGGCGCCAGCGAAACGGCCACGCGAGAAACAGTATCTGCGCGACACCGCTGCGCGCAAAGTGCCGAAACAGCTGATAGCCGTGATCGGCTGTACACAGCCCGTCGCCGTGCGCGAGCGCAATGCGCGTGCCGAATGCGGTGATCACGAACGGATCGGGTAGCCAGATTGCGCCGGCCGCTTTCATGAAACGCTTGCCCAGCAGAAAATCGCGATTGCCGTGCATGATGTAAAGCGCAATGCCGCGCTCGGACAGCGTGTGCAGCAAGGCCGCCATGCGCGCCACGAACGGTTCGACGAGCATGTCGTCGCCGATCCAGTACTCGAACAGATCGCCGAGAATGAAGACCGAATCCGCCTGCTCGGCGGTGACGCGGACAAAGTGTTCGAACGCGGCGACCGTGCGCGGGATCGCCTCGCTCAGATGAATATCGGAGAGGAAAAAAAACGGGCGTGCGGCGTGCGGGCGTTTGCCCTCGCCAGGCACGCCCGCGGCGACGCTTCGCAGCGGCGTTTCTTGCAGCATTGAAGGTGCCTGATATCAGTTCAAACTTCGGTTCAAACGAGCCGACCTTAGTCGACGATCACTGCTTTCTCGATCACGACGTCGTCGACCGGCACGTCCTGATGGAAGCCCTTCGAGCCGGTCTTCACCTTCTTGATCTTTTCGACGATGTCGAGCCCTTCGACCACCTTGCCGAACACGGCGTAGCCCCAGCCCTGCGGCGTCGGCGACGAGTGGTTCAGGAAGTCGTTGTCGTTCACGTTGATGAAGAATTGTGCGGTTGCCGAGTGCGGGTCGTTCGTGCGAGCCATCGCGACCGAGCCGGTCACGTTCTTCAGACCGTTGTTCGCTTCGTTGGTGATCGGCTCGGCCGTCGGCTTCTGCTTCATGCCGGGTTCGAAGCCGCCGCCCTGGATCATGAAGCCGTCGATCACGCGGTGGAACACCGTGTTGTCGTAGTGACCCGCCTTCACGTAGTTGAGGAAGTTCTCGACCGACTTCGGCGCCTTTTCAGCGTCCAGTTCGAGTTTGATGACGCCGTGGTTCGTGTGCAGTTCAACCATGATGGAATCCCTTGATGAATGAACGGGGTGGATAAAAGGCGCGGCGCGCCGTCACATGAAATGACGGCGGGCCGCGCCGGAGCGTAGATCTGGCGCTTGCCTGTTGTTGTGCGCTTACTTGCCGACAACCGTTGCCGACTCGATCACGACTGCCTTTTGCGGCACGTCGCTCATCGGCCCGCGCGTGGTGGTGGGCGTGCCCTCGATCTTCTTCACGACGTCCATGCCGCCTGTGACCTTGCCGAACACCGCGTAGCCGTTGCCGTCCGGATTCGGATAGTCGAGACCGGCGTTGTCCACCGTGTTGATGAAGAATTGCGCGGTGGCGGAATTCGGATCGCTGGTGCGGGCCATGGCGAGCGTGCCGACGGTGTTCTTCAGGCCGTTACGGCTTTCGAGAGGAATCGGCGCGCGCGTCGGCTTTTCGGCGAAGCTCTGGGTATAGCCGCCGCCCTGAATCATGAAGCCGCGAATCACACGATGAAAGATCGTGCCGCTGTACTGGCCGGATTTCACGTAGTCGAGGAAGTTGGCGACAGTCTTGGGCGCCTTCTCAGGATACAACTCGACGCGGATGTCGCCTTCCGATGTCTTGAAGAGGACAGACGGATGCGCGGCTTGCGAGCCGGACTGGGCAAATGCGGGTGCGTTTGCGATCAGGGCGGCGCTGCCGAGCGCCAACATCAACCATTTCATGAAAGTCCTCAGGGTTGGAAAAAACGTATTGGCGAAAACGGTGGCGGGCCTAGTTCGACGGCGCCATGTAGGGCGGCATGGCGAGCGAGCCGTTCGCGCCGCCGAACTGGAAGCTCGGCGTCTCCGTCATGTTCGACGTGGCGCGTCTGGTGTAGTCCTCGCCGGGGGTGACGGCGGCTTTCTTCGCAGGCGGCGTTTTCGTTTTGGGCGGCGAGACGATCTTCTCGATGTCGGCGAGGCGTTGCGAGGTCGTGGCGCTCGCCTTGCCGAGGCCTTGCGCGCGGCGGTACGCTGCGTCGGCCATACGCAGATACAGGTCGCCGAGATTCTCGTAGGCGAGACCGTAGCCCGGATTCACCTTGGTCGCCGTTTCGAGCGCGGCGCGGGCTTCGGCATAGCGGCCGTGTTTCGCATAGAGCGCGGCGAGGTTGTTGTACGGCTCGGGCAGTTCCGGATACAGCTGCGTCAGCTCCGTGAACGCGGCGATCGCTTCGTCGTCGCGATTCAGGTGGGCCAGCACGGTGCCGCGCTTGAATTTGGCCTGCGCGTCGTGCGGATTCGACGCGATGCGCGCGTCGAGTTGCGTCAACGAGGCTTCCCAGTTCTTCTGCGCGATCGACGCGTCGATCTCCGGCGTGTTGTCGCGCACAGCGGGGCCTGTCGGCAGCGTGCCGGCTTTCTGCGCGTACGCGGCAGTGACCGGCAAGACCGTGAGGGCGAGGCCGAGAGTGGCGCCGAGGGAGACACTCCTCAAGGCCGTCGCGGCGAGGGTCGCAGCGCTGCGCGCGCGGCCACTGGAAGGTTTCATAGGCTCAGGTCTGGATGTTATACTCCGAGCCATTCTAACAAAAGGTCTGCGCGTTCCGTCGAACCGCCGACTGTCTTTTCGCCACTCGTGGTCGTCTCCGCCTTGATCGCAGTCTGACCGCCGCACCAGGTGCACCGGTTTGCTGCTGTGCTTGTTGCTGTATATGACGCTCCCGCCAGTGTGCCTGTGGGGCGCGGCACACGCGAAACAGCACGAAACACATTGCGGATTTCTTTCGGCCCACGCACCGTTCTCTATGGAATCACTGCGCATCTACAACACGCTCGCGCGTGACAAGCAAACTTTCGTGCCGCTGCAAGAGGGCGTTGTACGGATGTACGTCTGCGGGATGACCGTGTACGACTATTGTCACGTCGGTCACGCGCGGGTGATGGTCGTGTTCGATATCGTACAGCGGTGGCTGCGCACGCTCGGTTACGAAGTGACCTATGTGCGCAACATCACCGACATCGACGACAAGATCATCCGGCGCGCGGTGGAGAACGGCGAGACGATCAAATCGCTGACCGATCGCTTCATCGCGGCGTTGCACGAAGACGCGGATGCGCTCGGCATCGAGCGGCCCGATATCGAGCCGCGCGCCACCGATTTCATTCCGCAGATGCTCGGCATGATCGAGAGGCTCGAAGCGAACGGCTACGCGTACCAGGCGAGCGACGGCGACGTGAATTACGCGGTGCGCAAGTTCGCCGGCTACGGCAAGCTCTCGGGCAAGTCGCTCGAGGATCTGCGCGCGGGCGAACGCGTCGCGGCGAACGACGCGAAGCAGGACCCCCTCGACTTTGTGCTTTGGAAACAGGCGAAGCCGGACGAGCCGGCCGACACCGGCTGGGATTCGAAGTACGGCCGCGGGCGCCCCGGCTGGCACATCGAATGCTCGGCCATGGGTTGCACGTTGCTCGGCGATCGGTTCGACATTCATGGCGGCGGTCAGGACCTGCAGTTTCCGCACCACGAGAACGAGATCGCGCAGAGTGAAGCTGCGACCGGACAAACGTTCGTCAATTACTGGATGCACAACGGCTATGTGCAGATCGACAATGAGAAGATGTCGAAGTCGTTGAACAATTTCTTTACGATCCGTGAAGTATTGGCGCAGTACGATGCCGAGGTCGTGCGCTTTTTTATCGCGCGTGCTCATTACCGTTCGCCGCTAAATTACAGCGATGTGCATATCGACGACGCCCGCAACGCCCTCGCGCGTTTGTACACGGCGCTGAAGGACGTCACGCCGGACAGCGCGGAGCTCGACTGGAACGAAGCGCACGCGCAGCGTTTCCAGGCGGCAATGAACGACGACTTCAACACGCCGGTGGCGGTATCGGTGTTGTTCGAACTGGCAACGGAAGTAAACCGCACGCGCGACCCCGCGTTGGCCCGTCAATTGCGCTCGCTCGCGCAGGTGATCGGACTGCTCGGCCGTGATCCGCGTGCGTACCTGCAGCAGGCGGCGGGCAGCGCTGCCGAGGGCGCGCTCGACACCGCCGCGATCGAAGCGAAGATCGCCGCGCGTGTGGCCGCCAAGCAGGCGAAAGATTATGCGGCAGCGGACCGGATTCGAGCCGAATTGCTCGAGGCCGGCGTTGCACTTGAAGACAAACCCGGCGGGTTGACCGAGTGGCGGCGCGTGTGAGCGCACCTCGTACTTCCCTTTGATCGACTCGCCAGGCAGGAGGCAGGATGGCAACGGCCACGAAGACGCCGGCTAAACGAGCCGCGTCTCAAACAAACGCAGCAGCCGCAGCAAAATCGACCAGGACGTCGACTCGCGCGGGCAGCGGTGCGGTAAAGAAAGCATCGTCGAAATCCGCCGGGGTGGCGGCAAAGACCGGCGCGACTGTGGTGAAAAAAACCACGGTCAAACGCGCGCTCAATGGCGCGTCGGCGCACGCGCCTGCTTCGAAACGCGCGAAGGCGTCCCGCGCCAAAAGCAACGGCGCATCGCCGGCTGAACTCGCGGGCGACGAGCAGGAACTCGCGCGCGACGCCCACGAGGGCGAAGTCGTGCGCAAGACGCGCGCGCCGGCAACCGCGGGCGGCGAAGCGAAGAGCGCCAGCGAAATCGCGGTGCCGGTGCAGATCGGCGGCCTCACGCCTGAGGTCACGCGCCCGGCGTATTGGGACAAGGCGTGTGCCGACCTCGTCAAACGCGACCGCATTCTGAAAAAGCTGATTCCGAAGTTCGGCCCGGTGCATCTGCTGAGCCGCGGCGATCCGTTCGTCACGCTCGCGCGGTCGGTGGTGGGGCAACAGATTTCGGTGGCGTCCGCGCAGGCGGTCTGGGCTAAAGTCGAAAGCGCGTGTTCGAAGCTCGTGCCGCAGCAGTTCATCAAGCTCGGTCAGGACAAGCTGACCGCGTGCGGACTGTCCAAGCGCAAGGCCGAATACGTGCTCGATCTCGCGCAGCATTTCGTCTCGGGTGCGCTGCATGTAGGCAAGTGGACCTCGATGGAAGACGAGGCGGTGATCGCCGAGCTCACGCAGATTCGCGGCATCGGCCGCTGGACCGCGGAGATGTTCCTGATCTTCAATCTGTCGCGTCCGGACGTTCTGCCGCTCGACGACTTGGGCCTGATCCGCGCGATCAGCGTCAACTACTTTAGCGGCGAGCCCGTCACGCGCAGCGAAGCGCGTGAAGTTGCGGCGAACTGGGAGCCGTGGCGCACCGTCGCCACCTGGTATATGTGGCGTAGTCTCGATCCGTTACCGGTCGACTACTGAAAAACAAGATTCGATACGTGTGAAAAACTATCAACTGTTAAAAATTGATAGTTGAGAGATGGTTTTGACATCGGCGAGCGCGGTTAGAATACGCGCTGCCGGTAAGTCCAAGGATTACAACCAATGAAGACCACCTTTCTGGATTTCGAACAGCCGATCGCTGAACTCGAAGCGAAGATCGAAGAATTGCGCTTCGTGCAGGACGATTCGGCCGTCGATATTTCGGAAGAAATCGAACGGCTGTCCAAGAAGAGTCAACAGCTCACCAAAGATCTCTATGCGAACCTCACGCCGTGGCAGGTTTCGCAAATCGCCCGTCATCCGCAGCGTCCGTACACGTTCGATTATGTGAACGAGCTGTTCACCGACTTCCACGAACTGCATGGCGACCGCCATTACGCGGACGACCTGTCGATCGTCGGCGGCCTCGCGCGTTTCAACGGTCAGGCCTGCATGGTGATCGGTCATCAGAAAGGCCGCGATACGAAGGAGCGCGCGCTGCGCAACTTCGGCATGCCGCGCCCGGAAGGTTATCGCAAGGCTGAACGGCTGATGCGTCTGGCCGAAAAATTCGGCCTGCCGATCTTCACGTTCATCGACACGCCGGGCGCTTACCCTGGCATCGGCGCGGAAGAGCGCGGCCAGTCGGAAGCGATCGGCCGCAATCTCTATGTGATGGCCGAACTGAAGACGCCGCTGATCGCCACGATCATCGGCGAAGGCGGCTCGGGCGGCGCGCTGGCGATCGCTGTCGGCGACAGCGTGCTGATGCTGCAATTCTCGACCTATTCGGTGATTTCACCGGAAGGCTGCGCATCGATTCTGTGGAAGAGCGCCGCGAAAGCGCCGGAAGCCGCGGAAGCGCTGGGCTTGACCGCGCATCGTCTGAAGGCGCTCGGTCTGATCGACAAGATCGTCAACGAGCCGCTCGGCGGCGCGCATCGCGATCCGAAGGGCATGGCCGCGATGTTGCGCCGTGCGCTCGCCGATTCGCTGCGCCAGTTCCAGGGCATGAGCATCAACGACCTGCGTCAACGCCGTTTTGAACGGTTGATGTCGTACGGCAAGTTCAAGGAAACCACGCCGGGTGCGTAAGCCCGCGCGCGTTTTCTTTCGTCATCCGGCGCTCAACGCGCTAACGACGTGAATCCCACCGCCGAATCTCCCGCCGACCGCCTCGTTCTCGAGGCAGTCGGCGTGGCGCTGTCCGCGTTGCCTGCGGATGCACGCATTGCGATCGCGTTCAGCGGCGGCGTCGATTCGAGCGTGTTGCTCGATGCGGCGGCGCGTGTCGCTGGGGCGTCGCGTTGCGTGGCGCTGCATGTGCATCACGGGCTGAGCGCCCACGCCGATCAATGGCTCGCGCACTGCGAGGCGTTTGCGCAGGAACGTGGCGTCGAATTTGCGGCGCAGCGTGTCGAGGTGTCGCGCGACGCGGGCGTGAGCGTCGAAGCGGCGGCGCGCGACGCACGTTATCGCGCGCTGGACGCCCTGTGCGCGACGCGCGGCATTCACACGCTCTGGCTCGCCCAACACGCGGACGACCAGGCGGAGACGGTGCTGTTGCAACTGCTGCGCGGCGCCGGGCTAGCCGGCCTTGCGGCGATGGCGCCCGAGTACTTGCCGGCGGGCGCGTCCGCGGCGCGTGTGCGGCCTTTGCTTCATCTGCTGCGTGCACAACTCGAGCAATATGCACGCGCACGCGATCTGCGCTGGATCGACGACGAATCGAACGCGGATACACGATACGCGCGCAACGCGTTGCGTCACGACGTGACGCCTGCGCTGGCGGTCCACTTTCCCGGTTTTCGCGACGCGCTCGCGCGCACGGCGGCGCATGCGGCGGCCGCACAGCATCTGCTCGACGAGCTGGCGCGCATCGACATGAACACCGCGGCCCGCGACGAAGGCCGCGCGCTCTCGCAAGACGCGCTGCTCGCCCTCGACGACGCTCGCGCGCTCAATCTGCTGCGCTACTGGTTACGTACGCTGGGTAGGGTCGCCGCATCCACCGCGCGTCTGACCGATGCGTTGCGCCAGTTGCGCGAAGTCGGCGAAGCAGGTGAGGGTCATGCTCTGCGTGTCGATCATGCGGGACAGGCGCTGCGCAGCTATCGCGGCCTGATCTACTGGGAAGCCGGCGCAAGCAGCGAACCTGCCGACGAAACCGCGCTCGCCACGCGCGTTGTCAGCCAACTCGCGTGGCAGGGCGAATCGATCTGGCGTTTGCCGCAATGGCGCGGCACCTTCGTGTTTGCCGAAATCGCTGTCGAAGCCGATGGCGCCCTTGACGAGCCCGACGCCGTTCCCATCAGCGTTCTGAGCCGCGCATTGCTGAGCGCGCGTTCGCGCAGCGGCGGCGAACGCATGCGCGCGAGCGGCGCGCAAAAGAGCCCGAGCCGCACGCTGAAGAACCTCTTCCAGGAGCGCGGCGTGCCCGCCTGGAAGCGCGATGTGCCGCTGCTTTATGTCGGCGACGAACTGCTGTTCGTGCCGTTGCTCGGTGTGAATCGCGCGGCGTTGCACGAACAGGCGGATCCGACCGAAGCGCGCATCAAGATCGTCTGGCACGACGATCTGCTGATCGCTTGACCGACCGGTCCGGTCGGACGTTCGCGTCAGCTATCTCGGGAATGCCCCAAATAGGGCGCAAAACCAGAGTGGATAAGCCTTTTCAGCCCTTATTCCAGCCGTTTTGGCTTGTCTTTTTGCGCTCGATCGGGTACGTTAACTTGTTTGCCCGACCCGCTTTTGCCGTCGCTTTTTGACGTGCTGCCGATTGTGTTCCGTAGTTTCCGGTAAGCCATTAGCGATCATTCACGGGCAAATCCGCGCGTGCTGCACGCGCGCTGCATCTCGCCGCCACACACCTTGCCGTCGTTCCAGAAACGTTGCGCTGTTGTGCTTGTGTGCGGTCGTCTCCAGCGCGCCAGCGCGGTTTCTCCTCCAGTTCAGAACGACAATGGCACTCATCGTACATAAATACGGCGGCACCTCGATGGGCTCGGTCGAGCGCATCAAGAACGTCGCCAAGCGCGTCGCGAAATGGCACAAGGCTGGCCACAAGATGGTCGTCGTGCCGTCGGCGATGTCCGGCGAAACCAACCGCTTGCTCGGTCTCGCGAAAGAAATCACGACTCAGCCGAGCCCGCGCGAACTCGACATGATCGCCGCCACCGGCGAGCAGGTCAGCTCGGGACTGCTGGCGATCGCGCTGCAGGAAGCCGGCGTCGAGGCGGTCAGCTATGCCGGCTGGCAAGTGCCGGTCAAGACCGACAGCGCGTTCACGAAAGCGCGCATCAACGAAATCGACGGCGAGCGCGTGCTGCGCGATCTCGACGCGGGCAAAGTGGTGGTGATCACGGGTTTCCAGGGCATCGACCCTGACGGCCATATCACCACGCTCGGCCGCGGCGGTTCGGATACGTCTGCTGTCGCAGTCGCCGCCGCGCTGAAAGCCGAAGAGTGCCTGATCTACACGGACGTCGACGGCGTCTACACGACCGACCCGCGCGTAGTGGAAGAAGCGCGCCGGCTCGATCGCGTGACGTTCGAAGAAATGCTGGAAATGGCAAGCCTGGGGTCGAAGGTGTTGCAGATCCGCTCGGTGGAATTCGCCGGCAAATATCAGGTGAAGACGCGCGTGCTGTCGAGCCTGACCGATCCGCTCATCCCGCTCGAAGCTGAAATGAAGTCGGGCACCCTGATTACTTTTGAAGAAGACGAGACCATGGAAAAAGCAGTCATCTCGGGCATCGCGTTCCAGCGCGACGAAGCTCGCATTGCCGTGATGGGTGTGCCCGACAAGCCGGGCATCGCGTATCAGATTCTCGGCCCGGTGGCGGACGCGAATATCGACGTCGACATGATCATCCAGAACCAGAGCGTCGAGGGCAAAACGGCCTTCACGTTCACGGTCGGCCGCGGCGACTATCAGCGCGCCATGGAAATCCTCACGAACCAGGTCAAGGGTCACGTGCAGGCCGAGCAGGTGCTGGGCGATCCGAAGGTGTCGAAGGTATCGGTGGTCGGCGTCGGCATGCGTTCGCACGTCGGTATCGCGAGCACGATGTTCCGCACGCTGTCGGAAGAGGGCATCAACATCCAGATGATCTCAACCTCCGAAATCAAGATTTCGGTGCTGATCGACGAGAAGTACATGGAGCTCGCCGTGCGCGCGCTGCATAAGGCGTTCGAACTGGATCAGGCGTAATTTGCAGTAAAGGATGAGGCGGACAAGAGCGCCTCATCCGCGCATGTGTGCGCTATGTGCGCGTTCTCGCGTGTGCTCTTGCGTGTGCTCTTGCGTGGTTAACGCGCGGCCAATGCGAAAAAATTGCGTGGCGATGACAAACCTGGCACAAAAAGTGTGCGGTAGACATTGACCTCTGCGGTTCGGCCCGCTATTATCTTGGCTTCGTCGCGCTGACTCCCTGCGCGACCGAAAGTTTGGGAGACGTGGCCGAGAGGTCGAAGGCACTCCCCTGCTAAGGGAGCATCTGGGCCAAAACCTGGATCGAGGGTTCGAATCCCTCCGTCTCCGCCAGAAATGGTAGAGAGAACCCCGCAGAGTCTAGGCTCTGCGGGGTTTTGTTTTTTTCGGCTCGCAATATACCTACTTCACCAGGAAGGCCGGCTCGCCGCCGGCAGCGATCAGAACGCGTGCCGCAATCCCACCATGCCGACGAACTGTGACGGTCCTGAGGACGGCGTCGTATTCTGCGAGTCGCCGACCACAGCCACAGCGTCCCTAATACTCGTTCCCGTGCTGCCCGCCGCGACCAATGTCTTGCCCCGCGCATGCTGATACGCCTCCAGCGCGTACAAGGTGGTGCGGGTGGACAGGCTATAGGTCTGCTCGAGCGAAATCTGGTGATAGCGCGCCGGATCGCTGATGCCATTCGCTTTGCTTGCCTGTGTGTAGCTGTATCCGGCGCCGACAATCACGGCCGGCGTGATCCGGTAGGTGGTAATCACGCCGTACGTGTTGAACGCGCCTTCGTTGGCGAACAGCGAGCTGGAGCCCGGCGTGTACTGCACGTTCGAATAGTTCACGCCGACCATCAGGTCTTCATGGGTGTAGCGGGCCGCTGCAGCGAACAGCTGCGCGCTGCGTGCCGTCGCATAGCCGCTGTTCACCGGCGAGTTGACGGCGTAGCTGCCGAGCGCCTGGCTCGTTGCGATGTCTTTCAGTTTCACGTAGCCTGCGGCGATCGAAAAAGGCTTGTAGTCGTAGCGAAACGCCGCGCTGAAATGGCTGCCGTTAGCCACGCTGCCGGGGACGCCGCCGAGGCCGTACTGCGCGCTGACCTGCAAGCCCGCGATGTTCGGCGAAAGGTAGGTCACCGAATTGTTGAGGCGCAGCGTCGTGTCGAGAGCGTCGAGGTCGCCGGGGTGCGCGCCTGTCGCGCCCGTCAGCACACCTGTTGGTCCGAGTGCGCCGACCATCTGGAAGTAGGGCGTGTACTGGCGGCCGAGTGTCACCGTCCCGTATTTGTCGTTGCTCAGCCCGACGTATGCCTGTCGGTTGAAAATGAAACCTGAGCTACTTTGCGCGCCGGTCAGCGAGTTGAAGCCGCTTTCGAGCCGGAAAATCGCCTTCGTGCCGGCGCCCAAGTCCTCCGCACCTAGCAGGCCGAACTTGCTCGCCTGCAGGTTGCCCTGGCTCATGTAGAAGTTGGAGTGTCCCTTCTGGTTGCTGACATAGGCGAAGGCGTTATCGACGACGCCGTATAACGTGACGCTGCTTTGCGCCGACGCGCCTGCCGACAGCAACGTGCCCGCAACGGGCAGGCATGAGAGAACGAGTGTGCGTGTACGTGAGCGCTTCAATGAGGTCATGGCTTGCGGGTCTCCGGATTGGATAGGCGACCTTTGTCCTTCAGGTCGGTTATTCAGGGCTTCTCAGTAGGTCATGGAAATCGTCAGGCAGCGCCAGCCGTCGGCCGTGTGGTCGGCCAGTAGCGCACGGCCATCGCAGACGGCCTGGCGCACTTCGTCCGCCGGCACGAGGATCCGGATTTCCGGCTGCGGCTGCTGCGTCCAGCCTTCGCGCTCGACCGAAATGCGCAAGGTGCTCGCATCGCTCGTGATCGTGACATTCCAGCGGCCTTGCGCGCCTGTGCGCCAGGCTTCGCTTTCGCCATCGTCTTCGACGCAGCCGCCGCGAGCGGTATCGGCGCCTGCGAACGGCACAGCGATGAACGCGCGCTCATCGGCGGGACGGCTGAAATGTTGTTCAGCAACGTTCAGCGGAATCACGCTGCCTTCCCGCAGCAAGACGACCGGTTGATCAAAGGGCGCGTGCAAGCTCACCGTCTGGCCGCCGTCAAACGCTTCGCCGCTCCAGTACGACACCCAGCGCGCGCCTGCCGGCAGATAAACATCGCGTGTCGACTGGCCTGCCTCGACGACCGGTGCGACCAGCATCGACGAACCGAGCATCATGTCGTCGCCGTCGGCGAGACAGCGCGGGTCGTACGGAAACTCAGCGAACATCGGGCGCAATACCGGCTCATACGCGCTGTGCGACTGCCATAGCAACTCGTACAGATAAGGAATGAGCCGGTAGCGCAGTTTGATCAGGCTGGCTACCTGTTGCGTGACTTCGGGATACATCCACGGTTCGTTGACCGTGCCGTCGTCGTTCCACGAATGAATGCTGAAGCGCGGCAGGAAGATACCGAAGGCAACCCACCGCGCGAACAGTTCCGGACCGGGCGCGGGGCCGGAGAATCCGCCGATATCGTGGCCGCTGTTCGATACGCCGGACATCGCGAGCCCGAGACCCATCTTCAGGTTGTAACGCAGCGTTTCCCACGACGTGTAGTTGTCGCCGGACCACGTCTGTACATAACGGTGCATGCCTACGCCGCCCGAGCGGGACACGAGGAACGGCCGCCGGTCGGGGGCGTGTTCGCGCTGCGCGTCTCGTGACGCGCGCATCATCAGTTGCGTTTGCAGCACCTTCGCCTGATGCGCCGGATACGGCTGGCCGAAGCCTTGGGCCATCGCATCGGGCGACCAGATCTCGAACTCGTTGTTGTCGTTCCAGGTCGCGGCGACGCCGTGTTTCAACAGGCTGTCTTTCACGCGCGCCTTCCACCATTCGATGGTGTCTGGATTCGTGAAGTCCAGATACGCGCCGACTTCGTCCCAGAATTGCACCCACGCCGGATTGCCGTCGTGCGATTCGATCAGCAGGCCGGCTCGCGCCGCTTCGTCGAACGCCGGATGATCCTGAAGCAGACACGGCTTGATGTTCGCGCACAGGCGCACGCCATGTTCGAGATAACCCTGCACGAAGCGGTCGATATCCGGAAACTTCTCGTGGTTCCAGTTGAACACATAGCGCTTCGCACCGATCGACGTGTAGCCCGACGAAAGATGGAACGAATCGCACAACACGTCGTGCTCGCTGCATCGTTCGATGAATTCGCCCATGCGGTGCTGCGCATCGGGCGCGTCGGTATAGCTCATCGTCGAGCCGGAATAGCCCAGCCCCCATTTCGGCATCCACGCCGGCCGTCCGGTCAACCACGTAAATCGTCGTACCGCATGCAACGGCGTATCCGCCGACGCGATGAAGTAGTAGTCGAGATCGCCATGCTCGGCGACAAAGTGCCGGTAGTGCCCGTGATAGTTGTCGAGCTCGCGGCCCATGTCGAAGCGGCAGTCGGCAAGGGTGTCGTAGAACAGTCCGAATCCCGTCGACGTTTCCGGTTGCCACGTCACGTAGAACGGGATGTGCTTGTAGAGCGGATCCGTAGTGCGTGCGCTATAACCCATTGCGTCGATGTTGCGCATTTCGTAGCTCTGATTCGCGCGATCCAGCGAACCGGCGCGCTCGCCGAGGCCGACGTACATTTCGCCGCGACGGCGCTCGATGTAGTGATACACGCGCGCGTCCCACCAACCGAAGTTGTACGCCTGCGTTTTCCGATCGCTCATCACGCGATGCCATGCCGCGCCGTGCAGGATCTCCCAGGAGCAGAATCCGCCATCGAGCTCGACCATCAGCCGGATGCGCGCCGTTTCGACGATGAGGTGGTCGACGTCGTTCGACACTTCGAATGAAGGCGGGGTGAAGCCGCTCATGTCGCGGCGGTCGCGGCCTTCGAGCGGAACGTCGTCCGCGCCCGGCGCGATGGCCCAGCTTCGCGGTCCGTGCGGCTCGCCGTCCGGCAGTACGAGCACGCGAATGATGTCGTCGGCGAGAACGAACAATTCGATTCGGGGGCTGGCGTCCGCGGTCAGCACGAGGTGGTTGCCGGTATGGGCGGACAACGAAAAGCGCGGCCGATGTTTCAGATTCCTTAATGAACTCATGATAGGTCTTGAAGTGAAGTCAGGCTGTGGTGCTGGCGCCGTTATCCACTTGACGCGGGCGCGAGTCGCGCGACACGCCGCGCATCAGGATCACCAGCAGTGTGGCGCCGATCAGGTCGAACGCGCCGAGGGCGCCGAATAGCGGCGTGTAGCCGATCGAATCGGCCAGCGCGCCGACGAGCAGCGAAAAGCCGAGGCCGCCGATCCACGCGGACATTCCCGCAAAGCCGGCCACGGTGCCGACTTCGCTGGGGTCGAACACATCGGCCGCGAGCGTATTGACGAGTGCCGAGATCATCTGATGCGCGAAGCCGCCCACGCAAAAGAGCGCGATCGCCTGATATGGTGAGGCGACCAGTCCGATGCACGCCGGACCGATCATCATGAAGGCGCCGAGCACGACACCCGCAATACGCGACCAGATCAGCGGCACGCGAAGATGCTTCATCAGGAACGGTGAAAGATAGCCGCCGAACAGCCCGCCGAGGTCGGCGGCGAGAAACGGCAGCCACGCGAATAGCGCGATCTGCTTCAGATCCATGTGGCGCTGGGTCGCGAGGTAGAGCGGAATCCAGAAACTGAAGGTTTGCCATGCGGGTTCCGCGAAGAAACGCGCTTGTGCGATAGCCCAGAACCGGCGCGTGCCGAGCACCTCGCGGATGCTGCGCCGCTGCTGCGTGGGCGGGGTTTGACCACGGACGATCGTCTCGCGCTCCGCTTCGCTGATACGCGCGTGGTCGGTCGGCGAACGATAGAGCACGTACCAGGCGGCAGCCCAGGCGAAGCCGAGCGCACCCGTCACGGCAAACGCGCTTTGCCAGCCATACCTCAAGGACAGGAAGACGACGAGCGGCGGAGCGAGCAGCGAACCGAGCGATGTGCCCGCATTGAAGTAGCCCACCGCCACTGACTTTTCGCGATTGGGAAACCATTCGGCGACAACCTTCATGCCGGCCGGAATGGCGACGGCTTCGGTCAGACCCATTAGCCCGCGTAACGCCGCCAGCGACAGCCAGCCGCTCGCAAAGCCATGCAGCACGCCGGTCATCGACCATAGGCAGGCGAACAGGGCAAAGCCGAGCCGCAAACCGATCAGATCGATGATGAGGCCGCATACCGGTTGCATCAGCGTATAGCCGACCTGAAACGCGCCGACCACATACGAATACTGCTGCGTGCTCATGTGCAGCAGTTTCGTCAACTCAGGCGCCATCACGCCGAGTGCATTGCGCGACAGATAGTTGACGATCGTCCCAAGGCACACGAGCGCAATGATCCACCAGCGCAAACCGATGATTGTTTTCAACTTTGTCTCCTACCCAATGTGTCTGCCGCCTGTCCGGTGGGAAAGGCAGGTATGCGCGAATTCGAACATTTCCCTGCTTTTTGTGTCAGTCATCGTATCACTTGGGTAGCACTGAACTACCAGGGAAAACCATGTAATAACGTGCTGATTGCTTTGAAATAATTCCGGAAACGGGCAATCTGCGCTGCGCAATATTCCTGAGAGGTCGGACGACTGTTCACTTTTGATTGTTGCGTAAATGTTCTTTCGAACACCAAATGTTCGTTTTACGTGAGTGAAGTTCGTGCGATCGATCGTGTGATCGGAGGTGGACGATTGCCGGGCAACGGCGACGCTATGCGATTGCGCGTGGCCCCTACGGGACGCGCCGCATCGGTTGGAGAGTGAGTAACGTGCTATTGCGGCGATAACGAAGTTGCATTCTGGCGTCTATCGGGAAGCTGTGATGCTTCGATATCCTATCGATTGCGGTGCGCCGATAATGCCGGCAGCGATGCGCCGCGGGTCGAGAAGCTGCCGCCTGGATTTCCTGCGGCATGAGAGGGGAGCGGACAGGATTGCTGCCCAGCACGCGCTCACTGTGAGTGGTGACTACTGGCGAGCATGCGCTCCCGGATCGCCATGCTTTTTTCACCAACCCTTGTCCTTTGTAACGAAACGTAACCGGGCGGCGAGTCACGCGATGTAGTGCATCAGTTATTACAAGCTTGAAATACGCGGGGCGCGACCTTGCGCTATATTTCGCCCAACAACACATTCCCAACAAGGGTGATCGATGAAGTCCGCTCGTTTTGTTCCACTTCTGCTCGGGGTTTTCGCGTTGGGCGCCTCAGGTGCTGCAATGGCCGGTGGGGTCAACATCGGTGTCAACATCGGCATTCCTGCGCCGGTTTATGTCGCTCCGGCGCCGGTCTATGCGCCGCCGCCTCCGCCCCCGCCGCCGGTCGTCTATCAGCCCGCGCCGGTGTATTACGGCGGCCCGGCCATCGTGATCGGCTGGCACGGCGACCGCTACTGGGATGGCCGCCGCTACTGGGCGCGTGACGACTGGTATCGCCGTCATCCGCCGGGCCGTTACGACTACGGTCGCGACCACTACGACAATCGTCGCGGCTGGCGCTAAGCCGCCGCTGGCGCTGCAGAACCGGCCTTCGTCGAACCAGATAAAAAAACCGCCCGGAATGAAAAGAGCGGTTTTTTTATTGCCCGTGACCCGTCCTGAAATGGGTTGACACTTTTTCCGCCCTTGGAAGGAGAGTCAATTGGAATCAGGGATCAAGCGTACACAGCGGGACTACAGCCTCGCCTTTAAACTGTCAGTGGTCGAACAGG
>NZ_QHKS01000026.1 GCF_003353175.1 Paraburkholderia lacunae | reverse complement strand
ACAGCTCTGATTATCTATAGTTGGTCCGCCGGTGACCCCGAGACATCCGATCGTCGGCGGGCGAGCTGGATATAACCCGGAACTGTGTCTAAAAGCGCTTATCCTCTGCAGAGCATAAGCGCTTACCTTGTTCATACCCCTCAATGAGTCGAATGCACCGGTGTTGATCTGGCCAGCCTGTGGGACCTCGATGCGCGGCCCTTGATGTGACGCCAACGCGCTACAACGAGGTCGCTCACCCGCGTCCCGCGTCATCCCGATACCGGACTCGATCACCCTCACTAATCAAGGCGCGGGAGACATGCCGGACAAGTATGTCGTCGAAAGACCAAATCGTTCGTTATCGCCTCTTGTAAACCCGGGCACACACCCTTGCTTGGGGCGCCTGACCTGATGTCAAGCTGGAACGCCGCTGACGGAACGGCCTTCCGGTCGAGACGTTGATCGGTCGGCTGCGCGCGCCTGGCGGCCGAAGTGCCGCGGCTTCGTCAAGGACACGACCGGCGCGCAGATCCAGTTTTCGTCCACGTTGACGATCATCCGTGGACGATCAAGCGCGACGAAATGCTCGCCGCCCGTCGGCGGCAGATACGTCTCCCGATTCCGACCTGCTCAGGCTCCTTTCCGGGCGACCCGTGCCAACTGTTAAAGAAAGTCAGCCATTCGTCAGCAATTGCAACGGGAGTAACAGTCCTCATGAATCGAGTACTTCGCGTGCACGGCCCGGTAAAGTGGCACCGCCCGCCGCATGGTGCGGCGAGGAACGTGACGGGCCGCGCCGATGCGGCCGGTATCAACAATGTCCTTGGGGAGAAAAACATGAACACGATTCGTACGATGGTGCTCGGTGCCGCGCTGACGGCGTTTGCTACCTCGGCCGCTTTTGCGCAGACCGCCCAGACGGGCGCGCAGGGTTCGGCCGGCCTCGGCGCGTGATGTCGACGGCGGGCGACGTCGGCGGCGCGAAGGCGAAGGCCGGCGAAGCACTTGACGGCACGGCCGCGGCTGTACAGGGCGGCGCGTCGGTCGTCGTGAAGGGATCGGCCTCGGCGAAAGGCTCTGGGATGTAAGCAGCGGTGATCCTGCTGGCGCGGCGCTCGACTCGAACGAGCCGTTGCGCTGGCGCCCGCTGGACAACGGCCCGGTTCAATTCGATGCGGACCGGGTCGCTTCATATGTGTATCCGGCGCCGCGCGCGCGATGCCAAATGCAGGTCATCTGCTATGTGATGGCGCCGTGCTGATCTCAACGATTCTGATGTGAAACGCGCCTTATTTTCCAGCTACCGGACACTCGTAGATCCAGCGAGTTTTGAATAATAAGCGGCTTCAGCCTCGGTAGTTGGAACGTTGCTGATCGGATCGAGCAGTCGCCGATGATTGAACCTGTCGACCCATTCGAGGGTGGCCATTTCGGCAAGGGTGCCCATTTCGGCAGCCTTCAGGTTGCGTCACCGACCGAGCCGACGAATCACTTCGGCCTTGTACAGGCCGTTGGTCGTTTCGGCCAGTGCATTGTCATAGGAGTCTGGGTTCGGCGATCAACGGAACGGTTACGGTTTTTTTGTAACTGTTCCGTTGATCCCCGAACCCCTGGAATGAGGTTTATTGATCGGGTTTTCGGCCACGGCGTGGAGCTCTCACTGGACCTTGCCTATCGTGAGAGAACCAGTTGAAAGGCTTTATGGATAAAGGCTGCGCAGCCACAAACAGTATTTTTTGACGGCTAGGTGGTCTCTACCCCAACTACGGCTGTAGTACTGAATCAGCGAAATATTTGAGCATCGAGATGTCTACCACTAACACGCGTTGTTATAATTCTTTCATCTCATGACTCTATTCTAACGTTCGGGCGACCTTTCCCTGGCGCCCCGTACGCCCCCGCCAGATGGCCAAAATCGATCGCTTGCGCCTTCTTGCCGATACCTTGAAAACGCAAGGTGTCCTGCATCTGCGCGATGCCGCTACCCTGCTTCAGGTCTCCGAGATGACCGTGCGTCGCGACATTGCCGCGACGCCGGGTCAGTTCACCTATCTTGGCGGCTACATCGTCAGCGCCAACGACGTGCCCAACGCCGCGGGCTACACCATCGAACATGAAAAAGACCACTTTGCGCAGGCAAAGGCGGAAGCGTCCGCTATCGCGTCAAGTCTGCTCGCGAACGATGAGACCATCTTCATCGACTGCGGGACAACGCTCGTCACGCTCGCACGCCTGATCCCCGCCGACATGCATCTGACGGTGGTGTGCTATTCGCTGAACGTCGCGGAAGTTTTGCGGCGCAAACCGAACGTGCGGATGATATTGCTGGGCGGGGAGTATATGCCGTCGTCGGATTCGTTTGCGAGCGAAGACAGCGTCCAGACGTTGCGGCGAATGGGGATCAACAAGGCCTTTCTATCGGCCGGCGGCGTTGACGAGGTGCGTGGCGTGACCTGCTGGAATTTTCACGAAGTGGCTATCAAACAGGCGGCGATGGCGAGCGCCGTCGAACGTCATCTGGTGGTCGATCGGAGCAAACTCGGCAAGGTCAAGGCGGTGCGGTTTTCGCAACTCGATGAGTTCGATTCGATCGTGACCGAACTGGGGCAAACGGTGCGAAAGCGCCAGTAGGATTGAACCTCTTCTGCGTTGCGGCCGCCACCCGCAACGCGTTTCATATCTTGCTGTCAGCCCCTCCGCCCGAGCGCGAACAACGTCCCGGCAATGAGAATGAAGGCGCCGATAATTGCCTTTTGCCAGGTACTCGGCACGCCAATCAAGATCAGCACGCTGTTGATCAGCGTGACGAGCGCAACGCCCAGCAACGTGCCTATCACGGTCCCCGTGCCGCCGGTAATGCGCGCGCCGCCCAGAATCACGGCAGCAATCACATCAAGTTCGGTGCCGACCAGATCGAAGGGATTCGCAAGCCGGTTTGTCGATACATGCAGAATGCCAGCCACGCCCGCGAGCATGCCCGTATAGCCGAATACGAACAACTGGATCGCGCGCGCGTTGTAGCCAAGCCGCTCCGCAATCGGCAAACTGCCGCCGATCGCATACACGCCGCGGCCCATCATCGTGCGGTTGAGCAGCCACCACGTCAGCAGTGCGGTCACGACCAACGCAATGACCGACACCGGCAACACGGCACGAAGCCCATCGGCAGTCGTGTAGAAGAACAACGGCAACTGCCCGAACCGGTCCATGCTATGCGGAATGTTCATGAAGAACTGAGTGCCGACAAAGGTCAGCAACACGCCGCGAAACAGGTACTGGGTGCCAATCGTAACGATCAGCGAAGGCGCCTTGAGCCGATGCACCAGCATTCCGTTCACGACGCCGAGCGCCGTACCGCCCAATGCACCGGCAAGCAGGATCAGTACGAACGGCGCATCGGGCCACCACGCGAAGACGGCCTTCGTCAGCGAATACATCGTCAACGCGGCAATCGCGGTGAAGGACACGTCGATGCCGCCCGACGCGAGCACCACGAGCGTACCCATCGCGAAGATCGACATCGTGGTCGCCGAATGCAACAGGTCGAACAGCGTCGCGTACTGGAAAAAGCGCGGATTGATCGCCCCGACAATCAGACACGTCAGCACGAGCAGCGCGACGGTGAACCATTCGGGGTTGCGCATCAGACGCGTGTGCATGTCGAGCTTGCGCACGCTCGGCGCGATGGCCTCCACTGCGGCTGCCGTCTCGGGATGCGGAGCAGACTGAAGGGATTCGTTCATGAGATTGCTGTTCACGTGAGTCAGGCGGCCTCGGAAAGAAGTGCGTGATACAGGCCGGCCTCGTCGAGTTGATCGGCACGGTATTGGGCGGCAACGCGACCTTTCTTCATCATCAGGATGCGGTCGCAGTTCTGTAACAGTTCGGGCAGGTCGTCACTGATCAGAATGATGCCGATACCCTGCTCCGACAAACGCTGCATGATGCGGTAAATGATGTCCTTCGACCCGACGTCGACGCCTACCGTTGGCCCGTGCAGAATCAGGACGCGCGGATCGATTGCAAGCCAGCGGCCAATCAGCACGCGCTGCTGGTTGCCGCCGGACAGCGACTGAACGGGCTTGTCGACGTCGGGCGTCGCGATCTGCAGATCCCTCACCGTGCGCTCAGCCAGTTCCTGCGCGCGGCGCCGGTCGATCTGCGCGAAGCGGTCGCGCAATGTTGAGATCATCGCGGTAATGACGTTGTCGCGGATCGGCTTGTCGAGAAACAGGCCTTCGTTGAGGCGATCCTCGGGCACATAGCCGATTCGCTGCGCCTTCGCATCGGACGGCGTGCGCAGCCGGACGAGGTTGCCATCGAGCGTCACGGTGCCGGCATCCGCGGGACTCACGCCAGCCAGCGCACGCGCCAGTTCATTGCGGCCCGAATCGAGCAGGCCGGTCACGCCGAGAATCTCGCCGCGATACAGCGAAAACGACACATCGGCAAACTGGTTGCGGCGGCTGAGCGCCTTGACATCGAGTATCACGTCATGCGCATCGGTACCGGCGACCTGGCGATACCGCTCGGTCGATAGATGCTTGCCCGTCATCAGTTCGCTGATCTGTGCTTTCGTGAAGTTGGCGATCGGGCCTTGAGCCATCTTCTGGCCGTCGCGCAGCACGATCACCTCGCCGCCGATCGTGAAGCACTCGTCGAGCTTATGGCTCACGAACAGTACGGCGACACCCTCCGCACGCAGCTTCGCGAGCACCGCGATCAGGTTATCGACTTCCTTTTGCGTCAGCGATGTGGTTGGCTCGTCCATGATCACGAAGCGCGCCTCGCTTGCGATCGCACGCGCGATTGCAATCAGCTGGCGCGTCGCGAGCGGCAACTGTTCGATCAATGTGCGCTGAAATTCGGCGTCGCCGGGCAAACCGACTGCCCCGAGCGCGCGGGCCGCGGTCTGCGCGAGCGCCTTGCGATCGAAGGTCCGTGTGAGGCGGCCGTTATGCCCGGCAAGTTCGACCGTCAAACCGATGTTCTCCGCTACGCTCATGTTGGGCAGCAGCGACAGGTCTTGATAGACCGTCTCGACGCCCGCGGCGAGCGCCTCCAAAGGCGACAGGCGCGCGTGCCGCGTGCCTTCGATCACCAGTTCGCCCTGGTCGGGCGGTTGCGCGCCCGAGATGATCTTGATCAGCGTGCTCTTGCCGCAACCGTTCTCGCCGAGCAGATGGTAGATCTGCCCGCGCTCGAACTGCAGACTCACGCCACGCAGCGCATACACGCCGGTGAAGTGCTTATGGATATCGACGACTTCGAGAAGCGGTGCCTGACTCATGTTCACCTGCAACGTTGAAGGCGGCGCGCGCCGGTACGGCGCACGCCGCCGCACATCAGAACGGATACTGCTTGTAGTTCGTCTTGTCGACGTCGACCCAGCCCGCTCCGCGCACGATGATGCCCTTGCCCGGTCCCTTGCTGACGGTCACCTTGTTATAGCCGACGATGCCGAGGTCCGCGCCGTTCTCCACCGTTTTGCCGGCGACCAGCATCTGCGCGACCTTGTTCATCGCGATGCCGGCGAGCTTCGGATCCCAGAACGCGATGCCGTTGACTGCACCGCTTTCAAGGAATTTGCCAGCCTCGGTCGGCAGACCCGTGCCGTACACGCAGATCTTGCCGACCTTGCCCGCTTCTTCGACCGCGCGGCCAATGCCGATCACATCCAGCGACGACGAGCCCTGGAAGCCGTTCAGGTCCGGATGCTTGCGCAGCACTTCTTTCGCGACCTTGTACGCCTGTTCGCCGTCGTTATTGGTTTCGAGCTTCGGCTCGACGAGGTCCATCTTCGGGTATTTCTGCTTTGCATTGCCGATGCCGCCGTCGGCCCACTGCACCTGCGAACGGCTGCCGAGCGAACCCACCAGCACCGCCCATTTGCCCTGCTGGCCCATGCATTTCGCCAGACGTTCGTTCAGACCTGCGCCGTATGCGGTGTTGTCGAACGCTTCGATGTCGACCATCGTGTTCTTCTCGTTGTCCGCTTCATGCGTGACGACCTTGATGCCACGATCCATCGCTTTCTTCAACGCGGGCTCCAGCGTCGGCGGGTCGAACGGCACGACAGCGATCGCCGTGACCTTCTTCGCGATCAGGTCCTCGACGATCTTCAGTTGCTGCGCGGCGTCGGCGCGGCCGGGACCTGTCTGATACACGTTAATGCCCGGGTTGTTCTTGCCGAACTCCTTGACACCTTCGTCCATCCGGTTGAACCAGTTGATGCCGGTCACCTTGACGACCGTGACGATCGTCTCGTCAGTCGCGGCTTGCGCCGTGAGGATCGCGCCCGCCGCGAGAGCGGCGCCTGCGACGGCGATAGCAAGTCGATTCAGTTTCATGCGATGTCTCCTGTGTGGTTCGAATGTGCTGCACATGAAGGAAGGGTTGAATCTAACGTCCCGTCGACGCGGGCGGCCGCGGCAGGTTGGGCGCGGCTCGCGCGCCGCCAATGCCGAAGATCGTGCGAACCCGTTCGCCGCCCGCAAACGCCAGCGACGCAAGCAACAGGAAGCCCCACGCGCAATCGCCGAAGAACTGCGATACGCCTAGCAGATTGAACAGGCTCGACAGGAATTGCAGTGCCGTCGCGGCGAGGAATACGCAGACAATGCGTCCATAGCCGCCCGACGGATTCACGCCGCCCATCACCGCGATCAGGATCGCGATCAGCAGATATGAGTTGCCGTAGTCCCACTTTGCGCTCGACGTATGCGTCGCGCTGATCAGACCGGCGAGCGACGCCAGCACGCCGCACAGGCCATACGTGATGATCAGCATCCGCGTACGCGGGATGCCAGCGTAGAACGCCGCCTTGGGATTGGTGCCCATCAGGAAAAGACGCAGACCGAACGGCATGCGCCTCAACACCCAGCCGAGCACGAGCACTGTCACAACGAAGATCGCGAACGAGATCGGAATCTGCAACCACGTGCCGTTGCCGATCGCCGACAACGGATCGACGTATTCGACCCGTACCGACGCACCGTTGCTCAAGACGACAGCGATACCGGTGAACAATAGCGACGTGCCAAGCGTGCACAGGATCGGCGTTAGACGCAGGCGCGCGATCACGATCCCGTTCAGCACGCCGCCGAGCACACCCATCGCCAGCACGATCGCGGTGAACACGGCCGTGTAGAGCGCAGGCGAATCGTCGGCGGAGACAAGATGCGGCAACAGCATTGCTGCGACCATGCCGGAGAGATTGGAAAGCGCGACGCCCGACAGGTCGATGCCGCCGTTGCCCGACACCATCGACAGCATGATGCCGAGTGCGAGCAGCCCGAGTTCCGGCAACTGACCGCCCATCGACTGCAGGTTGTCGATGTCGACGAACTGCCCGTGCGACAGCACCGTCGCAACGATCACGATCAGCAGGTTCACGCCAACCAGGAAGTTCAGCTGCCTGTCCCTGAACCAGGACGACCAGGACGTCATGTTCAGGCCGCTCACGATTGAACCGCGAGCGGAGCGTGAACGCCCAGCACCGCGTTGATTTCGTCGAGCGTCGGCATCGACGGCGCGGTGCCCGCCCGCGTGACCGACAGGCTCGCCAGCGCGCAGCCGAAGCGCACTGCGTCGAGTGGAGAATCGCCGCGCGACAGTGCCGCAGCGAGGCCGCCAGCAAAGCCGTCGCCTGCGCCGGCGGTTTCCACCACACGGCCGCAATCGAATGCGGGCACGTGCTCCGAAAGCTCGCGCGTGTGAAGTAACGCACCCGCTTCGCCGAGCGTCACGATCACCGCGCGCACGCCCTTCGACAGCAGGATGTCGGCTGCACGACGGGCATCGTCGAGCGTTTCGATCGGCACGCCCGTGAGCGCCGTCGCTTCGGTTTCGTTCGGCGTGATGTAGTCGCACAGCGGGAACATGTCGTCATCGAACGGCACGGCCGGCGCGGGGTTGAACACGGTCGTCACGCCATGACGGCGCGCGAGTTCGAGACCGCGCTTCGCCGCCGGGACCGGTTGCTCCAGTTGCGTGACGAACACCTTCGCTTTTGCAATGTCGGCCTCGATCGCCTCGACGTCGGCGGGGCCGAGCGTGCCGGCGGCGCCGGCCGCGACGATGATCGCGTTGCCGCCTGTGACGTCATCGACGTAGATATGGGCTGCGCCCGTTGCCATGTTGTCGACCACCGTCGCGCGCGACGTGATGCCTTCGGCGGCCCACGTCGATTGCGCGATCTCGCCGAATGCGTCGCCGCCGATGCGCGTGCAGAACACGACGTCCGCGCCGGCTCGCGCGGCAGCCACTGCCTGGTTCGATCCCTTGCCGCCCGGGCCCATCGCGAACGAGGTGCCGGCAATCGTCTCGCCAAGCGCCGGCATCCGGCTCGCGCGGAAGCTCAGATCGGTCACATAGATGCCGAGAATGACGACGCTCATCGCGTACCCTCCGCGGCGTTGGGCGCATCCGGAGCGAGGTCGACACCCTTCTTGAAGATGAAGCAGCCGTAGCCGCGCGCTTCGCCCGTGGCAATCACGCAGTACGCCTGTTTTGCCCGCTCGTAGAACGCGAAGCGCTCGATCGACGCGAACGGTGTCGAACGTCCTTCCGCATGATCGACTTCGCGCTGCGCTTCTCGCTGCACGGCAGGCAAGGCATCGGCATCGCCGACTACTTCCATGCGTTCGGCCGGATGATCGACGAACGAGTCGAGCGGCAGGACCGACAGCACCGCGCGAATGGCGCGCGGCGCGTTCGCGCCGTCAAGCCGCAGCACTTTGCCCAACACGGTTTGACGGGCGACGGAATCCGCGGGGAAGTTCGCGTCGCAGACGACCACTTCGTCGCCGTGGCCCATCGCGCAGAGTGCATACAGCACGTCGGGGTTGAGCAACGGATCGATATTCTTCAGCATGTGTCTCCTCCAACTTACGGGCGCCTGTTACAGGTCTGAGCCCACGGCTGTCATTGCCGGCGATCAGTCGCCGTACGGAATCCAGATGTTCTTGACCTGCACCGCCTGCCGCAGGAACGGCAAACCTTCTGCTGACGCAGCGTGCCAGTCGAACACGCGCCCATGATCGACGAACGTGCGCTTCAGATTGCCGACCGATTCACGCTCGACAAGCGTCGAGAGTTCAGCGCCGCCGAAACTCCACAGCGCGTCGACGTCATCGTGCTGGGCAAGTATCTTTGCAAGCGTCGCGTGTTCGCCGGTGACGATGTTCAGCGCACCCGCCGGCACATCCGATGTCTCGACCACCTGATAGAAATCCGTCGCCATCAACGGGCAGCGTTCGCTCGGCACGACGACTACCCGATTGCCCATCGCAAGCGCCGGCGCGATCACCGACACGAAACCCAGCAACGGCGCTTCGTCCGGGCTGATCACGCCAAGCACGCCGAGGGGCTCGTTCATGGCGAGTGCGACGCCGCGCAATGGCGGCGAATGGACTGCGCCGTCGAACTTGTCGGCCCACGCGGCATACGTGAAGAGCCGCGTGATCGATGCCTCGATTTCACGCCCGGCTTCGGCCTCGTTCGATCCTGCACGAATCACGAGTTGCCGTCTGAATTCGTCCGCGCGCGCCGAGAGGTTTTCCGCGAGGTAGTAGAGTACCTGAGCGCGGTTATGCGTGCTGGTCTGCGACCACTTCGCCGCACTGCGCGCCGCTGCGACCGCATTGCGAATGTCCTTGCGGCTACCGTCCGCCACCTCGCCGACGATAACCCCGGACGGCGCACGCACGACGCGCGAGCTGCCGTTGTCCGGCCGCATCTGCTTGCCGCCGATGAACAGCTTCGCGGTCCGATCCATCGTGCTGAGATAGACGTCGGCTTGCGCGACGGGTCTCGCCTCGTCGCGTTCGTTCGCGCGCAGCGGCAGTTTGGTCCACGCCTGCGGCTTTAGGTACTCGTAGATCCCCTCACGGCCGCCTTCCCGTCCAAAGCCCGACTCGCGATAGCCACCGAAGCCGACACCCGCATCGAACAGGTTCGTCGCATTGATCCACACGACACCGCATTCAAGACGCGGCGCGATGTCGAGCGCGCGGCCGATCGTTTCGCTCCACACGCTCGCAGCCAGTCCGTAACGTGAATGGTTCGCGAGCGCGACCGCTTCGTCGGGCGTGCGAAAGCTCATCGCGACCAGCACCGGTCCGAATATTTCCTCCTGCGCAAGCGTCGAGGCGGGCGCAACGCGGGTGACCAGCGTCGGTGGGAAAAACACGCCGTTCTCAGGCATCCGCAGATGTGCGGGCTGGTAGATCTCGCACCCTTCACGCTCGCCTTGCGCGACAAGTAACTCGATGCGCTCCCGTTGCACCTCGTCGACAACCGCGCCCATGTCGATGCTCTTGTCGAGCGAGTGACCGACGCGCAGCGTCTCCATCCGGCGCTTCAGCTTTTCGATGAAGCGCGCTTCAACCCCCTCCTGCACCAGCAGACGCGAACCCGCGCAGCAGACTTGCCCCTGGTTGAACCAGATCGCGTCGACCACGCCTTCGACCGCGCCATCCAGATCGGCATCGTCGAAAACAATGAACGGCGACTTGCCGCCGAGTTCGAGCGTGAGCGACTTGCCCGAGCCCGCAGTCGCGACACGGATCTGCCGGCCGACACTGGTCGATCCGGTGAACGCGATCTTCGCGACCTGAGGATGGTCGACCAGCTTTGCGCCCGTGCGGCCGTCTCCCGTGACGACGTTCAACACGCCTGCTGGCAGACCCGCGCGATGCGCGAGTTCCGCGAACAACAGTGCCGTCAGCGGCGTAAATTCAGCTGGCTTGAGCACCACGCAATTGCCGGTGGCCAGTGCTGGGGCGATCTTCCACGCCAGCATCAGCAGCGGGAAATTCCACGGCACGATCTGCCCGATGACGCCAAGCGGTGTCCAACCCGACAGCTCGCTTTCCTGAAGTTGCGCCCAGCCGGCGTGATGCAGGAAATGTCGCGCGACAAGGGGAATGTCTATGTCGCGCGTCTCCCGGATCGGCTTGCCGTTGTCCAGCGATTCGAGCACGGCGAAGAGCCGGCTATGCCGCTGCACCATCCGTGCGAGCGCATAGAGATGCCGCGCGCGGCCCGCGCCACCCAATGCCTGCCACGCGGGCAGCGCCTTGTGAGCGGCAGCGACCGCCGCGTTCACATCGGCCTCGTCGCCTTGCGCGATGTTTGCGAGCACACGGCCCGTCGCAGGCTCGCGGGATTCGAATGCTTCAGCACCGTCGCCAGACTCCGACACGCGGAAAGCGCCATCGATAAAGTGGCCGAAGCCGTTCGCATGCTCTGCGATCCAGGCGCGCGCGGCCTTGTCGTCTTCCGGGGCTGGTCCGTATTCCATCGAAGAAAAATATTCAGCTACGCTCATGTGGGGTCTTCGTTGTGCGAGGTCACGCGACCGGGTGACGATGGAATGCGGAATAGCGGCCGCTCACGTGATGCTCGAGTTGTCGCTCGATATCGGCCAGCAGGCTCGATGCACCGATACGGAACAGATCCGGTTCGAGCCATTGCCGTCCAAGTTCTTCTTTCATCAGGATCTGGTATTCGAGCACGGACTTCGCAGTCGACACGCCGCCCGCCGGTTTGAAACCAATTTCGATGCCGGTGCGCTCGAAGTACTCGCGGATCATCCGGACCATCGCGAGCGACACGGCAAGGGTCGCGTTGACGCCTTCTTTGCCAGTGGACGTCTTGATGAAATCGGCGCCCGCCATCATGCAGACCATCGACGCCTTCGCGACGTTCGACAGCGTGCAGATGTCGCCAGTGGCAAGAATCGCCTTCACGTGGGCATCGCCACACGCGGCGCGAAAATCGCGCATCTCGTCGTACAGCGCCTGCCAGTTGCCACTGAGCACGTGCTCGCGGGTCACCACGATATCGATCTCGGCAGCACCATCGGCCACCGACGCTTCGATCTCTTTGAGTTTCAGCGGATGGGGGATCAACCCGGCAGGAAATCCAGTGGACACGGCCGCGACCGGAATGCCGCTGCCCGCCAGCGCCGCGACCGCCGTGCTCACGAAGCGGTGATATACGCAGACCGCCCCCGTAGTGATGGACTTTGCCTGCATTCCAAGCGCTTCGAGCAGATCGTCACGCACCGGGCGGCGGGCTTTTGCACACAGACGCTCGACGCGGCCAGCCGTGTCGTCCCCAGCGAGCGTGGTCAGGTCAATGCACGTGATGGCCTTGAGCAGCCACGCGGCCTGCGCGTCCTTTTTGACCGACCGGCGCGTGCCGAGCGTCGCGACGCGCTGCTCGACCGCCGACCGGTTCACGCGCAACGTGTCGATCCACGACAGGTCGAACGGAACACCGGGATTGCGAGCACGGGAGTGCGACGCGTGCGCGCGACCCGGCCACGCGACCACGGAACTGGATGCTTCATCGAACATGGGTAGGCTCGTTGTTGTGCATTGCGCAACACTTATTGATAACTTGGTATCAGATTAAAGCACAAATGTTATGATTGTGACATAGGGAAAACCTGCATCTCACGGCGGTGCGGCTGGCAGCTGGTGCGGCAACCGGCTGCCTCGATTCGTGGTCAGTTATGAAACCGTGCGCCGTTCATGTAGATAAATTTGGCACGGGCTTCGCGCATCGCGTTAAAGCTGCGCGTCGCAAGCCGGGCTCGACCTGGCACCTCGTTGAAGTGTTCGTGAGGCTGCGCGGCGAGCCTTATCTGCTGTGGCGAGCAGTCGATCAGCACGGCGTCGAGCTCGATATCCTGCTGCAGAAACGTCGGGACAAGGCGGCAGCCAAACGGTTTTTCATGCGCGTGCTTGCCGCGTGTCCTGAGGCACCGCGCAAGATCGTGACCGATCAACTGCGCAGCTATCTAGCCGCGAAAGATGCGCCGGCGGATCACATGCGCGCGACGTCGATCACGGCATCGGCAAAGGCTCTCGGCGCTTCTTGCGGCAAATTGTGACCAATGCCGCCATCGATATTCCGGTGCTGATACTTGCCGGTGAATTTTTTCGCGTACACCGCCGGATCAGGATGCGGCGCGCCGTTCGCATCGCCTTCCATCGTGATCGTCGGGACCGTAATGACGGGCGCCGCAGCGAGACGCTTTTCCAGCGCGTCGTATTGCGACTCGCCTTTCACGAGACCCAGCCGCCAACGATAGTTGTGAATCACGACTGCAACATGATCGGGATTCTTGAAGGCCTCTGCGGACCGGTCATAAGTTGCATCGTCGAAGCTCCATTTCGGCGACGCAAGCTGCCAGATGAGCTTCGAAAAATCATGCCGGTTGGCCTCGTAGCCAAGCCGTCCGCGCTCCGTGGCGAAGTAAAACTGATACCACCACGCGAATTCGGCCTTCGGCGGCAACGGCGCCTTGTTGGCTTGCTGGCTGCCAATCAGATAGCCGCTGACGGAAACCTGCCCCGCACAACGCTCCGGCCACAGCGCCGCGATGATGTTCGCGGTCCGCGCGCCCCAGTCGAAAGCGCCAAACACCGCCTTCTGGATCTTCAACGCATCCATCAACGCGATGATGTCGACCGCGACCACGGCCTGCTGGCCATTGCGCATCGTTTTGCTCGACAGGAAACGCGTCGAGCCGTAGCCGCGAAGATACGGAACGATGACCCGATAGCCCGCCGCGGCAAGAATCGGCGCGACCTCGACAAAGCTATGGATGTCGTAAGGCCAGCCGTGCAACAGGATGACGACGGGGCCGTTCTCCGGCCCGACTTCCGCATAGCCCACGTTGAGCGTGCCCGCGTTGATCTGTTTGATCTGGTCGAACGACGCATTCGACGTCGCGCCATTCGCCGCAGCGACGCCTTGTGCGGATTGATTCGACTGGGCGCGAACAAGCCCGGTCAGGCTCAATTCCATTGCACCGATACCGACTGCGGCGGTCCGCAAAAAGCGGCGCCGGGAGTTGATTTGATCCGACATGAAAATTCTCCTCTTAGGTTGATTCCACTCATGAGCGCGCGAGCTTGAATCGCGCCGGTATGCATGCAAAGTTCGCGTGGTCGACTGTGCCGTCATGCGAGGGTTGAGCGAATCTCGTCGAAGGAAGGCCCCTTCGGACGTATCCGGATGTGCGGATCAAGACGCTGCCACGGCAGGTCGGCCGGGTCCGCAGCCATCGGTCCGGGCGCCTTCGCGACAAGAATGGTCTCTGCGATCGCCTGAAAATCCGCACGAAAATGGACGGAGCTTTTATTGACCAGAATCTTCATCTGCTCGGGTTCGATGCCCGCAACGCGATAGAGATTGCGGTCGAAAATCTGCATCTTGACGCTGCTGACAGCGATTCGCACGCCGTCGATACGCAGGCACGCAACCGGTCCGAGTTCGCCCGTCATGCCGTTCAGCATCGGGCCGTCAAAGCGGAAGCGGCCATCGGACAGATGCTCCACCTCGAACGTGCCTTTCAGCGGCTCATCGCCGGGCACCCCCGAACGGCCAGCCAGCGCAAGCTCGATGCGCGCGCCGACACCGGCGCGATGTGCGGCCGCCGCCGCGTCCGCATCCCAGATCACACCGACGGCCGCATCGGTTGCACCATTGCGCAGCAGCGCTCGTACCATGCCCATCGTATTCGAGTCGCCGCCCACGCCGGGGTTATCCTGCGTGTCGGCGATGATGACTGGCTTGTTGGCGCTCCGGCTGATCCGCATGGCTTCGATAACGGCTTCGTCGGGTGTAAGGAACGGCACTTCCCATGACGATTCCTCTGCGAGCATTCTGGCGTACAGCGTGTCGATCGCCTTCGTGAGCGCGCCATTGTCGAATCCGTAACCCCAGATCACCGGACCGCACTCGGGGAAGTCCGCAGCCGGAAAACCCGGCGCAAACGACAGCGACACGACCGTATCGCGCTCAAGCGCTGCCAGCGCGGTGTACATGTCATGAGCGGGCGCGACCAGCGTGCACATGCCGTTCACCGGAATCAGAAATGGAATGCGCCGGACGACGCGCGTGAATCTGCGCTTCTCCGCGATCAGCCTGTCGAGCAGATGCGCCGCGCGCTCGCCCGTTTCGGCCATGTCGACGTGCGGGTACGTCCGGTACGCAACCATCGCGTCCGCATGCTTCAACATACGCTCGGTCACGTTCGCATGCAAATCAAGGGACACCACGCACGGCATGCTGTCGCCGACCACCGCACGCACGCGCTCAAGCAACTCGCCTTCGCCGTCGTCGGCATGCTCCGCGACCATCGCTCCGTGCAGGTCCAGATAGATGGCATCGAAGCCGCCTGCTTTGACAGCGTCGGTGATCTCGCCGGCAATGCGCTCGAATGCGTCCACGGTCACATGCGCCGACGCGCTCGCGCCCGCCCAGATCACCGGAATCAGCTCATGCCCTTGCGCCTGCGCGACCTTGATGAAACCGCCGATCGGCACGTTCACATCGCGCAGATTCAGCACGTCGGCGCCGCGTGCCAGCGGCGGAAAACCTTCGCCCTGGATGAAGCTCTGGAACGACGCCCTGGTCGGCGCGAATGTGTTGGTCTCGTGTTGAAAGCCTGCAATCAGAATCTTCATTGCCGTTCATCCTTCTGTTCGATACGGAAAGGACAAGGCCTTTCCAAAGCTATGGTGCGTTGCCTGGGGAAACATTCAGCCGTCAGGCGTTGCATGGCAGCAGCGTTGAATCGTCAATGGATGCCGCGCTTGCTGGTGATAATCACGACCGATGCAATCGCAGCCATGCCTGCCATCACGAGCAAACCTGCATGCATGTTGCCCGTGGCGGCCTTGGTCCAGCCGATGACGGCCGGTCCCCAGAAGCCACCGGACAATCCGATCGTGTTGATGAGCGCAATGCCGCCCGCTGCGGCCGGCCCTTTGATGTACTCGGAGGGAATGGCCCAGAAAACCGTGTACGCCATCCACATCATTGCCGTCGCAAGCGTCAGCGTAGCGAGCGTCAGGAAGAGATTGCCGTCGGTGAAAATGGTCGCCGCGAGAAGCAGCGCGCCGACGAACGCGGGCACCGCGCTGTGATGGCGCCGTTCGCCGAGACGGTCCGAACGGCGACCGGCGAAGTACATGCCGAACGCGGCCGCAACATAAGGAATCGCGACGTACCAGCCGAGCCGCGTCGTATCCGCCACACCTTGATCTTTCAGCAACGTCGGCAGCCAGAAGCTGATCGCATAGATCGGGAAGATGATGCAGAAGTAAGCGAGCGCGAGAACGTAGATGCGCGGATTCTTCGCCACGGCGCGGAACGAATGGTCGTGCGTGGTGGGAGCACCGACCTCGCTTTCGAGAAGACGTTGCTCGTCGGCAGAAAGCCACTTCGCCTCGGACGGACGGTTCGACAACACGAACAGCGTCAGCACGCCGAGCACGATGCACGGCAAGCCTTCGACAAGGAACATCCACTGCCAGCCAGCCAATCCGCCGACACCCGAGAACGTCGTCATCAGCCACGCCGATAACGGCCCGCCGACAATGCCGCCGATCGGTCCGGCGACGAACACGACGGCAATCGCGCGCGCCATGCGCGCGGGGCCGTACCAGCGCGACAGGTAATAGATCATGCCAGGCGCGAAGCCGGCTTCGAAGACGCCGAGCAGGAAGCGCATAGCGTAGAACATCGGCACGTTGCGCACGAAGAGCATGCACGCGGACGTAATGCCCCACAGCACGAGAATGCGACTGAAGGTCTTGCGTGCACCGACTTTCGGCAGCATCAGGTTGCTCGGAATCTCGAACAGCACGTAGCCCAGAAAGAAGATGCCCGCGCCGACGCCATAAGCGGCATCGGAGAATCCGAGTTCGCTTTGCATCTGGAGTTTGGCAAACCCGACGTTCACGCGGTCGAGATACGCGAACATGTAGCAGGTGACGAGAAACGGCAAAAGCCTCCAGTTGAGCTTGCTGTAGAGAGACGAAACGGCATCTTCGGCTCTCAAGGTCTGAATCGCTGACATGTGTGTCTCCGTTTTCCCTGTATTCGCCCGGCTCGTCGGGTATGTGCATCGTGCCGCGGAGAAAACTCACTAGCAATAGCAACTATGTTCACGTATCGTTGCTCTATGAGCAACGCAAGGAATCGGAGCCTTTCAATGCGCGAAATTAACCAGACACGGCTGCGCTATTTCCACGAAGTGCTGGTGCACGGCACGATTCGCGGCGCCGCGGACAGCATCAACACGTCGCCGTCCGTGATCACGCGACAGATCAAGCTGCTGGAAGACGAGCTAGGCGCGACGCTCTTCGAGCGTGAGGCGCGCGGCGTCAAGCCGACCGAGGCCGCGGCGTATCTGCTGGAGTTCTGGCGTGGGTATCGATCGCAACAGGAAAAGTTCGAGGACCAGCTGCATGCGCTGAAAGGCCTTCAGCAAGGGCATATTCAGCTGGCCATCAGCGAAGGCTATGTCGACACGCTGGTCGACGACGTGCTCGCGGAATTCTGCACGCAGTATCCGAAGCTGGACGTCGGCGTGGAGATGCTGCCCGTCGACGATGTATTGAACGAAGTCGCGGAAAGCCGCGCGCATATTGGGCTCGCGTACAACCCGCCACCGCATCCGCGTATCGAATATCGCGCGAGTTCGGCGCAACCCGTTGTGCTGCTCGTTCGCCGCGATCATCCGCTGGCGACACGCGGCGGCCCGGCGAATGTCGACGATCTGCTCGCCTGGCCGCTCGCACTGATGCCTGCGACGTTTGGCATCGGCCACGTCGTCAGGATGCTGGAATTCGCCGAGAACATCAAAATCAGCCCGATATTGACCACGAATTCGCTCGCCGCGCTGAAGCGCTTTGTTTCAGCAGGGCATTTCGTGACGCTGATCGGCGAATTCGCCGCATATCGCGAGATTGCGGCCGGCGACCTGTGTATCGTGCCGATCGCGCACCCTCTGTTTCAGGGCACGAAAGCACGATTGCTCGTTAAATCCGGGCGGCCGCTTGCGGCCGGCGCTCAGGAACTGCTCGAATGGATCGTGAGGCGGATGCCGATGTTCGACAACGAAAGTTGAACGCGGCACCAGATCGACATACGGCCCGAGACTTCGATGCGCTAGTCCCTGTCACGTCCAGATCGCGGCACCGTCGTAGGCACCCACCCCGCCGGCCCGTTCGCAATAACATGCTTGATAAATTCGTCTTAAGATACGAACACACCGGCTATACCAGACATCCGTTTCGGATGCCGCCAGTTCACTCCTTTTGCCTCACGCGACTATGCATGACACATCGGAAGCTGTCGGCGAGACGATGCCCAGTGGGTGGTTCAGCAGCCTGATTACCGACTGGCGCGGGGTAAAGCTGCGCCCCTCGCTACTCGTCGCAATCGGTTGCGGCGTTGTCGTCCTGCTGACCGCCCTTCTGCTTGGCGAGCAGTACGCGGCTAGCGCGTTGGCCACGCGTGAACGTCTGATTGGCAACGATCTGGTTGCGTCCGTCGACAGTATCCTGAATCTCGTCAGGTCGCGCCGTCGAACCGAACTGGCGGCGCTCGCGGGACGACCGTGTGGGGATGTCCTGCGTCCCCTGTCGAAGTTGCAGACCTACATCCCGTACATTCGCGGAGCGAATCTCGTGGTCGACGGACGCGTTTATTGTTCCTCCGGCCTGGGACCGATCGACGTTCCGTTATCCGTCTATCTGACGCCGAGCGCCGCGGGTGCCAGTATCAACCTTCTTCCGCAGACCCCATACCACCCAAATGAGCCGGTCCTTGTGATGTTCGATGCAACGGGTAAGGGCACGGGCATTCTGTACATTATCGATGGCGACTATATTGCGGATGCTCTCTCCCACGGCGTCAGATACGGTGCGCAGTATGCTGCTCTGTCAATCGCGGGAGTGGCGCTTCTGACCGACGATGGTGCGTTCGTGCCGCTCTCGAAGTCCCCACCCGTTTACGCGATGCGCGTTGCATCCAGCGCGTGGCCGCTTTCCATCATGGTGTCCCCGTCGGCGGACTTTGTTTCGCAGATGCGCTGGAAGTATGGGCTTATTTTTGGTGCTGCCGGTGTACTGCTGGACATACTTATTGCGGCCGCATATCTCCTGGTGTTTGCGCCACGCCGTCTGCTTCTCGCGGCAGTTCACCGCGCGTTGCGGCAGGACGAGTTTCACGTGGTCTATCAACCAGTCGTAGACCTCGCCAGTCGCGACGCAGTTGGCGTTGAAGCCCTGTTACGATGGCATCACCCGAAGTGGGGGCCCGTCAGTCCCGCTTTGTTCATGAGCGAGGTCGAGTCCAGCACGCTTCATGCGGCTGTGACGAGATTCGTGCTGCACACGGTAGTGGCGGACATGAGCCGTCACGCGCCAATGCCGCCGTTGCGCGTCGCGGTCAACATCTCGCCAAGAGACCTGGGAAGGAAAGGCTTCGTCGCGGAAGTCCTGGCCGTGAGCGGCAGACTGCCGCAAGGCGTCAGTCTTACTCTGGAGCTGACTGAACGGTTTCTTCTCGATAAAAGCGTCCATACCGCGGCCATCTTCAGGACCCTCAGGACACAGGGAATCAAATTCGCGATCGACGACTTCGGTACACACAACAGCAACCTCGATCTTCTGGGACGGTTTCCTTTCGACTTCATAAAAATTGACCGCCAGTTTGTGAGTCAGGTCGATACAGGCGGTGCCGAGCTTATCAAAGGCATTGTGGCCATGGCCAGGCACTTCGGCTTGCAGGTCATCGCTGAAGGTGTGGAAACCGAGGCTCAGCATCAGGCGCTGCAGGATGTGGGTGTGCGGTTTGGTCAGGGATACCTCTATCAGAGACCACTGCGAGCCGAACAACTCGCCTCAAGGCTGCAGGAACACCGGTAACTAACTGCCGCCCACGCCTGTCCTGTTTGCGGCTGATAAGCCTCGCTCATCCCTGTTCAGACGATATCCGCAAGCGTGGCCCGGAAGCGGTCAGAGACCTAACGCGCAGCCGTCTTTGCGATGATCGGACGCACCGGCGAGGGTGCCCTCCTCCCAGTCGATCCAGATGGCCTGCGCGCCGCCGATGGCCCAGTTCGGCCGCACGAGCCTGAACCCCCGCTTCGTCAACTCGTCGCGTGTCGCTATTGGCAAGGTGGATTCGGCTTCGACGACACCCGTGCCCGGTTGCGGAAACACGCGCGGCAAGGAAATGGCCGACTGCATGTCCAGACCATAGTCCAGCACCTTCGACAGGAAGTGAGCGTGCCCCATTGCCTGATAGTGACCACCCATCACCCCGAAGGTCATCTGCACTTTTCCGTTTCTCGTGACCATGCCTGGAATGATGGTGTGCATCGGTCTTGCACGCGGCGCGATCGCATTGGGGTGTCCTTCCTCGATGGCAAAGCTCTGTCCTCGGTTGTGCAGCATCACGCCGCTAACGGGCGCCATGATCCCACTGCCAAACGGATGAAAAAGCGAGTTGATGAAGCTTGCGCAATTGCGATCCTTGTCGACGACGCAGATATAGACCGTGTCCTTGTGGTCTGCGGGTGGGTACGTGGGGATATCCGTCATCGCATGTTCGAGCGTAATTCTCGAGCGCAAGGCGGACACTGATTCGTCGGACAGCAGCCGGTCGATATCGATCGGCTGGCCTCG
Source organism: Paraburkholderia lacunae (assembly GCF_003353175.1). Lineage (GTDB taxonomy): Bacteria > Pseudomonadota > Gammaproteobacteria > Burkholderiales > Burkholderiaceae > Paraburkholderia > Paraburkholderia lacunae. The sequence continues at coordinate 96,993 of NZ_QHKS01000026.1, read as the reverse complement.
CGGGTCGCCGAGCAGCGCATCGCGGACCGAGTACGCGAGCCGCGTCGCCTCGATTTCGCGGTGCAGGCGATCGGCGCCGAGCGGATCGTCGGTCGCATCGAAGCCTTCGAGAATTTTCAGTATCAGTAGCGCAATGATGCCTTGCCCGTTCGGCGGACACTCGTGAACGTCGTATCCGCGAAAGCTCGCCTTGATGGGCTTCACGTATTCACCGCGATACTGTGCGAAGTCGTCCAGTGTGTGCAATCCGCCCTTGCGCTTCAGGCTCTCGACCATATCCTCCGCAATGAAGCCCTCGTAGAACACGCGCGGCCCCGCTTCGGCGATGGCCATGAGCGACTTCGCGAGCGCCGGCTGCCGGTGAATCGTTCCCGCAGCCGGCGCAGCACCGCCGACCAGCATCTGCTCACGGCTTACGTCGTCCAATCCAAGCAGCGCAGCCTGGTTCGCCCAGTCCGCTGCCGCGCGTGGCGCGATGGCGTAGCCCTCGCTCGCCAGCTTGATCGCGGAAGCGAAAAGCGCATTGAACTCCATCGAACCGTGATCGCGTGCCAGGGTTGCCCACGCGTCGACTGCGCCGGGCACCGTTACCGCATGCGCCGAATGACGCTCGATCGACGAAACACCCATCGACGCGAGCGTCGCTACGCTCGCCGCCTGTGGCGCCCACCCCGAGCCGTTGAAGGCGATGATGTCATCGCTGCCGCCACGCGAATACAGCGCGAAGCAGTCTCCGCCGATGCCCGTCGAGCCGGGCTCGACGACGCACTGTACCGCGCAGGCCGCAATTGCCGCATCCATCGCGTTGCCGCCGGCCTCCAGGATCTTCACGGCGGCCAGCGTCGAAGCGGGATGCGACGTGGCGGCCATGACGTCCTTCGACATAACCAGCGATCGTCCCGGTTGCTCGAAATCTCTCATTCTGGTTTCCCCTGTCCCGTCAATGGTTCTGCTGCGCTCTACGCAGCGCCAGCGTGTCGTCCAGTGCGCACTTCGCGGCATCGAATATTTCGTCGATCTGCGCATGCGTCACGATGAGCGGCGGGCAGAAATTGACGGTATCGCCCAACGCGCGTGTGATCAGCCCATGAGACAACGCGCGCATCCCCGCGTAGGCCGCCACGCCGTCGGAAGGCGCGAAAGGCTCCCTGGTCTCCTTGTCCGCGACCAGTTCGACGGCGGCAAGCAACCCTGCGCCACGCGCCTCGCCGACGAGCGGGTGTCGGCCAAGCTCCGCCACACGTTCCTGAAAGTGCGGCGTGACGGCTCGCACATGCTCGAGAATGCCGTCTTCCTCGTAGATCTTCAGGGTCTCCAGCGCAACGGCTGCGCACACAGGATGGCCGCTATAGGTGAACCCATGTCCGAATGTGCCGATCCTCTCGCTTTGGCTCACGAGTCCACGGTAGATGCGCTCGTTGACCATCAGCGCGGAGATCGGCAGATAACCCGCGGAGAGCTGCTTGGCCATCGTGATCATGTCCGGCTGCATGCCGTACGTCTGCGAACCGAACATGTTCCCCGTGCGTCCGAAGCCGCAGATCACTTCATCGGCAACGAGAAGAATGTCGTGGCGCTTCAGCACTGCCTGGATTTTCTCCATGTACGTAGCGGGCGGAACGATGACGCCGCCGGACGCCATGATCGGCTCGGCAAAAAACGCCGCGATCGTATCCGCGCCCTCTTCGAGAATCAGCCGCTCCAGCGACTCGGCGCACCGCGTGGCGAACTGCTCTTCGCTCTCGCCCGGCATGCCGTACCGATAGAAGTGCGGGCAGTCGGTGTGCAGAATGCGGTCGATAGGCAGATCGAAGTCGCGATGATTGTTCGGCAAGCCGGTGAGACTCGCCGATGCAACCGTTACGCCGTGATAGGCGCGCGTACGCGAGATGATTTTCTTCTTCTGCGGCCGGCCTATGGCGTTATTGAAATACCAGATCAGCTTGACGGCCGTATCGTTCGCCTCGGACCCGGAGTTCGCGAAGAACACTTTCGACATCGGCACGGGCGCCATCGAAATCAGTTTCTCTGCGAGCAAAATCGAAGGCTCGGACGACTTGTGTCCGAACGCATGGTAGAACGGCAACTTGCGCATCTGTCTGTCCGCGGCATCCGCTAGCCGTGCTTCGCTAAAGCCAAGCGATGCGCAGAAAAGCCCGCCCAGTCCCTCGATATAACGCTTGCCGTCGGTATCGTAGACGTACACGCCCTCGCCGCGCTCTATCACCATCGGTCCCACTTCGCGATGAACACTCAGATTGGTGTACGGGTGAAGATGATGATTGATGTCGTTCTGCTTCAGGGTTTGCATTTGATCGTTCCTTGATTCGTCTCGTCCACGTTCGTGTTCTTCTCTTAAAGCCGGCCTATTTCACAGCTCCCGACAGGAAACGTTGTAGCCGCTCGCTCCTCGGTGCTTTCAAGACCTCCCGGGGATGTCCTTCTTCGTGCAGATTTTCGACAGTCAATGCATTCATGTGGCGTGTTCTAGCCTTTAGCGAGTGTCGCAAAGTTCTGGGGACGCAGATAAACCAGGTATCTGCGCTCGGTGAGCCGGACCAGCAATGCGATGATCGTCGTCAGGCCGAAATAGACCGTCCCTACCGAGATAAACGCCTCAAACGGCGCGTAGTAATTTGCGTAGAAATCGCGCGCGACGCCTGTCAGATCGACAATCGTGATGGCGCTCACGAGCGACGTGCCATGCAGCATCAAAATGACTTCGTTGCTATACGCTGGAATGAATCGACGCAGTGCCGACGGCAGCAGAATTCGTCTCCACGCCATCATCCGGCTCATGCCGAATGCCAGTGCGGCTTCGATCTCGCCGTAAGGTGTCGCTCGCAATGCGCCCGCAAGAATCTCAGTCGTGTATGCACACGTGTTGGCCGTCAACGCAAGCAGCGCGCAATAGTACGGATCGCGCAACAAGGACAGGACTGGATCGCCGCGCTGCCACGCGTCCTGCATCCACTGGAACTGACCGAAGCCGTAGTAGACGATCATCAGTTGCGCGAGCAAAGGCGTGCCGCGTATGAACCACGTGTAGACGGCAACGGGGCCGCTCACGGCACGGTTTGGCGAAACACGAAGCACTGCGAGAGGAATCGCGATCAGCAAACCCAACGCAAGAGAGAAGACCGTGAGTTGAACGGTTACCCACAGGCCGCTCGCGTACGACGAAAACAACGGTCCGAACTGCTCGTATGTCATCGGTGCAGGCTCCCCTCGCGAACGCCTCGGTACAGGTACCCGCGTGCTCGTGCAAGACAGGCCGTCGAACCTGATGTGACCACGAGATACACCGCGCAGGCAGCGAGATAGAACGTCATCGGCGCTTGCGTCGTGCGGCCGGCCTGATCGGCGATGAACATCACATCGTGCAAGCCGATGAGCGACGCCATCGCCGTGGCCTTCAGAAGGACTAGCCAGTTGTTGACGGCAGCCGGCAGTGCGAGGCGCATCATCTGCGGAAAGAGGATGCGCCGGAACGCGAGCCAGCCCGAAAAACCATACGCACGCGCCGCCTCCATCTGCCCGCGCGGCACCCCCAGAATCGCGCCGCGGAATGTTTCCGCGTAGTACGCGCCGAAGATGAAACCGATCGTCAGCACGGCAGCGGCGAATGCATCGACATCCGGCGCGTGAAACCCCATCACCGACGCTAACTGATTGAGGATCAGTTGCCCGCCGTAGAACACGAGCAGCATCATGACGAACTCCGGCACGCCCCTAACGAGCGTCGTATAGGCCGAAGCCAGCGAGCCGAGCCAACGCGAGCCGTAGACCTTCGCCACCGCGCCGGCCATGCCGATACACACCGCAAGCACCACGGACAGCGCGGCGAGAATGAGCGTGATGCCGGCACCCCGTAAAAGCGCTGGAAAGTACTGCTGTAGTTCGAGCATGGTCCGACCCGTAAACGCTTCGACAGACATCGCGACAAACGTGCACCTACTTCGATGCGCTGGAAATGTCAGTAGATGTCGAAGTCGAAATACCTTTTCTCGATCGACTGGTACACGCCGTTTGCGCGAATCGCTTCGATCGCGCGGTTGAACTGCTGCTTCAGGTCGTCGTCGCCCTTTCGGACGGGAATGCCGTAGCCTTCACCGAGCAGAGCTTTCTGCTCCGGTGTCGTACCGAGGATCGGCTGGCCCAGGAACTTGAAATTCGCGCCTTCCGGCTTGGTCAGAAATGCGCTATAGGCGGCCGTCGCATCCTGCAAGCCGGCGTCGAGACGGCCGGAACGGAGGTCCATGTAAGCCTCGTCCTGCGTTGCGTAACGCACGATCTGAACGCCGCTCTGCGCCCAATAGGCACTCGCGTATTTATCGGCCAGCGTGCCCCGCTGCACGCCAACGCGCTTGCCCTTCAACTCGGCCGGTGTCGCGTCCTTGATCGCGGTCGCCTTGGGCGCGATCAGTCTGCGCGGCGAGTTGTAGTACTTTTCGGTGAAATCGACCTTCTGCTTGCGTTCGGCCGTAATCGCCACGGAGGCGACGATCGCGTCGATCTTCTCCGCCTGCAGCGCGGGAATCAGGCCGTCCCAGTTGATCTGCACCAGCGTGCAGTTCGCATGCATCTGCGCGCACAGCGCATGGATCATGTCGATATCGAAACCAACCGGCTGGCCGTCCGGCTGAATCGACGAGAACGGCGGATAGGCACCCTCATAGCCGATGCGGATGTCTTTCCAATCCTTTGCGTGCGCATTCAGCGCAAGCGCGCATACGACCAGTCCCAGCAGCTTCTTTGCGAGTCGTTTCATGTCGAGGCTCAAACGTTGGTGGTAGTCATCTGCAGCCATTTCTTCAGCCGCACCCTTTGTTTATTCGTAGAACTAATGCTTTACAAAACTTGCTTTGCTGCGAGCAATGTATTTTTTTAGCGGCCCGACGTCATCCATTGCCGGATGGCAGGAACCGTCGCTTCGATGTGCTCCCGAACTACCGCCTCCACCGCTACGGGATCGCCGCTTTTGATGGCATCGATAATCGTCATATGGTCGTCGCGCGACGACGTCGGCTTCGCGGCGAGTTGCAACCAGAGCCGCATATGCGGTTCGACGACGGTATGAAGACCGGCAATCTGAGAGACAAGACGTTTGCGTCCGCTCAGCTGGCAAAGGTACTCATGAAAATTACGGTGCGCGCTCACCCACTGATGCGCGTCCTGCTCGTGACTTTCCATCACTTCGACGAGCCGGCCGAGCTCCGCAATGTGTGCGGGTTTGATGCCGGGCAGCGCCATCCTGGCTGCGAGGCCTTCGAGCGCGCCACGCATGCAGAAGACCTCTTCCATTTCGTCCGCATCGAGCCCCCGGACAATCGCCCCACGGTTTGGACGGATGACGACGAGCCCTTCGCTGGCGAGTCTGCGGAATGCTTCGCGCACCGGCATGCGGCTCGTGTCGATGTCGGCCGCGATCTCTTCCGGAATCAGACGATCGCCCGCGCGATAAACGCCCATCCGGATGCGGTACAGAACGTAGCTGTATGCCTGCTCTTCCGCTGTTACCGCGAAGCCTGCACGAAAGGACTGAACGCTTTCTTCCATGATCCCGATTAACCGATTGACCGATAAAAGCCGTGTCGCACTGAGGGCAGAACTGCCTCCACGCGCCGCGGGGTGGCCATGCCCCAAGATGAAATATATTTGTAAGACTGGATATTTGTATCCGTGGATTCAATATATCAAGCCAATATAGCGGCCAAATAAGTAGAAACCCTTGGTTTTGGTCACTCTTGGGGTGATGCTCTTCCGCGCGATTTATCTTGAGCAATTGCGGCCTCGCCTGGCGTTGTTCCAGCCACGCTCATTCCGGTTGATGTTGGGCAACGATGGGGCTTTTTGTTTTTTGGGCGTCCCATCAGTCGTCGGCTCACCGAGAGAGCTAAACATGAACGATACGACGACCATCGACTGGTCAACCATGCCGGTACCTATAGACGACGGTGGGTCAAGCCACCTGATGGGACAGTCCGTGCCAGGCATTGCTTTGAACTCGACGGACGGAGACTCTGTTGACCTGAGTCGTCTCGCGGGACGCGTCGTTATTTACGCTTACCCCTGGAAAAAGCTTCCTGACGGGCCGCTGCCCGATGGGTGGGTGTCGATCCCCGGCGCTGCGGGATGCACGCCACAGTCATGCGCCTTCCGCGATCGCGCCGCGCAAATCAAGGCGGCCGGCGCGAGCTATATCTTCGGACTTTCGACGCAAGATACGCCGTATCAGAGAGGCGCCGTCGAGCGTCTGCAACTGCCGTATCCGCTGTTGTCCGACGAGCATCTTTCGTTGGCGAAAGCCCTTTCCCTGCAGTGTCGCCTTGCGCACTACCCGCCGTCTTCTCCACTGTATCGTCGCTCGTTATGATTTTGAATTCGCGACGCTCGCCAGGCAGTCGTCCCTCGACCGCCAACCCCGTATCGTAGCTTTCATAAAGATTATCGGCAGTGCATGCTGATACGATCCTCACATACGGAAATGAGGATCGCCATACCTCAAACCAGGTATGGACCATTTTCAAACAATGAAATAAACATCTCCCATCCGGGTATTCCGTGGGAGTGGATACTGCAGACGGGCAATATCCACGCGGCGAGTGCAGGCCGATCCCGCAAACGAGGTATTGCGCCTTGCGCCCCTGCTGCCAGACTCTACCAAAGTGACGTAGGGGCTTCGCTTTTAAAAAACCCGGGCCTCCCGATAAAATGGAAACGCGTACGTTGCAAACCCAGGCGGATACCAAGCAGCAATCCTCGTGGCCAACGCTGAACTCACCCATGACGAACGTCGCCTCGAGTCCCGACGACTCACTGCTACCCGGCCCGATATTGATCGTCGAAGACGATCCGCTCACGCAGATCCGCTTTCGCGACATGCTCATTTCGCTGGGCTACACGAGCGAAGCGCTGCTGTTTGCGGGCAGCATCGCCCAGGCAAAAGCGCTTCTCGCCGAACAGCCGATCGCCATGGCGCTGATCGACGTCGGCCTGCCGGACGGCAACGGCGTCGACCTTATCCGCGTGCTTCATCAGCGTGATACGACGTTGCCGATTCTGGTAATCTCCATGTGGAATACCGAAGAGGTCGTCGTGACCGCTCTGCAAGCTGGCGCGACCGGCTATTTGCTCAAGGAGCGCGACGAAGTCGAGATTGCGTTGTCGATCCGCAGCGCGCTGCGGGGCGGGGCACCGATTGATCCGTTTGTCGCCAGACGCATTCTTCAACTGATCGGTACCGGGGGAACGCTGTTGGCGAAGCCGACAGCCAGGACATTACGGGAAGGTGACGTCACAACATCTTTGAGTGCACGCGAGATCGAGATTCTCTCACTGGTGTCCAAGGGGTTGACCAACCGTGAAATCGCCGATGTCCTGTCATTATCGAAGCTGACGGTCGGATGCCATATAAGAAATATTTACAAGAAGCTTGCCGTCAGTTCACGTACGCAAGCGGTCTTCGAAGCGCGCTCGTATGGCTGGCTGCCGTAATTTGCGCGTGCATGCTCGCGCCCTCATCATGGGCGCTCGCACCCGTCACCCCGCCTGCTGAAACGCCCTCGTTTTCCCGCGTCGAAGCCGTCCGCGCCCAAACGCTGGCTGCGCCATCCGCCATCCCAATCGAGCGAGCCCAGCCTCCGGCCACCGGATGGGTCGACGTCAAGCTCCCGGACTACTGGTCGACGCGCTGGCCCGATTTCGATGGCGTCGTGTGGTACCGGCTGACCTGGCAACAGGTGCGCGTCGACGCACCCAGCGCCGTCCTGCTCGACTATCTCAACATGTCAGGCGCGATCTATCTGAACGGTACGCTGCTGAATCGAGATACGCATCTTACGGAGCCGCTGTCGCGAGCCTGGAACACGCCGCGTTATCTGCTGTTGCCGGCCGCACTCCTGCACGAAGGCACCAATACCCTGCTCGTGCGTGTTTCGGGAATCGCCATGTATCAAGCCGGATTGGGCCCCGCTGCAATCGGGCCGCCTGCTCTGATGCAGGCCCGCTTTGACGACGCACGCCGCGTCCGGCTCGATCTGCAGCTGGTCAGCCTCGCGGTCACCGCCACGCTGGGCTGCTTCTTCCTGTCGATGTGGCTGATGCGAAGCAAGGAAACCGTCTATGGCTGGTTTGCCGTCACGACGCTCGCATGGTGGGTTGTGGGCTACAACCAGGTGGCGACCAGCACCTGGCCGTTCGCCAGTACCGACGGCTGGGAGATCGTCAACACCATTGCCTTCTCGGTGTACTGCGCCTCGTACACAGTCTTCATCCTGCGATTCTGCGCGCGGCGCTGGCCACGCTACGAGCGTGTGCTGTGGGGCGTTGTCGTCCTCTCCAGTGTCGTACTCGCCTGTCAGTCACACCAGCGGGTACAGAACCTGCGCGCACTGTTGGAGACGGCGCAGGCCCTCCACTACTTTGCGACCAGCCTGGTCTTCCTCTTCTTTGCGTGGCGCCGCGGGAATACTGAGCACCGTATTCTCGGATGTTGCGTGGCGGTCTTCGTGGCCGCCGGCCTCCACGATCTGCTGGCCTTTCTCGCGATCCTCCACGACAACATCTACTACACCGCGCTGACGTCGCAATTGCTGATGGTCGGCATGGCGCTCATGCTAGGCCGGCAGTTTATCGCCAACCTGCGCCGGATCGAAGGCTTCAACAAGGATCTGGCGCAAAGCGTCGAGGCGGCCAGATCCGAGCTTACGCGTACCTTGCAGCGCCAGCATGAACTGGAAATCGCCAACGCCCGCCTCGGCGAACGACTCAATCTTGCGCATGACCTGCACGACGGCCTCGGGGGCACGCTGGTGAGCAGTATCGTGACACTCGAACGCGCACCGCACGATGTTCCACCACAGCGGTTCCTGTCCATCCTGAAAGAGTTGCGCGACGATCTGCGCATCATCATCGATTCGGCAGCCAGCCAGCATTACGGCGAGACCACGCTGGCCGACCAGATAGCGCCGTTGCGGCACCGCTTGACGCGTCTGCTCGACACAGAGGGCATCGAATGTCGCTGGCACGCTTCCGGCATCGAGGGTTGCGTGCTGCCGGCGGCAAAAAGCCTGGAAATCATGCGCATCTTGCAGGAAGCATTGACGAACGTTTTCAAGCACAGCCGCGCGAGCCGTGTCGAAGTCGGGATGTGCCATGACGAGCAGGGTCTGCGGGTCACGGTCCACGACAATGGCGTGGGTATCGCTCCCGGTGCTGACACGGACCACCATGGAACGGGCATGCACAGCATGCGCGCGCGTGTCGGCAGATTGGGCGGCATATTCGATATCGAGTCATCGCCTGGCTCGACACTCGTCGCGGTGCAGTTTCCGTCGCTCGCCATGAAGAAAAATGAAAAAGACCCGCCCATGGCTGACCTGCTCCCGGACCAGGCATAACGGCATGCCGATTCCCGGCTGACGCGAACGGGACGCGCGGCGGGGTCCGGCAATGACCTCGGCGTGCGGCAAGCGACAATCCAGCTTTCGCTTCATTCGCTCATGTCGTCAAATCAGGCCCCGGCAGCCCCTCAGCCGCCTTCCATCAGGGCCTCGGACTCGAGCGCGGCTTGACGGGCTACAGAAAATTCGTCGGCTGCCGTTAGCAACGGTGTGCCGGCTACGGTCCTGGTTCCACCGCGACGCCGTGCGGACGCCGTGCTTTATGAACTGATGATTGGCCGCTTGCACAAACATCCTAAATACCTACTTGCGTCATGAACCAGCTTTCCACTGCTTCAGTTTCCTGTGGTCCGGGCGACGCAATCACGACTCACGCAGCGGGCGACCCGTGCGCCACAGCGAGAATCGACGCGCGCGCACTTTTGCAGTGCGCAAGTGAATGTGCGCTCGAGGTGGAACGCCATCTGCTCTCGCTCGCGGTCAACGAAACGGATACCGCCATCGTCGTCACCGATCCCGACGGTACGACGATCTACGTCAACGACGGTTTTACGCGCATGCTCGGCTACACGCAGGCCGACATGCAGGGAAAGGTGCCAAGCGCAATCGTCACTGGCCGGTACACGGATGAGGAAACGCTGGCCTATGTCCGGGAACGCGTCATGGCGCGCGACAGCTTTCGGGCGGAGATTCTCGTCTATGACCGCCTGGGCAAACCACTCTGGATCTCCGCAGTCGTCAATGCAGTCAAAAACAGGCATGGCGAGTGCACGAGCATGGTCGGTGTGTGGACCGACATCACGCACACAAAGATGCATGAAGTGCTTCAGCACAAGGTACTGCATGCGATGGCTCGCGAAGCGCCCATCTTTAACGTGATGCTGCTCATCTGCCTCGAAGTCGAACGGATCGCGCCCGAAGTGATCGTATCGATCCGATGCCTCGACAAGGAACAGAAGCTGCGGATTCTGGGTGCGCCGAGCTTGCCCGGCCATTACGTGAAGGCTATCGACGGGGTCGTGCTCGGCCATGAAATCGGCGGTCGCGAGGTGCCCGGCCTCGAAGGCCAGTTGGTTACCTTCGCCGAACAACCGGCCACTTCGTTCTGGGGACGGCAAAAGGAACTCGCACAGTCCTGCGGGCTCGCGACCTACTGGTGGCATACCATCACGTCGAGCGATGGACGTACGCTCGGCACACTGGCGTTCTACTTCCGTGAGTCACGTCATCCCGACAATCTGCACCGGCGCCTTGCAGATGTAAGCCTGGACCTTGGCTCGCTAGCGCTGGAGCGTGAGGCAAGCAAGGACAATATCCGGCGTCTTGCCTACTACGACAGCCTCACCGGCCTGCCCAATCGCAGCGCGCTCATGGCGCTCACCGAATCGCTGATTGCCGACGCGACCCGCAAAGGCCAGACCTTGGCCTTGCTGTTTCTCGATCTCGATCGCTTCAAGCAGGTGAATGACACATTTGGCCATTCCGCCGGCGACACGCTCCTGTGCGGCGTTGCACGACGCATCGAAGCATGTATGTTTGAATCCGACCTTGTGGGCCGCCTGGCAGGTGACGAGTTCGTGATCGTATTGACGCCGTGCGATGCCGAGGAAGCGGCGCTGCGGTGCGCGTCGATCATGGCGAAACTGAGCGAGCCGATCATGGTCGGCTCAATGACCATCACACCGACCGCGAGTGTAGGCATCGCCCTCTTTCCACAGCATGGCAATGATGTTCACACACTGTTGCTGCACGCGGACAGCGCCATGTATCGGGCGAAGTCCGCAGGGCAACATCGATATTCGCTGTTCGACCCCGAATTGAACAGGATCGCGGAGGAAAACCTCAAGCTCGGCCGGGCACTTCGAGAGGCACTACGAACTGATCAGCTGCAGTTGCACTACCAACCCCAGGTGAGCCTCGAAGACGGAAGTATTCATGGCGTAGAAGCATTGGCGCGCTGGCGTCATCCGGACTTTGGAACGATATCGCCGGAGCGGTTCGTAGCACTGGCGGAAGAAAGTGGGCTGATTGCCAGCCTCGATCGCTGGGTACAGCGCAAGGCGTGCAGTCAACTCAGTGCATGGCGTTGCCTCGGGCTGGCGATTCCTCACATTTCCGTGAATGTCTCCCCGACTACCTTTTGCGATCGTGCGTTTCCAGAGCGGATTGCCCAGATGCTCGACGAACATGGTCTTTGCCCATCGGACCTGACGCTCGAGGTGACGGAAGGTGTCTTACTCGATAAGGTATCGGGAGCCCTCGCCAACCTGAGCGCAGTGCACGCACTGGGTGTCGGGTTGTCGATCGATGACTTCGGTACTGGCTATTCGAGTCTCAGCTATCTCTACCGGATGCCCGTCGATGAACTCAAGCTGGACAAGAGCTTCGTTTGCGAACTCGAGTCCAATGAGAGCGCAAGGACGCTGGCAGGTGCTGTGATGAGCATAGGTGCGAGCTTGCTTCTGGACGTCGTTGCCGAAGGCATAGAGTCCGATGCGCAAATGCGGACCCTGCAGGATCTGGGTTGCAGGGTGGCGCAAGGCTATCTGTTCGCACGACCCATGACTGCGGAAATGCTGGTTGAGTGGATGAAAGAACCTGCCCGCACCCTTCCCGCCTTCAAGCCGCCGGCCGGCATGGTGCGCCGGGGCAAGTGAAGGCACGTGAAGGCACGTGAAGGCGCGCGAAGGCGCGATTAGCCGCGCGCCAGTCAATTGAACCAAACACAGCACTGCAAGGTGTTCTGAAAGGAAGCCACGGTAGGATTCGGCATCGCGCGGGTCGTTGTCGGGAAACGACGCGGCCCGTCGCGCCTGTTCAACGTCGTGGACTGCTGATATGGGTACTTACATTCTTCTGGGCGGCGGGTTCGGATTCGCCCTGTTGATCGCGATCTGGGGAATCTGGCGGTCGTCCGCGCCGCGCGTCCCATCATGCCAACGGCGCCGTGGCTTACTTATACCTTACGACAGGCCTATGTCCTCTTCCGCCATCCCATCCTCTTCTCCTGCGGCCAAGGCCGCGCCGAACCTGGTGCTTGGCGCCATTGGCGTGGTCTTCGGCGACATCGGCACGAGCCCGCTCTACACGTTGCGGGAATGCCTGAAAGCAGCCGGCGGCGTCACGCAGATGAATGTCTTCGGCATCGTGTCGTTGATTCTCTGGGCGATCATCATCGTCGTCACATTGAAATATGTGAGCTTCGTCATGCGCGCCGATAACGACGGCGAAGGCGGCATACTCGCGCTCACCGCGCTCGCTTCAGGCGTCGCGCCGGCGCGGCTTCGCCATCTGCTGCTGACCCTCGGCGTATTCGGCGCCGCCATGTTCTACGGCGACTCGATGATCACGCCGGCCATCTCCGTGATCTCCGCGGTCGAGGGCGTGACGCTGGTCGATCCGCATCTCACCGAGTGGATCGTGCCCATCTCGCTCGTCATCCTCACGGGTCTTTTCAAGCTGCAGAAGCGCGGCACCGGCGCGGTCGGCAAGGTGTTCGGCCCGATCATGATCGTGTGGTTCGCGACACTCGCCGCGCTCGGTCTGTCCCATATCGTCACGCACGCCGGCATCTTGCGCGCGGTGTCGCCCGTCTACGCCGCCGCTTTCGTTCTCCATGCGCCGGGTACCGCGTTCATCGTGCTGGGTTCGGTGTTTCTGGCCCTGACGGGCGGCGAGGCGCTCTATGCCGACATGGGCCATTTCGGCAAGAAACCCATCCGGCTCGCGTGGCTCTTCCTCGTGCTGCCGAGCCTGATCCTGAACTACTTCGGTCAGGCGGCATTGGTCCTCGAGAAGCCGGCCGCGGTGGCCCAGCCGTTCTTCGAGTCGGCGCCGGGCTGGGCGCTCGTGCCGCTGGTGCTGCTCGCGACCGCGGCGACCATCATCGCCTCGCAGGCGGTGATCTCCGGCGCCTTCTCGATGACCAAGCAGGCGGTTCAACTTGGTTTTCTGCCGCGCATACCGGTGGTTCATACGTCGAGCCATGAAATCGGTCAGGTGTACGTTCCGTTCATCAATATTTCTCTGTACGCGGCCGTGGTGTTTCTCGTCGTGTTCTTCAAATCGTCCGACAATCTCGCCGCGGCATACGGCATAGCCGTCGCCTCGACCATGTTGCTGACGACCTTGCTGATGTATTTCATCACCCATTGCCTGTGGCACTGGAAGCCGCTGGCGACAGCAGCGGTGATCGGACCGCTGGCGCTCGTCGATGCCGTGTTCGTCTCGAGTAACGTGAGCAAGGTGATGGAAGGCGGCTGGTTTCCGCTGCTCGCGGGCGGCGCACTCTTCACCGTGATGACCACCTGGCACAAAGGCCGCGAAACGCTCATGGAGAAAATGAAGAGCGATAACCTGCAGTTGGCGCCGTTGATTCACTCGCTGTGCGACGGCGCCCATTCTCCGCCTCGCACCAACGGCACCGCGGTGTTCCCGGGGGGCGTGGCCGGCATGGCGCCGAACGCGTTCCTGCACAATCTGAAGCACAACGGCGTGATGCATCAGTTCAACATCTTCATCGCCGGCACCACCGAAAATGTCCCGCACATCGCCGACGAACAGAAGGCCGTCGTTGAAAGCCTCGGCCACAGGTGCTACGCGATCGCGGTCCGTCATGGCTTCACGGAAATCCCGAACGTGCCGCGGATTCTGGAGTTGGCGCAAAAGCAGATGCCGGACTGGCAGTACGAGCCGGCCGATACGTCGTTCTTTCTCGCCCGCGATACGGTACTCGCCACCGGCGAAAGCAAGACGATGTCCCTGTGGCGCGAAAAGCTCTTCGCGTTCCTCGCGAGGAACGCGGCGCAGGCCGCCGAATACTACAGCCTGCCTGCGAACCGGGTGGTCGAAATGGGCGGCCAGATCAACATTTAGGCGACCGGGCGCCGCCGAGGCGGCGCCGTTTGCATATTTCCAAAGGATCAGCCCGGTTGCAACCAACGACAACGATGCAGTGCACTATCGCAGTGTTGCAGGCATCGTTGTTCCCATGTCCCATCGCGCCGGCTCATTTTGCCGCCACCGAACTGGATGCCGCAGCGGTGGCGGTATCGTTCTGACTCCAGCCACCACCCAGCGAACGATACAAGGCAACCGCCGAGAGCGCATGCTCGCGTTGCGCCTGATTCAGCGCATCGGAGTCGCGCAGATACGCTTCCTGCGCTGACAGAACGTCGAGGAAGTCGGTCGCGCCGCCCTTGTACAGTTCGTTGGCGAGCTTCAACGACTTGTCCGATGCGCCCAGCGCGTCCTGCAGCCGCTGCGTCGAGTCCGTGGTGCTGACGAGATCCGCGCGCGAATCCTCGACCTCGCGAAGCGCCTCCAGCATGGTCTGATGCAGGTTGAGTTCGGACTCGCGCATTTTGCTTTCGCTCTGCTCGATCCCCGCCGTGATACGGCCGGCATTCAAGATGGGACTGGTGGCACTGAGCGCCGCGCTGAACAGGTTGTCCGTGAGCGTCGGCAGACCGAGATAGGAAGCGGCCAGCAACCCGTCCGACAGATTGAGCGAAAACTTCGGATACCGCTCGGCCTTCGCCACGCCGACCTGCGCCGCGCGCTGTTCGACCTGGGCGTATGCGCTCAGCACATCGGGACGCCTGAGCAGCGCCTCCGACGGCAGCGTTTGCGGCGCGCTCACGGGGGGCGCGGGAATCGGCGCCGGTGTCGCCAGGACCAGCTTGTCGACCGACTCAGGCGTTCTACCCGAATAGACCGCAATCAGATTCAGCTGGTGCTGGATGGTCGCCTGGGTCGGCGAAATCCTGGCTTTGAGCGCGTCAAGCTGGTTTTGCGCACGGGCGACGTCGAGCTGGGTCGACAGGCCGAACTTCAGCCGCTCCTGCGTGAGTTGCAGCGCCCGCTCGCGGATGCGCTGGTTGTCCTGCAGGATCTTGAGTTCAGATTGCGCCCAGCGCAGATCCACATAAGCCGACGCGGTGTTGGCGGCGAGCGCGAGACGAACGGCATCTTCGGCACGCTTCTGCCCGACGAGCTGGGCCTGAGAGGCGAGCAGATCGAGCCGCTCTCCGCCAAACACATCCGGCGACCAGCTGAGCGCGAGCCCGATGCCGCCCTGCTTCACATAGCCCAGCGGCGGCGGCGTGTTCTGGCGCGTGTCGGACACATGGCCCGTTGCGTCCAGTTCCGGCAGCAGCACGGCGCGTTTTTGCACCGTCAGCGACTGGGCCTGCTTCACGCGCTCGGCGGCGGCTTGCAGGTCCAGGTTTTCGGAGAGAACGATGTCGATGAGCTGGTCGAGAACCGGGTCGCCGAAATGTGCCCACCAAGTCTTGGCATCGATATCCGACTTCGGCACGTCGACGCTCCAACCCTGGGGCGCCACGCTTTGAACCGTAGCTGGAAGCGCTGCATGCTCTGCCGGTTGTACAGCACAGGCGCTGACGAACACGCTGACTGCGGCAGCAATAAGAAGTTTTTTCATGATGACCTCAATGCGCATCCGGAGGAGGAGCGGTGTTGGAGATGGGTTTCGAAAACAGGACACTGATAATGGCGACCAGGAAGCAGAGAGAAAGCACGTAGAACGTGTCCGCGAACGTCAACGTCAGTGCTTCGCGGTAGACGAGCGCGTGCAGGTTCGCAAGTCCCGACTGCGCGGCGTTCAACGCATCGCCCGCCGCGGCGGCCCAGTGCGCCGTCCGTTCGTCCAGCAGCGCTTCGACCTGCGGTGTGCCTGTCGTGACACTCTCGTTCAGACGCAGATAGTGAAAATTCAGCCGGTCGTTAAGCATCGTCGAACTGACCGCGATGCCAATCGCGCCGCCGAGATTGCGCATCAGATTGAACAGACCGCTTGCCGACTTCAGACGCGATTGCGGCAACGAACCGAGCGCCATCGTCACGATCGGCGGCACAGCGAACTGCTGGCCGATGCCGCGCAGCGCCTGCGGCAACAGGAGCTGCTGCCAACCCCAGTCGTGCGTCAGCGGCGTGTACAGGTAACAACCGGCACCAAAGCAGATCAGACCGAACATCAGCAGCGCGCGCATGCTGAAAAAGCGCGACGCCAACGCATAAGCACCCAGCGCCAATAGCTGGAACGCACCGACGGAGAGCAGCGCAATACCGATCTGCAGCGAGTCGAAGCCGCGCACCTGAGCGAGAAACAGCGGCGTGAGAAAGACCGCGACGAAGATACCGATGCCCGTCACGAAAGACAGCAGGCTGCCGATGCCGAAGTTCCTGACCACCAGCGCCCGGATATCGACGATGGGGTCTTTCGCTGTCAACGCGTGCACCAGGAAGAGAAATCCGCAGATTGCCGAAATCCAGGTGCAGGCGACGATGATGTGGTCGCTCATCCAGTTCTTGCGCGGGCCCTCTTCCAGCACGTACTCGAGACAGCCGAGAAAGCCCGACATCAGCACGATGCCCAGGTAGTCGCCCTTCTTCAGCAAGCTGAGATCCGGATCGTCGATATGCACGTACTTCGGCACGAGCGCCGCGACGGCAAGACCCGGGACCAGGTTCAGATAGAACAGCCAGTGCCACGACCACTGATCGGTGATCCAGCCGCCGATCACCGGCCCCACGGCAGGCGCCAGCGAAGCCAGTGCGCCGATCGTGGTCGAAGCGACGAGTCGCTGCTTGCCGGGGAACAGCACGAATGCGGTCGTGAAGACGGTCGGAATCATCGCCGCGCCGAGCGCCCCTTGCAGGCAGCGGAAGAGAATCATCGAGTTGATGTCCCACGCGAGGCCGCAAAGCATGCTCGTTGCAGTGAAGCCGATCGCCGATGCGACGAACAGCCAGCGTGTCGAAAACACTTTCGAAAGCCATCCGGACATCGGGATCACGAGGATCTCCGCGATCAGGTAAGCGGTCTGTACCCACGACAACTCGTCCTGACTGGCAGAAAGCCCGCCGCCGATATCGCGAAGCGACGACGCGACAATCTGGATGTCCAGCGTGGCCATGAAAAAGCCCAGGCACATCAGGCCGAACGCAAATACACGTTGCTTCATCGGCTGCGATGCCGGGTCCAGCGTATGAGGGTTATGCATGATCTGCTCCGTGGCGCTCAGCTACCGGTATGAACGGTGACAACCGCGGACAAGCCGGGACGCAGCACGTCGGCGAGACCGGCTTGCGGATCGAGGTGGATGCGCACCGGCACACGCTGAACGATCTTCGTGAAGTTGCCCGTGGCGTTTTCCGGCGGCAGCACGCTAAAAGTCGCGCCCGTGGCCGGTGCAAGGCTTTCCACCACGCCGTGGAAGGTACGGCTGGAAGCATCGAGCGACACGTCCACCTTCTCGCCGCCCTGCATCTTCTTGAGCTGATCCTCCTTGAAGTTCGCGTCGACCCACAGACCATTCGACGGGACGATCGTCAGAATCGGCACGCCGATTTTCGCGAGCATGCCGACGCGGCCGGTGCGATTACCGATGTAACCGTCGACAGGCGAACGAATGGTCGTGTATTCGACGTTCAGTTCGGCGACGCGCTGCGCGGCCAGCGCGGTATTGACGCGTGCTCTCGAGTCATTCAGTTGCGCCGCGAGCACATCGAGTTGACGCTTCGCGGCTGAAACGCCTGCATCGCTGCGCTCCACTGCGGCTTGCGCCTTCGTGTAGTCGGCATCGGCGCGCTCGACGATCTGATTCGAAACCGCATCGTCCCTGACCAGTTCGCGGTAGCGCGTCTTGTCGGACGACGCGCGCGTCAGTTCCGCCGACGCCGAGTTCTTTTCTGCTGCCTGCTGGGCGATCACCGCGGCCTGGAGCGTCTGCTTCGCCTCCAGCTCCGTCACCTCCGCTCGTGCGCGCTCGACATCCGCCGTTGCCTGCGCGAGCTGCGCGTCATAGTCCCGCGCGTCGAGGCGTACCAGCACCTGGCCCGCCTTCACGCGCTGGTTGTCGGTCACGTCGATCGTGTCGATAAAACCCGTCACCTTCGGCGCCATGACGGTGACATTGCCGCCGACATAGGCGTCGTCCGTGGTCTGTTCGAGACGCATGACGGTATACCAATAGGTCGCCGCGGCGGCGAGCACAACGACGACAATCGACGCTGCAAGCTTCATCCACGGAATCTGTCGGCTCTTTACAGAAGCCTCGCCTGCCACTGCGGCCTTTGAAGAGGGAGATACAGTCGTATTCATCGGTTCACCTGTGTATATGCACTATGATTGATAAAAACTGAATTGCTGAAACGTGTTCACTGCCTAGGTCGCTGCGATGTCGGCCTTGATGCGAAACAGTTCGGCGCGAAGCTGCGCTGCCCGTTCGGAACCGAACCTGAGTTCGAAAGCCTCCTGGGCTGCCTGCCAGCTGACGGATGCTTCCGCCAGCTTGCCCATGCCGTATTCGGTCAGGTCGAACACCAGCCGGCGCTTCCCGTTCTCCTGATACCGGCCTGCCACCAGGTCCGACTTGAGCAGCGGTTTGAGAGTGCGCAGAAGCGTCGTACGCTCAACCACCAGAACGGCAGACAATCGCGCCATCGTGAGACCGGGATTCCGGGCAAGCACGCTGAGAATGCTGTACTGCGACGGCGTGACGCCCGTTGCAGACAGATAGCGCTCGTAGAATTGCGAAATTCGACGGGCGGCCTGGCGGACAGCGAAACAGTCGTCGTTCTGGAGAAATTGAGTGTGCATGCGCACAGATTAGCGGGACGAGCACCGGGAAGCGATGCCGGCTGGATTACCAGTTTGTTGTCACGATGTGCATCAATCGGACATCGGACGGGGGCCTGCGAACCTGGGTACAGGCGCTGGCCGCGGGCGCATCGAGGCCGCTCAGCCTTCTACGGTGGCGCACCATGATGGGCCCCTTTTTTTCAGGTCTAGCGCGCCGTCGCGGGCACTCCAAAAAAATCGGCCGCATGGTCGATGAAGGCGCGCACCTTGGCCGGCAGCAGCGTCCGGTTACTGTAGGCGAGCCGAATCTCGATGCTGTCGTCGACAAGCTCGAAGTCGGCGAGCAGACGCACGAGCTTGCCGGAGGCCAACTCGCCCTCGACCAGCGGTCCGGGGACGACACCGATACCGAACCCCTGCAGCACCATCTCCCGGTTGAAGGTGGGACTGTTCGACGAAACATCGAAGCGAAACGGAACCGTCAGTTCTTCCTTCCCGATCCGGAAACCGATGCTGGGTCGCCGAATCGACGGCGACATCGCCACAAAAAGATGAGTGGCCAGTTCCGACGGATGCTTCGGCGTTGACGACGCCTGCAGATACTGCGGCGTCGCGACGATGACGACGGGCATACGCTCGAGCAGACGCACCACCGCTGTCTCACTCGTCAGCATGTAAGGAACGACGATGCCGAGGTCGTATCCATCCGCAACCAGGTCTACGGAGCGCTCAGTCAGCGTCACATCCAGGGTGACTTTCGGATGCGCCCGCTTGAACCCGGCAATCAATGGAACCAGCCGGTTGAGCGTCGCTGTCGTGTGGGCGACGAGGCGCAAAACGCCGCCCGCCGCTCGCGTCTGATTGCCGACGTCCGCCTCGAGCGATTCCAGGTCGTCCAGGATGCGTACGCAGCCTTCGTAGAATCGCTCCGCTGCTTCCGTGAGCGACACCTGTCGCGTTGTCCGGTGCAACAGCCTGCACCCCACCCGCTCTTCCAGGCCCGCGATCGCCCGCGATA
The DNA here is from genome assembly GCF_003353175.1 of Paraburkholderia lacunae. Classification (GTDB taxonomy): domain Bacteria; phylum Pseudomonadota; class Gammaproteobacteria; order Burkholderiales; family Burkholderiaceae; genus Paraburkholderia; species Paraburkholderia lacunae. Next base: position 76,964 of record NZ_QHKS01000026.1, on the reverse strand, counting down.
CCGCCGGCCGCGTCAGCCCGTGAATATCCGCTGCTCGCGAGAAGCTCTTCAATTCGACCACCGACCGAAAAACCCGCAAGCTTTCGACATAGTCCATGGTGAGATCTCACTGGCGTAGGGTGATGAGGATGGCCAGATTACCGAATTTTCGCTGCCGCGCCGGATTTCAGTTGCGAATCTGAACCATGAAGACAACGCGGACGGCAAACCGCAATGGTCTCGGCACCATTGACAAGGCTCTAAGGCAGAGCGATGCCGGCGCCCTTGGGCAGGCCGGTGGTTCCCGTCGTGTAGAACGTCGTGGCCCGGGTGTTCTCGTCGAAGTCGGGGAAATCGTAGCTGGTCGCGCTCGCTGCGAGCATCGCCTCGTATTCCGTGGTGAACGCAATGGTGTGCGCGCACGCTTCACTGCCCGGCTCGTCGATCCACACGAAGGTGCGGACCGTTTCGAGCTGATCCTTGATCGCTTCAACCACCGACAAGAAATCGGTGTGGACGAACAGCACCTCTGCGCCGGCGTGGTTGATCGTGTAGGCGATCTCCGCCCGTTGCCCGTCCGCGATCCCCCGCCTTTCGTCATACTTTTTTGCGCGGATCCTGTTCGCCGGTACAGTGTTGCCGGTGCAGCACGAAGCGAAGGGCACCGTCCGACTAGCGTGGGCAGGTAGGTGCTCACCTCGGGCGCTCCGGCGAGGTCATTATTTCGTCGCGGTCGTCGAGGTGTATCGTGACAACGATGCCCGCTGCTGTACGCGTTGCTGACTGCGCAGATGCCGCCTTGTAACTGGCGCTTCATGGATACCCGGCGCAGTCGAGGCTGATGAATGGGGGCGCCCCTCTTAACCAATGACAGGCAGAAGCCTGATGACGAAGTACGGTAGATGAACGCTACACACGGTTCCGACGCAGCTGGCAGCCTCCAGATCCTGTGGGAAGACGGCGAGCGCGTCTTCTGTCGAGCGCGGCCCCCGGGCGGCAACGACAGCGTGCTGCTTGCGCGGGCCGGCGCCGAACATCCGTCACCCACCAGCCTCGCTCGCCTCGCTCACGAATTCGCATTGAAGGACCAGCTCGACAGCGCATGGGCGGTGCGGCCGATGGAGCTGGTGCACGCAGACGGCCGGACCGTGCTGGTGCTCGAGGATCCGGGCGGCGAGCCGCTCGAACGGCTGATCGGCGCACCCATGGAGGTGCAAAGCGTGTTGTACCTCGCCGTGAGCATCGCCGCGGCGCTGGGCCAGCTCCACCACTCCGGCCTCGTCCATAAGGACCTCAAGCCCGCTCATATTCTGGTGAACTGCGCGGACGGCCAGGTGCGGCTCACCGGGTTCGGCATCGCCTCGCGGCTGCCGCGCGAACGGCAGCCGCCCGTGCCGCCCGAAACAATCGCCGGCACGCTCGCCTACATGGCGCCCGAGCAGACCGGGCGGATGAACCGTTCGATCGATTCGCGCAGCGACCTCTATGCATTCGGCGTCGCGCTCTATCAGATGCTCACCGGTGCGCTGCCGTTCACGGCCGCCGCCCCCATGGAATGGGTGCACTGTCATGTCGCCCGCAAGCCGACGCCGCCCAGCGCGCGGGTCGAAACGGTCCCGCCTGTCCTCTCGGGACTCGTCATGAAGCTGCTCGCCAAGACACCCGAGGAGCGCTATCAGACCGCGGCCGGCGTCGAGCGGGATCTGCGGCAGTGCCTGGCCGAATGGCAGCGTCAGCGCCGCATCGATGCCTTCCTGCTCGGTGAACACGACATGCCCGACCGGCTGCTTATCCCCGAGAAGCTCTACGGACGGGAGCGCGAGGTCGAGGCTCTGGTCGCTGCATTCGAGCGCGTCGTCAGGAGCGGCAGGCCGGAACTGGTGCTGGTTTCCGGCTATTCCGGCATCGGCAAATCCGCGGTCGTCAATGAACTGCACAAGGTGCTGGTGCCGCCGAGGGGACTCTTCGCCTCGGGCAAGTTCGATCAGTACAAACGCGACATACCCTATGCGACGCTGGTGCAGGCCTTTCAAGGCCTGGTGCGGCCGCTTCTCGGCAAGCGCGACACGGAGCTGGCGAGCTGGCGCGACGCATTGATGGAGGCACTGGCGCCGAATGCGCGGCTCATGACCGATCTGATCCCCGAACTGAAGCTCATCATTGGCGATCAGCCGCCGGTCCAGGAACTCGAGCCGCATCAGGCACAACGCCGTTTCCAGCTCGTCTTCCGGCGCTTCATGGGTGTCTTTGCCCGACCGGAACATCCGCTGGCGCTGTTTCTGGACGATCTGCAATGGCTCGACGCCGCGACGCTAGATCTGCTGGAGGACCTCCTTACCCGCGCCGATCTGCAGCACCTGATGCTAATCGGCGCCTATCGTGACAACGAGGTCGATGCCGCCCATCCGCTGATGCGCAAGCTTCAGGCCGTCAGGAACGCGGGCGCCCGGCTCGATGAAATCGCCCTGGCGCCTCTCGCCTGCGAGCACGTGGAGCAATTGATTGGGGAGACGCTGCGCGGCGAGCCGGAACGCGCCGCGCCGCTCGCGCAGCTCGTGCATGAGAAGACCGCGGGCAATCCGTTCTTCGTCATTCAGTTTCTGCACGCGCTCGTCGACGAGGATCTACTCACCTTCGATCATGAGACGGCCTGCTGGTCCTGGGATCTGCCCCACATTCATGGCAAGCGTTACACCGACAACGTGGCGGACCTGATGGTCGCGAAGCTGGTCCGCCTGCCCATCGAAACGCGGCAGGCGTTGCAACAGCTCGCCTGCCTCGGCAACACGGCCGCGCTTGCGATGCTGTCGAATGTCTTGGGGCACTCGAAGCGGCAGGTCCGGGCGTTGCTGAAGCCTGCAGTCCACCAGGAACTGGTCGAGCAGCTCGACGGCTCCTATCAATTTGTGCACGACCGGGTGCAGGAGGCCGCCTATTCACTGATCCCGGAAACCTCGCGCGCCGAGGCTCATCTGCGTATCGGGCGGCTGCTCGCGGCGCAGACACGCCCCGGGAAACGCGAGGAGGCGATATTCGAGATCGTCAATCAACTCAACCGCGGTGCGGGGCTGGTGACCTCACAAGAGGAGCAGGAGCAGCTGGCCGAGTTTAATCTGCTCGCCGCCCGGCGCGCCAAAGCGTCGACAGCCTATGCGTCCGCCCTCACCTATCTGATCGCCGGTGCTGAACTCCTGAAGGACGATTGCTGGGAGCGCAAGCATGAACTGATCTTCTCGCTGGAGCTGAATCGGGCCGAATGCGAATTTTTGACCGGCCGGTTATCGGTCACGGAAGAGCGCTTGGCAACGTTGTCGTCCCGCGCGGCGACAACGGTCGAACAAGCGCTCGTCGCATGCCTGCAAATGGATATCTACCTGACCCTCGACCAGAGCGGCCACGCGGTCGCTGTTTGTCTCGACCACCTCCGGCGCGTCGGTATTGAATGGTCGGCCCATCCGAGCGACGAGGACGTGCAGCGGGAATACGAGCGCATCCAGTCACAGCTTGCGGGCCGGACCATTGAGGAGCTCATCGATTTGCCGCTGATGGAGGACCCGGCGTCCCTCGCGACCGCCGATGTTCTGGGCAAGCTCTTGAGGCCGGCATGGTTTGCCGATGCCAATCTGGCTTCCCTGACGATATGCAAAGCGGTCAGTCTCAGCCTCCAGCGAGGCAACTGCGATGCTTCATGTTTCGCCTACGTCATGTTTGCCAGGATCGCCGGACCGCGCTTTGGCGACTATCAGGCCGGATTCCGGTTCGGCCAGCTCGGCTACGAACTGGTCGAACAACGCGGGCTCAAACGCTTCGAGGCGGTGACGTATCTTTGCTTCGCGCTTTACGTCGTGCGCTGGATGAAACACGTGCGCTTTAGCCGCGCGCTGCTGGACCGCGCGTTCGAAGCGGCGAACCGCAGCGGAGACCTCCCGTCTGCCGCCTATACATGCTGCCACATCGGTTCGAACCTGCTCTTTGCCGGCGAGCCGTTGAGCGAGGTGGAACGCGAAGCCGAACAGGGCCTGGCGTTTTCCGGGAAGGCACGATTCGGCCTGGTCATTGATAACATCACCACGCAACTCGCGCTGATCCGGATGCTCCGCGGCATGACACTGAAATTCGGCTGCTTTGACGCCGGCGAGTTCAACGAGCTTCGTATCGAGCACCATTTGTCCAGCAACCCGGCCCTGTCGACCGCCGCGTGCTGGTACTGGATCCGGAAATTACAGGGGCGCTATATCGCTGGCGACTATGCAGCGGCCATGGACGCTGCAGCGACGGCACAGCCTCTGCTATGGAGCTCATCGGGACATCTTGAGGAATGCGAATATCACTTCTACGGCGCGCTGGCCGGTGCCGCCCATTGCGACCGCGCACCAGCCGGGGAGCGACAGCAGCATCTGGACGCTGTGGCTGCGCATCACCGGCAGCTGCAGGTCTGGGCGACGAACGGTCCGGAGAATTTCGCGAACCGCGCGGCGTTGGTCGGTGCCGAGATGGCTCGTCTCGCGAGCCGCGACAGTGACGCGATGCGTCTCTACGAAGAGGCCATCCGGTCGGCGCGCGCAAACGGCTTTGTGCACAACGAAGCGCTTGCCAACGAACTCGCGTCCCGCTTCTACGCGGCACGCGGTTTTGAGAAGATTGCCCGTGTCTATTTGCAGGACGCCCGACAAGGCTACCGACATTGGGGCGCCGACGGCAAGGTGCGGCAACTCGACGAGATGTATCCGCATCTGAGGGAGGAGGAGCGCGTGCCCGGGCCGACCAGTACGATCGGGGCCCCAGTCGAGCACCTCGACCTCGCTACCGTGATAAAGGTGTCGCAGGCCGTCTCGGGTGAGATCGTGCTGGACAAGCTGATCGATATGGTCATGCGCACGGCGATAGAACAGGCCGGCGCCGAACGAGGTTTGTTGATTCTTCCGGACGGCGGCGAACAACGGATCGCAGCGGAAGCCACGACGGGCGGCGACACGCCGCGCGTGCAGTTGCGCGATGTAGCGGCGAGCGCGGCGGTGCTGCCCGAGTCGGTGCTCTACCATGTCCTGCGCACGAGGGAGAGCGTTATTCTCGACGACGCCGCGGGCGAGCCCACGTTTGCCACGGATCCTTACATCCGTCAGCATCGGACCCGTTCCATTCTCTGCTTGCCCTTGATGAATCAGGCCAAGCTCATCGGCGCCCTCTACCTCGAAAACAATCTGATCACCCGCGCATTCGCGCCAGCCCGGATTGCGGTGCTCCGGCTGCTCGCCTCCCAGGCGGCGACCTCGCTCGCCAACACCCGTTTGTACCGCGATCTGGCGGAACGCGAAGCGAAGATCCGGCGCCTCGTCGATGCCAACATCATCGGGATCACCGTGTGGAATGCCGATGGTGACATTCTCGAGGCCAATGACGCCTTTCTTCGCATGGTGGGATACGAGCGCGAGAATCTTGTTTCAGGTCGCCTGCGCTGGAAGGATCTGACGCCGCCGGAATGGCGCGAAAGCACCGAACAAGCCGTGGCCCAGGCCGCGCGGACCGGCTTTACGCCGCCCGACGAGAAGGAGTACATCAGGAAGGACGGCAGCCGTGTGCCCGTCATGGTCGGCAGGGCCGCATTCGAAACCGGCGGGAAGGAAGGCGTCGCTTTCGTGGTCGATCTGACCGAGCGCAAGGAAGCGGAGCACCGCTTGCGCGAGTCCTACGAGATGCTGCGGGAACTCACCTCCCGTCGCGAGACGGCTCGCGAGGAAGAGCGCAAACACATTGCACGGGAAATGCACGACGAACTCGGACAACACCTCACCGCGCTTCGCATGAGGGCGTCGGCACTACGCATGCAGTTTGGCCACGAACGCCCGGAACTGCTCGAACAGACTCAGGCACTGATTGCGCTGGTGGACGAAACCATGCAGGTTGTAAGGGGCGTCATCGCTTCGCTACGCCCTGCGGCGTTAGACACGGGCATTGCGGCAGCGCTCGAGTGGCTCGCCGCCGAATTCAACCGCAATGGCCGCACGATGTGTCGTCTCCGCTTGCCGGACGAGAATATCGTGGTGAGCGAGGACCGCGCTGTCGTGCTGTTTCGCCTCGTCCAGGAGGCGCTGACCAATGTCGCCCGTCACGCCGCGGCCAGGCAGGTGATCATCACGCTGGAACGAACGCCCGATGCCTGTCTGCTGGAAGTCCGCGACGACGGTCAAGGATTCGATGCTCTGGCGACCAGAAAAAAATCGTTCGGACTGGCTGGGATGGAGGAGCGCGTTCTGATGCTGGGCGGTAAGATCGACATTGTCAGTTCGCCCGGAACCGGCACCGCGATCAAGGTAAGTCTTCCCGAGGCATGGTCGAGTTGCTGAGTTTTAACGTTTCATCGCTGACGACGACCCCGCGCTCGACCCGCCACTCAGTACTGACTCGAAATCCAGTACGATCGGCACACGGACCATGACGAATCGCAGTCAGGATTTCCTCAACCCATTTTCATCAAGCCCCTACAGTTCGACGCTTGCACCGGTGCTTTAGACCGCTCATAGTCAGCGTCTTGCGCGGCTCAGGCGAAGGCCTGAGGCGGCAAGGCACAACCTGAGCGGTTGATCCACTCATGACACGGCCGAACCTGTTTAACAACGACGTCGGAACCAAGCTTGATGTCTGAACTCATCGATGAGCAGGCCGATTCGCCGCGCTCGGATTTTTTCAACCGGTACGCCCGCCTGCTTCCCGGAGCCGTTGCGCTCCTGTCGATGCTGGTCTTTCTCATTGCCGCGCCGTTCGCGAAGATCCCGCTGCGTCAAGTGCCCGCCTTTATTCCGGCATATGAGTCGGCGCTCGTCCTTAGCGATCTGATCACTTCAGTCCTTCTGTTCGGCCAGAGTGTGATCGCGCGTTCGCGGGCACTCGGCGCATTGGCAAGCGGCTATCTGTACACGTCGACGATCGCCCTTCTCCACATGTTGAGCTTTCCGGGGTTGTTCTCGCCGACCGGACTCCTGAATGCGGGACCGCAAAGCACGGCGTGGATATACATGTTCTGGCACGCCGGGTTTCCGTGCTTCGTCATTGCCTATGCGCTGCTCAACGACAGGAAACCGGCAAGGATCACCGGCCGCACCGGCGGAGCAGGCAGGTTGATGTTCATTGTCGGCGCTCTCCTTTGCCTCGCGGCGGGGATGGTTGCCCTCGCCACAGCAGGAGAACGCCTGCTGCCTGAAATCATACGGAACAACCACTACACGCCGGCGATGCGATGGGTGGCGGGATCGACCTGGGGATTCTGTCTCCTCGCTCTCGCGGTGCTGTGCCGGCAAAGACGGCGTTCGGCGATCGACTGGTGGCTCATGGTCGTGCTGTGCGTCTGGATTTGCGACGTCGCGCTGAGTGCCGTGTTCAACGGGGGGCGCTACGACCTCGGGTTCTATGTCGGGCGAATCTACGGCATGTGCGCAGCCAGCTTCGTCCTTCTTCTGCTGCTGATCGAAAATACCTTGCTTCATTCGCGACTCGCTGCAGCACTTGACGAGTTGAAACGGCTTGCCACGACAGATCCGCTGACGGGCGTCGCCAATCGTCGCGCCTTCGACGCCGCGCTGACAGCGCACTGGCAACGCGCCGTCCACGACCGGTCGCCGCTGTCATTGCTGATGATCGACATCGACTTCTTCAAACGTTTCAACGATCACCACGGCCATGTCGAAGGCGACCGGTGCCTCGTGCTCGTTGCCGAATGCCTCACGCGGACAGTGCGGCGCGCAAACGATCTGGTTGCACGCTATGGCGGCGAAGAGTTTGTGGTTCTGCTGCCGGAAACCGATGCAGCGTCGGCCGCTCACGTTGCCCAGCGAATGTGCGACGCGGTAGCCGCACTTGCGATTCCAAATGGCGGTGCGCCGCACATGGCCAACGTCACGATCAGTGTCGGCGTCGCCAGCCTGGTCATCGAAACAGGCGCCGAGATGACGGATCTGACCAAGGCTGCCGATCACGCGCTCTATCTGGCAAAGGCTGCGGGGCGTGGGCGGGTCGAAGAAGCGAGCTTGATCGCCTAGTCAAATTGGCCGCGCTGCACGCTCGGCACGCGGGGCAAGGACGGCAAGGACGGATTCGCCGTTCTCCGACCTACCCTGTCCCGGCGTGCCGCGCAACATCGCAGGCGACTCACCCGAGGCGCCGAAATCCAAATCTCAATTGACGTTCGTTCCCTCGAACTCGACGATTTCGATCCAGTTCGCCCCCTTACCTACCGGATATTGCCCAAGCGCACTCAACGCGCCTGTCTTGCGGTCGATGCGGTAAGCGCTCAGGTTCGTCGACAACTGACCCACCGCCAGCAGGTACTTGCCCGACGGGTCGATATTGAATCCGCGCGGTTGTTTTTCGGTCTGGTACGTACCGATGCGCGTCAACTCACCCGAGGCCGCGCTGACCTTGTAAGCCGCGAGCGTGCTCGATGTGCGCTCCGATGCATACAGGAAATGCCCGTCGGGCGTCAGGTGAAGATCCGCTCCCCATGGCTTGTCGCCCGAGAAATCGGGCGGCAGGATGGAAACCGTCTGAACCAGCTTGACCGTGTCGCGGGAGCTATCGAAGGCGAGCACGTGAAGCTTGCCGTCGAGTTCATCGATCAGATACGTAAAGCGATGATCGGCCGAGAACACGAAGTGGCGCGGTCCCGATTTGGGCGGCAACGAATACGCAGGCGCGGCGTCCGCGGTCAACTGCCCGTTCGACGCGTCGAACTTCAGACGCAGCCAGGCATCCGAGCCGAGTACCGACGCGAACACGTAGCGGTTGTCGGGGGCGCTGCGGATCGCGTGCGCCATCGGGCCGGTGTTGACAGTCTGCCGCACTTCGCCGACCACGCCATCCGAGCCGATCCGGTTCACCGCCAGAAGGTTGCCGCCGTATGACGCGGAAAAGAGGTAGCGGCCGGTCGCGTCCGTCGAGACATACGCCATGCTGTCCACGAGCGGTGCGCGGCCGAGTTCGATCAACCGGCCGTCGAGCGGATTGACCGCGAAGCTCACCACGCGATACGGCTTCGAGCGCAGGCCGGCGTAGAGCCGGAGATGGTCGGGCGAAAACGTCATCGGCATCACCGTTCCGGCGACAGCCACAGTCTCCACGGCGGCAAGCGAGCCACTCGACTTGTCGAGGCTGAAGACCGAGATATCCTGGCTATCTGCATTCGATACGTATGCGTAGGTTGCGGCCTGCGAGGCGCAAGACACAGCAACACCAGCCAACATGATTGCACCTGCACCCAGGACACCTTTAATGTTCATGCTCACACTCCGTTTTGAAAATGATTGAAGTCGCCTGACGTAAGCGCACGCGATGGGCGCCTCGAACGACGCTAGTGATCTGCTCGAGAAACGAATGCTCGACCAGCGCCATGTTTTGATGATTCGTAGCGCCTATTGACTGCCGAGACGAAATGCCGACACCGCATCCGTCATCGACTGCGCCTGCTGCTCGAGCGCGCTCGCGGCAGCCGCGGCCTGTTCGACGAGCGCGGCATTCTGCTGGGTGACCTGATCCATCTGGGTCACTGCCTGGCCAACCTGTTCGATGCCGGCGCTCTGCTCGATCGTCGCCGCCTTGATTTCATTCATGATGGTGGCCACGCTGCGCACTGCACCGACAATCTCCTTCATCGACTGCCCCGCCTGGGCGACAAGGCTATTGCCGTTCGCGACGTCCTCGACCGATGCGCCGATCAAGGCCTTGATCTCGCGCGCGGCATCGGCGCTGCGCAACGCGAGACCGCGCACCTCGTTGGCGACCACGGCGAAGCCGCGTCCCTGCTCGCCCGCCCGTGCCGACTCGACCGCCGCGTTCAACGCGAGGATATTGGTCTGAAACGCGATACTGTCGATCATCCCCGTGATCTCCGCGATCCGGCGAGAACTCTGGCTGATCGCACTCATCGTCTGGATGGCGCGCTCCACGACTTCGCCGCCGCCCTGCGCGACGTCCGCCGCGTTCGAAGCCTGTCTGCTGGCCTGCTGTGCGTTGTCCGCGTTCTGTTTGACGGTCGACGTCAGTTGTTCCATGCTGGCCGCGGTTTCTTCCAGCGCCGCGGACTGCTGCTCCGTGCGGCTCGACAGATCGAGATTGCCCGCGGCGATCTCCCGCGCCCCGGTGTATATCGCCTCGCAGCTATGGCGCACGTTCGCCACGGTCTGTGACAAACCACGCTGCATTCGTTGCATCGCCGCAAACAGCTGACCGATCTCATTGCCGCTCGCCTCGGGAATGCGCGCCGTCAGATCGTTCGCCGCGATCCGATCGAGCAGGTCGGCGGCGTTCTTTAGCGGAGCCGTCACGATGCGCCGCAGCGCGAAATGCGTGGCGACGATCAGTGCAAGCGCACCGCCCACCCCAACAACGACCAGGCTGAAGACCCACGTGTATTCGCGATCGGCCTGCGCGATGGCGTCGCTCGACAGCGTGTTCGCCATGCTCTGGAATTTCTCGACCTTCACCGAATACGCTGCGCCCGCCGCCGTAATGTCGCGATCGTTGATCGCGGCGTAGGCGTTCGTGTCGCCGGCACGCAGGGCATCGGCGGCTTTCTTCAGGATCGCCGCGAGATCGACCGACGCTTCGATCAGCTGCCGCTTCAGCTCGTCGTCCTGATCACGAAACACGGGCGCGTTGCGAAACGACTCCGTTTCCGTGGCCGCCCGGTTCAGTGTGGTCTCGGCGTTTTTCAGCGCCGAGTCGCGCGTCGCTTCGTCGTTGCGCTCCTTGAGCGCCGAGTAGGCTCGCGTCAGCGCGGCTCGGGTGCGCGTGGAATCCTTGTAGCCGTCGTTGACGAGAATTTCCTGCGTCGCAATCTGATGGATGCGCGCGAGATTGCTGTTCGCGCGACTGAGCGTGGTGGTACCGAGCACCCCGCCCAGCACAATCATCGCGGCAAAGATCAGGAACACAGCCAGCAGACTATTTCGAACCGATACGTTTCGCATGCAGCTTTCTCAACCCAAAGTTGTACGATGACAGGTTTAACGGCAGATCGCGGAATCTCTTTAGCGAAATAAGCGTTTTCGACCTTTAGCGGAATAGGCGAGCGTTTCGAGACCTTCCGCAGAATAAGCGTTTCGACCGATTTGACATAGGATGTCCGACCACTTATCTGTCAATGGTCAGGGCGCTTTCTTCGGCGAACCTACCGACGCTTGGTGATGCAACAGGATTCCTCGCCTTCCCTCAGGAGGCGAGGAATGGTTAATCTGCCTTGCTTAACTAAATCGCGTCCGGCGACCCAGGCTCCATCCACCGATCACCAGGCTCCCGAACAGTATGGCGCCAAGAGCCACGATCCAGGCGTCATTTACTTCCAGCGGAGGCACGGCGGCACGAATACCTAGGTAAAGGAAAACCGCTGTTGCGGCGAGTACGATAGCGTAATCCCACCAGCGCCGTTTTTCGCTGCGCGATCCGAATTCTTCGCCGGACTGCGCCATAATGGCCTCTTCATAATTGAGGTGGTAGCGGTTGCACTCACGAAGCACTGCTTCGTCGGCGGAGTCTTTCTCTTTTCCAGAAGCCTTTGCGGTGCTGATGGCAATCGCTCCGATAATCATTACGAGCGACCCGCCGATCACGAGCATTATGTGGAAAAGATCGGCCTTGGCCAGTTCACCGAAAACTAGAGCGCCCCAGGCGAGCCCCCAAAGCTGGTTAGTATTGGAGAGCGGAATGCCGCGGCCAATACCAAGATATTTTGCCGCGAACTGCTGGAAAAGGTCGCCGACGACCCAAACGAAGCCCCCTAGAAAGAGCCAGAAGAGCAGGCCCGGATGCTGGAGGAGATGAAACACGGAAGAATTCATGCCGCCGTCCAGCGTGAGCGTAAGGGTGAGCACCATTCCCAATTCACCTATGGTGAATGCCGTAACGAAGGAGAGTGGATTCATGCCACTTACATAGGCTTTTCGGTAGGGAATATACATGGTTCCCCACATAAAACTAGCGCCCAATGCCGCGGCAATTCCGCTAATTGCATGCTTCCCAATTGCTCCTCCATGAATGGTGCTGAAGCCGAGCATGATGGCTGCGATAACGATGGCGATGGCGCCAACCACAACCTTGCTGATATTGCTGCGGCTCGCTCCCTTCAACTCACCGAATAGGAAGCGCCCCCATATGAGGCCGATAAGAGAGTTGGCATTCCACAAGGGAAATGCGACCGCGAGACCGACGTCGCGAATGGCAAAAACGGAGAGCGTGTTCGCAATGGCCCACAGGCAGCCGGCGAGTAAAGCCCATACAATAAGATGTTTCTTCGACGCCAGGTCCGCAAAGACGTAGCTGGTGCCTTTCAACATAGTGGGAAATGTCCAGCGGGCAGTGAATACACCCACTACCATGCACAGGGTGATGGCAAAGGGCGAGAAACCTGCGGACACAAGTTTGGTGGGCGCTTCCGATGAGCCTAGCCAAATGCCGGCTGTAACGCCACAAACAATACCGAGTCCGTGTAACGAAAAGGCGCTAGGTGGCTTATTTTGCAAAGCGGTAGACATGTTCTATCCCCTTTCTTCGTTAATGTAAAACGGTTAACATCAGTATTCCAATGACCATTACGAAAAACGGCACCAGGAATTGGCTGTCTGTTATGATGGCCAGCGCTGTCGATTGTTTCCGTGTCGACAGATCCGGCGGGAGAGCGTTGCCATGCCCGATTGTGGCAATGATTTTATTTTCAATATTGTCCTGACGTACGTCCATTTTTTATCTCCATATTTAAGATATTTTCAACCGCAAACATTTCGGCTTAATCCGTGCTCATCGGGTTCTTTGTCTCCTCCTCTCACATGCGGTGGCGTTGTTACATAAATCCGGCCGCATCGCCGGAATTCAGTATCACAGCCCCCCCTTTGCCCTCAATTGCGATTCATACAACAACGTCCATGCCGGCACTTCGGGTCTTTCAGACTCGGTGCGATGAACGTGTTTAAGTGCTTAAACCTCTGCCGCGACCATCTCGGTCCGGTTCGATTTAGCCAAAGCAGGTTGATAGAACGTCCGGAGAGCGTGCGCACCTCGACAACGCGGAGGTACTCGGTCGGTTCGGTCTGCGGCAGAATGTCGTCACGCGCATCTGGCGCTCGCTCCTCGCATTGCCACCCACGCCAGGAATCCAGTCGCCGCAGTACGTTTTCGCGATCACCAACGCGCGGGTGATAGCGACTGCGAACCACCACAGAAGCACGTTCGGCACGCTTGGTACAAACGGTTGGCCGTTGTTCAGCATCGGGCCGACGCCGATATGCGCAAGCCAGCCGCCAAACAGATCGTGCAACTCGAGGCCCTGGAACGGCAGACGCGTGATCGGATCGGTGCGCGCGTAGTCGCCGACAACGGAGACGATCGTGCGGTCGGCGAACATGTTCGAGCCGCCTGTGTCGACCGAGATGACTGCGAATACGAGCACTACGCCTGAAATCGCGGCGCATTCCAGACAGCCCTGGAAGCGCTGGCACCACGCTTCAATGCACAAGTGCCCGTCTGCGCGGTCTTCCTCTTGGACCTTGTCCTCCAGATGCGCAGATAGTTGCTTACTGGCTACTCCCACGATGTCTCCTTGGCGCTTTGCCGCGAGGGCCAGCTCAACAGCAAACATCTGAGCGGCGGCCTCGCCTGTGCAAAGGCTCATGTCTCCATCTTTCTCTGTGTGTCGTTACAGGTCGAACGACCGGGGGTGTGCTTCCCATGCGTTCACGAGGCAGAGTAGACGAACACTTCAGCAATTGCAAATAAAATTGCATATCTATTTAAAAATGGAAAATTTATTCCATTTATAAATCAGGAGTAGCTATATTGGTGGCAAATCATCAGGATTTCTACTCGCACGCCTTTGACCAGTACGTGCCGTTTCATCTGAATCTTGTCAGTGTCCGGACAAACACATCGGACTCCTATTCGCCCATCTTCTCGAATCGATGCACCACGCATAATTTCACACGCATTGAATCAGGCTCTGTCGCAATAAGGCGTTGAAGTGAAATTGACGGACGCAAACTGCTGGCGGCCACGATGACAGTGATGACAAAGAAGCCGCTAACGACATTGCCGCCCGGCATCGCCAGGGTGCTCAAACGGCTGCACTACCCGTTGGACGTGATTTTGCTGTGTGTGCGATGGCACGTGGCCTACTCGCTGAGCTTGCGAAACCTCGAGGAAACGATGGCTGAACGCAGTTTCGAGGTTGATCATTCGACCGTACATCGCTGGGTGATCAAGCTCGTGCCGTTGTTTGAGAAAGCTTTTCGCAAGCACAAACGTCCGGTCGGCAAAAGCTGGCGGGTCAATGAAACCTACATCAAGGTGGGCGGCCAGTGGAAGTATCTCTATCGCGCGGTGGACAAGGCCGGGAAGTGGAGCGGCCCCTTGAATCGCCGGACACAGTTCTCGACACGCTGCCTTCATCTGTTCGATATCAACACGCTGTCAAGAACGGTCGTGGTCGGTCGGTTACTTTTAATGCGAATTGCATGAATCTGATTTGAGTGCAGAATCCGAGCCCGCGACGGATAACGGCATCCACGTATTGGCCATTTACCCAGGGAAAAAAGATATCTAAAAGTATTCAATTCAGATAATCCATCGGCTTTCTTCGGACTATATTCCAGTCACCCGGGAATTACGATTTGATCGACATAGGCGCTGTTTTTCCACTCACCCATGCGGAGATGGACATGTCAGACCACCAGTTGTTGAATCGCCCCAGCCCAGAACAGCTCGCCGCTTACTTCCTTGCCCGCACCGGCTGCGAGCGCCCGCCGCCCAGCAAGATCTATCACAACGACACGCCGTCGCCAGTGACCGCCGTACCGGAATTCGCCGATATGGGCGCCGTCCTGATTGCGTACCCCGGCACCGTGCCGCCGCCAACCGGCCACAGCCAGGAGCCACCCGGCGGTCCACGCTCGTTTGGCATTCCGAACGAGCTGATCGTGCGCATGCAGCAGAACGACACCGCCAGGCCGGTCCACATCTTCGTCATGTGCGCCGACCTCGATCAGCGCGACCCCATCTTGCGCGATTTGCAGCAGACAGCCGACCAGTTGTCGCTCAAGTTCGACCCCGAGCATCTGCATCTGGTCGGCTGGGACACCGACACCTTCTGGACCCGCGACTACGGTCCGTGGTGGGTGCACGATCGCAAGGCCGATACCTACGCCATCGCCAAGCACACCTATACCACGCTGGGTGGCGGCGCCGTAGGGCTCGTCGAGGGGGCCGAGAACGTCAATCCGATGGAGGGGCTGGGCATCTTCCGTCCCAACGACGACTACAGCGCAGTCAAGCTGTCGGACTTCATCAACGGCCCGATCCGCAAATGGAACAAGGCCAAATGGCCCGGCGACAAAAAGCTGCCGCAGATCGCCGTGCACGACTGGTACTACCTCGGCTTGCTCAACGTCGGCGGCAATTACATGGTCAACGGCCGGGGCGTGGTGGCGTCGTCCTACCTCGCCGCCACGCAGAACGAACTGCCGGGCGGCAAGGACGGCCAGTGCGAAGAGGTGGTGGCCAAGCGCATGGAATACATCCTCGGCCAGCTGAACCGTTTCATGGGCATCAGCACCTACCACGTGCTGAGCGACCCGACCGGCACCTACATCGGCCATATCGATTGCTGGGGCAAGTTCCTCGCGCAAGACAAGGTGTTGATCGCGTCCTCTCAGGACGAGAAAACCAATCAGGCCTTCGACGCCATCGCCGCCTCGTTCGCCAACGAAGGCTTCAAGGTCTACCGCGTCCTGTGCCAGGACAGCTACGTCGCCAGCGCGGACACGCCGGCCACCAGCGCGGCCTACACCAATAGTCTGATACTGAACCAGCATGTCTACGTGCCGCTGTCGGGCAAAGGCTACGAGCAGTATGACCGCGACGCGCTCAGTGTCTACAGGGAGGCGCTGCCCGGCTACACGATCGTTGGCATCGAAGGCAAGCCGGAGTTCCCGTGGCTGGGCACCGACGCCATGCACTGCCGCACGCGCGCCATCCCGCGCAAGGTGATCGACGACTGGCAGGCCGCGCTGCACGGCGCACCGCACTGGGCCCAGTCCTGACACCCGCCCCCTCATCCGCGCACAGGAGTAATCGCCATGACCGCGACAACGCCATACCGAGTGGGCGAATGGCTGCCCTCGGACCAGACATTCCTCGATAACTGGCTCGCCAAACTGATCGCCGAGGTGGAGCGCGCGCCGCAGCCGCTGCACCCGGTGGTCGACGAACTGCGCCAACTGATCGAAACCGATCCCACCGTCTACATGCTGTTCAATCAGATGTTCGAGCAGGTGCCGCACAAGCCGCCCTACAACAGGGACCCGACCGGCAAGCCGCAGGTGCGCGACTACCGCGTCATGCTACGGCTGGTCAACGCGATCATGACGCGTGCGCCGGAGTTCAACGAGACCGGTCTGGTCGGGTTCCCTATCAACGCGATCTTCGACTGGTCGATGGCCACGCCGGGCGGCTTCGCGGCCTTCCTGAATGCCGACGTCAACCGCGCGCTGAAGAACGTGCTCGACGAATGGGGCCGCTACCTGGCCTCGGCCGATTCGGTCTATGTGCTGAACACCGATCCGCGCACCGGCTGGCTCGGCGCGGACGCCATGAGGGCCATGCCGCATTTCGTCGAGCAGTTCCAGTGCAACCCCGAGCTGCCCCACTACGGCTTCACCTCCTGGGACGATTTCTTCACGCGCCAGTTCCGCGAAGGCCAACGCCCGGTCGCCGCGCCGCGGGACGACGACGTGATCGTCAACGCTTGCGAATCGGCGCCCTACAAGATCTCGCGGCAGGTGAAAATGCGCGACAACTTCTGGATCAAGGCGCAACGGTATTCGCTGTCGCACATGCTGGACAACGACAGCCTGCTGCCGGCGTTCGACGGCGGCACCGTCTACCAGGCCTTCCTCAGCGCGAAAAGCTATCACCGCTGGCACAGTCCTGTCAGCGGCCGCGTCATCGAGGCCCGCGTGGTGAACGGCACTTACTATTCGGAAACCATGTACGAGGGCTTCGACCCGGCGGGGCCGAACGATTCGCAGGGCTACATCACGGAAGTCGCGACCCGCGCGCTGATCTTCATCCAGGCCGACAATCCGGCCATCGGACTGATGTGCTTCATGGCGGTCGGCATGGCCGAGGTCTCGACCTGCCAGATCGCGGTGTACGAAGGTCAGCAGATCCGCAAGGGGCAGCAGCTGGGCATGTTCCACTTCGGCGGCTCGACGCACTGTTTGATCTTCCGCCCTCAAGTGCAGCTCGACTTCGACCTGCACGGCCAGACGCCGGGACTGAACTCGGAGAATATTCCGGTCAACTCGCGCATCGCCACGGTCCGGAAATAATTTGGATCACCAGGAATCGCGGCTGCGGCCGCGATTCTTTTTTCGCCGCGGAGGAACGCATGTGCACCAGCATCATGGCCGAAAAAAAGGCGATGGCCGACAACACCATCCTGCTTTCGCGCAATGAGGACTTCACGCGCAACAACTGGAACCAATACCTGGTTTGCCGCACGCTGCCGCAGTACCGCAGCGGTGACAAGCACGCGCTCAGCCAGGGTCAATGGGTGGTGGGCAAAGGGGTGACCGTGCCGGTGCCGCAGCGTGCCTATGGCTACAGCTCGATCCCCGACTGGGCCGGCTACGAAGAGGCGCTGTGCGCGATCGGCGACCGCTATTTTTAAAACGTAATGAGCTAATGACGCAAATCACCGTGGCGCACCAGCCCGGCTAGGCCGTCGCCGGGCTACGCGCCTATGACAGGTTCAGGCTCAGAATCTGCTCCGATGGAGCGGCGTCGGCGTCAGGCTCGCGTGCCGTCGAGTCGGTTGCGGTTGCGGTTGCGCTTAAGGGACAATGCCGGTCGATCCAGCGGCGTGCCCAGTTAAGCGCGTGCCGTTGCGCACTTTCGACGTCGGCGAAGCGCGGGCCAACGAGTCCTGAACGTTCGACGCGCTTGCCATCCTTCACGATCTCCGCCCATGCGCGGAACATGGCGCCCGGAACCGGCTCCGCCGCCGCATGGATGACGTAGCCGCGCCGGTCGGTAATCTGCGAGCTGTACGATGACGGCCCCCCGCGCATGCTGCGCGTGCGGAACGCTTGCGCCAAGGGCCACGCCACCGCTGTCGCTCGCGACTCGACACCGAGGGGCGCATCAACCCTTTGCCCCTGAAGCTGCCGGCTGATTTCAGCGAATGGATCGGCGGCCGCCGAACCGTTGGTTGCGCCCTTCGACGACTGCCATGCCCCCGCACTCCTCCAGACCACGCCACCCGGACCGTCGCCGGCGTGCCTGCGCGAGACCGCTCCCGACGCCGGTCTCGCGGCAGCGGAAGCAGGTTTGGGAATGAAGGAGAATTGTCTTCCGGTTCGCGACAGCAGTCGAATCATCTCCGCAAGCGTACCGTTCAGTTTCCATTCCTCGAATCGGCCTCGGCATGTCGGGCCGGACGGATAACGGGCCGGCAGCCTCGACCATGGTTCGCCGGTTGTCAGAATCCACAGGACTGCATTGGCGATGACGCGCGGCTCGATTCGGCGCCTGCCGCGGCGGTTCAGACGAACAGCCGGCTCATCGGCGACGAGCTCGGCAACCATGTTCCATTCGTCATAACTTAGCTCTTCGAAAAACATGTCTTTCTCCACGCAGACTGGGCCGGTCCACGCCTCTGGGCAGTCCCGGATTCATGACTCCCGATCCGGGTGATGTCCTCGGTTGCTCAGTATGTCAGTACGCTCGGTGCCGCTGACGGAAGTCGCACGGGGCCAGTGCCGACACTCCGATCAACGACGCACAGCACAGGGTCCCACGCGTGCCCCCGGACAATTTCCGCAGGGAGCGGACAAGGATTTTCGGGAACCAGCGGACAGCAAACGGGGCACGGGCGCTCCCTTTCGCTTGTTGAAGTTTGTCCGTCGACGACCGGTGCCATGACGGCCTGACAGATCTATCCCGCCGTCGTATGACGGCTTGCCAATCCAGACTCGTGCCGTGCGGAGTATCCGTTTCGGTGAGCCATCCGGCTGATGTCATGATCCCGAGCACGTCGGGAGCGGGTGAAAGATCCGGTGCGATGGCCAACGCGTTCGACTGCATGCGTATGCCGTCAGGCGGCAAGCCGGTCAAGGCTCATAGCAGGCCGGATCGTCTCCGGCGGAAATACATGCCAGCTGCCATCGTTGTGACGGAAGAAAAACACTGTAAGCGTACCGGCCGGCCGCTGGGCCTCGACGCAAATACAGCGTGCGGCGGTGGGCCCCGGAAGACGGCGAAGCTGAACCCGCACAACACGTCCGCCGGTCGCGCCAAACCACCTGTCAACCAGCACGCGCAAGGACTTCTCCGCCGCAGCCATATCCGCCTCCGTGTGATCCCCTACGAGACCATGCTAGGGCTTCGAAATACTTCTTTCCGTCGGGAGCGGCGGATCACGCGGTGGGGAATCATTGATTCGCGCGTCAGGATTTCCGTACATTGGCGGTTATCCCGGGAGCCGCCCTACTCTGGCGGCATGCCGGGCCGATCCGGCGTTGTGAAGGGGACAGAAGAGGCGCTGCTCGATGGGTTGCCGGGACTGGCGTTCGCGGTCAACGACAGGCCGCGCGGCAGAGCCTGGCATGCTCCTCCCCGGTTACCGGGAGGTGACGAAATCGTCCTGGACGCAAAGGCGCACGACCGATCCGCAGTCCGGCTCGCTCTGGATATGCAGGCTGGCGTCGATCAACCGGGCGCGTTCGGCCATCCCCTGCAAGCCGTATGAGTAGCCGGCGCGCGCAGCCGCGATATCGAAACCTCTTCCGTCGTCGCGGATGCTCAACTCGATGCCCGCTTCGGTGCTGACCAGCGTCACGTCAACGCGCGACGCTCCAGCATGGCGGGCCACATTGGTCAGCGACTCCTGCACGATGCGGAATATCGCCGTCGCACGCGGATCGGCGAAACTGGGTTCGGCACCCTCCATGTGAAAGTAGCAGGGAATCTGCGCATGGCGGCTGAAGTCCTCGGCGAGCCATTCCAGCGCCGACGCAAGACCAAAGTTCAGCGCCGCCGGCCGAAGGTGGCTCGACACGTGGCGCACGATCTGGATAGTTTTCTCGACCAGCTCCCGCATCTCAGCGGCTTTTCGCATCGCAACAGAATCGTCGGCGAGGTGCATCTTCAGCAACGACACGTCCATTTTCAGCGCGGTCAGCAACTGGCCGAGCTCATCGTGGATTTCCATCGCGATGCGTTTTCTCTCCTCCTCGCGGGCCGCCTCCAGATGCGCGGACAACTCGCGCAATTGCTCGCGCGACGCCAGCAGTTCGAGCTCGGTCCGTTTGCGCTCGCCGACTTCCAGTTCGAGCTGGTCACGATGGCGCCGCAGGTTCTCCTGCGCGCGCTTGCGGACGGTCACATCGGTCAGCAGGCCCTCGAGAGACCGCGGGGCGCCAGCGCCGTCGGCAACGCCACGCGCGTTCAACTGAGCCCAGATCGGCTTGCCGTCCAGCCGGTGCAACTGCAATTCGAGGCCGGCAATTTTGCCGTGCGTGTTCAGGATGTCGAACAGTCGCTCCGTTTGCGACGGCGAAAACGGCCGCCGGTCGGGATCGTGTGTCCATGCTTCGATCAGCTCGGTCGCCGTGTCGTACCCGAGCAGCTGCGCCATCGCCGCGTTGGCCTCGTTGAGCCGCCCGCTGCGATCCAGCAGGAAGATGCCTTCGAGCGAATTCTCCACGATGCTGCGGTACTTTCTTTCGCTCTCGCGCAGGCACGCCGTCGATTCGCGCAGCCGGTCTGCCATGACATTCACGCGCGTGGCAAGCCGCCCCAATTCATCTCCGGATTCCACTACGCAGCGCGCGTCAAGATCGCCGCCGGCGATCCGGTCGACCATTTCTTCCAGGCGATTGATCGGGCTGCGCACCATCCGCTTGAGCAGGATGAAAGTCGCGGCATAGAGTGCGGCGAGAACCGTCGCCATCGTCGCGAGAATGACCCGGCGGGCGCGCCCGAACGCCTGCTCGGCGACCGCCTTCGTCAGGACGACGCGGATCTCGCCGATCTTTTCCAGCGGCGCCGCGCCGGGCGGATCAAATTCGATCGACCTGATGCGCACCACGCTGTCGCCCGGGTCAGGATGAGGTGCGCCCTTGACGGAGGACACCGTGCCGTAATTCGCCGCCGTCACCGTGAATTCCGCGACCTCGGGATTGGGCGCAAGCGCGGCAAGCTGGCTGTCGATTGCGCCACGATCGACATTCCACAAAGGTTGCGCCAGCGAGCGGCTGTACAGATCGGCGATCCGTGTGGCTCGCTCCTCCAGCTCGACGAGCCGTCGCTCCCGCTCGTGTTCGACCAGACTGTACGAGGAGGTGCCGACCACCAGCGCGACGAGCACGACGAGGGCGAGCATCAGCTTGGTGTGCAGACTGAGCGAGCGCGCAAGCCGTGGAGACAGACGCATCAGGAATCCTTCGGTGCGGTGTTCAGGAGCCGTTCCAGGCCGAAGTCGTATGGGCCGGCACGTGGATACAGGTATTTGGAGTACGGAGCGAAGTCGAGCGTATTATGGCCGCGCCCAAAAAAGGCCTCATTGTACCGAGCGACGTTGTCATGGTGGATGACGCTCAGGTAGTCGAGCTTTTGCCAAACACCTCCGGACGCGGCAAAGTCCTTGCCGTGATGGTAGTCGTGCAGCAGGACCATGGCCCAGGCGCCGATGAAATAGTCCCCTGCCACCATGGCCGCCAGGCCGCCGTCGGCTACATTGGCCAGCGCCCCTTTCAGGGCTCCCACGCCGCCAACGAGGACGCGAGCGTTGCGCGCCTTGACCGCGTTCAACGCCCCGAGCGCCATCGAGTCGTTCGCGGCCCAGATCACATTGGCCTCCGGATACCGGGCAAGCAGCACGCCGGTCTTTTGATTGCTGTCGGCGTAGCTCCAGTCGCTGAAAACCAGTTGGCTGGTTCGCGCATTCGGCGTCTGGGCGAGGAACGTCTCGACACCGGCGGCACGCTCCTGCGAGACTGGCGTTTGGGGGTCTCCTGTAATGCCGATCACCTGCGCCCTGTTCTCGCCAAGCCGGTGGTACAGATACTCCATCAGCCGGTATGTGCCAAGCGCGGCGTTTGCCGTCGCCGTTCCGATCCAGTTCCGGATCTGCTGCCGTTCATTGCCGATCTCGCGCCGCTGCCCTGGCGTCAGATCGTTGTGAATGAGCAGCACCTTCGCCGGTGAACGCGCCAGCGTCTTCAGCATCTGCTGCGCCGCCATCTTTTCGTTGACGATCACGACATAGTCCGGCGCATCCGGACGTAGCGCGACCTCCTCGGCTTGCCGCAGCATCAACAGGTGATCGCGCTCCGCGTAAAGAACCTCCAGTTGCATATCGAAGGTCTTCGCTGCGACGGCCATGAATTGGGCGGTCAGTTGCCAATGCCGGCCGGTGCCACGTTCGACGGCCTCGCCCGGATTGAGAAATACCACACGAGGCGAAGGCCTGGAGGCAAAAGTGGGGCGCGTCATGCACAGCAGGCCGGCATGCGCGCAGGCGAGCAATGCTTTTCTGCGATTCATGAGACGATTCACTCGGTTACCACTGTGGGGCGCTGGGTGCTCGTCGTGCTGGGATCACGCTGGGACCGCTGGGATCACGTTGAGACCATGCTCGGACCATGGTTACGCGGCGGACACGCCCGCGTTCATTTTACGTGTGATCCGGGCGTGGACAATATTCGCCGCGCGAAATCGACGTGCCGTCGCGCCGGCGGTGTGGCCGGCGAAAGGAAGCTGCAATGTGCCTGACTCGGCTGCGGCAGCTACTGCCTTACCTGCGCCCGGGCTGACGCTCGCTGCGAGCTGTTTTCCTGGCGTGGCCTAGCATCGAGCCACGGCAGCCGGCCGCGCCGCACAGACAGCGGTAAGCCGCCCGCACTGCTTCGGTCCGGCGCCCTTCGACGCTCAGTTGATAGTCGATGAACAACTCGTCGCCCGTGCTGATATCCGCGGCAGCGATCACAAAAACCCGTTGCCCCTCCTCAACCGTTTCGCAGTTGGGGACACAGGCATGGTTCAGCCAGCGCGCACTATTGCCGCCGCGTTCGCCATCGATGACGCGCCCGTCGGACAAACCAAAGAAGAAGGTATGCCCGTCAGCGCGACCGTCACGCTGGTAGCGTTTGACCGCTCGATCCCACATAGTGACTTCACCCTTGTATTCGAGGATCCGTTCGCCGGCCTTGATCGTCCTCAGCGCAAATACGCCTTTGCCGTGCACCGGAGACCTTCGCACCACCACGCTACGCATGTTCGCTGGCTCAATGAAAGAGTAAAAATGAATAGGCCGATGCTCGCATGCCAAAATTCCTGCCGATGCCCGGCGACGTTCGGCGTGGTCTATCCGCGCTGTCCGGCTCACATCGACCTGGATAAAGGTGCTGCAAGCGTGGGTACGCCGTGGACTCGTCATTCGACGAGGAAATCACCGCCGTCAACTCAAACCTCAGCAGGATTTCCTGACAGACGGATCAGGTCATTCGACCGGTAATTTCCACCGCTCCTGACAGGAGCCCCACGATTGTTCCCCTACCATCGCAATCTTACTGTCCTCCCGAGTGTTGTAGCGTTATGTGTGCAGTTCCCTCTGAAGGCGTAAGTGACGCAGATCACATCGAGACGATTTGCCTGATTCTATTCGACGACTGGTGCGCCACGCGCAGCATCATTCCGCTTATCTACCTGATGCAATGCTGGCCTCTGCTGGACAGGAAGGTTGGGCGGATCAGTCTGCTGAGCAGCACGCTCGCCGAATTGCTGAAGTATCACGCCGACGCGCTCACACCTGAGCAAACCAGACTGCTGGGCGAATTGATTTATTACGCCAACAACCTGCTCATGCACATCACGCCCTAGCCGACGCGGCGCGACTGGCGCGCCGTCCGATTGCGTCCGATGGCTTCTTGACTTCGGCAAGCAAGCCGGCTTCAATTGCGCGCCAGGCATATCCTTACAAAGAACTCGGCAAATGCTGACAAGGGCGATCGAGACACGTCCACGCCCGCCCTCTTCCCAACCGATTGCCGCTCACGACCGCCAGGTTATGCCAGGGTGAGTCCTGGTTGAGCAGCAGCGACCACCGATTCTTTGATGGATCGCGGATTTCGTCCTTCAGTAATGACCAGGACTGCCGTATACCCATAATGAATGCGCGGTGCAACGCAGCCCGATCTTGCGAAACAGCCGCTACGGGAGACCCGACGTCCCCCGCTGTCAGCGAGACTGCGCGGACGATTGCCCACGTCCCCACATTCACGCGCATACCGGAATTCGCCAGCAAGGCATCATGACAAGTCGTCAACTTCATCGCCCGTGGTTCATTCGCAGCAAAGAGTTCTTCCGATCCGGCATCGGGCTATTTGCGGTATCGGTAGAAAACGAGGAGCTGAACCGATCGCAGTCGGTCGCCCTGTCTACTCAGATCCCGCTGCTGTACTTCATCCTCGTGACGAACAGCGTCGCATTGGCACTCACGCATCTTGCTTCCGCTCCACTCTTTCTGAGCGCCGTCGTACCGGCCGTACTGTCCGTCATTTGCCTCGTCCGTCTCGTCTGGTGGCGGCGCACCCGCCACGTCGACGCCGATGCCGCCACCCTTGCGAGGCGGCTGCGGATCACCGCGCGGCTCGTGCCCCTGCTCGGCGTGGTGTTTACGGCGTGGGCTCTGAGTCTGTACCGATACGGCGATGCCTACGCCAAGGTCCACGTCGCGTTCTACATGTCGATCACGGTGATCGGCTGCATCTTCTGCCTGATGCACCTGCGCGCTGCAGCGTTAACGCTGGCAGTCGTCGTGATCGTGCCGTTCTCGATCTTCTTTTCGTTGACCGGCAATGCGGTGCTTGTGCTGATCGCGGTGAACCTGTTGCTCGTATCGATCGCGATGACTGTCGTGCTGTTCGTGCACTACCGGCATTTTGCGCGATTGATCGAGTCATCGGCCGACCTGAAGATGAAGCAACTGGAGACGCAGCGTCTGAGCGACGAAAATTTCCAGCTGGCGAATCTCGACTCGCTGACCGGGCTGCCGAACCGGCGGGCGTTCCTCTCCTGCATCGCCGCTTCGACGCTGGCTGGTGAAAGCCGTGTGGCAATCGGGCTCATCGACCTCGACGACTTCAAGCTCGTCAACGATGCTTACGGTCATGCGACAGGGGATCGAGTGCTCGCCGAAGCGGGGCGCCGTCTCGTCGAGTTCAGGCAACCCGAGATATTCTTTGCGCGTCTCGGCGGAGACGAGTTCGGCATGCTGATTCGCGGCGATCTCTCCGCTGACGAACTGATGCGGTGCGGCGGGACAATCTGCCGGTTGCTTCGACAACCGTATCAAGTGGCGGATCTCACACTCAGATTATCCGCGTCGATCGGGTTCGCCGTATCGGATGCCGACACTGTGAGCTTCGAACTTCCGTTTGAACGTGCGGATCATGCGCTATACCACGCAAAGCAAAACGCACGGGGAGAACCCGTCATCTTTTCGCACGCGCACGAAAGCGAAAGGCGCCGCACGGCGCTGGTCGAGCAGGCGCTCGCCCATGCCAACCTCGAACGCGAACTCTTTGTCGTGTTTCAACCGATCGTCGAATTGCCTGACCAACGCATCGTGGGATTCGAGGCGCTTGCACGCTGGACACATGACAAGCTCGGTATCGTTTCGCCGGCGGAATTCATCAAGTGCGCAGAGCGGTCGAACCGGATCCTGCCGATGAGCGAAATCCTGCTGTGGAAAACGCTCAGGCACGCCAAACAGTGGCGAAACGCCACGTGCGTGTCGTTCAATCTGTCGGCTCGCGACATCGGCTCACTCGATGCGATCCAGCGCATTATCCGGATCGTCCTTGCGAGTGGTATGCCGCCACACCGTATCGAAATGGAAATCACCGAAACCGCGCTCGTGAGCGATTTCGGGGTGGCGAGCGAATCGCTTCGCTTGCTCAAGCAACTCGGCGTTCGCATTGCGCTGGACGATTTCGGCACTGGATTCTCGAGCCTTACGTACGTGCACCGTTTGCCGCTCGACAAGATCAAGATCGATCGCAGCTTCGTCAGGGATATTGTTGAGAATGTAGCCGGGCAAAAGGTCGTCAAGTCCATCATCGACCTGTGCCGCAATCTCGATCTCGACTGCGTGGTGGAAGGCGCGGAAGCCGAGGAGCAGGTGCAGATCCTCCATGAACTGGGTTGCAGCAAGATGCAAGGCTATCTGTTCGGCAAGCCCATGTCCGCCGAAGCCGTACTTGCTCTGGCCGCTGACGAACAGCATTCGGCACGGCCCGCGGCGCTGCGAACGGTATAACGGCGCAGACCAGCGTCATTGCGGTGACTACGATTGCGCATCCGGCTGGACGACACAGCTGGCGTACAGCCAAAGTCAGCGTCGATAGGCGTTAAAACGCCGAACCCGATACTCGGATCCAGCTGACCCTGGCGATTCACCCAAACGGTGCCAGCCTCGATGCCTCGGGACACCGTGCCGGCCACAGGCCTGAAGCTTTTAATGCCCCTCGATGTTTCACACGCTCCTGCCGCCGGCATATTGGCCGGAAGTGCGCCCTGCGGGCATTGCAGCCAGAATTTCGCGGATTGACGCGAGCGACTGTTCGGCGGTCGCAGTCGGTACGTGCGGGCTGTGCGTTCGAGATGCCCTGAATTCCGGAGGGCGCAGCCCGAGGCACCGGCAAACTTGCGACACGTAGGGCTTGGTCGGTCCGCTGCACCGCCTGGCGGCCTCAGACAGCGACGCATCGCTGACCTGCTGCCGCAACCAGGCCAGCGTCCGGCGGTCCCGGTCGTTAAGAACACGAACCATATGCTCCATATCGCCTCCAGTACTGTATGCATAAACAGTACTGTTAATATATACAGTAGTTGTGCCGGGTTCAAGGAGGATTTTGAGACGGCGATCAGGCGCCGGGAACTTGAATCGGGTACAGGATCGCGTCGCCTCCTTGCTGCGGGAAAAGAGGCTTTTGCGTTTTGCGTTTGGTGAGACGAGGCCGAGAGAAACGAACGCCTCAAAAAATCAGACAGCGAACGCCATGCTGTTCGAATTTTTCTCGACGCGAGTAGAGATGGCTATATGTTTGTACGATTTTTGACTGATGTACGATTTTTTCATACACTGTCTATAAATCGTACACGAGAAGTCAGATGCCACGTACTCTCTCTCTCAACGAGCAGCAGCTTCTCGAAGACGCATGCGCAGCTTTCGGGCGCTCGACGCGCATCTTCAAAGCCATACCCGGTCGCGCGCGGCGCGCATCGGACGGCCTGACCGACGGCACGATCCGGTTCGAACTCGCCGGAAAGAAGTTCGAGATGCCCGTTTTCATCAAGACCCGGGCTGATGCCTCAGGCATCCTTCTCGCGCAACATCGCCTGTATGCCACTAAACCGGGTGAGCATCGGCGCCGGCTCATGCTGGTCGCGCCGTACATCGGTTCCGAACTTGCCGCCCGTCTCATCGACGGGAACGTCCCGTTTCTGGACGCTGCCGGCAACGCGTTTATCAGCGAACCCGAGGGCACGGTCATGGTCACCGGCCGCGCCAAACCGCAGCTTCTGCACAGCGCTCCGACAGCGCGCGCCACCACGCGCAAAGGTCTGCAGGTGATGTTCGCCATCGCAACTCAACCAGGGCTCGTGTCACAGCCCTATCGAGCCATTGCTCAAGCATCGGGCGTGGCGTTGAGCACGGTGAACCAGGTCATCGACGACCTGCAGTCGCGGGGACTCGTCGCGCTCAGGAGCAACGGCGAGCGCATTTTCACGGACTGGCCAAAGCTGGTTCAAGAATGGATAAGCCTCTACCCTTCCCGCCTGCGCCCAAAGCTTGGCGCCAGACGATTCGCGAGCGCAACAGCAGACTGGTGGCGAACCTTTGACTTCGCTCAATTCAAGGGCCTGCTCGGCAGTGAAGCAGCCGCCGATGTCCTGACGCACGCGCTGAAGGCGGCCAGCGTCACAATCTACAGTCAGACGGCGCTGGACAGTCAGTTCATGCTGAAGGCCCGGCTTCGCCCGGATCCGCGGGGCGACGTCGAAATCCTCGAAGCATTCTGGCCCGGGACGACGGCGTCCGGCTGGCAGGCCGGCGATCCACCACTCGTGCACCCGCTTCTTATTTACGCCGATCTCGTCGCGTCGGGCGATGATCGCAACCTCTCTGCTGCGCAAAGGATCTATGAGCAGTACCTCTCCCAACCCTAACGCCAAGGTCAGCGAGGAACGGCCCGTTCATCCGGCCACCATCGCATTGCTGCGTCACGTTCGGGACGCAGCGGATCGGCGCGGCACTGATTTCGTGGTGGCGGGCGCGACCGCCCGCGACATCGTGCTCTGGCATGTACACGGTGTTCGCGCGGAGCGCGCAACCCGGGACATCGACGTCGCGGTTTGCGCGATCAGCTGGGAAGCTCATGGCGACCTCGTCGGGGAGCTCGAGGCAACCGGTCTCTTCAAGGCTGATAGCAAAGCGCAGCAGACATTGGTGTTCAGAGATCCGGCCGATGGCTGGGCCCTTCCGTTAGACCTAGTTCCCTTCGGTGATCTCGAAGCGCCAGCCGGATCGATCGCATGGCCGCCGAAAGGCGACTTTGTGATGAACGTGCTCGGTTTCCGCGAGGCCGTCGATCATGCGATCGCGATCGACCTCGGGGACAACCTCGCGGTACCCGTAGTGACGCTGCCGGCGCTCACGTTACTGAAGGTCCTCGCCTGGCACGATCGTCGCACGCGAAAGAATACAGATGCATCGGACCTCCTGCTCGTCCTCCGGAGCTACTTCAGGGCGGCAAACGAAGAGCGCATCTGGGAGGCCGCGGCCGATCTGCTGGTGGAGTACGGATACAACGTCGACCTCGCGGCGTCGGCATTGCTCGGCCGGGAGGCACGCCAGATAGCATTGCCTGCCACGCTCGACGCAGTCACGGCAATCCTCGCGGACGAGGCAAGTTACGAGACACTCAGGCGTGACATGTTGGCGCGCGCGGCCGCGCAGTTGCTGGACGATTTTGCGGACGCGTCCGATAAGACGCTTGCTGCATTCCGGCACGGTTTTTTGGCCACTTCGGCTCGCTAAATCTACGAGGCGACTGCCCGCACCTCACGCCGGCATCGTCGGCACGTCGTCCATCAGCCACGCCGAAGTACCATCGTGCTGCGAATTCTTCGCGGCGAGTACTCGGACATTTGCGCCACGACGGTCGGCATCACGCCGCCTATGCCAGGTCCGGCGACGAACTGGAAAGCACCGAACGTCACCGCTCATGTTCGAGACAGGGGCTAACGGCGTGCGCAAGTCGCGCGGGTACTGGGGGTCCTGAAAGGATCTGCGCCAACCGGCCCGAAATCGCGAGGGAGCAAGGCTTGCGCATCCGCATACAGTTCGTATACTTCGCATATAACTTTTGCGAGACAGCGTGAACACAACCTCCCCTGCCAGCGCCGAAAAACTGGGCGAACTGGCGTATCAGACCCTGCGCCGCATGATTCTCGACAAGGCGCTGCGCAGCGGCGGCCCGGTCGTTGAAGGACGGCTTGCCGAAGAACTCAACATCTCCCGCACCCCCATGCGCGAGGCCTTGCTGCGTCTCGAAGGCGAAGGCCTGCTGGTGCGCGCCGGCGCACGCTCCTATTCCGTGCGCTTCGTCAGTGCCCAGGAATACTTTCAGGCCATGAAAGTGCGCGAACTGCTGGAGCCCGAAGCGATCGCGCTCGCCATCGGCAAGATCGACAAGAAGCAAGTTCAGCAGTTGATCAAGAAGATCAAGGCGCTAAGCAGCGGCCAGCAGGAACAGGCGCACTGGCAGATCGACGACCAGGTCCATACGATGATGGCTCGCGCAAGCGGCAACGACGTGCTGGCCCGCACGATCGACGTGGTCCGCACCAACAGCCGCCTGTTCGAACTGGTGACACCGTTCAACCGCATCGAGGAAGATCGCGCGGAGCATCTCGCGATCCTCGAAGCCTATGCGGCCGACGACGCCGACGCGGCGCGCGCCGCGGTGCGCACCCATCTGCAAAACCTTCGCCGCTTCGTACTCGAGCGGCTCAGCGAAGGCACCTACATCTGACTTTGCGCAACAGCCGCGTCAGTGACGCAGTATCTTGCCGACGAATTCGCGCGTACGTGCTTCCTGCGGCGCGTCGAACACCTGTTTCGGCGTGCCGGTCTCGATCACGTGGCCGCCCGCCATGAAAACCACTTTCGACGACACCTCGCGCACGAAGCTCATCTCATGCGACACGATGAACATCGTGATGCCATCCGAGGCGAGCGCGCGAATCGTATCGAGCACTTCGTTCACGAGTTCAGGATCGAGCGCGGCCGTGACTTCGTCGAGCAACAGCACCTTCGGCTTCAACGCCAGCGCGCGTGCAATCGCCACCCGCTGTTGCTGGCCACCCGAGAGCTCGTCGGGATAGGCACGCAACCGGTGCGCAAGACCGACACGCGTCAGCAGCCTGATGGCGTCTTCCTCGACTTCCTTGCGCGGCCAGCCCTTGATTCTGGTCGGCGTGATCATGACGTTGTCGAGCACCGTCATGTTCTGGAACAGGTTGTACTGCTGGAACACGATCGCGATATCCGAGCGCAGCGCGCGCACCGCGGCCTTGTCGGCATAATTTACGGCCGCGCCGTTCAGATGCACGCTGCCGTGCGCCGGCGGGAGCAGCCCCATCAACACGCGCAGCAAGGTGCTCTTACCCGATCCTGACGGCCCGATCAGACTGACTATCTCGCCCTTTTCGACGCAGAGGTTGATTCTTTCCAGCACCGTGTGCGGCCCATACGACGCCTTCAGGTCAACGATTTCGAGTTGCGGCAAGTTTCCTCTCCATGCGCTTACCGAAGCGCGACAGCGGATACGACATCAGAAAATAGAGCGCCAGAATCGACCCGTAAACGATCCACGCGGAAAAGCCCTTGTTGTTGAGCACTTTCCCGGCCGACGTGAGTTCCATCACACCGATCTGCGAGGCCAGCGCGGTGTCCTTGATGAACATCACGAAGAAGCCGAAAGTGGGCGGTACGATTACGCGCCATGCCTGCGGCACGATCACGTAGCGCAGCGTCTGAACATAACTGAAGTTCAGCGTGCCGGCCGCTTCCCATTGATTGACGTGAACCGACTCGAGGCCGCTTCGCACGATCTCGCCGAGATAGGCCGACGCGATCAGACACACGCTGACGAGCGCCACCGCGAAGGTGGGCAGATTGGCGCTCAGCGCCTGGCTCGCGAAAAACACCAGCATCAGCGTGACGAGAAACGGTATGCGCCGGAACAGTGCGCAGTAGACGAACATGATTGCGCGCACCGGCGCCATGGCACGCGAACGCGTCACCCTCAGCACCGCGACGAGAAAACCCGCAACGAATCCCGCGAAACAACCGATCGACGACAGCACGAAGGTGGCGGCGAAACCTTCGAGCAACAGCAACAGGTTGTAGTACGAAAACAGCTGGGTGAGTTGAGCCATGGACGAAGCGAACATCAGAACACCTTTATCTTCGCGCGGCAGACATGGCGCCCGAACATCGCCAGCGCGAAGGTGGCCAGCACCGTCACCGCGATGTACATGAGCGCGGCTACGCTGAACGCTTCGACCGACAGATAGGTCTGCGAGCTGATGTTATACGTGCGCCCGGTCAGCTCCTCCACGCCGAAGATCGCCGCCATCGAGGTGCCGAGCGTCATCACGATGAACTGGTTCGACAGCGGCGGAAACATCACCTTCATCACGTGCGGAAAAATCACATGACGTACGATTTGCGGCGTCGAAAAACCCAGCACTTCGGCGGCTTCGAGCT
Source organism: Paraburkholderia lacunae (assembly GCF_003353175.1). Taxonomy (GTDB): domain Bacteria; phylum Pseudomonadota; class Gammaproteobacteria; order Burkholderiales; family Burkholderiaceae; genus Paraburkholderia; species Paraburkholderia lacunae. Next base: position 45,109 of record NZ_QHKS01000026.1, on the reverse strand, counting down.
CTGCCCATCGAACCGACGCGAAGCCGGCGCGCTGGATCTCGCACAGGTAAGCACCCGCATTGAAGGTCGCGCCCAGCACCACCGCGGTGAGCGGCGAGAGCGTGATGCCGATCTCCGGCAACGCGAAGAACAGAAAGAAGATCTGGACGAGCTGCGGCGTATTGGTCGCGAACGTGACATAGGCTTTGACCACGCGCTGCAACGCGCCCGGCCCATAGCGCAGGATCGCGGCGCAAACGAGGCCGATCAGCATGCCGAGGCCGAATGCGAGCACCGCGATCTGCAAGCTGAGCCACGCGCCGCCGAGCAGATACGGCCATTGCTCGAGGACGGGCCCGAAGTGAAGCGTCATCGAAACAGGCCTCCTTGCGGCGAAATTGCGGGGCGCCCATCGCCCGCTTGCGGCGCGCCGCGCTGCGTTCGTTCGATCACGCCTCGCCGGTCACGGTCATGAGTCACGCTCACTGGGCGGCGGCCATCGGCGGAGCCGCAGTCGGATCGTGCAGCATCGGACTGCCGAACCATTGCTTCCAGCGCGCCGCGACGAAACCGCTCTTGTGCAGTGTCGCAATCTCCTTGTTCAGCCGCTCGGTGAGCGCGGCGTTGCCCTTTTTCACGCCGATACAGTCGTAATCGACCTCGATCGGCTCATCGACCACCCGCCATTTCGTCGAATAGTTCTTCGTATAACTGAGCATGAAATCGAGTACGTCGATCAGCGCGTCGGCGCGCCCCTGCGCAATCGTGCGCACGGCGTCCGGATAGTTGTCGAGCAGCAGCAACTGCGCCTTCGGCAACTTCTCCTGAATCAGCTTGACCGGTGTCGTGCCGCGCACCTGAACCAGCCGCACCGACGAATCGTTCAACTGTGTCCAGTCTTTATAGGGTTTGTCCTGGGTCGTCAACACGCCGAGCACTTCCGTATTGACCGGGTCGGTGAAGTCGATGACCTTGAGACGGTCGGCGTTGCGCGTCATGCCGCCCATCACCGCGTCGATCTTGTCGGTCATCAGGAACGGCACGCGATCGTTCGAGCCGACCGGCACGATTTCCAGTTTCACGCCGAGCGAGTCCGCGATCTTCCTCGCGATATTGACGTCGAAACCGTCGATATTGTTCTTTGCGTCGTAGCTGCCGAGCGGCGGCAGATTCGGATTGATGCCGAATACGATCTTCTTCGACGCCAGAATCTCGTCCAGCGTGCGTGCGCCGGCATCGAGTGAACCGAGCAGTGCGCATGCCGCAAAACCAGCGGCGAGCATGCGGCCCAGGATGATCGAGAGTTTCATTCGTGGACTCCGTAAGCGTTACATGATGAAGGTTTGAAGCATCCGGACGAGGCCTTCGCAAAGCCGGTCCTTTTTTGGCGACTTTGCGTATACGTATCGTATACGTTAGTATCAAAACATCGCCTAAATTACTTGTCAAGCGAGGTTGGGACCGATGTCCGGAGAACACGCCATGCGTATCGACAGTGCGGAAAGCTCGCCCACGGTCGAGCTTTTTCTTGATGGTCAGCGCCTCCCGGCGCGCACCGGCGAGAGTGTGGCCGCGGCCCTGTTTGCTTGCGGCAGGAAGGCGCTGCGCGTGAGCCCTCGCCTGCATCAGGCGCGCGGCATGTTCTGCCTGATGGGTTCCTGCCAGGAGTGTCTCGTGATGGTGAACGGCCGCCGCGTGCTGGCCTGCCAGACGCGTGTCGTCGACGGCCTGCGTGTCGAAACTGTTCCGGAGACTGGCGCCGATGTCTGAGTTCGACGTGGCGGTGCTCGGCGGCGGCCCGGCCGGCGCCCATGCGGCGATGGCGGCTGCGGCTGCGGGACTGAGCGTCGCGCTGTTCGACGAGAACCCGGCCGCGGGCGGTCAGGTGTACCGGGCACCGGTCGAAGGCGCCGCGGCGTCCGGCGGAGCGGATCAGGAGGCCGGCAACACTCTGCGCCGCGAGCTGGCCGCAAGCGGCGTCACGACATTCTTCGGCCATTCCGTATGGGCCGTCACCGGCGACTATCGCATCGACGCAACCGGCCCGCACGGCGCGGCGCATTACACCGCACGCGCACTGATCGCCGCAGCCGGCACGACCGAGCGGGTCGTGCCATTCGAAGGGTGGACCACGCCTGGTGTAATCGGTCTGGCTGCCGCCACCATCCTGTTGAAGTCGCAGCACATGCTGCCTGGCCAGTCGACGCTCGTCGCCGGCTGCGGTCCGCTGCTCGCGGCCGTGGCGGCCAAAACGATCGAAGGCGGCGGCAGGGTCGAGGCCATCGCGGATCTCGCCGGCATCGGCGACTGGTTGCGCACCGTGCCCGCCCTGCTCGCGCGTCCCGATCTGTTGCGCCAGGGTCTGCGCTGGTGGAACACGATCCGCCGTGCAGGCACACGCCGATATGCGCGTCATACGATCGTGCGGGTCGAGGCGGCCGGCGCTCAGCTGCGCGCGACCCTCGCCCCTTGTGATGCAAGCGGGCGTCCCGTCGAAGGAAAGCGCAAAACCGTGATGGCCGATTGCGTCGCCGTCGGTCACGGGCTCACGCCGTCTACCGAGGTGACGCGTCTGTTGCGCGCACAACATCGCTACTCGCGCGAAGCGGGCGGCTGGATTGCCGTCGCCGACCAGGACGGGCGTACTTCGCGCCCCCGTCTCTATGTCGCGGGCGACGGCGCCGGGATCGCCGGCGCAGCCGCCGCCGCGAAGCACGGCACGCTGGCCGGTCTCGCCTGTGCGCTCGATCTCGGTGCGCAAGCGCCTGCACGACTGCAAAGCCTCGTCGAGACGGCGCGCGACGAATTTCTCCAGGCTGCGCGTGCCGGTCACGCGATGGCGAATCTGATGGCCCTGCGCCCCGGACACGTGGACAGCATTGGCCCCAGCACCATCGTCTGCCGCTGCGAGGACGTGACACGCGCCGAAATCGACGCGGCCTTCGACTCGGGCGCTCATGACGTCAACCAGCTCAAGGCATGGACGCGATGCGGCATGGGCCCCTGCCAGGGGCGCACCTGCGGCGATATTGCGGGCGAATTGCTCGCCCGCCACGCTGCCGATGCATCGCGCGAGCGCGTCGGCTGCTTTTCCGCGCGCACGCCACTGCGCCCGGTGACGGTCGAAGCGCTCTCCGGCGACTACACCTACGACAGCATCCCGATCCCCAAGGCGGCGCCGCTATGAACGCACCGTCTGAAGCGTTGCACGGACCTTTCGATGTCGCCGTGGTCGGCGGCGGCGTGATGGGCTGCACGAGCGCATTGTTCCTTGCACGCGCCGGCATGCGGGTGGCCGTGATCGAGCGCGGCGCGCTGTGCCGCGCCGCTTCCGGCGTGAACGCCGGCACGCTGACTCTGCACATGACGCGGGCGGCGCTCGTGCCCTACGCGATCCGCGCATGGAAGATGTGGATGGAGACGGACCAGTGGCTCGGTCAAGGCGTGCTGGCAACCGCCGCGCCGGGTCTCTCGCTCGCCTTCACCGAAGCCGAACGGGAACTGCTCCGGGCTCGCGCCGCTGCCCGCCGCGAATACGGCGCGCAGATCGACCTGCTCGAGCGCGACGCCGCACTCGCCGTCGAGCCCGGACTTAATCCTGCGATGCTGGAGGCCGCGTTCTGCGCGACCGACGGTTTCGCGAGTGCTTACCTGACCGGCCGCGCCTATCACGCGGCATTGCGCGAAGCCGGCGTGCGGATTGTCGAGCAGACGCCGGTCACGCGGATCGATCGGGTGAACGGACGCTATCGCGTATTTGGCCAGGCGCGCGATCCTGAAAGCGGCCCTGAAAGCGCCGCCGCTTCGCTTCGCATCGACGCGAAGCGGCTCGTCATGGCCGGCGGCGTATGGCTCGAGCCGCTGCTGGCGATGCTCGACGTGCACATTCCCGTGAAGACGCTCGTCAACCAGCTGATCGTCACCGAACGCATGCCGCCCATCATGCGTTCGGTGCTGAGCATTGCGAACGGGCTGCTCTCGATGAAGCAATTCGCCAACGGCAGCGTGCTGATCGGTGGCGGCTGGCAAGGCGTCGGCGATCGTATTCGAGGCCCCGTCGAAACCATTCCGCAGAACCTGACCGGCAATCTTCGGCTGGCGCAGCACGTGATCCCGGCGCTCGCCAAAGCGCGCGTGGCGCGCATCTGGCTGGGACTCGAAGCCGAAACCGCCGACGCTATGCCGATGCTCGGCGCGCTGCCCGGTCTCACGGATGCCTGGGTCATCGGCTGCGTGCACTCCGGCTACACCAGCGGCCCCTATATGGGAAAACTGCTGGCCCAGACGATGCTCGGCGAGGCGCCCGAGTTGCCCTTATTCGATCCGGCGCGGCTCGTGGTTCAAGCCGCCGCGCCCGCCCTTACTCCTCGAGAAAACACTGAATGATTCCCTCACACGACGCCCCCTTCAACGGCATCTATGCCGCCACCCTTTGTCCGCTCGACGCGCAGGGCCGTCGTCTGGACGAAGCCGCGCTCGCCCGCCATCTGGAGGACGTCGCCGCAGTCGACGGTATTGTCGGCTTGCTGATCAACGGCCACGCCGGCGAGAACTTCGTGTTCTCGCGCGACGAAAAGCGGCGCGTGGTGGAGATCGCGCACAGCGTGTGCGGCGAGCGCTCGATCATCGTGGCCGGCGTGAATTCCGAAGACAGCTACGAAGCACAGGCGCATACCGACGACGCAAAACGTGCGGGCGCCGACGCGATGCTGCTTTTTCCGCCTTTCTCATGGGCGCTCTCGACAGATCTCGACACTGTCGTCGCGCATCACCGGATCGCCAATGCCAACGCGCGCCTGCCCATGATGCTGTACCAGGCGGGCGTGAGCACCGGAGCCATGGCCTACACGGAGCCCATGCTGCGTGCGCTGATCGGACTGCCGGAGGTCGTGGCCATCAAGGAAGGCAGTTGGGAGACCGCGGCCTATGAGGGAAACCGGCGCTTCGTCAAATCGACGGCGCCGCACGTCGCCGTCATGGCATCCGGCGACGAGCACCTGTTCACGTGCTTTGCCGTCGGCACCGAAGGCAGCCTCGTGAGTCTCGCCGCCGTCGTGCCGGAGTTGATCGTGGCGCTCTATCGCGCGGTCCTGCGCGGCGACCTGGCCGAAGCGCAGCGGCTTCATGCCCGCATCTATCCGCTCGCCAAGGCCATTTACGGCACCGCGCCGGGATCGCATGCGAGCGCCCGGCTCAAGGCCTGTCTTCATCTGCTCGGAAAATTTCCGCACGCGTCGATGCGCCCGCCGATTCCGCCGCTGTCCGCCGCGGAAACCGGCCGCCTTGAAAGCGCGCTCTCGATTGCCCTCGAACACGACCGGAGCCCCTCATGACTCACAGCACGACCCGCACGCTTATCCGCGGCGGCCGCCTGATCACCGCGGTGGACGACTACAGCGCCGACATCATGATCGAAGGCGAACGCATTGTCTGTATCGGGCAGCAGCTGGAAGCCGGTCCGGACACGTTGGTGATCGACGCGAGCGGCCTGCTGGTGTTTCCCGGCGGCGTCGATTGCCATACGCATATGGAGAATACGTTCGGGCCGTCGGTGACCTGCGACAACTTTGCCTCCGGCACACGCTCGGCCGCTTTCGGCGGCACCACGACGATCGTCGATTTCGCGTTGCAGAATGCCGGAACCAGTCCGCTCGACGCCATCGCGAGAGCGCAGTCGAAGGCGGGCTCAGCGGCCAGCATCGACTATGGTTTCCACGTGATCGTTACGCACGTCGACGAAGACGTGCTGGCCGACATGCAATACGCGATCCGCCACGAGGGCGTGTCGAGCTTCAAGATGTTCATGGCGTATCCGGGCACCGTCATGTCCGACGACGCCACGATTTTTCGGGCGATGCGGATGGTCGGGCAGCACGGCGGCATGATCGCGCTGCACGCCGAGAACGGCACGGTCATCGACCTGCTGATTCGCGAGGCGCTCGCGCAAGGGCACACCTCGCCCCGCCATCACGCGCTGACGCGGCCCGCGATCATGGAAGGCGAAGCCACGCATCGCGGCATCAAGCTCGCCGAGCTGGCCGAGGCTCCCGTGTACTTCGTTCACCTGTCGGCGAAGGAAGCGCTCAAGCATGTCATCGAGGCACGCGATCTCGGCATTCCGGTATTCGCCGAAACCTGCCCGCATTACCTGTTCTTCGACGAATCCGCGTATGCCGACGACAGCTTCGATCTCGCGCGCTATGTCATGAGTCCGCCGCTGCGCTCGAAGGACGCCCAGAACGCGTTATGGACCGCGCTCAAGACCGACGACCTGCAGCTGATATCGACCGATCATTGCCCGTACTGCATGAAGGAAGGCCATCTCGGCAAAGTGAACCAGAAGCCGCTCGGGCGTGATGACTTTTCGAAGATTCCGAACGGCGTGCCGGGCGTCGAAACGCGCATGACGGTGGTGTACGACGGTGGCGTACGGAGCGGACGCATTTCGTTGAACCGCTTCGTAGAATTGACGTCGACCGCGCCCGCGAAACTGTTCGGGTTGTTCCCAAAGAAAGGCACGCTCGCTATCGGCAGCGACGCGGATATCGTGCTATTCGATCCCGACGAACCGCACACGATCAGCGCCCGGACACAACACAGCGACTGTGACTTCACGCTGTTCGAAGGCCATCAGGTGACGGGCCGTGTGAAGAAGGTGCTGCTGCGGGGTGAACTGCTGATCGACGGCGGCGCATGGGTCGGCCGTACCGGACAGGGCCAATTCGTCGCGCGCGGCGAGCTAGGTGCGTACTGGTAACACCGGCCACGCGCGATGCCGATCTACGACTACCAGTGCACGCAGTGCGGCGCGTTCGACCAGATGCAAAGCGTGGCGGCTCGCCACAGCGCGCTTTGCCCTCGGTGCGGCGAGCCTGCGCCCCGGATCCGGAGCGGGTTGCCCGTGGTATTGACGCATACCCACAACACACCGCCGGCGGAAGACGCGGCTGCTTCGTCCAGCGGACGATACCGGTGCGCTTGCTGCCGCTGACCTGCCGCTGACCTGCCGCTGACTTTCCGCTGACCATGTTGCCCGGGCAAACCGTGCGGCAAGCGTTCCGCGCTAACCGGCAAATGGTGCTGTGCGGCAAACGTGCGCAGAGGCAGACAAAGGCAGGCATGCCTATTGCGTCGCGTGCAATCGTTTGAAACGCGCCGGCTTTTATGCGATGCTTCCTCCGCCTCAGCATCCATCAGAAGAATGCGAGGCCGCGCCGGAGACCAATCCTGTTGTCCACTTCTCAGGAGGAGACATGATTGAGCCGTCGCAAGTCCGTCGCAAGATTGCCATCCCGCTGATCTCGCCCCGCCGCGCAGCCGGCACGCTTCGGCATCGAAGCGTTCATCGGGCGGCCCTTGCAAGTTTTGTGTTCGTAGCCAGCGCCGCCAGCGTCTGCTTCGCGGACACTCAGGTCGGCGCAACGCTGCCGCCTGCGCCGAGCGTGCTGTACGGCGACCTGTTCGTCGCGGTGCAAACGGCGCAGATCTATCCCGATCAGAAGACCTTCGTCGACGCCACGCCGAATGCGGACCCTGCCGCGATCGTGCAACTGTATGAGCAGCAGAAGAACAATCCAGGCTTTTCGCTGGCGAGCTTCGTCAACCAGTACTTCACGCCACCGAGCGAGCCGGTCATCACGCCGCCGGCGAATCAGACGCTGCGCGAGCATATCAACTGGCTGTGGCCCGCGCTCACGCGCACCACGACGAGCGCGCCGCCGAACAGTTCGCTGATTCCCTTGCCGAAGCCCTATGTCGTGCCGGGAGGACGCTTCCGCGAAGGCTACTACTGGGACACCTGGTTCACGATGCTGGGGCTCCAGGAGGCCGGCCGCGAAGACCTCGTCGACAACATGCTCGATAACTTCGCGTATGAGATCGACACCTTCGGCCACATCCCGAACGGCAATCGCACGTATTACCTGGATCGCTCGCAGCCGCCGTTTTTCTCGTACATGGTGACGCTCGCGGCGAAGGTCGAAGGCGGCAAGGTCTACCAGAAATATCTGCCCGCCCTGCGCAAGGAGTACGCGTACTGGATGCAAGGCGCGGACTCGACCAAACCGGGCGACGCGACGCGCAACGTCGTGGTGATGCCGGACCATACGGTGCTCAACCGCTATTGGGACGAACTCGACACGCCGCGTGACGAGTCGTATCTCGAGGACGTGAAGACCGCGCAGCAGGCCACGGGGCGCTCGCCAAACGAGGTCTACCGAGAACTGCGCGCGACCGCGGAGAGCGGCTGGGATTTCAGCTCGCGCTGGTTCGGCGACAACATGACGCTGGCGACGGTGCGCACCACGTCGATCATTCCGGTCGATCTGAACAGCCTGATGTTTCACCTCGAAACGACCATCGCCAGAGGCTGTGGCGAGACCCGCGATGTCCGCTGCGTGGGCGAGTTCGCCGAACGCGCGGCGAAACGCGCGATGGGCATCAACCGGTATCTGTGGAATGCCAAGGGCTATTACGGGGACTACGACTGGCAACTCGCGAAGCCGCGCGAGAACAAAACGGCGGCGATGCTGTATCCGCTATTCGTGGGAGCGGCGTGGCCGGAACGTGCACGCAAAACGGCCCGGCAGGTGCAATCGACGCTTCTGCAACCCGGCGGCCTCGTGACGACCACCTACAACACGACGCAGCAGTGGGACGCGCCGAACGGCTGGGCGCCGTTGCACTGGATCGCGGTCGAGGGTCTGAAGCGCTATGGACACGACGCGCTCGCGCAGCAGATCGGCACGCGCTTTCTGGCCGACGTCAAGGGCGTCTACGCGTCCGACAGGAAGCTGGTCGAGAAGTACGTTGTCGAAGGCGCGGGAACCGGTGGCGGAGGCGGTGGCGAGTATCCGTTGCAGGACGGCTTCGGTTGGACCAACGGCGTGACGCTCAAGCTGCTCGATCTGTATAGCCCGGGCGAGTAGCGTTCGGACCAACGTCCCGGCATGGCGCGGGGCGCACACGGTTGCGGCTGGCGTGTGCGCCTCTCGTGCATGCAACGGGATCGACCGTCAAGGCGACGTGCCGGTACTTGCCGGCGCGTTCACGGGATCGTTAGCCGTGCTGTTAGCCGCGCTGTTAGCCGCACTGCCTGCGTCGGCCGGCGTGATGTCGTCCGGCGTGGGCGTCGGCGCGGAGGCCGGCACGCCGCCCGCGGGCGCCTGCCCGTCGACGTGCTCGCTGGCCGGCTGCGGCGCAGAGGCCGGCGCCGGGGCAATGAGCGGCGGCTGCGGCAGCGGTTGCAGTTCAATCGCGGCAGTGGAAGCAGTGGAAGCAGTGGAAGCAGTGGAAGCAGCAGAAGCAACGGAAGCGACTGAGGCAGCCGGCGCACGCCGCGTCGCATCACGGCTTGCGCTCGGCGCCTCGGGCCTCACCGGCGACGCAAACAGATGCTCGAACCACGCGCGGATCTTGCCCGACAGTTCGGCGAACCTGCCCGGTTCCTGCTCCGTCGCGAACCTGGCGCGAACGTCGACCAGCCTCGAGCGCTGCGCACGCTGGAAAAAATCGCCGACGATCGGCAAGGCACTGTGCGCCCCCTGCCCCCAATAGTCGCTGCGCAACGTCACGCGGCTGTCGTTGAAGCCGACCCAGGCGCCGGCCACGAGTTGCGGATGGATGAGAATGAACCAGCCGTCCGCGTAACCCTGCGTCGTGCCCGTCTTGCCGGCGACATCGCCGCGCACGCCGAAGCGGCTGCGAATGCTCGAACCCGTCCCCCGGCTGACCACGTCGCGCATCACGTCCACCAGCGTTCGAGCGGTGTCGGCCGGCAATTCCTGTCTCGGCGGCACCGGCGCGAACTCCGCCAGCACTTCGCCGTTGCGATCCTCGATGCGCGTGACCATCACCGGCTCCACATAGCCGCCGAGGTTGGCAATCGTGCCGTACGCCGAGACCATTTCCTTCAGCGTCACGGGGCTCGTGCCCAGCGCCAGCGACGGCACCGGATTGAGCTCGCTGTCGCGCACGCCCATCGCGCGAGCGAGCCGCGCAACCTTGGCCGGACCGACTGTCTCCATCAACTGCGCCGTAATGCGGTTGCGCGAATAAGCGAGACCGTCGCGCAGGCTGATGGCGCGCCCGCTCGGTTCGTCTTCGTCGCTCGGGCGCCAGATTTCGCCGCCGGCCAGCGGGATTTCGATGGGTTTGTCCACGAACGTATCGGCCGGTTTGGCGCCGCCTTCGAATGCCGCGGCATAGACGAACGGCTTGAAAGTCGAGCCCGGCTGGCGGCGCGCCTGCTGGACGTGGTCGAACGGATCCTGGCTGAAGTCGCGGCTGCCGACCCATGCCTTGATCTGTCCGTTGCGCGGATCCAGCGCGAGGAAATCCGCCTGCACCCGGGTCTTGCTCTCACACACCGTCTGCACCAGATTGCGATCGGACGACAGCCGTTTCAACGCTTCGCTGTCCGTCAGACCCGAGTCTTTCGCCGCGCGATAGTCAGGCGTCTCGCGCAGGAAGACCTGCAACAGGTCACGGCCGTTCGCGCAACCCGCACGTGCTCCCCATGCCGAGTTCGCGATGCCCTGCAACTGGTTGCCCTGCCACACCACGGCCTGGGTCGCCATGGCCTGCAAGCGGGAATCGATGGTGGTGCGCACCACCAGTCCATCGGAGTAGATGTTGTAGTCGTTGCGATCCGCCCATGCGGCGAGCCATTTGCGCAGTTGCTGCGCGAAGTGCGGCGCGGGTCCGGGCGGCTCGGTTTGCCGCTCGAAATCGATGCGCAGCGGACGGCGCTTCAGCGTCTCGTAGGCCGCGGGTGTCAGCTTGCCGTACTTGACCATCTGGGCCAGAACGATGTTGCGCCGCTGCACGGCGCGCTCCGGGTTGAGCACCGGGTTGTAGTAGCTGTTGCCCTTCAGCATGCCGGCCAGCGTCGCGCTTTCCAGCACGTTCAGCTCGGCGGCCGATTTATCGAAATAGGTACGCGCCGCCATTTCGATGCCATAGGCGTTGTAGAGGAACGGCACCGTGTTCAGATACGTCTCGAGAATCTCGCTCTTGGTGTAGAGCGCCTCGATCTTGAAGGCGGTGATCGCCTCCTTCAGCTTGCGGGTCAGCGTGGGAGCGCGGCCGATTTCGTCGGGATACAGGTTACGGGCCAATTGCTGCGTGATGGTCGAGCCACCCTGGCGGTCGCCGGAAAACGTATGCAGCGCGGCCGATGCCGTACGCCGCCAGTCGAGGCCGAAATGCTGGTAGAAGCGATGGTCTTCCGTGGCGATCAAGGCGTCCACCACGTGCGGCGAGATATCCGCGAGCTTCACCCACTCGCGGTTGGACGGCTTGAATTCGGCAAGCAATTTGCCGTCCGCCGAGAGTATCTGAGCGGGCTGCTCCACCTTCGCCTTGCGGATGTCGCCGATACTCGGGGTGAACGGAATCAGGATCAGCACGTAAAGGAACAGCAGCGCAGGCAGAGCGGCGCAGGTCAGCGCCACGCCGCGCCGCGTGGGGCGGCGCACGCGCCGCAGCGCGGCGGCGGCGACTGGCCGGAGCTCGGCCAGCCTTCCTGCACAGAACTCGAAAAATTGCGTGATGAGGCGTTTCACACTGGCATTCCATCAACCGGAAAGCCAGCATCGTACCAAGACGGGAAACGGGTCACTAAACGGGTCACTAAAGAGCGCTCATCAGATAGTCCGTTGCGTCACTCATGGGCTGCCTCCTTCGACACGGCTGACGCGGACGGCGCCCGGGCGCAGATCATCCAGCAGGCAGCGGTGTAGCGAACTTCGGTTCCATGCACATAGGGAGCAAAGGCCGCGCGGACCGTTTCGATGACTTGCGTGCGCGTCCGCTGGTCCGCCTCCTGAAGGATCCGGCCGACAGGGCCGAGCCGGGCGAAGTAGCCGACCAGCTCCTTCTCGGGCATGGTGCACTCCACATCGAGCGGCCGGATGTCGATCCCGGCCCAGCCGCTTGCTTCCAGGATGGACGACACGCGCTGCCGGTCTGCGAAGGAGAACTGCCCCGGCTCGCCCGGCCGGCGCGCGGGCAGATTCGGCAGCAGCGGCGCGGCGGCGCGCTCGGCGGTGGTCATGAAGGGATTGTCCGCGGCACTCCGCCAGACGATGCAGTGCAGTTCGGCGCCGTCGCTGGCGGCGCGCCGCAGGTTTGCGAAGGCCAGGACCGGATCGTCGAAGAACATCACGCCGAAGCGCGACATGATTGCTTCGAAGCTCGCCGGCTCGAAAGCATGGATCTGCAAGTCGGCACGAACGAAGCTTGCCGTCGAACCCTCCCGCTCGGCGCGCGCCTGGGCGGCGGCGATCATCGGAGCCGACACATCGGCGCCGATGCAATGGCCCTTCGCGCCGAGCCGCCGCGCGAGAGCCAGCGTCGTGGCGCCCGTGCCGCAACCGACGTCGAGCACGCGGCGCCCGGAGCCGGCGCAAATCATGTCGGCGAGCAGGTCTTCGAACGGCTTGTACATCTGGTCGAGCATCTCCTGCGCCGCCACCCAGGCGCGTCCGGCGCTGCCGTTCCAGAGCGCCGCCTGCTCGTTTTCGGTCCCGCGTGTGAGATCCATGGTCGTTGTCCTTTGCTTGCCCCCGGGGAGCGGAAGCTAAACTATGCAAGTTCAAGTCGACTTGAGGTCAAGAGGTGATCAAGCTGGACATCGCCGAGGTGGCGCAGCGATCGGGCATTCCCGCATCGACGCTGCGCTTTTACGAGGAAAAGGGGCTGATTGCCTCTACCGGCAGGCGAGGACTGCGCCGCCTGTTCGATGCGGGCGTGCTGGACCGGTTGGCGCTGATCGCGCTGGGGCGTGCCGCCGGTTTCTCGCTGGATGAGATTGCCCTGATGTTCGGGCCGGAGGATCAGCCGCGCATCGACCGGCAGATGCTCGCGGCCAAGGCGGAGGAACTGGACAGGACGATCCGCAAACTGAGCGCGATGCGCGACGGCCTGCGGCACGCCGCTGCCTGCCCTGCGCCGAGCCATATGGAATGCCCTACCTTCCGCCGCATCCTGCGGGCCGCCGCGTCCGGCGCGATAGGAACGAGAAGCAGGAGCGTTCCGCTGCCGCCAGGGAAGTAGTTGCGGGTACATCGATATCGTACATATCGTACGTTTAAGCCCATTTCCGGCGATCGTCGGCTCCCAATATAATCGCGGAATCTCAAACAACAGGGGGCTTCATGATCATCAAACCGCGCGTGCGTGGCTTCATCTGCGTGACTACGCATCCTGTCGGCTGCGAGGCCAACGTCAGGGAACAGATCGACTACGTCACCGCACGCGGTCCCATCGCCCATGGTCCGAAGAAAGTACTGGTGATCGGTGCATCGACGGGCTACGGCCTGGCCGCGCGCATCAGCGCCGCGTTCGGTTCGGACGCTGCCACGCTCGGCGTGTTTTTCGAGCGCGCCGGCAGTGAGACCAAGCCGGGCACCGCGGGCTGGTACAACACCGCGGCTTTCGAGAAATTCGCCGCGGCCAAGGGTCTGTACGCGACGGGCATCAATGGCGACGCGTTCTCGGACGAGATCAAGCAGCGCACCATCGAGGTCATCAAACGCGATCTCGGTCAGGTCGATCTGGTGGTCTACAGTCTGGCCGCGCCGAAGCGCACGCACCCCAAAACCGGCGAGGTGTTCAGCTCGACGCTGAAGCCGGTCGGCAAGGCCGTCAACCTGCGCGGCATCGACACCGACAAGGAAGTCGTCAAGGAAACCGTTCTGGAGCCCGCGACGCAAGACGAAATCGACCACACCGTCGCGGTGATGGGCGGCGAAGACTGGCAGATGTGGATCGACGCCCTGCTCGACGCCGGCGTGCTGGCCGAAGGCGCGAAGACCACCGCCTTCACCTATCTCGGCGAAAAGATCACGCACGATATCTACTGGAACGGCTCCATCGGCGCGGCCAAGAAGGATCTGGACCGCAAGGTGCTCGGCATCCGCGAGAAACTGGCGGCGCGAGGCGGCGACGCACGCGTCTCGGTGCTCAAGGCGGTCGTCACCCAGGCGAGCTCCGCGATTCCGATGATGCCGCTGTATCTGTCGCTGCTCTTCAAGGTCATGAAGGAGAAAGGCACGCACGAAGGCTGCATCGAGCAGGTCTACGGGCTCTACAAAGACAGCCTCTACGGCGCGGCGCCGCTCGTGGATGACGAAGGCCGTCTGCGTGCGGACTACAAGGAACTCGACCCGGATGTGCAAGCCCGCGTCCAGCAACTCTGGAATCAGGTCACCAGCGACAACATCTACGAACTCACCGACTTCAGCGGCTACAAGACGGAATTTCTGCGCCTGTTCGGCTTCGAGATCGCAGGGGTGGACTATGAGGCGGACGTGAATCCCGACGTGCAGATTCCCAACCTCGTTCAGGCCTGACTCCGCGCGTGAGTGCAGTCGATAAGCGTTGCCGTCCACGTTCATCGACTGCGCCGCGCAGCCATCAGTCGCAATCATATTCTTGCACCGGTCTCATGACGCGATAGCGGGCGCGCCTCAACACCCAAAGCCGGTCAAGCAAACAAATCGTCGACACCCATTAGCGGGCCTCCCCACCGCCGCCCTGACGGGCGACGGTGGGGAGGCCCGCTACGTTGAATGATCCCGCTTGGCCTTGGCCCTGATTTTTCTCCTGCAGGGCGCTGAATCGACGGAAGCGTATCAGCGGCGCAGTGCGAGAGCCAACGCTCAAAGACCATCCGGTGCCCATCACGCGCCACCTGTCGTCGGTCAACTTCGGGGCTTCTTGTGGGCTATTCTGCTTTCGGATTCGAACTGGGAGGGACTGCAACCGAATCTGATCCTGAACCCGAAAACACGCGTATAAACGGCGCAGTCCGCTGGATCTGCCTCTGCGGCACACGACCGACTACGTCGAGGAGCAAGCGACGACCACGAGGCGCCCGTGCGCAGAACGTCTCACAGTGCTCCCCACGCGTCGAGAAATGACGGCCTATGCTGTTACTCAGGGAACAGACCGCCGTACGGCGGGAGGAGCGATCATGAAAGCGAAAGCCCTGGCAATGCTGCTATGCGCGCTGCTTTCTTCGAGCGGCTTTGCAGCTCAGTGCACGACGAACGCACGCGGAACGACCACATGCGGCAACGGCGAAAACGCAGTGCGCTATAACCCGAACACGGGCAACGCAGTGAAGGCGCAAACGAACTCCGTGGGCGTGACCACAGTGCAGACGGGTCACGGCGGTGAAGTGAAGATGAAAAACGGCAAAGGCGTCTATAAGGCCCCGAACGGGCAGACGTGTTACAAAACGGCGAACAGCCAGGGTTGCCGCTAGCCCGGTAGCCGGTCCGGTGGTACTCATTTCGGCGTGGTGTCAAAGAGTGCGACCACGCCGTCATCGATGCGGCAATGCAGGGCCCCGCAAGCGTATGCCGATGCCATGGCATTCGAAACGAAAGGCAGAATGAGGCGGAGGATGCGGAACATATGAGCCGGTATCGGGTGTCAATATGAGAGTCGCCCGGAACATCGCGCCTTCTCGCCTCGCGGCTCTACGCCATGCGTCAGCACCGTGCCCTGGTTGACCGACGATGAGGTGTCCGCCCTCGGCCCGGACACTTCTGCCCGCGTGCCTGCTCTTCCTCCTGCCTGCAGCGCCCAGCGCCTTCGCCCAGGAACTGGAGCCGCGGACGTACTCGGCGTCGCCGGTCGGCACCCATTTTCTCGCCGCGACCTATGCGTTCCTGACTGGCGACGTGCTGACCGACCCGTCGCTGCCCATCACCAACGTTCACGCAAACCTCAACTTTTTTACGCTCGGCTATGTGCAAACCTTCGGCATCGCGGGTCACGCGGCGTCATTCGGTCTAGCCATGCCATTCGCCCGCGGCAACCTCAGCGGGAATGTAGTGGACGCCCCGCAGGAAATCCATCGCGCGGGTCTCGGCGATCTGCGACTGCGCTTCGCATTCAACCTGATCGGCGGTCCCGCTTTATCACCCGAAGAGTTCGCGCGCCGCGCGCCTGCCACCTCCGTCGGCGTGAGCCTGACCGTGACCGCGCCTACCGGACAATACGTGGACTCGCACCTCGTCAACGTAGGTGCCAACCGGTGGTCGGTCAAACCGGAGATTGGCATCTCACAGCCGGTCGGCAACTGGTTTTATGAAGTGTCCGCCGGAATCTGGTTCTTTACGGACAATTCGGACTTCTTCCTCGCCCACACGCGAGGTCAGGCGCCGCTTTGCACCGTGCAGTTGCATGCGGGCTACAACTTCCGGGCCGGGCTATGGCTGGCCGGCGATGTCGGCTATTTCGCCGGCGGACGCACCTCGGTCGACGGCCGGGAAAATCAGGACCGGCAGGCCAATACGCGTTTCGGACTGACGCTTTCGGTGCCCTTTGCGCGCGGCTGGTCCGCGAAGCTGGCCGCGTCGAAGGGACTCGTCGCGCGGGTGGGCGGCGACTACAAGGCTATCTCGCTCACCATCCAGTACCGCTGGTTCGACCGATGACCTGCCGTTCGCGGAGCCCCGCTTGCTTGCGACTGCGCCGCTGCGGATCCACCAGCAAGACACCCTGGTACTCTTGCGGCACATACCTGCACGCATGGTCGGGTTCACGGTACCCTTTCGCCTTCTGTCGTCGCGGCAACGTCGCTTTGGGCCGCGCAATCGTTACTGATGAGGCCGATGAAGTTGCCTGTCGGCGCGTGAATCCGCCGCCCGCATCGCGTCCGCTCTGTGCGACACGCTGGCTCTGCATCGCGCCTCTTTTAGCGGATGACTTGCCGGCGAGCCCCAGCGAGCGGATGTCCGTTACATCCCGGAAGCGGTCGCATAGACTGCACAGCGTCGATCGGCCGCAGTGGGGTCGACAAGCGAAGTAGGGGGCTGAGTCTCCGGCGACGCAATCGTCGCCGGCTTCGAACTTCCGGGTTCGGCCAGTCCTCCCCTGCTCTTCCTACACCAGCAGGCGACTGACCTAAGCGGCGCCGCGTCGTTGGCCGGCAGGCTGCGCCGACCGGCTCTGCCCGCCGATGCGCGTGAATACAAGCCAGGCGAACAGCAGCGCGCTCAACCCCACGATGATGGACGCGACGCCGATCATCGGCTCGGCGGCCTCGGTGCCCTTGAGCCTGAGCGTCAGCGCACCGAGCATCACCGGCACGCCGACGTTGTGCATCCAGAATTGCGCGCAGGCGACGCGTCCTACGCTGACCGACGGGTAGGCCGTGCCGATCAGTCCGAACAGCGCCATCGAGACCCAGCCGAGCAGGTTGATGTGGGCGTGCACCGGGAACAGCGAATGGTCGCCCGAGGCGCCCATCACCACGCCGAGAGTCACCCCGACGGCGAAGTAAACGGCTGCCAGCCGGAGCCAGGCGCGAGCGCGCGGGTTGTCGTTCATGTCATTGCTCCTCGATGGTCCATGCCGGTCTCAGGTGGTCTGCGGCGCGTTGAGCTGCTGCAGGATCGACGCGAAATCGAGCCACACGTTCTCGCGCCTGATCTGCCCGTCGGGCGCCATCTCGAACACGTGCAGCAGGCGGAAACTCAGGTTGCGTCCGTGGCCGGGAATGCCGAACGGCGCACCGGGTGCGGTCCCTTCCCACAGGCTCTCGTCGACCACGAAGTCCGGCCCGTAGTAACGCCGCAGCGTGGTCACCTTCTCGCCCGACAGGTCGGCGAACAAGGTGTCGTAGAAGCCACGAGCGGCAGTCTTACCGCGCAGCGGGCCGGGGGGATAGCCGACAACGTCGTGCTCGACATCGTCGACCATTGTGCTCAAAACGCCATCGACGTCGTCTTCGGCCTCGAAACGGAAGTGGCGGTCGATCATGCGATCGAAGGTCTGCTGCGATGCGGCGTCCATAGATTCCCCTTGGGTGGACAAGCGTCTATAATGAGAATTCAGTCACTTCATAAGACACATGTCTCATTATTTTTCATGCCCAACAGAAAGTCAAGCCGCCGCGCGGATGACGTCGAGACCGACGGCCGCGCGAACCAGAAGCGCCGCACGCGCCAGGCACTGATCGACGCCGCGCTGGCGCTTCGCGACGAAGGGCGCAACCCTACGTTCGCCGAGGTGGCCGAGCGCGCGCTGGTGTCACGCGCCACCGCCTATCGCTATTTCTCGTCGGTCGAAGCGCTGGTTAGCGAGACAGCCACCGAACGTGGGATGCTGCCGCTGGAGCGCTTCTGGCGCTCTGGCGACAACCCGGCGGAAGGCATCTCGCGCGCCGCGCGCGAAATGATGAAGCTGTTGCTCGATGACGAAGTCGGCCTGCACATGATGGAGCGCTCGTTCATGGCCGTATGGCTCGAAAACGACCCGAGCGTGCGGCCGCCGCGGCCCGGCCGGCGAATGAAATACATCGAGCCGATCGTCGAGTCGCTGAAAGGCGAGCTGGCGCCGTCGGCGCGCAGACGCCTCGCGCACGCGCTGTCGATGGTGATGGGCAGCGAGGCCGCGCTGGCGGTCCGCGACATCGGTGGCGCGAGCGTCGACGAGGCGCTCACCGCCGCTGCGTGGGCAGCGCAGGCGCTGGTGAGCCAGGCATGCGCCGAAACTGCGGAGGCGCGTCGCAAGCGAGCCGCGGCGCGGACGGCGTGACCGACATGCACGAACTGCACCACGCAGTCGAATTGGCCAGCCCAGCACACGGAATGGACGATCGACAATGATGCGGCAGACCAGCTTTGCAGAAGCGGAAGGCGCGGGCAGATTTTCGCGTTGTCGACGCCTCTGTATCCAAACTGATCGCCCGCATATTTTCTGGAAACGCCGGCGTCGATCCTTGAACTTCAGGTCAGGTTGCTTATCCTGCCGCGCTCAAACCGTCACCGTGCTGAGCGTCCGCTTTCGGGATACGTAAAGGTCGGCTTGGGGTCTATTGTGTTGAAAAACTCGCCGCGCGCCGCTTTCGAACTGCCCGTAAAAAAATCGACCTCTCAGATCGGTCTACAAACCGCTCGCGAGTATCGGCTAAGGGTAAGACGACCCTGAAAACCTCGCTAGACCGATCATCAACGAGTTTTTCAACACGATAGGCCAATGTCGGTCATTCAGCCCAGCGTTAAGACAGCCACTCGAAGGTCGGCTCCATTCGACTAACAGACGCTTGGCGGCGCGATCATCGCGATTCAGCTAACCGAGGAGTCTCGATGCCGTCCGGACGATTTCCTCGACGAACACTTTGACCATTGGATGGTTGCGCTCGCCGCGTCGATAAGCGACGTAGATTTTGCGGCGAACCTCTGGCCTCAGCTTTACCCATGCCACGCCGCGCGGCGAGCGTAGCCTCCTGAGTCCGGGGACGATTGACACCGAGCAGCCGGAGGCCACCATCGCTTCGATCATCTCAGATCCACGGCATATGGCGTTGGTCCGAGGCTCGTACCCGGCGCGGCGGCATAAATCGACGACGAAGCTGCCGAAGGGCCCCCCCCTCGATTCGATCGCCCAGGTTTCGTCCGTGAGATCGGCTAGGCTAAGCGACGGTTTTTTGCTCAGCGGGTGGTCAGTCGAGACTGTCACGTACCACACGTCCTCGGCCAGCGGCACAATCGCGACGTTTTCCCGATTATCGCCCGCGACGATTGAGAGATCGTCAATCAAGGCGATGTCCGTTCTCCAGGACCGCAATGCCGCGACCCCGTCAATCGCCTCCAATTCTTCAATTGCGATCCCCAGGCGCGGATACGCGTGCTGCAGCGCCTTGACCGTGTCAGGGAGTACAACCGAAGCGATCGACGGAAACGCGGCGACGCGCAGCTCGCCGGCTATTTCACGCCGAAGCTCTGCCATTTCCGAGCGAGCCTCGTCCAGCACAACCATCAGCCGCTCGGCGTACCCCACCAACGCGTGGCCGGCGGGAGTAAGCCTGACCCCGCGGCCGATGCGCTCCGTAAGCTTGACGCCGGCCTCCTCTTCCAGTTGTGCGATCTGCTGTGACACCGCCGAGGGCGTCAGGAACAGAGCCTCAGCGGCGGCGGCCATCGTGCCACACCGCGCCAGCTCCAGGAGCGCCCGCAGTCGACCGACTTCCAAAGTAGGTGCCTCGTGAAAAAGCAGGTTGATTCAACAAAATGAGTAATGTATTGCATAAGAAACGATAAGTATACGTAAGCATATTTGCCGTCTACGATTGAATCGTCGAACAGTGCCAGCGAACAGCCGCGAGACACATGCGTTGCGCCGCGTCCGGCCAACTGCGTCACTGGTAAGCAATTTCTTGGAGATTATTATGTTTGCCTTCCTTCTCACACAGATTGGCCGCTGGTTTGACCGCGCCGAACAACGCCGCAATGATGAGTACCTTGCGGGCGCGCGAGACCTTGCCGAGCTCGAACGGCGCATGCGCTCGCTGGAAAGCTGCTGCTGACTGAGGTAATGCTTCCGCGATCAAAGGACCAAAGAGTACGCCGCATCAATATTTGTGATCACCGACGATTCTCCTGTCCGTCGTAATCCGCAAGCTGCCGTTCGCGCGATGAGGCGGTGGCCGTCCGCTTCGCGTCGATCACGGCCTTTCGCCAATGCGAAAGTGGCCCTGAGACGACGGAGTACGCAAACAAGAAAACCGACGCCTGGCCGGCTTCGTAAAGCATATCGTTGCACTTTGTCCGTAAAGCATATCTTTGCACTCGGTGCAGCAATATTCATTTTGGTTTCAGGACATTCGCGCACTGCGTTGGCTTCCTGAACGCCGCGCGCTTCAACGCAACGCGACACGCCCCGATCCGGCGGGCTCGACCATCATCGATCGTGCGGCGGCAAATACTCCATCTGCTCTTCGACATAGAGCGCGTAGATCAGCTTGAGCATCGCGGAGATGTCTTCGGACTCGTCGAGCATGCGTATGCTCATGATGATCGGCGACACCAGGTTCGCGTCGTCCAGACCGATATAGCTGACATCGTCGCGTTTCAATCCGTAGACGCTGCTGGGTACGATCGAAATGCCCTCGCCCGCTGCGACGAGGCCGAGCGCGATCTGCAGTTCACGCGTTTCGTAAATGCGCCTCGTCATCGACTCCAGATCGGCCGACTGGGCGAGCAGCTGCACCGCGTGCGAATAGAAGAAGCGCCCCGTATCGGTCAGTTTGAGCGGGCGCGCAGTGCGTTCGAACAGCTGCACGCCGAGCGAATCCTCGAGTTGCTGAATCTGCCGGCTGAGCGGCGGCTGCGCGATATGCAGCCGCTCGGCGGCACGCGTGAAATTGCGCTCCTCCGCGACCGCAACGAAATAACGCAAATGGCGCAATTCCATAACCATACCTTCTAGATATAGATCTGATACTAAATCGGTGTTGGACGTGCCAAATCGGCAGCCACTATCCTGCATCTACGCCTGAAGCCTTCAAAAATTATACCTTTCAGGCATTACAACCAAAACAATCAGATTGCAGCGGCAGCGTTGCACGGCCGCACGGCGACGCGCGCGGCACACCGCCTTGCGCCCCCCAGAGATCAGAGAACTGGAGCAGACAATGAAGCATTCCGACATCGAGACCCTCGTGAAAGGGTTCATCGCAGACAGCGCGACGGGTGACGTCGATGCACGCGTGCAGCAGGTGGTGGTGCGCCTGACAAGCGACCTGTTCAAGGCGATCGAGGACCTCGATCTGAGCCCGAGCGAGGTCTGGAAAGGCATCGAATATTTCGCCGAAGCGGGCGCCACGCAGGAACTCGGCCTGCTGGCCGCCGGCCTCGGGCTCGAACGCTTCCTCGATATCCGC
The DNA here is from genome assembly GCF_003353175.1 of Paraburkholderia lacunae. Taxonomy (GTDB): domain Bacteria; phylum Pseudomonadota; class Gammaproteobacteria; order Burkholderiales; family Burkholderiaceae; genus Paraburkholderia; species Paraburkholderia lacunae. Next base: position 23,448 of record NZ_QHKS01000026.1, on the reverse strand, counting down.
ATGGACGAGGCCGACGCCGAAGCCGGCCTGACCGGCGCCACGCCGCGCACCATCGAGGGTCCGCTGTACGTGGCCGGCGCGCCGGCAAGCGAAGGCTTCGCGCGGCTCGACGACGGCACCGAAGCGGATGCCGGCGACGTGCTCTTCATGCAGGGCACGGTCTTCGATGCGGCGGGCAAGCCGCTGCCCGGCGCCCAGGTCGAGGTCTGGCACGCGAATCTGCTCGGCAACTACTCGTTCTTCGACAAGACCCAGCCGGCGTTCAATCTGCGGCGCACGATCATCGCCGACCGCGACGGCCGCTATCGATTCCGCAGCATCGTGCCGGTGGGCTACGGCTGCCCGCCGCAAGGCACCACGCAACGCCTGCTCGACAAACTCGGCCGCCATGGCCGCCGGCCCGCGCATATCCACTTTTTCGTCTCGGCGCCCGGCCATCGCAAGCTCACGACGCAGATCAACATCGACGGCGACGAGTACCTGTGGGACGACTTCGCGTTCGCGAGCCGTGAGGGCCTGGTCCCGCCGGTCGAGCGCGTCTCGTCACCTGAGCAGATCAGACAGCAGGGCGTCGGCAAACCGTTCGTGTCAATCGACTTCGACTTCCGGCTCAACGCCGACAGCGCGGCCGCCCCCGCGGTGGAAGTCGAGCGCATTCGCGCGGCTGCATAAGACGCACCGCCGCGCACACCGCACACCGCTGTACACAGCCGCACCTCGCACGGCACGCACGCGCCGCGCGGTCTGCGCGCGGCCACGATTCAGCTTTGCATGGGACCAGAGTAAGCGCTGAAGCACTAACCCTGGTCGACCGCTTTGCATGGGACCAGAGTAAGCGCTGAAGCGCTAACTCTGGTCGACACAGGAGACAAACATGATTCCGATTTATCCCGACCGCACACCGCGCCTGACCCGCATCGACGATTTCCTGGTGGAAGACAAAGCGCGCGGCGACTACCGCCTGCACCGCAGCGCGTTCACCGATCAGGCGCTGTTCGAGCTCGAGATGCAGCATATCTTCGAGGGCAACTGGATCTATCTCGCGCACGAAAGCCAGATCCCGAACAACAACGACTACTACACCACGCACATGGGCCGTCAGCCGGTCGTGATCGCGCGCAACCGGCAAGGCGAACTCAACGCGTTCATCAATGCGTGCACGCACCGCGGCGCGATGCTCTGCCGTCACAAACGCGGCAACAAGGCCACTTATACCTGCCCGTTCCACGGCTGGACCTTCAACAACAGCGGCAAGCTGCTGAAGGTCAAGGATCCTGACGACGCCGGCTATCCCGACTGCTTCAACAAGGAAGGCTCGCACGACCTCGGGAAGATCGCGCGCTTCGAAAGCTATCGCGGCTTCCTGTTCGGCAGCCTGAATGACGATGTTCTGCCTCTCAGCGAATTTCTCGGCGAGGCCGCACGGATCATCGACATGATCGTCGACCAGTCGGAAGACGGGCTCGAAGTGCTGCGCGGCGCGTCCACGTATACGAGGGCAACTGGAAACTGCAGACCGAAAACGGCGCCGACGGCTATCACGTGTCGGCGGTGCACTGGAACTACGCCGCGACGACCAACCATCGCAAGCAGGAGAACGCTCGCGAAGACAAGGTCCGGGCGATGGACGCGGGCAACTGGGGACGGCAAGGCGGCGGCTTCTACGCGTTCGAACACGGCCACATGCTGCTGTGGTCGCGCTGGGCGAATCCGCAAGACCGTCCGAACTTCAGTCAGCGCGACGCCTTTGCCGCGCGCTGCGGCAGCGAGACGGCCGACTGGATGATCCAGAACTCGCGCAATTTGTGCCTCTATCCGAACGTGTATCTGATGGACCAGTTCGGCTCGCAGATTCGCCTGCTGCGCCCGCTCGCCGTCGACAGGACCGAGGTGACGATTTACTGCATCGCACCCAAGGGCGAATCCGCCGAAGCGCGGGCGCGCCGCATCCGTCAATACGAGGACTTTTTCAACGTGAGCGGCATGGCGACGCCCGACGATCTCGAAGAGTTTCGCGCCTGCCAGCAAGGCTATGCAGGCCGCTCGCTCGAATGGAACGACATGTGCCGCGGCTCGCAGCATTGGATCGACGGTCCCGATGAAGCGGCGCACAGGATCGGCCTGAAACCGGTGATGAGCGGCGTCAAGACCGAAGACGAAGGACTCTACACCGTCCAGCACCGCTATTGGGTGGAGACGATGAAACAGGCGCTGAAACAGACGACCCAGGAAGAAGCACGGCCCACGCAAGGAGACCACGCATGAAGACGCTCACGATCGCCGATCTCCAGGCATTCCTCTATCGCGAAGCGCGACTGCTCGACGACGAGCAATGGGATGAATGGCTCGACTGTTACCACACCGACGCGGTGTTCTGGATGCCGTCATGGGATGACGAAGACAAGCTCGTCACCGACCCGCAAACCGAGATTTCGCTGATCTACTACCCCAACCGCCAGGGGCTCGAAGACCGCGTGTTCCGCATCAAGACCGAGCGTTCGAGCGCGACGATGCCCGACACGCGCACGATCCACAACATCAGCAACGTGGAACTGGAAAGCGAACAGAACGGCGTTCATACGGTGCGCTTCAACTGGCACACGCTGAGCCATCGCTACAAGACGAACTACAGCTACTTCGGCATGTCGCGCTATGTGATCGATTTTTCGGGCGAGCAGCCGCAAATCCAGAACAAGTATGTCGTGCTGAAGAACGACTACATCAATCAGGTTATCGACATCTACCACATCTGAGCGGAGTGGTTCAGGCGCAGCAGCTTCAGGGCAGACTCGAAACAGACGCGGAGCAGCCTCGAAGCAGTTTCAGGAGCAGAAAATGGAACATAGCATTGCACTTCAATTCGAAGACGGCGTGACCCGCTTCATCACCTGCCGCGACAACGAAACGCTGTCCGACGCCGCCTACCGGCAACAGGTCAATATCCCGCTGGACTGCCGCGACGGCGCCTGCGGAACCTGCCGCAACTTCTGCGAATCGGGTGACTACGATCTGCCCGCTTCGAGCTATATCGACGACGCGCTTACCGCGGACGAAGCGGCCCAGGGCTACGTGCTCGCCTGCCAGACGCGTCCGCGCTCGGATTGCGTGATCCGCGTGCCGGCATCGTCGGCCGCGCGCAAGACAGGCGTGTCGCGGCACGAGGGGAAGCTCGCCACCATCGACAAGCTGACCGAATCGACCCTTCATTTCTCCATCGACGTCGATCAGCCGGGTCAGCTCGGCTTTCTTCCCGGCCAGTACGTGAACGTGGAAATCCCCGGCAGCGACGCCTCCCGTTCCTATTCGTTCAGCTCGGCGCCGGGCGCCGCGCGCGCCGCCTTCGTCGTGCGCAACGTGCCGGAAGGACGCATGAGCCGCTATCTGAGCGAGGAAGCGCAACCGGGGCAGCGCATCACGTTCTCCGGCCCCTATGGCAGCTTCTATTTGCGCGAACCGGTTCGGCCGGTTCTGTTTCTCGCGGGCGGCACCGGGATTGCGCCGTTCCTGTCGATGCTTCAGACGCTGAGCGCGAACGGCAGCACGCAGCCGGTGCGAATGGTGTATGGCGTGACCCACGACATCGACCTCGTCGCCACCGCTCAACTCGACGAAGCGCAACGCGCGCTCGCGCAGTTCGAATACCGCACGTGCGTGGCGGACGCCGCCAGCACTCATGCCCGCAAAGGCTACGTGACTGAACATGTCGATCCCGCCTGGCTGAACGACGGCGATGTCGACGTGTACCTGTGCGGACCGGTCGCGATGGTCGATGCCGTGCAGAACTGGCTGCGCGACAGCGGCATCACGCCTGCGCATTTCTACTACGAAAAATTTTCCGCGAGCAACGTCGCGTGATGGCCATGGACACTCGCAAACGCTTCAACGAAAAAATCGTCGTGGTGACTGGCGCGGCGCAAGGAATCGGTCGCGGTGTCGCGCTGCGCGCGGCGGCTGAAGGCGGCATCGTCGTGCTGACCGACCGCTCGGAACTCGTGCATGAAGTGGCGGCGGAGATTGCCGGCCTCGGCTGCGGGTCGCCGCCGCGGTGCTCGCCGATCTGGAAACCTACGCCGGAGCCTGCGCGATGACGCAGGCCGCGCTCGATGCCTTCGGCAGAATCGACGTGCTGATCAACAATGTCGGCGGGACGATCTGGGCGAAGCAATATCAGGAATACGAGGAAGCGCAGATCGAAGCCGAAGTGCGCCGCTCGCTTTTTCCCACCCTGTGGTGCTGCCGTGCGGTGCTGCCGGCGATGATCGAACGGCGGCGCGGTGCGATCGTCAACGTCTCGTCGATTGCGACACGCAGCATTTATCGTGTGCCGTATGCGGCGTCGAAAGGCGGCGTGAATGCGTTGACCGCGAGCCTCGCCTTCGAGCATGCGGAACACTGGCATCCGCGTGAACGCCGTCGCCACCGGGGGAACCGAGGCGCCGCCGCGCAAAGTGCCGCGCAACACCGTGCCGCAGAGCGAGCAGGAGGCGCGCTGGTATCAGGGCATCGTCGAGCAGACGATCTCGTCGACTTTGATGCGTCGCTATGGAACGATCGACGAACAGGTCGGCGCGATTCTGTTTCTCGCATCGGACGAGGCTTCGTATATCACCGGTACGGTGTTGGCTGTCGGCGGTGGCGATCTCGGCTGAGGTGTCGCGTCTTCGGTGTCGCGTCTTCGGTGTCGCGTCTTCGGTGTCGCGTCTTCGGTGCCGCCTCGAGGCACTGCTGCGCATCCGCTGAATGATCGCGGGTCGGCTGTAGTGAGCCGCCCTTCAGCGGAAATGTTGCTCAGAAGCTATTCTCGATCCTGTCGCGTGAACCCGGCAGCCGCCGCGTCGCACATCCGGAGAGAAAGCATGCGCGCCGAGCCATTTAGCATTGCCATCCCAGACGAAGACATCGCCGGCCTTCGCCAGCGCCTGCGCGAGACGCGCTGGACGCCCGCGGGACCGTATGAACCGTGGCAGCAAGGCGTCGATACCGGCTGGCTGCGCGAATTCGTGCAGTACTGGGCCGACGGTTTCGACTGGCGCACAGCCGAACGCCGCCTGAACCAGCAGCCGCAATTCATCGCGCAGGTCGACGCTCAGCGCGTGCATTTCGTGCATCGCCGGGGCGTCGGCCCGAAACCTTATCCCCTTGTGATCACGCATGGCTGGCCGGGATCGTTCTTCGAGTTTTACGGCCTGCTCGACCTGTTGTGCGACCCCGCCGCCTCCGGCGCGCAAGCGGAAGACGCATTCGATGTCGTCGTGCCGTCGCTGCCGGGTTTCGCCTTCTCGCAGGCGCCCGCAAAACCCGGCACCTCCGCGTTTCAGGTGGCGGACCTGTGGGCCGCGCTGATGCGAGGCCTCGGCTATGAACGCTTCGGCGCACAGGGCGGCGACCTCGGCGCCGGCGTATCGATCGCGCTCGCGCTTCGGCATCCGCAGGTTGTCGACGGCATCCACCTCAATTTCTTGCCGGGTACATACGAACCGTCACGCGCGGCAGGAGACGCGCCGCTCACCGAAGCCGAACAGGAATTTCTGCGCGCGAAGGATCAATGGGCGGCGCTCGAAGGCGGCTATGCGCATATGCACACCACTAAACCGGAGACACTCGCCCACTCGCTCAACGATTCGCCGGCGGGATTGGCCGCATGGATTGCGGAGAAGTTTCGCGCGTGGAGCGATTGCGACGGTCAGATCGAGCGGGTATTTTCGCGCGACGATCTTCTCACCAACATCTCGCTTTACTGGCACACGCAGAGCATGGGCTCCGCGATCCGGATGTACTGGGAGAACCGGCTGCAACCGCTGCGCTTCACGGCCGGCCAACGCGTGAGCCCGCCGGTCGGCTTTGCACGCTTCCCGAAGGAGATCAGTCGACCGCCTCGCTCGTGGCTCGAACGGACCTTCGACGTCGTGCAATGGACCGACATGCCGCGCGGCGGACACTTCGCGGCGATGGAAGCGCCCGCGTTGCTCGCCGCTGAAATCCGCAACTTCTTCCGGCCGCTGCGCCGGTAAAGGCGGCGTCGGCCAAATACGCCGGCCATGCCGAGCCCGGCGCCAACGGAAAATTGGCGTTGTAGCCGAGCCCGGCACCCGCGCCGGTCTCGTCGGAATAGCCCGGAAAGAACGGATATTCGAGGTGCGGATCGGCATGCAGGGACGCGAACAGCACGTCCGCGCGGTCATAAAAAATGCTCTGCGATTTGATCAAATTTCCCAAAAGGAAGATTCCGTGCGATGATTTGATCAAATCCCATCATGCAAAACGCCCAGCTTTCTCCGCCAGGCGGCTTGCCGCGCAGCAACGCGTCGCGCCGTCCTCATCAACCGACTGGAGTCAAACTTGCAAAGCGACCTACGCGACGACCTGCGCGAATTCCTGGAACATCATCGGATCCACGAAGTGGAATGCGTGATACCGGACATGACTGGCGTCGCGCGCGGCAAGATCGTGCCGAAGAATCTGTTTCTGTCGGAAGGCCGGATGCATATGTCGAACGCGCTGTTGATGATTACCGTCAACGGCGAGTTTGCGGATTTCGAGCGTTTCGTCGGGCCGAGCGACCCCGACATGGTGTGCATCCCCGACCCGAACACCGTGCGGCTCGTGCCGTGGGCCATCGAACAGGTGGCCGTGGTGATCCACGATTGCGTCGGTCTCGACGGCAAGCCGATCGGGATTTCGCCGCGTGCAGTGTTGCGCCGCGTGCTCGCGCTGTACGAGGAAAAGGGCTGGCGTCCGGTGGTCGCGCCGGAGATGGAGTTCTACCTGATCGCGCAGAACAAGAATCCGCATGAGCCGTTGCGCCCGCCGCTCGGCCGGGCGGGCCGTCACGAAGCCGGCCGCCAGTCGTTTTCGATCGACGCCGTCAACGAGTTCGATCCGTTCTTTCAGGACCTGTCGCGCTTCTGCGAGATGACGCAGCTCGGCGTCGAAACGCTCGTGCACGAAGTCGGCGCCGGGCAGATGGAGATCAACTTTTCTCACGGCGACGCGCTCGATCTCGCCGACCGTGTGTTCCTGTTCAAACGCGCGGTGCGTGAAACCGCCTTCCGTCACGGCATTTTCGCGACCTTCATGGCGAAACCCATGGAGCACGAACCGGGCAGCGCGATGCACATTCACCAGAGCATCGTCGACAGCAAAACTGGCGCGAACATCTTCTCGCTGCCCGACGGAACGGCCAGCCCGCTGTTTTTCAACTACATCGGCGGTTTGCAGAAGTACATGCCGCAAGCAATGCCGATGTTCGCCCCTTATGTGAATTCCTACCGCCGCCTGTCGCGTTTCACGGCCGCGCCGATCAACGTGCGCTGGGGCTACGACAACCGCACCTGCGGCATTCGCGTGCCGAACTCGGGGCCGGACGGGCGGCGGCTGGAAAACCGCGTTCCGGGCGTCGACGTGAATCCGTACCTCGCGATGGCGGCCACCCTCGCCTGCGGCTATCTCGGCATGGTCGAACAGCAGGAGGCGTCCGCGCCGATGGTCGAAAGCGCTTACGACCTCGAATACGAATTGCCGCGCGGTCTCGAAGACGCGCTCAAAGCGCTGTCCCAATGCACCGAACTCGCGGACGTGCTGGGCGATAACTTCGTGCAGGCCTATTGCGCGGTGAAGGAAAAGGAGTTCGAAACCTTCTCGCAAGGCATTACCGCGTGGGAACGCGAGCATCTGCAATTGCTCGTCTGAGCGCCGGCGTGGGCGTGGGCGTGGGCGTGGGCGTGAGTGTGAGTGTGAGCGTGACCGTGGGCGTTGGCGCGGGTCCAGGTGCGGATGCGGATGCGGATGCGGATGCGGATGCGGATGCAAGGTAAGCGCGAGCGTTTTATGAATCCATCAACTGAAGAGGCTCGATTGAATACCCGTTATGGCGTCAACTGGGAGCGGGCGCAGGCGCTGCTCGAACGCGAACGCAGCGCGTTCGCCGAGGCCATGCCGAAGTCGCGCGCGCTGTCGGTACGCGCGGCGCGCCATCTGCTGTTCGGCGTGCCGCTGCACTGGATGAACGACTGGTCGACGCCCTTCTCGCTGTACGTCGACGAGGCGCGCGGCGCCGCGTTTACGGACGTCGACGGCCATCGCTATGCGGATTTCTGCCTCGGCGACACCGGCGCGATGTTCGGCCATTCGCCCGCGCCGGTGGCGCGCGCGCTGGCGGCCCAGGCCGGGCGCGGCTTGACCACCATGCTGCCGGGCGAAGACGCCGCGTGGGTCGGCGAAGAGCTCGCGCGCCGCTTTGGCCTGCCGTACTGGCAGTTCGCGATGACCGCGAGCGACGCCAACCGTTTCGTGCTGCGCTGGGCGCGGGCGGCGACCGGCCGCAAGCAGATCGTCGTGTTCAACGGCTGCTATCACGGCACCGTCGACGACGTCTTCGTCGACCTGGTCGACGGCAAGCCGGTGCAGCGCGACAGCCTGATCGGCCAGGTACACGATCTGCTCGACTACACGCGCGTGATCGAATTCAACGACCTCGCCGCGCTGGAAAACGCGCTGAAAGACGGCGACGTGGCCTGCGTGCTGGCCGAACCCGCGATGACCAACATCGGCATGGTGCTGCCGGAAGCGGACTACTGGCGCGAGGCGCAGGCGCTGATGCGCCGCTACGGCACGCTGCTCGCGATCGACGAAACCCACACCATCAGCAGCAGCCCGGGCGGCTATTCGGCTGCACACGGCCTCGAGCCTGACCTGTTCATCCTCGGCAAGCCGGTCGGCGGCGGCGTGCCGTGCGCGGTGTACGGCTTTAGCGCCGAACTCGCGAGCCGCGCGCAGCAGGCCAAGCGCAGCGCGCCGCCGGGCCACTCCGGCATCGGCACGACGCTGACCGCGAACGCGCTGGCGATGAGCGCGATTCGTGCAACGCTCGCCGAGGTGATGACCGAGGCCGCCTACGAGCACATGTTCGCGCTTGCCGCGCGCATCGAAACCGGGCTCAAAAGCGTGATCGCGCGTCACGGTCTGGCGTGGTGCGTGACGCGCATCGGCGCCCGCACCGAATTCCAGTTCTCGGCGACGCCGCCGCGCAACGGCACCGAAGCCGGCCAGCAACTCGATCCTGAGCTCGAACATATCGTGCACCTGTACCTGCTCAACCGCGGCGTGCTGATCACGCCGTTTCACAACATGATTCTGGTGTGCCCCGACACGTCGGCGGCCGACGCCGACCAGCTGATCGCCGCCTTCGACGCCTGCCTGGCCGAGCTGACCTGAGCCCGCGAGCGGGCGCGAGCGGCGCTAGACTGTCGACCTTTTTTGCGATCATGTATCGAGTTTTATGAAAACATCGCGCCATCACACGTTGCAGGACGAGACGTACGAAACGCTGCGGCAGTGGCTGACGATCGGTCGCTTCGTGCCGGGCGAGCGCATCAAGATCCGTCACGTCGCGGCGGAACTCGGCGTGGGCGAGATGCCGGTGCGCTCCGCTTTGCAACGCCTCGCGGCCGAATCCGCGCTGGTGAACGTGCCCAATTGCGGCGTGACGGTGCCGCGTCTGTCGAAAGAGCAATTCGACGACGTGTTGCGTGTGCGGCTGATTCTCGAAGGCCAGGCCGCCGAACTGGGCGTCCCGCACCTCACGGAGCACGATCTCGCGACGCTGGAAAAACTGAACGAGGTGATGGCGCAGGCGCTGCGGGCGGGCGACGCCAAGGGCTACCTCGACGCCAACGAGGCGTTCCACCTGATTCTGTACCGTGCGAGTGGCTCACCGCTGTTGCTCGAACTGATCGAAACAGTATGGCTTCAGGTGGGGCCGATTTCGAACCTGCTGTTCGGCGACGCGCAATTTGCCGGCACGCTCAACGACGCGCACGACGACCTGCTGGAGGCGGCGAAAGCCCGTGATTCCGCGGGAGTACGCAGCGCCATCGAGCGCGATCTGAGTCATGCCGCGACGTGTTTGCGCGCGCAGTGCCTCTGATCCCGAACCGTATGATCGATTACCGTGAATTGGCGTGTTTACGGATATTCCGCAGCGCAACAGCACGTGATATTGTTTAATGAAGGTAGAGGGAGTTGCTCTGCCGTCCTGACCTGAAGCACTTTACCGCCGCGAGCGTCGCCATGAGTGATGTACGCCACCATTTAAGTCCACGGGACCGTTTGGAGCTGCTATGTTGGCTCACCTGCGGAATCCTTGGCGCTTATTACCTGAACGAGGAGTGGCCTGACGCCGCATTTCACGTGCAGGCTGCGCACAAATGGCTGGACCGCCGCATGCGGGAGGCGGACTGGCTGAGCGTGGCCAAGTTGTCGGCACTGGCGTTGGAGATTGCGCGCCGGCATGCAAAGTTTGTCGATACCGAGTGGGCACGGGACGCGGTCGAAGAGATCCTCGACACGGATGAGCTGGACCCGCAAGCGCGGCTGGTGAGGCAGGTTCTGGCCGATTGTCAGAATGCGCTTGCCGATAAGCGGGTAGCGGATTGATTGGGTTAATTAGCGTTGCCCCTGCACAGGGGGAACGCTAATTAACCCAATAACAAAAACAAAAGAAAAGAAAAACCAGCGCCGCAGGCAATAACCCATAACAGGCTATCTCGCATCAAACGCATCGCCCCCATGCGTGCGATGCCCATCTGCCGCCGCGGCCACCCAATGCACGATGTAACGGCCGGCCGCCATTGTCGGCAACATGACTGTCGTAGCCGCCGGCTGATGCGAATCCACCACCGCCTTCTCCGTGTCGATCTGCTTGCTGCCTGCATCGGTAACGGTCGGCGAACTGAATAGCGGCTCGAGCGGCCCGTCAACGATCATTCGGACCTGCGCCGGCGAGACCGCCGTGGCCTCCGCTCCCGGCGTTTTCCATTCGTCAGTCAATAGAGCACACTGCCGACGGCAAAGCCGCGGCGGACAGTGGAAAATGCATCATCCCGGCTACCGGCACGGAGTGCCCATGAAACCGCATCGCCCGCGTCCCCCGAATCTCACAGGCGATCAATCGCATGCCGAATGGCGGGATCACACCTTGCCGTATGCGATCGTCGCCGCGCTCGTGGTACTGGTGGTCACGCTGATCGTCTGGCTGGTCGATCCGGCGCCGCCAAAGACGATCACGATGAGCGCGGGTCCGCACGACAGTTCATTCCTCGTCGCCGCCGAGCAATACAAGAAAATTCTCGCCCACAACGGCATCACGCTGAAGGTGCTGGAATCCGATGGCTCCGTGCAAAACCTGCAGCGGCTGCTGGACCCGAAACAGCACGTCGATCTCGCTCTCGTGCAAGGCGGCGTGGCGGATGGGATGGACACCTCATCGCTGATGTCGCTCGGCAGCGTTTTCTATATACCGGTGGTGGTGTTCTATCGCGGGACAGGCGTGACCCAGCTTTCGCAACTGGAGGGCAAAAGGATTGCGGTAGGCCGCGAAGGCAGCGGCACCCGGTTGCTCGCGCTCAAGCTGCTGGAAGCAAACGGCATCGAGCCGGGCGGCGACACCGTGCTGGTGCCGAGCGACGGCCTGCAGGCCGCCACCCAACTCGTTGCGGGCGATGTCGACGCCGCGATCCTGAACGGCGACTCGGCGACCCGTGGCTTGATGCTCAGGCTCCTGAAGGTGCCCGGCATCTCGGTGATGAACTTCGACGAGGCGAGCGCTTATACACGTCTCTTTCCGTATCTCGACCAGCTCGACCTGCCGCCCGGCGTGCTGGATCTCAAGCACAGAATCCCGCCCGACACCGTCCACCTGGTCAGCCCGACTGTTGAAATCGTCGCCCGCACCAATCTGCACCCGGCCATCTCCGACCTCGTGATCGAAGCCGCGCAGGAAGTTCACGGCATGCCGGGGCTCCTGCAGCATGCAGGCGAATTCCCCAATCCGGTCGCCCGTGAATATCAGATCAGCGAAGACGCACAGCGCTACTACAAGACGGGAAAAAGTTTTCTGTATCGCAACCTGCCGTTCTGGCTGGCCAGTATCGGCGACCGCACGCTTGTTCTGCTGCTGCCGATGGCCGTGCTGCTATTCCCGGCGATGCGCCTGATACCCGCGCTGTACCAATGGCGCGTGCGCTCGCGCATCTATCGATATTACGGTGCGCTGATTGCGATCGAACGCGGCGCGCTCACCACCGACTCGAGCGATGACGAACGCAAAGCGCTCTTCGAGGAACTCGATCATATCGAGGAGTCGCTTAACCAGTTGCGCATGCCGCTTGCCTTTGCCGACGCTTTTTACGTGCTGCGCGAGCATGTCGGTTTTGTGCGCGCCCGGCTCGCGGCGTCGGCGTCGGGGCAAGGCAGCCCGCACTAGACGAGGTTCCGGCTGTCAGGCCTCTGAATCCGACCGCCAAGCCGGCCGTCGAGTCAGCTTGCTGTGCATCGGCCTTCATACCGACATGCGACTCGGTCCGCCGCTCGGCTTGTCAGTTGGTCTGCGGCTCGGTCTGCGCGTTGGTCTGCGGCTCGCCTTGTGACTCGGCTGCGTTGGTCTGCGAGTCGGCTTGCGCGTTGGCTTGCGAGTCGGCCGGCGACGTCGCCGTCGGGTTGGCTGCTTTAGGCGCGGCTTTAGCTGCCCGGTGCGCCTGCAGGCGTTGTGCGCCGGCGGCTTCCTGTGCCGTCACCTTTCCCGCTTCACTGCCGGTCAGATCGACGCGCGCGGCGCCTTCGACGAGGCACTTCCAGTAGCGGCTGCCGCGGCACCAGGTTTTGATCGCGTCGCGCAACTCGGCTTCGCTCAAAGACAATTCCTTCGCGTGAACGACGAGGTCCTCGAAGATGCCGACCTTCAGCGGGAGCTTGGGTGCCGGATTCTTTGGAAACGCAATGGGGAAGCGCTTTTGCAGCCTCCCGATCGTCTTGACCACCGGGTCAACGGGTTTCGCGTCCGGCGCCGGCGCAGGCGCAGCCCGGCGCTCTTGCGGCGGCTTGCGGGCGGGCCTCGCGCCAGCCTTTGCGGCGGGCTTCGCACCCGGCTTTGCAGCGGCCTTCGCACCAGGCTTCGCGGCAGGCGCGGCGGGGGCCGCTTCGGCCCGTGCCGCGGCAAGTTGCTTTTTCAGTTCAGCGAGTTGTTCGAAACCCATGGCGCACAGTCGATCGAGAAAGACGAGATTGTAGCAGCGAGTCTCCAGGTTCATGACGACGCCGGCAGCGGGCCGCAAAGGTTTGCCCGGCAATCGTTCTTCCGCAGTGAGATTACACGGGAATCTCAAGCCTCATACGCCGTGAGGCCGAACACATCCACACACAAGCCGCTACGCCCAGCGTTATTTCGCAATGCCAGCGTCATCTGATGCCTCTGCGCGATCCGCGAGACAATCGCCAACCCCAGGCCACTGCCCTCGCCCTGCGCCTCCTCGCCTCGATAGAACCGATCGAAAACCCGTTCGAGCTCGGGCTCGGGAATCCCGGACCCGCTATCCACCACCTCCACTCCCACCTGGTTTCCAGAGCGCTTCAACACCACGTCGACCTTGCCGCCGCGCGGCGTATGCCGAATCGCGTTATTGATCAGATTGCCCAGCAACACCGTCATCCCATGCGGCTCGGCCAGCACGGTATACGGGTCGCCGGGCGTGCGCGCCTGCTCGCACTCGAGCCCAAGATCGATCTCCTTGGTCTCGGCAAGCAGCGAAAAATCGCCCACCGCCTGCTCGCCGATCCGGCGCAAACTCACCGGCACCATCGACGTCACCGGATGCGCATCCTCGCGCGCCAGCGTCAGCAACTGCTGCACCAGATGGATGATCCGGTTGACCCGCTCCTCGACACGCTCCAGCGCCTGCCCCTCGCCCTTTAACGTGCCGTCGCGCGAGGCGGCCTGCAGTTGCAGCTTCAGCGCGGCCAGCGGCGAACGCAGCTCGTGCGCGGCATCGGCGATAAAAGTGCGCTGCGCCTGCGACGCAGTATTCAACCGCTTCAGCAAATCATTGAGTGCCTCGACCAGCGGCCGGATTTCGACCGGCACCGCACCGTCCAGACGCAGGGGTTCCAGCGAGTCGATCGAACGGGTCGCCAGTGCGCGGGACAAGCTGCCAATCGGCGCGAGCCCGCGCGCGACCACCAGCAGCACCAGCACGATCGTCACCGGCAGCAGCAAGCCAAGCGGCCACAGCGTATGCAGCGCCAGCGTCAGCGCGAGATCCTCACGCACCGACACCGGTTGCGCGACCTGGATATAGCGGTCCGGCTGCTGCAACCCGAACGCGCGCCAGTGATATTCGCCGCGCTCGACCGTGCTGTAACCTTCGCGCAGGCGCGCAAACATCGGCACTTGCATCGAGTGATAAACGAGCTTGCCGGCACGGTCCCAGATTTCGATCACGACGCGGTCGTCGGCGAGATCGCCCAGATCGGGGCTGCGATGCTCGACATCCGACGGGCCCTGGAGGTTCGACGGCAGCGACAGCGCCACCGTGCGCAGTTCGTAGTCGAACAGTTCGCTCGCCTCCTCCCGCGCCGTATGAAAGATGCCGTAGCCGGCCACACCCGAGGCTGCAGCCATGCCGAAAATCAGCCAGCCGAGCAGCCAGCGGCGAATCGACGTCATCCGCACCTCTTCAGGCGATAACCGACGCCGCGCACGGTCACCACCTGGTCCGCGCCGATCTTGCGCCGCAAGCTGTGCACATGCACCTCGATCGTGTTGCTGCCCACCTCCTCGCCCCAGCCGTACAGCTTTTCTTCGAGCTCGGCCTTGGTGAAGACGCGTGTGGGCTCCTCGATCAGCGCCTGCAGCAGCGCGAATTCGCGCGGCACGAGCGCCATCGGCTCGCCGTCTTTGGTCACCTCGTGCGCCGCCGGGTCGAGTGTGAGCTCGCCGTGCGCGTACACCGGCTGCTTCTGGCCGGTACGCCGCCGCAACAGCGCGCGCACCCGCGCGGCAAGCTCATCGAGATCGAATGGTTTGATCAGATAGTCGTCGGCGCCTGCGTCGAGGCCCCGAATCCGCTCGTCCACCGAGTCGCGCGCGGTCAGGATGATCACCGGTGCAGCGCCGCCGGCCTTGCGGTATGCATTCAGCACGTCGATGCCGTCTTTCTTCGGCAAGCCGAGATCCAGCAGCACGAGGTCGTACACGCCGTTGCCGAGCGACAACTCCGCAGTGCGGCCGTCTTCGGCCCAATCGATCGCGTAGCCCGCGCGGCGCATCGCGCCCAGTACGGTCTCCGCAATCATGTCGTCGTCTTCGACTAATAACAGCCGCATGGCCTCTCCTCTGTCCAGGTTGCCCGCATTGTTCCGTTCGTCAGCTTAACGTTTCCTTATGGAAAGCTTATGGGACGCTTAAACGCCGGTTAAGCCTCTCATAAGCTCATCCCATCCGCTTGAGATTGTCGCGGCTGATCTCCGGCTGGCCGGTCACGGCCACCTGCTCGGCCACGCGGTTGAGCGCGAACAGGTGACCGTCCGGCGCGTGGATCTGCAACTGGCCCAGCCGCGTATCGGTCAGCTTCATGGCTCCCCCCACGCGTACCCGTACGCCGACTGTCTTCGGCCTGCTCTGGAATTGCGTCGCGACGGTGCCTTCCACCAGGACCGAGACCGCCCGGGCGCGACGGCCGCGACCTCGGCTCGACGATTGCCGACGTGCAGAAAACGCTGGGCGACAGGAATCTGTTGCCGGACGGCGTTTACTACGAGTTGGGCGGCCTGTACCAGCAACAGCAGATCGCCTTCAAGGGACTCTCGACCGTGTTCGGCGCGGCCATCGCGCTGGTGTTCGGCTTGCTGCTGTTTCTCTACGAGCGCTTCCGCGTCGCGACGGCGGTCATGGCGATGCCGTTGCTGGCTGCGGGCGCGGTATTCATCGGCTTGTGGCTCACCGGCATCGAGTTGAACATCTCCGCGATGATGGGGATGACGATGATTATCGGTATCGTGACCGAGGTGGCGATTTTTTATGTATCGGAGTTGCAGGGCCTCCTGCGGGACGAGGGCATGAAGTTCGAAGAGGCGCTGATCGCGGCCGGAAGGAATCGGTTGCGGCCGATTGGCCGATTGCCATGACCACCATTGCCGCCATTCTGGCGCTGCTGCCGCTTGCTTTTGCCCTTGGGCAAGGGTCGGCTATACAGTAGCCGTTGGCTATCGCGATTATTTCCGGGCTGATCGTGCAGTTGCCATTGGTGTTGTTGTTATTGCCCGTGCTGTTGAAGTTGCTGATGAAACGGGTGATCTGATTTCTCCCTTTGCCTACTCGGCGCCATAAAAAAGCGCAGGTAGGCAAACCACGCCCATAGCGAAACACCTACCCTCCGTCAGACGTCTCCATCACCCTCAAGGCCGCCCTCCGCGCCGCGGGCGCAGAACCTCCGCCAACCGGCACTCGAGCGCCGCGCCAAACCACATGTGATCCGAACGCCCCGGCCAGCCACTGCGCGGCGAGCAACACATCCCGCAACGGCACAAGCGGCAAATCCCGCCAGAACCTGCGCTCATGCCGCGCGCTACGCAGATGAAGCAACATGCGCGCGGCAAATCCGGTCGCGGTGCAGACAGCACTCGCCAGCGCCACCCACAGATGCACGCCGTCGTAAGACCTCACCGCCAGGCTGCCGGTCAGCCACGCACCGGCCACAATCCACGGCGACGGAAACGTGATGAACAAAAAAGCAAACCCGAGCGGGTTCACGGAGCGAATCGTGCGCAGCCAACGCGTCTCACGCTGCCACAACGAGGCGAAAGTCGGCTCGATCACGTCGGTGGCCACCATCACACGCGACAAGACCGTCTGCAGCCCCAGTTCGCGCACATGTTCGGCGAGCCAGTAATCGTCGGCGAGACAATTTTTCAGCGCGTCGAAGCCGCCGATCTGCTCGAGCGTCTCGCGACGCAACGCCAGCGTCGCACCGAAGCCGAAGCGGCGCGACCCGGCCGCGTGCGCGACGCGCACCGAAGGCGCGAACCACTCGTTGATGAACAGCGCGCCGACGCGCGGCCAGAATCCGCCGACGCCTTGCGCCACGTAAAGGCACGTGACCACGCCTACGCGAGGATCGGCCAGCGGCGCAGCCACAGTGTCGAGATAGTCGGCTTCGACGGCGATGTCGCTGTCGGCAATCACGATCACGTCGTGACGCGCCCGCTCGGCCATGTTGATCAGATTGCTGACCTTGAGATTGCTGCCGTGCACCCGCGTATCCACCGCGAGTTCGATGTCGTGCAGCGGGTACGCAGCCTGCAGACGCCGCACCACGGCGATCGCGGGATCGTCGGGCGAGGACACGCCGAGCACCAGTTGAAAGTGCCCGTGACGCTGCTCGCAGAAGGTCCGGAGGTTTTCGTAGAGACGCGGCTCCGCGCCGCACAGCGGCTTGAGCACGCTCACGCCGACATTCGTGAAGGGATCGGTCTGGCACCCTGCGGCGCCGCCGCGGCGCGCCGCGAAGAAAGGCATGGCCACCGCCGCCAGCATCGCGTACAGCGAAGCCGCGCCACATCCGACGAGCAACAACCATTGGCAAACTGTCAATGTATGGGCCGCCATTGCCTGGTTCCGTTAGTGCTCGGCGAGCACGAACGGTCTGCCCGTAAAGCGCAGATGGAGAATGACGAGCCACCGCCGCGGGCAACTCGCCGCCACCGAGACGGGCCGCGCTGTCCAGCCGCGCGAGCTCGCGTGCCGGCTCCGGATCGCAAGCCCGAACGAAACCTGCGCGAAGTACCGCATCGCAACGACGCCGCCGATGATCGAGCCGAGCGCGAACAACCGGAACGGCGTGGAACTGAAGGCGTGCGGGGAAATCGGCAAGACCAGCAGCGCGAGCGACGCGAGGGCTTCGGCGCACATGGCCGTGAGCGAAGCCGCCATCAGATGGGCTCGCAGCATGTCGACGGTGACTGGCTTCATGGCTTGGTCTCGTGACCTGACGATATGCACGGCGCCAGGGATGCGCAAACAGGCGCCCGTCGTGCATGTCGTCGATGTGCTTACGATTGCATTGCGAAAATCCAGCAACGCGATGCCGCTCGCGCGCGCTCATGCCGAGCCGCGCGACAGCGGCCTGCTGAGGGGCGATAGTATCGATTCAAACTGAAGGAAACCTTAAGGAAGATGGCGGTATAAACCGGGTGCCGAACATCATCGTTACACTTCGCCATATGGCCCGGTGCTTGCTTGAAGGCGGCGCGGCGGGGCCGGATCAAGGCCGCACCCTGAACGGAATGAACTGACTCATGCGCATACTCCTCGTAGAAGACGACGACCTGATCGGCTGCGGTATCGAAGCGGGGCTGCGTCAGGCCGGTTTCACGGTCGACTGGGCGCGCGACGGTCACAAGGCCGATCTCGCGCTCGCCACGACGGCCTATGCGCTCGTGATACTGGATCTCGGCCTGCCCCGGGTGTCGGGCATGGAAATCCTGAAGCGCCTGCGCGAGGCGGGCAACGACGTGCCGCTGCTGGTGCTGACCGCGAAGGGCACGGTGATCGATCGCGTCGGCGGGCTCGAAGCCGGCGCCGACGACTACCTCGGCAAGCCGTTCGATCTGACCGAGCTGATCGCGCGTTGCCGGGCCTTGCTGCGCCGCGCGCAAGGGCGCAGCGTCGAGGTGATCCGCTATCGGGAGCTGACCGTCAACCCGGCCGCGCAAACGGTCGAGATCGGCGACACACGCGTGTTCCTCACCTCGCGCGAATGGGCGATCCTGATGCAGTTGCTGACCAATCAGGGTATTCCCCAGTCGCGTTCGCGCCTCGAAGAAAGCCTGTATGGATGGCAGGAAGAAATCGAAAGCAATGCCATCGAAGTGCATGTGTCGAATCTGCGCAAGAAGCTCGGCGCGAAACTGATCAGAACGGTTCGCAACATCGGCTACGTGGTGGAGAAAGCGTGATGTCGTCGATACGCCGTCGGCTGATGCTGCTGATACTGGCCTGCATCGCGCTGATCTGGGCCGTCGCGCTGGTATCGAGCTATCGTCAGGCGACCCGTGAAGTCAGCGAATGGGAAGACGCGCGCCTCGCCGAACTGGCCCAAATCCTCGCGCTGCTCGACGAGAGCAGTCTGATCACGCTCGCCAATGCGCGGATCGACGTGCGGGAGGAAGAACAAGGCGGCGACCCCGGCGCCAGCAACGAAGATGACGACGACAGCCTGCCGCGCGACGCGCTGTTCCAGGTGCGCAGCGCGAACGGCGAGGTGCTGGCGGGCAGCCCGCAATTGCGTGCGTTGCAGGCGTGGGATCTGCCGGTGCCGGCGGTCAGCGGCGCACAAACCATCACGCTGGGCGGCAAGGCGTGGCACTCGTTCACTCTGCGCAACACGGCGCTCGGCCACATCGTGCGCGTGTTCGAACCGGCCAATACGCGCAGCGATCTGGTGAGCGGCGTCGCGAACCGGATTGCCCGGCCCACGCTGCTTGCGCTGCCGGTGCTGGCCTTGCTGGTGTGGTTCAGCATCGGCTGGAGCCTGACGCCGCTCAAGATCCTGTCGGACGCGATCCGCGTGCGCGACATCAACCGGCTGGAACCGATCGACATCGGCCATTCGCCCACCGAGGTGCGGCCGCTGATCGATGCAATCAATCTGGTGTTGTCGCGCTTGCGGCGCTCGCTGGAGCGCGAACGCGCGTTTACCGCGGACGCCGCCCATGAACTGAAAACGCCGCTCGCGGCGATCAAGGTGCAGGCGCAAGTCGCGCTGGCCGAGCCGGACGCCGCATTGCAGCGGCTGGCGATGGAGCGCGTGGTGCAAGGGGTGGACCGCAGCGCGCGGCTCGCCGAGCAATTGCTGCTGCTCGCGCGGCTGGACGCGCACGAGAAACTCTCGAGCGCGCCGCTCAAGCCCGCTGCGGTCGCCAAAGACGCGCTGCTTGCCAACGAGCGCAATGCGCAGCAAAAAAACATTCACGTGACCCTGACCGGCGACCTGCGCGCCGAGATCAACGCGGAACCGGTGCTGATCGGCATCCTGCTCGACAATCTGCTCGACAACGCGATCAAGTACGGGCGCGCCGGCGGCCGCGTGGAGGTTGCCGTGCAGCACGCGCTCGACCGAGTGCGGCTCACGGTGCGTGACGACGGGCCTGGCGTCGCGTCCGCCGATCTCGTTCATCTGACGAATCGTTTCTATCGTGCGACTGGCAATCAGGCGACCGGCAGCGGCCTCGGCCTGTCGATCGTCGCGCGGATCGCGGAGCATTTCGATGCGAGCCTGCATCTAGGCACGGGTATCGGCGAGCGCGGGCTCGCCGTCGAAGTGTCGTTTCCGGCTTTTGGGGACGCGCGCTGAGGCTGGGTTGGGAGGCTGATCGCTGCTTGTGTTGGTTGTGCTGTTTCCGCCCGGCGCTCGCTGCTTCCGCCCGGCGCCCGGCGCGTACTCAATCAGCGCTGGCTCGCCTCGCGAACGCTCCCCTGCTCCGCAAGCTCCGAAAGCTCGGCCCGCCTGGGCGCGCGAGTCGACGACTCGGCGAACTGCCACGCAAAGAGTCCCGGCACGAAGATCAGCAGGTCGCGAATGCGCCGCGCGCCAGCCAGCGCGAGACAGATTGAAGGATCGAGGCCCAGCGCGCCGCCGATCAGAATGAAACCGCCCTCCTGCACGCCCAGCCCGCCCGGCACGAAGAACGCCGCGCTGCTGACCGCCTGAATCAGCGATTCGATCACCACCGCTTCGACAAGCGTGATCTGCACGCCGAGGAAATGCAGCGCGAGCCAGATCTCCAGCGAGGTCAGGAAGCACTGCAGCGGCTGCCAGAAGAACAGGTAGCGCAACACCACGCCGCGCCGGCGCCAGATCAGCTTGATGGCCTGATCGATCTGGGCGGATTGCCCGACCAGTGCGGCAAGCTTGCCGCTCGTCATGCGATTGAGCACGCGCGTGATGCGCTCGAAGGGATTGGCGTGCTGCACGAGTGCGAACAGCAGCAGCAGCGGGGTCAGCACCACCACGCCCCACGCCAGCTGTCCCGCCAGGCGCAGCGTATCCGAATGCGCGTGCGCGAACAGAAAGCCGATGCCGACCATCGTGAACAGCAGCTGGCTGATCACGGTGAGCTGCATGTCGACGATGATGCTGCCGACCGCCGTCGACGGACGCACACCCCAGCGCTTGAGTATCCGGAACGATACGACCTCGCCGCCGACGCGGGCGACCGGCAGCATGCAATTGACCGATTCGCGTACCCACACCAGATGCAGCATCGCGGCAAGGCTCGGCCGGTTCGCGCCCCGAATCAGCGAGCGCCAATCGGCGGCATTGGCGAGCATCGGCAGCACATGCGCGATGGCGGCCAGCAGCAGGCCGGCGCCTGCGGTGCGCAGCGCGCCGAGCACGGCGCCGGGGTTGCCTTGCCAGACCAGCCACAGCGAAACCAGCAAGCCGGCTAGCGCGGCCACGCGGCCGAGATGTTTCATCACGCGTGCACCTTTCGCTTGCGCTTCAAACCGCTTTCGCCACCGTTTTCGAAATAACTACGCTTCATTGCTGACCCAACCCGCTGTTCTGTCTATCCGTTCCGTTTCATTGGCCGTGCTTCATCTGCCGTGCTTCATCTGCCGTGCTTCATCTGCTGTGCTTCATCTGCTGTGCTTCATCCGCTGTGCTTCATCCGCTGTGCTTCATCCGCTGTGCTTCATCCGCTGTGCTTCATCCGCTGTGCTTCATCCGCTGTGCTTCATCCGCTGTGCTTCATCCGCTGTGCTTCATCCGCTGTGCTTCATCCGCTGTGCTTCATCCGCTGTGCTTCATCCGCTGTGCTTCATCCGCTGTGCTTCATCCGCTGTGCTTCATCCGCTGTGCTTCATCCGCTGTGCTTCATCCGCTGTGCTTCATCCGCTGTGCTTCATCCGCTGTGCTTCATCCGCTGTGCTTCATCCGCTGTGCTTCATCCGCTGTGCTTCATCCGCTGTGCTTCATCCGCTGTGCTTCATCCGCTGTGCTTCATCCGCTGTGCTTCATCCGCTGTGCTTCATCCGCTGTGCTTCATCCGCTGTGCTTCATCCGCTGTGCTTCATCCGCTGTGCTTCATCCGCTGTGCTTCATCCGCTGTGCTTCATCCGCTGTGCTTCATCCGCTGTGCTTCATCCGCTGTGCTTCATCCGCTGTGCTTCATCCGCTGTGCTTCATCCGCTGTGCTTCATCCGCTGTGCTTCATCCGCTGTGCTTCATCCGCTGTGCTTCATCCGCTGTGCTTCATCCGCTGTGCTTCATCCGCTGTGCTTCATCCGCCGTGCGCCATCCGCCGTGCGCCATCCGCCGTGCGCCATCCGCCGTGCGTCATTCGTCCTGAGCCGCCGACAGCAGGCCGTCGCCGTCAACCTTGAAGCTGAAACCGCGCCAGATCACGCGCGACGAGCAGAAGCTCGCCACAAAAATCGCAAACGACACGATATCCCACAATGGCAGCAGCCACAGGTCGCGATGCGCTTGCCGCAGCGCCCGATCGGACAGCAACTTCAGCATGAGCCGCGCGCACACGGCGACCAGCGCGAGCAGCCAGCCCCACTTGGCGCCCCCTGAGAAGGCAATCGCGAGCAACGCGAAGGCGAGCGGATGAACCAGCGCCGAGCCGAGATGACCAAGCGGATCGACGCTGCGGATCGTGCGGCTCCAGCGCAGTTCGTGAGCGACCAGTTGCGCCGCACTCGTTTCGACGCAGGCATGCGTGATCGTGAACGGCGGAATCATCACCTTTTCGCCGATCATCCGCACCGCTTCGCCGATCGCGTGATCTTCGGCCAGATGCCGGACGAACGGCGTGAAACCGCCGATCTTTTCGAGCGTGTCGCGGCGCATCGCGATGGTCTGCCCGAAACACGGGCGCGCTAGACCGAGCGCCAGCCCCATCACCACGCCCGGCAAAAACTGATAGTTGGTGGCCTTGGCGGACAGACGCGGCCAGAACCCCGGATCGGGCTGCCCGCGATAAGCGCAGGTCACGAGACCGACGTCCGGTTTTTGCAATTCGCCGATCACGTTGCGCAAATAGTCCGGCCCGACGCTCACGTCGCTGTCCGCGAAAACCAGCACGTCGTGCTGCGCCTGCGGCAGCATATTGAGGATGTTGCTGATTTTGCGATTGGGGCCGTACAGGCGCGCATCGGCGACCACGGTGATGTCCGCCTCGGGATGCAGACGCCGCAGTTCGTCGACGGTTTGCAAGGCGGGATCGGTCGATTCGTGCACGCCGAACAGAAATTGCACGGGGCCCGGATAGTCCTGCTGACAAAAGCTCGACAGGTTGGCGAGCAGCGCCCATTCAATGCCGTGCAAGGGTTTGACGACTGTGACCGGCGGGAAGCTGGTCGGCTCGGACACCGGCCGTGCGAAGAACCGGCCGATCAGCACGCCGGCCAGCACGGTGTAAACGATACCGAAGACCGCGCACGCCGCGCACGCGTAGGCCAGCGTGACGGCGAGCAGATGCGCGGCGATCACGCTTGGTGGGCGCGCAGGAAGCGGAAGAATTCGACGCCTTCGCGCAGGCGCCGTTTCATCATGTCCCAGCTCGTCAGCATCTCGCGCAGGATTTCCCAGATCTTCGACGGTCGGAAAT
>NZ_QHKS01000025.1 GCF_003353175.1 Paraburkholderia lacunae | reverse complement strand
GATGAAGGGCCTGCGCGGCGCGGCGGCGGCCTGGTGGGCGCTGACCGGCCTGCTGGTGACGACCTTCGCGTTCCTCGGCGTCAACATGTTCCTGTCGGGGCTGCATAGCTACGGCAAGCTGTAATATCCGCCGTTCTGAAGCGACCAAGAACCGCCGCGTGCTCCGCACCGGCGGTTTTTTTACGGCTGGCGGAATATTTGCAGCGGCCAGCGTGTTTGTTAGAGCAGTACGCGTGAATGGCGAGGCGTGCCGATCATCAATATGGCCCCGTAAGGCGTACCTACCAACGGGCCGGCAAGGAGCAGCACGATGTGGATCAAGCGAAGCGACAGAATTCAACTCACCGGCGATGACATCGCGCGCAGCGAAATCACGCCGCAGCGCGTCTTCGAGAACCGGCGGCGCGTGTTGCAGGCGGCGGGCGCGGTGGCGCTCGGCAGTCTGATCGGTGTGAATGGCGAAGCGCTGGCGGCGTATGCGTCGCCGGATCCGAAGGCGCAAAAGCTGGCGGCAAAGACCAACGCGAAGTTCGTCGCGCTCGACAAGATCACGCCGTTCAAGGACGTCACCACCTACAACAACTACTACGAGTTCGGTACGGATAAAGCCGATCCGGCGCAGAACGCCGGCACGCTTCGGCCACATCCGTGGAAGGTGAGCGTCGAAGGCGAGGTGAAGAATCCGAAGGTGTACGACATCGACGAATTGCTGAAGCTTGCGCCGCTCGAGGAGCGTGTGTACCGGCTGCGTTGCGTCGAGGGTTGGTCGATGGTGATTCCGTGGATCGGCGTGCCGCTATCCGAGCTGATCAAGCGGGTCCAGCCCACCGGCAACGCCAGATACGTCCAGTTCATTACGCTTGCCGATCCATCGCAGATGCCGGGCCTGTCGACGCCGGTGCTCGATTGGCCGTATTCCGAAGGTTTGCGGATGGACGAGGCCATGAATCCGCTGACGCTGCTGACGATGGGCGTCTACGGCCAGGTGCTGCCGAATCAGAACGGCGCGCCGGTCCGTGTCGTGGTGCCCTGGAAATACGGCTTCAAGAGCGCGAAGTCGCTGGTGAAGATCCGCTTTCTCGACAGGCAGCCGCCAACCAGCTGGAACACGTACGCGTCGAACGAATACGGTTTCTATTCGAACGTCAACCCGAACGTCGACCATCCGCGCTGGAGCCAGGCGACCGAGCGGCGCATCGGCGAGGACGGTTTTTTCACGCCCAAACGCAAGACGCTGATGTTCAACGGCTACGGCGATCAGGTCGCGTCGCTGTATCAGGGCATGGACCTGAAGAAGAACTTTTGAGCAGCGTGAACATGGCTTCCGATACGCAACCTGTTGCTCCAACCGCGCGCCAGGTGCTGCGAGCGCAATCCGCATCGGCGGCCGCCAGGCGGCCTGCGGCCGGCGTGCGCTGGGTCGTACCGGCGAAGATTGCGGTGTTTATCGCCGCGTGGTATCCGCTCGCGCGCATCGTGTTGTTCGGTATGACCGACCGGCTCGGCGCGAATCCGATCGAGTTCATCACGCGCTCGACGGGGCTCTGGACCCTTGTGTTTCTCTGCGTCACCTTGGCCGTGACGCCGTTGCGGCGGTTGAGCGGCGTGCCGGCGCTGCTGCGGTTCCGTCGCATGCTCGGCCTGTATGCGTTTTTCTACGCGACGCTGCACTTCACGACCTACCTGTGGTTCGACAAATGGTTCGATGTCGCGGCGATTCTGAAGGATATCGGCAAGCGGCCGTTCATCACCGTTGGCTTTGCCGCGTTTGTGTTGTTGATCGCGTTGGCGCTCACGTCGCCGCGCGCGATGGTGCGCAAACTCGGGCGCCGCTGGCAGACGCTGCATCGTGCGATCTAT
Organism: Paraburkholderia lacunae; assembly: GCF_003353175.1. Taxonomy (GTDB): domain Bacteria; phylum Pseudomonadota; class Gammaproteobacteria; order Burkholderiales; family Burkholderiaceae; genus Paraburkholderia; species Paraburkholderia lacunae. The sequence continues at coordinate 118,625 of NZ_QHKS01000025.1, read as the reverse complement.
GCGATCGGCGCGCTCGCGATTCTGCATTTCTGGTGGATGAAGGCGGGCAAGCATGATCTGCTGCTGCCGAAGATTTACGGCGCGATCATGATCGCGCTATTGGGATGGCGGTTCATCGTATGGCTGCGTGAGCGGAGGTTGAACACGCGCTGACCACGCTGTACGGCGCGCAAATAGAAAAAGGCGATGCCGCGGTGGCATCGCCTTTTTTATGCTGCGTTGGCGTTGGCGCAGGTTTTGACGCTGATTTTGACGTTTACGCCGGCAAGATCGTTTCGCCTGCAAACAGTTGCCTTACTTCTTCGCGAGCGCGAACCACATGCGCTTGTGTACCATCGATCATGACCTCGGCCGCGCGCGGACGCGTGTTGTAGTTCGAGCTCATCACGAAGCCGTACGCGCCGGCCGAGCGAATCGCCAGCAGATCGCCCGGTTCGACTGCCAGCAGACGCTCGCGGCCCAGCCAATCGCCGCTTTCGCAAACCGGCCCGACCACGTCGTACACATGAGCGGGCACTTTGTTCTTAACGACCGTGTCGATCGCGTGATACGCCTCGTACATCGCGGGGCGCGCGAGATCGGTCATCGCAGCGTCGACAATGGCGAAATTCTTTTCCGCGCCCGGTTTCAGAAACTCGACACGGGTGAGCAGCACGCCGGCATTGCCCACCAGCGAACGGCCCGGCTCGAAGTACACCTCGCGGTGGCCGTGACCGCGCGCTTCGATGCGATCGAGCACGGTGCGCACGAAGTCGCCGATTGCCGGCGGCGTTTCGTCGTCGTAGGTAATGCCGAGACCGCCGCCTACGTCGATGTGGCGAATCTTCACGCCATCCTGCTCGATCTGCTCGACCAGTTCCAGCACCTTATCGACCGCGTCCAGATACGGCGCGACTTCGGTGATCTGCGAGCCGATATGGCAATCGATGCCGACTACGTCGAGATGCGTCATCGCCGCGGCGGCGCGATAGGTGGCGCGTGCATCCTCGAACGCGACGCCGAACTTGTTCGACTTCAGGCCGGTGGAAATATACGGATGGGTCTTCGCATCGACGTCCGGATTCACGCGCAGCGACACCGGCGCCTTCTTGCCCATTGCCGCGGCAACCGCGTTCAGGCGGTCCAGTTCCGGAATCGATTCGACGTTGAAGCATTTGACGCCGGCCGCGAGCGCCTCGCGCATTTCATCCGCGTTCTTGCCGACACCGGAGAACACGGTGTTTTCCGCTTTGCCGCCGGCCGCCAGCACACGCGCCAGTTCGCCGCCCGACACGATGTCGAAGCCTGCGCCGAGACGCGCGAACACGTTCAGCACTGCGAGATTGCTGTTCGCCTTGACGGCGACGTGCACGCTCGCGCGACGGCCTGCGCAGGCGCCGGCATACGCGTTCCATGCTTCGGTGAGCGCGGCGCGCGAGTACACGTACAGCGGCGTGCCGAACTGTTCGGCGAGTGAGACGGCGGACACGCCTTCGGCGTGCAATACGCCGTCGACGTAGTCAAATGCGGATCGAGTCATGCGAAAGTCTTATTGAACGGGGGTGACGGCGGAGGCGGGCAGCGGGGCTGCCGTGGCAGCGGATGCAGCGGACGAGGGCGGCGTGGCGAGTTCGCTTTCCGGCGCCAACGAGAGCGGCGTGCCCGACGTGTCGGGTACGGTGCCAATTCCGGAGGCGGTTTCCGCGCCGGGTTTCACTTCGTCCGGCGACGGCGGTTGCGTGCGATCGATGGGCTTGGCCGGCAACGGCGGCACGGTCGGCAAGTAGAGCGAACCGCGCTGCCCGCAGCCGCTGAGTGCGCAACCTGCGAGAATGGCTAAAACCGCTACAATCGCGCGGCCGGGCGCCGCCGCGCGCATCCGAGATACGACTCGCATGACTGTCCCTGAATAATGAATCGATGGAGTTTAGCATGTCCGATAGTGAATACCTGACCCGCGCGGAAGCCGCGCTAGCCGCCATCGAACGCGCGCTCGACGACACGGAAGCAGACATCGAATTCGAGCGTAGCGGCAATGTCCTGACCCTCGAATTCGAGAACCGCTCGAAGATTATCGTGAACCTGCAACCGCCGATGAGCGAGATCTGGATCGCCGCGAAAGCGGGTGGTTTCCACTTCCGTTTCGTCGACGGCGAGTGGCGCGATACTCGCAGCGGCACGGAATTTTTCGCGGCGTTATCGGACTACGCGACGCAGCAGGCTGGCGAACCGGTCCGCTTTGAAGCGTAAATTTGAAGCGTAAAGCCCACCGCTGAAACAGCCGCCGAAACGAAACCGCCGCGCATCGAGCGCGGCGGTTTCGTTTTGACAAGTTCTGCGCGGTTCAGGCGCCACAGGCGCTAGTGCCCGCGGAACAGATTCATGATGTCCTGCTTTTCCTGTTCGCCGACTTGCTGGGGCGCCGCCTCGGCCGCCGAGGCCTGCGCATCGAGCGTCGCCTGACTCACGCCGACTGTCGCGATGAAGCCATGCCCAGGCGTGAAGTCGTCGAAATACAGCTCTGAGCCGACTTCGGTGACGTCGTCCGGCATCGGCATCTTGTATTCCGGCACGCCCTTGAGCGCGCGTCCCATGTAGTCGATCCACACCGGCAACGCCAGACCGCCGCCGGTTTCGCGGTCGCCCAGACTGCGCGGATTGTCGTAACCGATCCATGCAATGGCCGTCAGCGTGTGCTGATAACCGGCGAACCATGCGTCGCGTGAATCGTTGGTGGTGCCGGTCTTGCCGGCGAGATCGGTGCGCTTCAACACGTTGGATTTCGCGCCCGTGCCGCGTTGCGCCACGCTTTGCAGCAGGCTGTTCATCACGTACGCATTACGCGGTTCGATCGCGTGCGGCGCGCTCTGCTCGGCGACCAGCGGTTGCGCATGCGCGACCACGACACCGCGCTGGTCGGTGACTTCGGCGATCAGGTATGGGTTGATCCGATAACCGCCGTTGGCGAACACTGAGAACGCGCCAGCCATCTGCAACGGCGTGACGAGACCCGCGCCGAGCGCCATCGGCAGATAAGCCGGGTGACGATCCGCGTCGAAGCCGAAACGCGTGATGTACTGCTGCGCGTACTTGGTGCCGATCTGGTTCAGGATGCGGATCGAGACGAGATTCTTCGACTTCTGCAACGCGGTGCGCATCGTCATCGGACCGTCGAAACCACCGCCATAGTTTTTCGGCTCCCACGCCTGGCCGCCGGTTTCAGCGGCGCTGAAAAAGAGCGGCGCGTCGTTGATGACCGTGGCCGGTCCGAGCCCTTTTTCGAGCGACGCCGAATAGATGAACGGCTTGAAGCTCGAACCCGGCTGCCGCCAGGCCTGGGTGACGTGATTGAACTTGTTCTTGTTGAAATCGAAGCCGCCGACCAGCGCGCGAATCGCGCCGTCCTGCGGAATCACCGACACGAACGCGCCTTCGACTTGCGGCAATTGCGTGATCGACCAGCTGCCGTCGTCGCCCTTGACCAGACGGATGATCGCGCCGGGCCGCACGCGTTGATTCGGCTGCGCGCGCGTGCCGAGCGCGAACGCGGCGAAGCGCAGGCCGTCGCCCTGAATGGTCGCGACGTTGCCGTCGATGAAGGTGGCCTGCACCTGCTGCGGGCTCGCCGCGGTCACCACCGCTGCGATGATTTCGCCGTTGTCGGGATGTTCGAGCAGGGCGTCGTCGATCGCCTGTTCGCGGTCGTCCGCATCGGACGGCAAGTCGATGAACGCCTCCGGGCCGCGATAGCCGTGGCGCCGTTCATAGTCCATCAGACCTTTGCGCAGCGCACGATAAGCGACGTCCTGGTCGGCCGAGTCGACTGTCGTGACGACGTTCAGGCCGCGCGTGTAGGCCTCTTCGCGATACTGCGCGTACATCATCTGCCGCACCATTTCCGCGACGTACTCCGCGTGCACGCTGAATTCCTTGCCGGCACCCTTGACGACGAGCGGCTGCCTGCTTGCCGCGTCGTACTGTTCCTGGGTGATGTAATGCAGTTCGTACATGCGCTGCAGGATGTACTCCTGCCGCACCTTCGCGCGTTTCGGATTGACCACCGGGTTGTACGCCGACGGCGCCTTCGGCAGGCCGGCCAGCATCGCCGATTCAGCCAGCGTCAGATCCTTCAGATCTTTGCCGAAGTACACCCGTGCCGCACTCGCGAAGCCGTACGCGCGCTGGCCGAGATAGATCTGATTCATGTAGACCTCGAGAATCTGATCTTTCGTCAGCTTCGATTCGATCTTGTACGCGAGCAGCATCTCGTAGATTTTGCGCGTATAGGTCTTCTCGCTCGACAGGAAAAAGTTGCGCGCCACCTGCATCGTGATCGTGCTCGCGCCCTGCGTTGCGTGGCCATTGGTCAGCGCGACGAAGCCTGCCCGCGCGATGCCGGTCAGGTCGACGCCGCCGTGATCGTAGAAGCGCGCGTCTTCGATGGCGAGCACGGCCTTCTTCAGGCTATCGGGCACGTCCTGAATATGCACGACGTCGCGCCGTTCTTCACCGAATTCGCCGATCAGCACGTGGTCGGCCGTATAGATGCGAAGCGGCACCTTGGGCCGGTAGTCGGTGAGCGCATCGAGCGACGGCAGGTTCGGCGTCGCCACCACCAACGCGTAGCCGAGCACCAGCAGCACGCACAGAATGCCTGCGACGATCAGACCCACAAAGCCAAGGACGAGCTTGAGCCACAACGGGCGTTTGCGCTTCCGCGGTGCGGGCGGCGGGGACGTAGGAGACGTGGATTGCATATGGACACCAAAAAACAGTCCCGCGATTATAGCTGCCTCGCTTTTGAGCTTTCGGCGTGCTTACTGACAGTTCTCGACAAGTCTTCGCGCCGCGCAGGAATGACTTCACTGTAGCCGTTTTGAGCGCGTGCAGGGCGCACGTTACGCGCCGTTAGCCATTCGGCTGAGTGTCGCGCGGCGGCGCGGCTACGCACAATGCTTCCTCGTTACTCGCGTTCGAATGGTTCGTCGCGTGAGTGTGAAGGGAGGGCGTGATGACGTTCAAAAGTTCGTGGCTTCAGGGAGTGCAACTGGGAGTGGAGCGCTTGGGAGAGCGCTTTGCGGAACGCTTCGCGGCGGGGATCGATGTCGGTTCGCAGGCGGTGCGTCTCGTCGTGGTGAGCCAGCGTTCGCAATTGCGGATCGAATACGTGACGAGCGTGCCGATTGCCGCCGGCGCGATGGCCGGCACGGAGATCGCCGACCGGCACGCGGTGGCGCGTGCGTTGCGCGATGCCGTCGCGGGGCTGCCGCGCGCCTGTGCTCCGCACGCGCTGCGCTGCGCGATGGCGCTGCCCGCGTCGGCCACGCTCACCACCACGATGCCGCTAACAAGGCTCGCCGCCTTGAGCGGTTGCGCGCAAGACTATGGGCATGAACTGGCCGGACTGGAACCCGCGGTGATGAGCGAAGTGGAGCGCATCGCGGGGCTCGAGCGGCATGCGTTGGCAGTCGACTGGTTCCTCGACGAGGCGCCGTCGTCTACCCGCTCGGTGACGATCGCCGCGACCGCGCGGCAGCATCTCGAAGCGCGCATCGAATGCGCGGCTACCGCCGGCATTTCGCTGACCGCGATCGACGGAGAGCCGCATGCGGCGCTGCGCGCAATGCGTTACGCGGCCAGTCATGAATTCGATTCGCACGAGCCTTATGCCGCGGTCTGGATCGGTGCGGATGGCGTGTACGGGTGGCGCATCGTCGACGACAGCATCGTCGGCGAAATGCGCTATCCGGCGCCCGAGCACTCGGATCTCGCCGACGCGCTGCGCGATCTCGCCGACGGTCCCGCACTCGACTGCGCGTTGTTGAGCGGCGAGGTCGACCTGCTCGACGGGGTAGGTTTTTCGCTTGCGGATATGGCCGACGTATTGGGCTGCACGGTGTTGCCATTCGAGTGTGCAGCGCTTGGCAGCCTTGCGCGATCGCTAACGGATCCGTTGTTGCACGAGCCCGCCGGTGCGGTCGCATTCGGCCTTGCGTTGCGCGGGGTGCTCGAATGATGCGCAGCCGCTTGCATGCCGCCGGTTCAGGCATGCCGGCTTCGTCGCGCGGCATACGCTTCATGCGGCCCTGGCTTGGCGGTTTCAATCTGCTGCCCTATCGGCAACGTAACGCACGGCTTGCGCGGCGGCGCTGCCTGCTCGAATGGATCGGCGCGTGTCTGGCGGGTTGTGCCGCTGTGCTTGCGTTGGCCGGATGGCTGGCGTTCGAGCGGACGCGCCTCGATGCGCAGCGTGCGTCGCTCGAACGGTCGCTCGCGCAACTGGCTGCGCCGCTCGCCGAGCACGCGAAGTTGCTGCGTGCACAAGACGAACAGCGCAAAGGGGCCGCGCGTGCTGTGAGCTTGTCCGAGCCCCTGACGCATCTGCGCGATCTGCTCGACGCCCTGAGTTTCGAACCGGGCGATGGTGTCGTTCTGCAGCAGTTACGTCAAAGCGAACACGAGACGGAATTGCTGGCGACTTCGAACGGACATATTGTGTCGGCCGGCTGGCTCAAACGCTTGAGTGCGGTGCGCGGCGTGAAGGGCGCGGAGGTAAGCAATCTTCATCGCTCGGCCTCACGCAGCGATGCGGCAGCGGCGGCCGGCGAAACAGGCCCGATCGAATTCAGCGCGCGCTTGCGTTGGAGCGATCCGCTTCGCAAGGCGGCTCATGCGTCTGCCTCCGCTGTGCAACGTCCGATGAAGACTGAACCATCGAGAGGTGCGCAATGAGTACGACGTTTATCGACATGGGCGGCGCGGCAGGCGCGCGGCTCTCTTTGTCCCGTTGGATGAAGCATGTGCGCTTGCCGATCGGCGCATGGAGCAGACGGCGCCGCCTCGCGATCGCATTGCTGATTGCTGCGCTGGTGTTCGGCCTAGGCGCGCACGGCTGGGTCGTTGCCGATCTCAGCGGCCTCGGAGCAAGCCGCACAGCATTCGATGCAGCCGCGCGGCATCTCGCAGACGCACGCCGCGCGCTGACGCAATTGCCCGCGCTGCGTCGCAAAGCCGCGGGCACGCCCGCCGCGCATCTGCCGATGTCATGGACCTCCGCCGACGACGTGCGCGTCGTGTCCGAGTTGGCCGCACAGAATAACGTCGCGTTGCTCTCCGTGGAGCCGGGAGCGGCGAGCGGCTCGGGCGCTGAACATATGCGGCCGGTACGAGTCACCGCGCAGACCGATTTCGTCCACCTGATGTCATTTCTGCGCGGGCTGTCGGACCTGCCGGTGCTGATCGTCCCCGAAGACGTGACCGTCAGGCGGCACGGCGTGTTGCTTGCAGTAAGCGCGACGCTGCGCGTGTTCAGCGCGCTGAGGCCTGCGGCTTCGAGTGCGGCCGCGAACGAGGTCGCCGACGACAGTCTCGATTCCGACGGAGACGAAGACATCGTGTTCTACGATCCGTTCTCGTTGCCCCAAATGCTGGCAGGCGCGGACCTGCCCGACGCTTCGCAGCTACGTCTGGCCGGCTTGCTGCGCGATCGCACCCACGCGCTTGCCTTGCTGGAAACGCCGGACGGCGCGGCGACCGTCGCGCCGGGGCAGCAGTTCGGTGCCGAGCGCGTCACGCGGGTCGACGCGTTCGGCGTTACGTTGGCCAATGGCGGGGCGTCGCGCACTCTGGCGTTTGCGGAGGCATTCTTATGAGGGTGGCAAAGCCAATTCGCCGCATCGCGTGGCGCGCGTGCGCGCGTTTCTGCCTGGGTCTCTTCTTCATTGGCGCGGCGGAGGGGGCCGGCATCGCGCATGCGTCGGCCCAACTGCTGCCACCGTGGCCGACGTTGTCCGCGCGCATGCCGCACGACGACGCGATTGCACAGCTCGACGTCCCATACACTGTGCCGCCACTGCCGCGCGGCATGGCTGGCGAAGTGCCCAACCCGTTTAACGACGGTGCCGCCGATGAACCAGGGGCATCGCTCAGGGCATCGCGCGCAACGGCAGCCTCCGGCGATGACGGCGCGGACGATGCGCTCAGCGATGCGGACGGCTCCGCGCCGCTGTGGCCGCGATCCGCCGCCTCTGCTCGCGCAACTGCCGCTCGCGACGAATCCGCCGGGACACCCGCACTCGAAGGTCCGCCGGTGCCGCTGCCGCCGCTGGCGCGCCTGCGCGACGCGTCGAAAAGCCCTGCCGACAGCGGGCTCGCCGCCGACGATAAGCCCATCACGCTGAACTTCCAGCGCGCCGAACTCGGCGCGGTGCTCAACGCATTCGCCCAGTTCACCGGACTGAACATCGTTGCGAGCGAAAGAGTGCGCGGCGCCGTTTCGCTGCGGCTCGACAAGGTGCCGTGGCGCACCGCGTTCGACACCTTGCTGGACGTCAACGGTCTGGCGATGGAGCGCCACGGCAATGTGATCTGGATCGCGCCCATCGCCGATCTGGCCGCGCGTGAACGGCAGCGCTTCGAAGCGCACGCCCGGGCCGCCGATCTGGAGCCGCTCGCGAGCCGCACCTTCGACCTGCGTTACGCGCGCGCCGAGGACGTGCGGCGCCTGCTGACAGGCTCCGGCAACCAGCGCGTGCTATCCAGGCGCGGCGCCGCGACGGCCGATCCGCGCACCAATCTGCTGTTCGTCACCGATCTCGAGGGCCGCCTCGCGCAAATTACCGAACTGCTCGGGTCCGTCGACCGGCCGAGCCGCCAGGTGCTGATCGAGGCTCGTATCGTCGAAGGCGAGCACGGGTTTTCGCGCAATCTCGGCGTGCGCCTGTCGATGGCCGCGGCCAATGCCGACGGCACCGCCTTGGGTCTCACTGGCGGCAAGGACGGCGTCGTCTACGATCTCTCGGCGCGGCCGATTTCCGGGTTCGACGCCGCCACCGCCGGCCTGACGCTGTTCGCCGCGCAAGCCACGCGGTTGCTCAATATCGAGTTGAGCGCGCTGGAAGCCGAAGGTCGCGGCGAAATCGTTTCGAGTCCGCGGGTGGTGACAGCGGACCGGATGAAAGCGGTCGTCGAGCAGGGCACCGAGCTGCCGTATCAGGCCAAAGTGGGGCAGGGCGTGTCCGGCGTGCAGTTTCGCCGCGCCACGCTCAAACTGGAGGTCGAGCCGCAAATCATGCCCGACGGCCGGGTGGTGCTGGATCTCGACGTCGCCAAAGATAGCGTTGGCGAGCAGACCGACGCCGGCCCGGCGATCAACACCAAACATGTGCAAACGCGGGTCGAAGTCGAAGATGGTGGTACGGTGTCGATCGGCGGCATCTACGCGACCGACAATCGGGACGATGTGACGCGGGTGCCGCTCCTGGGCAAAATACCGGTTTTAGGCGCGCTTTTTCGCCACCGGGCCCATCGCGACAAGCGCAGTGAACTGGCGATTTTCATCACGCCGCGCGTCGTTCAGACAAATTAGGGGCATGCTGCTGCCGCCCGGGAGCGGCGGCGCGCAGGCTCGACAAGGCAGCCGCTTTGCCAGTAAGCTGCGGCACGAACCATACCGGATTAGCCAGAGGACACCGTTGCAAGCGCGGGACGCACACGCCAATGTATTTTTTGTAGGGCTCATGGGGGCAGGCAAGACCACCGTGGGCCGGGCCGTTGCGCGCCGGCTGGACCGCCCGTTCTTCGATTCCGATCACGAAATCGAGGCACGCACGGGCGCGCGCATCCCGGTGATCTTCGAACTCGAGGGCGAAGCGGGCTTTCGCGACCGTGAAGCGCACGTGATTTCCGACCTGACCGCGCGCGACAATATCGTGCTCGCCACGGGCGGCGGCGCGGTGCTGCGGCCTGAAAACCGCGAAGCCCTGCAAAATCGCGGCGTGGTGATCTATCTGCGCGCCAACCCGCACGATTTGTGGCTGCGCACACGGCGCGACAAGAATCGCCCGCTTTTGCAGACCGAAGACCCCAAAGCGCGCCTCGAGGCGCTCTACGAAGTACGCGACCCGCTGTACCGCGAATGCGCGCATTTCGTGATCGAAACCGGCCGGCCTTCGGTCAACGGACTCGTCAACATGGTTCTGATGCAGCTCGAGATGGCCGGCGTCGCCAAACATCCTGCGTCATAATGGACCGTATGATTACCGTCAATGTCGAACTGGGCGAGCGCGCCTACCCCATCCATATCGGTGCCGACCTGATCGGCCAGACCGCGTTGTTCGCGCCGCACATCGTCGGCAGTTCGGTCACCATCGTCACGAACACCACGGTCGATCCGCTATACGGCGACAAGCTGCGCGCCGCGCTGGCACCGCTCGGCAAGCAGGTTTCCACGGTCGTGTTGCCGGACGGCGAAGCGTACAAGAACCTCGAAACGCTGAATCGGATTTTCGACGCGCTGCTCACCGCGCGCGCCGACCGCAAAACCACGCTGATCGCGTTGGGCGGCGGCGTGATCGGCGACATGACCGGTTTTGCCGCGGCCTGCTACATGCGCGGCGTGCCGTTCATCCAGGTGCCGACCACCTTGCTGTCGCAGGTCGATTCGTCGGTGGGCGGCAAGACCGGCATCAATCACCCGCTCGGCAAGAACATGATCGGCGCGTTCTACCAGCCGCAAGCCGTGATCGCCGACATCGGCGCGCTGCGCACGCTGCCGGCGCGCGAACTGGCGGCGGGCGTCGCCGAAGTGATCAAGACCGGCGCGATAGCCGACGCTGGTTTCTTCAGCTGGATCGAGGCGAATGTCGAGCGGCTCAATCGCTGCGAGCCCGAGGCGCTGGCCGAGGCGGTCAAGCGCTCGTGCGAGATCAAGGCGTCGGTGGTGGCGCAGGACGAGCGCGAAGGCGGGCTGCGCGCCATTCTCAATTTCGGCCACACCTTCGGCCACGCGATCGAAGCCGGACTCGGCTACGGCGAATGGCTGCACGGCGAGGCGGTGGGCTGCGGAATGGTGATGGCGGCGGATCTGTCCGTGCGCCTGGGCTATCTCGACGAAGCCGCGCGCAAGCGTCTCGTCGACGTGATCGTCGCCGCGCGTCTGCCGACTCGCGCGCCCGCGCTCGGCGAGTCGCGCTATGTCGAACTGATGCAGGTCGACAAAAAGGCCGAAGCCGGCGCGATCAAATTCATTCTGCTGATGCGTTTCGGTGAGACGCTGATCACCCAGGCGCCCGACGCCGCCGTGCTCGCCACGCTGGCCGCCGCCGTCTAGATACGGCGAGGTACCGCAGCAAGGCATCACGCGCCAGCGTCACGAGGCGCCGCCCATGTTTCGGAGAAACCGGTGACTGACAGGCGCAGCGACGATGTAATGGATGACCAGGAGGGTACGCCAGCGATCGGCGTGCCTTCGCCCGCAGCACTCGAAGCGCATCTCGCGCCGTATGCGGCGCATTCCGCGCAGTCGCGCGGCCGCCGCTATCCCGAAGCCGCGCCTAGCGCGCGCACCGAATTCCAGCGCGATCGCGACCGCATCGTCCACTCGACGGCGTTCCGCAGGCTCGAGTACAAGACCCAGGTATTCGTGAATCACGAGGGCGACCTGTTCCGCACGCGTCTCACGCACAGTCTCGAAGTCGCGCAGATCGCGCGTTCCGTGGCACGCAATCTGCGGGTCAATGAAGACCTCGTCGAAGCTATTTCTCTCGCGCACGATCTCGGTCATACGCCGTTCGGCCATGCAGGGCAGGACGCGCTGAACGAATGCATGCGCGAACACGGCGGCTTTGAGCACAACTTGCAAAGCCTTGCGGTGGTCGACGATCTCGAGGAGCACTACGGCGCGTTCAATGGCCTCAACCTCTGCTTCGAAACGCGCGAAGGCATCCTCAAGCATTGCTCGCGCGAGAACGCGCGGCGGCTCGGCGCACTCGGCGAGCGCTTTCTCGAAGGACGGCAGCCGTCGATCGAAGCGCAGATTGCAAACGTCGCCGACGAGATCGCGTACAACAATCACGACGTCGACGACGGATTGCGCTCAGGCTTACTCACCGTGGAACAGCTTGCCGAAGTGGAGTTATGGCAGACGCACTACGAGGCGGCGCGCCGCGACTTTCCGCAGATCGAAGGTCGTCGGCTGATTCACGAAACTGTGCGCCGCATCATCAACACGCTGATCGTCGACCTGATCGATACGACCTCGCTCAATCTGGTCCGGCATGCGCCGGCTTCGCTGGATGCGGTGCGGGCGGCGCCGCCGCTCGTCGCGCATAGCGAGGCGATTGCGTCGCAGGCGGCGATGCTCAAGCGCTTTCTGTTCAAGAACCTGTATCGCCACTACCGGGTGATGCGGATGGCGAACAAGGCGCGCCGTGTGGTGGTCGGCCTGTTCAGCGCGTTCACGGAAGACCCGCGGCTGTTGCCGCCCGGCTATCAGTCGCCGGACGCGTCGTTGCAGCCGCGCCTGATCGCCCACTACATTGCCGGCATGACGGATCGGTACGCGGTGAAGGAGTATCAGCGGCTGTTCGTGATCGAGGACAACTGATCGGAGCCGCGCCAGTGGGCATCGGCGCCGGAGGGCGGCGCCGCTGTGCATGCCCGTAGTGAAAATGCCGCCGCCCGTGCGGCGGCCCGGCTCGCCGCTTAGCGCAGCCGCGACGCGAACAGCGCACCCGCGATCAGGGCGACGCCGCCGACGATCGCAATCGTCTGCCACGGGTTTTCGTGCACGTACGTGTCCGCATCCGAGAGCGCGGCTTCGGCGCGCTGGCGCATGGCTTCGCGCGTGTCGTTCAAGCGGGCTCGCGCCACGTCGAGTTGTTTGCGCAATTTGCTGTGCAACGCCACGGCATCGGCCTGGGTGCCGTCGGCCAAAGTATCTTCGAGTTCGGACATCAGCGTGCGCAGTTCGCCTGCGATGTCTGCAGCCGCGTGGCGGCTGCGGCGAGCGATACGCCGCGCACGGCGGCTGGTGGCGGTCCAGGATTCGCCGAGGGCGTCTCGCGTATTCGGAAGTGCTGTCATGATCGCTCCGTCGATGAGGGTGAGAAAAACCTCCGCGTACTCATGCGGGAAACATGGCGTCACGCAACTTGGGTGCCAAAGGCTGCGCGGTGTTCCAGCGAGATCATCGCACACGTGCCGACGGTTTCTGGCGGCAGAAATTGCACCGGAAAGGTCGATTGGTGGTCAAAATTACAATGCGTCCCGCATTCACCACAATAGGTGACAGAGGCATAAAATCAAAAACGCCGTCACAGGTGTGACGGCGTTTGGCCGAGGTGCGGACTGTTCGCGACGGTTCGATCCATGCAGGCACAGCCTGCCTTCCTAGAACACGTAACCTATCTTCGCGAAAGTAACGATCGGGTTGAGTCTGATTTTTGCCTCGGACGTCACGGTCAGGTTGCCGACCGGAGTCGACGCGTTCGAGGTCAGTTTCGCGGTTACGCTGAGCGGTATGTATGAGACGGAGAGCCCTGCGAACCAGTGTTTGTTGAACGCATAGTTGAAACCGAGATTAAACACCGGTGCCCAGGAACGATCCGTGGATACCGAGGTCGGACCATGCAGTACGCCTTGTTCAAACGCAGTGTTGGTGATCTTCGCGTCCGTGAACCAGACGTACGTGACGCCGAGGCCGGCATACGGTCGGAACGCGGCAGTGGCGTCGTTGAAGTAGTATTTGAACAGGAGCGCAGGGCTCCATTGCCTCGCGGAGCCTAGCGTACCGAATTGCTCGAAGCTGCCTTTGCCTAGCAGGTTGAATTTCGGCGGAATGCCAATTTCGGCTTCCGCGGAGATGTGATCGGTGACAAAGTAGCCTAGGCTTAAGCCGATGGTGTCGGCGCTGTCGATGCCAGCGCCGGTGCCGGGGAATGAGATGTTGACGGGTGTCCCGCCGACGCTTGTTTCCTTCAACGGATCGCTACTGTCTTGGGGGGCGAAATGGAACCACCCCGTCGTAGCGTAAAAACTGCCGGCCGATTGCGCGTGAGCTGCCGTCATGCAGGCGAGCGCCGCGATCCCCGTTATGGCTTGTTTTAATTTCATATGTGCTCCTCCAAAAAAGGCCCGCTCATTATGACCACAACGTTTGAAACAAACCATAAGCGGCAGTTAGAGCTTTCTCCCTAAGCGCCGGGCGGTTTCCGGCTAAGCCGCGCCGCGCCGAACCCAGCGCCCATGCGGCTTTTCGGACCTTCGGGTATATACCAACGCGACTATTGGATACTCCAGCATGGCACGGCTTGCACGTCTCTATGTCCCTGATCAGCCGCAGCACGTCATCCTCCGTGGACTCGACCAGCAGCCCGCATTTGTCGACGACCAGGACTACGAGCTTTTCATCGACTGTTTGAAAGCGGCTTCGCGCGACCACCATTTGTCGATCCACGCGTATGCGTTGATGCCGGGCGCGGTGCAACTGCTCGTCACACCGACCGAGGAGTCGAGTCTGCCGAAGGCGATGCAGGCGGTAGGGCGCCGCTATGTCGCCCACTTCAACCGGCGTTACGCGCGTCGCGGCACACTATGGGAGGGCCGCTACCGCGCCACGGTGATCGAAGGCGAGCGTTACTTCCTGCTGGCGAGCCGGGTCGTCGAGATGTGTCCGGTGCGCACGCAGATCGTGAGCGCGCCAGAGGACTGCCGCTGGTCGAGCTACCGCCATCACATCGGCCTCACGCTCGACAGCCTCATTACTGATCATCCGTTGTACTGGTCGCTCGGCAACACGCCGTTCGAGCGGCAACGCGCGTACCGCGAGCTGTGCGAGCAGCCGCTCGACGAGCGCGAAGCCAGCCAGCTCCAGCAGGCCACCTTGAAAGGCTGGGTTCTGGGCAGCGAAACCTATCGCGAGTGGGCGGCGCGGGCCGCGAACCGGCGGGTGTCGCCGCTGCCGCGCGGGCGGCCACGCAAGGTGCGTGAGACGCCGCAGACGCAATAAAGCGTTTCGCATCAAAGGGCTGCGCGCGCAACGGCATCTTCGGATGCCGTTTTCTTTGCACCGTTTTGATGTGGAACCAATAAAAATTAGCCGCAATGCACCAACTTGATAATAGGGGTCATACCATCAGGTTTTGTTTGCTATTCCATTGATTCGTCGCGTATATTCCGAATTCCGGCGTTTTTTGGTACGCGTAGCATCCCGCGTAGAGAGCGTCGTCGCGGTGGCGGTGCGCACTGCGGCAATAGAAAAACGGTTTAACGGCCTGTCCGGCCCCTCACAGACGGTGTCCCCATGAACGACCACCAGCAACCGACTCACCCGGTTCCCGCCGCACAAGGTCTGTACGACCCGCAAAACGAGCACGACGCCTGCGGCGTCGGCTTCGTCGCTCACATCAAGGGCAAGAAAAGCCACGAGATCATCGAGCAAGGCCTGAAGATTCTCGAGAACCTCGACCACCGGGGCGCTGTCGGTGCCGATCCGCTGATGGGCGACGGCGCGGGCATCCTGATTCAGATTCCAGATGGCTTCTATCGTGAGGAAATGGCCAGGCAGGGCGTGACGTTGCCGCCGCACGGCGAATACGGTGTCGGCATGGTGTTCCTGCCGAAGGAACACGCGTCGCGTCTGGCCTGCGAACAGGAGCTCGAGCGCACGGTGAAGGCCGAAGGCCAGGTCGTGCTCGGCTGGCGCGACGTGCCAGTCGACCACACCATGCCGATTTCGCCCACCGTCAAGGCGAGCGAGCCGCTGATCCGCCAGATCTTCATCGGCCGCGGCAAGGACATCATGGTGACCGACGCGCTCGAGCGGAAGCTGTATGTGATCCGCAAGACCGCCAGCCACCGCATCCAGGCGCTCAAGCTCAAGCACGGCAAGGAATACTTCGTGCCGTCCATGTCGGCGCGCACGGTAGTCTACAAGGGCCTGCTGCTGGCCGGCCAGGTCGGTGTGTATTACCGCGACCTGCAGGACGAGCGCACCGTCTCGGCGCTGGCGCTGGTGCACCAACGCTTCTCGACCAACACGTTCCCGGCGTGGGAACTGGCCCACCCGTACCGGATGATCGCCCACAACGGCGAAATCAACACGGTGAAGGGCAACGTCAACTGGCTGAACGCCCGCACCGGCGCGATCGCGTCGCATGTGCTCGGCGACGATCTGCCGAAGCTGTGGCCGCTGATCTACCCGGGCCAATCCGATACGGCATCGTTC
Organism: Paraburkholderia lacunae; assembly: GCF_003353175.1. GTDB lineage: Bacteria > Pseudomonadota > Gammaproteobacteria > Burkholderiales > Burkholderiaceae > Paraburkholderia > Paraburkholderia lacunae. The sequence continues at coordinate 102,640 of NZ_QHKS01000025.1, read as the reverse complement.
GACAACTGTCTCGAACTGCTGGTGATGGCCGGCTACCCGCTCGTCCACGCAATGATGATGATGATCCCGGAAGCCTGGGAACAGCACACGCTGATGGACGACAACCGCCGCGCGTTCTACGAATACCACGCCGCGATGATGGAGCCGTGGGACGGCCCCGCCGCGATTGCCTTCACCGACGGTCGTCAGATCGGCGCGACGCTCGACCGTAACGGCCTGCGTCCGGCCCGCTATCTGATTACCGACGACGACCTCGTCATCATGGCGTCGGAAGCCGGCGTGCTGCCGATCCCGGAGTCGAAGATCGTCAAGAAGTGGCGTCTGCAGCCGGGCAAGATGTTCCTGATCGACATGGAACACGGCCGCATCATCGATGACAAGGAACTGAAGGACAACCTCGCCAACGCCAAGCCGTACAAGAGCTGGATCGACGCAGTTCGCATCAAGCTCGACGAAATCGAACCGAAGGCCGAAGACGTCGTCACGGAACGCCGCGAGGCCGCTGCCTTGCTGGATCGCCAACAGGCGTTCGGCTACACGCAGGAAGATCTCAAGTTCCTGATGGCGCCGATGGCGCAAGCCGGCGAGGAAGCCGTCGGTTCGATGGGCAACGACTCGCCGCTGGCGGTTATGTCCAACAAGAACAAGACGCTCTATCACTACTTCAAGCAGCTGTTCGCGCAGGTGACGAACCCGCCGATCGACCCGATCCGCGAAAACATGGTGATGTCGCTGGTGTCGTTCGTCGGTCCGAAGCCGAACCTGCTCGACACGAACAACATCAACCCGCCGATGCGTCTCGAAGTGTCGCAGCCGGTGCTCGACTTCAAGGACATCGCGAAGATCCGCGCGATCGATCAGTACACGGGCGGCAAGTTCAGCTCGTATGAACTGAACATCTGCTATCCGGTGGCCTGGGGCAAGGAAGGCATTGAAGCGCGCCTCGCCTCGCTGTGCGCGGAAGCCGTCGACGCTGTGAAGTCCGGCTACAACATGCTGATCGTGTCGGACCGCAAGACCGACCGCGACAACGTCGCGATCCCGGCGCTGCTCGCTACCGCCGCGATCCACACGCACCTCGTGCAGCAAGGTCTGCGCACGAGCACGGGTCTGGTCGTCGAAACCGGCTCGGCGCGTGAAACGCACCACTTCGCGCTGCTTGCGGGCTACGGCGCGGAAGCCGTGCACCCGTACCTCGCGATGGAAACGCTCGGCCAGTTGGCCGCCGGTCTGAAGGGCGACCTGTCGGCGGAAAAGGCGGTCTACAACTTCACCAAGGCAGTCGGCAAGGGCCTGCAGAAGGTCATGTCGAAGATGGGCATTTCGACCTACATGTCGTACACCGGCGCGCAGATTTTCGAAGCCGTCGGTCTCGCGGAAGATCTGGTCGCGAAGTACTTCAAGGGCACTTCGTCGAAGGTCGGCGGGATTGGTCTGTTCGATGTCGCGGAAGAAGCGATCCGTCTGCATCGCGACGCATTCGGCGACAACCCGGTCCTCGCGAACATGCTGGACGCGGGCGGCGAGTACGCGTACCGCGTGCGCGGCGAAGAACATATGTGGACGCCGGATGCGATCGCCAAGCTGCAACACTCGGCGCGCAGCAACTCGTACCAGACGTACAAGGAATACGCGCATCTGATCAACGATCAGACCAAGCGCCACATGACCTTCCGCGGCCTGTTCGAGTTCAAGCTCGATCCGTCCAAGGCGATCCCGCTCGACGAGGTCGAATCGGCGAAGGAAATCGTCAAGCGTTTCGCCACCGGCGCGATGTCGCTCGGCTCGATCAGCACCGAAGCGCACGCCACGCTGGCGGTCGCGATGAACCGCATCGGCGGCAAGTCGAACACCGGCGAAGGCGGCGAGGACGAAAACCGTTACCGCAACGAACTGCGCGGCATTCCGATCAAGAACGGCGACACGATGAAGTCCGTGATCGGCGACGAAGTGATCGTCGACATTCCGCTGAAGGAAGGCGATTCGCTGCGCTCGAAGATCAAGCAGGTGGCGTCGGGCCGTTTCGGCGTGACGGCGGAATACCTCGCGTCGGCCGATCAGATCCAGATCAAGATGGCGCAGGGCGCGAAGCCGGGCGAAGGCGGTCAGCTGCCCGGCCACAAGGTGTCCGAGTACATCGGCAAGCTGCGTTACTCGGTGCCGGGTGTCGGCCTCATTTCGCCGCCGCCGCACCATGACATCTACTCGATCGAAGATCTGGCGCAACTGATTCACGACCTGAAGAACGCCAACTCGGCGGCCAGCGTGTCGGTGAAGCTGGTGTCGGAATCGGGTGTCGGCACGGTGGCCGCGGGTGTCGCCAAGGCGAAGGCCGATCACGTCGTGATCGCCGGCCATGACGGCGGCACGGGCGCGTCGCCGCTGTCGTCGGTGAAGCATGCCGGCACGCCGTGGGAACTAGGTCTGGCGGAAACGCAGCAGACCCTGGTGCTGAACCAGCTGCGCGGCCGTATCCGCGTGCAGGCCGATGGTCAGATGAAGACCGGCCGCGACGTCGTGATCGGCGCGCTGCTCGGCGCGGACGAATTCGGTTTCGCGACGGCGCCGCTCGTCGTGGAAGGCTGCATCATGATGCGCAAGTGTCACCTGAACACCTGTCCGGTCGGCGTCGCGACGCAAGATCCGGTGCTGCGTGCGAAATTCCAGGGGCAGCCGGAACACGTCGTCAACTTCTTCTTCTTCGTTGCCGAAGAAGCGCGCGAACTCATGGCGCAACTGGGCATCCGCAAGTTCGACGACCTGATCGGCCACGCCGAACTGCTCGACATGAAGAAGGGCATCGAGCACTGGAAGGCGAAGGGTCTCGACTTCTCACGTGTGTTCTACCTGCCGCAAGTGCCGGCTGAAGTCGCACGCAAGCACGTCGACGTGCAGGATCACGGTTTGGACCGCGCGCTCGACCACACGCTGATCGAGAAGGCGAAGGCCGCGATCGAGAAGGGCGAGCACGTCTCGTTCATCCAGCCGGTGCGCAACGTGAACCGTACGGTCGGCGCGATGCTGTCCGGCACGATCGCGAAGAAGTACGGCCACGACGGTCTGCCCGACGACACGATCCACATCCAGTTGAAAGGCACCGCGGGCCAGAGCTTCGGCGCATTCCTCGCGAAGGGCATCACACTGGATCTGGTCGGCGACGGTAACGACTACGTCGGCAAGGGTCTGTCGGGCGGCCGCATCATCATCCGTCCCACGAACGATTTCCGCGGCAAGTCGGAAGAAAACATCATTTGCGGCAATACGGTGATGTACGGCGCGATCGAAGGCGAGTCCTTCTTCCGCGGCGTGGCCGGCGAGCGTTTCTGCGTGCGTAATTCGGGTGCGACGGCGGTGGTCGAAGGCACGGGCGATCACGGTTGCGAATACATGACGGGCGGCACGGTCGTCGTGCTCGGCGAAACGGGCCGTAACTTCGCGGCCGGCATGTCGGGTGGCATCGCGTATGTGTACGACCCGGACAACACGTTCGCGGGCAAGTGCAACAAGTCGATGGTCGCGCTCGACCCGGTCCTGCAACAGGCCGAACAGGAACGCACGGTCGACAAGGGTTTGTGGCACACCGGCACGACCGATGAAGCGCTGCTCAAGGGCCTCATCGAACGTCACTTCCAGTTCACGGGTTCGCCGCGTGCCAAGGCGCTGCTCGAAAACTGGGATGCGTCGCGCCGTCAGTTCGTGAAGGTGTTCCCGACCGAATACAAGCGCGCGTTGGGCGAAATGGCCGCGAAGAAGGCGAACAAGGAAGTCCTCGCTGCTTGACTGCCGGACTCGTCGCTGCCAGCGCAGAAAGACGTCACATTTAGCCGTACCCGCCGCGCCGACCGTTGAAGCGATCCGCGCGGCGGGTGTAGATCACCCCACCTGATACAGATAGAGAAGAGAACCACATGGGCAAGGCAACCGGTTTTCTCGAGTTCGAACGCCGCCACGAGGCGTACGAAGCTCCGCTCACGCGTGTGAAGCACTACAAGGAATTCGTCGCCGCACTGACCGACGACGAAGCGAAGATTCAAGGCGCCCGTTGCATGGACTGCGGCATTCCGTTCTGCAACAACGGCTGCCCGGTGAACAACATCATCCCGGACTTCAACGACCTGGTGTTCCATCAGGACTGGAAGAACGCGATCGAAGTGCTGCACTCCACCAACAACTTCCCGGAGTTCACGGGCCGTATCTGCCCGGCACCGTGCGAAGCGGCGTGCACGCTTGGCATCAACGACGACCCAGTCGGCATCAAGTCGATCGAACACGCGATCATCGACAAAGCCTGGACCGAAGGCTGGGTTGCGCCGCAGCCGCCGAAGCACAAGAGCGGCAAGAAGGTCGCGGTGGTCGGTTCCGGCCCCGCCGGTCTGGCGGTCGCACAGCAACTGGCGCGCGTGGGGCACGATGTCACCGTGTTCGAAAAGAACGACCGCATCGGCGGCCTGCTGCGTTACGGCATTCCCGACTTCAAGCTGGAGAAGTGGCTGATCGATCGCCGCATGCGCCAGATGGAAGCCGAAGGCGTGACGTTCCGCGCCAACGTGTTCATCGGCCGTGCGGATTCGCTGCCGGCGCACATCGGCAACACGGCGAAGGAAACCATCACGCCGGCCGAGCTGAAAGAACAATTCGACGCCGTCGTGTTGACGGGCGGTTCGGAAACGCCGCGCGATCTGCCGGTGCCGGGCCGTGAGCTCGAAGGCATTCACTACGCGATGGAATTCCTGCCGCAGCAGAACAAGGTCAATGCCGGCGACAAGGTCCCGAACCAGTTGCTCGCCAAGGGCAAGCATGTGGTCGTGATCGGCGGCGGCGATACCGGTTCGGATTGCGTCGGCACGTCGAACCGTCATGGCGCGAAGAGCGTCACGCAGTTCGAACTGCTGCCGCAGCCGCCGGAAGAAGAGAACAAGCCGCTCGTATGGCCGTACTGGCCGATCAAGCTGCGCACCTCGTCGTCGCATGACGAAGGCTGCTCGCGCGACTGGTCGGTGGCGACCAAGCGCCTCGAAGGCAAGAACGGCAAGGTCGAGAAGCTGATCGCTGCGCGCGTCGAATGGAAGGACGGCAAGATGCAGGAAGTGCCGGGCTCCGAATTCGAAATGAAGGCGGATCTGGTGCTGCTCGCGATGGGCTTCACGCAGCCGGTGTCGCCGGTGCTCGAAGCGTTCGGCGTCGACAAGGACAACCGCGGCAACGTGCGGGCGTCGACCGAAGGCGACAAGGCGTATTACACCTCGGTGGACAAGGTGTTCACCGCGGGCGACATGCGCCGGGGCCAGTCGCTGGTGGTGTGGGCGATCCGCGAAGGCCGCCAGTGCGCACGTTCGGTCGACGCGTACCTGATGGGCCATTCGGAACTGCCGCGCTAAACGTCTCCGGCCGGTTTCACGCCTCCGGGCACGGAAACCGGCCACAGCTTGCAGGAAGAGGTGGAGACGACAATGTGTCACGTAAGCGGCACATAAGCGGCACATAAGCAGTACATACGCAGTACATCAAAGCGGTAAAACGAAGCCGGGCGCCCGAGAGGGTGACCCGGCTTTTTAATGTCCGCTGCTAATTACTTCCGATACCGCGTCAACGTGAGTCCTTCCAGATCGATCTCCGGCTTGCGCCGCGTGATCAGATCCGCGACCACGTGGCCCGAACCCATCGACATCGCCCAGCCCGTGGAGCCGTGTCCGAGGTTCAGCCACAGATTGTCCACACCGGACGCACCGAGCAACGGTGCGCCATCGGGCGTCATCGGGCGGCGGCCGACCCAGAAGTGCGCGGAAGTCGGATTGGCCGCGTGCGGGAACCAGTCGCCGAGCACTTTCATCAGCGTTTGCAATGCCTGCTCGCGCAGCGTCGTCTGGCGATTGCCGAGTTCCGCCGTGCCGGCCACGCGCAGGTTGTTGCCGAAGCGCGTGATCGCCGTTTTCAGCGATTCGTCCATCAACGCCGCGCGCGGCGCTTTTTCATCATCGGTGACCGGCAGCGTCGCCGAATAGCCCTTCACCGGATAGAGCGGCACCTTCACGCCGAGCGGCGCGAGCAGCGCCGCGCTATCGACGCCCAGCGCGACCACCACCGCATTCGCCTGCAACGTCTCGCTGCCGCGCTCGCTCTCGATACGAACGCCGCGCACCGCGCGGCCTTGCACATCGAGCGACGTGACGCGCGTGTCGAAGCGAAAGCGTACGCCGTTGCGCTCGCAGATCGCGCGCAATTCGCGAGTGAAGCGGGCGCAATCGCCGGCTTCGTCGTCGGGCAGGTAGAGACCCGACAGCGGCGCCTGACGCGCCCAGCGCAAGCCCGGCTCGATCTCCACGCATTGCGCCGCGCTGACCTCGCGGTGGGCGATGCCGGCGTCGCGCAGAACCGTCAGCGCGGGTTGCGCGAGTTCGACGTCGTACTCGCTGCGAAACAACTGCAGATAACCCTGGCTGCGGCCGTAATCGAACGGATGACGGCTGCGGAATTCGTGCAGACAGTCCCGGCTGTAATAAGCGATGCGTTGCATCCGCTGCTTGTTGACGCGAAACCGTTCGAGATCGCATTCGCGCAGCCAGCGCGCAATCCAGCGCCATTGAGCCGGATCGAAAGTGGGCCGGAAGATCAGCGGCGAGGCCGGCTTGAACAGATATTTGAGGATTTTCGCCGGCATGCCCGGCGCGGCCCACGGCGTCACGTAGCCCGGTGCGATCACACCGGCGTTGCCGAAACTGGTGGAGAGCGCGACGTCCGGCTCGCGCTCGATCAGGGTGACTTCGCAGCTTTGCTGACGCAGATAAAAAGCGGTGGCGACGCCAATCACGCCGCCGCCCAGAACAATCGTATGCATGTGTTTGTACCGCGATGTCAGGCGGTGGGAATGGTCGCGCCGAGCACTTTGCCTTTGGTTTCCGGCAGACACAACGCGGCGACGATCACGAGCAGATAGCCCGAACCGGCGACGATGCCCATCGCCTTAACAAGCGTCATGGTTTGCGACAGGGTACCGACCAGAATCGGAAAGAACGAGCCGAGGCCGCGCCCCAGGTTGTAGCAGAAGCCTTGCCCCGACCCGCGGATCGCATTCGGATACAGCTCCGACAGATAGGCGCCCACGCCCGCGAAAATTCCTTGTACGACGATACCGAGCGGAAAGCCGAGCGCGAGCATCATGCCGTCGGTGATCGGCAGCATCGTGTAGGCCATGCCGAGCACGAACGAGCCGATTGCGAACAGCACGAACGACGCGCGTCGGCCGAGCTTGTCGCTCAGAATCGCCCCGACGACATAGCCGGTAAACGAACCGACGATCAGCACGATCAGATAACCGCTCGTATTGAACACGGACAGATGGCGGACCGTTTTCAGATAGGTGGGCAGCCAGGTGGTGATCGCGTAGTAGCCGCCGAGCATGCCGGTGCACAGTGCGCTGCCGAGCAGGGTGGTGCCGAGGTGGGGGAGCGAGAAGATTTGCAGGAAGTGCGAGGTGTCCAGGCCGCTTTCGCGCGCGCGGCGGGTCTGGAGAAAAATGTCCGGATCACTGACATTACGGCGGATGTAGATGATCCATAGCGCGGGCAGCAGGCCGATCCAGAAGCAGGCGCGCCATGCGTATTGTTCCGGCAGCAGCGCGAAGAACGCCCAATAAATGATGGCCGCCGCGGCCCAGCCGAAGGACCAGCTGCTTTGCACCGTGCCCACCGCTTTCGCGCGATGCTGAGGTGAGCGGATAGTTTCCGCCATCATGATCGTCACGACCGACCATTCACCGCCGAAGCCGATGCCTTGCAGGGTGCGGGTAGTAAGGAGTTCCCAGAACGAGTGCGTGAAGCCCGACAGGCAGGTGAAGATCGCGAAGGTGGCGATGGTCCACTGGAGCACGCGGATCCGGCCGTAGCGATCGGCGAGTATGCCGGCGAGCCAGCCGCCGAAAGCCGATGAGATCAGCGAGCTGGTGGCGATCATGCCCGCTTCGCTTTTGGTCATGCCCCATGTCGCGATCAATGTCGGGATGAGGAATGAGTAGATCATGAAGTCGAAGGCATCTACTGCGTAGCCGCCGAAGCCGGCATAAAGGGTGCGGCGTTCGCGCTGGGTAAGCTCGGTAAACCAATGGAGAGAAGGCATATTTTTTTGTAGTCTCCGGGAATATCTTGCCGGTCGGCGGCTTTGTGGCGGGGTTTCCGTATTCTACGGGGGGCGGAGTTGTGGGGCCAGGCGTGGTTAAAAAACGGCAAATCGGAATCCTATTCTTACCAACTACTACGATGTAACCCAAAAAATATTCTCCGCCGTTAAACTGCGTCCGCAGCGTTCAAGCTGTGACAATCCACCCTTACGCGCGCGCGCCACCGACCCGAATGTCCGCAATTGGAAAAACCTGCTCGCTACACCTCCGCTCCGCGAGCACGCCCTTGCGGGCAGCCCAGCGCCCGTCCTTACGGGCAGTCGACTCACGCCGCGCGTTCCTGAAAAGCTCGGCAGGCGTCCTGCTGCTATCGACCCTGAGCAGCCCGCTGCTCTCCGCCTGTGGCGGCGGGAATCTCGATGCCGATCAGCCGGAAACCCCGCGCCTGGCTTCGGTCAGCAACTTCCGCGATGTGGCGGGCGCCGCCGCCGGCTACCCGACCGTCGACGGCAAACAGACGCGCCGTGGCGCTTTCTATCGCTCGAACGCCCTGACGCTCAGCCCGGCAGATCAGACCGCCCTCGGCAAACTCGGCATCGCCACGGTCTACGATCTGCGCACGCCGGGCGAAATCGCGCGCACCGCCGACGTCCTGCCCGCCGGTGCGGCATCGACAGTCTTCAACGTCCTCGGCACGACCGACTTCGTCGTGCCCTCGCTCGATTCGGCCGCCGCCGCCGTCGCCTTCAAGGAAGCCGAGGCGCGCTCCTATGTCACCGGCGCCGCCCAGCGCGCCAGCTACGGCGCGCTCCTTACGCAACTCGCCAACGGGGCCGGCGCGCAGCTGTTTCATTCGAGCGCCGGGAAGGATCGCACCGGCTGGGTCGCGGCTTTGCTGCTCAGCATCGCCAACGTGCCGCTCGACGTCATCATGCAGGACTACCTGCTGAGCAACGTCTACTTGGGGGTGTCGATCAGGGCGAGCACCGACGCGGTGCGGTCGCAAAGCGGCGCCGCGGCGGCGGCGATTGCGGCGCCGTTGCTCAGCGTTCAGGAAAGTTATCTGCAAGCGGGGTTCGATCAGGTGCAGTCGAGCTACGGCACGATGGCGAGCTATCTGACGCAGGGCCTCGGAGTGTCTCAGGCGACTATCGATACCTTGCACGACCGTCTCGTGGGCTGAACCGCGGCGGCGCGCCGCGCCGCGCACGCACCCGAGCGGCAGGCGCAGACGAAAAAAAAGTCCGCCCGAAATAACAGGGCGGACGGAGAAGGGCGGCATCGAGGTTGCCGGGGTTGACTATAAGGCCGCAACCATCGGGAAAGCCCATCCGGTAAGGGTGCGTAAGTGGGTACCTCGATGGGCGCGTCGGTGGATCCGCCGGTATCGCCGCCCAACCCTTTCACGCTTCTCCCAATCCAACCGGCAGTTCGATCCGCACGTCCAGGCCGCCTTGCGCATGATTGCGCACATGACAGCGGCCGCCGCGATCGTGCGCAAGCCGCGCCACGATCGCGAGTCCCAGGCCGCAATGGCCTTCGCCGCCACGCGCTGCATCGAGCCGTACGAACGGTTTCATGGCCGCGGCAATGCGGTCGTCGGGAATGCCCGGACCGTGGTCGCGCACGCTGATGACCCAATTCCGGTCGCTACGCGCCGTGGTGATATCCACCGGCGGCACGCCATGCTCGAGCGCATTGTCGACGAGGTTCGTCACCAGCCGGTCGAGCAGCGTGCGCGGCAGCCTGAATGACGATCCGGCTTGCAGATCGAGCGTGAAAAGCGGCGCCTCGGCGCTGTCGGTGGCGGAAAACTGTTCCTGCAGAAATTCGTCGACTTCGACCGGCGGCCCGGCGTCCGCGGACTGGCCGGCGAATTCCAGAAACTGCTGGACGATGTTGGTCAGCGAGTCGACGTCGCGGATCAGGCCCGCGCGCTCGCTTTCCGCAACCAGCACGCTCGCGCGCAATTTGAGCCGCGTGAGCGGCGCCTTCAGATCGTGCGCGACGCCGGCCAGCATGACTGCCTGGTCGTCGCCGGCTTCGTTCAGGCGCTGCATCATGTCGTTGAACGAACCGATCAGTTCGCGCAGCTCGCGCGGCCCCTGCACGGTGACCGGTTCCGGCCGTCCACCGGAGCCGAACTCGAGCGCGGCCTCCGCGACGCGCGACAGGGGCCGCTGCATCTGCCAGACCGCGAGCAGCGACAGGAGCAGCGCGGCCAGCAGCATCGATACCGATTCGACGAGAAAGCGAGGACGCGGCGGAACGTCGACCGGCATGACCACCCAGTTGGATTTGCCGGGGGACAGCACCCACAACTGGGGCGGGTGCACATCGTCGACGGCGATCTGGGTGCCGGCAGGCAGGTTCTCGCGCAAATGCCGGCTCAATTCGACCAGCGGACGGCTGGTCGGCGTGCTCAGATGGACGCTCGCCGGCATGTTCCAGGTGGGCACGAGGTGCACCCTCATAGCGGGCGCGAGCGCGGCGCCCTTGATCGGCTCGCCGTTGAGCGCCTGCAGGACCAGCAGAACGCCGCGCGCGAAGCCGTCGATTTCATGGCGCGGCGGCTGCATCACCACCAGTACGAACCAGCTTGCCTGAATCGCGAACAACACCGCCGTCGACAGCAACGCCATTCTGCCGAACAGCGTGTTCAGCGGGTTTTTCATGCGCTTGAGGCGGCCTCATCGGCGAAAGGCGTGCCGTCGGCGTCGGGCACGAACACGTAGCCTTTACCGCGCACGGTTTGCACGTAGCACGGGTTGGACGGATCGTCTTCGATTACCCGGCGCAGGCGCCAGATCGGCACGTCGAGACTGCGGTCGCGAAAGGCGAGGTTGTCGCGATGCACGAGATCGTGAATCAGCACGCGCGACAGCACCTTGTACGGGTTGTTGACGAAGATCTTCAGCAGCGCGAACTCGCTGTCGCGCAGCGGGAGCTTCGAGTCCTCGCGCGACAGCGAACGCGTGGCGAAGTCGAGTTCGAACGGACCGAAGCGATACGGCTTGCGGGCCTCCGGCGCACTGGTGGTGGAAGGGCCGCGGCGGCGCAGCACCGTGTGGATCCGCGCGAGCAATTCGCGGGGATCGAACGGCTTGGTCAGGTAATCGTCCGCCCCGAGCGAGAGCCCGACGATACGGTCGGCCACCGTGCCGCGCGCCGTCACGAAGATCACCGGGATGTCGTCGCCGGCGGCGCGCAACGCGGTGAGCGCGCGCAGGCCGTCGGTGTTCGGCATCATGATGTCGAGCACGACCACCGACGGGCGTTCACGTTCGAGCCGGCGTTGCAGATGCGTGCCGTCGTGCAGCACCGACGCGTCGAAGCCGTTCGATTGCAGAAACTTGCATAGCAGATCGCGTACGACCGGGTCGTCGTCGACGATAAGGACCTGTGGATTCATGGCCGAAATTTTAGACTGGCGCGCGTGACGCGCGGCCGACTGTTTTCTTACCAATGCTTACGCAGTCACGCGCCGCGCGCTCCGCTTCTCGCGCGAGGCCAGCCGCCAAAGGCTCATCGCATATTTCGGCACTGCCATATTTGGCAACCCGCCCGGCCAGGCGGGAAACGTTTCGCATCACTGATATTCCTCTGATGAAAGAATTGGCGCTCGATCGAAATGAATCGCAACGGCTCGCAACGACTCGTAAGAACCGCTGAAAAGCGCGCTTTTCTTCATGCATCGCCACCGCGCGTGCGGCGACATGATTCGTCATGCAGTACGTTGCGCCGCATGTCGAATACAGCCTAACGCCTTGGGCCCGCGACAGGCGGCGTGAAATCGAAACCCGGTGCCACGCGAGGCTCATCATGACCGTTCACAGTAATTTCAGTTCAGCCCACCTTCCTTCGCTAGCGTCTACGCCGGCGGTGGAAAAGCCTTCGGCTCCGAGCAGCCAGGCGGTGACGCCGCAAGCGCGGGAATCCGCCGCTCAGCCGTCGCCGTCGATGCCTGCCGGCCTCGTCGGGCATTCCGTCAATACGACAGCCTGACGCACCGAGGCCCCTGTGTCGACCCCGAAAATATTCGACCGCTTCATCCGTGTCGCTGCGTGGTTGACGCTTGGCGCGGCGCTGCTGCCGCTCGGCGGCTGCGGCGTCGCGGCGCTGCCGTGCCGGGTGGTCTCGGCGACGCTGAAAATCGTCCCCGTGGTCGGCCATGCGGCGGCCACGCCGTTCGACATGTGTTCATCCGCCCTCGACTGAATCATGAAACTCAAACGGATTGCCTGTGCGTTGGCGCTCGTCGGCGCCATGTTCCCGTTGCTCGCGAAGTCCCAGCCGGCGGCGCGCGAAGCGGCTGCCAGCGCTGCGTCGAAGGCGGCATCCGCCGACACGCGCAAGCGTTCGCCGGACGTTCCGTTCGCGTTTCGAGGCATTGCGCTCGGCATCACGCTCGACGAGTTCCGTTCCGGCTCGACCGTGCGGGCGACGCCGCTCGGCAGCGTGCCCGTCTGCGAGACCGACGTGCAGGCGGGTGCGCTCGGCATGCGCCTGAAATCGCGTGAGAGTCTGACCGTGGCGTGCCGCTGGGCGCATCGCGCGGACGACGGCTGGTCCGTCTCGCAAGCCGTCGTCGACGGCGCGCCGGCGCAGGAGCACGTGCTGCGCTTTGCGCGCGTCGACGAGCAGAGCGCGCTGCGTCTGTACGAGATTTCCTTCGTGATCGACGAGGTCACCGCCGAAGACCTGCACGAGGCGCTCGCCGACCGTTACGGCGCACCGCGTCTCGTCGCGCAACAGGCATCGTCGTCCGGCGCGATACCGATGTACATCTGGGAAAACGCGGTGAGTTCGATCACCTTGTGTTTTCTGCCGGGCACCCGCAACGGCACGCTCACCTATTTGCTGAAGGGTTCGGACGCATGGGTGAAATCGGTCGTGCGGCAGTGGCAGGCGAGCGGCGCGGAGGCGGGTTGATGCGTCGCTTCGGCTACCACGCAGACGACCACGCGTGTGATCGCGTCTGTGACCATTGCGGCACGCTGGCCGCAAGGTCCGTTTTTTTTATTCCGGCCGATCCGGCCAAGGAGCACCCATGACTGCGCTACGTCTCACTGTCGCGCTAGGCGCGGCGGCCTGCCTCGCGGCTTGCGCAAGCAGCAGCCAGCCCTCGATCGTCGACACGCCGATGTTGCCGCCGCTCGCGTCGGCGCCGCTGAACGTCAACACGCAGGGCGCGATCTATCAGGCGGGCGCGCCGCTGCTGCTCTATGAAACGCCGCGCGCGCAGCATATCGGCGACGTGCTGACGATTCGCCTTGCGGAATCGTACAGCGGCAACAATAGCTCGACCGCGGCGGCGAGCCGTTCGAGCAGCATCACCGCCGACGCCGCCGATCATTCGAGCAACGCCGCCGCGCGGCTCGCGAAACTCTTCAATGTCGGCTCGGCCAACACCGACTTCAAAGGGCAGGGCAGTCTCACCGATGTTAATGGCATGACCGGCACATTGGCGGTCACCGTGATCGGCACCATGTCTACCGGCAATCTGGTGGTGTCGGGCGAGAAGGTCATCTCGATGAGCGGCAACCGCGACCGCTTGCGCCTGTCCGGCATCGTCAATCCGAAGGATATCGACGCGGGCAATTATGTCGCTTCGAGCAAGGTCGCGAACGCGCGCATCGAACAGACGGGCGTGGGGATGGTGTCCGACGCGACGACGATGGGCTGGCTGCAGCGCATGTTCCTGAGCGTGCTGACGTTCTAGCGCCGACGCCTCGAACGCGAGGCGTGCCTCGTTTCACACTCGCGCGCTGCGCTAGACGAGCGGGGGCGCGCTGCGCTCCGCCGCGCCGATTTCGCCGTCGGGCACGAATACATAGCCACGTCCCCACACGGTTTGCACATAGCGCGGCTCGGACGGATCGACTTCGATCAGCCGCCGCAAACGCCAGATCGACACGTCCAGGCTGCGATTGCGATGCACCTCGCTATTGCCGTGCAGTTTCTCGAGCAACTGCGCGCGCGTCAGCACGGTCATCGCATGCGTGACGAACACTTTGAGCATGGCGAATTCGCTGGAACGCAGCGTGATGCGCTCGCCGTCGCGGCGCAACTCGCGCGCCGGGAAATTCACCTCGAAGCGGCCGAAGCGATACGGCGCACGATGTTCCGGCGCGCTCGGCGCAATCGCGCCGCGGCGGCGCAGCACCGTGCGGATCCGCGCGACCAGCTCGCTCGGTTCGAACGGCTTGCCGAGATAATCGTCGGCGCCGAGTTCGAGGCCGATCACGCGGTCGATCACGTCGGCGCGCGCGGTCAGCAGAATCACGGGAATATCGTCGCCGGCGACGCGCAGCGCGCGCAGCGCACTGATGCCGTCGAGCTCCGGCATCATGATGTCGAGCACGACCAGCGCCGGACGGTCGTCCTGCAATTTACGCTGCAACGCCATACCGTGTTCGAGCACGGAAACCTTGAAACCGCGCCCTTGGAGATATTCGCTGACGAGCTCGCGTACGACGGGGTCGTCGTCGACGACCAGAATGGATTGGTTCATTCGGATCATCTTAGTGATCCGTGCGAGCAGCGCAAAGCGCACAACGCTTTCGAATCCTTTCCCGCGTAAGAAATGGCAAGCGAACTGCTCAGCCTGCTTACTCGCTTCACCTGCTCAGTCTGCTTGTTCAGAGCTTGTTCAGTTTACCTGGGAAGTCTGAATGGTCTGCATCGTTTGCGGGCGGAACACGGTCTGATCGACCACCATCCGCTCGATCAAGCCGTTGAGCTTGGTCGATGCGTTGGAGAAGCGGTCGGCATTGAGGCCACCGGTCTGATAACGCGCGGTGACCAGAATGCGGCCGTTCTGGATCAGCGTCAGATCGATGATCGACAGGTACTGAATCGACTCGTCGCTGAACGAGCGGCGGCCGTAGTCGATCGCGGCGTTATAGACGAGCCGCGCTTCGCATCCGGCCGGCGAGGTGCCCGGATTGTAGACATCCGAATGAATGCCGCGCCGCTCGAGCGCGAGTTGCAGCGCCGGCACGAAATCGCCGACCGATACCGTCTGATTCACTTCGATGCAGACGTTATGCACTGACGCCGGCCGCCCGTTGACGAAGGTCGGCGACGAATAGTTCGATGCGATCGCGTAGCCCGCCTGAATCACCGAACCGGTGGCGTCGGCCGCCGAGATCAGTGTCCACGCGCAACCGTTCAGGCCGAAGGCGAGCACGGCGACGGCGGCAAGCCGCCGCAACTTGGCCCATCCAGCCAGTGGGGCATGCGTTGAAGCGCAAGCGCGCAAGCTCGGCGTGAAGGTCATGACGCGGGGCCTCTCGCAACGGTGAGCAAGGCGGCGGGTAACGGCGAGCGAGTTCACGCTCAGCGGGTGACGCGCAGGCGCAATTCGTTTTGCCCATGTACGCTGGCGGTGACGTTGACGCGCCGCTCGGCGGTGGTCACGATGAAATGCTGCTGCGTCGGCGTGTTGACGTCGTGCACGACGTTCGGAAAGCAGGCGGCGATATCGGCGCCGAATTCTTCGAGCGGATCGTTGACGACGCCGTCGGCTTGCCAATGCGCGCGCCAGTGGCAATCGTACGAGCGGCTGTTCGCGCGGCAGTCGTCCGCGTTCGACAGCCCCGGCAATTGCGCGGCGGGCTGCGTGTGCAATTGCTTGAAGTCGGGTGCGTCGACGATGAATTTGAGCGCCGGGCAAACGTCCGCCGGCTCGCCCGGCTGGGAGGTTTGGGCAGCGTCAGCGGCGCTCGGCAGCAGCAGTCCTGCGCCGAGAACAAGCGCGAGGCGCTGGATCAGAGGAGTGGCGCGGCGATCGAATGACATGGGCGGCGAGTCCGGTAGCAGTGAATGGCATGGTGGGCCGGACGTGGTTCGGCCCGCACGACTATCGTCGCTGCTACAGCGCATTTTCAAAGCGCGGAACAGCTTGCCCGCTTCGTAAATGCTTTCTAACTCTTGTCGCGTGTTTCCGGATCTTGCGGCGGGTTGCCTCGCAGCATGCGCTGGCCTTGCGACTGGCGCCGCGCCGCTTAGCCGAGCGTGAGGCCGCCGTCGACGTGGATCACTTGGCCGGTAATGTGGCGCGCTTCGTCCGACAACAGAAACGCGATCAGGGCGGCGATATCCGCGGGCTCGGCGACATGGCCGAGCGGTGTCGCTTCGGCGGCGCGAGTCCACACGGATGCATTATCGGCACTGGGGCCGCGATCTTTACGGGTGTAGCCGGGCGCGACGCAATTGACCGTCACGCCATGCGGCGCGAGTTCGGCGGCCGCGGTTCTCGCCAGCGATTCGACTGCTGCCTTCGCCGCAGCCGTAGCGGCGAACGGTGCGTCCGCGCGATAGCGGTGCGCGACGAACGAACTGAGCGCGACGACGCGGCCTCGTTTCGATGTCTCCAGCGCAGGTGTCGCGCGTTTGACCAGCGCGGCGAACGCGGCCGGCATCGCGGCGAAGGCTGCGCTCAATTTGTCCGTGTCGAGCGCGTTGAGCGTTTGCCGTTGCGCGTGGCCCGCGTTGGCGACCAGCTGATCGAGGGCGCCGAAGCGCGCGAGCGTCTGGTGAACGATGTGCTCCGCGGCGCCGCGTTCGGCCAGATCGCCGAACACCGTCGCGCAGTTTGCGCCGTTCGCGCTGCAATCGGCGGCAACCTGGGCGAGCCGTTGGCGCGCTTCGTCGTCGCCGCCGCGTGCATGCAGCATCAACGCCGTGCGCGGCGCGGCAATGCGTCGGGCTAGTGCCGCACCGATCCCGGAGCCGGCTCCGGTGATCAGCACGACGCGCTCGACTTCAGCGCCGCTCATGCCGCGACGGGTTCGTCAGAACGCTCGACGTCAAGCGTTTCCCCGTGATAGGCCGCCAGCGATTCGCGATGCGCGACGCTGACGATCGCCGCCTTCGGCAGCCGCTCGGTGAACAGGTGATAAAGACGCGCTTCGTTTTCTGCGTCGAGCGCACTGGTCGCTTCGTCGAGGAACAGGTAGTCGGGCTTGTGCAGCAGAACGCGCGCGGCGGCCAAACGTTGTTGTTCGCCCGGCGACAGAATCCGCGTCCAGTGTCCGGATTCCTGCAACCGGTCGGCATACTCCGACAGATGACAGACACGCAGCGCTTCGCGGCATTCTTCGTCGGTATAGGTATCGGCGGGGGACGGGTAAGTGAGCGCCGCTTTCAGCGTGCCGATCGGCATGTAGCTGACCTGCGGGATGAACATCATGCGCGCGTTGACCGGCGCGTCGATCGAGCCGTCGCCGAACGGCCAGAGGCCCGCGAGTGCGCGCATCAGCGTGCTCTTGCCCGAGCCGGACGGACCGCGCACCAGCCAGCGCGAGCCCGGCTGAATCGCGATATCCCGAATGCGCGACAGCGGGTTGCCGTTCGGCAGCGCGAGCTTGAGGCCGTCGGTGGAGAGCTTGTCGTCGTCGACGAAATGCAGGTTGATGCCGCCATGCGCGGTAGCCGGGGACACCGATTCCTTCAGGCGCGGCGCATGCACGACGCGCCTGAATTCACGCAACCGGTTCACGGTAGCGCGCCATTCGACCAGGGTACCGTAACTGTTGATGAACCACGAAAACGAATCGCTGACGGTGCCGAATGCGCTCGAAATCTGCATCAGCACGCCGAACGTGAAGGCGCCCGCGAAGTAGCGCGGCGCGGCGACCACCAACGGAAAGATGATCGCGATCTGACCATAGAAGCTCAGCACGAAGGTGAGCCGCTTGGTGTACTTCATCACCCGCCACCAGTTGTCGCGGATGCGGCCGAACAGCGTGCGCGCGTTCGTCTTCTCGGTTTCCATGCCGTTGTAGAAAGCGATCTGCTCGGCGTTTTCACGCAGACGGATCAGGCCGAAGCGGAAATCCGCCTCGACCTTCTGCGCCTGGTAATTGATCGACACGAGCGGGTGGCCGACCTTCTGGATGATCAGCGAACCGAGCACCGCGTAGAGCGCCGCGGCCCACACCATGTAGCCCGGAATCTGAATCGGCATGCCGCCGAGCGAGAGGGTCAGCGCGCCGGCCAGCGACCACAGGATCGTGATGAACGACACCAGCGTGACGACGGTGGACAGCAGATCGAGCGTCAGCGTCAGCGTGCTGGTGGCGAACGATTGCAGGTCGTCGCTGATCCGCTGGTCGGGGTTGTCGGCGAGACGGTCGCGTTCGATCCGGTAGAAGGCGCTGTCATGCAGCCATTCGTTCAGATAGCGCGTGGTCAGCCACTGGCGCCAGCGGAAGCCGAGCATCTGGCGCAGATAGCGGCCGTACACCGCGAGGATGATGAAGCCGAACGCGAGCCCCGAGAACACCATCAGCAGGTGCGGGAAATCGTGCACGTTCTTGGTTTGCAGCGCGTTGTAGAAGTCGGCGCTCCAGCGATTCAGGCGCACGTTGATCCACACGACGAGCAGATTCATCACGATGATCGCGACGAGCAGCCCCCACGCCGTTTTTCGTTCTTCGGAGACCCAGTAAGGCTTGATCAGGCTCCAGGCGGAGACTTTTTCGTCCGGTGGCAGCGTGGGGCTGGCAGAGGTATTCATTGTCATGAGCATCCTGATGTAGTGCTGGCCCATCACGGGCTGGCCCATCACGGGCTGGCCCATCTCAGGCCGGCCCATGTGGAGCGGGCCCGTATCGGGCTGATCCACGGCGGGTTCGCGGTGCGTGCCTCGCCGTCGTGCACGACGAACGCACGCCCGGGTGAGCGTTCAATTCTGGCTCGACCCCCTTAAGCGAAAATTAACTTCCGCCTTGGGGAGCCGCCTCGATGCCGCCGTCGTGCGGCTAGCCAGCCAGCTGACTGAGCCCGCCTGGCTAAGCGGCTGACTGAGCGCCCGACTGAGCGGCTGCCAGCCGTGCCGCCGACGCCAGGTTCCTGCGGCATCCGGTCTCGGCATTGTGCCAGAGCGGCGCGCACGTTCGTATTGGTGAATCAATAGATGGTGCCGGATCGACTGCGGGCGATCGCACGAGCCGCTGGTTTGCGGGCGCCGCGCCTTTTATGGTCTAATGACCTTCGACGAAACAGGGGTGCTTCGCGTACGGATTGCACGGATGTCCATGCAACGGCGGCGAGGCTGAGAGAGACCCTTTGCACCCGATCCGGGTAATACCGGCGCGGGAAGTTTCCGGAAGCAGCCAGTCTTCCATTCCCCGCCGGGCGGCGTCCGTCATCGCGACGCGCGTGTTGTCCGGCCGGCCTTACCCGCCGGTTTCGTCCTGGGTACGTGCGTTTGTTGCCGTACGGAAAGGACTCGATGACCGCCTATTCTTCAGATATGACTTTTGCTCTTCGCCACGCGGCCGTTTGCGCGCCGGTCTGCTTTAGCCGTGCCTGGCGTCGCTGTAATCGGGGGTGTGCACGATGAACCGTCCTGCACAACCCGACTTCGCGGTACTCGGCGGCGGCCTGTGCGGGCGCCTCGTGGCGTGGCGCCTGGCCGGCGAGGGACATCGCGTGGCGCTCTATGAGCGTGGCGACGCAGCGGGTTCGCAGGCCGCCGCGTGGGTCGCCGCAGCCATGCTCGCGCCGCTTGCCGAGGCCGCCAGCGCCGAGATGCTGATTACGCGGCTGGGCGCGAGCTCGCTCGAAACCTGGCCGCGCGTGCTGGCCGAGTTGCCCGAACCGGTGTTTTTCCAGCGCAACGGCACGCTGGTCGTCTGGCATCATGCCGACCGCACCGAAGCGCCGCTGTTCGAACGCCGGGTGCGCGCGAATGCGCCCGCCGAGCTGCTCGACGGCGGCTTCGTGACGCTCGCCGGCGCACAGGTCGGCGCCGCCGAACCGGCGTTGGCGGGCCGCTTCAATCAGGGCTGGCTGCTGCCGCGCGAGGGGCAGCTGGATAACCGTCAGGTGCTATCCGCGTTGGCAGCGGGTCTCGCCGAGCGCGGCGTCGAAACGCACTGGAACGCGCCCGTCGACGATCATGCGCTGCCGCCTGCGCGCATCACGATCGATTGCCGAGGTCTCGGCGCGAAGGCGGTTCTGCCCACCTTGCGCGGCATTCGCGGTGAAGTCGCGCGCGTGCATGCGCCAGGTATCAACCTGACGCGGCCGGTGCGCCTGCTGCATCCGCGCTACCCGCTCTATATCGCACCGAAGCAGGACGATCGCTACGTGATCGGCGCGACCGAGGTGGAGGGCGAGGACATGTCGCCGGTCAGCGTGCGCTCGGCGCTCGAACTGCTGAGCGCGGCATTTTCCGTGCATCCTGGCTTCGGCGAGGCACGCATCCTCGAATTGAATTCGCAGTGCCGCCCGACTTTGCCGGACCACCGTCCGGCCTTGCTGTGGGACGGCGCGCAGACCTTGCGCGTGAACGGCCTGTACCGGCACGGCTACATGATCGTGCCCGAAGTCGCCGACGAAGCCGTGCGTTTCGCCGCGGCGTTGCTCGACGGCCGCATCGGCGATGCCGACGCCTTCGCCGACTGGCAACGCGCTGCGCGCTGGAGCGAACTGTTTCAACTGGATTCCACGCGGGAGCCGGCATGAGCGTTGCGCGTTTTGCTGCGCGCTCGCGCGAGGCCGCTGCCGCCATCGATTGAACCGTATTCGAACACCATGGACATTCATATCAACCAGAAGCCGTTGTCGCTGCCCGAAGGCGCGACCGTCGCCGATGCGCTCGCCGTGTACGGCGCGCGTCCGCCGTTCGCGGTCGCGCTGAACGGCGATTTCGTCGCGCGCACCCAGCATGCGGCGCGCGCGCTGCAGCCCGGCGACAAGCTCGATGTCGTGCAACCCGTGGCAGGCGGCTGAGCGCCGCCACGCATGGCCGGAGACAAGGATTATGCAAATGACTTCCCCCCAGTCCGCTGACGCGCTCACGCTATACGGCGAAACCTTCGCGAGCCGCGTGCTGCTCGGCACCTCGCGCTATCCGTCGCTGCAATCGCTGTCCGCTTCGATCGATGCCGCACGCCCCGGCATGGTGACCGTCGCGCTGCGCCGGCAGATGAACGAGGGCGGCGCCGAAGCCGGCTTCTTCGATCTGCTCAAGCGCCACGGCGTGCCGCTGTTGCCGAATACGGCCGGCTGTCTGAGCGTCGGCGAGGCGGTGACGACCGCGCACATGGCGCGTGAAATTTTCGAAACCGAGTGGATCAAGCTCGAACTGATCGGCGACGACTACACGTTGCAGCCCGATCCGGTCGGCCTGATCGAAGCGGCCGCGCAGCTCGTCAAGGACGGCTTCAAGGTCCTGCCGTATTGCACCGAGGATCTGGTGATCGGCCGCCGTCTGCTGGATGCGGGCTGCGAAGCGCTGATGCCGTGGGGTGCGCCGATCGGCACCGGTAAGGGCGTGATCAACCCGTACGGCCTGCGCGTGCTGCGCGAGCGGCTGCCGGATGTGCCGCTGATCGTCGACGCGGGGCTCGGCGTGCCGTCGCATGCCGCGCAGGTGATGGAGTGGGGTTTTGACGGCGTGCTGCTGAATACCGCGGTATCGCAGGCCACGCATCCTGACGCGATGGCTCGGGCCTTCGCACTGGGCGTCGAAGCGGGCCGCCAGGCCTTTCTGGCAGGGCCGATGGCCGAGCGCGAAAGCGCGCACGCGAGCACGCCGGTGGTCGGCATGCCGTTCTGGCATCAAGACGGGAGTGCCGCATGACGCAGACTTTGGCTTTGCAGGACCGTGACCTCTTCTGGCCGCCCGCCGACGAACTCACCGAAGCCGCCGAGCGCATCCGCGCCCGTCTGGGCGACTGGCCGCCGACGCATGCGCCGTGGCGCATCTGCCTGACCGCGCCGGACGAGCCGAACGGCAGCGACCTGATCATCGTCGCCGATGAGCAGCAGCATGGCGAACAGGTGGCGCGCTGGCTGGTGCGGGGGGCGGGCGTGATCGAAGCCGCCGAGAACCGCGCGACGCTGCATCTGGGCGGCGAGAAATACCGGCTGGAGGGCCATCTCGCGGAAGACTGGAGCGCCGCGCTGGCCGCGTTTCTGGACTGCGGTTTCGATCCCCACGACGCGCTGGTGCTGGCTCTGGCCTGGCGTGACGGCGACGAAACCCGCGCCGACGACGCCTTTCCGGCCGACCTCGCGCGCTTTCCGCGGATCGCCGGTTTGCCGGACGCGCCGGCGCAAGCCTTCGCGCGCTGCCCGGACCGGCTGGGTCTGTATCCGGTGCTGCCGACCGCGGAGTGGGTCGAACGGGTGGTGGGCTTCGGTGTGAAAACCGTTCAGCTGCGCCGCAAATCGGCCGAACCCGCCGCTGAGCTGAAGCGCGAAATCGCCCGTTGCGTCGCCGCCGGCCGTGAGCACGACGCCCAGGTTTTCATCAACGATCACTGGCAAGCCGCGCTGGAAGCGGGCGCGTATGGCGTCCACCTGGGCCAGGAAGATGTGCATACGGCTGATCTCGAGGCGCTGGCCGCCGCAGGCGGCCGGCTCGGGTTGTCCACTCACGGTTTCTACGAGATTCTGACCGCTCTGCATTTCCGGCCAAGCTATATTGCACTGGGCGCGGTGTTCCCCACCACCACCAAGGTCATGCCCACCGCACCGCAGGGCCTGCGGCGCCTCGCGCGTTACGTGCGGCTGCTCGACGGCGTCGTGCCGCTGGTGGCGATCGGCGGAATCGATCTGCACGTGCTGCCGGCCGTGCTGGCAACAGGCGTGGGCTGCGCAGCGGTGGTGCGGGCGGTGACGGAGGCGGCTGATCCCGCTGCCGCTGTTGCTGCGTTGCAACACGCGTTTACGCAATAATCGTCAACTTGAGTAAAGGGACAGGGCACCTCACGGCAGCTTTTGCATGATGGCCCTATAATTCGGCCTTCCGTGTAAAAGGACTGTCAGTTTCGTGTCTTCCTCCCCCGAGACCTTACTCGAGCTGCGCGACGTCGACTTCGGTTATGGCGATCGGCTCGTCCTGTCGAACCTGAATCTGCGCTTCAAGCGCGGCCAGGTGGTCGCGGTCATGGGCGGCTCGGGTTGCGGCAAGACCACGGTGCTGCGCCTGATCGGCGGCCTCGAGCACGCCCAGCGCGGCCAGGTCCTGTTTCACGGCCAGGACGTCGGCCGGCAAACGCGTGAAGGCCTCTACGCGCTGCGCCGCAAGATGGGCATGCTGTTCCAGTTCGGCGCGCTGTTTACCGACATGTCGGTGTTCGACAACGTGGCTTTCGCGCTGCGCGAGCATACCGAGATCCCCGAAGAACTGATCCGCGACCTCGTGTTGATGAAGCTCAACGCAGTGGGCTTGCGCGGCGCGCGCGATCTGCGGCCGTCGGAGATTTCCGGCGGGATGGCGCGGCGCGTGGCGCTGGCTCGCGCGATTGCCCTCGATCCCGAACTGATGATGTACGACGAGCCGTTCGCCGGCCTCGATCCGATCTCGCTCGGGATCACCGCGAACCTGATTCGCACGCTGAATCAGGCCCTCGGCGCAACGTCGATCCTCGTCACGCACGACGTGCCCGAGTCGTTTGCGATCGCCGATTACGTGTATTTCCTCGCCAACGGCGGCGTGCTCGCCGAAGGCACGCCTGCTGAACTGCGCGCGTCGACCGATCCTACGGTGCGCCAGTTCATCGACGGCGCGCCGGACGGCCCGTTCAAATTCCACTATCCCAGCCAGACGCCGCTTGCGGCGGATTTCGGCATCGGCGGAGGTCAGTCATGATCAGCTCACTCGGCCGCTCGGTGCTCGACGGGCTGGGAACGGCCGGCTACGCCACGCGCTTCTTCTTCCGGCTGGTGCTCGAGTTTTTCCCCTTGCTGCGCCGTCCGCGTCTTGTCACAAAGCAGATCCACTTCGTCGGTAATTATTCGCTGGTGATCATTGCGGTGTCGGGCCTGTTCGTCGGTTTCGTGCTCGGCTTGCAGGGCTATTACACGCTGAACCGCTATGGCTCCGAACAGGCGCTCGGGCTGCTGGTCGCGCTGTCGCTGGTGCGCGAACTCGGGCCGGTGGTGACCGCGCTGCTGTTCGCGGGACGCGCGGGCACGTCGCTCACCGCCGAGATCGGCTTGATGAAGGCGGGCGAGCAGCTCACCGCGATGGAAATGATGGCGGTGGACCCGGTCAAGGTCGTGGTCGCGCCGCGCATGTGGGCGGGCATTATTTCAATGCCGGTTCTGGCCGCGATTTTCAGCGCGGTCGGCGTGCTGGGCGGTTATGTGGTGGGCGTGCTGCTGATCGGCGTCGATGCCGGCGCGTTCTGGTCGCAGATGCAAGGCGGCGTCGATGTTTGGCGCGACGTCGGCGCCGGGGTCGTCAAGAGCGTGGTGTTCGGCCTCGCGGTGACGTTCGTGGCGCTGTTTCAAGGCTACGAAGCCATGCCGACGCCGGAAGGCGTGTCGCGTGCCACGACCAAGACTGTCGTGTACGCATCGCTTGCGGTACTCGGCCTCGATTTTCTGCTGACTGCACTGATGTTCAGTTAAGACTGCGCCGCACGTTTGCCGTCGGCGGGCGCGTCACGGGCTGCGCGCGGCGGGAGTGTGGGTGGCGTAGCGGATTCACTTTGGGATGACGATGAAAAAGACTGTTCTCGACTTCTGGGTCGGCCTGTTCGTGGTGTTGGGTTTCGTGGCGTTGCTGTTTCTCGCGCTGAAGGCCGGCAACATGAGCTCGTTGTCGTTTCAGGCAACGTACCCGGTCAAGCTCAAGTTCGACAATATTGGCGGACTGAAGGCGCGCGCGCCGGTGAAAAGCGCTGGCGTGACGGTGGGCCGGGTTGCGTCGATCGGCTTTGACAGCAATGCGTATCAGGCCCTCGTCACGATCGATATCGACAAGCAATATCAGTTTCCGAAAGATACATCGGCGAAGATCCTGACTTCGGGACTGCTCGGCGAGCAATACATCGGGCTCGAACCCGGCGGCGACAGCGAGACGCTCAAAGCGGGCGACACGATCTCCATGACGCAATCGGCGATCGTGCTGGAAAATCTGATCGGACAGTTTTTGTACAGCAAGGCGGCAGATTCGGGCGCGTCCAAATCCGGCGCATCCGCTGCTGCACCTGCCGCGGCGCCTGCGCCGGCGGCCCCGGCACCGACCCTGCCCGCCGCCTCCGGTGCGGCCGGTCAATAAGGAGAACAAGAATGCAGACCCTACGCAGCAAAGGCGTGCGCGCCTTCCAGGTCGCGACGCTGGCGGCGGCGGCCGCCACGCTCGCGGGCTGCACGACCGTGCAGACGCCGACCAAGGGCGACCCGCTGGAAGGCTTGAACCGCACGATCTTCACCGTCAACGACAAGCTCGACCAGTACGCGCTGAAGCCGGTCGCGAAGGGCTACGTGTTTATCACGCCGCAACCGGTGCGCGACAGCGTCACCAACTTCTTCTCGAACATCGGCGACGTCTACATCGCGGCCAACAACCTGCTGCAATTGAAGATCACCGATGGCGTCGAAGACATCATGCGAATCGTGATCAATACGGTGTTCGGTGTCGGCGGCCTGTTCGACGTGGCGACTCTTGCCAAGCTGCCCAAGCACGACAACGACCTCGGTCTGACGCTCGGCCACTACGGCGTGCCACCGGGGCCGTACCTCGTGCTGCCGCTGTTCGGGCCGAGCACCGTGCGCGACGCGGTCGGCTCGATCGGCAATTATTATGTGAACCCGCTCAGTTACATCGATCCGCCGGGTTTGAGCTGGGCGCTGTACGGCCTGAACGTGATCAATACGCGCGCGAACCTGCTCAACGCGGGCGAGGTGCTGGAAGGCGCCGCGCTCGACAAGTACTCGTTCGTGCGTAACGCGTATCTGCAACGCCGTCAGTATTTGCTGTCGGACGGCAAGCAATCGCAGGCGCTGCCGAACTACGGCGATGAAGCGGCGCTGCCGAAGTATGAAGACGTCGACGGGGGCGCGGCTGCGGCCCCGGCCGGCGCAGCGAAGGCGGTGTCCGGCCCGGCCGCGGCCACAGCGCCGCAAGCGGCTTCGGCGGCGGCTGCGGCCACGGGCGCGACCGGTAATGCGGCTGCGCCGGAAGCCGCGTCCGGCACCTCGGAATCGCCTCCGCTCGATCTGAACGGCGGCCCGGAAACCACGCAGATTCCGGCCGGCCAACTGGTCCCGCCGTCGCGTTTCACCTTTCCGTCATTCAAATTGCGTTAATGGGCAGCCGTAACACCTCGATACGACTCTCGCAGTTTGCGCATGGATTGTTGCTGAACTCGCGTGTTAATGTCGGCTCAAACGGTTCGCACTATTTTTAAGGCAAGGCTCGATATGAAAAAATTCTTCCTGATTCCGTTCTTCGTCGCGTTGTTTTCGTTCGGAAGTGCTGGTGTATCGGCACAAACCGTCGACTCGAATTCGCCCGACACGTTGGTCAAGACCGTCACCCAGCAGGTGATCGACGCGATCCACGCTGACAAATCGATCCAGCAAGGCGACATCACGCACATCACGCGCCTCGTCAACGAAAAGATCCTGCCGTACACCGACTTCCGCCGCACCACGCAACTGGCGATGGGCCGCAACTGGCGCACCGCTACGCCGGAGCAGCAGAGCGCCGTGGTCGAGCAGTTCAAGATGCTGCTGATCCGTACGTACTCGGGCGCGCTGGCACAAGTGCGCGACCAGCAGATCCAGTACAAGCCGTTCCGCATGAACCCGGACGACACCGATGCGGTGGTGCGCTCGGTGGTGATGAACAACGGCTCGCCGATCGAACTCGACTACCGTCTGTACAAGACGCCGAACGGGTGGCGCGTCTATGACATTAACGTGCTCGGCGCGTGGCTGATCCAGGCGTATCAGCAACAGTTCAACGAGCAGATCCAGCAGAAGGGTGTGGACGGACTGATCCAGTTCCTCACGCAGCGCAATCAGCAACTGGCCTCGGGCAAGCAATCGTGAGCGAGGTGCTGAGCCCCGTCGCCAACTGTTTCGACAGCGGCGCGACGCTGACCCACGCGAGCACGCCCGCTGCGCTCGCGGCGGGTTTGCAGCGGATCGCGGCTGGCGCGAACGGTGTCGATTGCGCGCCGCTCGCGCAGTTCGATTCATCCGCGCTGGCGGTCCTGCTCGCTTGGCAGCGTGCCGCTCAGGCACGTGGCGCGAGCTTCGAGATCGTCAATCTGCCGGCCGGCCTCGCCAGCCTCGCGCAAGCCTACGGCGTCGATACCCTCCTTTCGGCGCGACATTGACGCCGCATCGACGCCGCGTCGACACCCCATTGACACGTCAATAGCGTCACTCCCAATGCCCCAGGCTGAGCCGGGGCAGTCGATTTTTGCCCTATAATCAAACGTTTTTTGGGGCAGATAACCGGCCCCAATTTCGTTCCTTCCAGCACTTTGCGCCCCCGTCAGGGCTCATTTAGGCGCCGCGATGCACGCGGCCCACAGTCATGTCAGCCATAGAAATTCGTAACGTCAAGAAGCGCTACAAGGACTTGCAGGCGCTCAAGGGCGTCAGCCTCACGGTGGAAGAAGGCGAGTTTTTCGGACTGCTCGGTCCGAACGGCGCGGGCAAAACGACGCTCATCAGCATCCTCGCCGGTCTGGCGCGTGCCGACGCAGGCAGCATCGCAGTGCGCGGCCACGACGTCGTCGACGATTTTCGTCTGGCGCGCCGCGCGCTCGGCGTGGTGCCGCAGGAGCTCGTGTTCGATCCGTTCTTCACCGTGCGGGAAACCTTGCGCATTCAGTCCGGCTATTACGGGCTGCGCAACAACGACGCGTGGATCGACGAGATCATGGCCAATCTCGATCTCACCGAAAAAGCCGACGCCAACATGCGCGCGCTGTCGGGCGGCATGAAGCGCCGCGTGCTGGTCGCGCAGGCGCTGGTGCACCGGCCGCCGGTGATCGTGCTCGACGAGCCGACCGCGGGCGTCGACGTCGAATTGCGTCAAACGCTGTGGAAATTCATCTCGCGCCTGAATCGCGAAGGTCACACGATCGTGCTGACTACGCACTATCTGGAAGAGGCTGAATCGCTGTGCGACCGTATTGCGATGCTGCGGCGCGGCGAAGTGGTCGCGCTCGATCGCACCAGCGCATTGCTACAACGCTTTGCCGGCATGCAATTGTTCGTGCGCCTCGCGAAAGGCGTGCTGCCCGCCGAGCTGCGCTCGCTTGAAGTGGAGAGCGGCGCGGGCAACGGCAATGGCCGCCAGCATCTGCTGCGCCTCGCGAGCTACGACGACGTCGAGCGGATTCTCGCGCAGTGCCGTGCGGCGGGCTGTACATTCGAGGAAATCGAGGTCCGCAAGGCCGACCTCGAAGATGTGTTCGTTCAGGTGATGAACGGTCCGGAAGTGATCGAGGGGCTGGCATGAACGGCTATAGCGGATTCGGCACGCTGTTTTACAAGGAAATCCTGCGTTTCTGGAAGGTGTCGTTCCAGACCGTGCTGGCGCCGGTCATCACCGCGCTGCTGTATCTGACGATTTTCGGCCACGCGCTGCGCGATCATGTGCATGTCTACCCGGGCGTCGAATACACGAGCTTCCTGATTCCGGGCCTCGTCATGATGAGCGTGTTGCAGAATGCGTTTGCGAATAGCTCGTCGTCGCTGATCCAGTCGAAGATCACCGGCAATCTCGTGTTCGTGCTGCTGCCGCCGCTGTCGCACTACGAGATGTTCGGCGCGTATGTGCTGGCGGCCGTCGCGCGCGGATTGGCAGTGGGTGCCGGCGTATTCATCGTGACGATCTGGTTCGTGCCGGTCAGCTTCAGCGCGCCGCTCTACATCATTCTGTTCGCTATTTTCGGCGCGGCGATCCTCGGCACACTCGGGTTGATCGCCGGCATCTGGGCCGAAAAGTTCGACCAGCTCGCTGCGTTTCAAAACTTTCTGATCATGCCGCTCACGTTCCTCTCGGGCGTGTTCTACTCCACGCATACGCTGCCGCCGGTGTGGCGCGAAGTGTCGCGGCTCAATCCCTTTTTCTACATGATCGACGGCTTTCGCTATGGTTTCTTCGGGATGTCGGATGTCGATCCGCTCACGAGCCTCGCGATCGTTGCCGGTTTCTTCGTGGTGCTGGCGGTGATCGCGATGCGCATGCTCGCGTCCGGCTACAAGCTGCGCCACTGATCAGGAGCTTCTCTCATGTTGCCGACTCCCGAACAGGTCAAGCAATACATCGCGGCTGGGCTTGCTTGCCAGCATCTCGAAGTCGAAGGCGACGGCCAGCATTTCTTTGCGACCATCGTTTCGCCCAGCTTCGAAGGCAAGCGTCTGATCGCGCGCCATCAACTCGTGTATGCGGCGCTCGGCGACCGCATGCGCGAAGAAATCCACGCGCTCAGCATGAAGACGCTGACGCCCGCCGAATGGCAGAACGCGTAATCTGGAAATTTAGTGCGAATTACTCAAGAAGGGCGCGAGGCCGGTAGCGGCGCGCCGAACACAAGCAAAGCAAGCCCGGCTGAAATCCGGGTCCATCAGGAACTGACAGGCATGGATAAACTCGTCATTGAAGGTGGCTACCCGCTTTCGGGTGAAATCGTCGTCTCAGGTGCGAAGAACGCGGCGTTGCCGATCCTGTGCGCGGGTCTGCTCAGCGCGGAGCCGGTGCATCTGGAAAACGTGCCCGACCTGCAGGACGTGCGCACGATGCTCAAGCTGCTCGGCCAGATGGGCGTGCGTATCGAGAGCGGCGCGGGGCGCGTGGCGCTGGACGCGTCGAAGGTGGATAACCTCGTCGCGCCGTACGAACTGGTGAAGACGATGCGTGCGTCGATCCTGGTGCTCGGCCCGCTGGTCGCGCGCTTCGGCCACGCCAGGGTGTCGCTGCCGGGCGGCTGCGCAATCGGCGCGCGTCCGGTCGATCAGCACATCAAGGGTCTGCAGGCGATGGGCGCCGAGATCACGATCGAACACGGCTTCATCGAAGCGCGCGCGAAGCGTCTGAAGGGCGCGCGCATCGTGACCGACATGATCACGGTGACCGGCACCGAAAACCTGCTGATGGCCGCCGTGCTGGCCGAAGGCGAAACGGTGATCGAGAACGCCGCACGCGAACCGGAAGTCGGCGACCTCGCGCATCTGCTGGTCGAGATGGGGGCAAAGATCGAAGGCATCGGTACGGACCGTCTGATGATCCAGGGCGTCGACAAGCTGCATGGCGCGAAGCACACGGTGATTCCGGATCGCATCGAAGCCGGCACGTTCCTGTGCGCGGTGGCCGCAGCCGGTGGCGACGTGACGTTGCGTAAAGTGCGTCCGCTGATTCTCGAAGCCGTGACGGACAAGCTGCGCGAAGCGGGCGTGACGATCGAGGAAGGCGAGGACTGGATGCGCGTGCGCATGAACAGGCGTCCGAGCGCGGTCACGTTCCGCACCTCCGAGTACCCGGCGTTCCCGACCGACATGCAGGCGCAGTTCATGGCGCTGAACACGCTCGCCGAAGGTACGTCGCAGGTCGTGGAAACGATTTTCGAAAACCGCTTCATGCACGTGCAGGAGTTGAACCGCCTCGGCGCGAACATCACGATCGACGGCAACACTGCGCTCGTGACCGGCGTCGACAAACTCTCGGGCGCGAAGGTGATGGCCACCGATCTGCGAGCGTCAGCGAGTCTCGTGATTGCCGCGCTGCGTGCCGAAGGCGAAACGCTGATCGACCGCATCTATCACCTGGATCGCGGTTATGACCGGATGGAAACCAAGCTCACTGCGATCGGCGCGAAAGTGCGCCGCATTTCCGGGAGCGAGGCATGAGCTCGATGCCGCAAACGTCGTCGTCGCCGGCGGCGAGCGCACCGCTCACGTTGGCTTTGTCGAAAGGGCGTATCTTCGAAGAGACGCTGCCGCTGCTCGCCGCAGCCGGCATCGAAGTGACCGAAGATCCGGAAACCTCGCGCAAGCTGATTCTGCCCACCACGGACGCGAACCTGCGGGTGATCATCGTGCGCGCCACTGACGTGCCGACTTACGTCGAGTACGGCGCAGCCGATTTCGGCGTGGCCGGCAAGGACGTGCTGCTCGAACACGGCGGCAGCGGGCTGTATCAGCCGGTCGATCTGGATATCGCGCGTTGCCGGATGTCGGTCGCGGTGGCGGCGGGTTTTGACTATGCGAGCGCCGTGCGTCAGGGTGCCCGGCTGCGGGTGGCGACCAAATACGTCGAAACCGCACGCGAGCATTTCGCCGCCAAGGGCGTTCACGTCGACCTGATCAAGCTGTACGGCTCGATGGAGCTGGCGCCGCTGGTCGGCCTCGCCGATGCGATCGTCGACCTGGTGAGCTCGGGCAATACCTTGCGTGCCAACAATCTTGTCGAGGTGGAGGAGATCATGCAGATTTCGTCGCGCCTCGTTGTGAACCAGGCGGCGCTGAAGCTCAAGCGCGCCGCGCTGCGGCCGATCCTCGACGCGTTCGAACGCGCGTCGAAGCCCGGCGCTGCGGCGGCCTGAGCAGTTTGACCACGCTGTAAAGCGCGCCTTACCGAAACGGATATCCGTATGTCTATCAAGATTCGCAAACTCGATTCCACTGCTTCCGACTTCCAGAAGTCGCTGCACGCGGTGCTCGCGTTCGAGGCGAGCGAGGACGAAGCAATCGAGCGCTCGGCCGCGCAGATTCTGAACGACGTGAAGGCGCGCGGCGATGCCGCTGTGCTCGAGTACACGAACCGCTTCGACCGCGTCGACGCGACGAGCGTCGCGGCGCTCGAGCTGCCGATGTCGGAACTCGAAGCGGCGCTCGAAGGCCTCGAGCCTAAGCGTCGCGCGGCGCTCGAAGCGGCGGCGGCGCGTGTGCGCGGTTATCACGAGAAGCAGAAGATCGAGTGCGGCAGCCACAGCTGGCAGTACACAGAAGCCGACGGCACTGTGCTCGGCCAGAAGGTCACGCCGCTGGATCGAGCGGGTATTTACGTGCCGGGCGGCAAGGCGGCGTATCCGTCGTCGGTGCTGATGAACGCGATACCGGCGCGGGTGGCCGGCGTGCGCGAAATCATCATGGTCGTACCCACGCCGGACGGAGTAAAGAATCCGCTGGTGCTGGCGGCTGCCTTGCTGGGCGGCGTGGATCGCGTGTTTACGATCGGCGGCGCGCAGGCGGTGGGCGCTCTCGCCTACGGCACCGAAACCATACCGCCCGTCGACAAGATCTGCGGCCCCGGCAACGCGTACGTCGCGTCGGCCAAGCGCCGCGTGTTCGGTACGGTCGGCATCGACATGATCGCCGGGCCGTCGGAAATTCTCGTGTTGTGCGACGGCACCACCGATCCGCGCTGGGTCGCGATGGACCTGTTCTCGCAAGCCGAGCACGATGAACTCGCGCAATCCATCCTGCTGTGTCCGGACGAGGCGTTCATCGGCCGCGTGCAGGAAGCGATCGACGAGCTGCTGCCCGCCATGCCGCGCCGGGACGTGATCCGCGCTTCGCTCGAAGGCCGCGGCGCGCTGATCAAGGTGCGCGACATGGCCGAAGCCTGCGCGATCGCCAACGACATCGCGCCGGAGCACCTCGAAATCTCCGCGCTGGAGCCGCATCAATGGGGCAAGCTGATCCGCCACGCCGGCGCGATCTTCCTCGGCCGCTACACCAGCGAAAGCCTCGGCGACTATTGCGCGGGGCCGAATCACGTGCTGCCCACGTCGCGTACCGCACGATTTTCGTCGCCGCTGGGCGTCTATGATTTCTTCAAGCGCTCCAGCGTGATCGAAGTCAGCGCGGAAGGCGCGCAGACGCTCGGCGAGATCGCCGCCGAACTCGCCTACGGCGAAGGCCTGCAGGCGCATGCCCGCAGCGCCGAATACCGGATGCGGCAAAACAGCTGAAGGCGGGCGTGAAAGCGGCCGAACACGGACTGTTCGATGCTGGAGCAGGCGGGCATCGGGCCGATGTCCGCGAACTTCGCCGACGGATTTCGTGCGGTTTTCCGTTGAATAACGACAATACAGACCAACCTGGAACGGCCGGCGCGCCGCCGATACCAGGCCGGCGTCTCCCTTGCGGCCCGGTCCGCTGACTTATGACGACACCTCAAGACATCATCCGCCGCGACGTGCTCGCGATGACGAGCTACCCGGTTCCGGACGCGACGGGCTACATCAAGCTCGACGCGATGGAAAATCCGTTTCCGCTGCCGCCGGTGCTGGCCGCGCATCTGGGCGAGCATCTGGCCGGCGTCGCGCTGAACCGTTATCCGGCGCCGCGTCCGGAAGCGCTGATCGAGAAGATCAAGCGCGTGATGGGCGTGCCGGTCGGCTGTGACGTGCTGCTCGGCAACGGCTCGGACGAGATCATCAGCATGCTGTCGATTGCGTGCGCGAAGCCGGGCGCCAAGGTGCTCGCGCCGATGCCGGGTTTCGTGATGTACCAGATGTCGGCGAAGCTGGCGAATCTGGAGTTCATCGGCGTGCCGCTGAAGGCCGACTTCACGCTCGACACCGAGGCCATGCTCGCCGCGATCGCCGAGCATGAACCGGCCATCGTCTACCTGGCCTATCCGAACAATCCGACCGGCACGCTCTACGACGACGCCGGCATGGAGCGCATCATCGCCGCGGCGAGCAAGAGCCTCGTGGTGATCGACGAGGCGTATCAGCCGTTCGCGCAGCAAAGCTGGCTGCCGCGCGCCGACGCGTTCGACAACGTCGTCGTGATGCGCACGGTATCCAAGCTCGGTCTGGCCGGAATCCGCCTCGGTTACCTGGTCGGCAAGCCCGCGTGGCTGACCGAATTCGACAAGGTGCGCCCGCCGTACAACACCAACGTGCTGACGCAGGCCGCCGCCGATTTCCTGCTCGACCACGTCGATGTGCTCGACTCCCAGGCCGCGCAGTTGCGCGAAGAGCGGTCGAAACTCGCGCAGGCCGTGGCCCAATTGCCGGGCGCAGAAGTGTTCCCGAGCGCCGGCAACTTCCTGCTGGTGCGGGTGCCCGATGCGTCCGTTATGTTCGAAACGCTGCTGGCAGCACGGGTTCTGATCAAAAACGTGAGTAAAATGCATCCATTGCTGGCCAATTGCGTGCGTTTGACTGTCGGTTCCCCTGATGAAAACGCCCAGTTGGTCGCCGCACTGAAACTCGTGCTGCATTGAACGGCGTTAAAGGGCTGCGTGAGCGCTTCGGCATGACGCGCGCGGCCCGCCGTTTTCCCATCCCACACTATTACTGCTTTCTAGCTAGATTCGAGGAATTACCATGCGCCTTGCGGAAGTCGTTCGCAACACCAGCGAAACGCAGATCCGTGTGAAGATCAATCTGGACGGCACCGGTCAGCAGAAGCTGGCCACCGGCGTGCCGTTCCTCGACCACATGCTCGACCAGATCGCGCGGCATGGATTGATCGATCTCGACATCGAAGCGCATGGCGACCTGCACATCGACGACCACCACACGGTCGAAGACACCGGCATCACGCTCGGTCAGGCAGTCGCGAAAGCCATCGGCGACCGCAAGGGAATTCGCCGCTACGGTCATTCCTACGTGCCGCTCGACGAAGCGCTGTCGCGCGTCGTGATCGACTTTTCCGGCCGTCCGGGCCTCGAATTCCATGTGCCGTTCACGCGCGCGCGCATCGGCACGTTCGACGTCGATCTCTCCATCGAATTTTTCCGCGGTTTCGTGAATCACGCCGGCGTGACGCTGCATATCGACAACCTGCGCGGCCTGAACGCCCATCACCAGATGGAAACGGTGTTCAAGGCGTTCGGACGTGCGTTGCGCATGGCCGTCGAACTGGACGAACGCGCGGCGGGGCAGATTCCGTCGACCAAGGGCAGCCTTTAAGCGCTCATTTACCCGCCTCGGAACCTGGACCGGCTGCGCTCGCGCGCGCCCGGTATGCGATGGACAGTCTGAAGTCGTTTATTTCGCTGCTGGCGCTGATCAATCCGATCGGCGCCATCCCGTTCTTCATGAGCCTGACGGCGCAGCAGGGCGAGCTCGAGCGGCGCAGGACGATCCGTATCGCGGCGATTTCGGTGTTCTGCGTGATCGCGGTGACCACGCTGCTCGGGCAGCAGATCATCAGCTTCTTCGGCATTTCGGTCGGCTCGCTCGAAGTGGGCGGCGGGATCATCATGCTGCTGATGGCGATCAACATGCTGAACGCGCAGATCGGCAACAGCCGTTCGACACCGGAAGAGCGCCACGAAGCCGAGCAGAAGGACAACGTCGCGGTCGTGCCGCTGGCGATTCCGCTCCTGACCGGCCCAGGCGCGATCAGCACGACGATCATCTATGCGGCCGGCTCGGCGCATTGGTATAACCGGCTCAGCCTGATCGCGATCGGCGCGGTGCTGGCGGTGATCTGCTTTTTTTCGCTGCGTCTTGCCGAACCGATTGCCCGCTGGGTGGGTCGCACGGGTATCAACATCGGCACGCGGCTCATGGGTTTGATGTTATCCGCGCTGGCGGTGGAATTCATCGTCGACGGATTGAAGGCATTGCTGCCTAACTTGAAATGAAAACTTCGATAGCGATTGTTGATTACGGAATGGGCAACCTGCGTTCGGTGGCTCAGGCGCTGCGCAAGGCCGCGCCGGAAGCGGACGTGGCGATCGTCGATCAGCCTGAAGCGATCCGCGCGGCCGACCGCGTGGTGCTGCCCGGCCAGGGCGCGATGCCCGACTGCATGCGCTGCCTCGCCGAATCCGGCCTTCAGGACGCCGTGCTCGAGGCGTCGCGCAGCAAGCCGCTGATGGGTGTATGCGTCGGCGAGCAGATGCTGTTCGACTGGAGCGCCGAAGGCGACACGCCTGGCCTCGGCCTTCTGCCCGGCAAGGTGCTGCGCTTCGACCTGGAAGGCCAGCTGCAGGACGACGGCTCGCGCTTCAAGGTCCCGCAGATGGGCTGGAACCGCGTGCGTCAGGTGCAGCCGCATCCGCTGTGGGACGGCGTCGCCGACAACGCGTTCTTCTATTTCGTGCACAGCTATTACGTGGCGCCGGACAACGCCGCTCATACCTCGGGCGAAACGGTGTACGGTGTGCCCTTTACGTCGGCGGTGGCGCGGGATAACATCTTCGCCACCCAATTTCACCCGGAAAAGAGCGCCGAAGCGGGCTTGCGCGTGTATCGCAACTTCGTGCACTGGAACCCGTGAGCGCCTTTCCCCATCCAGTTGCCGTGCACCGTTCCACTACAGGCCGGGCGGCTGCCGCGCGCCGCAACCGCAGCACGGCGATTTCCCGGCTCCACGGCGCCCGGCAAGGGTGCCCAAAGAGTTGTACTAAACTAGCGGAACGGCGTCGCGTCGAGCTGGCTCACCAGCCACTGCCGCCAACCTTCAACCACCTCCCAGACAACACCCGATTGCTATGCTGCTGATTCCCGCCATCGACCTGAAAGATGGTCAGTGTGTACGCCTCAAACAAGGCGATATGGACCAGGCGACGATTTTTTCCGAGGAACCGGCGGCGATGGCCCGGCATTGGGTCGACCGCGGCGCCCGGCGCCTGCATCTCGTCGACCTGAATGGCGCATTCGCCGGCAAGCCGAAGAACGAAGACGCGATTCGCGCGATCATCGACGAGGTGGGCGGCGAGATTCCCGTCCAGCTGGGCGGCGGCATCCGCGACCTGAACACGATCGAGCGCTACCTCGACGACGGTTTGTCGTACGTGATCATCGGCACGGCGGCGGTGAAGAACCCGGGCTTCTTGCAGGATGCGTGCACGGCGTTCGGCGGCCATATCATCGTCGGGCTGGATGCGAAAGACGGCAAAGTCGCCACCGACGGCTGGAGCAAGCTGACGGGCCATGAAGTGGCCGATCTGGCGCGCAAGTTCGAGGATTACGGCTGCGAATCGATCATCTACACCGACATCGGCCGCGACGGCATGCTGCAAGGCATCAACATCGAAGCGACGGTGCGTCTCGCGCGCGCGGTGAAGATTCCGGTGATCGCGAGCGGCGGTTTGTCGAATCTCGCGGACATCGAATCGTTGTGCGAAGTCGAGGACGAGGGCATCGAAGGCGTGATCTGCGGCCGGGCGATTTACTCGGGCGATCTGGACTTCGCGGCTGCGCAGACCCTCGCGGACCGGCTGCGCGAATCGGACGACGCCTGAACCGCGCAATCCGCTCAAGCGGACTTGAGCGGACATAGAGGCGCGTCCCGAGCGCGCGTCATGCCGGGCGTGTTCGACACACTGGCGGCCTGACGCGGCGAGCCGCGCCGGCACTGTGCCGCTCCCGAACGAGCGGCCCCATCAGCGGTATTGGCAGAATTGCAAGATCATGGCTCTAGCTAAACGCATCATCCCCTGTCTCGACGTCACGGCTGGACGCGTGGTCAAGGGCATCAACTTCGTTGAGCTGCGCGATGCGGGCGACCCCGTCGAAATCGCGCGCCGCTACGACGATCAGGGCGCCGACGAGCTCACCTTCCTCGACATCACCGCCACTTCCGACCAGCGCGATCTGATCCTGCCGATCATCGAAGCGGTCGCCTCGCAGGTGTTCATTCCGCTGACGGTCGGCGGCGGCGTGCGCGCCGTCGAAGACGTGCGGCGCCTGCTGAATGCGGGCGCGGACAAGATCAGCATGAACTCGTCGGCGGTCGCGAATCCGCAGCTCGTGAAAGACGCCACCGACAAATACGGCTCGCAATGCATCGTCGTCGCGATCGACGCGAAGCGCGTGTCTGCGGACGGCGAGCCGCCGCGGTGGGAAGTCTTCACGCATGGCGGGCGCAAGGCAACCGGCCTCGAAGCCGTCGAATGGGCGCGCAAGATGGCCGAACTCGGCGCGGGCGAAATCCTGCTGACCAGTATGGACCGCGACGGCACCAAGAGCGGCTTCGACCTCGCGCTCACGCGAGCCGTGTCCGACGCGGTGCCGATTCCGGTGATCGCTTCAGGCGGCGTCGGTTCGTTGCAGCATCTGGCCGACGGCATCAAGAACGGCCACGCGGACGCGGTGCTGGCCGCCAGCATCTTCCACTACGGCAAACACACCGTGGGCGAGGCCAAGCGCTTCATGGCCGATCAAGGCATTTCGGTGAGGTTGTAAC
Organism: Paraburkholderia lacunae; assembly: GCF_003353175.1. Taxonomy (GTDB): domain Bacteria; phylum Pseudomonadota; class Gammaproteobacteria; order Burkholderiales; family Burkholderiaceae; genus Paraburkholderia; species Paraburkholderia lacunae. Next base: position 64,650 of record NZ_QHKS01000025.1, on the reverse strand, counting down.
GTGGTGAATCCCTCGGAAGCGGGCTGGCTCGACAAGGTCAAGTGGGACGCGAACGGCCTCGTGCCGGTGATCGCGCAGGAAGCGTCGACGAACGACGTGCTGATGTTCGCGTGGATGAACCGCGAGGCATTGGCGAAAACCGTCGAAACCGGTCGCGCGGTGTATTTCTCGCGCTCGCGCCAGCGTCTGTGGTTCAAGGGCGAGGAGTCCGGCCACGTGCAGCACGTGCACGAAGTGCGGCTCGATTGCGACGAAGACGTCGTGCTGCTGAAGGTCGAGCAGGTGTCGGGCATCGCGTGCCATACCGGCCGCCACTCGTGCTTTTTCCAGAAATTCGAAGGCACGGCCGACGATGGCGACTGGGTCGCTGTCGCGCCCGTGTTGAAAGACCCCGAACACATCTACAAATGACGCAATCCACACAACCTGCCAGCGACACGCTGCTGCGGCTCGCCTCGATCATCGACAGCCGCAAGGGCGGCGATCCCGATATCTCGTACGTGTCGCGCCTGTTCCACAAGGGCGATGACGCGGTGCTGAAGAAGATCGGCGAGGAAGCCACCGAAGTCGTGCTGGCGGCCAAGGACGCGCGCCACGGCGGCGCGCCGAATGCGCTGGTCGGCGAAGTGGCCGACTTGTGGTTTCACTGCCTCGTGATGCTGTCGCATTTCGATCTGAGCCCGGCGGACGTGCTCGCCGAACTCGAGCGCCGCGAAGGCACCTCGGGCATCGAGGAAAAGGCGCTGCGCAAGAGCCGCGAGCGCGAGCAGAACGGCGACTGATCTGGCGGCGTTGCGAGCGGGCGTCGTATTGACGTCCGGCACTCATGCCAGCATTGCACCGGTAGCATCTGATCGGACCATCGGGAGGACGCAAGCATGGAACAGTCGCATGAAAATTATCCGCCGCCGGCCTACCGCAACGGCATCGAACCCGACCGCGAACGCAGTCTGCGCACGCTCACTCATGTGCTGTACGCGCTGTATGCGGTCCACTGGCTGACGGGCGGCCTGACGATACTGATTGCGATCATCGTCAACTACGTGAAGCGGCCTGACGTGGCCGGCACACAGTACGAAGCGCACTTCGAGTGGCAGATCCGCACGTTCTGGTTCGGTTTGCTGGGTTATGCGATCGGCGGCGTGCTGCTCTTCGTCGTGGTCGGCATTCCGGTTTTGTGGGCCGTCAGCATCTGGATGTTGTACCGTATTATCAAGGGCTGGCTGTATCTGTACGATAACAAGCCGCTCGCGAATCCGCGCGGCTGGTTCTGAGTTTCGGCTGGCTGCTGCCGAGCCGGCAATGCAAACCGCGGAACCGCGCCCTACGCTTCGCGCTTTAGCCATACCGCGTCAGGAACACGATGAGTCACGACCCTAATTGCCTTTTCTGCAAGATCGCCGCCGGCGAGATTCCGTCGACCAAAGTCCACGAAGACGAAGAGTTTGTTGCCTTCCGCGACATTCGTCCGGCGGCCGAAACGCATGTGCTGGTGATTCCGCGCAAGCACATCGCGACGCTGTCGAACTGCGCCGAAAGCGACGCATCGCTGCTTGGTAGAATGCTCGTTTTGGTGGCGCGTTTGGCCGATCAGTTGGGCGTGGCTTATACCGGTGGCGATACCGGTTTTCGCACGGTGATCAATACCGGTCCCGGCGGCGGGCAAGAGGTGTATCACCTGCATGCGCACATTCTGGCGGGACCGCGTCCGTGGCATCGGATGGGCTGACGAATAACAAATGGCCGCCGGCTGCACGGCGAGTTTTGGCCATGGACAATAGCGCAGCGTTGTTTCTGCCGCATTGTAACGACGCCGACGCGATCGTCTGGTCACAATGACATTCACTGTGCCGCCGGTTGAGTCGGAAGGGTCTGCGGTAACGTGGAGATGAGGCGTACGCGCTTCGATTCACACCGCAAGGCATAAAAGTTGTGCCGCATCCATAGGCGGCGTCGGGGTTAAGGAGAGTAGTCATGGGTTCGTTGAGTATTTGGCATTGGCTGATCGTGTTGTTGATCGTCGCTCTGGTGTTCGGCACGAAAAAGCTGCGCAATATCGGTACCGATCTGGGTGGCGCAGTGAAGGGCTTCAAGGAAGGCATGAAGGAAGCCGAAACGCCGGCTGACGCGCAACAGCAGCGCGAACTGCCGCGCAACGGCGCCGTGGATGTAGAGGCGAAGGAAAAGACGCCGCGTTCCGGCGATTACCGCTAAGCCGCGGCCCAACCGCGTTACTGACGGACATTCCACTTCATGCTGGACCTCGGTCTAACCAAGATGGCGCTGATCGGCGTCGTCGCGCTGGTCGTACTCGGGCCTGAGCGCCTGCCACGCGTCGCTCGCACGGCCGGCGCGCTGTTTGGCCGTGCGCAGCGGTATATCAACGACGTCAAGGCCGAAGTCACGCGCGAAATCGAACTCGACGAATTGCGCCGGATGAAGAGCGAGTTCGAATCGGCGGCGAGCAATGTCGAGACCGCCGTTCACGACAATCTGCGCAAGCACGAAACCGAGCTGAACGATGCCTGGAATTCAGGCACATCGGTGTCGCCGAGCATTGCCGGCGGCGCGCTCGAAGGTGGCGTGGGCACGTCGTCGTGGCAAACCAGCACGCCGGCCGCAGCGCCTAAACGCAAGAACTGGCGCGTCAAGCAGACCGCCATGCCCACCTGGTACAAGCGCGCCACTACGCGCCGCACGCGCGTGCAATCGGGCGCGGCGCGCGTGGCCCGTCATACGCCGGCCACGTTGCGTCGTCCGACGCGGTTCTTCTGATGATCAGAACGACAATCTCTAACCGAGGGCCGGTGTGAGCGACCCCCAGCATACCCAGGACGAAGGCACTGAAGAGACCTTCATTTCCCACCTCGTTGAACTACGCGACCGCATCATCCGAGCGGGCCTCGCCGTCATCGTGGTGTTTGTCGGACTCGTGTACTGGGCGCCGGACATCTTCCGGCTACTTGCCCGACCGTTGATGATGAACTTGCCGAAAGACGGCAAGATGATCGTCACCGATGTCACCGGCTCGTTCTTCGTGCCAATGAAGGTGACCATGCTGGTCGCCTTCGTGATCGCGCTGCCGATCGTGCTGTACCAGATCTGGGCGTTCGTCGCGCCGGGTCTTTATCAGCATGAGAAGAAGCTGGTCGGGCCGCTGGTGGGCAGCAGCTACACGCTGTTCCTGTGCGGCATGGCGTTCGCGTACTTCGTGGTGTTTCCGACCATCTTTCGCGTGATGGCGCACTACAATGCGCCGCTCGGCGCGGAGATGACCACCGATATCAACAATTACCTGAGTTTCGTGCTGACCATGTTCATTGCGTTCGGCGTGACCTTCGAGGTGCCGATCGTGGTCGTGCTGCTGGTTCGCATGAACGTGCTGACCATCAAGAAGCTGAAGGAAATTCGTCCGTACGTGATCGTCGGCGCGTTTGTGGTGTCGGCCGTGGTGACGCCGCCAGACGTGTTCTCGCAGCTGATTCTGGCGATTCCGCTGATCGTGCTGTACGAGGCGGGCATCATCGCGGCACGGTTGATTGTCGGCAAGCAGCCGGTGGTGGCCGAAGACGCGAGTCCGCCGAATTGACGTAGCGTTTCACGCGACGGCTGGAAGCACGGTAAGCCGCAGTTTGCAAACCGCAGTGTCCAACCGCAGTTTCCAAACAAAAGGGCAGTCCACAATGGGCTGCCCTTTTGTTTTACGGCTGCGGTGCTGCCATGTCCCGCCTGCGGGTTTGCCGGTTTGCCGGTGCCGCCCGCGCTTGCGGCTCGTGCCGCCCCCGCTCGTGTCTTAACCGCCGTCTTCGTCCTGCTGATCGCCGCCGCCTTCGTCCGCCGGTTGCTTCGGCGGAGGCGGGCGCTTGCCGATCGTCACGTCCAGATCCATTCCACGGCTCTTGCGCACCAGATGAACCTTTGCGGCCGTGCCCGGCTTGATCTGCGCAATCACGTTCAACAGGCGCGTGGTGTCGGTAATGTCCTGGCCGTTCACGGTCATCAGGATGTCGCCCGGCTTGATGCCGGCGCGGTCGGCGGGACCGTTCTTCAATACGCCCGCGACGATCGCCCCCGATTTCTGCTCCAGCCCGAACGATTCGGCGATTTCCGGCGTCACGTCCTGCGGCTCGACGCCGATCCAGCCGCGCGTCACCGAACCGGTGGTGATGATGCTCTCGAGCACGCTGCGCGCCGTCGATACGGGGATCGCGAAGCCGATGCCGAGCGAGCCGCCCGAGCGCGAATAGATCGCCGTATTGATGCCGAGCAGATTGCCGTTCACGTCGACCAATGCGCCGCCCGAGTTGCCCGGGTTGATGGCCGCGTCGGTCTGAATGAAGTTCTCGAAGGTGTTGATGCCGAGGTGATTGCGCCCGAGCGCGCTGACGATGCCCATCGTCACCGTCTGGCCGACGCCGAACGGATTGCCGATTGCCAGCACCACGTCGCCCACGCGCGTCTGGTCCATGCGGCCGAGCGTGATGGTGGGCAGATTGGTCATGTTGACCTTGAGTACGGCCAGATCCGTTTCCGGATCGACGCCGATCACCTTCGCATTGGTGGTGCGACCATCGGCCAGGGCGATTTCGATCTGATCCGCGCCGTCCACGACGTGCTGGTTCGTTAGAATGTAACCTTCCGAACTCACTATCACTCCCGAGCCGAGATTCGCTGCGGGTTGCTCCTGCTGCTTGCCTTTGTTCTTGTCGCCGAAGAAGTAGCGGAACAGCGGATCTTTCGCGCGCGGATCCGGGGGCAATGAGCCATCCTTGCTGGAGAACACGTTGACGACGGCGGGCATGGCCTTTTGCGCGGCGTCTGCATAAGACGCCTGTGCAGGGCCGCTGCCGATGCCCGGCGCCACTTCCCGCAGCGCGACGATCGGTTCGGCAAGTTGCTTGCCGAATTGCCCTTGACGCTGGAGCCACTGCGGTTTGAGGGTCGCGATGATGAACATCAGCGCCAACAGCACGGTCACCGCTTGGGCAAAGAACAGCCAAAAGCGTCTAAGCATCTGAAGACTAGAGGTTTATATGGATCGGATCGAACTTGAATTGTACTTGAACAATCTCCTTGAAACCGCACGCTTCAAGGACTATTGCCCCAATGGACTGCAGGTCGAAGGGCGTCGCAAGATCAACAAGCTCGCGACCGGCGTGACCGCTTCGGCGGCCTTCCTGGAGGCCGCGCTGGACTGGGGCGCGGACGCCGTGCTAGTCCATCACGGCTACTTCTGGCGCAACGAGGCGCCTCAGATCACCGGCCGCAAATACGCGCGCCTGAAGCTGCTGCTCGCCAACGACCTGAACCTGTTCGCCTACCACCTGCCGCTCGACGACCATCCCGAGTTCGGCAACAACGCGCAGATCGGCGCGAAGATGGGCTGGATCAGCGACGCGCGCTTCGGCGAGAACAATCTCGGCTGGCTCGCCACGTTTCCGATGCCGATTACGCTCGCGCACTTCACAGCGCAAGTGGAGCACACGCTCGGCCGCACGCCGCTCGTGTTCGGCGACGCCGATCGCGAACTGCGCCGCGTGGGCTGGTGCACCGGCGCCGCGCAAGGCATGTTCGACGCCGCCATCGACGCGGGCGCCGACGTTTATCTGACCGGCGAAGTGTCGGAGTCGGTCATGCACACGTCGGCGGAAAGCGGTGTCGCGTTCCTCGCGGCCGGCCATCACGCCACCGAGCGTTTCGGCGTGCAGGCGGTCGGCAAGCACCTGTCCGAGTCGTTCGATATCGAACACCTGTTTATCGATATCCCTAATCCCGTTTGAATTGAAAATCCGCATTACAGAAGAAAAAGGTACGAATAACGAAGGGAGCACTTAAAAGGAGCTGCAAAAAAGTTTGCGATCTGTACGGAGAAACCCTGAGATATCAAGGGCTTCGCACGCTTTTTGGCAATCGGCCCTTGTAAATGGCGACTCCATTCGCGCAAACTAGCGGCGGTAGAAGCGACGTGAAGGAAAAATCCAACTCAGAAGTGGGGCGTGTGATGCGAGACAAGGAAGATGAACGCGTCGACGGCAGCCGCCGTACCTGGCTGATAGCGACGACCGTAGCAGGTGGCATTGGAGGCGTTGCCACTGTCGTACCCTTTGTTAGTTCGTTTGCACCATCTGAAAAGGCCAAGGCGGCAGGCGCCCCGGTCGAAGTCGACATCAGCAACCTCAAGCCCGGCGACATGATGACCGTTGCCTGGCGCGGCAAGCCGGTATGGATCATCAACCGTACCGACAAGATGCTCGCCGATGTCCAGAAAGCCGATAACGAAGTAGCGGATCCCCACACCAAGAATCCTTTTTCGATGCAGTTGCCGGAGTACTGCAACAACGAATTCCGTTCGCGGACCGATCACAAGAACCTTTTCGTCGCCGTCGCCGTGTGCACCCATCTGGGCTGTACACCGACGCCGCGCTTCCAGGAGGGCGCGCAGCCCAATCTTCCCGACGACTGGCCTGGCGGCTTCCTGTGCCCGTGCCACGGCTCGACCTACGACATGGCCGGCCGCGTCTTCAAGAACAAACCTGCGCCGCAGAATCTGGACGTCCCGCCTTACATGTTCACCTCGGCGAACACCCTCGTGATCGGCAAGGACGAGAAAGGAGAAGCGTAAATGGCGATCGAACACGAAGTGGAGACGACCGGACTGGCCGGCTGGATCGATCGGCGCTTTCCGATGACGTCGACGTGGAAGAAGCACGTCTCCGAGTACTACGCACCGAAGAACTTCAATTTCTGGTACTTCTTCGGCTCGCTGGCGCTGCTGGTGCTGGTCAACCAGATCGTCACCGGCATCTTCCTCACGATGAACTACAAGCCCGACGCGACGCTTGCGTTCTCGTCGGTCGAGTACATCATGCGCGAGGTGCCGTGGGGCTGGCTGATCCGCTATATGCATTCCACGGGCGCGTCGATGTTCTTCGTGGTCGTGTATCTGCACATGTTCCGCGGGCTCATGTACGGCTCGTACCGCAAGCCGCGCGAACTGGTGTGGATTTTCGGCTGCGCGATCTTTTTGAGCCTGATGGCCGAGGCGTTCTTCGGCTACCTGCTGCCGTGGGGCCAGATGTCGTTCTGGGGCGCGCAGGTGATCGTGAACCTGTTCTCGGCGATTCCGTTCATCGGCCCGGATCTGTCGCTGTGGATTCGCGGCGATTACGTCGTCTCGGACGTCACGCTGAACCGCTTCTTCGCATTTCACGTGGTCGCGATTCCGCTGGTGCTGATCGGGCTAGTGATCGCTCACATCGTGGCGCTGCATGAGGTGGGGTCGAACAATCCGGACGGCATCGAGATCAAGGCGAAGAAGGACGCGAACGGCATTCCGATCGACGGCATTCCGTTCCATCCGTACTACTCCGTGCACGATTTCATGGGCGTCAGCGTGTTCTTGCTGGTCTTCGCCGCGATCATCTTTTTCGCGCCGGAGATGGGCGGGTATTTCCTCGAGGCGAACAACTTCATTCCCGCCAATCCCCTGCAAACGCCGCCGGAAATTGCGCCAGTGTGGTACTTCACGGCGTTTTATGCGATGTTGCGCGCCACCACCGATCCGTTCAAGATTGTTCTGATGATCATCATCGCGCTGCTCGGCCTGTTCGCACTGGTGCGCGCCCGGGGCAAGTGGAAGCTCGGCTTGCCGGTGCTCGCGGTGCTGGTGATTTTGGCGATGGCGTTCACCGAATCGAAGTTCTGGGGTGTGGTGGTGATGGGCGGCGCGGTGATCTCGTTGTTCTTCCTGCCGTGGCTCGATCGCTCGCCGGTGAAGTCGATTCGCTACCGGCCGTTTTTTCACAAGGTGTTCTACGGGATCTTCGTGCTCGCTTTCCTGACGTTGGGCTTCCTCGGCACCAAGCCGCCGTCGCCGGTTTCGACGTTGATTGCGCAGGTGTGCGCGTTGATCTACTTCGCGTTTTTCCTCGGTATGCCGTTCTGGACGCGGCTTGGCACGTTCAAGCAGCCGCCCGAACGCGTGCGGTTCAAGCCACACTAAGCGCGACCCAGGAGAACACGAAATGAAAAAACTGCTTTCGACGTGCGCGCTGATCGGCGCGGCACTGCTCGCGCTGGCCGCAGGCCCGGCGCGCGCGGACGAGAATTTCCCTCTCGACCGCGCGCCCGAGAATGCGGAGAATTTCGCTTCTTTGCAGCACGGCGCGCAATTGTTTGTAAACTACTGCCTGAATTGCCACAGCGCGAACCTGATGCGCTATAGCCGGCTGACCGATCTCGGCATTACGCCGAGCGCAATCCAGTCGAACCTGCTGTTCACCACCGACAAGGTCGGCAACACCATGACCGTGGCGCTGCGCCCGGAAGACGCGCAAGCCTGGTTCGGCGCGAATCCGCCGGATTTGTCGGTGGAAGCGCGAGCGCGCGGCAAAGACTGGCTGTACACGTATTTGCGCAGTTTTTATCGCGACGATACGCGGCCGACCGGCTGGAACAATCTGGTGTACGAAAACGTGAGCATGCCTCACGTGCTGTGGCAGCTTCAGGGGCAACGTACCGCGAAGTTCGGTGACGCAATCGACGAAAAAACAGGCGAAACGGTGCACAAATTTGTGGGCTATCAACAGGTCACGCCGGGGACGATGTCGCCGGTAGATTATGATTCTGCTGTGGCCGACCTTGTGTCGTACCTGTCATGGATGTCCGAACCGACGCAGAAAACCCGCAAACAGCTTGGCGTGTGGGTGCTGCTGTTCCTCGGCATTCTGAGCTTTTTCGCATGGCGATTGAACGCCGCGTACTGGAAACATATCAAATAATCACGCCGTCATCGGCGTGGGGCCGGCGCCAGGAAAAACCTGCTGAACGGTTTTTCCGCGCGCTGGCCCTTCAGCTTTTTGAGGAAACGTAAACATGATGGTTCTGTATTCCGGCACAACTTGCCCGTTCTCCCAGCGTTGCCGGCTGGTGTTGTTCGAAAAGGGCATGGACTTCGAGATCCGCGACGTCGACCTGTTTAACAAGCCGGAAGACATCGCGGTGATGAATCCGTATGGTCAAGTGCCGATTCTCGTCGAACGGGACCTGATTCTGTACGAATCGAACATCATCAACGAGTACATCGACGAGCGCTTCCCGCACCCGCAACTGATGCCGGCCGATCCGGTTCAACGCGCCCGCGCCCGCCTGTTCCTGCTCAACTTCGAAAAGGAACTGTTCGTCCACGTCGGCACGCTCGAAAATGAAAAGGGCAAGGCCGCCGAGAAGAATCACGAAAAGGCACGCCTCGCCATTCGCGATCGCCTGACGCAGCTTGCGCCGATCTTTCTGAAGAACAAGTACATGCTCGGCGAAGAGTTCTCGATGCTCGATGTGGCGATCGCGCCGCTGCTGTGGCGTCTGGATCACTACGGCATCGAGCTGTCGAAGAACGCTGCACCGCTGATGAAGTACGCCGAGCGCATTTTCAGCCGCCCGGCTTATATCGAAGCGCTGACGCCTTCGGAAAAGGTGATGCGTCGTTGAGTTTGGCTTTGGGGTGAGGGCGGCGCGCTCATGATTTTGTGCGCGCCCACATCCAGCAAGAGGACTGTTGATGCAAGAGACTTCCACCAAGCCTTATCTGCTGCGCGCGCTCTACGAGTGGTGCACGGATAACGGCTACACGCCGCATATCGCGGTGCGGGTCGACAATCAGACGCGGGTGCCGCGCCAGTTCGTGCGCGACAACGAAATCGTGTTGAACATCAGCTTCGAGGCGACCAGCCAGTTGCAGATGGGCAACGAATGGATCGAGTTCAGCGCGCGTTTCTCGGGCAAGTCGCACAAGATCGAAGTGCCGGTCGCCAATATTCTCGCGATCTACGCGCGTGAAAACGGGCAAGGTATGGCGTTCCCGGTCGAGTCGGCGGGCGGCGAGGCGCAGGATTCGGGCGCCGATGCGGAGCTGGCGGACGAAATCGAGTCGCCGGCCGTGCCGAGCGGGGCTGCGCCACGCGCGGTCGTGGTGTCGCCGGCGGTGGATGCGGCGTCCGCCAAAGCGGATAGCGCCGCAGACGGACCGCAACCTGACGACGATGGCGCAAAAGGTGGAGGAAAGGCTCGCCTTAAGATCGTGAAATGAAGTAGAATCACGGCCTCATGCCGGCTTAGCTCATCAGGTAGAGCGCTTGACTTGTAATCATGAGGTGGCGGGTTCGAGTCCTGCAGCCGGCACCAGTAGTACGAAACGGGTTTCTGAAGATTTTCAGAAACCCGTTTTTTATTTTCAGCAGCGTTTAGACACTTTCAGTGCGTGAGCAATAATCCGGCGTAATGCGGCGATAATGGTTCTGATTGGGATGCGGCTGATTAACTCGAACTAACTACGTCGAGCTAACTACGCCGAGTTAATTGCGAGCTGATTCGGGAAAATGCGAGTTGCGGACACGATATGCGTCCGCAACTGAAATGTTGGTCTTTTGAATTGACGCATTAGAGGCTGTAATTGCGCCGGTGCCACTCTCTCAGGTTCTTCGGTGCAACGGTGTATCCCCGTAGCTGAAGCGACTATACCGGAGGTATACCGGTCTGTCTATTATCTTGATGGAAGATAAATATGCGATTTGAATGAGTGAACGTGATTTTGTTCTGGTGAGCGGCGTCGATCACTAATGCAAAAAAAGGGGCTCCTATACTGCAGCGCGATTTTTTGCATCGACCGAGATTCATGCTCGAGATTCAGTCGAATAGATCTGGCGTGCTATTCGGCCGCGTGCGAGCGATGGTCGACGAGAGACATGGGGCGGGTTTGTTCGCAGCCAAGGGTCCAACTGCGCGCGCCTTCAACGCTGCGAGTCCAGTCACACGTCACCACATCCATATGGACCATCCTGCCTGTACAGCGCTTATCACTGAAACCGCTTGTTGCAATTCGCGAATGGACGCGCTTGTATAATCGCTTGCCAGATATTCGACAAACAAGGCCGTCGTGTCCGACAAGCGTCAGCAGATTCTCGATACCGCAACGATTCTGTTCAGCAAGCATGGTTACCATGCTGTCGGCGTGGACTGGATCATTGCCGAATCGGGCGTCGCGAAAATGACGATGTACCGGCATTTCCCGTCCAAAACCGATCTCGTCATCGCAGTGCTGCGGCAGCGTCAGGAGCAATGCGCGGTGTCGCTCAAGGCATTCGTCGCCGAGGCGGATACGCCGCTGGGCCGTCTCGAACGTGTCTTCGAATGGCATCAGGACTGGTTCAGAAGCGCGATGTTCACCGGCTGCATGTTCGTGCACGCCGCGTCAGAATTTGCCGACAAAGGCAGCAGCATCCACGGTATTACCGTCGAGCAAAAGGCTGAGCTGACGCAGTTCATCGGGGAACTGGCCGCCGAGCTCGTGTCCGCCGAGCAGGCAAAAGTACTGGCGCCGGTGATCGTGATGCTGCTCGACGGCGCCACGCTCGCGGTGCAAATCTCCGGCCGGGAAACCGCCGCAACCGATGCCTGGTGGGCGGCGCGCGACTTGCTGAGCATGCATTCGGCGGCTGCGGCGTAGGTCGGGATAGGGCAGCCGGCCGGGTCCCGCCGAAGCAAAAAAACGCCGGTTTTGCCCAAAGCTCTTTCACCTTGTCGATATTGGACTTTTTAGTCTACGAAACGCGTGTCGATCGCCGGGAAAGCCGATAGCATCGGCGTCTCCAGCGGCATTCACTAACGAATACCGCAGCGCGAACCTTGGCGACAGAGGTACTATTCGGGCGTCAGTCGGCATAGCAAGAAGATCACTCCGGCGGGCAACGCCCCCGACGACGCGACGTTTCACTGCGTCACTCCCGCAAAACACTTCCCACCTCATCATGACCAGCCCCGCAACCATCACCTGGCCCGAAGCCGACGGCCCCCGCACCGCGCGTTGGCGCTCGGAGGCCGCTGTGCCGCCGCCCAAGCGCGTCGTCCTTGCCGATGACCGCACTACCGCCGACTCCGCCTACCGCCTCGCGTGCGAAGGCACCGCGCTGCTCTGGAACGGCGACTTTCAGAACGCCCGCCAACTGCTGCAAGCAGTGACGCGCCGGCTGGAACGCAAGCCGCGCAAGCAGGGTGAAACGCCGATCGACGCGTTCAACCTGCATCGTCAGGCGCAGTCGCAACGCGCCCGCACCCTTGGCATGATCCTGATCCCGCTCGACGCCGCGTACACCATTCCGCTGCGCCGCGCGCCGGACGTGCAGCAGGCCTGCGTTGAAACCTATGGGCCGTCGACCGACGAGTCGTCCGTCGTGTCGCTGCGCGAAATTCTCGGGTTGATTGGCGCGCACGAGTGGCGCAAGAAGGGCGTCGACATTCCCGCGCTGGGTGAGCGCATTCATCCGCACTACGGCGTGTTTTCACCGGTACGCGGTGAATATGTCGATCTGGTCGCAGGCATGCCGTTGCCGTCGCTGAACAAGGCGTTCGATATCGGCACCGGCACCGGCGTGCTGGCCGCGTTGCTCGCCAAACGCGGCGTGAAGAAAATCATCGCGACGGATCAGGATCCGCGAGCCCTCGCTTGTGCGCGCGAAAACCTCATGCGTCTCGGTTACGACCAGCAGGTCGATGTCGTGCAGGCAAATCTGTTTCCCGAAGGCCGCGCGCCGCTCGTCATCTGCAATCCGCCGTGGGTGCCGGCGCGGCCCGCGTCGCCGATCGAATACGCAGTCTACGATCCGGACAGCCGCATGTTGCTGGGTTTCCTGAACGGTTTGGCAGAGCATCTGTCGCCTGGCGGCGAAGGCTGGCTGATCATGTCGGATTTCGCGGAGCATCTCGGTCTGCGCACACGCGAATGGCTGCTCGCCGCGATCGACAATGCGGGGCTGACGGTGGCCGGCCGCGAGGATATTCGTCCGCGGCATCCGAAGTCGACCGATGAAACCGATGCGCTGCACACCGCACGTGCGGCTGAAGTGACATCGTTGTGGCGGCTGAAGGCTCGCTAGACGAGGGGCGCGGAGCGGCGTTCGCGCCAACCGCCAACCGCAAACAAAGCAGCGTGTTACACCGATGCGCCGCGCGCTTCGAGATACGCCAGAGCGCCGCGCCCAGCCACCAGGCCGCTAGCCAAGCAGGCCGTCAGCAGATAGCCGCCGGTTGGCGCTTCCCAGTCGAGCATCTCGCCCGCGCAGAACGCGCCGGGCAGACGCTCGATCATCAGCTGCGCGTCGAGCGCTTCGAACTGAATCCCGCCGGCGCTGCTGATCGCTTCCTCGATCGGCCGCGCGCGCGTGAGCCGCACTGGCAGCGACTTGATTGCATGAGCCAGGTGGTTCGTATCAGCGAAGGCTTCCTTCGACAGAATCTCATGCAGCAAGGCGAGCTTTACGCCTCCAATACCGATTCTGCCGTGCAGATGACTCGACATCGACCGTGAGCCGCGCGGCCATGTGACTTCCGCTATGACACGCTCCAAAGTCAAGCCTGGCGCCAGATCCAGCGCGATCGTGACTTCGCCGTCGGCCAGAATCCGCTCCCGGATTGCTGCTGACAATGCGTAGATCAGGCTCCCTTCGAGACCTGTTTCGGTCAGAAGTATTTCACCTTGTCGATTGTGGACTTTTTTGTCTATATCCGTGACCGTGATGGCCACCGGCTTCAGCGGCTGGCCCGCGAAGCGCTCGCGCAGATAGGGGCTCCAGCCGGCATCGAAGCCGCAGTTCGCGGGGCGCAAGGGCGCCACCGGCACCTCGCGCGCACTCATCAGCGGCACCCAGGCGGCGTCCGATCCGAGCCGTGGCCAGCTTGCGCCGCCAAGCGCGAAGACCACGGCATCGCAAGTCAGGGTTCGTTCGCCTTCGGGTGTCGCGAAGCGCAGGGTGTGGCGGGTGGCGTGGCTGCCTGCGCGATTGCTCTGTTCGCTCCAGCCGAGCCACTTGTGGCGCATATGAAAGCGCACCCCGGTTTCTCTCAACCGGTGCAGCCATGCGCGCAGCATCGGCGCCGCTTTCATATCGGTCGGAAAAACCCGGCCCGAACTGCCGACAAACGTCTCGACGCCGAGCCTGTGCAACCAGGCACGCAACGCGTCGGGCCCGAAGGTATCGAGCAGCGGCGCGATCTGTGGGCGGCGCGCGCCGTAACGGTCGAGAAAAGGCTCGAGCGCCTCGGAGTGCGTGATGTTCATGCCGCCTTTGCCGGCCATCAGGAATTTGCGGCCAACCGACGGCATCGCGTCGTAGACGTCTACCTGCACGCCATGCTGTGCCAATGCCTCGGCGGCCATCAGACCGGCTGGGCCGCCGCCGATCACGGCGGCGCGAGCGGAATCGAAGGAGGGTGACATGCGGTCCTGCAGATGAGCGGAGAGGCGGCGCGTTTGCCGGATGCGGTGATCGGGCGGCGCGAAGAGGGCGCTATTTTCACACCGCCGGCACGCCAGGGCAAACGGGCGCCCCGCCATGCCGACTGAAAACGTCTGAATTCCAGCGTTTCGGCATGCGCCGGATTCGCGCGCGCTTCTATCCAATTCGCATGCACGAACTATACTTTTCAAACACCTTCTATCGGACGCCGTTCGCGTCTTTCCCACCCCAGACCTGCTCAATGCCCGCATGCCGCTGCACGCTGCCGCCGCCACGTCGTGGCCTCGCGACATGGTTTGCGCGCGGGCTATTAGTTAGATGAAGGAGACTGTCATGACCCGCAAATACATCGACTGCCGTGAATTCCCTAGCGAAACGAATTGCACGGTCGCCATGTCTGCCGACACCGACAGCGAATTGCTCGACGCGGCTGTGCAACACGCCGTCACGGTTCACAAACATCAGGATTCGCCGGAGCTGCGCGCCCAACTCAAGACCTTGTTTCATGAAGGCACGCCACCGGTCGACGCGCCGAGCAGGTGATCCGTTCTTCCGCGAGCACTCGTAGAACTGCACCCGGATGCGGGCTGGCGAAAGCGGGCAGCGCAGCGCCCGCTTTCGTCGCGGCGTAGCGGATTCAGCCGGGGTAAGCTTCGTCCACTTTGAGTCCGGCTAGTTTGAAAATGACCCGCAGCGTTTGCGGCTTGATGTCGCGGCGCGAAGCGAGCGTCGTCATGACGAAGTCGAGCACTTTCGCGTATTTGAGCATCGTCAGGCAGGTTTCCATGTCGACGCTGCCGTCACGCATGACTTCGGCGAGACGCAGCATTTCGCTGGAGATATCGCGCGCCATCTCCAGTTCGAGCTGCTGTTTCTCCGACCACGCCGGCGTGGCGGTGAGCTTGGCCAGCATTTCCTGAAACTTCTGCTCGACGTTTCCGTTGGGTATCGTATCCATTGCCGCCTCTTCTATTATCCGAGCGCGCTTCCGTTTGAGATCGCGGCGCGCTGCAGGTTACGTAACGTTCGGACCGTGTTCCGGGTCCGTCTTCCCCACATGCATTCGGTTCGCGTGATCGACGGCACGGCCGGCAGCCTGTAGTTATGCGTGTTCCGGCCGGGGCCGTCATGCGAGCCGGCACGCATGGTGTGTTGCGCCGCTTTGGAGACGTTCCGCGTACCATCTGTTGAGCAGGAAGTGTTCCAGGTTGCGGTGTTTTTCCTACGGTCTACGCGGCGACTTAGGTGAGCGGGCCGCGCTTTGGGTAAACTGGCAGCAACTTTTCTCTTTTTCCGTCATCTGTCGCACGTTCGCGTTGCAATCGATGGCGGTTCCCACGATGTCCAGCAAAACCCACGAAATCCGTTCAAACCAATCCGTCGAACTGTTGAAGGAGCTTCATATCCTGACGCGCGACGGCAAGATGAATCAGGACAGCCGCCGCAAGCTGAAGCAGGTCTACCACCTGTTCCAGTTCATCGAGCCGCTGCTCAAAGAGATCAAGGACAAGCAGGGCGCCGTGACGCTCGTCGACCACGGCGCGGGCAAGTCCTATCTAGGTTTTATCCTGTATGACCTTTTCTTCAAGGAGTTTCAGGGCGCCGCTGGTGGGGCTTCGCACATATACGGCATTGAGACGCGCGAGGAGCTGGTGACGAGATCTGAGGAACTGGCCGCCCGGCTTGGCTTTACGGGGATGTCGTTCCTGAACCTGTCGGTGGCCGATTCGATTACGTCGGAGCGGTTGCCCGCTGAGATCGACATCGTGACGGCGCTGCATGCGTGTAATACGGCTACTGACGATGCGATTCGGTTTGCTTTGGAAAAGCGCGCCAAATTTATTGTCGTGGTGCCTTGTTGCCAGGCTGAAGTGGCTGGCGTTTTACGGCAGAACAAGAGTAAATCGCTTGGGAATGCCTTGACGGAGATCTGGCGGCATCCTTTGCATACCCGGGAGTTTGGGAGCCAGATTACCAATGTTTTGCGGTGCTTACAGCTGGAAGCTCATGGGTATCAGGTGAGTGTTACCGAGCTCGTCGGGTGGGAGCATTCCATGAAGAATGAACTCATTATTGCCCAGTATAAGGATTTGCCGAGGCGGCGGCCTGCAGAACGGCTTAATGAGGTGATGGAGACGCTTGGAATCGGGGAGTTGAAGGAAAGGTTTTTTGTATAAAGACTACTTTCGGCAGGGATTATTTTTTGTGCTCCCGCGGGCGTTCGCCTTCCTTGAGTTGATATGGGGAACCAATCACTCCCCATCGCGTTCCATCAATTCATTCCAGCCCGCAAGGCCAATTTTTCTGAGGGTCTCCTGATTCCGCTCATAAATATCCTCGGCATCGGGAAAAGCCCGAACAGCCCGTTCAATGCTGTCTTCCCGAAGCAGATGCAAAATAGGATACGGCGCCCGATTAGTATAGTTTTCAATATCATTCGGCTCACTGCCTTCAAACTGATAATGAGGGTGAAAACTTGCAATCTGCAAAACGCCTTCAAGTCGAAGCTGCTTGAGCATCCTGTCGGCAAAAAACAGGCAATCGTTATATTCGAGAAAATCCCCGAGCGCCTGCGGCAAAATCAGCAAAGTGGTATCCACTGCCTCGGGATCGGCCGCCACCAGGGCCTGAAGCTCGCTTTCCAGGTCGATCAACACCCCTTCCATATCCACCGCCTCGCTAACGGCATAGCGAATCTGCCCCTTCACATGCACGGCCTTGGCAAAAGGGCACAAATTGAGCCCAATCACCGCCCGTGTCAGCCAACGGCGAGTGGCAGCAACAACAGCATCACGAGATTCGGCAGACAGCGGCATGGCAGGGCGGAAAACGGAAGAGAAAACGCTATCTTACCGGGCGAATACCTGGTCACTGCCGTGGTCAAAGCAAGCCCACCGTGGCTCGAAAGTTCAAGCCGCAGGCGCCGAACCGCATGAAGCGGCGATCAACTGCGCCGCCACCTTCGGTGCGGCAAGAATCGGCCCGCAGCCCGGCCCGTAAGTCTGGCTGGCGGCATACACGCCTTCGATCATCAAACCGAGCGCGTTCGCCAAGGCCACCGGATCATCCGCGCCCGCAGCCGTCGTCAATTCCGTGAGCCGCGCCATCAGCCGCGCCTTATTGCGAAACACGAACTGGCGTGCCGGATGCGAGGTGTCTGGAAACTCCACCGACACATTCACGAACGGGCAGCCCCGATAATCGTCCAGCGACGCGCGCACCGCCAGGTCGTCGAAATACTGCTGGAGCTGCTTGGCCGGCTCGCCGGGATGCTTCGCAAAGCTCTTCTCGACGTAACCGAAAAACTGCTGGTCCTTGCTCTCCAGATAAGCCATCACCAGTTCGTCCTTCGACGAAAACTGGCGGTACAAGCTCATCTTGTTCACGCCCGCTCGCTCGACCACAGCGTCGACACCGACCGCTCGCACGCCCTCGCGATAGAACAGCTCGTCCGCGGCGCGCAGCAAGTGCTGCTGTGCCTGCGGCCCCGCGGTTTGCGTGCCGCGCGCACGCCGTGCACCAGCTGGCTTGGGGGTTTCGCTGTCAGACATGGAGTGCCACCTGAATTGAATTGACGCCTTGACATGTTACCGACCAGTAACTAATATCGCAACACCCATTGTGACCGATCTGTCACAAGTCCTTTACCGAAGTCGTAATAATGCGAAACGGCGTAGCCTGCGGGATACGCGTCGACTGGAGAAGCAATGAACTGGGCAGCGAAACTGATTGGCGGGCGTTTCCACTACGGCTGGCTGACCGTGGCAGTGGTGTTTCTGGTGTTGCTCGCAGCGGCCGGCACGCGCGCGACGCCGAGCGTGATGATGGTGCCGCTCGAGCATCAGTTCGGCTGGAGCCGCGCGACGATTTCGCTCGCGATCTCCGTGAACATCGCACTTTACGGCCTGATGGGGCCCTTCGCGGCCGCGGCCATGCAGCGCTTCGGCGTGCGTCCCACGCTGCTCGCCGCGCTCGGCACGATGGCGGCGGGTGTCGCGCTGTCGTCGCTGATGACGCATCCGTGGCAGATGGTGCTGATCTGGGGCGTGATGGTCGGCGGGTCGACGGGTGTGGCGGCGTTGTCGCTGTCGGCGACGGTTGTCACGCGCTGGTTCACCACGCGCCGTGGTCTCGTCATGGGCATTCTCACGGCAAGTTCGGCGACCGGCCAACTGGTGTTCCTGCCGATGCTCGCGGCCATCGCCCAGCACTACGGCTGGCGCCAGGTCGTCTGGGTCGTCGCGCTCGCGGCGGCGGTCGTGCTGCCGCTCGTCGTGTTCCTGCTGCCGGAGCGGCCAGCCGACATGAAGCTGCGCCCGTACGGCGAACCGCACGACGCGCCGGTTGCCGCCGCCGTCACGAAGCAGAATCCGCTGGCCATTGCGTTCGGCACGCTCGCCATGGCCAGCAAGACGCGCGATTTCTGGCTGCTGTTCTTCAGCTTCTTCATTTGCGGCGCGAGCACCAACGGCTACGTCGGCACGCATCTGATCGCTATGTGCGGCGACTACGGGATGACCGAAGTGCAGGGCGCATCGCTGCTCGCCGCGATGGGCATCTTCGACCTGTTCGGCACGACCTTGTCGGGTTGGCTGTCGGACCGCTTCAATAGCCGCGTGCTGCTGTTCTGGTACTACGGCCTGCGCGGCTTGTCGCTGATGTATCTGCCGCACGCGTTCGGCATCGACTTTTTCGGTCTGCCGCTCTTCGCGGTGTTCTACGGGCTCGACTGGATCGCCACCGTGCCGCCTACCGTTCGTCTCGCCACCGATGTCTACGGTAAGGACTCGGCCCCCGTCGTGTTCGGCTGGGTGGTCGCCGGTCACCAGCTGGGCGCGGCGTTCGCGGCGCTCGGCGCGGGCATGCTGCGTGCGAGTCTCGGCACCTATACGGTGGCGTCGATGATTTCGGGCGGCTTGTGTCTGGTCGCCGCCGTGATCGTGCTGCGCATCAACCGGCCAGCGCGGGCGCCGCAGCCGCAGGCGATCTGAAGCCCACGCATCAAAGCAAATCGCTAGAACGCCAACGGCCCCGCACGGGGCCGTTTTCTATCGCGCTTGACGTGAAATCTAACTGCGCACTTGACGGAGCGCGCGCGGCCAAGCCCGGTTATGCTATGTGACCCCGGGCAGCCGCCCGTCGATCATGAATTTCGACTGAGAGAAGCGCATGACCAAGAAACCCGCCCCTACCGAAGTTGCCATTCACGAGCTGATTGCAGGCCGCTGGAGCCCGCGTGCGTATTCGAGCGAGCCGGTGAGCCGCGAGCATCTGCAAGCGGTTCTCGAAGCGGCACGCTGGGCGCCGTCTTCGTATAACGTGCAACCGTGGCGTTTCCTCGTATTCGACCGCAGTGTCGATGAAGTGGCGTTCAAGCAGGCTTTTGCCACGCTCGTGCCGTTCAACCAGGGCTGGAACGCGCCGGCGCCGGTGCTGATCGCTGCGACCACGCACACGCTGACCAGCAAGGGCGAAGTGAACCGTAGCGCGTCGTACGATGCGGGTGCGGCGGCGATGTCGCTGGTATTGCAGGCGCACGCGCTGGGTCTTGCCGCGCATCAGATGAGCGGCTTCGATGCGAAGGCGTTTCGCGCGGCATTCAAGTTGCCGGACGACGTCGAGGTGATTGCGATCATTTCGCTTGGCCATTATGGAGACGTCGATAAACTCGATCCGGTGTTGCGCGAGCGCGAGAAGTCGGTGCGTCAGCGTCTGCCGCTTGCCGACATCGCTTATAGCGGCGGCTGGAAGAAGGCGTTCTGAGCGTCCCGCCATCGCTGTATAGAGAAACGCGCGGCGCCGACCGCGCGTTTTTTATTCGGTGTCGTCCGTGACGGCCGAAAGCGGCGTGGCGACATGCTCCAGCGATTTGCGCTCGGCATCGATGCCCCAGATCGCGGCGATCACTGCCGCCGCCAGCATCAGCCCCGAGCCGACCAGATAGCCCGAAAACACTTCGCTGCGCTGATGGGTGTCGATCAGCCGGCCAAAGAATGCGGGGCCGGCGATGCCGCCGAGCGCCGTGCCGAACGCGTAGAACACCGCGATCGCGAGGGCGCGGATTTCGAGCGGAAAGGATTCGCTGACCGTCAGATACGCAGAACTGGCCGCGGCCGACGCGAAAAAGAAGATCACCATCCATGCGATGGTCTGCGTGACGACGGTCAATAGCTGCTGTTCGAATAGATAGCCGCTCAGCGTCAGCAGGATCGCGGAGAGTGCGTAGGTGGCCGCGATCATCCTGCGCCGCCCGATCACGTCGAAGAGCCGTCCCAGCACCAGCGGCCCGAGGAAGTTGCCGAGCGCGAACGGCAACAGATACCAGCCGATGCGCTCGCCCGGCACCTGATAGAAATCGGTGAGCACCAGCGCGTAGGTGAAAAATATCGCGTTGTAGAAGAACGCCTGCGCGGTCATCAGCGACAGTCCGACCAGCGCGCGGCGCCGGTGCCGGTTGAACAGCGTGTCGAACACCTCGCGTAGCGGCGTATGCCCGCGCGTGCGCAGGCGCAGCCTCGTCAGTGCGTCGTCCGCAAGTTGGTGGCCGGCGTCGAGAAAACGCGTTTCGATGCCCTCGACGATCGAGCGCGCGTGGTGTTCTCCGCCGTGGGTAAGCAGCCAGCGCGGACTTTCCGGCACCCACCTGCGCATCGGCAGGATCGCCAGCGCCAGCACCGCGCCGATAAAGAAGCAGGCGCGCCAGCCCCAGTCGGCAGGCAGCAGATGCGGATCGAGCAGTACCAGTGAACCCGCCGCGCCCAGTCCAGCGCCGATCCAGAACGTGCCGTTGATGCCCAGATCGGTCCAGCCGCGCACACGTGCGGGGGTGAATTCCTGGATCGTCGAATTGATCGCCGTGTACTCGCCGCCGATGCCCGCGCCGGTCAGAAAGCGAAACAGCAGAAAGCTGGCGAGATTCCACGACAGCGAGGTGACCGCGGTGGCGGCCAGATAAAGCGTCAGCGTGATGAAGAACAGCTTGCGCCGGCCGAGGCGGTCGGTCAGCCAGCCGAAGACGAGCGCGCCTAGCACCGCGCCGGCAATGTACGCGCTGCCGGCGAGGCCCACTTCGGCGTTGGTGAAGTGCAACGACGGGCTAGACTTCAACGCACTTGCCACAGCGCCCGCCAACGTCACTTCAAGGCCGTCGAGCAGCCAGGTCACGCCCAGCGCCACGACGACCAGCGAATGGAAGCGTCCCCACGGCAAGCGGTCGAGCCGCGACGGGAGATCGGTGTCAATGACCGCGGAGGTTTTTTCGTCGACAGAGGCGGAAGGCGGGGCGCTCATTGCTATCAGTCTCCTGATTCTCGAAAATTGGCGGCGTATCCTGTCCCAACGAGCAATTTTCATTCCGCAGAGCGGTCCTGGCCATGGTTGCGGCCGTTCTTGCGGCGTCAGTTGATGCTAGCTGGGCTTTCGTGATACAAAGCCGCTCCCCCTTCTGTCCGCGCCAGCCGTGAGCGGCGATTCCTGCCATGAACTATTGCGCGATTGACTTCGGTACTTCCAATTCGGCCGTCGCCGTGCCTGACGGCGCGGCGCTGCGGCTTGCGCCGGTCGAAGGCGCCTACACGACGCTGCCGACCGCGGTCTTTTTCAACACCGACGAAAACACCCGCGAATTCGGGCGCGCGGCGCTGGAGGCCTACGTCGACGGTTTCGACGGCCGCCTGATGCGCTCGATGAAAAGCATCCTCGGCTCGCCGCTCGCCGAGAATTCGACCGATCTGGGCGACGGCTCGGCGATCAAATACACCGAGGTAATCGCGATTTTCGTCGACCATCTGAAGCGCTCGGCTGAAGCCAGCGCGGGCGGTCCGATCAACCGCGCCGTGCTGGGCCGCCCGGTGTTTTTCGTCGACGACGATCCGCGCGCCGACCAGCTGGCGCAGCAGCAGCTGGAAGCGGCGGCGCGCTCGGTCGGCCTGCGCGAGATTCACTTCCAGTATGAGCCGATCGCTGCGGCGTTCGATTACGAATCGCATCTGACTGAAGAGGGTCTCGTGCTGGTGGCCGACATCGGCGGCGGTACGTCGGACTTTTCGCTGGTGCGGGTCGGGCCGGAGCGGATGAAGCGCGTCGAGCGCAAAGACGATGTGCTGGCCCATCACGGCGTACACATCGCGGGTACCGACTTCGACCGCCGCGTCGAACTCGTGACGATTCTGCGCGAGCTCGGCTATCAGACGCTCGATCCGGAAGGCCGCGAGATTCCGAACCGGATCTACTTCGATCTGGCGACCTGGCACCTGATCAATACCGTCTACGCGCCAAAGCGCATCAGCGAACTCGCGCTGATGCGGCATCTGTTTACCGAGGTTAAGCACCATGACCGGCTGATACGGGTCGTGGAGCGCCGCCTGGGGCATGCGCTGGCGGCGCACGCGGAAGAGGCGAAGATCGGCGTGGCGGCGGGCGGCGAGACCGTGATCGACCTCGATCAGGTGGAAGACGACTTGCGCCTCGCGTTCGACGAGACTCAGCTCATCAAGGCCAGCCACGACGAGACGCTGCGTATCGTGCAGGCGGCGCGCGACACGGTGCAGGCAGCCGGTGTAGCCACGCGCGACGTCAGCGCGATTTACTTCACGGGCGGCTCGACCGGTCTGGCGTTTCTGTCCGGCGCATTGGCGGCGGCTTTTCCGGATGCGAAAGCGGTATTTGGCGATCGTCTCGCCAGCGTTGCAACAGGCCTTGGGATTCACGCACGGCGAGTGTTCGGATAACCGCCCGCATATCGCGAAGATAATCTGTCTACCTAATAGAAACAGATATAAAAAAACCCCGCCGAGGCGGGGTTTTTTGCGTCCAGAAGGAAGCGTGCTTGCTTACACCGGCTTGATGTTAGCAGCTTGCTTGCCCTTCGGGCCCGTCTTCACTTCAAACGTAACCTTTTGGTTTTCTTGCAGCGTCTTGAAGCCTTCCGTGCGGATTTCCGAGAAATGCGCGAACAGATCTTCGCCGCCGCCGTCCGGCGTGATGAAGCCAAAGCCCTTTGCGTCATTGAACCACTTGACGGTACCGGTTTCCATATTACTTGTTCCTAAAGATGGTGAATAAGGCCGAAGCCCAATGGGTGCATGAAAATCAAGGAAGGGGGTAATGGGACCAACCGGAGTACCGTTGATGGGCGAACTACGAAAGACCAATTCACTCGCCGCTTGAAATCCTGCCCGAACGTTATACGGCGATTTCGAGAGAAGGTCAACAGTCTCGCCACATCTTTACGAAATTTTGGCAGACGAGAGCAAAAGTCGCTTACAAACCTTGCTATTCATCTGAAAATTTTGCTAGGGAGAACCCTTAGTTCCGCTGCACCGGCACGGTGCAACCGTTAAACTACGCGCCGCGCACCGGTTGCACCGGTCGCGCATGCATGAGCGTCACCTCGTATTCAGCGCCACAAGCGATGCCACGCGGTGCCGACATGGTTCTGACACAGGAGAAGACGTGAAAAGTTCTATACAACGGAACATCGGGCCGTTCGCGCTGCTGCTGACCGGCTTGGGTTCGATCATCGGCTCGGGCTGGCTGTTCGGCGCGTGGAAGGCTGCCAAGATCGCTGGGCCGGCTGCGGTTTGTGCATGGGTTATCGGGGCGGTCGTGATTCTCGCGATTGCGCTGACCTATGCCGAACTCGGCGCGATGTTCCCGGAGTCCGGCGGCATGGTGCGCTATGCGCGCTATTCGCACGGCGCGCTGGTTGGCTTCATCAGCGCGTGGGCCAACTGGATCGCCATCGTCTCGGTGATTCCAATCGAGGCCGAGGCATCGATTCAATATATGAGCACGTGGCCGTATCCATGGGCGCATGCATTATTCGTGAATGGAGAGCTAACAACCAATGGGCTATTGCTGTCCGCCGTATTGGTGATCATTTACTTCCTGCTGAACTATTGGGGCGTCAAGCTGTTCGCGCGCGCCAATTCGGCGATCACGATCTTCAAGTTCCTCATTCCGGGTGCGACGATCGCCGGTCTGATGCTGACGGGTTTCCACAAGGAAAACTTCGGCGAAGTGAGCACGTTCGCGCCGTACGGCTGGTCCGCTGTGCTGACGGCGGTGGCGACGAGCGGCATCGTGTTCGCGTTCAACGGTTTCCAGAGCCCGATCAACCTCGCCGGTGAAGCGCGCAATCCGGCCAGGAGCGTGCCGTTCGCGGTGATCGGTTCGATCCTGCTGGCGTTGGTGATCTACGTGCTGCTTCAGGTTGCATACATCGGCGCGGTGAACCCGAGCGACGTGCTGCAAGGCTGGAACCACTTCAACTTCGCATCGCCGTTCGCCGAACTGGCGATCGCGCTGAACCTGAACTGGCTGGCGATCCTGCTGTACGTCGACGCGTTCGTGAGCCCGAGCGGCACCGGCACGACCTATATGGCGACCACCACGCGCATGATCTACGCGATGGAGCGCAACAATACGATGCCGAAGATGTTCGGCAACGTGCATCCGTTCTACGGCGTGCCGCGTCAGGCGATGTGGTTCAACCTGCTGGTGTCGTTCATTTTCCTGTTCTTCTTCCGCGGCTGGAGTTCGCTGGCGGCGGTAATTTCGGTCGCGACCGTGATTTCGTACCTGACTGGCCCGATCAGCCTGATGGCGCTGCGCCGCTCGGCTACGGATCTTGAGCGTCCGCTGCACATTCCGGGCATGAAGGTGATCGCGCCGTTCGCGTTCGTCTGCGCGTCGCTGATCCTGTACTGGGCGAAGTGGCCGCTGACCGGCGAAATCATTCTGCTGATGGTCGTTGCGCTGCCGGTGTACTTCTACTTCCAGGCGAAGTCCGGCTTCAGTGGCTGGAACCGCGATCTGAAGGCGGCCTGGTGGCTGGTGGCCTATCTGCCGGTGATGGCGCTCCTATCGCTGATCGGCAGCAAGGAGTTCGGCGGCCACGGCATCCTGCCGTACGGCTGGGACATGCTGGTGGTGATCGCATTCTCGCTGGTGTTCTACTACTGGGGCGTGAATACCGGCTATCGCTCGGAGTATCTGGACGAACGTGAGGCGCACGACGAAGTGCTCGAAAGCATGAGCGTGCATTAATTTGCCGCGCTGATCCTTGCCCGCCGGATCGCGGTCTGGCGGCAGGGCATGACGAAAAAAAGCCCGCCTGAGTTGCTCAGGCGGGCTTTTTCGTTGGTGCGTCGTTGTTGCACCCTTATTTCAGTCAGGCGGTGCCGAACACATAGTTCGTCATGGCCAACGATCGCTGGTAGGTCCCGAGCGACTGGATGGCCAGCGAATAATCGTCGTCGGCCGCGCCGAGCGCTGCGAATACCGGCAGCAGATGCTCGTCGGTCGGATGCATCAGCACCGCGTAGGGCGCCTGGCGGCGGTAGTCGAGCAATGCGTCGACGTCGTGTGCGGCGAGCCTGGCCTCGAACCAATCGGTGAATTCGGCGACGCGCGGATCGGCGTCTTCCGGCCGCGCGGAAAAGTCGGCGGCGCGCAGGTTGTGCGTGATCTGGCCCGATCCGATCACCATCACACCGTCGTCCCTCAGCGAGCGTAGCGCCCGCCCGACGCGGAAATGGTGCGCGGCGTCCATGTGCGGCTGGATCGACAACTGCGCTACCGGCACGTCGGCGTGCGGAAACATCAGCAGCATCGGCACCCATGCGCCGTGGTCGAGTCCGTGCGGCTCGGCATTGGCGAGAATGCCGTGCTCGCCGAGCAGCGCAGCGGCGCGGCGGGCGACGTCGGGTGCGCCCGGAGCCGGGTACTGGATCTCGTACAGCTGACGCGGAAAACCGTAGAAATCGTGGATGGTCTCAGGCGCGGTGGACGTGCTCGCCACCGGCTGCGCCGTCCCCCAGTGGGCCGACAGCATGAGTACGGCCTCCGGACGCGGCAATTGCGCCGACAGCACGGCGAATTCGGCGGACGGCAGCGACGGGTCGATCGGCAGCGTGGGCGCGCCGTGGGAGAGGAAAAGCGACGGTAATCGGTTCATGGCAGCAACGCCGCCGCGTGAGCGCGGCGCAGAGATTGGGTTGCTAGCAATATAGGCCCGCACCGGTGTTTGATAAACGGGCGAAAAGAGAATTGATTGTGTCGCGATTGTTGTTAATCGACACAACGCAACACGGCACAACGCAACATCGTATGACGCCAGCGCATGGGAGGCGGCAACTATCCCTGAGCGCCGCGCAATCCCTGCCACGCCGGCGACAGCGCCGGGCCGAGCGCGAACAGATCCAGCACGCGAGCCACTGTGTGGTCGACCATTTCGTCGATCGAAGCCGGCTGGTTGTAGAAGGCAGGCAACGGCGGAAAGATCACGCCGCCCATTTCGGTGACCGCAGTCATGTTGCGCAGATGCGCAAGGTTGAGCGGTGTTTCGCGTACCAGAAGTACGAGGCGGCGGCGTTCTTTCAGCGTGACATCGGCTGCGCGGGTAATCAGATTGTCGGAAAGGCCGTGCGCGATGCTGGCCAGCGTTTTCATCGAGCAAGGGGCGACCACCATGCCGTCCGTCGCAAACGAACCGGACGCGATGCTCGCGCCGACGTCGCGGACCGAATGGACGACGTCCGCGAGCGGATGCACGTCTTCTTTGGTTAGCTGGAGTTCGTGCTGGATATTGAGCCAGCCGGCGCTCGAAATCAGCAGGTGGCTCTCGACGCCGCCCAGTTTGCGCAATGTCTCGAGCAACCGGATGCCGTAGATGGCGCCGGTCGCGCCGGTGATCGCGACGATCAGCCGGCGTGGCGCCGCAGCGCGTATTTCCATGGCTTGCGGCGCCTTATCGCGTGGAGGTGCGTGAAGCAGACGTTCGGACGGCGGCCGCTCAGACCGCGGCAAACAGCTGCTGCAGTTCGCCCGATTCGTACATCTCCATCATGATGTCCGAACCGCCGATGAACTCGCCCTTCACGTAGAGCTGCGGAATGGTCGGCCAGTTCGAGAACTGCTTGATGCCCTGGCGGACTTCGTCGTCTTCGAGAACGTTGACGGTTTTGATTTCACCGACGCCGCACGCCTTCAGGATCTGGATGGCGCGGCCAGAAAAGCCGCACATCGGGAACTGGGCGGTGCCCTTCATGAAGAGCACGACGTTGTTTTCGTCGACGATTTGCTTGATGCGTTGTTGCGTATCCATGACTGACCTTGCGGTTCCGTTATGTGTAGGGAATAGGCTGAAATGATAGCGGATTTCGGTAAGACCGGCCGAGGGTTGCGTTGGCTGCATGGCCTTCATGTCGATTGAGGCCGGCAGGCTCAACCGGGCAACCGCCCGCCGCTTATCCGTTCGATGCCGGCGAGATCCTGCTCTGAGCGTACTTCCGCGAAACCTTGTGCCGAAAGCAGTGCGCGGACGGCTTCGGCCTGATCGTAACCGTGTTCGATCCACAATACGCCTTTGGCGCTCAAACGTGTTGGCGCGCCGGCCACGATCGCGCGGATCGCGCTGAGACCGTCGGCCTCGTCGGTGAGCGCGCCGCGCGGTTCGAAACGCAGATCGCCTTCGGACAGGTGCGGGTCGCCGCTCGCAATATAAGGCGGATTACTGACGATGACGTCAAAGCGCAGCGTGGCGTCGAGCGCCTCGTACCAATTGCTTTGCGTGAGCACCAAAGCGCCGCCCGGGCGCTGTGCGTCGAGCAGACGCGTGGCATTGCGTGTGGCGACCACTAGCGCTTCGGCGGAACGGTCCAGTGCCCAGACCCGCGCGTCCGGCCGCGTCGACGCAATCGCGATTGCGATCGCGCCGGTACCGGCGCCGAGATCGAGCACGCGCGGCCGCGAGATGCCTTCCATCGCCACCAACGCGGTTTCGACCAGCAGTTCGGTTTCGGGACGTGGTATCAGCACGTCCGGCGTGACGTCGAAGTCGAGCCCGAAAAACTCCCGCGTGCCGACCAGTTGCGCCACCGGCTCGCCGGCTACGCGCCGCGCTTCCAGCGCCTGGTAGCGGGCGACCGCAGCCGGGTCCAGCGCATCGTCGCTGCGCGTAATCAATTCGGTGCGCCGCCAGCCGAGCGCGTGCGTCAGCAGAATGCGCGCTTCGAGCGGCGGCAGGCGCGAGGCGCGCAACAGCGCGGCGGGCGTAGTCGGACTCATCCGCGCTTAGTCCGCGTCGCCCAGCGAAGCCAGCAACTCCGCCTGATGTTCGCTGACGAGCGCCGCGATCAATTCGTCGAGATCGCCGTCCATGAGCGCGTCGAGCCGATACAGCGTGAGGTTGATCCGGTGATCCGTCAGCCGTCCTTGCGGGAAGTTGTACGTGCGAATCCGTTCCGAGCGGTCGCCCGAGCCGATCAGGTTCTTGCGCGTGGCCGCTTCCTTCGCCTGCTGCTCGTGCGCCTGCTTGTCCTTGATGCGCGCGGCCAGCACCTTCAGCGCGCGATCCTTGTTCTTGTGCTGCGAACGGTCGTCCTGACATTCGACGACGATCCCGGTCGGCAAGTGCGTGACGCGCACGGCCGAATCGGTCTTGTTGATGTGCTGACCGCCCGCGCCGGACGCGCGGAAGGTGTCGATCCGCAGATCGGCCGGATTGATCTCGACTTCGCCGATTTCGTCCGCTTCGGGCATCACCGCGACCGTGCATGCCGAGGTATGAATACGGCCCTGCGTTTCGGTCGCCGGCACGCGCTGCACGCGATGACCGCCGGACTCGAACTTGAGTTTCGAATACGCCGCTTCGCCGGCGATCCGCACGATCACTTCCTTGTAGCCGCCGAGATCCGATTCGCTCGCCGACATCATCTCCACCTGCCAGCGATTGCGTTCGGCAAAGCGCAGATACATGCGCAGCAAGTCGCCCGCGAACAGCGCGGATTCGTCGCCGCCGGTGCCGGCGCGGATTTCGAGGAAGATGTTGCGGTCGTCGTTCGGGTCTTTCGGCAGCAGCATTTTTTGCAATTCCGCGCCGAGCTTGTCCATCCGCTCGCGCGCCGCGCGAATTTCATCTTCGGCGAAGTCGCGCATCGACGTGTCCGCCAGCAGTTCCTGCGCGGTCGCCGCGTCGTTCATTGCCTGACGCCACAGCGCGTAGTGTTCGACGACCGGCCCGAGCTCGGCGTGTTCACGCGTGAGCTTGCGGTATTGGTCGAGATTCGCGGTGATGTCCTCGCGGCTCAACAGATCGTTTAGTTCGGCCAGCCGGGTAGTGAGCTGGTCGAGCTTGCGTTGCATGCTCGTTTTCATCGGACGGGTTTCGGAGCGGGCTCCGGAAAGGACGACGACTAGGGAAGTGGGCAGATGCCCTGAACAGAAGCACGTCGCGGGCCACTTTCCGTGGCACGGACGGCGCGGCAGTGGCTGCGCCGCTAACGCTCCGAAGAGCCGGAGTGTTTGTAGAAGCCGCTCATCAGTTCAATGAGCGTGTCACGGTTTTCGCTGCTCGCGCGATTCAACGCGTGCGTCGGCCCGTGGATCAGCTTGTTGGTGAGCGATTGCGACAGCGCCTCGAGCACCGCGGCCGGATCGTCGCCGCGCGCGAGCATTTTCTGCGCGCGTTCGACTTCGGCGCGGCGCAGCACGTCGGCCTGCGTGTGCATATGGCGGATCACCGGCACGATGCTGCGCGCGTCGAGCCATTGCATGAAATTCTGCACGCGCGTTTCGATAATCGCTTCGGCCTGCGCGACCGCGGCTTGCCGCGAAGCATTGCCTTCGCGGACGATCGCGCCGAGGTCGTCAACGGTGTAGAGGAACACGTCTTCGAGCTTGCCGACTTCGGGTTCGATGTCGCGCGGCACAGCCAGATCGACCATGAATATCGGCCGGTGACGGCGTGCTTTCACCGCCCGTTCGACGGCGCCCAGACCGATGATCGGCAAGGTCGACGCGGTGCACGACACGATGATGTCGAATTCGTGCATCCGCGTGGGCAGTTCCGACAGCGGAATGGCGCGCCCGTTGAAGCGTTCGGCGAGACGCGTGCCGCGCTCGGCGGTGCGGTTTGCGACCACCAGCTCGCGCGGCTGCTGGGCGGCGAAGTGAGTCGCGCACAGCTCGATCATTTCGCCCGCGCCGATGAACAGCACGCGCTGGTTCGAAACCTTGTCGAAAATACGCTGAGCGAGCCGCACGGCGGCTGCCGCCATGGAGACCGACTGCGCGCCGATTTCGGTCGTGCTGCGCACTTCCTTCGCGACGGCGAACGTGCGCTGGAACAACTGGTTCAGATACGTGCCGAGCGCGCCCGCTTCGGATGCGGTGCGCACCGCATCCTTCATTTGTCCGACGATTTGCGTCTCGCCGAGCACCATCGAATCCAGCCCCGACGCGACGCGGAACGCGTGGCGCACGGCTTCCGACTGCGGCAGCGCATACACGTGCGGCGCGAGTTCGTTGACCGGCAGGTTGTGGTACTTCGAGAACCACTGGATCGCGGCTTCGCGCACGGCCTGGTCGTCGGTCGCGCAGTAGAGTTCGGTGCGGTTGCAGGTGGACAGAATCGCAGCCTCCGGCGCCGTGCGGGCGGTGCGGCCGAGCCAGACGCTCTTGAAGGTGTCCAATGCAGGCTTGATCTGTTCGAGCGGAAACGCCACGCGTTCGCGCAAGGCGACAGGCGCAGTGTGGTGATTGATTCCGATCGTTAGGAGCTGCATATGGGGAGCTATGGTTTAGCCCAATATTATAGCGTTTTCACGATTCTTTCATTCCGCTCGCCTCACCGGCTTTCTCAACGGCTTCCGGCGGGACTGCGTCGAGCTGGTAGCCGTAGCCATAGAGCGGCGTCAGGCAATAGCCGTGCTCGGGGCGCAGTTGCAATTTGGTCCGCACGCGCGAGGCATGAGTGTCGACGGTGCGCGACCTTACGTCGCGGCGGCGCGTCCAGACGGTTTCGAGAATATGCGCGCGCGACACAGGCCGCGACAGATTGGCAAACAGCAGCAGCGCAAAGCGGAATTCCTTCGGCGTCAGTGCCACAGTCTGGCTACGGAAAGTGACGGAGAACTGTGCGGCGTCGAACGCATAGCCGCCGATGACATCGCGCCGCCGGTTGTGCGGCCGCCGCAGGCCTGCACGGCGCAGCAGCGCGTCGACGCGCGCCAGCATTTCCGGTCCGCGAACCGGCTTGATCAGGCAGTCGTCCGCGCCGGCGTGCAGCGCGGCGACGATCTGGCTTTCGCGCGGCTCCGACATCAGGACGATCACCGGCAGGCTCGGCAGAATGGAGCGGGCGCGTGGAATCACGTCTTCGGCGGGGCAGTCGCCGGCCCAGCTTCCAGTGAGGAGGAGATCGAAGAATTCGTCGGCGGCGCGGCTCAGGAACGGCGCGCTGGCGGCGAAGTGCTGGCAGGCATGGCCGCCGGCAAAGATCAGCCGGCCAACCAGTTCAGCGTGACGCAAGTCCGGCTCGATAAGGGCGATTCGCATGACGCCTTGTCAGCAGGCCACGCACCGGCACTAGGTTTGTTCGTAAGGCTTGCAGCTTGCCTAACATCACCCCGACCCCTAAACTCAACCGCTATGCGGAAAGCGCCGTGCAGACCTATATAGTGAAAGAGACAAAAATGCTAGCTGGTGAGGCATCGTGCGGCCATGAGACGAATCCGAAACTGCGTGAGGCCGATCGCTGATGGGATGGCCCGGAATCGTAGTGCTCGGCGCGGTGATCGGCCTCGCGGGCTGGTGGCTGCATCCGCTGCGCCGTTCGAGCCGCGCGCAATGGTGGCTGGCGTTGCTGGCGGGTGTGCTGGGCGCGGCGGTCGCCCGGATGGCCGGCAACGTGGTGGGTCTCTTTCACGATGGTGATACGCTCGAATGGCCGGTGTGCGCCGCCATTGCGTTGATCGCCGTTGCTGTGACGGTCGGCTTGCTTTCCCGTCGATGAATATTTGCAGGTGACCCCGATGAATGCCCGACTCCCCGAAACCTCCTCCATTCCCGAACGGCTCGCCACGCTGCGCAGCGCAATGGCGCGCGAAGGCGTGGCCGCCTACCTCGTGCCGTCCGCGGATCCGCATCTGTCCGAATATCTGCCTGGCCGCTGGCAGGGCCGGCAGTGGCTGTCGGGTTTCACCGGCTCGGCCGGTACGTTGATCGTGACCGCCGATTTCGCGGGCGTCTGGACCGACAGCCGCTATTGGGAACAGGCCAACGCGCAACTCGCCGGCACCGGCGTTCAGTTGATGAAGATGACCGGTGGCCAGCAAACCGCGCCGCATGTCGACTGGCTTGCGCAGAACGTTGTGACGGGCGGCACGGTCGGCGTAGACGGCGCGGTGCTCGCGGTGGCGGCGGCGCGCGCCTTGACCCAGGCGCTCACCGCGCGCGGCGTGAAGCTGCGCACCGACGTCGATCTGTTCGACGCGATCTGGCCGCAGCGTCCGTCGCTGCCGGCCGCCGCGGTGTTCGAGCACGCGGCGCCGCACGCGGGCCTCGCCCGTTCGGATAAGCTCGCGCAGATTCGCCGCGCAATGGTGGAGATGGGCGCGCAATGGCACTTCATCTCCACGCTCGACGACCTCGCGTGGCTGCTGAATCTGCGTGGCGCCGACGTCAGCTACAACCCGGTGTTCGTCGCGCATGCGCTGATCGGTCTGGAGCAGGGCTCGCTCTTCGTCGCCGACGGCAAGGTGCCGCAAGCACTGGCCGACGCGCTCGCGCGTGACGGCATCAGCATCGAGCCGTACGCGAAGACGGCGGACGCGCTCGCCGCATTGCCCGTGAGCGGCACGCTGCTGATCGACCCGCGCCGGATCACTTATGGCTCGCTGCAATCGGTGCCGCCGGCGGTGAAGATCGTCGAGGCAGTCAATCCGTCCACCTTCTTCAAATCGCGCAAGACCGAAGCCGAAGCGGAACATGTGCGCGAAACGATGGAGCAGGATGGCGCGGCGCTCGCGGAGTTTTTCGCGTGGTTCGAAAGCGCGCTCGGCCGTGAAACGATCACTGAACTGACCATCGACGAACGCCTGACGGCTGCGCGTGCACGCCGTCCCGGCTTTGTGTCGCTGAGCTTTGCGACGATCGCCGGCTTCAACGCGAACGGTGCGATGCCGCACTATCGCGCCACCGAAGAAGCGCATTCGGTCATCGAAGGCAACGGCCTTCTGCTGATCGATTCCGGTGCGCAATATCTGAGCGGCACGACCGACATCACCCGCGTGGTGCCGGTCGGCACCGTCAGCGACGAGCAGCGGCGCGATTTCACGATCGTGCTGAAAGGCACGATGGCGCTGTCGCGCGCGCAATTCCCGCGCGGCATCCGTTCGCCGATGCTCGACGCGATCGCCCGCGCGCCGATCTGGGAAGCCGGCGCCGATTACGGTCACGGCACGGGTCACGGCGTGGGCTACTTCCTGAACGTGCACGAAGGCCCGCAGGTGATTTCGCACTACGCGCCGGCCGAACCGTGGACCGCGATGGAAGAGGGCATGATCACCTCGGTCGAGCCGGGCATTTACCGACCGGGCAAGTGGGGTGTGCGGATCGAAAACCTCGTGCTGAACGTATCCGCCGAGAAAACCGAGTTCGGCGATTTCCTCAGGTTCGAGACGCTGACGCTGTGCCCGATCGACACGCGTTGCCTCGATCTGTCGCTGCTGCGCGACGACGAACGCGCGTGGCTGAACGCCTATCACGAGACGGTGCGCACGCGCCTGTCGCCGCATGTGTCGGGCGACGCGAAGGCGTGGCTGGAGTTGCGCACGCAACCGGTCTGAAACGCAGCGGCGCGATTCACTGATATACAGACGGAGAGTGCATGGCCATCAAGGCAGTCGTGTTCGATTTCGGCGGCGTGTTGATCGACTGGAGTCCCGAGTATCTGTATCGCCATTTGATTCCGGACGACACTGAGCGCCGCTGGTTTCTGACGCACGTTTGTTCGATGGACTGGGTGATCCGTCAGGACGGCGGCCAGCCGATCGTCGAGGCGACGGACGAGCTGATCGCGAAGTTTCCCGATCACGAGCCGCTGATCCGCGCGTTCTACGAGCGTTGGCACGAGATGCTGGCGGGCGTGCTGGAAGAGGGCGTGGCGACGATGGAAAAACTCGAAGCCGCCGGCGTGCCGTTGTTCGGGCTGACGAACTGGTCGGCGGAAACCTTTCCGTATGCGTGGGAGCACTACCCGGTGCTGCGGCGGTTTCGCGATATCGTCGTGTCGGGGCGCGTGAAGCTGGTGAAGCCCGATCCGGCGATCTTCGCGGAAATGCGCCGGCGCATCGAGCTGCAATTGCCGGGGATCCAGCCAGCCGAACTGATTTTCATCGACGACAATCTGAAAAACGCCGAGGCCGCAACGGCACTCGGCTGGTACGGCGTGCATCACACCGGTGCCGCGCAAACCGAAGCGAAACTGCGCGAGCTGGGTCTGCCGGTATAAGGTTTAAACCGCGCGGCTCACCGTGTGGCCATGCGGCGCCTGGAAATCGCGCGAGCCGATGGCTTCGAATGGCCTGAAAAAGGTTGGCGAACGGCCTATAAAAGGGCCTGCAAGGCAGGCCTGCGAACCGCCCGCCCGTTAGCCGACGAGCGGGCCGCCGTCTCTGGAATTTACCGTGTGATCGGCTTGTAACGCAGGCGCTTCGGACGCGCGCCTTCTTCGCCCAGACGCGCACGCTTGTCCGCTTCGTATTCCTGGTAATTGCCGTCGAAGAACGTGACTTGCGAATCGCCTTCGAACGCGATGATGTGCGTGGCGATCCGGTCGAGGAACCAGCGATCGTGCGAGATCACCATCACGGAGCCGGCGAATTCCAGCAACGCGTCTTCGAGCGCGCGCAGCGTTTCGACGTCGAGGTCGTTCGACGGCTCGTCCAGCAGCAGCACGTTGCCGCCCGCGATCAGCGTCTTGGCCAGATGCAACCGGCCGCGCTCGCCACCCGACAGATTGCCGACCACCTTCTGCTGATCGCCGCCCTTGAAGTTGAAACGGCCGATATACGCACGCGACGGCGTTTCGTACTTGCCGACCGTCAGCACGTCCGCGCCGCCGGAGATCTCTTCGAATACGGTCTTCGAACCGTCCAGAGCGTCGCGGCTTTGGTCCACGTACGCGAGCTTGACCGTCGGCCCTTGCACGATCTCGCCCGAATCCGGCTGTTCGCGGCCGGTCAGCATGCGGAACAGCGTCGACTTACCCGCACCGTTCGGCCCGATGATGCCGACGATCGCGCCCGCCGGAATCTTGAAGCTGACGTTATCGAGCAGCAAACGGTCGCCATACGACTTGCTGACGTTCTTGAATTCGATCACTTCATTGCCGAGACGGTCGCCGACCGGAATGAAGATTTCCTGGGTTTCGTTGCGCTTCTGGTAGTCCTGGCTATTCAGTTCCTCGAAGCGCGCGATACGCGCCTTCGACTTCGCCTGACGGCCCTTCGGATTCTGGCGCACCCACTCCAGTTCCTTCTTGATCGCCTTCTGGCGCGCCGATTCCGACGACTCTTCCTGCTTCAGCCGCTCTTCTTTCTGGTCGAGCCAGCTGCTGTAATTGCCCTTCCACGGAATGCCGTAGCCGCGGTCGAGTTCGAGAATCCACTCGGCCGCGTTATCGAGGAAGTAGCGATCGTGAGTCACGGCGACGACGGTGCCCGGAAAGCGCGTCAGGAACTGTTCGAGCCAGTCGACCGATTCCGCGTCCAGGTGGTTGGTCGGCTCGTCGAGCAGCAGCATGTCCGGTTTTTCGAGCAGCAGTTTGCACAGCGCGACGCGGCGCTTTTCGCCGCCCGACAGATGCTCGATCTTTGCGTCCCATGCCGGCAGACGCAGCGCGTCGGCGGCGATTTCGATCTGCTGCTCCGCGTTGCCGCCCTCGCTGGTGGCGAGGATCGCTTCGTACTTCGCCTGTTCGGCCGCGAGTGCGTCGAAGTCGGCGTCCGGCTCCGCGTACGCGGCGTAGATTTCGTCGAGCTTCTTTTGCGCATTGAAGACGTCGCCGAGACCTTCTTCGACCGCTTCACGCACCGTCTTGTTCGGATCGAGTTGCGGCTCCTGCGGCAGATAGCCGATGTTCAGGTTCGGCATCGGCGTGGCTTCGCCTTCGATGTCCTTGTCCACACCGGCCATGATGCGGATCAGCGTCGACTTGCCCGAGCCGTTCAGGCCGAGCAAACCGATTTTCGCGCCGGGGAAAAACGACAGCGAGATGTCTTTCAGGATTTGACGCTTGGGCGGCACGATTTTGCCGACCCGGTTCATGGTGAAGACGTATTGGGCCATTTGCTTGCAATAGACGTTGACGCCGCCAGCCCCGTGAGGGCGGCGGTCGTGGGTGAATGGGTAATCGGTGTCAGGGCCGGGCAGTGTGCCCGGTTACCGCCGGCGCGGCGTCGAGCTAGACGATGCGGCGCGCGCGGGCGGAGCGTGCAGGTGGCATTGTACTTCGGGGCGAGCGTGAGGCGGCAGGGGGATCAGTTCGCGCGTCGTCCAGTCGACGGATCGAAGAAGTGCAGATGCTGCGCGGGCAGCGCCACTTGCAGCGCTTCGCCCGCCGTGGGCCGGTGCGCGTGCGGCAAGCGCACCGTCACGTCGTGATTGCCCCAACGGCCGTGCGCGAGATTGTCCGCGCCGAGCAGTTCGCAGGAATCGACGGTGAGCGTGGCCTGCGTGGCGCCGGCTTGTCCCGGTGTCATGTGCTCCGGGCGAATGCCGAGCGTCCATTCGCGTCCCTTTGCGACTTCGCGGCCAATCGCGGCCACGCCTGCCAGGGGCAGCTTCGGACCATTGCCGGCCACCTCGAACGTCGAACCGTCGTCGGATAGGCGGCCTTCCAGCAGATTCATCCCCGGCGAGCCGATGAAGCTGGCGACGAACACCGTCGCCGGCCGCTCGTAGACCTCGGTCGGCGCGCCGATATGTTCGGCGTGGCCTTTGTTCATCACGATCACGCGCTGCGCCAATGTCATCGCTTCGATCTGATCGTGCGTGACGTAGAGGCTCGTGGTGGCAAGCCGGGCATGCAGGCGCTGGATTTCGAGGCGCATTTGCACGCGCAAACGGGCGTCGAGATTCGACAGCGGTTCGTCGAACAGAAACACCGCGGGTTCGCGCACGATCGCGCGGCCCATCGCGACACGTTGCCGTTGACCGCCGGACAGCTCACGCGGCTTGCGTTGCAAGAGTGGTTCAAGCTCGAGAATCTGCGCGGCATCCTGCACGCGCTTCACAATCTGCGCACGGTCCACGCCCGCGATCTTCAGCGCATAACCCATGTTCTCGGCCACGCTCATATGCGGATACAGCGCGTAGTTCTGAAACACCATCGCGATGTTGCGATCCTTCGGCTCCAGTTGATTGACCACCTTGCCGGCGATCGAGATCGTTCCGTCGGAGATGCCCTCGAGCCCGGCCACCATCCGCAGCAACGTCGATTTGCCGCAACCGGACGGGCCGACCATCACGACGAATTCGCCGTCGGCGACTTCTACGTCGATGCCGTGCAGCACGAACTGGTTGCCGTCGTAGGTTTTTTTAACGCTTTGCAGAGTCAGTGCAGCCATGCCGTTTTAGCCTTTCGTTGCATCCGCGGATCGCGCGGTGTTTTTAATTCGATGCCGGAGCGCGCATTGCGGCGGCGTCTACTTTTCCGAATCCACCAGCCCGCGCACGAACCAGCGCTGCATCGTCAACACGACGACGAGCGGCGGCAACATGGCGAGCAGTGTCCCGGTCATGACCAGATGCCATTCGGTCGCGGTGTCGCCGGACGCGATCATGCTCTTGATTCCGACCACTGCGGTCGTCAGCGATTGCTGGCTCGTGATCAGGATCGGCCACAGATACTGATTCCAGCCGTAGATGAAGGTGATGACGAAGAGCGCCGCCATGTTCGTCTTGGACAGCGGCAGCACGACGTCCCAGAAGAAACGCATGGCGCCTGCGCCGTCGATGCGCGCGGCTTCCATCAGTTCGTCGGGCAGCGTCATGAAGAACTGCCGGAACAGAAACGTCGCGGTCGCCGATGCAATGAGCGGCAAGGTCAAACCACTGTACGTATTGCTCAGATGCATGGACGACACGACTTGCACGGTCGGAAAGATACGCACTTCGACCGGCAGCATCAGCGTGACGAAGATCAGCCAGAACGCCAGATTGCGAAACGGAAAGCGGAAGAATACGATCGCGTACGCGGAGATCATCGACACGGCGATCTTGCCGATCGAGATCACCAGCGCCATCACGAGGCTGTTGAACAGCATGCGGCCGAACGGCGCGGCCGCGTTGCCGCTGCCTTGTGTCCAGACGGTGGCGATGTTCTCGAACAGATGCGTGCTCGGCACCAGCGACAGCGGCACGCTGAACACTTCGTGCTCGCTCATCGTCGCCGCGCAAAACGCGACGTACACGGGAAACACCACCAGCGCGACGCCGAGAATCAGCACTGCATGGCAGAACAGGTCGAAACCGCGGCGGTTCTCGATCATGAGTATTGAACCCTGCGTTCAATGAAGCGGAATTGCACGACCGTCAGCGCGACGACGATCACCATCAGCACGACCGATTGCGCGCCCGAACTGCCGATGTCGAGCCCCTGAAAACCTTCGGCGAAGATCTTGTAGATCAGCGTGCGGGTCGATTGCGCGGGGCCGCCGCCGGTCGCGGCGTCGATCACCGGGAAGGTGTCGAAGAAGGCGTAGGTGATGTTCATGACCAGCAGGAAGAAGCTGGTCGGCGAAAGCAAAGGCAGCGCGATGCCGAAAAAGCGCCGCACGGGACCGGCGCCGTCGATTGCCGCCGCTTCGATCAGCGAGCGCGGAATCGCCTGCAAACCCGCATAGAAGAACAGGAAGTTATAGCTGACCTGTTTCCACACCGAAGCCAGCACGACCAGAAACATCGCCTGGCTCGCGTTCAACGCGTGATTCCACACGATGCCGTACTTCGCGAGCCCATAGGTGACGAGGCCGA
Organism: Paraburkholderia lacunae; assembly: GCF_003353175.1. Taxonomy (GTDB): domain Bacteria; phylum Pseudomonadota; class Gammaproteobacteria; order Burkholderiales; family Burkholderiaceae; genus Paraburkholderia; species Paraburkholderia lacunae. The sequence continues at coordinate 25,543 of NZ_QHKS01000025.1, read as the reverse complement.
TGCTCGGGTTGAACAGGAACGACCACAGCACGGCGGCGATCGCGGGCGCGACCGCATATGGCCAGATCAGCAGGGTCTGATAGGCCTTCGCACCGCGCGTCACGCGATCGGCGCAGACCGCCAGCAGCAGCGAGATCAGGAGGCCGGACACCGTGACGAACGCACAGAAAATCAGCGTTGTGCTGAACGACGAGAGGTAAAGCGGATCGGCGAACAGCTGCTTGAAATTGGCCAGCCCGACGAATTCACTCGACGTGCCGAACGCGTCCTGAGTCTGCGTGGATTGCCGGAGCGCCTCGCCGGCGGGCCACAGAAAGAACAGCAGTGTGATCAGGAGTTGCGGCGCAACCAGCAGGTAGGGCAGTACGCTGGTGCCGAAGCTAGAGCGCTTTTCCATCGAGAATTCCCAAAGGGCTGCAGAGGCGGATATCGGCGTGCCAGCGCCGATATCCGTTACGCCAGAGGCTTAACCAGTTGCTTAGCTACCGGCTTTCTCGAAGCGGCGCAGCAGCTCGTCGCCACGCGACACGGACGAATCGAGCGCTTCTTTCGGCGTCTTCTTCTGTGCCCACACCTGTTCGAGTTCTTCGTCGATGATGGTGCGGATCTGCGGCATGTTGCCCAGACGCAGCCCCTTCGTGTACGGCAGCGGCGGCTTGTTGAGCATCTGCTTGATCGCGGTGTCGCTGCCCGGGTTCTTCTCGTAGAAGCCTTGCTGCTGGGTCAACTGATAGGCGGCGTTGGTGACCGGCAGATAACCGGTGTCCTGGTGCCACTTCGCGGCAACCGGCGCCGAAGACAAATAGGAGAGGAATTTCGCCACACCCTTGTAGACGGCCGGATCCTTGCCCGCCAGCACCCACAGGCTAGCGCCACCGATGATCGCGTTCTGCGGCGCACCCTTCACGCTCGCGTCGTACGGCATCATGCCGTTGCCGAAGTTGAACTTCGCATACTTCTTGATGGTGGCGAGCGAACCCGACGAATTCGTGATGATCCCGCAGTCGCCGCTATAGAACTTCGACATAGCTTCGTCCTTGCGGCCGACATAGGTGAAGGTGCCTTCTTTCTGCATGTTCTGCAGGAACTGGATATGCGCGACCTGGAGCGGCTTGTTGAATTCGAGCTGCGCATCCGCGCCGTCGAAACCGTTGTTCTCCGAAGAGAACGGCGCGCCGTGCCACGCGCTGTAGTTTTCGAGCTGAATCCAGCTTTGCCAGCCGGAAGAATAGCCGCACGCCATGCCCGAGGCCTTCAGTTTCTGCGCGTCCGTTGCCACTTCAGCCCAGGTTTTGGGCGGCTGATTCGGATCGAGCCCGGCTTTCTTGAAGGCGTCCTTGTTGTAGTACAGCACCGGCGTGGAGCTGTTGAACGGCATCGAGATCAGCTCGCCGGTTTTGGAGTCGCTGTAATAACTCGCGATGGTCGGCACGAAGGCCTTTTGGTCGAGCGGCACGCCCGCTTGCTTGAACACCTCGGAGACCGGGATCACCGCTTTCTTCGCCTGCATCATTGTCGCAGTGCCGACTTCATAGACCTGCAAAATGGCGGGCGCGTTGCCGCTGCGGTAAGCGGCAATGCCGGCGGCGAGCGTCTGGTCGTAGGGGCCTTTGAACACCGGTACGATTTTGTAGTCGCTCTGCGACGCGTTGAACGCGTTGGCGATGTCGTTCAGATGTTCGCCGAGGGCGGCTTCCATGGCGTGCCAGAACTGGATTTCAGTCGCGGCGTGGGCCGCCTGGCTAACGCCTAAGCTCAGGACGGCAGCTACGGACAGCGAACGGAACAGCGGCTTGCAACTCATCGATTTGTCTCCTGGTCGGAACGGGGCGCGGATGCGAATCGCGCGATTCTATTTGTGTTCGATGACAGTCTCGCGACGTTGGCCAAGCGGCGAGCCGCTTTTGCCAGGCGCCGGATGCCGCAAACTAACACCGGCTGATGGGGAGCGGAAAGCTGCTCATAAATCAGGATTCCAGATGCCAGATTCAATGCGATTGGCGGTTCGTGGTTCGATTGGCGGTTCGATAGCGGGTCTTATGCTGGCGGGTTGTGCGCTGACGCCTGTGACGGCGGACGATCGGGCAGCGCCTGTGGCCTCGCTGCCGCAGATCATCGCGCATCGCGGCGGTACGGGCGACGCTCCGGAGAACACGCTCGAAGCGATTCGCCTGTCGGTCGCGCATCATGCCGATGCGATGTGGCTCACGGTTCAGTTGAGCAAGGACGGCGTACCCGTGCTGTACCGGCCGGCCGATCTGTCGGCGCTGAGCGACGCGAAGGGGCCGGTGTCCGCCTTCACTGCGGCGGAACTGGCGGGTGTGAACGCCGGTTGGCGTTTCCGCCGAGGCGATGCGTATCCTTATCGCGATCATCCGGTCGGCGTTCCGGCGCTGCGCGACGCGCTCCAGGCGATCCCGGCCGCCATGCCGATCATCCTCGATATGAAAGCGCTGCCCGCCGCGCCGCAGGCGCAGGCTGTAGCGCGCGTATTGGACGAGGAGAACGCGTGGCCGCGCGTGACGATCTATTCGACTGAAGCGGACTACCAGCAAAGTTTCGCGGCCTATCCACAGGCCAGGCTGTTTGAGTCGCGCGACGCAACGCGCGGGCGGCTCGTGCGGGTGCTGCTCAATCAAGGCTGCGTGGATGCGCCTGCCGAACATACGTCGACAGCGTTCGAGTTGCATCGGGCGATGACGGTGGTGGAGAAATTCACGCTCGGCGAAGGCCGCTCCGACGTCGAGGCGTCGCTGTGGACACCCGCGACGCTCGCCTGCTTCCGGCAGAAGCCCGACGTGCGGATCGTCGCGATCGCGGTGAACAATGCGGACGATTATCGGACCGCGGCGTGTCTCGGGATCGATGCGGTGCTGGCGGATTCACCGCAGAAAATGGCGGCGATCAAGGCGGGAGTCGCCATGCCGCTCCAGTGCGCGAAGCCCAACGTAGCGGGCCGGCAGTAAAACAGAAAGTCCGCATCGAGCGGGCTTTCTGTTTTCGCGGAGATGATGCCGCGGCATTCAGTGGTTCGCTGATTGCCGCCGCCTGATACTGATACGAGGCGTCAGACGTTGAACAGGAAGTTCATCACGTCGCCGTCGTGCACGACGTATTCCTTGCCTTCGGCGCGCATCTTGCCGGCTTCCTTCGCGCCTTGTTCACCCTTGTAGGTGATGAAGTCGTTGAAGGCGATCGTCTGCGCGCGGATGAAGCCGCGCTCGAAGTCGGTGTGGATCGCGCCCGCCGCCTGAGGCGCGGTGTCGCCGATATGGATGGTCCACGCGCGCACTTCCTTCACGCCGGCCGTGAAGTACGTTTGCAGGCCCAGCAGCTTGAAACCCGCGCGGATTACACGGTTCAGGCCCGGCTCTTCCATGCCCATGTCCTCGAGGAACACTTCCATGTCGGCTTGGTCGAGGTCGGCGATTTCCGCTTCGATTGCCGCGCACACAGCGACGACCGGCGCGTTTTCCGCCGCCGCGAACTTCGTCACCGCGTCCAGATGCGGGTTGTTCTCGAAGCCGTTTTCCTTCACGTTGGCCACGTACATGGTCGGCTTCGCGGTGATCAGGCAGAACGGCTTGATCACCGCCTTTTCCTCAGCCGACAGATCGAGCGCACGGACCGGCTTCGCCTGATCGAGCTGCGCACGGACCTTTTCCAGCACGGCGACGAGCTTGCCCGCTTCCTTGTCGTTGCCCGACTTGGCGGCCTTCGAATAGCGCGTGAGCGCCTTCTCGACGGTGGCGAGGTCGGCCAGTGCCAGTTCGGTATTGATGACTTCGATATCCGACAGCGGATCGATCTTGTTCGCGACGTGAATCACGTTTTCGTCTTCGAAGCAGCGCACCACATGGGTGATCGCGTCGGTTTCGCGGATGTTCGCGAGGAACTGGTTGCCCAGACCTTCGCCTTTGCTCGCACCGGCCACGAGGCCGGCGATGTCGACGAATTCCACCACCGCCGGCAAAATGCGCTCCGGCTTGACGATCTCGGCGAGCGCCGTCAGCCGCGCGTCCGGCACTTCGACGATGCCGACGTTCGGCTCGATCGTGCAGAACGGGTAGTTTTCGGCGGCGATGCCCGCCTTGGTCAGGGCGTTGAACAGGGTGGACTTGCCGACGTTAGGCAGGCCGACGATGCCGCATTGGAGGCTCATGGAAATCCTTCAGTGAATCAGTAAGTTGCGTGATGCGCTCGACGCTGTGTGCTAAATGCGAAAGCATTCGTGACGGCGGCGTGGCGATGGACCGCAGCGGAGCGGGACAAGACACCGGATCGGGGCGTTGGCTCAACGATTGAGTGCGAGTCTTGTCACGGAAGTCGCGATTGTAACTCTTTCGGGTGGGCTGCCTGCGGGCCGGAGCGGGAAAGCGGTGGGTACACACTTGAACGGGCGCCGGTTTTCGGGCTGAAATGCCGCACGTGCCGATCCGTCCCCCGCAACCCCCGCAGCTATAATGCGCGGATGAACGCACACCACCAGACCTTCGATGTCGCCGTGATCGGCGGCGGGCTCGTCGGCAAGACCGCGGCGCTGGCGCTCACGCAAAGCGGACTGCGCGTGGCGCTGCTCGCGCAACCCTGCGCGCCGCTGCCCGCCGGCGCCACATTCGACTCGCGGGTCTACGCGTTGTCGTCGAGTTCGCAGGCTTTGCTGGAGCGGTTGCGAGTCTGGCAGGCGCTCGATCTGTCGCGGCTGGGTCCCGTCTACGACATGCGTGTCTACGGCGACGCGCACGCCGAGCTCCATTTCTCCGCATTTCAGGCGTCCGTGCCGCAGCTGGCGTGGATCGTCGAATCGTCGCTGATCGAGCGCGCACTGGATGCCGCGCTGCGTTTCCAGCCGAATCTGACCTGGGTCGACTCGCGCGCCCATGCGCTCGATCTCGATGCCGGCGGCGCGAGCGTCGGTCTGGACAACGGCAAGGTGCTCGAGGCCGATCTGGTGGTCGGCGCGGACGGCGCGCATTCGTGGGTGCGCGCGCAGATCGGGTCGAAGATGAACCGGCGCGATTACCGGCAAACCGGCGTGGTCGCGAACTTCAAGGCGGAGAAGCCGCACAGCGAAACGGCCTGGCAGTGGTTCAAGGACGGCGAGATCATCGCGCTGCTGCCGATGCCGGACGGCCACGTGTCGTTGGTCTGGTCGGCGCGCACCGAGCACGCGGGGCAACTGCTCGCGCTCGATCCGGCGCAACTCGCCGCCGAAGTCGAACGCGTGACGGGCGGCCAGTTCGGCGCGCTCGACTGCGTGACGCCCGCGCAAGGTTTCCCGCTCGCGCTGCAAACCGTCGACCGGTTGGTGGCGCCGCGCGTCGCGCTGGTCGGCGACGCCGCCCATCTGATTCACCCGCTGGCGGGCCAGGGCATGAACCTCGGTTTGCGCGATGTCGCGGCGCTCGCCGAAACAGTCGCCGGCAAGGAAGCGTTCCGCGATCTCGGCGACATGGTGCTGCTGCGCCGCTACGAACGCGCCCGCCGCGAAGACATTCGCGCGCTGATGATCGCCACCGACGGTCTGCAAAAGCTCTTTTCCGTTCCGGGTCCGTTCGCCAAGGCGTTGCGCAATACCGGCATGGCCCTCGTCGGCGCGCAACCGTTGATCAAGCGCTGGCTGGTGTCGGCCGCGTTGGGATAAAGCGTGCGCCGGCCCGCATGCCCGGGCTGGCGAGACAGGTATGATGAACGCATCGATGCCGTTCTGGTCAGACCGGACACATTGCGAAAACGCGCACCGCGCGCGATAGAACCCAGGAATTCAGCATGAAAAAATCGTTCCGCATCGCGGCAGTCGCGCTCGCGATCTCCGCCGTGGCAATCGGCTGCTCCGCGCAGGCCGATCAAGCCACCGACAAGCTCAAAGCCACGCTGCAAGCGCGCCTGACAGACGTAAACATCAAGAGCATTACGAAGTCGCCGATTGCCGGCCTGTACGAAGTGAACCTCGGCACGCAGATCGTCTATAGCGATGCGAACGGCGATTACCTGCTGCTCGGCGACATGGTCGATGCGAAGACGCGCAAGAATCTGACGGAAGCGCGTCTGTCGGAAACCAACCGTATCGATTTCGCGAGCCTGCCGTTCGCGAACGCGGTGAAGGTCGTGAAGGGCAACGGCGCGCGCAAGATCGCCGTGTTCTCCGATCCGAACTGCCCATACTGCAAGCAGCTCGAAACCTCGCTCAAGTCGCTCGACAACGTGACGGTCTATACCTTCCTGTATCCGGTCCTGTCGCCGGATTCGACCGCCAAGTCGAAGTCGATCTGGTGCTCGACCGACCGCGCGAAGGCGTGGGAATCGTGGATGCAGAATCATCAGGCGCCGACGGCCGCCGGCACCTGCGACACCGCCGCGATCGACAAGAACCTGGCGCTCGGCCACGCGATGAACGTCGACGGCACGCCCACCGTGTTCCTCGCCGACGGCCGCCGTCTGCCGGGCGCCGTGCCGGCAGACCGGCTGGACAAGGAAATGTCCGCCGTGCACTGAGCACGTCGCACGAATCGAACCGAGGAGGCGCGGCATGCGCCTCCTTTCGCATCAAGCCCCGAACATCCCCGCCTGACAGCACCTGCGACCCCCTAAGACCAACCAAGCGCCGCCGATGAAGCCGATCCGTTACACCATCGTTCCCAGGCAACCCGCCGCCCATCTGTTCGAAGTCACCGTGACCGTTGCCGATCCTGATCCGGCCGGCCAGCGTTTCATGCTGCCGGTGTGGATTCCGGGCAGCTACATGGTGCGCGAATTCGCGCGCAACATCGTCACGCTGCGTGCGTTCAACGACGCGGGCCGCAAGGTGCGCATCGAGAAGACCGACAAGCACACGTGGCAGGCCGCGCCGGTCAAAGGCGCGCTGACGCTGCGCTACGAGGTGTATGCATGGGATCTGTCGGTGCGTGCCGCGCATCTGGACGATACGGCTGGCTTTTTCAACGGCACCAGCGTGTTTCTGTCGCCGCTCGGTCATGAGCAAGCGCAGTGCGTGGTCGATATTCAGAAGCCCGAGGGCGCCGCGTATCGCGACTGGCGTGTCGCGACCGCGTTGCCGGAAGCTCGCGGCACGAAGCGCTACGGCTTCGGCGAGTATCGCGCGCAGAACTACGACGAGCTGATCGATCATCCGGTCACGCTGGGTGAATTTGCGCTGGCGACCTTCAAGGCGCATGGCGTGCCGCACGATATCGTGATCGCCGGGCGCGTGGTCGGGCTCGACATGGCGCGGCTGTCCGCCGACCTGAAGCGCATCTGCGAAGTGCAGATCGCGTTGTTCGAGCCGAAGTCGAAGAAGGCGCCGGTCGAGCGCTATGTGTTCATGACGCAGGCGGTCGCCGACGGTTACGGCGGCCTGGAACATCGCGCGTCGACGGCGCTGATCTGCAATCGCGGCGATCTGCCGGTGGAAGGCCGCGACGCGCTCACGGAAGGCTACCGGACCTACCTCGGTCTGTGCAGCCACGAATATTTCCACACGTGGAATGTGAAGCGCATCAAGCCGGCGGTGTTCGCACCGTATGACTTGACCCGCGAGAACTACACGTCGCTGCTGTGGCTGTTCGAAGGTTTCACGTCTTATTACGACGACCTGATGCTGGTGCGCAGCGGCGTCGTTTCGCAGGAAGACTATCTCGGCATGGTCGGCAAGGTGATCGGCGGCGTTCTGCGCGGCAGCGGCCGCCAGAAGCAGACGGTCGCGGAAAGCGCGTTCGACGCCTGGGTCAAATATTACCGGCAGGACGAAAATGCGCCGAACGCGATCGTCAGCTATTACACCAAGGGCTCGCTGGTCGCGCTGGCGTTCGATCTGACGATTCGCGCGCAAACCGGCAATCGCAAATCGCTCGATGACGTGATGCGTCTGCTGTGGCAGCGCTTCGGGCGCGACTTCTATCGCGGCAAGCCGATCGGCGTCGAGGAAGGCGAAATCGAGGCGCTTTTCGCGGAAGCGACCGGCGCGCACCTCGGCGAACTGTTCGCCGACGCTGTGTACGGGACGCGCGATCTGCCGCTCGACACGCTGCTGGCGCCGTTCGGCGTCACGCTTGCGCCGGATCTGGAGAAAAACGGCAAGCCTTCGCTCGGCGCGCGCGTGCGCGGCGGCGCGGAATGCACGCTGACGGCGGTCCACGAAGGCGGCGCGGCGCAAAAAGCCGGGCTATCGGCGGGCGACGTGCTGATCGCGATCGACGGTCTGCGCGTAACCGGCTCGAATCTTGACGCGCTGTTATCGCGCTATCTGCCGGGCGCGAAAGTCGACGTTCACGCTTTCCGCCGCGACGAGCTGCGCACCGCGCAAGTCAAGCTGGACGGGCCTGAGGTGTCGCGTTACAAGCTCACCGTGAGCGATAAGCGGCCCGCCGCGCGCAAAGCGCGCGAGCGCTGGCTTGCAAGCTGATCGTAATTAACGCCGTTGCAAATCGACGGTTCAAGGCGGCGGATTGTTCTATCCATGCAACAATCCGTCGCTGCTGGATGGCTTTTTCCCGGGCCGGTAAAAAAACACAATGACTCCACTCGCGCAACACTGCGCGCCCCTACTGGAGTCAACCATGACCACGATCCTGCAAATCAACTCGGCAGCCCGTTCGCAAGGCGCGAACTCGACGTTGCTCGTCAACGAACTGACCGCCAAGCTGCAACAATCGAATCCGGGCGCGCAAGTCGTCGTCCGTAATCTGCAAGCTGAACCGCTGCCGCATCTGGACGACGCCGTCCTCGGCGCGTTCTTCACGCCGGCCGACCAACGCACGCCGGAACAAGCCGCGATCTCGGCACGCAGCGAAGCGCTGATTGCTGAACTGCAAGCCGCCGACATCGTCGTGATCGGCGCGCCGATGTACAACTTCGGCATCTCGTCGCAACTGAAGACGTATTTCGACTTCATCGCACGCGCCGGCATCACGTTCCAGTACACGGCGAACGGTCCGGAAGGTCTCGTGAAGGGCAAGAAGGTCTACGTCGTGGCGCCGCGCGGCGGCAAGTATCTGGGCACCCCGAACGACACCCACACCCCGTACCTGAAGAGCTTCCTCGGCTTCCTCGGCATGACCGACGTGAACTTCATCTACGCCGAAGGCCTGAACATGGGCCCGGACGCAGCGGGTGCGGCACTGGCCGCTGCGCGCGAAGCGATCGCTGCTGCGTAAGGTTGTCTTCACCGCGTCAGCTTCGGCGCGGTGAAAAGAAAAAACGCCACGGAACGGGAGTTTCGTGGCGTTTTTTTATTGCTTCGGCTTCAATGCGCCGACAAATGCGGCGTTATTGCGTTAGGCCAGCATTTGCGCTTCGTCGGGCAAACGCCAGTCGACCGGCTGGCGGCCATGTTTCGCCAGATACTCATTGGCCAAAGCAAAGTGCCCGCAGCCGAGAAAGCCGCGATGCGCCGACAGCGGCGATGGATGCGGCGCCTCCAGCACGTAATGCGACTTGCCGCCGAGCAGCGCGCGCTTGGCTTGCGCGTGCGCACCCCACAGCATGAACACGAGGCCGTCATGGCGCATCGCCAGTTCGTGAATCAAGGTGTCCGTGCACTTCTCCCAGCCGCGTTTCGCGTGGCTCGCGGCTGAATTGCGCTCGACGGTCAACACCGTGTTCAACAGCAGCACGCCTTGTCGTGCCCAGGCGTCGAGGCAGCCGTGACGCGGCGGCTCGTAGCCGAGACTCGCGGCGATTTCCTTGAAGATGTTGCGCAGCGACGGCGGCGGACGCACGGCCGGCGGCACTGAAAATGCAAGCCCATGAGCTTGCGGCGTGCCGCGGTCTTCGCCGTGATAGGGGTCCTGGCCGAGAATCACGACTTTCACGTCGTCGGGGCCGGTCAGGCGCAGTGCGCGAAATACGTCGGCGGGATAGACGGTTTTGCCGGCCGCCCGCTCACCGTCGACGAAACGGCAGAGCGGCGCGTACGCGTCGCTGTCGATGAACGGCTTGAGATGCGCGCGCCACGCGGGCGGCAGGGCGGCGAATTGGGCTTCGAGCGTCGGCGGCGCGTCGGTGCCTGGCGGCATCTGAGGCTGGGCGGTCATGGTGCTGGCCGGCGTGGTGGTGGCGTCGCCGAACAACGAGGCTTGCGACGGATTGGAGCGGTTGCGGGAAGCTGAGGTCATGGCGGGGAAGTGTCGCAGCAAACGCGGTGTTGCTCAAGATGCGTTTGGCGCGCGGCGGCGCGCTCACCGCCGCTCAGGCCGCTCGCAATTGATAGCCGCGCTGCGCTTTGCTGATGTTGTCCGGCGCGAGGCCGGCTACGTGTTTGCCGAGTTCGCTCGCAAGCGCATTGAGCACGGCTTCGTCGCCGGATTTCAGCTCGAGCTCGACCTCGGAAATCGGGGCGCGGCGAACCTCGCTGTTCACTTCGGCGAGCACCTCGCCCTGGTCGATCGCGGCCTCGATGTCCGAGCCGTCTAGCGCGACATGCCATAGCGTGCGGATGAAGTTCGTCCGGAACAGTTCGATCAACTCCGGCGCCGCCTCACGCAAGGCTTTGGCGGCGGCGGGATCGTCGCAAGCGTGCAGCAGGGCGTCGATTTCCAGTTGCTCGCTGGCCACCGGCATTTCCCACTCGTGGCGGCTGTGCAAACCATCCTTCGCTTCGCCCACCGTCTTGAAAGTTTGCAGCCAGCCGTCCGGCGTGTGCCGTAGTCGCAGCGCGCTTTTCGCACTCGCTAGCGCGAGTTTCGGCGTATCGAAGTAAATATTCGCCAGCTTGACCGGGCGGCCCTCGTCGCCGGTGCGCGCGACGAACCACTGGGTCGCCGCCTTCAACTGGCTCACCGGCAGCGCCAGCTTGATTTCACGTTCCATGCCCATGACCTGCTTCGCTCCGTGCGTTCGGGATGTTCAGAAGAACATCCGCGCCAGTTCCACACCCGGTTCTTCCGCACGCATGAACGCCTCGCCGACGAGGAACGTATGCACGTCCATCGCCCGCAGCCGTTCAACGTCGGCGCGTGAGAGGAGACCCGATTCGGTGACCACGATACGGTCGTCCGGAACCGATTCGAGCATGCCGATGGTCGTCTCGATCGACGTTTCGAACGTGCGCAGATTGCGGTTGTTGATGCCGATCAGCGGTGTTTTCAGCGTGAGCGCTTGCATCAGTTCGTCGTTGTCATGCACTTCGACCAGCACCGCGAGACTCAGCGAATGCGCGAGCGCCTCGAGGTCCTGCATCTGCGAGGTGTCGAGCGCGGCGGCGATCAGCAGGATCGCGTCGGCGCCCATCGCGCGGGCTTCGACGATCTGGTACGGATCGACGATGAAGTCCTTGCGCAGCACCGGCAAGCTGCACGCCGCACGCGCTTCCTTCAGATACGCGACGCTGCCCTGGAAGAACTGCACGTCGGTGAGAACGGAGAGACAGGCCGCGCCGTGTTGTTCATACGAACGTGCGATCTCGGCCGGCACGAAATGCTCGCGCAGCACGCCTTTGGACGGGCTCGCCTTTTTCACCTCGGCGATCACGGCGGCGAGGCCGGCCGCGTGCTTCGCGCGCAATGCGCCGACGAAATCGCGGCTATCGCGCGAGGACGCTTCGAGGCGCAGTTCTTCGAGCGGCGCGCTCCGTTCGGCCGCGCGGACTTCTTCGCGTTTGACCGCAACGATGCGGTCCAGGATGTCGCTCATGAGTATCTCGCTACAAAAGTTACTGCTTGAATTGCTGGGTGAAGCGGATCAGTTCGTCGACCTTCGCACGGGCCTTGCCGCTCGCGATCGCTTCCCGCGCCAACTGGATGCCGTCCGCAATCGATGCGGCCACGTTCGCCGAATACAGCGCGGTGCCTGCGTTCAGCGTGACGATTTCACGCGCGACGCCCGGCTTGTTGTCCAGCGCTTCGAGCAGCATCACTTTGGATTCGGCGGCGTCGGCCACTTTCAGCGTGCGGTTCGACACCATCTGCATGCCGAAGTCTTCTGGATGGATCTCGTACTCGTGCACTTCACCGTCGCGCAGCTCGCCGACTTGCGTCGCCGCGCCGAGCGAAACCTCGTCCATGCCGTCCATACCGTACACCACCAGCACGTGCTTCGCGCCGAGGCGCTGCATCACGCGCACCTGAATGCCGACGAGGTCGGCGTGAAACACGCCCATCAGCTGATTCGGCGCGCCGGCCGGGTTGGTCAGCGGTCCGAGAATGTTGAAGATGGTCCGCACGCCGAGTTCGCGGCGCACCGGCGCGATGTTTTTCATCGCCGGATGATGATTCGGCGCGAACATGAAACCCATGCCGGTTTCCGCAATCGACGCCGCCACCTGTTCCGGTTGCAGATCGATATTCACGCCGAGCGCTTCGAGCACGTCCGCGCTGCCCGACTTGCTCGACACGCCGCGGTTGCCGTGCTTCGCGACCTTCGCGCCGGCCGCCGCGGAGACGAACATCGTCGCGGTGGAAATGTTGAAGGTGTGCGAGCCGTCACCGCCGGTGCCGACGATATCGACGAAGTTCGAGTTGTCCTGCACGTCCACGTGCCTGGCAAATTCACGCATCACCGTGGCGGCTGCGGTGATTTCGCCGATGGTCTCTTTTTTGACGCGCAAGCCGGTGATGATCGCCGCCGCCATCACGGGCGAGAGTTCGCCGCGCATGATGAGCCGCATCAGATGCAGCATTTCGTCGTGGAAAATTTCGCGGTGCTCGATCGTGCGCTGCAACGCTTCCTGGGGCGTAATTGTCATGATGTCGTCTCTCTTCATCAAGCGTTGCGATGGGCCAGCTTCGACTGCTTCACGAAATTTTCAAGCAGCGCGTGGCCGTGTTCGGACAGGATCGATTCTGGATGGAACTGCACGCCTTCCACGGCCAGCTCCTTATGACGCACGCCCATGATCTCGCCGTCCTCGGTCCACGCGGACACTTCGAGACAGTCGGGCAGCGATTCGCGTTCGATCGCGAGCGAGTGGTAGCGGGTCACGACGAAATGCTTCGGCAGGTCGGCGAATACGCCTTTGCAGTCGGTTTCGATCGTGCTCACCTTGCCGTGCATGATGGTCTGGGCGCGCACCACGCGCCCGCCGAATGCCTCGCCGATTGCCTGATGACCGAGGCACACGCCGAGAATCGGCGTCTTGCCGGCGAATTCGCGCAGCACATCGAGTGTGATGCCGGCGTGTTGCGGGTTGCTCGGGCCGGGCGACAGGCAGATGCGCTCGGGGTTGAGCTGCGCGATTTCGTCCAGCGTGATTTCGTCGTTCCGGAAGGTGCGCACGTCTTCGCCGAGTTCGCCGAAGTACTGCACCAGGTTGTAGGTGAACGAGTCGTAATTGTCGATCATGAGCAGCATGGTCTGTCTCCGGTCAGAAGTCGCTATCTAGGCCGTCTTGAACTTGTTCGGCAGCGCGCAACACGGCGCGCGCCTTGTTCTCGGTCTCTTGCCATTCGGATTCCGGCACCGAATCCGCGACCACACCCGCTGCCGCCTGCACATACAGATTGCCGTTCGCGATCACGCCGGTGCGGATCGTGATCGCCAGATCCATTTCGCCGGTGAACGACAGATAGCCGACCGCTCCGCCGTACAGGCCGCGCTTCACGGGTTCAAGCTCGTCGATCAGTTCCATTGCGCGAACTTTCGGCGCGCCGGACAGCGTGCCGGCCGGGAAGGTGGCGCGCAGCACGTCGAAATTGGTGGTGCCGGGTTTCAGCTTGCCTTCGACCGAACTCACGATGTGCTGCACATGCGAGTACTTTTCGATCACCATCTTGTCGGTGACCACCACTGAGCCGATCTGTGCGATGCGGCCCACGTCGTTACGCGCGAGGTCGATCAGCATCACGTGCTCGGCGATTTCCTTCGGATCGTTCAGCAGTTCGGTGGCGAGTTCCGCATCGCGTTCCGGCGTATTGCCGCGCGGACGCGTGCCGGCGAGCGGCCGGATCGTGACGATGCGATCCTCGCCGCGCTTTTCCTGGCGCACCAGAATTTCCGGCGACGCGCCAACCACGTGGAAGTCGCCGAAGTTGTAGTAATACATGTACGGCGACGGATTCAGCGAACGCAGCGCGCGATACAGCGACAGCGGGTTGTCGCGGTACGGTTTGGTCAGGCGCTGGCCGACCTGCACTTGCATCAGTTCGCCGGCGGCGATGTATTCCTTCGCCTTGCGTACGGCGGCCAGATAGTCGTCTTTTGCGAACTCGCGGTAAGTCTCGGTGCGCACGCTCGCCGACGTAACCGGCGGTTGCACGGTCGAGCGCAAACGCTGGCGCAATTCACGCAGGCGCTGTTTGGCGCGCGTGTAGGCCTCGGGCTGCGCCGGATCGGCGTAGATCACCAGATAGAGCTTGCCCGCCAGGTTGTCGATCACGGCGACTTCTTCGGTCAGCAGCAACTGGATGTCGGGCAGGTTCAGATCGTCGTTCGGCGCGGTGTGCGCGAGCTTTTTCTCGATGTAGCGCACCGCGTCGTAGCCGAAATAACCGGCGAGGCCGCCCGCGAAACGCGGCAGACCCGGCCGTTGCGCGACCTTGAAGCGGCTCTGGAATTGCTGGATGAACTCGAGCGGATCGCCCTCATGCGTTTCGACGACCTTGCCGTCGCGCACGACTTCCGAGACGCCGTTGCGGGTGCGCAGCAAGGTGCGCGCGGGCAGGCCGATAAACGAATAGCGGCCGAAGCGTTCGCCGCCCACCACCGATTCCAGCAGGAACGAGTTGGCGCCGTTGCGTTCGCTTTGCGCGAGCTTCAGGTAGAGCGAAAGCGGCGTTTCGAGGTCGGCGAGCGCTTCGGCGATCAGCGGAATGCGGTTGAAGCCCTCATTGGCGAGGGACTGGAATTCGAGTTCGGTCATGTTCCGATCCTGTTCATAGGTCCGGCGGCAGCGTGCGTCGGACAAAGCGGGGCATTGCGCGGCCGGTCAGGCGTGGGTTCGGCTTGTAGATCCGATGATACCGACCGGCGCGAGTTTCCCATCGACGCGTGCAAGGGGTTTCAGCGCACAGCGATACCTTATGGGTACACGTTGGCCGAATCAACCGATGCAGCGATACAAGGTGATGGAAAAAACGCGTGAGCGCAGCGAAGTAAAAAACGGTTGCCGAAGACGAGCTTCAGCGTACCTCAGGCGAGGTTAGCGCGACCAGCGACGCCAGGGCCAGGCTCCCCGGTCGATGCTAATCAGACTCCGTTTTTTATTCAGAAACATGAGGATG
This sequence comes from Paraburkholderia lacunae, assembly GCF_003353175.1. Classification (GTDB taxonomy): domain Bacteria; phylum Pseudomonadota; class Gammaproteobacteria; order Burkholderiales; family Burkholderiaceae; genus Paraburkholderia; species Paraburkholderia lacunae. The sequence goes on along the minus strand of NZ_QHKS01000025.1, from coordinate 10,391 downwards.
AAGGACTTTTCAAGTCGTGGAATGGTGCGCTGCGATCGCCTTGGCGGCGTCGAGCAGCGAGGCAACTATACCATCGGATTTTATTGTTTGTATAGCTTGGCCATGGTTGTAGCCGTACGGCACCGTCAGCGTCGCCATGCCCGCGGCGCGGCCCGCCAGCGCATCGTTTTCCGAATCTCCGATGGCGACGGTGGCTTGCGGTGCGACGCCGAGCTGGGCCGCCGCCGTGAGCATCGGCAACGGATCCGGCTTCTTTTTCGGCAGGCTGTCGCCGCCGAGCACGACGCTGAAATACTGACTGAGCCTGTACTGCTGCAGCAATTCCACTGCGAAACGGTGCGGCTTGTTGGTCACGCAGGCGAGCTTGAGGCCGGCATCGCGCATCGAGATCAGGCCGGCTTCGACGCCGGGATAGAGCCGCGTGTGCAAGCCGTTGATCTTCGCGTATTCCGCCTGGTAGATGGCGAGCGCCTCGTCGAAGCGGTCTTGCGCATGGTTCGCTTCGAAACGCGGCGCCAGCACGCTGCGGATCAGGTGCTCCGAACCCTTGCCAACATAGCCCACCACTTCCTCACGCGAGGTTTCCGTCGCGTCGAGTTGCGCGAGCATGCCGTTCAGGCCAGCGGTGAAATCGTCGGCGGTATCGATCATCGTGCCGTCCAGGTCGATGATCGCTGCTTGCAGGCGCGGGCCGGTGAAACTCGGGGCAGGGAACGCAGCCATCATAGTTAGTGTTGAACGTTGGCGAGTGCGGCGCGCATCTTGTCGATCACAACCTTGTGATCCGGCGCTCCGAAGATCGCCGAGCCGGCCACGAATGTGTCCGCGCCGGCTGCCGCGATCTCGGCAATGTTGTCGACTTTAACGCCTCCGTCCACCTCGAGATGAATTTCGCGGCCGGTCTTTTCCTTGTACGCGTCGATGCGCTTGCGCGCCTCGCGCAGCTTGTTGAGCGCTTCGGGAATGAACGACTGGCCGCCGAAGCCCGGATTCACCGACATGATCAGCACGAGATCGAGTTTGTCCATCACGTGGTCCAGATAATTCAGCGACGTGGCCGGATTGAACACAAGGCCGGCCTTGCAGCCGTGGTCGCGAATCAGCGACAGCGTGCGGTCGATATGGTCCGAGCCTTCCGGGTGAAAGCTGATCAGGTTCGCGCCGGCCTTGGCGAAGTCCGGCACGATGCGGTCGACCGGACGCACCATCAGATGCACGTCGATCGGCACGTCTACGTGCGGGCGGATCGCTTCGCAGACGAGCGGGCCGATCGTCAGGTTCGGCACATAGTGGTTGTCCATTACGTCGAAGTGAATCCAGTCGGCGCCGGCGGCGACGACGTTGCGGACTTCTTCACCCAAGCGGGCGAAATCGGCGGATAGGATGCTGGGAGCGATGCGGAATTGCGTCATGGCAGGGGTGGATGCAGGCGGGAAAGCGCCATTTTACCGGTTTGTACGCCGGGGAACCGGGTAGCGGACGGTTCGAGGCCGGTCCCGGATTGCGTGCCAAAAGCGACCAAACGCGACCAAACGCGACCAAACGCCTTAACCGCCCTTGGCCAAAGGGATTTGTCCGGTTGCGGGCATGCCGCGCATCAAGCAGAATGCCAAACCATAAGCGAGGCTCGCCAATGCGCCCGCAAACCATTGGCATTCGGGCTTCCCAGCGATTTTCCAGCCCCGTTTCATCAGACCGGAATCAGGATGAGCCAGTACGAATTCAGCGTCTCGGCGAAGGTGCAGTATCTGCCCGAAGAGTCAGACCCGGAGCGCCGCCAGTATGCGTTCGCATACACGCTGACTATCCGTAACAGCGGCCAGGTGCCTGCGCAACTGATTGCGCGCCACTGGGTGATCACCGATAGCGACAAGAAAGTGCAGGAGGTGAAAGGCCTTGGCGTGGTCGGCCATCAGCCGCTGCTCAAACCCGGTGAGCAGTTCGAATATACGAGTTGGGCGGTGATCGCCACGCCCGTCGGGACAATGCGCGGAGAGTATTTTTGCGTGGCGGAGGACGGCGAGCGCTTCGACGCGCCCGTACCCGAGTTCATCCTGCGCATGCCGCGCACGTTGCATTGAACCGGAGGCGCGTCCCGCGGTCTTTAAAAAGCTTGGCTGCGCAGCTTCACTGCGGTTTTTGCTGCTTTTGCCGTTCACTGCCGTGGTTGGCGCGCGCGGCTTTTTTCTTGCCGGACGACGTCCACACAACGATAAAGACGAGCAGGAAGAGCGCGAGGAGCGATTCCAACGCGAAGATGAGCATCGGGTATTCGTCGAACAGATCAGACATGGCGGTTTCCATCAAGAACGAATATTGTATGCGTTTTGTCCGCACGGCCGGAGCATGGCTCGGGGCGCTTTCGGTTGCTGTCATGCTTGCTTCCTGCGGTGGCGGCGGCGCGCTCCGGTCTTCGGTTTCGCCGCCCACAGGCGCCGCGATCATACCCGGACAGATCGCCCCGGCGCGGCTCACAGCAGTGGCCTGGCAGCAGGTGCCGGGTTGGCAGGATGACTCGTTGATCGGCGCGACGGCCGCGCTGCGGCAAAACTGCGTGAGACTGGCGCGCCAGCCGAACTGGGCGCGCGCCTGTGCGGCGGCTTCGCAAATCGACGATCTCGACGTCACCAGCGCCCGTGCATTTTTCGAAGCCTATTTCACGCCTTTCCAGCTAGCCAACAACGACGGCACACTCGACGGTCTCGTCACCGGCTACTACGAGCCGCTGCTGCGCGGATCGCGCACGCGGCACGGCGTGTACCAGACTGCGCTGTATCGCTGGCCGTCCAGTTATCGCGCGGGCGCGCCGCTGCCGGCGCGTGCGCAACTCGAGCGCGCGGGCGTGCTCAACGGCAATGAACTGGTGTGGGTCGACGATCCGATCGAAGCGTTCTTTCTGCAGGTGCAAGGGTCGGGACGCATCGTGATGGAAGACGGCAGCGTGATGCGGGTCGGCTTTGGCGGCACGAACAATCAGCCGTACAAGTCGATTGGACGGTGGCTGCTCGATCGCGGCGAGCTCACGCCGGCGCAGGCGACCATGCAGGGCATCAAGGCATGGGCACGCGCTAATCCGACACGGGTCGACGCGCTGCTCGACACGAATCCGCGCTTCGTGTTCTTTCGTGAAATGCCGTCCAGCGAGAGCGTGCCGATCGGCGGCGCCGACGGTCCCATTGGCGCACTCGGCGTGCCGCTCACGCCGGAGCGGTCGATCGCGGTTGATCCGACTTCGATTCCCCTCGGTACGCCGGTGTTTTTGCAGACCACGCGTCCGTTGACGAACTCGCCGATGAATCGCCTCGTCTTTGCGCAGGACACGGGTTCCGCGATCAAAGGCGGTGTGCGCGCCGACTACTTCTGGGGTCTCGGCGACGATGCCGGAGATCTCGCCGGCAAGATGAAGCAGGGTGGCCGGATGTGGTTGTTGCTGCCGAATTCCTGATGGTTCGGCGGCAGAGGCGTGAGGGCGGCATTTCCTGGTTGGAGAGGCCACCCTTGCTTTATTTGCTGCTATGACGTGCTGCTTCGGCTGGTGCATTTTTGCAGTCGCGCAGGCACCAGCCGCCGTTCGCAAGCCTAGAGTCCGGATTTCCGCTTGTCGACCACTCGACGCGCCTTGCCCACCGAACGCTCGATTCCGTTCACCGCCAACACGTTGACTACCGCGCTGACGCCGATCAGCGCCTTGATGTCATAAGTCAGCGCCTGTTTTGCCGTGTTCAGCGCGGCCGTATCCGGCGCCGTTTCCGGGCAGGGTTCGACGTTCAGCGTCAACACGTCGAGTGGACCTTCCTTGGTCAGCACGATCTGGTAGTGAGGCGCGAGGGCATGCTGCTTGAGCAGCAGTTCTTCGATCTGCGTCGGGAAGACGTTGACGCCGCGCACGATCATCATGTCGTCTGAGCGGCCGGTGATCTTTTCCATCCGGCGCATGGTGCGTGCGGTTCCTGGCAAGAGGCGCGTCAGATCGCGTGTCCGGTAACGGACGATCGGCAGCGCTTCCTTGGTCAACGACGTAAACACCAGTTCGCCGAGTTCGCCGTCCGGCAGCACCTTGCCGGTTTCGGGATCGATGATCTCGGGATAGAAGTGATCTTCCCAGATGGTCGGGCCGTCTTTGGTTTCGACACACTCCGACGCCACGCCGGGCCCCATCACTTCGGACAAACCGTAGATATCGACCGCGTCGATGCCCATGCGTTTTTCGATCGCCAGGCGCATGTCGTTGGTCCACGGCTCCGCGCCGAAGATGCCGATGCGCAGCGAGCAACTGGCCGGATCGACGCCTTGCCGCTCGAGTTCGTCAGCGATCGAGAGCATGTAGCTCGGCGTCACCATGATGATGTCCGGGCGGAAATCCTGAATCAGTTGCACCTGCTTTTCGGTCTGGCCGCCGCCAAACGGGATTACCGTCAGGCCCGCGCGCTCGGCGCCGTAATGCGCACCGAGGCCGCCGGTGAAGAGGCCATAGCCGTAGCTCACGTGTACTTTGTCGCCGCGCTTCGCCCCGGCGGCGCGGATCGAACGCGCCACGAGATTCGCCCACGTATCGATATCGCGCGCGGTGTAGCCGACTACGGTCGGTTTGCCCGTCGTACCCGATGACGCGTGGATTCGCGAGATCTGCTCCTGCGGTACGGCGAACATGCCGAACGGGTAGTTGTCGCGCAGATCCTTCTTGGTGGTGAAGGGGAAACGCGACAGGTCCGCGAGGGTCTTCAGATCGCTCGGGTGGACACCAGCTTCGTCGAATTTGTGCCGATAAACCGGCGAGTTCTCATAGGCGTGGTTCAGCGACCACTTGAGCCGTTCGAGTTGGAGCGCGGCAAGTTCGTCGCGGCTGGCGGTCTCGATGGGATCGAGAGGGAGGGCGGTGGTCATCGAATGTCTCCTTGCTGCCTCAATGCTTAAGTCTGATATGCGGTGCGCGTTGGTGCGCGAGAGTCGGGTGACGGGCTGCTATCGATGCACCTTCAGTCACCCGTAGGAATCAGGTTGCCTTTGATTTGCGCCGATTTGCCGCGAAACATCGCGACGGTTTGCCTGGCAAGATTCGTCACCCGGATATCGTAGATGCCGGTGCGGCCGCTCAGCGTTTGCTCGATGGCTTCGGCAGTCAGCACATCGCCGCCTTTGACCGGTCGCAGAAACTCGATCGAGCAGCCGGCCGCAACCGTGTTGATGTTGTGGGTGTTGCAGGCGAAAGCGAACGTGGAATCGGCGAGCGTGAAAATCAGGCCGCCGTGGCAGATCTGATGGCCGTTCAGGAAGTTGTCGCGCACAGTCATGCGCAAGCGCGCATATCCGGCGCGCACCTCCTCCACTTCAAGTCCGAGCGCACGGCTGCAAGCGTCGTTTTCGTACATGGCGGTGGCGGTCGCGCGGGCGAGTTCGTCCGGCGTCATCTGGGCAGGGCGGTTCGGTTGCGTGGACATGTCAGCGGCCCTCGAAACGCGGCGCGCGCTTTTCTACGAACGCTTGCACACCTTCCGCGTAATCGTGAGACGCGCCGAGTTCACGCTGCAGATCGCGTTCGAGATCGAGCTGCTGGTCGAGGGTTTGCGTTGCGCCCGCGCGCATGGCTTGCTTGATTGCGGCGATGGCGCGCGTGGGTTGCTGCGCAAGTTGGGTCGCCAGTCTGGCTGCTGTAGCGGCGAGCTCCGTGTCGTCGACCGCTTGCCAGATCAGCCCCCAGCTTTCGGCTTTCTCCGCGCTCAGTTTGTCGCCGGTGATGGCGAGGCCCAACGCGCGCGCCATGCCGACACGCTGCGGTAGAAACCAGGTACCGCCCGAGTCCGGCACCAGACCAATCTTCACGAACGCCTGGATGAAGCTGGCTGAGCGGGCGGCAAGCACCAGATCGCAAGCCAGCGCGAGATTGGCGCCGGCGCCGGCGGCCGTGCCGTTGACCGCTGCGACCACCGGCAACGGCAGCGCTTGCAGCCGGCGAATCAGCGGATTGAAGTGCTCGTCGATCAGCTTGCCGAGGTCGGTCATCGCGCCCGGCGTGAAGTCGAGGTCCGCGAGATCCTGGCCGGCGCAGAAGCCGCGGCCCGCACCGGTCAACACGAGCGCACGCGCGCCTGATGCTTCAAGCTGGTCGAGCGCGGCGCTCAGTTCCTGATGCATTGCGCGCGTAAAGCTGTTGAGCTTGTCCGGGCGGTTTAGCGTGATGGTCGCTACGTGGCTCGAGGCGTCGAGATCGACGCGAATCGCTTCATATGACATTGGGTGTCTCCTCAAAGTCTCTTTGACCGGTGCTCGCGACGACGGCGCTCAGACGCGTTCGATCGCCAATGCGATGCCTTGGCCGACGCCGATACACATCGTGCAAAGCGCATAGCGGCCGTTGATTCGTTCCAGCTGATAGAGCGCCGTGGTGATCAGACGCGCGCCCGACGCGCCGAGCGGATGGCCGAGCGCAATCGCTCCGCCGTTTGGATTCACACGCGGATCGTCGTCGCGCAGTCCGAGCAAGCGCAGAACTGCGAGGCCTTGCGATGCGAAAGCTTCGTTAAGCTCGATCACGTCGAATTGATCGAGCGACATGCCCAGGTGTTTCAGCAGCTTTTGCGTGGCCGGCGCCGGGCCGATGCCCATGACGCGCGGCTCGACCCCCGCTGTTGCCATGCCCACCACGCGTGCGCGGCGACGCAGACCGTATTGATCGGCAGCCTCCTGATTCGCGAGCAACAGCGCGCAGGCGCCGTCGTTCACGCCCGATGCATTGCCGGCGGTCACGCTGCCGTCGGCGCGGACCACGCCTTTGAGCTTGGCGAGGCTTTCGAGCGAAGTCTCGCGCGGGTGTTCGTCGAGCGTCACGCGCACGGGATCGCCTTTCTTCTGCGCAATTTCAACGCTGACAATTTCTTGAGCCAGCGTGCCGTCGCGCTGGGCGCGGGCCGCCTTTTGCTGGCTCGAAAGTGCAAACGCATCCTGATCCGCGCGGCTTATGCCGAATTCGACAGCGACGTTTTCCGCGGTTTCTGGCATCGAATCGACGCCGTATTGGCGTTTCATCAGCGGGTTGATGAAGCGCCAGCCGATGGTCGTGTCGTGAATTTCGGCTTGCCGCGAAAACGCGCTGCTGGCCTTGCCCATCACGAACGGCGCGCGCGTCATGCTTTCGACGCCGCCCGCGATCATCAGACGCGCCTCACCCGCCTTGATGGCTCGCGCAGCAGTGCCGACTGCGTCCATGCCCGAGCCGCACAGGCGGTTGATGGTCGCGCCCGGCGCGCTGGTGGGCAACCCGGCCAGCAATGCCGACATGCGGGCAACGTTGCGGTTGTCTTCACCGGCCTGATTGGCGCAGCCATAGATCACGTCGTCCAGCGCGAGCCAGTCCACCTCTGGATTGCGCTCGATCAGCGCCTTGATCGGTACCGCGCCGAGGTCGTCGGCGCGGACATCCTTCAGGGCGCCGCCGTAGCGGCCGATGGGGGTACGAATCGCGTCGCAAATGAAGGCGTCGTTCATGTGAGATTCCTGCTGGGGCGAATTGGCATGAGTTGCCAATCCGATGTCTCATGTTAGTTGGGGGGTACGGCTCGGTCCATTCGGCCAACCGACATAGGACGCGGGCTGTGCTTTTGTCTTATGCGGCTCAGCCAGCTACCGCCGACGCTGCTTTCGGTTCAACATGAACGCGGCTCTGAACAACGCGGAAGCGGTTCGCGACGAATGCGGCGTCGGCGAGCGCGGCGTTTGCAGCCGGATTCGCGCCTGTACCGTGGAAGTCGGAGAACGCCGCCGATTGATTGACGAACACGCCGCCCGTCAGGTTGATCGACAGCGCCACGCCGCCGCGAATCGACGCTTCGTGGGCCTCTTCGAGCACGGCTTCGTTCGTGCTGTAGACCGACAGAGTCAGCGCGCCGTGCTCGGCGGCAATTGCGCCGGCCAGGTCGAGCGACTGCGCGGTCGAGTCCGTCGCGATCACGAACGAGATCGGGCCGAACCATTCTTTGGTGAACTGTGCATGGTCGGTGGCGGCATCCAGTTGTAGCACGAGCGGTGTGCGCACACGGGCGCTGGCAAAAGCCGGATGTTCGAGCGATTGGCTTTCAACGAGAACATGCCCGAGCGTGCTGGCTTCGTCGATACGCTGGGTTACGCCTTCGTTCTGAATTGCGCCGAGCAGTTCGACGGCGCGGGCCGGGTCGGCAACCAGTTTTTGCACGGCGTTGGCAATAGCTTGAGCGACCTCGTCGAACCCGAGTGTGCCTTCGGCGGTGCGGATGCCATCGCGCGGTACGTAGATGTTTTGTGGAGCGGTGCACATCTGGCCCGAGTACAGCGCAAGCGAGAACGCAATATTGCGGGCGGCGGCTTTGATGTCGTCGACCGAGTCGATCACGATCTGGTTGACACCGGCCTTTTCGGTGTAGACCTGCGCCTGATGCGCATTGCGTTCGAGCCACGTGCCGTTTTGCGTGCTGCCGGTGAAGTCGATGAGCTTGATCTCCGGGCGCAAGGCCAGATCCTGGACGAGCGGGCCATCATTCGGATCCGTCGCCAGCAGCGTGACGACATTCGGATCGAAGCCTGCTTCGCGCAGGACCTCACGCGCGATTCGCACGGTCAGTGCGAGCGGCAGTATTGCGCCCGGGTGTGGTTTGACGATGACCGTGTTGCCGGTGGCCAGATCGGCGAACAGGCCGGGATAGCCATTCCATGTGGGGAAGGTGCAGCAGCCGAGCACAAGTCCGGTGCCGCGCGGCACGACGGTGTAGCGCTTGTGCATCGCGAGCGGCGGATTTTTCCCCTGCGGCTTTTCCCAGTGGGCGTCTGCGGGGATGCGGCGCAATTGATCCCACGCATACACGACGGCTTCGAGCGCTCGGTCCTGTGCGTGCGGGCCGCCGGCCTGGAAGGCCATCATGAAGGCCTGGCCGGTTGTGTGCATCACGCTGTAACCGATTTCGAAGCTGGCGCGATTCACGCGGGCGAGAATCTCGAGGCACACGCCGATCCACGCCTGTGGGCCGGCGGCGCGCCAATCGCGCTGCGCGGCAGCGGCGGCTGCGATCAGCGTGTCCGCATCGGCCTTTGGATAGCGGACGCCGAGCGGGAACCCGAATGGGGAAACCTCGGCGCCGACGCTTTTGCCGGTCGACGGTTGGTCCAGTTCGAAAGTCTTGTTCAGGTGTGCCTTGAACGCGGCTTCGCCGTCGGCGTTAGCTGTTTCCCCGTACACTTTCGGGCTGGGCATCTCGACGAACGGGCTCCAGTAGCCGCGCGTCTCGACCGCGGTGAGTGCCGTTTGCAACGTGGCTTCGTGCTTGGTGAATAGCGGATGTGTCATAGCAGAGGAGCTTGGCTGTACGTTGGGAAAAGCCTGTCTAATAATTGACCGACCGGTTGGTTGGTGAATGTTAGCATCATTAAGACGGCCGCGCGAAGCGTTTTCGCGTGCCATTCACACTAGGAGGCAGCATGGCTTACGAGAGCATTCTGGTTGAGACGCGGGGACGAGTCGGCCTGGTCACGCTGAATCGCCCGAAGGCGTTGAACGCGTTGAACGACGCGCTGATGGACGAATTGGGTGCGGCGCTGCGCGAATTCGACGCCGACGAAGCGATCGGTGCAATCGTGGTGACGGGCAGCGAGAAAGCGTTTGCTGCCGGCGCCGACATCGGCATGATGGCGACCTATTCATATATGGATGTCTACAAGGGGGACTACATCACGCGCAATTGGGAGGCCGTGCGCTCTATCCGCAAGCCAATCATTGCTGCGGTGGCCGGCTTTGCGCTTGGCGGCGGCTGCGAACTGGCGATGATGTGCGACATCATTTTCGCCGCCGACACCGCGAAGTTCGGCCAGCCGGAAATCAAGCTGGGCATCATGCCGGGGGCCGGCGGCACGCAACGGTTGCCGCGTGCCGTTTCCAAGGCAAAAGCGATGGATCTCTGTTTGACGGCCCGTTTCATGGATGCCGCGGAAGCTGAGCGGGCGGGACTGGTCTCGCGAGTGATTCCCGCGGCCTCTCTTATTGACGAGGCGATCGCTGCGGCTGCGACGATTGCGGAATTCCCGCTTCCGGCAGTCATGATGGTGAAGGAGTCGGTCAATCGCGCGTACGAAACCACGCTAGCCGAAGGTGTGCATTTCGAGCGCCGGCTATTCCATTCGCTCTTTGCGACCGAAGATCAGAAGGAGGGAATGGCTGCGTTCGTGGAGAAGCGCAAGCCGGTCTTCAAGCATCGTTAATACGCTTGTCAAAATAACGCTTGCAAGCCTTCGTCCGGCTCGCTAGAATTTCGCTCTTTCGTGCTCCGGACAACGGGGCGCGGGAGGCGGGAGAGCCAGCAGTGGCAAGGCTTTCAGCGAGGCGGGCAGGTTGGAAAAGCTGGAAAAACCTGTTGACGGCGTAGCGAAAGTTC
>NZ_QHKS01000024.1 GCF_003353175.1 Paraburkholderia lacunae | reverse complement strand
GTTCGGCTTTGCCTGCGGTGGGCTGATGCATTTGCTTGCCGATTGGCCGAACCCGCTAGGCGTGCCCTGGATTGCCGGACGTCATTCGCTGAATCTCTGGAATAGCGGGCATTGCGATCTGATTGTTTTGTCCACAGAAATTGTTCGCAAGCCTGTGGATATCCTGCGCACGAGTCATGCAAGTGATTGAACGCATTCAGATTCCACCCTCTGCCCGCCGCGAGTCCGCTGATCGGATCGCAGCGCGTCTGCCGGCCAAGTGGAGCGGAGCGACGCCTTATGGCAATACAAACGTCTTCACGAGCGTCAGCTCGCCAGGCTTGCGCATGGGCGCCCGAATCGTCTCGCTCTTTTCATTCGGCGTATTTTCATTCGTGATGAGAGTGACCTGTGCGACGGTGATGTCGGCGCCGCTATTCCCGTTGCCGTAGTAGTTCACATAAACCAGATACGTGCCATGCAACGGCGCAGCCGACGAATAGATCTCCGGTCCATACCCGGTAGTCACATCCACGTCGAGCGCGCCGCCGTTCGGCGCAACGCGATCTCCGTACCACGTGTGCACGCCGTCCGGCGATACGACATGCAAATCGAGGTCGGTGCCGTCGGTGTCCCACGCAAGCACGATCCGCAGTTTCGGCTGCGTCTTGCCGCTGTACGCGTCGTAGAACTGCACACGTTTGCGGGCGCCATCCGGCGCGCGCAATTCGACGCTGTTGCTGCCGGAAGGAAACGCGTACGGCCGCGAAAACTTGCCGTCTTCCTCCACAAGCTGCGGCAACGGCGTACCGTCGACCACCAGCGTGCCCACGGTGGTGCGCTTCTTCTTCGGCGCATTGCGGATCTGCCCTTCGATCAGCGCGAACTTCGACTGACCTTCCGGCGTCGAGACCGACACCGCCGGGTAATGCACGTCCTGCGTATAACGCTCGCTGTCGCCGCTGGTGTTGCGCCAGCCGTTCAGCGGCGCGCCGAAGTCGATATCGCTTGCCCGCGCCGGCTGTACGTGCAGCGCAGCCTGCAAACAGGCGACGACGAGCAACGTCCAGCCAGCTTTCATCCACCACGTCGCCTTGACCTTCATCGTCACTGCTCCCATCCCGCGTTCAGAGTCGCTCGCTCTTCACGAGCATCAGGTCGCCGATCTTGCGCAGCGGCACGACCATTGTTTCGCGCCGTTCGTTCGGCGTATTTTCGTTGAACACCAGCGTCAGCGTCGCGGTAGTCACGTCGCGCTCATGCGCGGCGGCATCGAAGTTGTAGCCGGTCGAATCGAAGTTGCCCCAGTAATTCAGAAAGAACAGCCACGTGCCGTGCTCGGGCGCCGCCGACGAAAATATCCCCGGCCCGGCGCCATCCACGGAATCGACGTCGAAACCGCTGCCGTCTTCGAGCGTCGGATTGGCGAAGAAGGCATGCAATCCACCGGGCGTAATGACATGCAGATCGACCTGCGCCTTCGGATCGTCCCACGTGACGATCGCGCGCAGCTTCGCCTGCGGCTTGCTGCGGTCAGCCTCGTAGAACTGCAGGCGCTGGCGCTCCTTGCCGTCGGCGGACACCAGCTCGATGCTGTTCGAGCCCGCGCCGAAAGCCCACGGACGCGCGAACGCGCCTTCGTCGTCGGTATAGAGCGGCGTCGGATTGCCGTTGACGACCAGCGTCGGCGGCTTGCGCGCGTGTTTGTCGATGTGCTTCAGACGTCCTTCGATCAGCGTCCGATAGCGCTGCGCGCCGCGATCGACCGGCGGTCGCGGATACGCCGCGACGAAGTGCTCGCCTTCGTTGGTCAACCCGCTGTGACGCCAGCCGCCGAATGCGCCGGTCAGATCGGCGACGGCGCCATCCGCACCGGCGGCGTGCGCACTCGTCGCCATGCCCGACATCAGCGCAGCCGCGGCCAGAGCAAACGCGGACACAGACACAGACACAGACGCAACCGCAAACGCCGCGCGAACGCCAGCGGCACGCACGGAAAGCGGCAAGCAGAACAAAGATGAAGGCGAACCCGAAGCGTTTTTCATTGGATCGAATTGTCGGTACGGATCAACGTGCGCGCGGTGCGTTCGACAAACGCTTCGTCGACGCCGCGCGGGTGATGCTGGAACGCGAGGTGAATGTATTCATGCGCAAGCGCGATGCGGTCCTCTTCGGTTTGCAGCCGGTACACGTACACGCGATTGCGCTGCGCGTCCGCATACGGCCGCCCTTCCCGTACCGCGCACACGGCCGGCAGATCGGGCGTTTCGTAACCCGCTGCGCCATCCATGCGGCGCGCCCACAACGGCGCGTTGCGTTGCAGCCATTCACGCGCGCCGGCCACCGCGATGCAATCGCCGGACAAAGGACTCTGGAACGAAGTCAACGTCGCTTGCGGCCAGTTGCGCGCAAGAATCTCATCGAAGGTCTGGCCGTTTTGCGCCAGGGCCTTGGCGACCAGCCAGCTCATCTGGCCCGGCGCAGCCTTGTCGTGGTGATACTGGACGGATACGCCGGTCAGCACCAGCGCGTCGGTCAGATCGGCGGCGCTGCGTGCGGCGGTGGTCGGCTCGCGCGGCAGGACGCGTTGCGTGCTGCTGCTGTCGTCGATATTCAGGCAGCCGTGGTCGTGATTGCCGTGCCGCACGGCATAGGTGCGCGCCACCACGGCCAAAGCCTTGGCCGCTTCCGGCTGGCTCGTGTCGCCCTCGCGCTCCACCACCCGCGCGACATAGTCGTTCATCCCGAAGCGGCCGATCACTTGCGGCGCGCCCTTGTCGTCGCGATCGAGCATCAATTCGCCGCGGCTTTCCACGCGCGCCCAGTTGCCGTTGACGAAGCCGATCCGGAAGCTGCCACGCAACGGACCATCCGGCACCGCGGCCGAACCCTTGTCGGCGAGCACCTGGCGAATCGGATAGCGGGTGAAGAAATCGACCACGACGCAGGCGGCGTCGTCCGGTACGGTGACTTGCGTGAGCAGAGGCGCGATGCGCGGCGCGGCGGCTGCCAGCACGCGCGCGCTGCCGCCTGAACCGCCGAGCCACACCGGCGTACCGTCGGCAAGCCAGCCTGCCGCGCCGCCGATCGATGCGCCGGGCCGCGCCGGGTCCGGCATCGTCCACGTCTTGGCGCGCAACACGCTGCCGTAGAGCGACACCGTGCCCTCGCCGCGCCCGCTCGTCAGCACCGACACCAGCGTGCTCGCCGCCGCTTCGCGCGGCCGTGCCGGCATCGCCTGCAACGCGGCCAGCAGTTCGCCGACCGGCACGCGGCGCGTGGGCGTCATCGCGTGAAGGTCGCGCAGCCAGACGGGCGCCTGCGCCGCGCTCCAATACTTGCGCCAGTCGGCGGAATCGAGTTGCAAACGCGCGGGTTCGAAAAAACGGCCGCACGATTGCACCAGCGCGTGTTCACGGTCGACGTGGCCACCCGTCATGCAGCAGTACACCTCTTCAGGATCGCCGCCGCTGCAGGTGTAATCCGGCGTGGCGATGTTGCGATCCACGAGATAACCGTAGACGAACAGCTTCCACACACTGCCGAGCGGCGTCTCCAAAGAGGCGGGCAGCGGCCGTCCGGATTGCGGCGAGACGCCGTCGAGCGCGCCATCGGCATTGACCTGCCAGAGCTGAGCCTGACCGTCGCGCAGCCACGCAAACCGCAGCGTCTGCGTGGACGATGCCGCCGGCGCCTGGACGCCCGCGGCGTTCTGCGCCGCCGCGCCGATCGACACACAGCCCACGCTGACGGCGAGTGCGATCCGCAGCGTGGCTGCCAGACGATCGCGCGTGTGCCTGAGAACAGGGAACATGGCGGTCTCGCTTACTCGATGCGCAGCGTCGTCATACGATCGCTCTTGCCGCCTTCGAACGCTTTCGCGTCCGGCTGATACATGCGGAAGTAGCGCGCCGGCGGCAACGCGAACGTGCCCGGCAATGCGAAGCGCACCAGTTGCCGCAGCGTCACCGGCCGATCGAGCAAGGGCACCGGCTGGTGATAAGCCAGCTCACCCATCTCATACGATGCCGCGCGTTGGAACGGCTGCGGACCGCTGGCGCCTTCCTTCGCACCCGGCAATCCGTCGATCGAGACGCCCCAGCTGGTCGCTTCGACATTGCCGCCCGGCGGCAGCGGCACATCGAGCAGACCGTAGTGGTATGCGTTGCCCGAACGCGGCGTGAGCGCGACTTCGTCGATATACAGCGCATTGCTGTCGATCGCATCGCTTGGCTTTACGAGACGCGCGGTGAACGCCGAGCGGCCCAGCAGGGATTCAGCGTTGCCCTTTTTCGGATCGGCCTTCACTTCGAGTGGCTCCAGTTTGTAGAGACGGCGCGCGACTGTGATGTTCAGCCGGCTGTCCTCGCTCACATGACTGCGGAACGAGACCAGCGCGTTGACATCGCCGCGCGCCGCGCCGGCATCGAGTGTTGCGGGCAATGCCCCAAGCGGACTTTCTCCGGGGCGCGGCGCGCCGGTCCACTTCCAGAGCGGCGCGCCAGTCGGCGTCGCCGCGCGTGTCCAGCCGGCGCCCCGCAACGACGGCAGCGAGGCAGTCGCCACGTCGCCGCCGAGCGCCTTGCGCAGCCACAGCAGCGTCAGCGCGCGATCGAGCGTCGGATAATCGGCGCTGCTTTTCGCGAGCAGGGCCGATGCATCGACCGCTGCGCCACCGTCCCCGCCCGTCATGTACAACAGGCTTTGCACGAGCGGCGCGGGATCGCTGGCCAAGGCGACGCGCGCGGCGCTCGCCGCCGCATCGAACCCAACCGGCAGTTGAGCGCCCGCACCGCGCGCCATGCCGGCGATCAGCAGCGTCGCCACGTGCTTGCCGCGCGGCGAGTCCGCCTGCGCGAACACGATGCTGTCCGACGCGCCATACGTGCCGCCAGGCGCCGCCGCATTGCCCGATGCCGCGGCATCGCTCAGCAAATCGCCCGCGACACCCGATACCGGCGTCGCGACCGGCAAGCCCATCTGCTGCATCAGCCACAGCGCCAGCGCGCGGTGCAGCAGCGGCTCCTTCGCGCCCGCATCGCGATACACGTCCATCGCGTGCTGCCAGTTGTCGGCGGGCAGCGAAATGCCGAGGCTGCGGCTTGCGAGCCAATCCGCGTAATACGCGTAGGCCGTCATCAGCGCACTGCCGCCGGTCGTATCGCCCCACCAGCCGAACGTGCCGCCGACGCCCGCCAGCATTGCGAGACGCTGCCGCTGATTGCGCAGCAGCGCTTCGAGCCCTTGCGTCGAACTGGCGTTGTCGCCGCGGCCGATGGCATCGTGTGCGAGCGCGAGCGGAATCAGACGGCTCGAGGTTTGCTCAGCGCAACCGTACGGATAGTTGATCAGATCGTCGGCGACGCGCGCGAACGCGCTCGCCGCGCTGCCGACAAAACGCACGCTGACGTCCTGAGCGTCTTGCGGCAAATTGAGCGGCTTGTTCGAGCCGTCGAGCGTAACGGTGTTCTGATGCAGATCGAGCCAGCCGCTCGCATCGAGATGGATGGTGGTCTGCAAACGGTCCACCTCCTTACCCGCGCGGCGCAGCGTCGCGTTGATCACGCCGGCCTTCAGCGCGCCGGTCGGCAGACGCAGATAATTCGCGCCGCGCTTGAGCGTGACCTTCTGATTCAACGACAGGCCGCCGCCGTCGACCGCCCACTCGGCGTCCATGTCCGCGTCGGTCTGATTGAACGCGATCATGTCGACGGCCGGCTGATCGTTGACGCGGAAATGCGACGGGCCGCTCCACTTCAGATACAGCGCCTTGTCCGAACGCACATACGCGGTGCGCTGACCGACCATGCCGTCCGGCGCCGCCGCGCGCACGGTGACGCGCCAGCGCGCCAGCGAGTCCGGCATCCTGAACGTCATCGTGGCGCGACCGTTGGCGTCGGTCTTCAGATTGCCTTCCCACGCGGCCGTGTCCTGGTCGTCGCGGCGCGGACGTTCGAGCACCTTCACGCCGCGTTGGTTGTAATTCTCGCGTTGCGGGCCGCCCGGCGCGCCCTTCAACGGCGAGCGCGCGAGGTCGTAGGTAATGAACGACAAACTCGACGACGTCCGCACGTTGTTACGGCGCGGGTGATAGAAAAAGTCGACGATGTTCGGCGCGATTTCCGGCTGCAACACGTAGACCATTTCATCCACCACGCTCACGGTCAGATTCGCCGCTTCCGGCTTGCCGTTCAGCGCGCTGTCGAAGTTCAGCGTGACGGTATCGCCCGGACCGTACACCGGCTTGTCGCTCTTCACATTCAGTTCGATCTGCGGCTGCGCGACCACGATGCCCGCGTTCTGAAACACGTATTCGCCGGCATGCACGTACAGCACCGAGAACGTCATGTTCGGCGCAAAATTTTCGCCGACCTTGATACGCGCCTTCCATTGCGACGGCGCGACGCGTTGCAGTTGCAGCCAGTCGCCGCCCGCCGTGAGCAGCGCGCGGCGTTCGACGTTGTCGCGCTCCAGCGTCAGCAGCGCGTCGTCCACCGGCATCGGGAAAGTAATCAGCGCTTCGGCGGTGTCGCCGATCCGGTACTTGTCGCGATCGAAGACGATCTCGACGCTGCCCGGAATCGCCTTCACGCCGTCGCCCGCTACCCAATGGCTGGCGGCGGCGAGCAGATTGCCCGTGTCGTCCTTGACCGACAGCATGTACGAACCCGGTTGGTCGAATTGCACCGGGAACGCCAGTTTGCCGCCCGCAGCCGATGCCTTGAGCACGCCTTCGCCATGCGTCTGCGATTCGAGCCGGGTCCATTCCCACCTGGCCGGCGCACGCGACGCAGGGTCGAGCGGGCCGAGCGCTTGCAGATCGAAGCTGACCGTTTCCTTCGGCTGCGAAAACGACTTCGCCGTCGACAAACGATAAGGCGTCGCGCCGCGCGCGATCAGCACTTCACGCGTGACGCGCACCTTGTAGGCCGCGCCGTCCTGGGCGAACAAGGTCAACGCATAGCGGCTCGGCTCTTTGGCGGCGGGCAGCGTGAGACTCGCGTCGCCGTCGCTGTCGGTCTTCAGTTCCTGCTGCTCCAGCTTGACCGGAAACAGACCCGCGTAACGCAATTCGCCGTCGACAATGGTCACTTTCTGCGCGCGCAGCGTGACCGAAATCTTGCTGTCGCGCACCGGCTTGCCGTCCGGATAGCGCAACTGGATCTTGCCCTTCAGCGGCTCGCCCGTCGCGTAGTCCGCTTTGTCCATCGACAGATTGACGTCGAAATGCGGCTTCACATATTCGGCGACGCGAAATGCGCTGCCGTATACATCGCCGTTGTAATCGAAGCGCAGCGTGTAGCCACCGGCGGTGGCATCGGCGGGAAGCGTGAACGACGTGTCCGCGCCAGTCGCTGACGCGAAGTGCACCATGTTGTTCGCAACCGGCGCGCCGTTCGGATCGAGCACGTCGAGCTTGATGTCGGCGTCGGCCGGCGCGGACGATTGCGTCGCGTTCTGGAACGTGCGGCCGATGAACTTCACATGCACCGCGTCGCCCGGACGGTACATCGGGCGGTCGGTGACCGCGTAGATCTTCGTGTTGTAGATCTCGCTGTCGTAGTAGAAATTCTCCGACACGAACACGCCGCCTTGCGGATCGGCGCCGAGCACGTAGCTGCGCTCGGGGCTCACGTGTTGCAGCACGAGTGCGCCGTCGCCGCCGGTAGTGCCGCTTTGCAGCACGCCGACGCCGTCGGTCCAGTTCACTTCGGTGCTCGCGACCGGCTTGCCGTTATCGCGCCGCGTGGTCCACACCAGCATCCCGCTCGACGCCGCCTTGACGACCGCGACCGTATCCGACACGAACAGCAGCGTATGCGCGCGATAGTTGCCGATCACCGCCTCGACGATGTACAGCCCCGGCGGCAGCTTGCCGACCGGAATCATCACGTTGCCCGAACTCGCCTCGATAAAGTTGCTGCTGCTGCCTTCGAGATTGACGCCCTTCGGCGGCTGGATCACCTTTGCGTCCCAGATCGGATAGCGAAAGCGCGCGACCAGGTCGTAGCCCTTGAGCGGCGCGAACTGCGAGTTCGGCTGGAACTGCGTCTGCTTGCCGGTCTGCTCGCCGAGCCTGAATTGCGGCGCGGCCTCGGTCGCCTTGCTGCGCGTCGCGAACGAGAGCACGCGCTGCCACGCACGGCGTGCTTCGGTGAACCAACGGTCCCAGAGATAGGCCAGCGTGTTCGCGAGCCCTTCGCCCTGATAATTCGGCGCGACGTTCAGTCGATGCAGATTCTTCTGCGCCTTCAGAAAGTCCAGCGGCTTCGGCACGCGGTACACGACGATGTCCGCGCCGCCATACGCTTGCAGCGCATCCTTGAACTCGCGGCCGGGCGCCTCCAGCCGCACCTGCGCCAGTTGATCGCTGCCGAAGCTCGCATCCGAGAGCAGGAAGAACGGCTGACCATCGACCTTCTGCGCAGCGAAATTGCTCGACGGCGCGGTTCGCAGCGTGGGGTTCGCGGCGATGTTGTTATCCGCCGAGGCGCTCGATGCATCGTCGTCCTTCGCCGCGGCGTCGTCGGCATAGGCCGGCGCGATGGCCAGCGTCATGGCGGCGAAGAGCGCCGCCAACGTGAAAGCCGCGCGACGCCGCGCGTTGCCGAGCCAGCTGCTCGAAGCGGTGACGGAAATCATTCGGGTCATGGTGTCAAAAAGTCCAAACGAAACACGCCAACGAAATTCGGATTGCCGTCGAGCGGCTGCCAGCGGGAATCTTTCCATTGCATCAGGTCGGAGACGGCCACGGCGCGCAGACCCGTATCGGTCGGCGTAACGGTGCCTGTGTGATAAGCGATGTAGCGATCCAGCCAGATCATCAGATGCTGGTCGTCGCCCTGGTCGAAGAACAGCAGGTCGCCAGGCAGCGCCTGATTGACGTCCTTCGAAACAAAACGGCTGTTGCGTTGAATCAGCGCAATCGCCGACGCATACGCGCCGGTGGAACCGTCGAGCTGAGTCCAGCGATTGGCGAGCGTGCGTTGCGATGCGGACAGCTGCAATTCGGGCGGTATGCTGCTGGTGTCCGCGAGACTGGTCATGCCGTTCGCACGCAGCCATTTGCTGTCGTGCGGCTTGAGGGTTTCGCCGACGGCAAAGCGCACGAGACCCGCGCAATCGCGTTGCGTCCACCGCGGCGTCGGGCCGCGCCGCATCTGCTGATCGACGATGCGCACGAACCATGCGCGAAATGCCGCCGATTGCTGGGGCGAGAGTGCATCGGGATCGGGCGCGGCGGTGGTGCTGGTGAGCGCGCTCGCATACGGCGCGAGGCTCGCCATGACGAACGCTGCGGCGGCACGCGCGAGCCAGGCGCGGCGAGTGGCGGCAGGCATGGTGTACGGGTGGGCGTCTGCATGTGCTGCGGGCGCGTGTCCAGAGGCGTGCTCAGGCGCACGCTCAGGCGCACGCTCACGCGCGTACGCCTTGGCGCGCGCATCCGCCGCGAACGCCACGCCGGGGACGTGAAGACCGCGCACTTAGTCGCCCTCGGTGCCGGGCAGATCCGCTGGCGTATCGGCACCACCCGTCGCCACACCCGCTGCGCCACCGGCATCCGCACCGGCACCCACCTTCGCACGATCGAACCACCATTCGACCGGCACCCAGCCCGTCGAACCCGGCAGGTCCTGCGGCAACGTCAACGACACCGGCGGATAGTGCGCGAGCGCATGCAGCTTCGGCACGAGGTGGGTGCGCGACGCGTTGCGGAACACCGACTCCTGATCGGGCGGCAACGCCGCGCCCGCTTCGCGCTCGATCAGCGCAGCCGCGGACGAAGGCGTCAGCGTGAGCATCGTGCGCGGCAGACGCTGCGGCGCAAGCGTGTCGGCGAGCGCAGGATAGCGCTTGTCGAGCACGGCGAGCGTATCGTCGACCAGACGCGCATCGGGAGAGAAGACCATATAGCCGCGCGCCAGCGCGAGCGTCACCGGGAAATAGCGTTCCGCCGACAGTTGCGAAGCGAACGGCGCCTTGCTCGACAGCGCAGTGCCCGCACGCGCGCTGACCGGCCGTTGCCACACGGTGACGTCGGCGCCCTGCTCGCGCGTCGTGACCGGCAGGCGGCGATAGTCCCCGCCGGCCTCGCCGGATTGAGCGGCCTTGGCTTCATACGCGCCGATCACGTTGCCGAAGGTCTTGCCGAGCGCAGCCTTCAGCGCGGCGCTGCTCGCCGCATCCTGCGTCTTCACGCGCGCGACGAACAACGGTGCGACCAGCGTGGACTTCGCATACCAGCAGACGGCCGCGGGACCCGCGAGCTGGTCGCCGATCGCCGTCGCGCCTTGCGCACCCGCATCGGCCACTTTGCCGAGCAGACCCGACGCTTCCTTCCAGTCCGCCGGCAAGCTCGTGCACGCCGCCGGGTTGGCCGGCAGCGCGCGCCACAAGTCAGCGCTGTTCCAATGCTGCGGCAACTTGCCCGGCTCGATCAGCGCGGCGGTTTGCCAGTTCGCCGCAGCGCTTCCATTCGGCGAAAAGTCGAAGCGCAACGCGTCGATACCGGAGAAGAACGCCTGATAACCGAACGACAGGTAATTGGCCGACACCACTAGCCGATGCCCCTTCGGTGCATCGCCGGGCGCGTCCAGCTGATAGACGCGCGCTGCGTCGTCGCGGCCTGACGACAGCATCTCCGACACCGCGTCAGCCCGCTCGCCGAGCAAGCCGCCCTTCGCATCGAGCAGCACGCCGGGAGCGGACAGCACGACGAGGCGATCGTCTTTGGTAGCGAACAATATCGTGCGGCCGACTGCCAGCTTCAATGCGTAGACCGGCACGCCGCCGGACAGCCTGGCGACCTGGCTCAACTGCGCGTCGCTCGCGGCGACGTTGCCGAAACCTTGCAGCAGCTTCGCCAGCCCGTTGCGGCGCATCGACATCACCCAGTAGCCGAGGCGTCCATCCGGCGAGCGCCACAGCAGCACGTGCGCGGGTTCGTCGAACACGCGGCGGATCAGTTCGTCGCGCCAGTCGAGCTGATGTTCGAACGCGAGACGCCGCAGCGCGCCCTCGGCGGAAAGCCGCGTATTGTCCGACTCGTAATAGTCGACGAAGTCTTGCGTGAGCACGTCGTGCAACAGCGGCACGCGCAGAATGTCGCGCGGCAGACGCGAGAGCGCTTCACTGTCGATCACCGCATCCGGGTGATGAATATCGAGCACGATTTCGCCGGTTTCGGCGGCCTTGCGATGCGCAAATGGACGCCACACCGCCTGAATGATCACGCCGGCCACGACCAGAAGACCGACCACCAGGATTGCAATCTTTTTACGCGACATCTTCATCTGATTTTTTCTGGTTCGATGCGACGGTATTAACGATGACGGACGCGAGGATTAACTCGCCGGAATCATTCGCCGAAGGCAAGGATGATACCTGAGATTTTTAACGTAAAACCAGCGGCGTTCCGCATTCAACAGTCAATCGCATTTCACGAATTTGACGAAAGAATTGTGTGGTTTTTCATTAACTCGTATTAATCGATTGGTCGCTTCTTCTATCGGAAGCAGTAGTTTGAGATGACACGTCATGTGACGAGTATGCCCGGCATGCGCTTGAGCGGGGTTGGAGCGCGGGCCCGAACCGCGTCGAGCCCTCGATTAAGACGTGGCTTTCTCCGGCATTAACCGACTGGTGCGCTTATGCCAAATCGATAAGATTAACCGCATACATAAAAAAGCCCGGCTGCACTGTATCGCGCGCCGGGCTATTTCAAGTATTGCTGGTACCGCTTTCCAGCGATTACGCGTAAGCCGCGCTCAAAAGCCTTCGAGCGCCTGTTTCATTCGCTGCACGCCGCTTTCGATATCGGCCACGCCCGGCGCCGCGAATGACAGTCGCAACGCCGCCGCATCGATATTGTCCTTATAGAACGCGACACCCGGCACGAACATCACATTGCGCTCGATACACGCGCGCAGATAATCGGACGCGTCCTGCCCGCCTGCCAGCCGCGCCCACACGAACATCCCGCCGGCGGGACGATGAAACGCGATGCTGCCGGGCAAGTGCGCGTCGAGCGCGTCGCACAGCGCGCGGCACTTCACGGCATAGGCATCGATGATCCGTGGCAGGTGACGTTCCAGTGCGCCGCTCGCGAGGTATTCGGCGGCGATCGCCTGGGTCCACGGAGAACTGCACAGGTCGACGGTCTGCTTCGCGACCACGCAGCGGCGCAAGATCTCCGCATGCGCGACCATCCAGCCGATCCGCAAGCCAGGCGCGACGATCTTCGACAGACTCGAAAAATGCACGACCCAGTCGCGCGACCCCGGCACCTGGTCGGCGAGCGTGAGCAGCGACGGCAACGCCGCGCCGCCAAAACGCAGATCGCCATAGGGATCGTCCTCGACGAGCAGAAAGTGGTGGCGCGCCGCCAGTTTCAGTAACGCCGCGCGCCGTTCCAGCGACAAGGTCGCGCCGGTCGGATTGGCAAACGTGGGCACCGTGTACAGCAGCCTCGGCGGCCGGGGCAGCGTCCCGCTTTCGAGCAGCGCAGTGAGCGCGGCGACGTCGAGTCCGTCCTGATCGACCGGGACCGTCACCACATCGGCTTGTTGCAGCTTGAGCGCTTGCAAGGTCGCCGGATAAGCCGGCTGTTCGACCAGCACCACGTCGCCCGGGGCGACCATCACGCGCAACAGCAGATCGAAGCCTTGCTGCGAACCGGTCGTGACGAGCAACGCCTGCGGCGTGCAGGCGGTGCCGCGGCGCGTCATCAATTGCACGAGCTGATCCTTGAGGACCGCGAGCCCATCGGTCGGGCCATATTGCAGGCAAAGCGTGGCCTGCTGCGATGCGCGCGATGCGGCGGCGTCGAGCCCTTCGCGGTCGAACAGGTCGCTTGCCGGGTAGCCACCGGCAAACGAGATCATGCCGGGTTGCGCCAGATACTTGAACAGCTCGCGGATCGGCGAACCGGTCGGCGCCTCGAATGCAGGGTTGAACGTGAACATATGACGGGCCGTTTATCTGTCGATGGAAGATCGGCATCGATTGTGGCCATCGTCCGGGTGGGCGGCAAACGATATCTATGCACTACGTATTGCGTTTACCGCATCATCTGCCGAATGCGCCAGGCACGCCTAGACCACGTTCTTTTCCACAATCGGCCGGTTCTCGAGCACGCGGACAAAGCTCAGCGCGCCAAGATCGAGCGTCGTATAGCGGCCGTGCAGGATCAATTCGCTGACGCCGCGGCCGGTTGCCGGGCCTTGCTGCAAACCATGGCCGCTAAAACCATTGGCGAAAATGCAGTTATCGACGTCCGGGTGATGACCGATGATCGCGTTCTGGTCGAGCACGTTGTACTCGTAATAGCCGGACCAGCAGTTCTGCACGCGCAGCGCTTCGAATTGCGGCACGCGGTGCGCGAGCGTCGGCCAGATCACTTCGTCGAAGAGCGCGTGATCGACTTCGTCGAGTGGCAAATCGTCGGGATCGTTATCCGCTGAAGGCGAGGTGCCGCAGATAAACGATTGGCCTTCGGGACGAAAATACACGCCCGCTGGATCGATCAGCAGCGGACAACGTTCGAGCCGCGCGGGCGAACTGACGTTGAAAATACTGCGGCGGCGCGCGAACACGGGAAGGTCGATGCCGATCATCTGCGCGACTTTGCGTGACCATGCTCCTGCCGCGTTCACTACGACATCGCACGGGTAGGATTCGCCGCTCGCCGTCCGCACCTGCGTGACACGTTTGCCATCGCGATGCAACGCTGTGACGTCGGCCGCGACATAGCGCGCGCCGAGCGCCTGCGCTTTCTTGCGCAGCGCCTGCACGAGCCCGTAACCGTCGAACCAGCCTTCGCCGCTTTCGCCAAATGCGCCCGCTGCGAGGTCCTCCGTATTGAGCCAGGGAAAGCGCGCTTGCAACGCGTCTTTGTCGAGCAGACTGATATCGGCGCCCAGACTTCGTTGCAGCGCGTGATTCTCGCGCAGCGTCGCCTCGCCGGCGGGCGTTGCAAGAAACAGATAGCCGCCTTCGTGCAGATCGATCGACGGTTTCGCGCCGTCGATCTCGAGCCGCTCGCCGATCGAGCGCAGAAATTCGATGCCGAACAGCGACATCTGAATGGACAGCGGTGTGGAGAATTGCTGACGGATCGACGCCGCCGATAACGCCGACGACGAGCGCGCGTAAGTCGGATCGCGTTCGATTACGGTGACGCCGACCGTCGGGTCGGCAAGCCGCAGAAAATACGCAATCGAGCTGCCGATCACCCCACCGCCGACGATCACGACTTTGGAACTCACGTCTTACTCCACGAATAGCGTGGCCGCCTTCGAACGGCGGGCGGCGCAAACGGATTGCTGAAATAGGCCGTGCACAGCGGCGCGTGCATGCGCCGCTGCTTTGCCCCGGATACAGCGAACGCTGTCAGCCGATATTGAAGTCGATGCCCTGCGCAAGCGGCAAGGCCGACGAGTAGTTGACCGTGTTGGTCGCGCGGCGCATGTAGGCCTTCCACGCATCCGAACCCGACTCGCGTCCGCCGCCGGTTTCCTTCTCGCCGCCGAACGCGCCGCCGATTTCCGCGCCGCTCGGCCCGATGTTGACGTTGGCGATACCGCAATCGCTGCCCGAGTCGGACAGGAAGCGCTCCGCTTCGCGCAGATCGGTCGTGAACACGCACGACGACAAACCGTGCACGGCCGCATTGTTCGCCTCGACCGCATCCGCGAAATCCGCATAGCGCAGCACGTAAAGAATCGGCGCGAAGGTTTCCTTCAACACCACCGAGGTTTGCGACGGCATTTCGACGATCGCCGGGCGCACGTAATAACCGCCTTCATAGCCCTTGACCTCGACGCGCTCGCCGCCGGACACCGTGCCGCCTTCGGCCGTGGCCTGTTGCAGCGCTTCCTGCATGCGGGCATACGCTTGCTTGTCGATCAGCGGCCCCATCAGCGTGCCCTTTTCGAGCGGATTGCCGATCGGCACCTTGCTGTACAGCTGCTTCAGACGCTCGATGGTCTTGTCATAGACGCTCTCGTGCACGAACAGACGCCGCAGCGACGTGCAACGCTGCCCTGCCGTGCCGACCGCCGAGAACAGGATGCCGCGCATCGCGAGTTCGTGATCCGCGGTTTGCGTGATGATGCCCGCATTGTTGCCGCCGAGTTCGAGCAGCGAGCGGCCGAAGCGCTTCGCCACTTCCACGCCGACCGTACGGCCCATTTCGGTGCTGCCCGTCGCGCTGACGATCGATGCGCGCGGGTCGGCCACCAACTTCGCGCCGACATCGCGGCCGCCGTTGATCAGCGCGGTCAGGCCGGCAGGTGCGTCGCCGAATTCCTGCAGCGCCTCGTTGAGAATCTGATTGACGGCGAGCGCGGTCAACGGCGTTTTTTCCGACGGCTTCCAGATCACCGCGTTGCCGCACACCAGCGCGAGCGCCGCATTCCACGACCACACGGCGGCCGGGAAATTGAACGCCGAAATGACGATGCAGGTGCCCATGGGGTGCCAGGTTTCGGCCATCCGATGACCGGGGCGCTCCGATGCGATGGTCAGGCCGTACAACTGACGCGACAGACCGACCGCGAAGTCGCAGATGTCGATCATTTCCTGCACTTCGCCCATGCCTTCCTGAAGGATCTTGCCGGTTTCGAGCGTGATGATGCTGCCGAGCGCCTGCTTCTTCTCGCGCAGACGGTTGCCGAGCAGGCGCACCAGTTCGCCGCGGCGCGGCGCCGGCACGTTGCGCCAGGCGGCGTAGGCGTGTTTCGCCTGGGCGAGGGCCGCGTCGACTTCCGCCACGGTATTGCTGGCCACGCGGCCGATGAGTTCGCCGGTAATCGGCGAATGGACCGCGATGTCGCCGGCTTGCGCAGCGTGGGCGATACCGAGGTCGGCGAGGATGGTCGAAGCGTCCATGAGAATCCCTTTAATTTCCAATGCGAAACAAGAGTAAGTTCGGAAACTATACACGCGGGTTTTTATGGCGGCAAGGGTATTTGCCCGAGGCTGAACGACGGAGCACACTGGCGCCCCGCTCCAGCTTTGCCAGCCATACATAATACGGGTACGGAACGGCCATCGGTCCGGCCGGCGGCGGCACATCGGCGACCCATCGATGCGAACCCTTTCGTTTCTTATTGGAAATAATAGGCCTGCGCGGCAAGCCGCCTGGCAAGCGCCCGTATCGTCGTCCGTTCGCCCGTTGTTGACCAATCAATAACCCAATGGTTATGATTAAAACATGCAAGCCGATCCCGACAATCTCTTCAAGGCGCTCGCCGACCCCACTCGACGGGCGATCTTCGAGCGCCTCGCGCGTGACGGCGAGCAAAGCGTGCGCGCGTTGACCGAGGTAGCGGGCGTGTCGCAACCCATGGTCTCCAAGCACCTCGGCATTCTCAAACTCGCGGGCCTCGTGCGCGATCGTCCGCAAGGGCGCTCCGTCTACTACACCGCCGACCCGCAAAGCCTGGCCCCGTTGATCGACTGGATGAGTCTTTATGGCGCCTTCTGGCGCGACCGGTTCGATCGCCTCGAAACGCTACTGAAACGGATGGATCAATGACCACGAACCCTGCCGCTACGCGCTCCGTTGTCGTCGAACGGGAAATGCCGCATTCGCCGGAGAAAGTCTGGCGCGCCCTCACTCAGGGGCCGCTAATCGAGGAATGGCTGATGGCGAATGATTTTCTGCCGGTCGTCGGCCACCAGTTCACCTTCCGCGCCGCGCCGATGGCGCATTGGAACGGCGTGACGGACTGCGAAGTACTGGTCGTCGAGCCGAATGAAACGCTTGCCTATAGCTGGAACGCGTCAGGAGAAGAAGCGGCCAACGGACTGAAGACCGTCGTCACCTGGACGCTCACGCCGACCCCGCGCGGCGTGCTCGTGCGGATGGAACAAAGCGGCTTCCGGCCTGAAGATGAACAAAACTACCAGGGCGCGAATTACGGCTGGCAACGGTTCCTCGGCGGGTTGGAAGAGGTGGTGGCGCGGCTGGACTGACAAGACACGCGGCAATTCGCGGAGGAGACAAACATGAAGACACGCGTATTCCGCTATCACCCGTTGCTGGTGACGCTGCACTGGCTGCTTGCGCTATTGATCGCCGGCGCGCTGGCTGTCGGATTCTTCGGACTCGCCGCGATGCCGAACACCGATCCACAGAAGATCGGCATTTTGCGCGTGCATATGGCAGGCGGCATGCTGATTCTCGGCTTGATGGCGATTCGCCTGATCGTGCGGATGCTGACCGCGAAACCGGCGCGCGCAACCAGTGGGCATCCGTCGCTCGATCGAATCACGCCGCTCTTTCACTACGGATTCTATGCGCTGATCCTGGCGATGGTGGCGACCGGCTACGCGACGGGGATTCTCGCCGGACTGCCGGCGATCGTGTTCGCCGGTTCGGGGGCGCCGTTGCCGACAAGCTTTACGATCTATCCGACTCGCGTGGCGCATGGTTATCTGGCGGTTGTGCTGGTCGGTTTTATCGCATTGCATGGGGTGGCCGCGCTTTATCACCAGCTCGGCAAGAAGGATCGCCTGCTTGGCCGGATGTGGTTCGGGCGCCGGGCGCTCCCTCCGTCTGCGGAGCAATGACGGAGATGCACTAGCGCGCCTTTTTGCATTAGGCGGTGAGCCGCGCGGCGCTTATTCGTCAGACAGGGATAAACACGAACAGTCAGACCAACGAAGTTCGCCGGGGCAGGCTCCCGGATTCGGGTGACGGCGCGGGTGCCGGTGAATTCGTCACGGGCTCTCTCACGTGGCAGCTCGAGCAGCTACAACGCGGCGAGTTCGTCCTGAAGCCCAATGCCGGAGAATCAATGCACCGCTCGAGCTTGCGCGCCGTTAGCGTGGTGACCCATAAGCATCAGGTGCGTGAGTGCGATCTGAGTTTGTGGTACGCGGTTCACCATTCCGGCAAGGGCGAAACGCTTCGCATGTACAAGTTGATGCGGGTGAAGTGACCGCTCCTCAACCTAATGACTGTTTTCGAGGCCCGCCAAGTGCGGGCTTTTTTACACGTGCACTGCCTTTCCCATCGTTGTAGACAGCTGCTTTCACTAGTGCTGGATAGGCGGGGCGAGGTGCCAATGGCACGGACATCAACGCCTCACACATTTTTCAGACACATCTGATTCACAGCGGCGACAGCCAAAGCCAGGCGCCTTCTACACGTTTTTTCAACCCTGAAGGGGACTGGCGCATGAAAGATAACGCAGCGAACGAAACAACCTATCCGTTCGTCACGATCGGTTCACTGACTGAGCGAGGAGAGATTCATCGTAATGCCGCCTGCGTCGGTGATTTCATCGCGTACGAAAACGGTACGCGGGCACAAATCGTCACGGGCATTGGACTGCCCGACAGGCCAGGTTTCCGGCCAATTGCTGTTGTTGGCAGCCTGCTCGATAACGGCGACGTGATTACCGATAGCCCCGATCGCGAGAACCATACCGTGAGCTTCGTTCCAGTCCGACCCCATGTTCCGGTTCACGGATCTGCCGACGCGTTGGCACGACATGCGGGAGCCTCACCCAACGGCGATTTTCTATAGCGTTGTTGAAGGGGACCCGCTCGACAGTGGAGAAAATAGCCACGTCATAGATGGGCTCGCTAACTGCACGATTGAAGGCCCGGACGCACGCCACAGACGAATGACGTTTCTTGGACATATGGCGTGGTGCGACTGGTGCAAGAGTGCTGGTGAGATCGTTGCTGCTGCCGGATGTCGCGACAACTGGCGCATGTTCGATGCCACCTTGGGTCGATACCAGGCATTAGGCGGCGATAAGGTGCTCTGCAAGTGCTCGTCGCCCCCGCGCATCATTCCGGTCTATGGCCGCAGCTGGATGGTCATTGACGATACGGGTGGCGTCGGCAACGCGACTGCTGCGGATTCGTCCCGTGAATCGTTCCAGGAGCCGGGAAGTTTCGACGAACAGGTCTGGTCTGTTGCGACCGGCACGACCCTTGACGGCTATCCGTACTTCATCGAAACGACTGACGGTCGCGCGTTCAACGGACGTACTGAAGCGAACGGCAGGTTGCCCCGTGTCGTTACTGATTCAGCCGGCGAGTACACCGTTCATTGGGGCGATGAAGCCCTCGCAAGACAAGCAGGAGTTTGAAGCATGCCCAATAAAAAAACCGTTGTTCGAACAAACTCAACGCCCGGCTCCATCAAGGAAGTGCAATTGAAGGTGCTTACCTTCCAGGAACTGTGGGACAACTATCCGATTGGTAACCCATACGATAACCCGGCATACACAAACCAGTGCGCCATTCGCATGAGCGTAACGTTCCACCAGGTAGGGATCGAAATGAAGTCGTTTTCGCAAAAGCTGGTGAAGCCACTTTCCGGTGCGCCAACGATTGGACGAATCCTGCTTGATGGCAAGGCCACCGCGACGCGGGCCGACGAACTAGGCGAATGGCTAAACTTGCGCCCATTCGCCGGTCTGCCCAAAGCAGAGAATATTACCGGTGCAGATTGGGAGAGCAAGGTTAGAGGCCGCACAGGTATCATCGAGTTTTCCCGATACTGGTCCCGCGCGGGCGAGAGTGACGTCAATGCAAGCGGCGGACACATTGATCTATGGAACGGTTCGCGGTTAACGAACAATGGGGTGCTGGGAACCTTGGAAAACTTTTTGCGCTTTACCCTTCACGTCAACGATCCGTGGATTCCCGTCTATTCCGACCTCAGAAAATCAAAGTCAATTCTATTCTGGGAAATTAAGTGATAGGGTCACTCGCCGCATTCCTAATTGGATGTCTAGCGGGTTTTTCGCTAGACCTGATTCCTCATGCGGTAGAGATCGCCATGCGCGTCGATATATGCCGAGAGTCATGTCCTGCGATGTTTCGGGTAGGCTCGATACTGGTATATCTGGGAATGCCGCTTGCGTGGGGAATGCTATCGGTCTTTATCTTTCGTCAATCAACAAAGAAAGGCCGTTTGAAAAACGTAGCCTTGGCGCTAGTTGCATCGCTAGTGCTCATTTTGCTCATGACATGGGTTGCCTACACGTTTCAGGCAGGCACCCTGAAATGATACGGGCACGACTTTCCAGAAGCAAAGCCTAACCCTGTAGGCATAAAAAAACAAACCGATACCTATCCCCCTCCGCGATCCTTGGAGCCTTCAACATCCCGCGTAGCTCAGGCCAGCGTGGCCGCTGCACTCATCGTCAGATAGCCTTCGTGGTCTTTGGCCCACAGGTCGACGGTCTTGCCGTCGGCGGAGGGTTTGCCGCACACCGTAAAAGGCTGGCCGGCGAAGGTCGGCCGTACTGCCTTGAACGCGAAGCTCTGTAGCGTTGCATCGGGCTGCTCGCGGCGCACCAGATCGACCAGCAAGGTTGCCATCAGCGGGCCGTGAACGATCAGCCCCGGATAGCCTTCCACCTGCGTGACGTACGGGTAGTCATAGTGAATTCGATGACCGTTGAAGGTCAGCGCGGAGTAGCGGAACAGCATGACCGCGTCGGCGTCGATGGTGCGCCGCCACGTTTCGCCTTCCGGCGCGAGCGCCGGATGCGGCGGGCGAGCGCCCTCTTGCGGCGCGTCGCGATAGACGATGTCGTGCTCCTCTTCCAGCTTCAGTTCGCCGTTTGCCTCGATCGCGTGCTGCACGGTAACGAACACGAGACGGCCCGCACGACCGGTCTTGTCGTCGATATTGGCGATGGTGGAGGTGCGTTTGGCGCGCTCGCCGACTTTGAGCGGCGCGTGAAAGGTCAGCCGGCCACCCGCCCACATGCGCCGCGGCAGCGGCACAGGCGGCAGGAAACCACCGCGCCTGGGATGGCCGTCCGGCCCGACCTCGGACAAGGGCGCGGTCGGCAGAAAATACAGCCAGTGCCACAAGGGCGGCACCGTATCGCCGTTTTCCGTCCGATCGAGCGTGGCAGCCATTGCCGCCAGCGGAAAGGCCGTGATGTCATCCTCGGTCACGACCTCCTTGCCGAGCCAGTCGTCGAGTTTCTCGTGGGAGGCAGACATAGGCGAAGTCTCCGAATACGCTGATTAGGTTGGGTAGGGCCTTACTATGAACCTGACGATGTGTTTCGCGAAGTCTGCATTTGCGATCCGGGCGTTTGTCCGTGCTTAAGGCGCCCGCGCGGCGGGCGGGCGCGGCGGCGATGCTCGCGCAGCGCGGCGAATTGGAGAGCAAGAGTCGGAGTACGCCGGATCGGACGCGTGCTTACACTCCATCATCGCTCGATGATCGCCTGTCGGAGAATGCTGATGAATACTGCTGCGAAGTGCGCGCTTTCACTCGAACTGGAATTGGAACCCCTGAAGCCGAAACACCCGGCTGAGCACGATGCCGGCATCGGTTCGCTGACGCAGCGCGTGGATGCGATCGACTGGTTCGATGTCGAAGAAGAGTTGAACGGATATGGCTGCGCGACCCTGCACAATCTGCTCACTCATGACGAATGTGACGCGCTGACCGCGCGCTATCCGCAAGACGATCTGTACCGCAGCCGCATCGTGATGGCGCGGCATGGTTTCGGCCGTGGCGAATACAAGTACTACGCGTATCCGCTGCTGCCCTTGGTGGGCGATTTGCGCAGCGTGCTCTATCCGCACCTCGCGCCCGTCGCGAATCGGTGGAATGCGCTAATGGAGATCGACGTCCGCTATCCGGCCACGCACGCGGAATTTATCGCTCGCTGTCACGCCGCCGGCCAGTTGCGTCCGACGCCGCTGATCCTTCAATACGCCGCGGACGACTACAACTGCCTGCATCAGGATCTGTACGGCGAGCACGTGTTCCCGCTGCAGACGGCGATTCTGCTTTCCGAGCCGGGCAAGGACTTCACCGGCGGCGAATTCGTGATGACGGAGCAGCACCCGCGCATGCAGTCTCGCGCGGAAGTCGTGCCGCTCGGCAAGGGCGACGCGGTGGTGTTCGCGGTTCATCACCGGCCGGTGCAGGGCACGCGCGGGCCGTACAGGGTGAATCTGCGGCATGGCGTGAGCCGGCTGCGCTCCGGCCACCGGCATACGCTGGGGGTGATTTTCCACGACGCGACCTGAGCTTGCCCTGAGCTTGACCACCACCTCACTTGTCCACAGAAAATGTTCGCAAGCCTGTGGATAACATCCACACAACCGCGCCAAGTGCTTGATGCAAATAAACTCTTGCGCACTGCGCGCCGGCGCGACCGCTTCCGGGGCCGTACCTCCCGCATCAAAGGTAAGCCGACTGCTCCGCCACTCGGCGCGCCGCCGCATCTATTCAAGTCCGCCTCGCTCACGGCTCGCATCCTTTGGTGTCGAACATCGCCGCCAGCGCGCACACCGATGTCAGCATGCGCGCGCCGTTGTGACCAACGCCCGGCACGATATGAAAGCTCTGCCGCAGACCGTCCGGGTGACGCGCGGCGATATAGCGGTAATACGCTTGCGCCCGCGCCACACGTTGCGGACCCTGCGCTTTAGCCGCGCAGGTCTTGTCGAGCGCCTTTTGCCGGGGATCGCTGTCCGCGCCGCCGACGAGGTAGTCGATGCGGCGCGCGGCACACGCCGCTTCCAGTTGCGCGGGCGAACGGTCGTCGAGATACGGCGGCCGGTTGTCCATGCCGTATTTCCATTGGTTGAAATCGGCGCATTGCGAGGCATCGAACGGTGCGGCGACGCCTTGCGCATCCGGCCGTAGCGCGTCGAAATAGGCATACGTCGACGGGCTCGCCACCACATAGCGCACGTCGATGCCCTCGTCGGTCAACGCGGCGATGTCGCGAACCGCGTGTCCGAGATCGTCGCAACCGGCTTCAGATGCGGCTCGTCAGGAGGTGTCGCGAAAGCCGTTTGCGCGAGGGTCATCAGCGTCGCGGTGCCCAGTATCGCGAGACGTCGTGAGAAATTGCCAATCATGCAGCTTGCTCCTGATAGCCGTGCGCGGTCTTGAACGCGGCGCATCGTCGAGTATGTCGAAAGCCCCGCCAACGGCAAAGGTCAAAATCAAAACCCAAGATTCAATAGCTTGCTAGCGAACATTTTGGAAATACAATAGCGCCCATGACGAACCTGGACACCTTACGCCGCACGGTCAGCAGCACCTTGGTCCTCGCCGCCAGAAAATGGCGGCGCACAAGACCAACAAGTTAAACAAAGGCCGGGCAAACTCAGCAGCGTCACACCACATCAGGGATACGGCGTAACGCTTTATGGTCTACCCCTCCATCCGCGACTGGCTGTTCTCGGTCAAGACCTTTGCCGCGGCCATGCTCGCGCTCTACATCGGTCTCGCGCTCGAACTGCCGCGGCCGTACTGGGCGATGGCCTCGGTCTACATCGTGTCGAATCCGTTTGTCGGCGCGACCCGATCGAAAGCGCTCTATCGCGTGTTCGGCACCGCGATCGGCGCGGCGGGCGCGATTCTGGTGGTGCCGCCGTTCGTCGAATCGCCGTATCTGTTCAGCGTCGTGGTCGCGTTGTGGACCGGCACGCTGCTGTATCTGGCAATCTCCGAGCGCACCGCGCGCAGCTACGTGTTCCTGCTGGCGGGCTATACCCTGCCGATGATCGCCTTGCCTTCCGTGACCAATCCGGGCGGCGTGTTCGATCTGGCGATCACCCGCACTGAAGAGATCACGCTCGGCATCGTGTGCGCGAGCATTGTCGGCGGAGCGGTGTTTCCGAGCCGGCTCGCCCCCACCATCATCGAGCGGACCGACACGTGGTTTCGCGACGCCGCGTTCTACTCGACCGAAACGCTATCGGGACGCATTGCCGGCTCGGCGATTTCGGCGGCCCGCCAGCGGCTCGCGGCCACCATCAACGGGCTGGAACTGCTGCTGAGCCAGCTCGCTTACGACCACACGCGGCCGGACATTCTGGCGCGCGCTCACGAACTGCGCGGGCGCATGCAGTTGCTGCTGCCGCTCATGTCGGCGCTGGCCGATCCGCTGATCGCGCTCTACAACAGCGGCCGGCATTCATGGCCCGACGGTCTCGAAGCGTTGCTCGCCGATGTCATCGAGTGGTTCAATGCGCCGCTTCCCGCTGCCAGCCTGGGCTACCACCCCGACCCCTCGGCCGACGCGCTGCGAGCGCGGATCGCGGCGATGCAACCGCCGCCGGCAGCCATGGCGAGCTGGGACGGCGCGCTGCTGTCGAGCGCGTTGTGGCGCCTGAAGCAGGTGGTCAATGTCTGGCAGGACTGCCGCACGCTGCGCATCATCATCACGCGCGAAGAAGGTTCATGGCGGCCGCGCTTTCGCCATTGGCGCCTGGGCGGCACCGAGCGCTACTTCGACCGCGGCATCATGCTGTTTTCGACCGGCTCGGCCGTTGGCGCGATCATTCTCGCGTGCAGCTTGTGGATCAGTTCAGGCTGGGCGGACGGAGCCGGCGCGGTGACGCTCGCAGCGATCGCATGCTGCTTCTTCGCCGCGCTCGACGAACCCGCGCCGATGGTGTTCAAGTTTTTTACGTCGGCGGCGGCCAGCGTGGTGTTCGCGGGCATCTACCTGTTCGCCGTGCTGCCGCACGTGCATGATTTTCCGATGCTGGTGATCATCTTCGCCGCGCCGTTCATCTTCGCCGGCACGCTGATTCCGCGCCCGCAATTCAATCTCGCCGCGATGCTGGTCGCCGTCAATACGGCCACCTTCATCAGCATTCAGAATGCTTACGACGCCGACTTCCTGGTGTTCGTGAACAGCAACCTCGCGGGCCTGGCCGGGCTGCTGTACGCATTCCTGTGGACCCGCGTGACGCGTCCGTTCGGCGCCGAACTCGCGGCGGCGCGGCTGTTGCGCTCGAGCTGGGCCGACGTCGCGCTGACCGCCTCCACGCGGCCGATCGACGATCCGCGCAATCTCGCCGCGCGCATGCTCGACCGTCTGATGCAATTGATCCCGCGCCTTGCCGCCACCGACGACCATCGCCATCCGTCGATCGAAAGCTTCCGCGATCTGCGCATCGCCTTCAATGCGCTCGACCTGCGCCGCCTGACCCGCAAGCTCGGCGGCGAAGTGCCGGCCGCGATCGACCACGTGCTCGAAGGGGTGCGCGAACACTTCGAAACCTGCGTCGATCAGCGCGTGCGCCAGCCGGTGCCCGCCGGCCTGATGGCGTCGATCGATACAGCGGTGGCGCGCGTCACGGCCCAAGGGCTCGCCAATGCCGGCGCGCCGGGCGCGACCTCGCAGACCTCGGCACGCCTGTTGCGTGACGCGCTGCACGCGCTGGTCGGCTTGCGTCTGTCGCTGTTTCCGGCCACGCTGACCACGCCCACGCCGCCCGAACCGGAGACCGCCGCCTGATGCGCCCGTCCAGCAAGCTGTTGCGCTCCTTCATTCACTCTTTGCCCACTCCCCGCGATGATCGGTGAAATCGATATCTTCGGCGTGTTCGTGCCGGCCGTGCTGGTGCTGATGCTGGTCGCCTATCTGATCAATCTGGTCATCCGCACGGCACTCGCACGCGTCGGCTTTTACCGCTTCGTCTGGCACCGTTCCATCTTCGATCTCGGCATCTACGTGCTGGTGCTGGGCCTTGTCGTCGTCGTTTCGCACAGACTAATAACGTGAAAAAAACCTGGTTCTCCGTCGGTCAGATTCTGCTGACCCTGATCGTCGTCGTGATTGCGGCTCTCGTGCTGTGGAAACTGGTCGGCTATTACATGTTCGCGCCGTGGACGCGCGACGGGCACGTGCGCGCCGACGTGATCCAGGTCGCACCGGACATCTCCGGGCTGATTTCATCCGTTGAGGTCACGGACAACCAGCAGGTCAAGCAAGGCCAGGTGTTGTTCGTCATCGACCAGGCGCGCTACACGCTTGCGTTGCGTCAGGCACAGGCCACCGCGCAGCAACGCCGCGCGACGCTCGATCAGGCGCGCCGCGAAGATGCGCGCAACCGCAAGCTGGGCAACCTGGTCGCGGCGGAAGCCGCCGAAGAAAGCCGTTCACGCGTCGAGCAGGCCGAAGCCGCGCTCGCCGATGCGAACGTCGCAATCGATACGGCCCGGCTCAATCTGCAACGCACCACCATCGTGAGTCCGGTCGACGGTTATCTGAACGATCGCGCGCCGCGCACCGGCGAGTTCGTCGCGGCGGGCCGGCCGGTGCTGTCGGTGGTCGATATGCATTCGTTCCGCGTCGACGGCTACTTCGAGGAAACCAAGCTGCGCGGCATCGACATCGGCCAGCAGGTCGATATCCAGGTGATGGGCGAGCCGAACGTGCTGCGCGGTCACGTGCAGAGCATCGTCGCCGCGATCGAGGACCGCGACCGCACGCAAGGCTCGAACCTGCTGCCGAACGTGAACCCGGCGTTCAGCTGGGTGCGGCTCGCGCAACGGATTCCGGTACGCGTCGCACTCGACGACATTCCCGCCGACTTCCGCATGATCGCCGGACGTACCGCGACGGTGTCGGTGCGCGATCTGTCGCCGGGCGGCAAGCCACGCCGGATTTCCGACACGGCACGTACGTCCGGCGCCGTGGACGCCCAGCCGGCATCGTCTGCGCCCGCTGTTCCGGCTGCCTCTGCCGCACCGGCGGCGTCCACCGCTGTCATGTCGGGCGCCTCGCAATGAAGCTGCCGCGCGCCCTGCCCTTATTGCCGCTGTTGCCTTTGACCCTTGCGTTGAACGGCTGCATCAACGTCGGCCCCGACTACTCGCTGCCGAAGCAGGCGCTGATCAACGCGCCGCTCGCCGATGCGCCGCTCGAAGGCGCCGACTCAGCGTTGACATCACGGCAAAATGTGCCCGCCGTGTGGTGGAAGCTTTATGACGATCCGGTGCTCAACGGCCTCGTCGACGAAGCGCTGCAATCGAACACCGACTTGCGCGTCGCCGCGGCGAATCTGGCGCGCTCACGCGAGGCGTTAGGTGTCGCGCAAGCGCAGGGCGGTTTCTCCGGCAAGTCTTCGGCGGTGATCGAACGCGCGCAGGACTCGGCCGAGCAATTTCTGCTCACGAAGAAACTGCCGGTCGTCAATGAAGGCGACATCGGCATCAGCATCTCGTACGAAATCGATCTGTTCGGCAAGCTGCGGCGCGGTGTCGAGGCGGCTCAGGCGGACACCGAGTCCGTGCAGGCTGCCGGCGATCTCGCGCGCATCACGGTGGTCGCGGACGTGGTGCACTCCTATGTCGAACAATGCTCGGCGGCCGAGGAACTCAGGATCGCGCAGCAGTCGCT
Source organism: Paraburkholderia lacunae (assembly GCF_003353175.1). Classification (GTDB taxonomy): domain Bacteria; phylum Pseudomonadota; class Gammaproteobacteria; order Burkholderiales; family Burkholderiaceae; genus Paraburkholderia; species Paraburkholderia lacunae. Next base: position 94,721 of record NZ_QHKS01000024.1, on the reverse strand, counting down.
GGCATTGCAGAAGCAGCGTGTGGACGTGTCGCGCCGTTTGCGCGACGCGGGCCGCGGCAATCAGACCGAGGTGACGCGCGGCCAGACGCAGGTCGATACGCTGGCCGCGGATATTCCGCGCTATACGGCGCGCCGCAAGATCGCGCAATACCGGCTGGCCGCGCTGCTCGCACGCGCACCCTCCGATTTGCCGCCGGCGGTGCTGGCCTGCAACAAGCTGCCGGCAATCCGTCAACCGCTTCCTATCGGCGACGGCGCCGCGCTGCTCAAGCGCCGTCCGGACGTACGCGAGGCCGAGCGTCAACTGGCGGCTTCGACGGCGCGGATCGGTGTCGCCACCGGCGCGTTGTATCCGACGGTGAGCATCGGCGCATCGGCCGGTTTGACCGGGGTCCTCGAAGACCTCGGCACCTCGCCGACCGCGCGCTGGGGCTTCGGTCCGCTGATCAGCTGGACCTTTCCGACCACCGGCGCGCGCGGCCGCGTGCGCGAAGCGCAAGCGTCGAGCGACGTGGCGTTGGCGAAATTCGACGGCGTAGTGCTGACCGCTTTGCGCGAGACCGAGACCAGCCTCGCCACCTACGCCGCCGACTACAACCGCGCCGATGCATTGCGTGCCGCGCTGAAGTCGGCCACACAGTCGGCGGATGAAACGCACCGGCTGTATCTCGCCGGACGCGAGTCGTTCATTTCGGACCTCGACGCAACCCGCACGCTGACATCGACGAAGTCTCAGGTGGCGGCGGCGGAAGGCCAGGTGGCGATCGATCAGGTCAATCTGTTCCTCGCGCTCGGCGGCGGCTGGGACACCCCTGCGCAGACGGCGCCGGCCGCGGCAACGCCCGCCAGGGTAGTGCCGGCCACCGTCGTCAAAACCGGCACGCCTTGATCGCTTCTGACGACGGCCGGCGCTAGCGCGGCGGCCTCAAGCTGGTCGCCGTTTTGCCGCTGCCTGGTGAATCGCGGCCCGCACACGCGGATACGTGCCGCAACGGCAAACGATGTTCGACATCGCCGCGTCGATGTCGGCGTCGGTGGGATCGGGCTTCTGCTTGAGGAGCGCACAGGCCGCCATCAGTTGCGCGCTTTGGCAATAGCCGCACTGCACCACGTCGAGATCGAGCCACGCCGCCTTCAGTGCCTGTGCCTCGGCGCCCTGCACGCCTTCAATCGTTGTCACTTTCTGCGTGTGCAAGCTCGACATCGGCGTCTGGCACGCGAGGCACGCCTTGCCGTCCAGATGGATCGTGCACGCGCCGCAAATACCCACGCCGCACCCGAACTTCGTGCCGGTCATGCCGAGTTCGCAGCGCAGCACCCACAGAAGCGGCATATCCGGTTCGGCTTGCACGGCCACCGCCCGGCCGTTGATGTTCAGCGATCCCATGCTGTTCTCCGTGTCTTTCCCGAGTCCATGCTCATGCGCTTCGAGCGAGATTCAAGCTAGCTTCAAGCGAGCTTCAAAGGCAAAGTGCGTAGCCGCTGGCCGGTGAGCGCGAACACCGCGTTGGCGACTGCCGGCGCGATCGGCGGCACGCCGGGTTCACCGACGCCTTGCGGATGCAGCTCGCTCGGCATGATGTCGGTTTCGATCACCGGACAATCGTTCATCCGCACCACCGGGAACTCGAGAAAGTTCTTCTGCTGCACCTGGCCGTTGACGATGGTGATTTCATCCTGCAACGCGGCCGAGAGACCGAACACGATCGCGCTCTCCATCTGTTGACGGATCAGATTCGGATTCACCGGCATTCCGCAATCGATCACGCAGACCACGCGATGCACGCGAATCCGTTTGTCCGGCCCAATCGACACCTCCGCCACTTGCGCGACGACGCTGCCGAACGCCTCGTGCAGCGCGACGCCGCGCGCTCGCGGGACGCCGTCGGCGGTGTGCGGCAGCGGATGTCCCCAATCGGACAGGGCCGCCACACGCCGCAGCACGGCCAGATGCCGCCGATGCTGCGTAAGCAGCGCCGCGCGGAACGCAATCGGATCCTGGCTTGTGGCCGCGGCCAGTTCGTCGGTGAAACTCTCGGTGAAAAACGCCTGATGCGAATGGCCGACCGAGCGCCAGAATCCGACCGGCACCGGCAGCTCCACGATCTCGTGCCCCACGCGTGCCGTGGGCCATTCATAGGGTTGATCGAAAGCGCCTTCGCAGGTGGTCTTGTCGAGTGGAATACGCGGCACGCCGTAGTAACGCGCGAGCGCTTCCGGCACGATCGCCTGACTCGCCGAGGTGCTATGCCACGCGACCAGCTTGCCCGCGCCGTCGAAACCCGCCTTGCAGCGCGCGAGGCAAGCCGGACGATAGAAGTCGTGCGTGAAGTCCTGCGCGCGCGACCAGATGGTTTGCACCGGATGGCCACCGCCGCCCTCGCGCGCAATCGCCGCGGCCTGCGAAATAAAATCGAGCTCCAGACGGCGCCCGAAGCCGCCGCCGAGCAGTGGCGTGTGCATATCGACTTTGTCGGTGTCGATGTCCAGCACTTTCGCGACGTGGTGCCGCGCGAGAGCCGGCATTTGCGTCGAGACCCAGACAGTGGCCGCACCGTCCGCGAGCTGTACGGTGCAATTGAGCGGTTCGACCGCGCCGTGCGCGAGGTATGACGCGTAGTACTCGGCGGCGACGGTTCGCGCTGCGCCGTGCAACGCTGCGTCCACGTCGCCGCGACGGTAGTACGCGTAGCCATTGTCCTCATCCAACGCTTGCGCGAGGCGGAGGTTCACGTCGGCGGTGGACAAAGTGGCTGCGGCGCCGTGGTGCCACTCCACCGTGACCGCATCGACTGCATTCATCGCACGGAAAGGATTGTCCGCGATCACCGCGACGCCGCCACTGCCGCCGTTGTATGGCTTCAACGAGAACGCCTTGAAGACGCCGGGCATTTTCATCGCGGCCGACGCATCGAAACTCGATACGGTGCCGCCTAACGTGGGGCACATGACGACGCTGGCGTACAGAAGGCCGTCGGGCAGCGCGTCGATGCCGAAGCGCGCCGTGCCGTTGATTTTCGATGCGGCCTCGATGCGTCGCAGCGGTTTGCCGATCAGCTTGAAGTCAGCGGGATTTTTCAGCTCGACCTTGCGTGGCAACGGTTGCTGCGCCGCCGCTGCCGACAGTTCGCCGAAAGTCGCCTTGCGGCCCGAAGCGTGCAGCACATGGCCCGCTTCCGCACGGCATTCGCTGGCCGGCACCTGCCATTGCGCGGCCGCCGCGCCGATCAGCATCGCGCGCGCGGACGCGCCCGCTTCGCGCATCGGCGTCCACAGGTCGTTGATGCTCGACGAGCCGCCCGTCATCATCGTGCCGGCTTCGCGCACGAGTTTGCTCGTCAGCCAGACCGCGACATGCTTGACGGCGCTGTCGTCGTCCGGTCGAAACGGCAGATCGTCGACGACGTTCTGCACGCTGTTATAGATCTTGTCGATCGGCGAACTCTCCACCCGCACCCGGGACCAATCGGCGTCCAGTTCTTCGGCGAGCAGCATGGCGAGGCCGGTGTGTATACCCTGCCCCATCTCCGCCTTGCTCATCATGATCGTCACGCTGTTGTCACTGGCGATCTTGACCCAGCCGTTCAGCGCCACCTGCGCGCCTTCCGCCGGCAGCGGCGCGGATGTGGTCAGGCGCTGGCGCGGCGGCAGCACCGACCAGCCGACCAGCAGCGCGCCGACAGCGCCGGCGCCACCAAGCAGGAAGGTTCTGCGCTTTAACATGACATGGCTCGTAGGCGTGGATGAGGGCGCGAGGCTGCAATGGCGGCCGTGGGCGCCGGGCTACTTCCACTTCTTCGGAACAGTAATAAGACGTGCGAGGGTGCGTGCGACTGAAACCCGGATGTTTACGCCAAATGGGGACGGCTCGCGAAGCGGTGTGATCGAAGCACCGCGCGCAAGCCGTGTGTCGTTTCATTAAATGTCATTCGCCGCGCGGCAGCACGCTGCAATGCAACTGGCCTGGTCGGCGAACGGGCGGAGATGTCGCGTTTTTCCGCCAATGGGGGTTTCGCTGAGCGGGCTCCTCAGCAAGCTCAACGCCGATTCGAGCCCGACACCACATCGATCCACACGGCGAGCACCAGAATGCCGCCCTTCACGATCATCTGCCAGTACGCGTCGACGTCGAGCATCGACATGCCGTTGTCGAGGCTCGCCATCACCAGCGCGCCGATCAACGCCCCGTAGACCGTGCCGGAGCCGCCGCGCATCGACGTCCCGCCGATAAAGCACGCCGCGATCGCATCCAGCTCGCCCATCGAACCCGCCGACGGCGAGCCGGCTGCAAGCCGCGCCGTGTTGACGATGCCGCCGAACGCGCACATCAACCCCATCAGCGCGAAAATCGCCAGCTTCACGCGGTTGGTGTTCACGCCGGACAGCCGCGTCGCTTCGAGATTCGAACCCACGGCATAGATGCGGCGGCCGAATACGGTCTGCGTCGCGATCCACGTAAAGACGCCGAGCAGTGCAAGCAGCAACAGAACCGGCACCGGTATGCCGCCATAGCGATCGAGCGTGGCGACGAACGCAGCCAGAATCACGCCCGCGCCGACCACTTTCACGACGTCTTGCCAGACAGGCACGACCGTCAACTGATAGCGCTCGCGGTTGCGCCGTTGCCGCACGGTAAGAAAGGTCAGCAGCGCAAACAACACGACGGCGAGCGCATCGCCCACAAGCCGCGGCAAATACCCCTGGCCGACGAAGACGAAATTGTCGGAGACCGGTGCGATGGTCGAACCGCCGGTCACGCCGAGCAGAATGCCGCGATAAGCCAGCATGCCGCCCAGCCCGACAATGAACGACGGCACGCGCCGGTAAGTCGACCACCATCCGTTGAACATGCCCATGACCACGCCGAGCAGCATCACCACGGGCAACGTGACGCCGATCGGCCAGTGACGGTTCACGTCGAGAATCGCCGCCACGCCGCCGAGCAGACCCAGCAACGACCCGACCGACAAATCGATCTCGCCGGCGATGATCACGAACACCATGCCGCACGCGAGCATGCCGGTAATCGACATCTGCCGCAGCAGATTCGACAGATTGCGGGGCGTGACGAACGCCCCGTGCGTGAGAATCGAAAAGAACATCCAGATCGCGGCGACCGCGATCAGCAACGCGAGAATCTTGTAGCGCGCAAACAGTTGCTGAATGCGCTGCGGACCGCCGAATGCGCCCCGCGGCACGGCACTGTCGGCGCGTTGTGAAGTGACGTCGGGAGTCATGCGGCACTCGCTTCGGTTGGGTTCGGGGATCGCTGCACGGGACGGATGGCGGCGCTGAGAATGTCCTCCTGCGTGAGGCCGTCGTTGACGAAATCGCCGCGCAATTCGCCTTCGCCGATCACCAGCACGCGATCGCTGATACCGAGCACTTCAGGCAATTCGGACGACACCATCACGATCGACACGCCGCGCTGTGCAAGCTGGAAGATCAGTTTATAAATTTCATATTTCGCGCCCACGTCGACACCGCGAGTCGGTTCGTCGAGGATCAGCACCTTGGGGTCGGTGAGCAGCATGCGTGTCAACACGGCTTTCTGCTGATTGCCGCCCGACAGGCTCGCGATCGACAGCATCGGATGCGCGGCGCGCACCGAGAGCCGCTTCATCTCCGTATGAATCGTATCGAGTTCGGCGGCGGAATCGATCCGGCCGCCGCTCGCAAAGCGCTGCAACACCGCGAGCGTGATGTTGTGGCCGACGCTCAGATTCGGCACGATGCCATGCCGCTTGCGGTCCTCCGGCACCATACCGATGCCCGCGCTAATCGCATCGATGGGCGCACGAATTTTCAAGGTCTTGCTCTCCATCACCACCGTCGCTTCGCTCGCCCCCGGATACGCGCCGAAGATCGCCTGCATCAACTCCGTGCGTCCCGCGCCGACCAAACCGGCGACGCCCAGAATCTCGCCGCGCCGCAGCGCAAACGACACGTCGTTCACGCGCTTGCGACGCGGATTGGTGACATCGAAACAGGTGACGTGGCGCGCTTCGAAGATCACGTCGCCGATCGGATGCGGCTCGCGCGGAAACAGATTTTTGATTTCCCGCCCGACCATCATCGCGATGATGCGCTCGGTCGTCAGCTCACGCATCGGCCTGGTCGCGACATGCCGGCCGTCGCGAATCACGCTGATCGTGTCGCACACGGCTTCCACTTCGTCGAGCTTGTGCGAGATGTACACGCAGGCCACGCCGCGCCGTTTCAGATCGCGCACGATGTCGAGCAGGATGCGCGTCTCCGATGCCGTCAGCGACGACGACGGTTCATCGAGAATCAGCAGCTTGGCGCGTTTGTTCAGCGCCTTGGCGATCTCGATCAGCTGCTGATGCCCGCCGCCGTAGTTCATGACCGGCTGCGCGACATTGATGCCGCCGATATCGAGTTCACGCAGCAACTCATCGGCGCGCTGATACATCGCGGCGTAATTCATCCGGCCGCCGGGCAACGTGATTTCGTTGCCGAGGAAGATGTTCTCCGCAACCGACAACTCCGGCACCAGCATCAGTTCCTGGTGAATGATGATGATGCCGGCCCGCTCGGTATCGCGCACGCTGGCGGCCTTCATCGGCTCGCCTTCCCAGATGATTTCGCCATCCCAAGTACCGTACGGGTACACGCCGGACAGCACTTTCATCAGCGTCGATTTACCTGCGCCGTTCTCGCCGCACAAGCCGATGCACTCGCCCGGCGCGACGGTGAGGTCGATGCCGTCGAGTGCCTTCACGCCGGAAAACGCTTTGACGATGCCGCGCATCGTCAGTAAAGGTTGCGTCATTCGCTATGCCTCGCTGCAAAGGCGCGCGGCGCCGCCGATGCGCGTCACGCGCATCGGGGTCCGCCGCGCACGCGTTACGCTCATTGGCTCGCGAGCTGAGCCTGGGTGTAGAAGCCGTCCTTGACGACGAGGTCGACATTGCCTTTGGTCAGCAAGGTCGGTTGCAGCAAGACCGTGTCGACCTTCTTCTTGCCGTTGTCGTATTGCGCGTTATAGGCCGGCTTGTCGCCCTTCGCAAGCGCGACCGAGAGCTTCGCGGCTTCGCCCGCGATCAGCTTCAGCGGCTTGTACACGGTCATTGTCTGCGTGCCGGCGATGACGCGCTTGACTGCCGCGAGGTCCGCGTCCTGGCCCGACACCGGCACTTTGCCCGCCATATGCTGTGCCGCCAGCGCCTGGATCGCGCCGCCCGCGGTGCCGTCGTTCGACGCGACGATCGCATCGATCTTGTTGTTATTCGCCGTCAGCGCGTCCTCGACGATACGCAACGCCGTCGACGCGCTCCACTCAGGCACCCACTGCTGGCCGACCACCTTGATGTCGCCCTTGTCGATAGCGGGCTTCAACACTTTCAACTGCCCCTCGCGCAGCATCTTCGCGTTGTTGTCGGTCGGCGCGCCGCCGAGCAGGAAGTAGTTGCCTTTCGGTTGCGCGTTGTAAACACCCTGTGCCTGCAGTTCTCCCACTTTCTGGTTATCGAATGAGATATAGGCATCGACATCGGCATCGAGAATCAGCCGGTCATACGACACGACCTTGATGCCCGCCTTCTTCGCTTCGGCGACCACGTTGCCGAGCGTCTTCGAATTGAACGGCACGATGACGATCACGTCGACGCCGCGCGAAATCAGGTTTTCGATCTGCGAGATCTGCCGCTCCTCGCTTGCATCGGCCGATTGCACCGACACTTTCGCGCCGAGCTTTTCCGCGGCCGCGACAAAGTAGTCACGATCGCGCGACCAGCGCTCGACGCGCAGATCGTCGATACAGAAGCCGATTTCCGGATGATCCTTGCTTGCATGCGCGAGCGGCGCGACAAGCGACAGGCTGGCGAGCATCGCTCCACATATGAACGAACTCAGAACGGTACGGCGCATTGCGAATTTCATGTCTCACTCCTCTTCTGATATAGCCGGAATACCGGATTGGACGGCCTGTGCTGCGAGCCACGAGGCCGGACAAGCGACAACCCAAAGCTTCCTTTTGTTCGCGCGGTCAGCGTGGCCGCGCGATTTTTTTTAATGTCTTACGCGCCGTCTTGCGCAGTCTTCACTGCACGCGCGGTACTTCAGCGCACGCCATAAATTGCCTGATTCACCACGTTTTCCAGCCGCTCCTGCTGCCCGCTTGCATGCTGCGGATTCAGGCCGCGGGACAGCGCATCCGTGGCCAGCGTCGACAGCGAATAATCGCCGGACAGAATCTTGCGGCCGAACTCCGTGTCCCAGCCCGCATAGCGCTGACGCTTGAACTGTCCGAGACGGTCGCTTTCGATCAGCGCTGCGGCACGCTCCACTGCGAGCGCCAGATTGTCGATCGCACCGATGTGGCCGTAAAACAGATCCTCGGCATCGACGCTCTGCCGCCGCACTTTGGCATCGAAGTTCATGCCGCCGGTCGTGAAGCCGCCGTGCTTGAGGATCTCGTGAAAAGCCAGCGTCAGTTCCTCGACGCTGTTCGGAAACTGGTCGGTATCCCAGCCGTTCTGCGGATCGCCGCGATTCGCATCGACGCTGCCGAAAATGCCGAGCGCAAACGCGGTGGCGATCTCGTGGTGAAACGAGTGCCCGGCGAGCGTCGCGTGATTGGCTTCGATATTCACGCGGATGTCGTTCTGCAGGCCGTATTGCAGCAGAAAACCATGCACGGTCGCCACGTCGTAGTCGTATTGATGCTTGGTCGGCTCCTGCGGCTTCGGTTCGATCAGCAAGGCGCCTTTGAAGCCGATCTTGTGCGCATGTTCGACCACCATATGCAGAAAACGCGCGAGCTGGTCGCGTTCGCGCACGAGGTCGGTATTGAGCAGCGTATCGTAACCTTCGCGGCCACCCCACAGCACATAGTTTTCGCCGCCGAGCCGTTGTGTCGCATCGAGTGCGTGGCGAACCTGGGTAGCCGCAAACGCAAAAATCTCAGGATTTGGGCTGGTGGCCGCGCCCGCCGCATAACGCGGATGCGAAAACAGATTGGCCGTGCCCCACAGCAGTTTGATGCCGCTATCCTGCTGCTTGCGCGCCAGATAGTCGGTCATACGCGCGAAGTTCTCGCTGTATTCCTGCAGGCTCGCGCCTTCGGGCGCGACATCGGTATCGTGAAACGTGTAGTACGGCGTACCGAGCTTCGTGAAGAATTCGAAGGCGGAATCGGCCTTTTGCCGCGCCCGCTCCAGCGCGTCGCCGGCCTGCTGCCATGGACGACGAAACGTCCCCTGCCCGAAGATATCGACGCCAGGCCAGACGAACGTGTGCCAATAGCAGACGGCGATGCGCAAATGTTCTTCGAGCGTCTTGCCGAGCACACGCTTGTTCTTGTCGTAATGGCGATACGCAAGCGGGTTATCCGATTGCGGACCTTCGTAGCGAATTGTGGGAATGTGTTCGAAGTAGGGCATCAGCGTCTCCTATTTATGCTGCATTGCAACCTGCGCATCGCCATGCACGGGTCGACAAGTTGACGCCATGCTGACGCTAGAGACATGGACCGGCAATTGCGAAATTGCGCAGCGTGCTTGATGTTTCTTACCGCCCACGCGTTTGGTCCACACCGACGCGAACTTCAGGGCCTAGAATAGCCAGACGCTTAAAAACCGTGCGGCGTTCACGCCCACCCAACAGGAGACGATGGCGCCGCGGTTCCCGACCGCCCGCACGCCGCCACTGCCATGACCCGCCCTCAAACGCCACAGACGCCCCATCGGATCGCGCTGCTGTTCAACGCGAACAAGGTGTACGACCGCGAGATCATCACAGGCATCGGCAATTACCTGCTGTCGACGCGCGTAGCCTGGGATCTGTTCCTCGAAGAAGACTTTCGTTGCCGGCTGGCGGGCATCGAACGTTTCGACGGCGACGGCATCATCGCGGATTTCGACGATCCCGCGGTGGGCGAATCGCTGCGCGACTGTCCGTTGCCGGTCGTCGCGGTCGGTTCGTCGTTCGAAGATCCGGCTCACTATCCTCCGGACTTACCCTATATCGCGACCGACAATGCGAAGCTCGTCTCACTCGCTTACACGCATCTGATCGGCGTGGGCCTCGAACACTTCGCTTTGTACAGCCTGCCGCAGGCGCAGGAGAACCGCTGGGCTCAGCAACGCGAATTGGCATTCGCTCATCTGCGCCGTGCGGACGGCCACAGCGCTGAACAGATCGGCAGCGAAATCTATCGCGGCCTGTCGACCAGCGCGCCGTCATGGAATCAGGCGACCGAGCAACTCACCGCGTGGCTGCGCCAACTGCCGAAGCCGGTCGGCATCGTCGCGGTGACCGACGCACGCGCGCGGCATCTGCTGCAAGCGTGCCTGATCGCCGGCATTCCGGTTCCCGAGGAAGTGGCGATCATCGGCATCGACAACGATCCGCTCACGCGCACGCTGACCCGGATTCCGCTTTCTTCGGTGATTCAGGGCACCGAGGAAATGGGCCGCACCGCTGCTCACCTGCTGCATCAGATGCTGCGCGGCGCGCGCTTTCCGGGGCGCCGCATTCTCGTGCCGCCGGTCGGCATCAACGTGCTCGAATCGACCCGACACCAGCCGATCGCGAGCCCGTATGTGATGCGTGCGCGACACTTCATCCGGCAGTACGCATGCCAGGGGATTCGCACCGAACAGGTTGCCGATTACGTCGGCGTATCGCGCTCGTCGCTCGAAGAGTATTTCCGGCGCGAATTGCAGTGCACCGTGCATCAGGAAATCCTGCGTCACAAACTCGATGTCGCGAAGGCGCTGCTCGCCAGGCGCGACGCGTCGAGCGCGGAGGTCGCGATCCGTTGCGGCTTCACGTCGCTGCAATACATGTACGCGGTATTTCGCCGGGAACTGGGCTGTACGCCGCGTGAGTATCAGGAGCTCGCGAACTCGGCGGCGGCACCTGGCTGAACCGGCTTTTCTCTTTTATCCCGACCGACGCCATGATCAGCATCGCACCGATTTCTTCCGAGCCGTGGGGCGTATTGCCCGGTGGCGATACTGTCCGGCTCTTCACGCTGCGCAACACGCACGGCATGAAAATCGCCATCAGCGACCTGGGCGCGACGCTGGTCTCGTGGCATGCGCCGGACCGCGCCGGACGGCTCGCCGATGTCCTGCTTGGGCACGACACGCCCGCCGAATATGTCGCCGCGACCACCTACATGGGCGGACTGATCGGCCGGTGGGCGAACCGCATTGCCGATGCGCGCTTCACGCTCGACGGCATCGAATACACGCTGGATCGCAACGAAGGGACCAATCTGTTGCATGGCGGCACGCAGGGTTTTCATCGCGCGCTATGGGACGTCAGCGAGGACAACGGCTCGCTCGTGATGCGGCTCGAATCGCCGGAGGGCGATGCCGGATTTCCGGGCAACGTGACGGTGCAAGTGCGCTATACGCTCGACGACGCCGGCGCGTTGACGATCGCCTATGAAGCCCTCACCGACGCACCGACGCCGCTCAATTTGACAAGTCATCCTTACTTTAACCTGTCAGGCCGGCCGGGTTCCGACATTCGCGGACATGTGCTGTCCATCGATGCCGATACTTTTTTTGAAGTCGACGCGGCGATGATTCCTTGCAAGCGCGCCGACGTAGCGGGCAACGCCTTCGACTTCCGGCAAAGCGCGCCGATCGGCGCGCGGCTGGACTGGCCGCATGCGCAGCTCGCGCGGGCGGGCGGCTTCGATCATTGCTACGTGCTGCGCGACACGGCCGATGCGACGCCATCCGGCGCTTCGCCGGTGCGCCCGGTCGCCTGCGCATACGACCCCGGCAGCGGGCGCGAACTCACCGTCTCGACCGATCAGCGCGGCTTGCAGTTCTATACGGGCAATTGGCTGCGCGACGATCCGGGACGCGGCGGAGTCAACTATCAACCTCACGCCGGCCTTTGCCTTGAAGCAGGCGGTTTTCCGAATCAGGTCAACATGGCTGAGCAGGAACAGGTCGTCGTGCGAGCCGGCGATGCGTATCGGCAAGTGACCCAGTATCGAATCGACGTGCGCAGCGGCGTTTGAGCCGATTTCTGATGTCTTGAAGCGCGTCCTTACAATTCCGACTTGTTGTTTCCTGCAAGACTGAATTACGTGATCAGGGGTTTCCCCAGGATATCCCGTTTCCTAGAATTTGTTCATCGGTCGCCGAGCACGGGTTGTGCGGCGGCGGATAAAACAGTTCTCGGAGGGAGTCATCATGAGATCGCTGATCAGAGCAGTGGCGCTGGCGGCCGTTATTGCAGCACCAGTCGCAGCACCAGTCGCTTCGTTCGCGCAATCGAATCAACCGGTCACGCGTGCGGAGGTCAAGGCGCAACTGCAACAACTCGAGCAAGCCGGCTACAACCCGGCCGCGTCAACCGACGCCACCTACCCTGCGGACATTCAGGCTGCCGAAGCACGCGTTGCCGCGGAAAATGCCACGGCCCAAGCCGGCACCACCGGCTATGGACCTTCTGCGAGTGGCTCGTCGCAGGCCGGCCATAACGCCAATGTGGAGAATGCGTCGCCGCAAGAGCCTGTTATGGGTGGCCAGTAAGACTCGCCCGTCGCGCAGTTCGATGCGAGCCATGCTTCACCGCATGTGCTCGCATGAGCGCATGTCTGCGTGCGTGAGTCTGACTATGGCGGCGCCGTGTCACAAAATCCTTTGACGAAAATAATGGCTCATATATTCTAAGGCGGCAGTTCGGTGGTCCTTGCAACGCGGTCGATCTGCGTCAGCGAGGACTTCTACTCAACGTCGCTTCGGGTTCAATCGTGAAAGTCCGTGGTCCATTGGTGAGATACCAGCGCGGTCGAGAAAGAACGATCCTGTTCGGCTGTCCGATCGCTCATCAGGGGAGCAGCTGCGCTTCGCCATCCCGTCCCCTGTCCATCGATACCGTGTTGTCGCGTCGCTCCGTCCGGCGGCACAACGTCATTGCAGCACCCGCAGCCATTGCGGTGCGGACTGACGAAATCGCGTCGCTTCTGCCTTAGTCCCCTTCTCTTTTCGCGAGCCGGTGTTGCATGCGATTGACCGTCCGGTAAGCGGTCAAATGCCTGTAATGCGTCTGCCTGTCCGCACATCGCAAGCTTGCTTGCTAACGCGGGACGGCTCATAGCGCTCGCCCATCCGCATTCCTTTTAGCTCTGCTGTGCGCTTGCGCCGCGGCAGGCGGCGTCGCGTCTCTTTGCCTCCGCATTCGTGCTGGACGTGGGGGGGGCGTGTGGGCCATCAGTTGCCTGCGCCGGCGCTGCGGCGAAAACTGAAGATCGAAACCAAGGAGATAGTCGAATGAAGATCCGTCATGCCAAGCTTGTTTCGCTCGCCGGCACGATGCTGTGCTCGCTGACCGCTTTGTCCGTGATGAACGCTGCGCGCGCCGCGGACGCCTCGCTCAATGTCTACAACTGGTCCGACTACATCGCCAAAGACACCATTGCCAACTTCGAGAAGCAATCCGGGATCAGCGTGAAATACGACAGTTACGACAGCGACGACACCCTCCAGGCCAAACTGCTTGCCGGCAGTTCCGGATATGACATCGTGGTGCCGACGTCGAGCTACATGGCGAGGCAGATCGAAGCAGGCGTCTATCAGAAGATCGACAAATCGAAGATGCCGAACCTCGCGAACCTGGACCCTGCTTTGATGAAAATGATTGCGGATGCGGACCCCGGCAACCAGTACGGCGTGCCTTGGGCGTGGGGCACCGACGGCATCGGCTATAACGTGCAGGCGGTCAAGAAAGCGCTCGGCGGCGATGCGCCTATCGATAGCTGGTCGCTGCTGTTCGATCCGACCGAGTACTGCGAGATTCTTGAAGGCGTGTCGGTGATTCGCGATGAGAGCGGGACGGTTAAGACCGTGCGGGCGGGCGATCGCTTTCTGATTCCGGCGGGGTTTAAAGGGACGTGGGAAGTGATCGACCCGTGCCGCAAGATATTTGTTTCGGTGGAGTTTAAAGCGTAGGTGATGTGAAACTGCAAATGCATTCTGTCGAGAAACGAATGATTGCTTTTTCGACTTCGCATGCCGCGATCACTTTGATGACGATGCTTGTCCGAAATGAAAGTTCTCTATTCATCAGACTAAAAAATACTTTGAATAGCGAGGGTTTCCAGCCTCATTTCCCCGGTTTGTCGGTGCGGGGTCATCATTATCCTCTGCAGTGTTGAAGGTCCGGATGCTGTCTGCGGGCCGTCTCGCACGCAAACGTTTCACCTGTGTGACGAGCCCGAAACTGATGCGATCTTTTCGCTCCCGGGTCTGACACGACCGCGCCTTCAACAATTGACTCAGAAACCCGTCGCTTCGTGTTTTAACGCAGCTTTGTTCTTTCGGCATCCATACAAAAGTCAACCTCACCTACGGAGTCGTCATGCTTCAATTCATCAAGTCTCTGTCGCGCGACGAGCGCGGCGTTAGTGCGCTCGAGTATGCGGTGCTCGCCGGCATCGTGGTTATTGCGGTCGTGGCGGCCGGCACTGTTTTCGGTGGCGCTACCGGTCTGCCTGCGCTGTTCACGCACATGATCACGCTGGTTACGAACGCACAGAACGGTTAATCGATATCTCCGGACATGGCTGCATCAGTGAGCCCGGCTTCCCCAAGGGGCGCCGGGCGTCCCGGGCACAGCGGAAAATAAGGAAAAGCCACCCATGCTGTACGCAGCGAAATCAGCGGCTTGTCTTGTATTGGCATCGCTGGCGGTGGGCGATATCCGCTCGCGCCGCTTGCCGACACGCGCTGTATTGCTCGTGGCCTGTCTTTACGGGATCGATGCGGCTGTTGCCGGAGTAAGCATCGCGTCGCTCGCGGAGCACCTCGGTGCCGCCGCCATCGGCTTTGCCCTGTTTGCGCTTTTGTTCCGCTTCGGCTGGATGGGCGGTGGCGATGTCAAGCTGGCCGCCGCCGTTTTCCTGTGGGCAGGTCCTGCCTACGCGTGGCCGGTGTTTTTCATCGTATCTTGCGGCGGCCTGGTCCTCGGCTTGACGGCGCTGATCATGGGTCTCGTCCACAGACATGCGACGCAGTCCGCGCCAGCACCCACGCAGCCCGCTTCGTCGTGCAGCGTGCCCTACGGCGTCCCGCTTGCGTTCGGCGGCATCGCGGCCATCTGGCTGCCCGTCCTGAACTCCCTGTAGTCGATCCGACAGCCGATCGCGACGCCCATGCCAAAAATTTTAAAGACCGTCATCCTCGTGATACTCGCCTCGGTCGGCGCGATCATTTTCCGCGCGTTATACGTCGCCGCATCGCAGCCGGGCCCGGCGCGGCCGCCGGCGATGGATCGGGTGCGCGTCGCAGCCGCTGATCTGCCAGAGGGGATGTTGCTGCGCGACAGCGACCTCGCCTGGAAAGATGTGCCTCACAAGCAACTCCAGCAGGGTGCGCTTGTAAAGAGCGATGTAGACAGCGCAGATGCAACGGACCTGAAAGGCGATGTGCTGCGCCACGCGGTGACAGCCGGCACGCCACTAGGCATTGCGGATGTCATTCCGCCCAATGCACCGGGATTTCTCGCTGCTGCATTGAAGCCCGGCATGCGCGCAATTTCAGTCGCCATTGACGACGTTTCGGGCAACGCCGGCCTGATCCAGCCAGGGGACTACGTCGACGTGCTGCTCACGCAGCAACTCGACGGGCCGGTCCACGCGCCGGAGAACACCGCTCGCTCCGTGGAAAGCGAGACGGTGGTCAACCGCGTTCGCGTGCTCGCAGTCGGCTCGATCTTCCAGCGGCCCAAGGCAGATACGGCAGACGCGAATACGCGTGCGCGAACAGTCACGTTCGAGGTGACGCCGCATACCGCGCAGGTGATCGCCGTCGCGACGCACCTGGGTTCGCTGTCACTCGCGCTGCGCAGTTTTGCGACCAGCGATCGCAATCCGCCCGTCACCGGCAATGAGACGCTGCCGCAAGCACCGCCAGTGTGGGCCGGCGACGTCTCGCGTGCCCTGTCACCGGTACGCGTATCGGCGCACAGCACGGCGGGCTCGGTCCCGGCTGCCCCGCATCCGGTGATCGTCTACCGCGGCTCGCAGGTATCGGACGCAGGCGGGGAGGCAAGACTTCAAGGCAGTACCGGTGCCGCGGGTGTGCCGCCACTGCCGCCGAACCCGCCGACGACTGTTGCCGGGCAGAACCCGTTGCCGGAACAGCCCACTACTCAACGCTGACCCTTCGGCTTGCCCAGGCGGCGAGACCCGAAACTAACAGGAAGGATTCATGTTGCATCGTGTCTATTCGGCAGTGCGGGTGCGATTGATCGCCGGATTCGGACTGACGATCGCACTGATGCATGGCGCGCTCGCTGGGAGCATCGATCCGTCGCTGGCGATCGCGGCAGGCGGGGGCGAAATGCTGCACCTGCCCGAACCCGCCGTCGCGGTGTTCGTCGCCGATCCGGGTGTCGCGGACGTGCACGTACCGACGCCTCAAACGGTATTTGTGCTCGGCAAGAAGGCGGGCACGACGACCTTGTTCGCGCTCGGCGCCCACAATCGCACGATTCTGCGGGAAACCGTCGTGGTCAGTGCGGACACGCCTTCTATACAGCGCATGCTCGACGCTCGCTTCCCGCACTTTCAGCTGAACCTGACAGGTGCTCCCGGATCGTTGATGGTCGCTGGGCGCGTGCCTGACGCGGCGGCCGCGGACGCCGTGATGCAGTCCCTTACGCCGTATCTGCACGACAAGGAGACGCTGGTTAACCGGCTGACGTTGACGCGGCCAATCCAGGTCCATCTGCGCGTGCGCATCACCGAAGTGGACCGCAACGTGACACAGCAGTTGGGCATCAACTGGAACGCACTCGGCCAAAGCGGGAACTTCATCGGCGGCCTGTTCAACGGCCGGGCGTCCACTGCCGCGACAACGCTTTCGTCAAGCGGCGCATTCTCGATCCTCGGGGGGTTCCATGCCGGCAAATGGGCGATTGACGGGGTGCTCGACGCGCTCGACCAGGAAGGCCTGATTACGATGCTCGCGGAACCGAACCTCACCGCGATGTCCGGCGAGACCGCGAGTTTTCTCGCAGGCGGCGAGTTTCCGATCCCGGTTCCGCAAGGCCAGACCAATTCGATCACGATCGAGTTCAAGCCCTATGGCGTGTCGCTCGACTTCACGCCCACGGTGCTGTCGGATAACCGGATCAGCCTCAAGGTGCGCCCCGAAGTCAGCGAGATCGATCCGACCAACGCCGTGACGATCGACAGCATCAAGGTGCCCGCGCTCACCGTGCGCCGCGTCGAGACCACCGTCGAATTGTCGAGTGGACAAAGCTTCGCCATTGGCGGACTGCTGCAGAGCAAGACCAGCGACGTCCTCTCGGAGTTGCCGGGCCTGGGCAAGCTTCCGGTATTGGGCAAGCTGTTCTCGTCGAAGAACTATCTCAACGACAAGTCCGAAGTGGTGGTCATCGTGACGCCTTACATCGTGCAGCCCGCCGACCCCGGCCGTCTGCGGCAACCGATCGACACCCTCGTGCGGCCGAGCAGCGACATCGAGTATGTGCTGCAGAGCAAGCTCGGGCTCGATCCGCTGTCGGGGAACGTGCCGCGCCTCGTCGGAGCTGCGGGCTT
This sequence comes from Paraburkholderia lacunae, assembly GCF_003353175.1. Taxonomy (GTDB): domain Bacteria; phylum Pseudomonadota; class Gammaproteobacteria; order Burkholderiales; family Burkholderiaceae; genus Paraburkholderia; species Paraburkholderia lacunae. The sequence continues at coordinate 77,164 of NZ_QHKS01000024.1, read as the reverse complement.
CGTCTACTGACCTATCGGGAAACCTGCCATGCTCCTTCGACTGATCGGTATTGGACTGCTGCCGCTTTTGCTGCCCGGCTGCATGTCCGCCACTCCGCCATTCGGATTTCCCGATGCATCGGTCATCGACTTCGACGGCCGCCAAGCGATCGCGCCGGACTGCGCGACGCTGGTCCAGCCGTCGCATCTGACCGATGCGGGCTTCGCGCGCCCGGGCATGCCATTCGGCTGCGCGACTTATACGAATCTCGCGGTGATGCTCGCCCGGCCGGCGGATCTCATCGATCCGCTGCCGTACGCCGGCGCCGACGCAACGACGGCCGCAGGCGCGGTGCGCCGCTATGACGAAGGCCGCGTGAAGCAGCCGAACGCCACGTCGACGACAAGCCCATTGACACACTGACACGCCCCTCATGAATGCGCTCGACATGTTTCGTCCTGCCAGTTCGGCCGCAGCGCGCGCGGCGGACCTGCTTGCGGTTGTCTCCGATGCGGCCAGCGTCGATGCCGTGAAGAGCCTGATTGTCGATCAGGCGATAGCGAATGCGCACGCGCAGATCGGCAACATCGACGACACGATCCGTCTGCTGCAGAATCTCACGCGGCCGCCGCGCCAGTTGCTGGTCGACGTGTCCGGCTCCGACATGCCATTGTCGGACCTCGCTCGACTAGCCGAAGTGTGTGCGCCGTCGGTCGCGGTCGTCGTGATCGGCGATCGCAACGATGTCGGTCTGTATCGCAGCCTGCTCGAGATTGGGATCCAGGACTATCTCGTCAAGCCTGTGACGGTCGAACTGCTGCTGCGCGCACTGTCGGCTCGTGATCCGGCCGCCCAGGCACGCACCGGCAAGGTGATCAGCTTCATTGGCGCACGAGGCGGCGTGGGTGTGACGACAATCGCCGTCTCGCTCGCGCGGCATCTGACGGATGAAACGCTCAGACATGTGGTGTACGTCGACCTGAACCTGCACGGCGGGGCTGCCGGTTCCACGCTCGGGCTGCCCGCAGGCAACGGGCTGACTGATCTGTTACAGGACACGCGCAGCATCGATCCGCAGGCACTCGATCGCGCGGTGGTGGCAGCCGGAGAACGGCTCTTCACGCTGTCGTCGGAGCTTCCCTATGAAACGGAGTTCGCCGTGCAGCCGGGCGCGCTCGCCGAACTGATCAACACGCTCAAGCGCCGTTTCCATTATGTGCTGCTCGATCTGCCGGCCCGCAGCGGCCCCAGCGTCGAAGAGGCGCTCGACGCGTCACAGGTCGTCTGCATCGTGGCGGATCCTTCCGTGTATGCGACACGCGAGTGCATGCGCCTGCTCCGCTTCACCGAAGATCGCTCGGGCGAACAGGTGATCTCGGTGCTGCTGAACAATCCGCTCGAACCCGTCGCGGACCGCGTCCAGCCTCTGGACTTCAAGCGCGCGCTGGGACGGGCCGTCGTGCACGAATTACCGTACGATCCAAAGCCGCTTGCACGGGCCGAAAACCTGGGCGAACCGCTCGACGCTCGCAGGAAGCCTCTGGGTTTTGCCGCCGCTATCGAACGCGTTGCAAGCAGCCTCACCGGCCGTGAGTCGCCGGCGCCCGCTCCCTGGCACGCGCGGTTATTCAAAGTGCGGAGAACCGGCTGATGTTCGGCGCAAAAAAACACTTCCCGGAGCCTTTGCGGCCCGCCGACGCAGAAACCTTGCAGCCCGCGGCGCCCTCGCCTGCACCGGCGCATCCGCGCACGCCGCCTGACGGCAACGAGACGGTGATTCGCTCGGAAAACTTCCGGAAAATCCGCGCGGTGGTTTTTGCATCGATGAACATGTCTGCCGCGCTGATGAAAACGCGCGACCAGGTGCGCGCAGGCATCGAGGAAATCGCTGCCGACGCGGTGCTGCGCGAACAGCTGCACATCACGCCTGGCGAGCAGACCCAGATCGTCGGCGAAATCCTCAACGACATGTTCGGTGTCGGCCCCATCGAACCGCTGCTCGCCGATGATGCGGTGACGGATATCCTCGTCAACGGTCCGGATCAGGTCTATGCCGAGCGGCATGGCCGGCTTGAACTGACGCCGCTGAAGTTCCGCGACAACGCGCATGTGACGAATGTCGCGCAGCGCATTGCAGCTGCGGTTGGCCGACGCGTCGACGAAAGCAGCCCGATGGTCGACGCGCGACTGGCCGACGGAAGCCGCGTCAACGTCGTGCTGCCGCCGATCGCGCTACGCGGCGCATCGATCTCGATCCGCAAGTTCTCGCGGCGCAATATCACGCTGGCAAGAATGGCCCAGCAAGGCAACATGTCGCCGGAGATGGTCCGCGTGCTGAAGATCGCCGGCGCGTGCCGTCTGAACATCATCATCTCGGGCGGCACAGGTTCGGGCAAGACGACTTTGCTCAATGCGCTGTCGCATCACATCGACGAACACGAACGTGTCGTGACCATCGAGGACGCCGCGGAACTGCAATTGCAGCAACCCCATGTCGTGAGCCTCGAAACGCGCCCTGAGAACAGCGAGGGACTCGGCGCGGTGACGCAGAGAGATCTCGTGCGCAATGCGTTGCGGATGCGTCCCGACCGCATCATTCTGGGCGAAACACGCGGTCCCGAGGCCTTCGACGTACTGCAGGCAATGAACACCGGTCACGACGGTTCGATGACGACCATTCACGCGAATACGCCGCGCGACGCGATCACCCGGCTCGAAAGCATGGTGATGATGGCGAACGGGAACCTGCCGCTGACGGCGATCAGGCGCCAGATCGCGAGCGCCGTGCATCTGATCCTGCAGATCGAACGCATGCGCGACGGCGTGCGCCGCCTCACCCGCGTGACCGAGCTGGCGGGCATGGAAGGCGACGTGATCATCACGCAAGATCTGTTCGCGTTTCGCTACGATGCCAGCGCCTATCAGGAAGACGTGAAAGGCACCTTCGAGTCGTCGTCGCTGCGTCCGGTGTTCGCAACACGCGCTGCCTACTACGGCCTCGAGACGACCCTGATGGAGGCGATGCGGCCATGACGCCAGCGGACGTTGTCGGCGCAGGTGCGTTTGTCGCGATCGTGCTGACAGGCATGTTCGTGTCGTCGCTGCGCGAGCTCGCACGCAGTCGGCCGCGGCGGCGCATTCAGGAGCGCATGAGACAGCTTCAGCAGGTGCGCGCCGCAAGGCAGCAGTCCGCGCCGGCAGACACGAGCGGCGCATTATTCGAACGGCCGAAGGACTACGGCGCACTCCAGGCCTGGTTCCAGCAACATGTGCAGCGGATCAGGGCGGTAAGCGGCGGGGGCGGCATCCGTCTCGTATGCGCGAGTGGTATAGCCGGCGCAGTGGCCGCGTTCATCGTCGTGCAGCTCGCCCCGCTGCCAGGGTGGTCGCATCTGTTTATTTACTCCTGCCTGCCGCTCGCCGCGATACGGTTCACCTATCGCTTGCTGATCTCCCGTTTCCGCGCGAAGTTTCTGCTGGTATTTCCCGATACGCTCGACCTCATCATCCGGGCGGTGCGTGCCGGCATACCGGTCGTGCAGGCGATCAGCACCGCCGGCAAGGAGGCCGAGGAACCGGTGCGCTCGACCTTCCGCACGATGGGCGACAGCTTGCGGCTGGGTGCGGACCTGAAAGAAGTGCTCGACAAAGCAGTCGTACGCCTGCAGATCGCCGATTTTTCGTTCTTTGCGGTGTGTCTGCTGCTGCAACGTGAGACGGGGGGCAATCTGGGGGAAACGCTGGAGAACCTGTCTGGAATCATTCGCACCCGCAGGGACATCCGTCTGAAGACCCGTGCGTTGACCGCCGAGGGCCGAATCGCGAGCAAGATCATTTCTGCCGTGCCCTTCGCGATTATGGGCTTCCTGTACATCATCAACCGGCCGTATGTCGACCTGCTGTTTCACACACGCGCTGGCCACAAGATGCTGACGCTTGCCGCGGTGCTGCTCGTCATCGGTCTTTCGCTGATTCAAAAAATATCGAAGCTGGACACGTCGCGATGAACTTTATTGACTCCGATGCCGTGCGCGACCTTGCGCTGGTGCTGCTGCTCTGCGGCGGACTCCTGCTTGCGCTGATGCGGCCGCGCAGCACCCGCCGTCGCATCGCACATCGCGCGCGTATCGCCGCAATGCGCGCGGACCCGCATCCACCATTGCGCGCGGAGGAGCACGTAGCGGACCTTTGGCAACGCCTGCTGAAGCGCTTTGCATCGCTAGGCGAGCGCGTGCCAGTGGGCGGTGCGGCGCAGCGCAACAAGCTGGCAGAGCAGCTGGTACGCGCCGGATTTCGCGAGCGCCGGGCGGTTTCGATGATGATCGGTTTCAAGCTGCTGGTCGGCGCGTTGTTCGCGCTGGCGGCCATTGTGCTCGGTCCATATGTGCCGCGCATTGGCGAGTATTTTGTGTTTCGCGCGCTGATGATGGGCGGTGTGTTCATCGTCGGGATGATGCTGCCCGAGCTTGCGCTGAACATGCTGATCAGCCGCCGGCAACAGGCGATCGCTTCGTGTCTGCCTGACGCGCTCGACCTGCTGGTGATCTGCACCAACGCGGGCAATAGTCTGGTGGTCGGCGTGAAGCGCGTCGCGCGAGAACTGAAGACGATCTGTCCGCCGCTTGCCGACGAGTTTGCCGTCACCGGCGACGAACTGCAGGTCAGCGGCGACAGTGCGGGCGCCTTGCGCCATCTGGCCGCGCGAATCGGTTTGCCCTCGGTGCGCGCGCTGGTGACCACGCTGATTCAGTCGCAACAGTACGGCACGCCCATCACCCACTCGCTGCGCATGTTGTCACGCGCCGAGCGGACCGCGCAGATGATGGCGCTCGAAGAAAAGGCCGCGAAACTTGCAACCAAGATGACGATGCCAATGATGTTCTTCATCCTGCCGACGGTGGGCCTGATAGCGGCCGGCCCGGCGGTCATTCGCCTGATAGCGGTCTTCAAATGAAAATCTCTCCAACGTTGCTGCGCACGGTCGCCATCGCGCTGCCGTGTGCTGCCGTTTTGCTGACGGGTTGCGCCAACGGCGGCAGTTTTAACCCGCGCCCCATCCCGTCGACGCGCAACGGCGACGCAATGAGCGATCTGCGCGTCGCCGACAGTGCTTTGCGAGGCGGTGATGTCGAGCTCGCGAGCACACTGTTCGAAAAAGCGCTTTCGGCAAACCCGAACTCGCCCGAGGCGCAACTCGGTCTGGGCGATGCGATGTACCTGGCCGGCGACCTCGAGCGAGCCCGAGCGCTTTACCAGCTCGCCGCACTGCAGACCCCGGTGAAGCCGGCAGCGCAACTCGGTCTCGCACGCGTGGCGTTGCGACAGCGCCGGCTCGACGATGCAGCGACGCTATATCGCGGGCTGCTGGCCGGCCAGCCTGACGATCCTGTGGCATGCGAGGGTCTCGGCACGGTGCTCGACCTTCAGGGCCGCCACGCCGACGCGCAGGCAATCTATCGCAGCGCGCTCGCGGCGCACCCGGAGGTACAGGGTTTGCGCATCAACCTGGGCCTGTCTCTCATTCTCGAGAACAAGCTCCGTCAGGCCGCCAACACCCTGCTCGACGTCGCAGGCCTGCCGGATGCGCCTCTGCAGGCGCGCCAGAACCTGGCTCTCGCGTACGGGCTGCTCGGCAACTCAGAGGCGGCGAAGAGGATCCTGCTGGTCGATCTGCCGCCGTCTTCGGCCGACGACAACCTGCGCTTTTATCAATCGCTGCGCGACAGGCTTGCCGGGTCTCGTGCCGATACCGGGCGTACAGACGGCAAGGCCACAGCGGCAAGCGTTTCGCCGCCCGCGGAGGCGCCGAAATGAATCAGCGCGCGCTCGCCGTCAACCCGTCGCGTTGCCCCGTCCGGGCGCAACGGGGGTTGCGTGTCGGCGCCGAGCGCGGAGCGGTCGCGCTCGAGTTCGTTCTGGTGTTTCCGTTCCTCATGCTGGTGCTGTTCGGCATTGTCGACGTGAGCCTGCTGTTGTGCGACAAGGCCGTCATTACCAACGCGAGTCGGGAAGCGGCCCGCGCCGGGGTGGTCGTGCGGATTCCACAGTTGTCGGTTACCCAGATCAGCAATGTCGCGCTGAATTACACGCAGCAGAATCTTGTCACTGGAGGCACGGCTACCACCCCCACCGTTACGGTAGATCAGTCAGGCGGCACGTCTCCCGGCAGTCCATTGACGGTCACGGTGACTTATCAATATCAGGGGCTTGTTGTGGGTTCTGCTTTCAGTTCACTGACCGGCCCGGTCACACTGACAGCTACAACTGCGATGAATTACGAGTGATGTCGGACATGAAGCGCACTGCCAACCCGTCGCGAGATCGGCCATCCCGTCCCCTGAGTCGGCAATGCGGCTCCGTGGCGCTCTTCTTCCTGTTGTTCGTCGTAGCGTTGCTGAGCTTCGGCGCGTTCGCAGTCGACCTTGCGCGTGTCAGCGTGGTGCGCAACGAACTGCAAAATGCGGCCGACGCCGCGGCGCTGAGCGGTGCGGCCGCGCTATTGGCTGCCGGCGCTAACGGGCTGAACTGGGCTCAGGCGCAAACCGCAGCAAGTAACAGCGTCTCGCTGAACCGCTCCGATCAACAGAAGCTGACGACGGGCGCGATTCAGACCGGCTACTGGAACCTGTCGGGCAGCCCGGCCGGCATCCAGCCGACAACGATTTCGCCGGGCCTCGACGACGCGCCCGCGGTGCAGGTCACCGTGACGCGCGCGGCAAACCAGAACGGCGGCGCGATCAATCTGTTACTGGGCGGCCTGCTGAACCTGTTGAGCACGCCGGGCAGCGCGACTGCGGTAGCCGTGGCTGGGTCGCCGGGGACGGTCGGTGCGGGCGGCCTGTTTCCCGTCGTGCTGGACCAGTGTATTTTCGACCAGTACTGGAACGCGCAGACCAATCAACCCATGATCGACCCATCGACGGGTCAGCCTTACGAATTCAACATTACGAACTATCAAACCTATGGGGCATCGTGTACTGCTGGCCAGTGGACGTCATTCCTGATCAACGCGAACAACGTGCCGACCGTTCGCTCGCTGATCGCAAACGGCAATCCAACGCCGCTGAGCATCGGCGACAGCATCTGGGTCGAACCCGGCGCGAAAACGACGCTGTACAACTCAGTGCCGACGAACGTCACAATAGTCATTCCCGTAGCGACGCACATCGACATTAAGACGTATGTTCCGATCGTCGCTTTCGCCGCGTTCTACGTCGACGCATCGGTCGGAGGTAGCGATAAATACATTCAGGGGCATTTCGTCGCGAACTACAGGATACCGACATCGGCAAGCGGCGTCGGGCCCAACTATGGAGCCTACATCCAACCACGCCTCGCACAGTGATCCCGATGCGCTCCCGAACGCTGGCTGGGCTGTCCGACAGCCTTGGAACCGACGCGAGCATTCGAGTTTTCCAAGACCGCCGTTCGCGAGCCGGGGTCTTTTCTCGCCTCCATATAGCCCTAGATGAGCATTTGAATTGGATCACTCAATAATGCTAAGGAAAACAGGCAGGCAGCCGTTAATACGTTATGACACATAGGTCGACCGCTGAAAGCGGCAAACCTCCGGTAACCCCACTTCCGCTATAGACTTCCGGCCTCTCTGGCACGCGGCTCGCGAGCTGTGCGAGGACCTTCCCTAACATCGAGACGCAATGCGAGTGGAACAAGAAAACCCAGGGCGGTTAGGCGCGGTCACCGCCTCGATCAGCCTCGATGCACCGGTGTTCGCATCGCGACCTTCATCTGCCGCGCGGCTGACGCCCAAACAACTGGTGATCGAGATCGCGTTGCGCGCCTGTGCCGTGTCGGCACTTTCCGTGTTTCTCGTTTCCGCGATCCTCCAGGTTCTGAAGGACCCTTCGCGAATCACGCTGCTGCTCTTTTTGTTCACCTCACTTCTTGACATCGGGCTGGTGATCTTCACCCGTGTCGCGCGCGAGCGCGACTTGACTCCCATCAGCGTGGTGATGTCTGTGACTGGGACCTTCTACTACGTCGCTTTCCGGATGGAGCCCGGCATCCATCTTATTCCTGAGGCAGCAGCCGTCGGATTGCAAATTGTCGGCATCGTCATCCAGATTTGGGCGAAGCTCACGCTGCGGCGCTCATTCGGACTTCTGCCCGCGAATCGGGGGGTTGTCGTGAGCGGGCCTTATCGCGTCTTGCGCCATCCGATGTACGTCGGGTACACGATTAGAAACGTCGGTTTTCTGCTCCCGAACTTCGGACTTCAGAATGTCATCGTGTTCGGGCTGCACTTCTTCGTACAGATCTGCCGAATCGTTCGGGAAGAGCGCGTGCTGTCCAAGGATAGAAGCTACCGCGAATACATGAGCTGCGTGCGGTATCGGTTGATCGTCGGTGTGTTCTGAGTGCTGACGAGGGCAGCGGCGGCCATGCTAGCGAAGTGGGGCCGCGGACCCCGGTGGAAGATGTCGGCGGCAATGCTGCGACTGAACCAGGCAGCGAGAACGAAGGCGCAAAGAGGCTGCAGCGGTGGAAGCCGAATCCTGAGTGCCCCGGACACGCCCACCACCGCTTACGCCCCCGCCTCCGCCAGGTTGGCAGCGCTTTCAGAACTTGTAATTCAGCCCGACGGAGAAACCCATTTCTCTGCCGCCCGCGTAGCAAAACGGCGCACCCTGCGAGATCGAGCTGCCGTCATGACAATCGGTGGTGACGCTTCGCCCGCCAGCGCCCAGCGCATAGTGCGCCGCCGCTTGATTCATGACGATGGCATAGTCGGCATACACAGTCGCATGTTTGTCGATCGCATGCTTGTACAGCGCAGTGACCATGTTGGCGCCATTGGAAGGATTCGGGATACCAATAGCGTTCGGGTCGGCTGGAGCCGTGTTGTGTTGCCCCGGGTCACCCGGCGTGCGATTGGCGTGCGCCCAACCGACGCTCACGCTGTCCTTGGGGGTGATTTCCTGCGTCAGGGCGAGCCAGAAGCCATTACGGCTCCGCTCGTTCTGTGTTTGCAGGTAGGCCGGAATATTTCTGCGCATCACTTCATAAATTGCGCTCACCGTGGTCAGAGTGGGAAATTTATATTGCGCACCAACCTTGAATGCCCATTCGTTGCCGATGTCGTTGGGGTCCGTCCCATCAGGCGAAGCCAGCGCAGCAGGCGTGTTCAGGACATCGCTCGAGCGATTCACGCCGAGGTGTATCTCATAGGCTGTCGTAAAGTACAGGGGGCCGTTGCTATAAGCGAGGTTCGCGCTGTAGGCCGACCCGTAGCTGCCGTCGTTACACGCAATGGGATTTCCACCACTGCCAGGGACATTGCCGCCCGTGCAACTCGACTCACCCGAAGCCTGCACCGAATTTTCGTAACCGCGGTTTTGCCCAGGCGAAACCAGTGCGTTGAGAGACCAGCCATGGAAACTGGGCGACTCATACCAGATCGCATGGTCCAGCCGCGTACCGAATTCGACGCGATTGTCGCCGCCCGTGTTACTCACGATGACGGAGTAATCGCCGAGCGTGCCGGAAAACGGATTCATACGCGCGGTCGACGTTTTGTAGGGCGCATCGGTCTTGCCGATCTTCAATGCTCCCCAGGTGGGCGATGCTACGCCGATGAAGCTGTTGCGCGACGTCAGAGCGCCCTTGACGGTCGAATCCTGAGCGGAGTTCGAATTAGAAGACCCGGAGGTTGCCGAAATGTCCAGTTGGGTTTCCAGTTGATAGACGAAGGCCAGACTGGCGTCGGAACCGAATGGCCGCTTGCCGCGAACGCCGATATAGGAAAGATTGGATGAGACGTCGGGCTGCCAGCCCATATGCCCTCTAGGCGAGACGACAGTCCCGCCCGGCGTGACATACGAGTCTTTGAGGCCCTTGGTTGCGTAGTCCACCGAAAGATCGAGATTGCCGTAGAACTCCATATCTCCCAGCGCGGCCAGCAACGCCTTGAGCTTGGGCGACATGCCGGCACCCCATCCGGAGCCGTCGGCATCCGATGTGTTTTGCGCGCCTGAGGTTGAACCCGTGTTTGCGCCTGTACCCGAACTCGTACCTGCGTTGTTGGTGCTCGCGACAGCGGGACTTGCCGCTTGCTGACTGCTTGGTGTCTGGGCTTGCTTTGCCACAAGCGCATCGAGCTTCTTATTGAGCGCTTCCATTTGCTGTTTCAGCAACTGGATCTGTTGTTTGTCGTCATCCGCCGCAAGCGCCTGAGCGGATGCGCCTCCCGAACAGGTCACACCGCCAACCGCAAGCAGGCATAGCGAAGCCGCCGCATAGCGCGGCTTCAGACTCCTTATTTTCATCATCTCCTCCATTATTAATTAATAATACTAATCAATAAGAAAATGGATATCACAGCCAAAACCTCCATGTCGATCCGATGAGAATCACGCGCAGAATCAGTCGACTCGGGTTGCTCTCCACTTTCCTTATGTGCTGCTACGCGGACCGCCTTCGTCGGGCGGGGGCCTTATCCAATCCAGAATTCATTAGCTCTATGATTATTCTCAGCACCCAACGCAAATACCCAACGATTCGGATCGCGGGTAACTCGCGCGCAAGATGGGGTGATCCACGCGCTCAAGACAGCGTGATTTTCCACGGTAGCCATGTGTTCGCCGCCAGCCCGATGCAAACGATGCCGATCGCCAGTTGAACCCACCGGTTATGCTGTGGTGCTGTGGTGCTGCGCTGCCCGACCCGTCTACGTTGAAATGTTCCATGTCTCCATCTCATTTTTTAGAACTCATCGCGCCCGAGCGGCGCGTCGACTGACGTAGTCGAATCACGTTGTCGCTTGCATGTGCGTCGGCAATGAAGCGCGAATAGCCGGTCAAATGGAGATCGCAGCTACGAAAGACCTGCGGGGGCACGCAAAACGATCTGATAAAGGTCGTTGTGTCTTTACGGAATCTGAGTGCATGCTGCGCGAGAACAGCGATCAGTGAAAGTTAAATCATTTTATGGTTTGCATCAGACATCCTGTATACGTCGGCGGCCTTCAACAAATTTCCACTATGAAAAGCGCTAGCCCGAGCTGACTCAATGGTCCTGTTCACCCAAGTTTTCAGGTTGCCGAACTCGCGACGCACGTATGGCGCAGACGCCTTGTGCTCGTCTCTGATACGTGAACCAGGTAGGAGTATTCGAGTTGATGGGCGTGCCAATGAAAGAGGCACATCGGCGGATTCGCTGGTGCGTGCCAGGCGCAATCGCGATCTATCAATCAGAAAGATCGATGAGGAGGTGTGACATCCGGCAATTCCACCAATCGAACGGCCTGGATTTCCTGCTCCACGTCCATGCTCAGACGAGGAATTCGACAACCCCACCGTTCAGGTGGTACATCGTCCCAACAATTTTTATTTTTCCGTCCTTCTCCATTGGAGCCAGCACGCTACTGCCATTTCGTATTGCATCGATCGTGCGCCGGACGTTGGTCTTTGCCACCGCATCGACAAATTCATCGTTCTTGCTGCTTCTGTCACCGGCGTACTGCGTTTCATCCACAGCCGGTCTGATCTTGGCCAGGAGACCAGTCAGGTTTCCCAGTTCAACGTGATCAATGGCGCCCTTGATTGCCCCGCATCCTGTGTGCCCCATCACCAGGATGACTTTAGCGCCGGCCGCCGCACAAGCAAACTCCAGGCTTCCAATGAGATCCTCATTGGCGATGTTGCCCGCGACACGCGCGTTAAACGTATCCCCGATTCTCGTATCCAGGATGATCTCGGCCGGAGCCCGGGAGTCAATGCAGCTCAAGATCACCGCCGCTGGATACTGTCCACGGGCAGTCGCTCTTTTTTGCGCCAGATAGTCGTGGGGCAGGATCTTCCCCAAACGGAAACGTCTATTTCCTTGCTTGAGGTTTTCGATAATCTGGTCCGGCGTCAACTTGTCTCGCTCAGACTTCGATAGCGCCGCTGCGTAGACCGATTCAACGCCCCCCATGTTTCCCGCCATCGCAACAGCTGCGACGTTCAGCGCAGTCTTCAGGACGGTGCGTCTTCCAATACTGGTGGAGGACTTCGCCGGACAACAGTCAGCTTTCTTGTCCATATCATTCTCCGTCAACAACCGCAAAACGATCATAGCTATAGGCATCACGGATGCTGCCGTGCAGAATGGGGCGATTCGCTTCGCGCCCGCTTACGGACGGACGGCAGCAGATCGCCCGGCCAACTGCTCCGCAGATTGTGGAATTGCCCAAAACACATGCTATTTGCAGTGAGCCTCCAAGGCTATTGGACTTTGGTCTCATGAAAGGAGGAGGTCCGCCCGTGCGAGTCACATGCAGCGAAATCGTCGACACCTGATTTCGACTACCTCATCTGGCGGCGCCGCAAGAGGCGCACGTCGTGCGTTGGCATTTCGCATCAAACACGATGCTCCGGTCCCTGTGGTGAGCACCTGCACGCGCATCTGTGGGTGCGCTATCTGCGTTTGTCTGGTCGCTCGAGTTTCGCGAAAGCGTCGTGGTCGTGCCTGAAGCAGCAACGATAGCCTCGTCGTGATTGACGCACTTGTCAGAAAGGAGAAACCAGCGTTTTCGTGGCGAGCACGGTGGTTGATTTCGGGGTCCAACGATAAACAACGATGCTGGAGCCGTTGTAGTTGTCCTTCGTCACCACGTACTCTCCGGTCGAGCGGAGGTACGATCTCAGGCCGTACATCGAATCCACGTCATTGCCGGGGTAGACGGTATTGGGACTGCTGTCGACCAGCGTGTTGTCCAGCTTGCCTGTGGTGAGATTGAAGGCGTCGATGTTGGGCACGGTGTGCACGTACCCAACGAAGAGATAGTTGCCGGCTGCCGTGATCGACTTGGGATTGGCGCTGGTGATGTTGATCACCGGATTGGGCACGGTGGTGTTGCCTGCGAGCCAGCCGTGATACACCTCGACCCTCGACCCGATCGCTGTCCAGTCTATGCTTCCCACAATGCCTTGCGCCAGGATCATGGTGTCGGTCTCGGGCAAGTAAATGATACGCGTCAGTGGTGTGACGGTGCCCGGAGTGGGCTTTGAAATCGCTGGTCCCCAATTCGGCTTGCCGCTCGCGTCAAAGCCGAGCAGCGGATAGTGCGAGATGGTTTTCGTCTTGTCCAGACCAGCCCAGACGTCCCCTTTGCTATCAAGGCAGAACCCATTGCGGATCCTTGCACTCGTATTGAATGCTGTACCCGGAATCGTCGCGTCCGGAATGGCGATGTAGCCATTCGCAGCGTTGAAGTGGAAGAAGTAGAAGATATCGGGATTCTGGCCGGCCGCCACCAGTATCCGCTTCGTGCCGACGGTGGCGAGTTGAGCAAAGTGTTCGCCGCGTCCGTGATCGTTAATGTCGATTCGTGGGTCGCCTGGATAGTCGATTGGATCGACGGTGTTCGCGACGAAGGTTCCTCCATTGATGCCGGCGTAGATGCTGGTGCCTCCATAGAAGTAAGCGCCGTCCGTGGCTGGATCAGGAGCGGCGTTCCCTTCGAAGTTGAGAGACTGAAGCGTCCATCGAAGATGTCCTGCGCCGTCGTAGGCGTGGATATCGGTGCCGCCGTCGCGACCGAGATCCCAGGTTCCGCCCCACGGATTGTTCAGCACATACAGGTTGCCAGCGGAGTCTTTGCCGATTCCAGTGACGCGGGTAAACCGCTTGTCACCCACCTGGCCTTTGATGCCAGTCGTAGTGTCGAGATAACCGGCCCGAATACCGAACGTGCCGGCCGGAAATGGTGTACTCGCTATGTTGTAGATCTTGATGTTCATGTCGGGCCCCTCGTCGCCGATCATGAGATGCGTCTTCACGGCATCGAAGAACAGCGAGGACGGTCGGGAGGCAGCGGACATCTGAATGGTGTTCAGCGGCGCGCCGGCTGGATTGAATTCGACGATGGCGCCCGCGCTTTTCCGCGCAATCCAGATATTGCCTGCGCCGTCCACGGCGAGCGCGCCAGGGCCGGGCACGCTAATATCCCGCTGCCAGACTCCGGCGGTGGTGAAGACCCTGACCCGATTGCCTGGAAAGTCGCTCGCATAGAGGAGTGAGCCTGACGTCGCGAGTCCGGTGACGACATCCGCCCGCCGCTCGGTGGTCGTCGCGCTGACGGCTATGAGAAGGTCGGAAGTGCGACTGGTTCGATCGTATCGGCCCACCTTGCCGCTGCCGTAAGTCTTGTTAAATTGCAAAGCAGCGAAGATCGAAGTTGCATTGCCCGTAATGGCGCCACCCTGAAACTCACCGTGCGCGCCCAGGGAACCGATGTGCTGGCCATTCTGATACATCGCAACGCCGCCCTCGTTCTCGTCCCACATGGACGCCGTATAGATAACGCCCTCAGGCGCTACCCACATGGAACGGGCGGTGTTCCCCACGCGGGTGGCGTTGGTCCCGAATGTGTTCGCCATCCAGGCGGTGGTGTACTGCGCCTGACATTCTGGCGCAAGCGTTGCGACCAGGATTGCCGCAAGGAACGCGGTATAGATTCGTTTCACAATCATGAGTGGTGCTCTCGTCAGCACTTGCCGTACTGTGCAAGTGTTTAACGTGCAGTCTCGGCAAGCTTCCAGTCTGGGGTCCGAGCAATTCGGGCCAGTACGGTCCGTTTATGGCTGCGAATGCCTTGATTTCGGGCGGGATATCGACCGGGTTAACGGCTATTCGCCACCGTAGTTGAGGGTCGGCCTTTGCCACTACGCTGTGACGCAAGCGCACGCCGGCACCAGTCAGTGCCACGCGGCATTTGGTCAATCCATGCGCAACTGAGTCAAATCCCCGGTCCGGATTCGGCGTAGTAAATAATCCGTTAATGGCGACGATGGCACGCTCTCTCGAACGCCACAGGGAATCGCGTTTCGAACGGCAAGTCTTATGTAAGTTTGATGCCGCCACTGGCCCACGTCCCGCTTAAAATAAGATTCATGCAAGCATGCTTGCTTGCGGTGCCCGCGATGGCGACACTCGTGCCGGTCTGGTGTCGGCACCGCCTCCAACACCAAGAACCTCTCGAAGGAGCCAACATGACACGACTCATTGCTTTGCTTCTAATCGCCGGTACCGCCCTCCTCGCAGGCTGCAACACGATAGCTGGAGCCGGTGAGGACATATCGAAAGGTGGCCAGGCCATCCGTAACTCGGCCGAGCAAGCCAAATAAGCGACGCTAGCGCCACGCGCCAACTGTCCGACATCGTGCCGCACGGTCGCGCGCCTGGTGAAAAGCGTCAAGCGTCAGTAGACGTCGCCGGCTCCAACGGGCTGATTCCGATTCTTGTATCCGTTACTCCGGCAAAGACCTGCTTATCGTGATCGGCTGTTGTTATGAATCTGGATTTTCGGCAGGCCGTATCCGAAGACTCGGAATGGCTGTTTGACACCTACAAGCGAACGATGAGGGGTTTCGTGACCTCAACGTATGGCTGGGATGAGGACTTGCAACAAGCGGGATTGGCGAAAAGCCTTCGCCAGGGTTCTTGTCGGATAGTTACGCTGGAAGGCAACCGATGCGGGTTTGTCCACTGGGAAGTCGAACCGGATCTCGTATGGCTGAGGATGCTTTGTATCGCGCCGGAGATGCAACTCAAGTCGATCGGCAGTGAAGCGCTTGCGAAGGTCGTGGCGTTGTCCAATTCCTTACATAAACCGCTGTACTTGAATGTCTTCGTATGCAACAGCGTGGCCTATGAGTGGTACAGGAGAATCGGTTTTGTCGAAGTCGAGAACGACGGCAAGGTCTCCACTTTGGTGCTTGCTCCTGCGTCGCTACCGGCCCACGCAACCGGGCAGCGCCCCATGCGTCTAGCACCGTGAGCGCTTTCACTCCTCGCATTTCACATCCTTCTTTAGCACCACGATAATAGCCGGGTATGTCCCATGGTCAAGTTCCACGCGCGCGACCACGGCCATCGTCGCGTTGTCGATGTCGTCGTACACGCTGACTTTTTCATGCCGAAGGTTTGTGACACCGGTACAGGCCGACGCGCGACCCTCGTCGGAGACCCTGCATTGAATCGGGTTGTCTGCTAGGTAGCGATATCTGTCTCTGTCGGGGGTCGCAAGGTATTCACGAACGCTCTGTGCCGCCCCACCGATGCCGGTGACATACCCAATGGCGCACTGCAGTTTGGGCGTATCGCCACCCCCGGATGTTTCGGCCGCCGCTGCCATACTGGCGGCCGCGATGACTGCTGCGAGTGTCGATGCAAGGAGGTATCTCATGGCGCAAATCACGGTTGTCGGATCGAAGTGCTGGATTGTAATGGCATCTTGCCCAAGGGGTCTGAAAGCGAAGCACGGCTGCTATTGGCGGATTCGAAACGCTGTTCAGCGGCGGCGACGGAAGTTCTGCGCTACGAGAGGTGCATCATATCGCTGGTCGGCGACGAACTTCGGGGACGGCCAGTTTGAGCCGCTCAAGGGTAGCGGTAGCCATAGCACTTAGCGGCGCACGGTGCATCGATGCGGGATACCCAAGTGTGTTTTGCATTTCCGTCCTGTACCGACCATACTGGTTTTTGTCTGGCAATCTTCCGAGCGGACTTCGATGAGCCAAAACGATCCAGAGGGCGTCCCGCAAGAGCATGTGCATGTCGACGCTCACAACCACAGCGGTAGTGAGTTGTCGGAGATGGATTTGCGTGTGCGTGCGCTGGAATCCCTGCTAGTGGAGAAGGGGTACGTCGATCCCCGTGCCCTGGATTTACTGGTCGAGACATACGAGCACAAGGTCGGGCCTCACAATGGCGCGCACGTGGTCGCCAAGGCATGGCGCGACCCGGCGTACAGGCAATGGCTGCTGGACGACGCCACCGCCGCGATTGCTTCGCTCGGCTACACCGGCAGGCAGGGCGAACACATGGTGGTACTAGAGAACACGCCCGCCCTGCACAACATGGTGGTCTGCACGCTGTGTTCGTGCTATCCCTGGCCAGTGCTCGGACTTCCGCCCGTCTGGTACAAGTCGGCTCCGTACCGCTCGCGCGCGGTCATCGATCCGCGCGGTGTATTGAAAGAGTTCGGCTTCGAGTTGCCACCCGACGTGGAGTTTCGCGTGTGGGATTCCACCGCAGAGGTCCGATATCTGGTGTTGCCTATGCAGCCGTCCGGAACCAGTGGCTTGTCTGAGGAAGCACTGGCTGAACTGGTGACACGTGACTCGATGATCGGCACAGGATTGCCGAAGACACCAGAATCGAAACGGGAGCCCACATGAATGGTGCACAAGACCTTGGCGGCGTGCAGACATTCGGCCCAATACAGACGGAAGCCGGTGTCTCGCCCTTTCACGCTGAATGGGAGCGGCGCGTGCTGGCAATCACGCTGGCGATGGGCGCAGTCGGCAAGTGGAACATCGACATGTCTCGTGCCGCACGGGAGAGCTTGCCGCCTGCGCAATACCTTTCCAGCAGCTACTATCAGATCTGGTTCGAAGGACTAAAAAAGCTGCTGCTGAATACCGAGCTGGCAACAGCAGAGGAAATCGCGACTGGCAAGTCGACGAATACGGCGGCGCAGGTCCCCCGCGTGTTGAGAGCCGACGAGGTTGCCGCCGCGCTGCTCCGGGGTAGCCCCGTCAATCGCCCCGCGGCCACCGCTGCACGCTTTAAGGTCGGTGACAAGGTGCAGACCCGTCAAATGAATCCATCCACGCATACCCGTCTGCCGCGCTACTGTCGCGGCAGAAGAGGGCGCATTATCGCCGTGCACGGCGCGCACGTTTTTCCCGATGCCAACGCAGTTGAGCTCGGCGAACAACCGCAATGGCTCTATACGGTACGCTTCGATGGCTCCGAACTCTGGGGGATGGATACGACAGCAGCATCGGTCTGCGTCGATTGTTGGGAGCCGTATCTTGAGCCAAACCCCGAGTCTGCCTGACATGACTTCCACCCAGCAGAATATGCCCGAACTGCGTACCGCCTTGCCGGCGTTGCCTTGCGACGACGCAGGGCCTGTTTTCAATGCGCCATGGGAAGCCCAGGCGTTTGCCATGACCGTGACCTTGCACGAGCGCGGCATGTTCACTTGGGCAGAATGGGCAGAATGTCTGAATCAGGCAATCGGTGATGCGCAGGCCGCTGGCGACCCGGACCCTGGCAACACTTACTACAGTCACTGGCTAACGGCACTGGAGCGCATCAGCACCATCAAGGAACTGGTGACAAACGACATGCTCCGGCAGCGTCGCAATGCGTGGGAGGTCGCTGCACGCCGTACCCCGCATGGTCAGCCGATCGAGCTGGGGTGACAGTGTCCCTTTCACGCCAGTGAAAGGTCCGTGTTTGGCGCCCCCCCGCCATGAATGCTTTTCAGAATTTGGCGTGCGCCCGGGTCAGGCCAATACCGGCCTGTCGTCGCTCTCGGACAAGATACGCTCCTGAGAAGCGCATAATCCAAGTTGAACGGAGTTCCCTTCCGTCGCCGGACGCGCCGCAAGCGGTGCGTGCCTCGCCTATAACGTTGGCGGATTGACGAGAATCCTCAATCAGAAGGAGTTTGAAAATGACTCTCAGCAGCGCGGCGGCACGCGAACCAATCAACGTTGGTCAATTGAGCATTCAGTACCTGATAGATGGAACTGCGACAGGCGGGATGGGTGTTTTTGAGTTGACCGTGCCCCCTAACTCGCAAGTTCCGCCACCACACAGCCATACACGTAACGAAGAATTCGTCTATGTCCTGGAAGGCATGCTTCGGTACTCGGTCGATGGGATAGTCCGGGACCTGACACCAGGAGAATGGATGTTCACCGCGCGCGGATCGGTCCATCACTTTAGCAATCCGCACAATGGCACAGCCCGCGCATTGATCGTCCTTACTCCCGACATTGGTGCTCAGTATTTTCGTGATGTCGGAGCAATCGTAAACGTTGGCGGACCGCCCGATCGCGAGAAACTTATGGATGTCATGTTTAGGTATGGGCTCGTGCCAGCGCCACCACAATGAACAACGGTCGCCCAACGATCGTCCTCAATATCGGTAGTCCGTCCCGCTTCGCGGGAGTCCCTGAACCCCGGCGTTGAACGTCGGCTTTTGGAAATCTCATCTGACCGCTTTTGGGTCGACATAAGGTGGTCGCGTCACGCAGCACCCGGCTGGGTTTGCCTAAGGTGAATCGCTCGGCCGTCGGCTCTCGTGCACTGGCCGTGCTACCTCCAGCTGCCCTACGCTTTGTTGCAGATGGCTCGACGACGTATCGCGGGACGGAAACGCAGTGCTGTTTCGCCGGTGATGGCAAGTACAGTGAGCATCTGACAAAATCTCCAGGAGAATATTCAGAATGGAGGCAGCTTGCGGACGGTCGAATACCGCTTTTCCACCATTTGGCGCATCGGCGCACCAGTGCAGGAAGTTTGGGCGGCAATCCACGATTCGGCGCACTGGCCCGAGTGGTGGAATAACGTCGAGCGCGTGGACCAGCTGGAGGCAGGTTCCGATCAGGGCGTGGGCGTCGTACAACGCTATACGTGGAAAGGCTGGCTGCCCTATCGCCTCGTGTTCGATATGCGGGTGACGCGCGTCGACCCGTTGGTCGCGCTGGAGGGCGAAGCCAGTGGCGACGTCGAAGGCGCCGGCCGGTGGAGCTTTTCGACCGACGGACACAACCTTACCGTGGTCCGCTATGACTGGTGCGTGCATACGAACCGCGCATGGATGAATGCATTGGCGCCGTTGTTGCGACCGGTTTTCCAATGGAACCACGATGCAGTGATGCGCGAAGGCGGCGCCGCGCTAGCGCGGCGGCTGGACGCGCGGCTGCTTGGCATCGAGCATGGATGAAGCCAGCGCCCTCATCCAAACCGAACGCAATAAACAGGCGGCAAATGCGCTGAAATCAAATGCCAGTCTTCGCCGCCGTTGTCGGACGTCCATAGCGCGCCAGTGGTCGACCCCATCGCGAGGCGCGCGCCGGAGTCATCTACAGCGAGCCCGTGCCGATACACGAGGTCATACACCGGTGCAGGTGGCAACCCGTTCGAGAAACGCTCGAATGTGCGGCCGCCGTCGCGTGTGCGCGTGACGACGAACTGGCCGTCCACCGGGATCCGGCACTGGTCTTTCACGGCGGGCACGAACCACGCGGTGTCCGGCTCGCGCGGGTGCACGGCAACCGCGAAGCCGAAGCTCGATGGCTGCGCTTCGATCCGCTGCCAGTGCGCCGCGCCATCGGTCGAGCGGAAGATCGCGCAGTGATGCTGCGTCCACAGCACATCCGGGTTTGCCGCGCATTGCACGACGCGGTGTGGGTCCTGCACGTTGGCGTCGCCGCGCCGCTCCGGCGGCATGTAGTCGGCCTCCATGCCCTCGGCACTTACACGCCAGGTCGCGCCGCCGTCGGCGGTTTGCCAGACGCCTCCGCACGACACGCCGATCGTCACGTGCCGGCTGTGGCGCGGATCGACCATCACGGAATGGATGCCCGGCGCGTCGTAGCCGCCTCCGAACCATTCGCGGCGCTCCGGGCGATCCCACAGCGCACGGTTGAGCACCCAGGTGTCGCCACCATCGTCGGAACGGAAGAGCCCACCGGGAATCGTGCCGGCCCACAAAACGCCCGGCTCGTCCGGGCCGCCGGTTTCGAGCGACCAGATTTGCTGAAGCGTCCAGGGAGCCGGCGGCGGGCTGGGCGCGGCGGCGCTCGCATTGTCCGCACTCGCGTTCGCGCCGTCGCCGGTACGCGTCTCGTCGGCAGGTTGCGGCGGGTAGACGGGGACCGCGCACTCCTCCCAATCCGCCATGCCCGCACGCCGGCGATGCAGCTTCACGCCGAAGTGGCCGAGATTGAGCGCGGCATACAGCGACCCGTCGCGCGGATCAGGGAGCACCATGCTTACTGGCTCGCCGACGAAATACGGCTCATCGAGCGTCCAGCCGCCCTCGCCGTCGGCCTGCAGAACGAACAGTCCTTTGCGGGTTGCGACAAGCAATCGATCGCTCATGTCGAGTGTCTCCGGTGTCGACCAGAGTTAGCGCTTTAGCGCTTACTCTGGTCCCATGCAAAGCTGTCGACCAGAGTCAGCGCTTTAGCGCTTACTCTGGTCCCATGCTGAGGTTGCCTGGAGTTAGTGCTTCAGCACTTACTTCAGGCCCGCAGCGGTCGACCAGAGTTAGCGCTTTAGCGCCTACTCCGATCCCATGCAAAGCTGTTGATCAGACTGCAAAGCTCGAATACGGATGGGACATCCTTATCCGCCCGACAGCGCCTGTACGACGTAAACCCGGCTTTCCTCGCCGAGCGCATCGGACAGATGTTGTCGGTCGCGCACCCGCCGGCCGTCGACAAACACGACGAGATGCCTTCGCAACGAGCCCTGATCGTCAAGGATATAGCCGCGCAGTCGAGGTTGCGCGGCGAAGACGGCCTCGAACGCTTCGCCGAGCGTGCGCGCGTCGATCTCGCGCTCAGGCGTTGCGATATGCCGCTGAATCGAAGCCGCGAAGAAGATATGCGCCATGGTGGGGTAGCCGCGCGGAGTGGTCGTGTCCGTTGGTTCTGTAGTTTAGGCGATCCGCGGTGTGCTTCGGGACATCGCCATACATCAGACGATAGGTTGCGCCTCCGAAGCAGCCGCTGTGGTGTCGCGAGTCCGAAATGTAAAATCCCGGCGCGGGGAACGGGATGACGTTGTTGCGCGAGATGGGCCGCGCGCTATGGGGCCCGGCGTCGAAGACGTCAAGTGATTGAATGAGATCCATGGGATGCGGCAGGGCCACTGCAGTTGTTCAACACGGTTTCTAGAGTAGACCTCTCGATATAAAGGCAGTGCAAAAATGCGGCAGGCGGGCGAACAAATACCAGGACAGCTTAGCGTGATGACGTGCGAAATTCGGCCAACCCCGCGGCGGCTGTTGCGAACGTGTGGGGCACGACGCGCTCAGGATCGAGCACGGCAGGCCGCGTAAGGCTGCAGGCGGCCAGGAACCCGCCACCGAAACCTGACCTGCGGCCTTCCTTATCCGCTTCAACACAAGACAGCCGCTGGGGCATACCTATCTTGCGTAGCAGTCGAAAACGATGATTAACCGGCTCGGCGCTAGCGGGAACACTTTGGTGTTTCCATACGCAGGTAACCGACGCTGCCATCGCTTCGCTCCGGCGACTCGCTATAGGCGATCCCGTACAATGAGCCGCTTCCAATCTCGCGACAGATCGCACGTTGCTCCAGCCTCCAGCGCTATGAATCACGATATCGAACACGCTCTCGTCGCCGCGCAAGAAAACCTCACGGCCGGGCGACTCGACGACGCCACAGGTCTGCTGCGCAGCATTCTGGCGAGCATCCCCGATCACGGCGAAGCGCTTGCAGGCCTCGGTTATATCGCCGCCAGGCAGGGCGATCATGCACGCGCAGCGGAGTACCTGATACAGGCATCGGCGCACATGTCAATGTCTGCGGATCAACTGAACTTCGCCGCGCAGGTGTGCCAGTTGGCGCAGCGTCGCGACGCTGCGATAGCGCTGTTCGAGCGCTGCCTGACCCAGTTTCCGAATCATGCTGCCTCGTTGCATGGTGTCGCAATGTCGCTGATACAGCTTGGCGAATCGCAGCGGGCACTCGAGGTGTTGGTGCATCTGTGCAAGATCCAGCCACAATCAGCCGAAGCGCATTACAACCGGGGAACGCTGCTCGGTGCGATGGGACGCTATGAGGACGAACTGGATGCCTACCGGCAGGTGATCGCGCTCAAGCCGCGCTTCGTACGCGCATACGTCAATCTAGGGGTCGCGCTGCGAGATCTGCGGCGCTTTGATGAGGCATTGCTTCAATTCAAGAAGGCGCTTTCGATCGATCCGAACGACGCCGGCGCACGCACCAATCGAGCTCAGACGAATTTGCTGCTGGGCGAATTCGAACACGGCTGGCGCGAATACGAATGGCGTTGGCGCGATGGCACCTGCAGCCACGGTTTTCCGCAGAACACCCTATGGACCGGCACCCAACCGATAGATGGCAGGACTATCCTCGTTCATCATGAGCAGGGGTTCGGCGACACGTTGCAATTCGTGCGCTTCGTAGATCGGCTCAGTGCAGCTGGCGCTCATGTCGTGTTACGTGTTCAGGATGCGCTGCTGCCGCTCCTCCAGAATTATCGAGGTGCGGCCGAAGTCATCGGTGAGACAGGACAAGTGCCACGTTTCGACTATCACATTCCAACCCTGAGTCTGCCGTTTGCGCTCAAGGTTCGCGAACCCGATCTCGCGCTATCCGGTCCATATGTGCAGGCAGACGACACGCTTGTCCGTCAATGGGACGATTTGTCTGCCGGCTCCATTCGACGGCCGAGAATTGGAATCGTGTGGTCGGGAAGCCGGACGCATCTGAATGATCACAATCGGTCCATTTCGCTCGAGCAACTGAAGCCGATGTTGGATGCCGACGCAGATTTCTTCGCACTACAACCGGATGTACGCGATAGTGATCGCGCGTGCCTCGCGCAGCTTGAACAGCGCGGGGTGCTGCGCGATGTTTCCGGGCGGCTCACCACGTTCGCTGAGACTGCTGCGCTGATCGCTCACCTCGACCTCGTCGTCAGCGTCGACACAGCTGTTGCGCATCTGGCGGGGGCGCTTGGGAAACCCGTATGGATTGCCTTGCCGTTGATGCCGGACTGGAGATGGCAACTCGACCGAAGCGATAGTCCGTGGTACGCAACGGCGCGGTTGTTTCGACAAACGAAGCGAGGCGATTGGACTGGCGTAGTCGCCGTGCTTCGCGCAGAGATCGACGCATTGCCGGGCGCCTGAATGGCGACCGGCCCGACTGGGAGCATCCCGCACGCAGGATATTGACCGGCGCGCGGTTGCCCCAGACGAGGCGCCGTCGTACTGGATGCGAGCGGTGCTCTCAAACTGTCCTGATGCTTATCATGCGTACCAACCTTACAGGGAACAATCAGCGTAATGAAGAAGACGAGAATTTCGATCATCCTGTTCGTGCTGGCCGTGCTCAGCCCACTGGCGCGTGCGAGCCTGGCTACAGGCGCCCACGAGTTCAAGAACGATGTCAAGACTGCAGCAAAGAAGAGTGGGCATGCTGTGCGCGATGCCACGCACGCGGTCGGCCACGGTGCGAAGACGGCTGGCCATGCCGTCGGCGATGCAACAAAGCACGGCTATCACGCGACGAAAAAGTTCGTGACGGGGCACGAATAAAGGTAAGCCGAACATGCCTCGACGGTGTATCGCACGGTCAGACTCAGGTTGGACGGCCGCTGCGGCATCAGTCCAGCTGAAATGACTGCCGGGTTTTCGACTGGACGTGCGCCGAGGGTCGTGAACCCGGTTTCGTCAGTCGTATCTGCCCCATCGCTCGCGTTGCCCCGCACCTTCGTATTGTCGTACTCAGCAAAATTTTTCGACCGAGCCGCTTGACAGTCTATCTATGAGTAGATATAGTTCGATCCATGGAACCGACAACGACAGTGCGCGAGCAGATCCTCGACCATGCAATCACGCTCATCATGCTGCGTGGTTACAACGGGTTTAGCTACCGTGACCTGTCCAGTCTGGTTGGCGTAAAGACCTCGAGCATCCATTACTACTTTCCGTCGAAAGACGACCTGGTACTGGAAGCGGTCAACGAGTACAGCAAAGAGGTACTCAACGGCCTCAACGCCATCGGCGCTTCGTTGCCTGCCGATGCCAAGCTGAGCAAGTACGCGAAGCTGTTTGGCAGGACACTCGGTGACGGCAATCAGATCTGCCTGTGCGGCATGCTGGCCGCCGATATCGAGTCGCTGCCCGACAACATCCGGCAAGCGGTGCAGGCGTTTTTCAAGGCCAACGAAAACTGGTTGGCCAAGGTTCTGGCGCAAGGCGCGCAGGAGCATACGCTGGCAGTGAACGGCAAACCGGAAAACGCCGCGCGTGCCCTGTTTGCGGCTTTCCAGGGTAGTGTGCTGGCAAGCCGACTGTTCCACACCAAGGCTCGACTCGAAGATGTCGAGGCTTCGGTGAGGATTGCGCGATAACGCAATCGATGTGAGGTGGTAAGCCACCTCTTTGTTTTACCCTTTAATCTATCTTTGAGTAGATAGATTAAAGATGAATGCGCTGTCGAATCATCCGTTTTTTTACACATAAATCTATCTAGTAGTAGATAGCAAAATCTAATTGTCACCTTCCTTAAAGGAGCTTCACCATGTCACTCGAAAAAGTCCTCTACCGCGCCCATGCCCACGCCACTGGCGGCCGCGACGGCCGTGCAGTCGTCCCCGCAGGTAACCTCGACTTCAAATTGACCACGCCCAGGGAATTGGGCGGTGCGGGCGGCGAAGGAGCCAATCCCGAACAGCTTTTTGCCGCCGGCTATAGCGCCTGCTTCCTTGGCGCGATGAAGTTCGTGGCCGCGCGCGACAAGGTCGCCATCCCCGCAGACGTCTCGATTGACGGCAGCGTCGGCATCGGCGCAATTCCGAACGGCTTCGGCATCGAAGTCGAACTGAAAATCTCCCTGCCCGGCATGGCGCGCGAAGCGGCACAGGCACTCGTCGACAAGGCGCACATCGTCTGTCCGTACTCGAATGCCACCCGCGGCAACATCGACGTCACCCTCACGATCGTTTAACCACGCGACGCGCCCAATCGACTCGCATAGGACCAAGCCATGAAGACATTCAAGCCCTTGCTGCTGGCCGCCGTACTTGCGGCCAGCACCACCCTCGCCGTCGCCGCGAGCCCGGCAACACCCACCTCGCCCGATCTGGTGACCAGCCAGTTCCTCCATGCGCTGAACAGCGGCACCGGACCGGCAATCAACACGTTGACGCCGGCGCAAGCGCGCCAGGTTCTGATCGGTGCGCAGAACAGCGTGAAGGTCGATCTGTCGGGCATCGAGGTGTCGAACAAGACCGTCGAGCAGGACGGCATCACCGTGCCGATCACGATCGTGCGGCCGCAAGGCGCAACAGGTACGCTGCCGGTCTTCATGTTCTTCCACGGCGGCGGCTGGATCCTTGGCGACTTCCAGACCCACGAGCGGCTGGTGCGCGACCTCGTCGTGCAATCCGGGGCCGTGGCGGTGTTCGTCAATTACACGCCGTCGCCCGAAGCACGCTACCCGGTGGCGATCAACCAGGCGTACGCGGCCACCAAATGGGTCGCGGCCCATGGCAATGAAATCGGTGTCGACGGCAGCCGCCTCGCGGTAGTGGGCAACAGCGTCGGCGGCAACATGGCCGCGGTCGTCTCCTTGATGGCGAAGAACAAGCAGAGCCCCGCAATCCGCTTTCAAGGCCTGATGTGGCCGGTGACGGACAACGATTTCAGCGACGGCTCGTACAACGCCTATCCGGAAGGTCATTTCCTGACCCGGCCGATGATGAAGTGGTTCTGGGATGCTTATACAAAGGATCCGAAGCAGCGTAACGAGATTTACGCTTCACCGTTGCGTGCTTCAGCGGATCAGCTGAAAGGCCTGCCGCCGGCGCTGATCCAGGTGGCGCAGTTCGACGTGCTGCGCGATGAAGGCGAGGCCTACGGTCGCAAGCTCGACGCTGCGGGCAATGAAGTCACCACGATCCGCTACAACGGTACGATCCATGACTTTGGCCTGCTTAACGCGCTCGCCGCAGACGCGCCGACCAAAGCTGCAACCCGGCAGCTTGCGAACGAGTTGCAAGCGCGTCTGAAGTAAGCCGCGCAACCCTGACCGCGGCGCACTTGCATAACAGCATGGTGCCGCGGCTATCAGAGCATTTCTCTGCTGCCGTCTCCTTACTCGCGTCGGTCCGGTTGGCTGCTCCCACCGGCTCCAGCGCCTGATGTGCTCCGCCTGTTGCATCAGATCACCGAGACCCCATCACTCCTTTCCCCCACCGTTGATTCCGCTCCCACTTCGCCATACCTGCTTTCCCCGCTCGGAGAGCTCGCCGCAACTATGCTCCGCGTCGGCCTCCGTCCCCTCTATCGCCATTTCGCCGCCTGCCTGTTCCTGCGCCTTCTGCTTCTGCCCGTGCCGCGCTGCCACGGCTTCATCGTGCGACCTGCCTGCGTAATTCATGGTCATTTCGCCAACTCCTCCAAAAAACAGCCTTTTGCAACCAGCCAATCTGCCGAGCGCACGTCATTTCTCAAACGACAATCCCAATTGCTTGCGTAACCTGTCCAATACATGGTGCTCACCCATCCAACGGATCTCCCGCTTCCGCAGAAGGCTGCGCCTGTATCGCCGCAGCGACACGCCGAACATCAGTGCCAGCCCGACCGCGATGCCCCACATTGCGTACGTCATATCATCCTTTTCAATCTGTTCTCGCTTTACTTCAGGCGACAGACCGCGCGATAGAGAAATAGCACGCGCGCGCCCCAGCGCTTCCAAAGATCATGTTGAATCACTCAGTGCTTATGGCGCATCCAGTCCCGGATCGGATGCGTATCCAGCCAACGGGCAACCGGCTCGCTTTTGTGCGCCCGCCCGTACCGTATCGCGGCAAATATCGCGACGCACAGCACCACCACGATCCCCACTACAAAACTGATCATTGACTGGCTCATGGCAGCCTCCCTTGAGGTCAGAACCATGCTTATATTTTAGGTAACCAGAGAAATAGCAGGAGCGATCTTCATACAACGCTCCTTGTTTCGCGCGAACCTTGTCGCGCAGTTGCATAGTGCGATGCAGGTGCGCTGCTACTCAGCGGCTCCAAGGATGACGTCGACGGCGGCCTGCCCGGCCGATCACCCCACCTCGGGCGCGCAATGCACGGTGAAATTCACCAGCTTTGCCGGGCCGAAAGTGTTGCTTATCGCGACATCGGCAGCATCTCGTCCGCGGGCCATCAACACCCGTCCGGTGCGCTGCACGTTGTTGCGCGGATCGAATGTCTGCCAGCAGCCGCCGACATACGCCTCGAACCAGGCCGCGAAGTCCATAGCGCTATAGGGTGGGGCCACGCCGATGTCACTGATATATCCCGTGCAGTAACGCGCCGGAATGTTCATGGCCCGACAGAATGTGACTGCCAGGTGGGCAAAATCGCGACACACGCCCCGTCGCTCGTGGTAGACCTGCCACGCTGTTTTGGTCGATCGGGCAAACTCGTACCCAAAGACAATATGGCGATGAACAAAATCACAGATCGCTTGCACCCGATCGCGGCCGGGCGGCGATTTGCCAAAAAGCTGCCACGCGGCATCGGACAACAAATCGGTCTCGCAATAGCGGCTACCTAGCAGAAACACCATGCATTCGTCAGGCAATTCCTCGACCGGATGCTGGTAACCGTAAGGCTCCCGCTCTTCGGGTTGGTCGGAAATCTCAAGCAACGCGGTCGTCGACATTTCGATTCGACCCGGCGGTGCGACGAGTCGGCTACAGAGATTGCCGAAACCATCCCGATACTGCAGGATGGTCACCGATGGATCGACGACAAGTAGATCCGCCGACAATACATCCTGCACGCGCGAGTAGTGCGTGTTCAGCATCAGCATCATCGGGGTGTACTGCACGCACTCGTAGATCAGTTCATAGCCAACACGAAGTTTCATTGCAGCGGCCTTTCGCAAAAAGATTCAACAGCGGTCCTCGGTGACACTCACTTCGACATCCAAACCGCGAAACGACTCTGGCGTCCCTGTCCAGGTTCCCCACAAGGGCAAGGCCTGATGCTGATCCCACGCCACGGCTACCCGAATCAGGTGCTGATTTCCGATAATGCTGTTGGTCGGATCGAAATCCACCCAGCCCGCGCCCGGCAGGAAGATTTGTAACCATGCGTGTGTGGCCCCTCCTCCTTGAGTGGTGTCGTGATCCGGGACAAAGATGTAGCCACTTACGAACCGTGCGGCGAGACCCAGGGAGCGAGCTGCGTCGATCATGAGAACGGCGAAATCGCGGCAGCTGCCACTTCGACGGCACAACGTATCAGCCGGGCGGTAGACACCCTTCTCCTCGCGCCGGACATAAAGAAATCCGTCTTTGATCTCCGTCGTCATGGCGCGCAGGAGCGCCATCGTCGACGTGTTGCCACCTCGCGCAATGAAACTGCGCGCCCACCTGTCGACGGCCGCATCAGGGTACCGGCGGCTCCGCGCATTCACGAGATCTGTGGCCTCCTCGTTGGTGTACGCGAACGGCCAGGTCGCGGCATAAGGCTCGATCGCATATTCGGGCAGTGGCGCTTCGTAGTGCTCGAGCGTGACCGTGCTATCGAACAGGAGCTGAGATGCCTCGTCGGAGAACGTGGCGATTGCGACCGAATTGTCGAACACATCGTGCAGCCAGTGCAGGCGGGCGGGTGTCGGCGTAATGCACAACTGTGAACTCACGAGACGCAGGTCGTGGCCGGAGCGTGGGCGAAACATCATCCGATGCGCACCGAAACTCACTGGCTCAGAATAGCGATAGGTGCTCTTATGTCGAACAGTGAGGCATCGCGGCCCACTCATGTCGTTCTACCTGATTCAAGCGTCACTGCTGCTGTCGAAACCTGCTGTAACAGTGTGATCGGGCCTTCAACTTCATGAAGGACATGCACAGCGTCTTAACCGACTTTTCCAGCTCGGGTGAACGATTCGACGGGTATTTCTTCCAGCATACACGGATATAAAAAGTTGAAAGTCCTCATTTTGAGTTTTCTGATGGAACACCGCGGCGTCACGGAGTAGCATCGGCAGATTGCGCGATGCGATTCCTCGCGCTTGCTGTAGTAACAAGGCAAGGACCGGTAAACGGGGCGGTGTTGCGAAGAACCTGAGGAGCGTCGGAAAGTTGGTGCGGACGGAAGGGTTGGTCGATGCGGTGACCGATAGTTAGCGCTTCTTAAGCACAACAGGACTACACTCGAAACAGGACAAACCCGGGAGCAGTACCATGGTTGAAGCTACCCCCAAAAGCACCTTTCACGGTCTTCCATTGACTACGGAGCAGGACGCAGAAGTCAGGCACTACATCAAGAGGAAGAGGCAGCATGGCGCTCCGTGGAACACGCCGGAGTTAGAGGCCATGCTTGACGACATGCTGGAGCCCCCGGGCGACGAAGACGGAGGATCCGGCGCAACTGTCAACGAAACCAGGGCGGCCACGGAACGCGCGACAGCTTCTGTCGACGAGACAATGGAACCCATTGAGGCATGCGAGGAGCGCAATGCCGCCATGGAAGCCGAGGGAATGAAGGGGCCCAGGCACTAGATTCCGGCCGGTCCGCGGGCCGGCGTCGGGAACCCCACCGCGTTCGGCTCGTGGCCAGAGTCTGTCAGGGACCAGAAATCGCAGCGATTGCCGCATTTGTTCAGACTACTTCTGCAGGAGCGCAAACCCGGGCGGCGCTGTAGGGTTCGGCCCGGCATTCGGTGCGCAGGAGTTGTTGCAGGCGGTAAGCGCGCAAGCACCCGATCGCGCCTCTCATACGGGGTGCCGTCCGCGAAATGCGGTTGTCGCATCGGCCTCGATATTTGAAATTTTTTATAGGAACCAGCATGCCAAAGCAAACCAAAGTGTATTCGCCTTCACCTAGCAGGCACAGCGACTTCGTCGTCACGCAGAAGGCGCGCGCCGCTGCACTGGAGAAGGCGGAAAACGAGCGCGCCCAGAAGCGGCGCGACAGTGATGCCCGCATCAATGTCAACGCGAGCAAGTGGCGATATTCCTGTTCCGGTGAGTAGATGGGAAAAAGTAGCGTGGTGATCAACTTTCCTAATCCCAGTCGCATCTACGACGCTTCAAGACACTGTGTGTGCTTCTGGGGCTACGACAATTCTCGCGAGATTGCCTTTCTGGTCGACGATGCGATGCTGACGAAGCTGAACCCTGACATGGGTTCTGACGAGCACGCGTTGCTGGCAGCCTTCGACCGCAACCGCGACCGAATTCTGGAACTTGCCAGAAGCCTTTATAGCGGTGGCCCCCAGAACAGGTACACGATCGCGTGAATGAAGGGGCTCAGGTCCTTTAGCGGTACAAGAGTCAATCTGGACATCAGCGTTCCATCGCAATTCCGCAGCCAGATTACGTTTCTCCGGCATGAGCGGCACCGCACGCCGGTCCGTCGCACGGTAGACTTCCGGAAACAATCTCGCTCCGGACTATTGACGCGACATGGACCGAATCGACGCGATGAAAGTGTTTATCGCAACGCTCGACGAAGGCAGTCTGGCTGGCGCGGGGCGTCGGCTTGGCCGCTCACCCGCGGCAGTGAGCCGGGCGATTGCCTTCCTTGAAGAGCATACGGGCACGGCCCTGCTCCATCGCACCACGCGGACCATCAAGCTTAGCGAAGCGGGCAAACGTTACGCGTCAGCGTGCCGACGCATCCTGACCGACCTCGAAGAAGCCGACATGCTGGTTGCGCATGAGCGCTCGGCGCCGCGCGGTCTGCTGACGGTCACTGCCCCGGTCGCCGCTGGCGAGGACCTGCTGCGGCCGATAATCGACGATTTTATCGAGCGCTTTCCAGCCGTTTCGGTTCGCCTGCAACTGCTCGACCGGCCAGTCAGTCTGATCGACGAGGGCATCGACGTGGCGCTGCGCATTGCGCATCTGCCGGATTCGACGCTGATCGCCATACCCGTCGGTGAAGTTCGACGCGTCGTCGCGGCATCCCCCGGGTACCTCGCCAAACATCCACGCATCGACGAGCCGGCTGATCTCGCTCACCACCGAATCATCTCGATGACGCATTTCGGGGTGGACTCGTGGACCTTCCCGACGTCGAGCGGCTCGCCGATACCTCAGGTCGTGCAGTTCACGCCGCGTTTCATCGTCAACACTATCCGTGCGGCTGTCGCTTCGACGGTTGCCGGCCACGGCGTCACACGAATGTTCTCCTATCACCTCGCCCAGGAGATCAAGGAGGGATCGCTGAAGATCGTCCTGCGCGATAGCGAGCAGGCGCCGCTACCGGTTCATCTCCTGACGCCGCATGGACGCCTTTCGGTACCGAAGGTACGCGCCTTCGTGGATTTCGCCGCGCCCCGCCTGCGCCGGCACTTCAAGCAGTTGGGGCTCGTTACCGATGCCGATTGAATCGCACGGCGGAAGAATGTCTTCCGCATGTCGGCGATTCTCCCTCCAATCGATTCAATCTAGAGTGGCCCCATCAAAGACGGGTGCCTGTTGTTGCCTCCTGTTCTCCGGTAGCGGGGATGACTACAGGATGTTGTTCGCGGTCGGCACCGCTTCATTGGCGCTCGCGCTTCCTGTCGATCTGCTTCCTGCGCTGAGGACGAAATGAATCAAACCGCTCACTCTCCATTCCCGCCTGCGCGCCAGCCGGCGCCGCTCGGCTATGCCGAACGCAACGAGAACTACTGGCGACGCAATCTGGCCGTCTGCGTGTTCGGTTCGTTCACCACGCTGGTTAGTCTGAGCATGCTGTTGCCGTTTCTGCCGCTCTACGTTCGGCAACTCGGTGTCGAATCGCAGTCGGCGATCATCGAATGGTCGGGGGTCGCGTTCGGTGCGACGTTTCTCGGGACAGCCATCACCGCGCCGCTCTGGGGACGTCTTGCCGATCGGTACGGCCGCAAGCCCATGCTCGTTCGGGCAGCGGTAGGCATGGCCGTGGTGATGTCGCTGATCGGCGTCGCCCATACGGTCCATCAACTGGTCGCGCTGCGCCTGATCGCGGGGCTGGTGGGCGGCTACGCGTCTGCCGCCACCGTCATGGTCGGCACTCAGGTGCCCCGCGACCGGGCTGGCTGGGCGTTGGGGATTCTCTCGACCGGCGCGCTCGCGGGAAGTCTCATCGGACCGTTGGTTGGCGGCGTGTTGCCGGGATGGATCGGAATTCGCGGCACCTTTTTCGCCGGCGGAGCGATGATCGCAGTGGCGGCCCTGCTCACGATCGTCGTCGTCCAGGAGGATTTTCATCCGGCCGACGCCGGGGGGCGTGCAGCCAACAGGACGGCAGCGCCGACTCATCGCACGAATTACGCCATCGTAGCTGCGCTCCTCGCGACGGCGATGATGGTTCTGCTTGCGAATATGTCGATCGAGCCGATCATCACCGTCTACATTGGCGGCCTCGGCGTTCGCGCTGATCACGTGACTCGCATTGCGGGCGTGGTGATGGCGTGTTCCGCGTTAGGCAGCATGCTGACGGCAGCCCGGCTCGGCGCATTGGCCGACCGCATCGGTGGCTGGAACGTCATCATCGGCTGCCTGGTACTCACGGGGTTCGCGATGATTCCTCAGGCCTTCGTCACCCAGTGGTGGCAACTGGGCGGATTGCGGATGCTGATGGGCATGAGCCTCGCCGGGCTTCTGCCTGCCATCTCCAAGCTGGCCAGACATTCCGTGGATGAAAGCAAAACGGGGCAAATGCTCGGCTATCTGCAATCCGCCCAATTCAGCGGTCAGGTCGTCGGTCCGGTGATTGGCGGGCAGATCGGTGTGTACCTCGGACTGCATTCGGTGTTTTTCGTCACGGGTACCTTACTGATTGCCTGCGCGGGCCTCGCCCAATGGGCGCGGACGCGCTAACCGTCGAGGCTGGGCAGCGGAGCCCATTCGCGCCGGTCCCGCCGGTCCTTTTATAGGTGTCCCGTCGGGTTGTCGATAACGCGAGACTCAAGCATCGGTGTTTGCGCGCCGTTATACGAGTTACAACCGCAAACGCTCCGACAGGACAAGGCCATGAACGACAATGAGCATCTTAGGCGCGAGTTCTATTTGAACACCGCGTCCTATTGCAGGGTAATGGGCGTTGTCTCGGCCGTAACCTTGGGCCTCTACCGGGTGGAGGGCGGCGGAACGGTTGGTATGCTTTCCGTCCGTTGGGAAAATCTGGGCAACGAGGTCGTACCGCAACTGCACGCCTACTACGACAGTTGGTCGGTTCTTGCTTCGTTCTCTGATGTTCTCGCCCGACTGAGCGAACTGGCCGGGGCACCATGCTCTCCCGATACCTTCTGTCAGATCCTGCTGGACTGTGGATTCGTCAATCGAGCCGAGCGGGGATTGGCTGACGACATTCGACTGTCTCCGCAAGAAGACCCGGTTCAGGGAAAGGGGGCTTGAGCGCGCGAAGTTTTTTTGTTCAAGCAGAACGCCTCACTGATATTGGGTGCTTCCGCGAGGAGTTTGTTGCCGCCGGCCTGGTCACGCCGCTCAAGGGGTGCCATTGCATCAACGGCGTAAGTTGAAATCAGGATGGCGGACTATTACGTTGCCGTGCCCGCGTTGGACGTGCTTCCGGCAGGCGCGTCTGTCAATCGCGATTACAACGGCGAAACGCACGGTGTCGGTCCACGCATTACGACGGTGACTGAGTGCAGCCTGCGTTGCTCTATCAATCACGAAACATCAGTCTTAAAAGAAAGGAAATCGCAATCATGTCAGTAACGGTTCACGTCGAATATCAGTATTGCCAGCATGGCAAGAAAGCGGTGCAGACAGGAAACGACCTCGTAACCGTGTCAGAGAATACCAACAGCGCGATCCTTGCTATGTTACGGCTCCTGCATCCGCATTGGGAGTCGATCAAGGTGCTCTCTGCGTCTCCTGCGACGTCGACAGCAACGACGCCAGGCAACTAGCCGCGTTATCGTTGAAGTGGCGGCAACGCATCAAGGGGGGCGCTGCACCTTCGGTCAGAAAACAGTCGGACGTCTGCGCGGCGGAAGCCGCGCAGTTAGCGTCGTCGGAGCGCATTAAGCGCATTAAGCGCGTGCGTCGGCGTGGCGCAGCCTGAACAGCCCCACGATGCGCGACAGGCCGTGCGCCTGCTCGTTCAGCGTCGCGGAGGCGGCGGTCGATTGCTCCACGAGGGCGGCGTTTTGCTGCGTCGCCTGGTCCATCTCGGCAACACTGCGGTCGATCTGGCTGATGCCGGCGCTCTGCTCGTTCATCGCGCCGTCGATTTCGCCGATGACGCGATTCACGCGATCGATCCCTTCGACGATTTCCTGCATCGCTGCGCCGGCCGCCTGTACACGCTGCGCGCCCGTGCCTACGCTGGCTTCCGAGGCTTGAATCAAGTCCTTGATCTCGCGCGCGGCGGTCGCGCAGCGCTGCGCCAGCGTGCGCACTTCGCCCGCCACCACGGCGAATCCGCGGCCGTTCTCGCCCGCCCGTGCCGCTTCGACGGCAGCGTTCAGCGCAAGGATGTTGGTCTGAAACGCGATGCTGTCGATCACGCTGATGATCTCGGTAATGCGCGCCGAGGACCTGGCGATCTCGTCCATCGTGCTGACTGCGCTCGTCACGACTTCGCCGCCGCGCGCCGCCGCCCGGCTCGCCGAGGTCGCCAGCCGCGTGGCCTCCATCGCGGACTCGGCCGACTGCTTGACGCTGGCAGTCAACTGCGTGAGCGCAGCCGAGGTGTTCTGCAGATTGCTGGCGGACGTTTCCGTGCGCTGCGACAGATCGCGATTGCCCATTTCGATTTCGCTGGTCGCCGTCTTCATGTTCTCCACGCCGGCCCGCACTTCCAGCAGCACCGTGCCGATCTTGTCTACGAAAGCGTTGAACGAGGCGGAAATCTGCGCCACTTCGTCGCTGCCGACCACAGGCAGGCGATGCGTGAGATCGCCGCTGCCCGAGCCAATGGTATCCATCGCATCGCGCACCTGCGAGAGGCTGCGGAACGAATGCGAGGTGAAGAATGCGGCAATGCCCACCGCCGCCAGCGTCAGCAACACCATCGCCACACCGAGCGCTTGCAGGACGTTGGCCAGACCCGCCGTGGCCTCCGCCTTATCGAGCGCGAGCACCAGATACCAGTCGGTGCCGTGCACCGGCTGCGCCTTGAGCAGCTTCGCAACCCCGCCCAGATTCACTTCCAATGGCGCACCGGCTTGTGCGAGCGAGGCCAGCGCGTCCGGCGTGAGCGCTGCGGAGATGTCGGTCGCCTGCTTGAGGATCAATTTGGCATCCGGATGCGCGATAACCTGACCGTCGCGCGTCACCACGAAGGCCAGACTCGAGGGCGTCGGATGCACGGCGGCGACCACTTCGCGCACCCCGTCGAGCGGTACGGCGCCGCTCAACGCGCCGGTCGGCTCGCCGTTACGGATCATCGGCGCGGAAAACGAGACGTAGGGCACGCCCGTCGACGCGTCGCCATACGGTTTCGTGACAATCAGCGTGCCGGCCGCGACGGCCGCCTTGTACCAGGGCCGCGCGGTCGGGTCGTAGTCCTTGGGCGTGGTGCTGCTGGTCGAGAAAAAGGTCTTGTCGGCCCACCCGACTGTGGTAATCGGGAAGCCGTCCGCGCGACTCATATGCTTGACGAAGCCTTGCGGATCGCCGTGCTCGACCTCTTCGGCGGTCGCCGTCACGGCCTGCGCTTTGGCAGCCACCCACTTGTCGATGGCCAGCGTATTGGCGCCGGCGATGGCGCTCAGGTTCTGCGCGATGGTCTCCATCGTGTTGGCGCGCACGGTGATGTAGGCGGCGGCTCCCGAGAGCGCTAGCGCGCCGATGACGGTAGCGGAGGAAATGATCAGGATGCGGGTTCGGAGTGAGGAAATCATGGTTTCCGTAAAGAGTGGAAAGGTGCTGCACGAATCGGAACGCCTGCTGCGACACTTCGGCACGACCCGAGCCGCGCCACGGTTTTAGGGCCACCTTCACGGACTACGGCGAAAAAAGGGAGAACTTGAGGCGCGTGGCGGGCGGCGGGGGCGGCGCGACGCCAGGTTTGGCCAGGCGCAGAACATAGGGGGAGGACGCGCGCTATGGTTTCACCGCGTAGGACGCGAATCGAATATGAGCATTTGCAAAATCAACCGTTCCGAGGTGAATGAAGCGCGCCACATATCGGGGAAAATATCGCGTGGTTCCAGCCTCAATAACGAACCACCATTTGATTCGATACGCATACAACCCAGCTCATTCTTCCCCCAGTTACAAGACCATGAACGCGGATAACCGTGGGCAGAGCGGTTGAACGCAATTATTTGCCGTGACATCGGCGCCACCTTAGGTCAAGATTTGCGCCGGGGCCGCGGCAAATAACTTCGACAGGTTGGTAAATTGGGGCGCACAAATGCGCGCACCACATAATCCAGATGATGCCGCGTGAAGCATCCACAGTTTCAACGCCGGAACCTTGCCTGAGAAACCGGGTAAATCCTTTATTCTGGAAGTAATGGACACAACGAGAATTCCTCCTCGGGACGCCCGCACGTTGGTGCCGATCCGCCTGTTCCTCGCCCAGCTGTTCGCTCCTGCCTTGCGAAACCTGCAATACGTGAGCCGCCGGATGCGCCCCTTCTCGATCATTGCGGTCGTCGGCTTCCCGCTCTATTACTACATCTGGAACGATCTTTTTCCCCAGCCTTACGAAAACCTGCCGCTGCGGCTGGTCGGCTCCGCGCTGTTTATTCCGATTCTATTTTCCGACCGCTGGCCGTCGTGGGCGAAAAAGCTCATGCCGTACTACTGGTACGCGGCAATCTTTTACTCACTGCCGTTCTTTTTCGCGTTCATGCTGTTGAAAAACAATGGCTCGGACGTCTGGGTCGAAAGCGCGCTGATTGCTGCTTTCGTCATGGTGTTGCTGCTCGACTGGCTCATGCTGCTGCTCAATTTCCTGATCGGCATTGCGCTCGCGTACCTCGCCTATTGGGCAACAACCGACGTTGTCAGCGTGAATACGTCGTATCTTGTCCATCTGGCGATTTTTTCGTTTGCGATAGCGATTGGCGTCATCGCCAACTATGACACGGAGCGTATCCGGGTCGAGCAGGAACGGGCCATGCTGGCAACCGCCGGCAGCATCGCCCACGAACTGCGTACCCCGCTACTCGCAATCCGCACCGGCGCCGCGGGCCTCGGAAGCTACCTGCCTTTGCTGCTCGAAACGTACCGCATCGCTCAAGACAGCGGGCTAAGTGTTCCCAGGATCCGCGCCGCTCACCTTCATTCCATGGACGGCGTACTCTCCCGCATCGAGCAGGAGGCCGTTCATTCCAATACCATTATCGACATGCTGCTCGCGAACGCACGGTTCACCGACGGGCATTCGCAGCAGGCCATACATTGCTCGATCAGGCAATGTGTGGAGACCGCGCTCAATCGCTATCCATTTCGCGCAGGAGAGCAGCAACGGGTGCTCACGGATGTCGTCAATGACTTCACGTTCGAAGGCTCGAGCATGCTGGTGGTCCATGTGCTCTTCAATCTGCTGAAGAATGCGTTCCGCGGAATGGCAGATGTCGACAGCGCTCTGATCTCGATCCGGCTTGCGCCCGGACCACGCGCGAACCAACTCCTCTTTCGCGATACCGGCGTCGGCATCGCATCCCATGTACTTCCCCACATCTTCACGCGCTTCTATACGTCGTCGGCTGAAGCAGATGACGCCTCTGTCGGCACCGGCATCGGCCTCGCCTTCTGTCGTGACGTCATGCGCGTGATGGGCGGCTCCATCGACTGTACGTCTATCGAGTCCATGTACACCGAGTTTGTGTTGACCTTTCCCCGGCCACGATGATGGATACGATCAAACCATTCTATTTTCCGACAACGGTCACGTTCGTCGACGACAACTCTGCATTCCTGTCGAATCTGTGCCTGCAACTCGAACCGAACCTTGCCTTCCGGCTCTTCAACTCGTCAAGGGAAGCCCTGCGGTTCGTCAATGAACGCCCTCGCCCCGGTGCGCCTCGCGACCAGATCTTCGCTCCATACCGGGACAGAACCGATGAGGACGAAGCTCAGCAGGTCATCGCGATGAGCGTCGACACCGTCCGCAATCAGGTGTTCGACAACGACCGGTTTCAGGCGGCATCGGTTGTCGTCGTGGATTACGACATGCCAGGGCTGAATGGTCTTGAATTCTGCCGACACATTGCCGACCCTGCCGTACGCAAGATTATGCTGACCGGGAAGGCGAACGAGCACATCGCGGTGGAGAGCTTCAACGAAGGCATCATTCATCGCTTCATTCGCAAGCAGGACGCATCGGCCATCAGTGCTTTAAATCGCGCGGTGCGCGATATGCAGCAGGCATACTTCGATAACAGGTGTCGGTCCATCCTCGACACGCTGGTGACATCGGAATATACGTTCCTGCGTGACGAAGCGCTGGTCGCGCGGGTACGCGAACTCTTTGATTCGCTCGGTATTGTTGAACATTACCTTTCATACTCGCCAAACGGGCTACTCATGCTCGACAGTACCGGCAAGTCCTATCTGCTGATTGTCCACACGAACGAAACACTGAGGGGTCTGCGTGAAATAGCCAGCGTACAAGGCGCACCCGCGAGCTTTTTCGACGCCCTGGACAGTGGCGGAAGTTTGCCGCACTTCTGGCAAACCAGCGGGTACTGCCCTGCGGACGGCATCGCGTGGGAGAGCTATATGCACCCGGCAACACGGTTTACAGGGCAACAGACTTACGTTTATGCCGTGATTCCCAACCCGCCCGGGTTCGATCTGAGCCACGTGCTGAGTTACGACCGCTACCTCGAGTGGCTGGACCGCGACATGCAGAAAACATGAAGTTCACACATGTGAACTCCATGTCATGCCGCTATCAAACCGCTAACGCACTGTCTGCCGTACTTTGCTCGTGGCTGTGTCCGCAGGACGACAGCCGGTCTCCAAGGCGCCGGGTGGAGGGCCATCTGTCAAGCTCGACCTCGCCGCGAATGTCACGACAGACGCTCACAATCCTTTCGATCTGAGGGTCGGTCAACGCAGCATGGATCGACAACCGGATCAGCGCACGATTGCGCGGCGTCGCCGGTGCACAAAACACGGAACCGAAAACGCCCCGTGACTCCAATGCATCGCGTAACACGATCGTGCGCTGTTCCGTACCCGCTTCGAGCGCGATGATCTGACTCTCACCGGCATTCAGGTTATACCCAAGCTCCCTTAACCGCTCCCGCAGCCAGGCGGCATTCGACGCAAGTCTCGTGCGCCGTCGGCCGGCACCTTCGATCACCGACAGCGTCGCGTCCAGCCCACTGATCTCATGAGGCAACAGCGTGGAGCTGAAGATCGCGGGATTCGACTCGAACTTGAAGTACTCCTGGAAAGCAGCTGGACAGGTGATGAAGCCGGCCCGGCCGACAAAAGCCTTCGCAAGACTTGCCGTGCGGAACGCGACACGAGACTCGAGTCCAAGTTCGACAACAAGTCCCGCTCCACGCGGACCATGCGTGCCAAGCGAATGCGACTCGTCGACCACGAACACGCACTCATGCATTTCGCATACATCTGCGAGCACGACAAGCGGGCATACGCTGCCGTTCGTGCTGTAAACCGAGTCCACCAGCACGACCCCTTGCCCATACCGCGCGATCTGCTGCGCGAGATGCGCCGCGTCGTTGTGCCTGAACGGT
Organism: Paraburkholderia lacunae; assembly: GCF_003353175.1. Taxonomy (GTDB): domain Bacteria; phylum Pseudomonadota; class Gammaproteobacteria; order Burkholderiales; family Burkholderiaceae; genus Paraburkholderia; species Paraburkholderia lacunae. The sequence continues at coordinate 36,976 of NZ_QHKS01000024.1, read as the reverse complement.
ATCGGGATCGCGCCCGCACTGCGGATACCTTCCCACAACGACATGTGCGCCATCATGTCCACGTAGACGGGCGTTTGTGCCGAAGCGATCGACTGGATCAGCCCGATATTCGCCGCATAGCCGGACTGACACAGCACCCCGGCTTCTGCGTGCATGAAAGTCGACAGCCGGTTCTCGAACTTCAACTGCGGGCAATCACCGTGCAGGAAGATGCCCGACATCAACAGTCCGTTGCCGTCCGAACGCAAGGTTCGGCTCATACTGCGAATGATGTCGGGATGACGCGCGATCGCGAGATAGTCGTTGCTCGACAGATGCAGCGCATCCGGTCCCGGGATGCGACCGCGCATGATGTGCCCGCCTCCCCACGTCTGCGCTACCCGCTCCCGGTAGTATTGCTCGATGCGCGACGCCACAAAGGCAGGAAGCGATGGTGAGGTATGGCTTTTTTTCACGCTGTCAAAAGCGGCTTTCATTTCGGCTCCTAAAGGTTAGCTGCTGCCCGTAGCGGACAGCAGGTCCATAGTGAGCCAGTCATTTATTCTCCGTGTGGCCTGTCACCCATGCATCTGCCTGCGGTTCAACGGATGCCCCCGTGGACCGACGAAACTGTGCTGCGAAGGCGATCCGCGCGCGTGCAGGCAACGGTGCCCATGAGCGTCTCTGACATTTGAACCATTGATCTACCGGTGGAAGGTTGACGCCCGGAGTCACCGACCTTTCCAGACGTGGTCAATGGCTTCGTGGTGTTCAGGCAGCGGACACGAACGGCCGCTGCGGAGATATTCCGATGTCCGGTGAGCGTCGCTTGATGCGTATTGCATAATCTATCGCCCGACTGCTCCGTTCGAAGCGCGGTGTGAGCAAGTTCGGACACAAGCGGCCGTTCGCCCACGGGCTCTCGCGGACATTCAAGCGTCCGCTCGGTACCAAAGCGGCCTCCTGTTCGACGACTGTGCTCGTTGCGTCCTCTGCCAAAGCAGCAACGATCAACGTCTCCTCGCTGCGCGTTCCTGCTGCAGCGGCTGCCCAGCGCGAAGCTCGGACGGATCGAGGAAGAAGTTTCGGTTGCCGGCCATGCGCTCAACCATGAAGTCGATGAACGTCTTCACACGCAACGACTGTTCGGTTCGATGCTTATAGTAGATATAGATCATGCCGTATTCGGTGACGTGTCGCGTCAGTAACGGAATGAGTCGGCCGCTTCTGATATGAGTCGTTGCGTTGAAGCTACCCAACTGCCCGATGCCGAGCCCCGACAGGACCGCCTGCGTTTCCATTTCCGTGTCGTTCACGCAGATGGCAGCGGGCACGTCGCGATAGACGATCTCATCGCCGATACGGAACTGCCACTGCGCGAGCTTGCCCGTGTTTGCGCGCCGGTACCCGGTGCAGCGATGCTGAGCCAGTTCCTCGATGGTCCGTGGCGCGCCGTTGCGCTCGATATATTCCGGCGATGCGCACACGATCAGCTGGATCGGCACCAGTCGGCGTGCGATCGAGCCGCCCGATGGCGGCGGTCCAGCGCGAAATCCCACATCGGAGCGGTCGGCCACGAGATCTGTGAACTGATCGTCGAATTGCACTTCGAGTTGCACGTTCTGATAGAGCTTCTGGAATTCCTCGAAGTACGGCCACAGGACCGGGAGCCCGAGTGCGCGCGGCGCGCTCACGCGCAGCATGCCGCCCACTTCCTCCTTCGAGCGCCGGGCCTCGTCGAGCGCAGACGACAGAATCGCGAGCGCCGGCTTCACGCTGTCGAGAAGTCGTTCGCCTTCCTCTGTCAGGCTCAGCTTGCGCGTGGTCCGATGGAAGAGCCGCACGCCCAGTTCCTTCTCCAATTGCATCACCGCATGGCTCGCCGCCTGCGGCGAGATGCCTTGATCGACCGCCGCGCCCCGCAGGCTTCCGAGCGTCGCGGCGCGTACGAAAGTGGTGATCGCACGAATTCCGTTCATTTCCGGGGCTCCAGATTCGCAAATAAAGGTTGATTATCACTCCAGTAGTGGACGGCTAGTTTGTGTCAATCGCCGCGCCTACCATGGCATCACCTCATCACACACGTAGGAGAGACATCATGGCTGACGTCCAACAAGGTGGTTTCAAGCGCGTATGGTTCATCACCGGCGCGTCGCGAGGCATCGGCGCATTGATTGCCGAAGCGGCGCTCGCGGACGGCAACGCGGTCGTGGCCGCCGGACGTAACGTCCCGGCCATCGTCGAGCGTCTTGGCGACTCGGTTGCGTTGCTGCCGGTTGAGCTGGACGTGACCAACGAGGCCCAGGCAAAGGCGGCCGTGCAGGCGGCGGTCGGAAAATTCGGCCGCGTCGACGTGCTGGTCAATAACGCCGGCTTCGGTCTGCTGGGTGCGGTGGAAGAATCCGCCGACAAGGACGTCCGTCGCATGTACGACACGAACGTATTCGGCTTGCTGAACGTCACGCGTGCTGTGTTACCGACGATGCGCGCGAACCGCTCGGGCCACGTGATCAATATTTCATCGATTGGCGGCTATCGGGCCGCAGCGGGATTTGGCGTGTATTCGTCGACGAAGTTCGCCGTCGAGGGCATCACCGAAGCGTTGCATGCCGAGTTGAAACCGCTAGGCGTTCACGCGACAGTTGTCGAGCCAGGGTATTTTCGAACGGACTTTCTGGATGCGACTTCGCTGGTCGTTGCGCCGGACGTGATCGACGATTACGACGAGACCTCCGGTGCGGTTCGCCGCAAGGCCGTGCAAATGAATCACAACCAGCCTGGCGACCCGATGAAGCTTGCGGCAGCAATGATCAAGCTGGTCGACGCGTCGAACCCACCGTTGCGCCTTCCGCTTGGTACGGACACACTGGCTGCCATCGCTGCGAAAAACGCTTACGTGACGCAGGAAACGGATACGTGGCAGTCGCTGTCGGCATCGACTGACTTCGCTACCTGAGTGAGGAAAGCGGCGGCTCGGCATTGGTTCAGCCGCTGCCGGCCTGAATGACCGTTGTAGCCTGGCAGTCGTCGTTTGGTATACGGCGGCGGGAAGGGCTGCAATGGGTCGGACTCGATCCTTCATCGAACTTCTGAGTTCGGCCAGGAAGTGACTCTGGGAATTGGCACGGAAATCGTTGACAATAGCCTGAGAATTTTAATTAACGTGAAATCCCGGAAACCGCTGAAATCGGCATGAAATCGACCTTTGAACAAAAGTCTACGCTTCCGGTAAGCGCCACCGAAGTGTGGCGCCGTGTGACAACACCGGACGGGATTAACGACGAGTTGCTTCCATGGTTGCGGATGACCATCCCGCTTGATTTGCGGGGTAAAGCAATCAATCAGTTGCCGACTGGGCGTTGTCTGGGCCGGAGCTGGTTCCTTGCGCTCGGTGTCTTCCCAGTGGACTTTGACGATATAACACTGGCCGAGGTGGGGCCAGGGTATAGGTTTAAGGAAACGTCACGCATGCTTGGGATCCGAATGTGGGTGCACGAACGGACGGTCCGTGACATAGGCGGGGGTAGCGAAGTGCATGATCAACTGACGTTTGAATTGCGTCGACCTGGTGCGTGGATACCGGGATGGCAGCACCTTACGACGGGTATCCTGAAGTTTCTGTTTCGTCATCGTCATGCGCGATTGGCCCGATGGGCAGCGACCAGTGTTCGTTAGATGAATGCCTGGGCCGTCTCCCGAGAAGCGTGCGTCTGCGGCATGAAAACTTGACGATCGCCCCGTCGGGTCTGGAGGTTCTACATCGGGCAGAGTTCGGCCAAAAGCTGTCCTTGACCGTTACATTTCGCTTGATCGCTTTCACTTATCGCATCGAGTGAAGCCATGAAGTCATAAGCGTTCTTCACCGATAGCGGCGCTCGAATGCGCGCTACTCACTGGCCAATCACCACCTGAGGGCTGATGATGACGGCTGGAGGAGGTTGATAAATCACGGCGGGAGACGGCCCGCCCTTGCACTTGCTCTTCTCCTTGTATTCGCCGTTTCCTTTCCATTTGCGCTCAACCTTGCACGCCCCATCCCAATATTCTTCCTTGTAATCCCCACCGTGATGTTTTTCATCCTTCCACGGGTCGGCATGAGCACCAAGGGACACGACGGCGAGCAGGGCGGGGAGCAAGGCGCTCGCCAGCAATTGGCAGGACACTTTCATGGCGGATATGGAGTGGGTCGTCAAGCTAGCAGGTTAGCGACTGGCTTATCGGCAATGTGTATCAATGGGTTACTGTCGGTAAAGATTCCATACGACGTTAAGCGCGCAGGCATGCCCGCAACGTCCGCTCTGGCGAACATTGAGTGCCCGCTGTGGCTCGGCTACAGAAATTCGCCATTGAACCGAGTTCGTTTGAGCTGAGGCGGTCGTCACCCGGCTCAGTGCTGCCATCTTGAGACGTTCGACACGGTCGTCTGGATCGTTAACAATCGACGGACGACTGCCAGATCAAGGCCATCATCGACATGAGTAATTCACTATTCTTGCCCGCGTCAGACATGGACTCCAGCGAGTCTTCCGCGGTGTCACAGGCCATTGCGTGCATCGACTCCTTCACCGATGCTTTCAACGCACGCGATCTCGCCGGCATGGACGCGTGCCTACATTTCCCGCACATCATTCTTTCCGGTGAACAATTGGTGATTTGGGAACACGGAGGTCAGTTGCCCGCAAGCTTCTTCGATGACCTCGAGCGGAACACCGGCTGGGACCGAACGGTCTACCTGGATAAGCATGCCGTCCTGGTCAGCCCTCGGAAAGTTCATTTGTTCGTCGAGTACACCAGGAATCGCGCAGACGGTTCAGTCATCACGCTTCACAAGAACCTGTGGGTGGTCACCTACGACGCGAATCGGTGGGGAATCAAGCAACGGTCGTATTGAGATATGAAAAATCCCGAAATCACGTTACGCCCAGCGACTCCTGTAGACGAGCCATTCCTGTTCGATTTGCGGAAAGCGACGATGGACGAGCATCTTGAACGAGCCGGCGAGCCCGCTGACGAGCAGACTCACTGGCAACGTCTTCGCTATCGCTTCAATGACGCATACATAGTGTGTTGCGGGTCGGAAAAAATCGGCCTGTTCAAGTCCTTTCGAGATCCGAATGAATGGACCATCTTGCAAATTCAAATCTTGCCGACCTATCAGGGCCGCGGCATCGCGGCCCGGCTGGTCGGTGAATTTCTACGGCAGGCAGATGACGCTCATGTCTCCGTCGCGCTAAGTGTTTTGAAAGGCAATAGGGCGATAAACCTCTACCACCGTCTTGGGTTTCACGTAGTCAATACGACTGACACGTCGTTGCAAATGAGGCGTGGGTAATCGCCAGCAGGCAAATTCCGGCCAATCCGGCAGACTGACTTCGCAAACCAGTGAAATGTGGGGCGCCATCGATGTCCGTTAAGGTAAGCGGCACAGAAGGTTACGCGGAGAATGCGCAGCCTCTTGTCAAGCAATGGCAGAACATCTCGTTTGCCGACCAACACAAGCCAGTTCTGCACCTGATACCAGAGATCCCGTCGAGAATTCTCGACGTTGGTTCAGGAGTGGGAGTGGATGCGGCCGCGTTCGCGGCAATGGGTCACACCGTCGTAGCCGTTGAACCGGTCGACGAACTGCGCGTCGCCGGAATCGATCTGCATCCGTCGACGGAGATTGAATGGATCGATGACAGCCTCCCCGATCTTGCCATCCTGCTTTCGAGGAGCGAAACATTTGACGTGGTGATGCTCACAGCGGTCTGGATGCACCTTGATGAGGAAGAGCGTCGTCGGGCGATGCCTAACGTAAGTTCTCTTGTGGGCGCAGGTGGTGTGCTGATCATGTCGCTGCGACATGGGCCCGTTCCGCAAGGCAGGCGCATGTTTGACGTTTCGGCGGAAGAAACCATCCAGCTCGCGAGGATCCAGGATTTGCAACCCGTGCTCAATCTCCGTACCCAATCCATTCAGCAAGCGAACCGTGACATGGGAGTGACCTGGACGCGATTAGCCTTTGAGAAGGACCGCGAAAAGAGATAGGTGTCGTTCGAGGAGAGGTTCCCCGGTAAGGCGTCGACGATCCGTTGAGCATTCCGCTATCTGCAAAACCGAAGGACCGCTTCGGGTCGCCTCCGGTTTTTCTCACCTGCAAACGGACCTTCGCTACGCGTGGGAAATGACCCGTCGCGACCAGCCGCCAGTGGAAAGAAACAACGTCAATAAGCTGACATGACGTGAGGTGCCCGCCGGGGCGTCGCCACGACGAGCACGGTTAATCAGTGTGTCCAGCGATAAATGATGACGCTGGACCCGTTGTAGTTGTCCTTCGTGATCACATACTCCCCAGTCGACCGACGGTACGACCTAAGGCCGTACATCGAATCCACGTCATTGCCGACGTACACGGCGTTGGGGTTGCTGTTGGTCAACGTGGTGTCCAGGCTGCCTGTGATGAGATTGAAGGCATCGACGTTGGGCACGGTGTGTACGTATCCGACGAAGAGATAGTTGCCTGCCGCCGTGATCGACTTGGGATTGGGGCTGGTGAGGTTGATCACCGGATTGGGAACGATCGTGTTGCCTGCAAGCCAGCCGTGATACACCTCGATCCGCGTTCCGATCGACGTCCAGTCCGTGCTGCCGACAACGCCCTGTGCCAGGATCATCGTGTCGCTTTCCGGCAGGTAGATGATCCGCGTCAATGGCGTGATCGTGCCCGGAATGGGCGTTGCGACTCCTGCTCCCCAACTCGGCTGGCCGTTGGCATCGAAGCCGGTCAGCGGATAGTGCCAGATGGCATTCGTCTTGTCCAAACCGGCCCAGACGTCCCCTTTGCTGTCGAGGCAGAACCCGTCCCTGGCCGGTGCGGTCGTATAAAACGCGGTACCCGGAAGCGTGGCGTCCGGTATGGCGACGTAGCCATTCGCGGCATTGAAGTGGAAAAAGTAGAACGTATCGGGATTCTGGCCGGACGCCACGAGGATCCGGTTGGTGCCGACAGTGGCAAGTTGACCGAAGTGCTCATCCCGTGAGCGATCGTTGATGTTGATGCGTGGATCGGATGGATAGTCGATCGGATCGACTGTGTTCGCTACGAAGGTTCCCCCAGCGGTGCCTGCGTAGATGTGGGTGCCTCCATAGAAGTACGCGGCGTCAGTAGACGGGTCGGAAGCGGCGACGCCCTCGAAGTTGAGAGACTGAAGCGTCCATCGCAGGTGGCCAGAACTGTCGTAAGAGTGAATGTCGGTGCCGCCGTCGCGGCCGAGGTCCCAACTGCCGCCCCACGGGTTGTTGAGCACGTACACGTTGCCGGCGGCGTCTTTGCCGATACCGGTGACGCGGGTAAAACGCTTGTCACCAACCTGACCTTTGATTCCCGTTGTCGTATCGAGATATCCCCCCTGAATGCCAAATGTACTGACCAGAAATGGAGTGCCCGAAATGTTATAGATCTTGATGTTCATGTCGGGCCCCTGGTCGCCGATCATGAGATACCCGGTGGACGAATCGAAATACAGCGAGGACGGCCGGGAGGCAGCGGACATCTGGATAGTGTTCACGAGCACGCCGGCCGGATTGTATTCGAGGATCGCACCCGCACTCTTCTGCGCAACCCAGATGTTTCCTGCGCTGTCCACCGCGAGCGCGCCAGGGCCTGAGACGGCGACATCCTGCCGCCAGACGCCGTCGGTGGTGTAGATGCGGACGCGATTGCCAGGAAAGTCGCTCACATAAAGGAGCGCGCCCGACGTCGCGAGTCCCGTGATTACGTCAGCCCGCTGCTCAGTCGTTGTCGCGCTGACCGATATGAGGAAGTCGCGAGATTGAGTGGTTCGGTTGTACCGTCCCACCGTGCCGCTGCCATTGGTGGTCGTGAAATGCAGAGCGGCGAAGATCGAAGTGGCATTACCCGTAATGGCGCTGCCCTGAAAATCGCCGTGACCTCCTATGGACCCCAGGCTTTGCCCGTTCTGGTATATCGCGACCCCACCTTCGTTTTCGTCCCACATGGAAGCCGTGTAGATGACGCCCTCGGGCGCTATCCACATGGAGCGCGCGACGCTACCCACGCGGGTGGCGTTGGTCCCAAATGTGTTCGCCACCCAGTCGGTGGTGTACTGTCCCTGGCACTCCGGCGCAAGCGTAGCGATCAGCAATGCGGCGAGCAACGTAGCATAGATTCGTTTCATGATCGTGAAGCGTGCCCTCCAGAGGCACCTGAATCGGGGGATTACGGTTGTTTAGCCCATGCTCGCAGCGTTGACAACCTGATGAGCCTTCCTGATTGTTCCTGTGGCCGCCTTCCTTGTCGTGCGGACATGCGCGCTATGGGCTGGAATATTCTTCGATCGGGAAAAGGCGTCTTCGAGGCGTGCGTGGTGCCGCTCGCCCGTTCCGCGAGCGGCGTTTCGCAGGAAACTGTCCTTGTCCGCTCGACGCTCCAGCAAGTGTCACGTCCGTCCAGCTCAACGCCACGCTCGAGCGGTATATCGGCGATCCGCGGGAAAAGTTGAACTGTTCGCGCTTCCAGTACAGGCAAACGCGCTAAACCGCAGCCCGAGCAGCGCTAAATGTGAACAAGGGTGCTCCACGCGATACCTGTTTTCAGATGAACTGTGCAGTGACAGGCGGGTAGGGATGAGCAAATGTGCAGCTGCTCGAGCGCGGCCGGGTACTGCTTCGAGACACCCAAGTCATGCAAACCGCAAGAATTCATGCACTTGCCGAATCCACCCGAAGTACTCTATGGATCAGGCACCCGCCTTATCCTGGGCTCCTTCCATGCACGCCAAAGAAACTGTGTCCACGCATCCGGGCATGCCCGCGTCCCAGACGAACGGTGCCTGGCATTCTTTCGGTAACGCGGCGATCGCCTTGAACTGGACCGTCAGGCAACAGCATCTGGCCGATTTCACCCTGACCGACCGCATGCATTCGCGCACGCTGACGGTCACCGCGCCGTTCGCGCTCTCGCTGGCCGACGGTCGCACACTGGGCATTGCCGACCTGAAGCTGCTTGCGCCGTTGCGCGAAGAAATGCTGACGGCCAATCCCAAAGCGTCTCGACTGGCCGAACGGATCGTCGGCAGACGCGTGCGTGCCATCCTCGGTGACGAACAGGATCGTCTGCGAGTGGAGTGGAGCGTGGAGCAACGCGAAAGCTCGCAGTACTTGCGCTTGCAAGTGGCGATTACCGCAATCAGCAAGGACGAACACATTGCCACCGTTTCGCTGTTGGAGACGCAGGCGTCCGGTGCGCAAACCGCCGGCGAGTTCAGGGGAACACCTGTGGTCGCGGGCAACGTCTACCTCGGTTTCGAGCTTCCGTTGTCGGAAAGCCAGGTACGCGGCAACACCGTCAGGTTCACCCTGTCGCCGGCCTTGCCGCTCGAAAAAGGCAAGACCAGAGTCTTCTCGGCGGTGGCGGGTGTGGCTCGCGACGGCCAGCTACGCCGCGATTTCGCGGCCTATCTCGAACGCGAACGAGCCCATCCGTACCGCCCGTTCCTGCACTACAACTGCTGGTACGACATCGGTTACCTCACGCCGTACACGCAGCAGCAAGCGCTCGAACGCATCGACGACATCGGCCGCGAGTTGCACGACAAGCGCGGCGTACAACTCGACTCCTTCCTGTTCGATGACGGTTGGGACGACTACAGCGGCAGTTGGCATTTCGGCAAGGATTTTCCGCATGGATTCGTGCCGCTGCGCGACGCCGCCGCCCGGTACGGCGCGGCGCCAGGCGTGTGGCTATCGCCGTGGGGTGGCTATGGCGCGACGCGGCAGGAACGCGTGACGCGGGGCCGCGCCGCCGGATACGAGATCATCGATGGCTGCTTCGCGCTGTCCGGGCCGATCTACTATCGACGCTTCCATGAAGCCGTGATGGAACTGCTCACGCAGCACGGCATCAATCAGTTCAAGTTCGATGGCGCCGGCAATGTCGACAAGGTAATCCCAGGCAGCAACTTCAGCAGCGACTGGGACGCGGCGATCCAGTTGATCGAGGACATCCGCGACGCCAGACCCGATACATTCATCAACCTCACCGTCGGCACGTATCCGTCGCCGTTCTGGCTGCGCCACACCGACTCGATCTGGCGCGGCGGCAAGGATGACGACCTGGACGGCGTAGGCAGCAACCGCGAACGCTGGACGACCTATCGCGACGCACAGACCTATCGCAACGTCGTACTCGGGAGTCCGCTGTTTCCGCTTAACTCGCTGATGCTCCACGGCGTCATCTACGCGCAATGCAACGAACGGTTGAACACCGCTCGAGCCCAGGACTTCGCAAATGAAGTGCATTCGTACTTCGGCAGCGGCGTACAACTGCAGGAGCTGTACATCACGCCGTCGCTGCTGAGCGACGGAGACTGGGACGTTCTCGCCGAGTCTGCCAGGTGGGCCCGGGCGAACGCCGACGTGCTGCGCGACAGCCACTGGATTGGCGGTGCGCCGGACCGGCTCGAGGTGTACGGTTGGGCCGCATGGTCGCCGGTCAAGGCGATCATCACGCTGCGCAATCCCGACCGCCGAGCGAAGCGCTTTGTGCTCGATTTGCAGCGCCAATTGGAGTTGCCGGCCGGCGCGGCGGGACGATTCGCGACGCGCAGCTTATGGCATGGCCATACCTCGCATGTTCCGCCGGTGCTAGACGCGGACCAGCCGCACACTATCCCACTCGGGCCTTTCGAAGTACTCACTTTGGAGCTGGTGCCGGCCGGTGGCGAAGGGTAATCGAAGTGGCCGCGGATGTCCCGGTGTTGGCTTAAGGCGCCTTCTTTACGATAGCGTGCGCGCCAGTTCAACCGGCTTCGCTTCAATCTGATGGAGATCGAAGATGAGGATCTCGTTGTCACCCTGCCTCAGCCAGGGTGCTGGACAATACAGGCGCTTTTGCGGACCGATATTCCAGTAGCGGCCGAGATTGTGCCCATTGACCCAGACCACGCCTTTGGTCCAGCCGCTCATGTCGACATAGGTGTCGCCGACTGTATCCAACGGCAAGGTCGCCTTGAAGAACAGTCCGGCCTTAAGGAGGTTCGAACAGACGGTGCGCAAGTTCGCGATAAAGGCGGTATCCATCGGCAACAGGAAGACTTCCCAGCCGGTGAGCGTGTCGCTCGAGCCTCCCGCATCCTGCAGCGTGACGGGTTCGAGAAGGCCTTTGCGGTCGATGATCGCGTGGTCATAGTTGACGCGCCCCATTCCCTCGACGAGGATTTCCAATGATACGCCGCTGTCCGGCGACGACGACACAAACGGAACCGTAAGCGGCGCGTGGTGCATGACATTCAGCGGCTGCGCGCAGTGCTCCGGCATGAGCGCTCTCGACACGCCGCCTACGTATTGTTCGCCGACGAAAACGGTCGCGTAGTCGTGAACCTCCTTGAAATCCAGCACACCACCGCGATGACCCTGCAGCTTCTTGCGATACAGCGCGAAACCAAACGCCTGGCCGTACAGCTCGAACGGCTGTGGGTCGACCGTTTGCGCGGTTGGGAGCGCGGCAGGCAGGTTGTCCCAAATGGACGCGTACAGTTCCGGCATCAAGGCCCGACCTCCCTGGCGGCTGATCGTCGGGACAGGTTTGGGTATATCGGGCAACGGCGTCGCGAGATAGCGGGCGATGACGCGGCGGTACTTCATGTACTTCGGCGTCGCCACGCCTTGCTCGCTGATGGGTGCTGCGTAATCGTAGCTGGTAATGTCGGGTTGATATTCGCCTGAATCGGCATCCACGTTTGCGCCGGCATAGAAGCCAAAGCTGGTGCCTCCGTGAATGACATAGAGGTTAAACGACAGCTTCAGTTGCATGAGCACGTCCAGCGTGCCGGAGATATCGACGGCCGTACCTTTGAGCGTCTCGTCGCCCCAATGGGTGAGCCACCCTGGATACACTTCACCGGCCATCGCCGGAACGGCCGGAAATTCCCGCCGGACAGCCGCGATTTGCGCTGCATCGCCATTGCTCAATGCAATCGCGCCACCGGTGACGTTCGTGCGATTCTGTTCAAGCTGCCTGATGCCGTCTTCGGTATAGAACGGCCCCTGTATCCCTTCCTGAAGCCAGAGCTGCCGTATCTCTTCGAGATAAGCCGGGTTGCTGGTGTATGAGCCGAATTCATTCTCGATCTGGATCATCAGGATCGGTCCACCGCGACTCACCAGCAGTGGTCCGATGCGCGTGCTCAGCTCGCTGATGTAGCGAGCTACCGCCGACATGTAGCGAGGATCGTTGGCGGAGTCGGTCCTGAGCTGAATGTCCGGATAACTCAACAGGTACGACGGAATGCCGCCCAGATCCCATTCGCCACAGATATAGGGACCCGGCCGCAGCAATACCCACATCCCCTCCTGCTGGCACAGTCGAATGAATGCCTCGATGTCGCGGTTCCCTGTGCGGAAATCGAAAACACCTGGACTCGTTTCGTGGTAATTCCACATGACGTAGAGCGCGATGCAGTTCATCCCCATCGCCTTGGCCATCAGGATGCGATGCTGCCAGTATTCGGCGAGGATGCGGGCAGGATGCATCTCGCCGCTGCGGATCTGGAAGGGCTTGCCGTCGAGCAGGAAGCTTGCGCCGTCCAGGCTGAAAGAAAAGGTATGGGTGCCTTTGACTATTGGGGCTGGGATGATTGGGGCTGGGATGTCGACTGGGTCAGTTCCAGTCAGGCCGCTGTTCGAGTCGTTGCCGCCATCGCGTGCCGACCTGACTGGCAGGAGCGCGCTGAATGCCGAGGATTTTCTTGTGTCCATTGATTGCATCTCCCTCGATGCTACCGAGACGCGGCGCAGCGGATTACGCACGCCCCTCGCCAACCGCGAGACGTGGCCTTACGGCCACGCCCCTTACGCTCTAGCCTTTGACCATCTTAAGCCGTAGTCGACACCAGACTCCCAGTGGTCTGCAAATGCGAGTGCCCCTTATCTCGGGCACCCGTAAGGATCAGGAAGTTTCCAATCAGAAATCGAGGATAGTTCAGGCGTCTGCTTGCTTGACCTCTATTCAGAGACGTGCCAGCAATCTCGTCGAAAAGCGTCACGAATCCCCTCCACTGGAGCCAATTTACGATCGGCGTAAGTTCGAACCGCGTTTTGCTGCATCTGCAACACGCCTGCTGCTCGTGCAGTCGTTAGTGTGTCGCATCCACCGGTTGAATCCGCACCGATAGCGCGCCAAATGCGATTGACGCGACACACGGTTTCGGCGCATCGGGCCTAGAATTAAGCATAGCGCCGTCCCTTTGCGTGGGGTGTCGGTCGCCTTATCTCCTTCCATCAACGGCTGGCAGCCATGAACACTCACCATGCGCGTTTCGTTCGCCCGGTGCTGGCTGCACTCTGCGTGGCTTCGCTCGCAACGCTCGTCGCGTGCGGCGGCAGCTTCTGTGTTGGCTTCGACAACTGCGGCGGCGGAAACGGGTTGCAAAACGTCGCGCTATCCGGCACGGCCGCCACCGGCAAGGCGCTCGCCAGCGCGGCGGTCAGCTTCAGTTGTGCACGGAGTTCGGGCGCCACCCTGTCGGACGGCGGCGGACACTACAGCATCACGTTCAACGCCACCCTTCCCTGCATCCTCACCGTAACCTCCGGCGGCACGACGCTGCATTCGCTGGCATTTGCCGGCGGCACCTTCAATACGACGCCCGAGACCGAGCTGATGCTCGTCTACCTCGCTTCGCAACTTGGCACGAGCGAGGCCAGTCTGATTGCGGACTTGCCGAACAACTCACAGTTCCAGCAGGTGCTGGTCAACCAGACCGATGTGCTGGCTGCGCAATCGGCGGTCGTCACGAATCTGCAGCAGCACTACGCGGTCACGCTGACGGCACCGGCGTTTCTGTCGACGCCGTTTATCGTTGGGCAAGCGGGCGTCGACAGCGACCTCGGCGCACTGGCGACAGCAGGCGCGATCGACACCAATGGCATGCCCGATCCGGCCGCCGTCTCGCTGCTGTCAGCGGCCGGTCTCGCTCATCCGTTCACGACGACGGCCAAAACTTCAGCCGGCACGGGCGGCACAGCCAACGCCACCGGCGGCACGATGTGAACTGAGTGAGGTAGCCAGTCACAACGAGTCGGCTGAAGAGGCGGCGCACGCGATGCCGAACAACGTTCGGCTGCAAGTAGCCGCGATTTTTACGCCGCCTTAACGCCGATTTGGCTAGTCTGATAGCAAGCAGCGGACGGGGGGCCGATATGACGCGCGCACGGGTTGGTCTGCGGACTCTTCTTGGGCTGGGCCAAGCCCCGCCCCATGGCCCATCGCGGTCCGCGCCGGGCCGCAATGTGATGATGCGCGTCACCCTGGACGCCCAACACGCCACACCGCTTCGTCAGGCGCTGATTCGCGACTGCGGCGATCAGCCGTGGACCATTCGCGTCGCGCCTCTGCACGGAACGGGGCGCGTGCAGCTATCGCTCTATCTGCCCAAGGACGCAGTCAACGCCGCCATTCAGCGGGTCGCGCATCTGGCGCCGGCCGCCGAGGTCGGGCAATTGCTTGAAATCCCCGAAGCGCCCACCGACGCCTGGAGCGATCTGATTCATGCCGAGTCTCCGCCGCGCGCCGATTCGCCCGGCCATCGAATCGACACGGCCGCAGAAGGCGACACCGTTGCCCAGCTGCTTTCTCCGGACCATGTTCTGCTCGGTCTCGACGTCGCAGACCGGGAGACGCTATTCACGCAGTTTGGCCACTTCTTCGAGCAGCACTACGGGCTGCCGGCAACGAGCGTGACGACGGGGCTCGCGGCACGTGAGGCGCTAGGTTCGACTGGCCTCGGCCAGGGCGTAGCCGTGCCGCACGGTCAGATCAAAACGCTGCGCCGAGCCATGGCGTTTTATGTTCGCCCCGCGAAGCCGATTCCGTTCGATGCCCCGGACGGCAAACCTGTGAGCGACGTGGTGGTCCTGCTAGTTCCGGAATGGGCAAACAGCACGCATCTGCGCTTGCTGGCCAATGTGGCCCAGCGTTTCTGCGACCACCAGTTTCGCGAACTGCTACATGGCTGTCTCGACGCGCGGGCCGTATGCCAGTTGTTCGCCAGCTACGAGGCGGCGGATGAGGCCGAGCGCACCGGACGCTGATCCGCCAAAGTCCGTCGAGGTCGTCGAAAGCCTGGGCCAGTGTCGATCGCGACGCGTTCGAAGAGGCCCAGGCTCAAAAAGCGGGTACTTGATGATTCGCGACACGGCCGCGTCGATCATCAAAACCGGCCGGTAGGGGTGTCGCTGCGACGTAACTGGCCGTCGCTTTCCCGCATGCCTGCGTCAACCGCTCCATCCACAATGGCTGCCGCGGGCCAGATGTCCCGCGTGGCCGACCAACACGTACTGCCTCGCACGACGGCGGTACATCCACCTGAATGGAGAACTCGAACATGCAAGTACCCGCGCAGACCGCGTTTGAAAGCCTGTCATCGACGATCCCGGGCATCGACGTCACAGACCGGACAGCCACGGCGCTAGTCGTGGTCGACGTTCAGTACAGCGACGCTGCGCCCGACCGCGGCTGGGTCAAGGCATGCGAGGCGATCGAGCCCGGCTCGATGCATTACTACGTCGAAAGACTCGAGCGCACGACCCTCCCCGCCATTCGAACGTTGCTCGATGCGTTTCGCCGGACGGGAAGGCCGGTCATTCACCTTGCAATTGGTTCGGCATACAGAGATATGCGCGATTGCCCGGCACGGTTTCGAGAATGGTCGCGCATGCTGGAAAGGGCCAGCGGTATCGAGCACTTATGGTGGACGGGAAATCCGGATTACGCGTTCCTGAAGGAGGTCGCCCCTCTGGATGGAGAGACTGTGATTCGCAAGACAACGCAAGGCGCGTTTAACGGTAGCGAGATTCAGAACGTACTGGATCGTATGGGGATCAAAAACCTGGTATTCACCGGGGTGGTGACGAGCTGCTGCGTCGAGACAACAGCCCGGGATGCGGCGGACCGCGGATTCGGCTGCGTGCTGGTTTCGGACGCATGCGCCGACTGCGATCCGGTCATGCATGACGCCGCGCTGTCGAACTTCGGGCTTTACTTCGGCAAGATTGTGCCTACTGCGGACGACCTCGTCAGGGCGTTGATCGAGGAGCGGCGCATCTAGTTGATCGCCTTGTCCGCAGGTGTGTCGCCCACGGCGAACAAACCTACCACAGTCGTCCGAGTGGAAACATGAATGTCCGCCATCTGAGGACCTGACGTTCGAGTGTCCGTTTAAGCGCTCAGGCTGCCGCGACGACTTCGATTCGCAACGCTGCCCCGCCGGCTGCGATCGCGAGCAAGCGATCGACGTTCGGGTGCGCACCCGGACGGTTGCGCGCGTCGGCCGTATGCTCGGCGAACACCGCGAGGCCGTGCTCGGCGGCCTTGGCATCCAGTGCGCCGAATACCTGCCGCAGATAGTGGTACACGGCCAGTGAGCCCTGCTTGCCCGGCTTGTTCTCGATGCTCGCGACCAAGGCGCCCTTGCCGTCGACCAGATCGATACGCTCGATACCGTCTATGGCCGGCAGTTGGGCGAGGTTATCCTTGAATGCGTTGGTCGGTTGAATCACTAATAACACTCCTTCTGTTCGGAAAAATGCGTGGCGCGCCGTATCTTATCCGATAGGGTGTGCGACGACAGCGTGCCAAACGAGTCCGGCAAGTGAATCTCGAAGAAGAGCGTTTCCGATGGGAAAAATCCGTCGATACGTCGGACGAACGAGCGTGTTCCAAGCAGCGACGCGCAGGCGTATCACGCAAGCCACTCGCACCGCGCCACCCGATCACCCCGCGCCACCTGGCGTAGGGCTCAGCCGCCATCCAGCCAGCACGTGAACCATCAGACGATCCGCCTGACAGCTGCCGGCCATTTCCCTCCCAAGCCCTGCCAGCCTCTCCACCCCAGCCCAAATGTTATGATCGGAAACACCAAACGCCTCCCAAAGCGCGCATTTGACCCCACACCCCATGGATACGCATCTCACCAAACCGCCTGAGCAATCCACCACGGACCTCGGCCGGCGCGTGCGCGCTGCACGCCAGGCGCAAGATCTGACGCTGGAAACCGCGAGCCGCCTGTGCGGCGTCTCCCGCTCGACGCTCTCGAAGGTCGAAAACGGCCTGATGTCCCCCACTTTCGACGTCTTGCAGAAAATCGTCCTCGGTCTGAAGATCGAAATCGGCGAACTGTTCGGCTCGACGCCGAAAGTCAACGCCAGCGGGCGCCGCGCGCTGACCCGCAAAGACGGGGGCCAGCGTCACGCGTACCGCGGCTATCAGATGGAGTTGCTCGCCACGGACCTCGCGCACAAAGCGATGCTGCCGTTCCGTATCCGCATCTCCGCGCACACGCTCGACGCGTTCGACGACTGGGGCCGCCACGAAGGCGAAGAATTCCTGTATGTGATCAGCGGCAGCGTGTGCCTCTATTCCGAGTTATACGCACCCACGCATCTGAACGCCGGCGACAGCCTCTACTTCGACAGCCGCACTGGCCACGCCGCGGTCTCCACCAGCGAAGAAGACGCCGAAGTGCTATGGATGGCGACCAGTGTCGACATCCGCCAGGCACCGCCCGCCGCCGACTCGCCGAAGAAGTAACGCCAGCGCATCAGCGGCGCTAACCCGCCTTGCCGCCTGCGAGCGCGCCGCCGGCCAACGCCCTTTGCGCCAATTGCGCGATATGCAGCGCGTGACGTCCGGTGCCCTGTTCGATCTGCTCGCGGCAACTGAAACCGTTGGTCAGCACGATCGTTTCCTTCGGCGCGCCACGCACTAAAGGAAACAGTTTATCTTCGCCGATCTTCCCCGAGAGCGCGTAATGTTCGGCGTCGAAGCCGAACGATCCCGCCATGCCGCAACATCCCGTATCGAGCAACGTCCATCTGAGCCCGAGCTTCGTCAGCAACGCGGTATCGCCTTGCATGCCGAACAGCGCCTTCTGATGGCAATGCCCATGCACGACCACGTCCGCGTCGAGCCTCGGCCAATCGAACGGTTGGCGAGCAACGAAATCGGAGAAGAGAAAAGTCTGCGCCGACAGTTGTTTGGCTAAAGCATGATCTGGCAGCTGCTTCAGCAGTTCGTCCTTGAACACCGATAAGCAGCCGGGTTCGAGTCCGACCAGCGGCACGCCCGCAGCGATGTCATCGGCGAGGTCGTCGAGAATGTTCGTCAGCAACTCGCGCGCGCGTTCGAGCAAGCCGAAGTCATACAACGGACGGCCGCAACACAAACGGTTCTTCGGCAGCACCACGTGCCAGCCCATTTGCGTCAGTACGTCGGCGGCGGCTTGCGCGATGTCGGGCGTGAAATGATCGTTGAACGTATCGACCCACAGAATGACTTTCTTCGCTGCGTCGCCTCTGCGAGTGGCACGTTCAGTCTGCTGCGAGCGCCACGCAATCTGCCTGAACGTTCGCGTCGCAAACTTCGGCAATTGCCGCGCTTGCGCCACGCCCGCGACCCACTTGCCCACCGAAGACAAACCCGGCGCCGACGTCATGAAGTTCGTCAAACGCGGAAAGCGCGCCGCCCACGGCGCCCATTCGCCGATCCGCCCCATGAACAACGCCTGCCGCGGGCGGCGCTTCGTCTCGTAGTAATGCGAGAGAAATTCCGCCTTGTACGAGGCCATATCCGTATGCGTCGGGCAATCGGATTTGCAGCCCTTGCACGCGAGGCACGTATCGAGCGCCTCTTTCACTTCGCGACTTTGCCAGCCGTCCGCGATCACGTCGCCTTGCAGCATTTCCCAGAACAGATGCGCGCGGCCACGTGTCGAATATTTCTCTTCACGGGTCGCGCGATAGCTCGGGCACATCGTGCCACCTTGTAACGAACGGCACTTGCCCATGCCGATACAGCGCTCGATCGCGCGCTGGAAACCGTCGCCTTCCCGGCTGGCGAAGGTCAGCTTCGTTTGCAGGCTCACCGGTTGGTAGGCCGGACCCACGCGCAGGTTTTCATCGGCGCGATAGGCGTGCACGACCTTGCCGGGATTCAATCGATTGGCCGGATCCCAGATCGCTTTGAACTCCTCCATCGCCTGCATCAGTTCGGGGCCGTACATGATCGGCAGAAACTCGGCCTTGGCCTGGCCGTCACCGTGTTCGCCCGACAGCGAGCCGCCGAACTCGACCACCAGATCCGCCGCTTCGCGCAGAAACTTGCGCCACGTCGCGACGCCTGCCGCGCTGCGCAAGTCGAAGGTAATGCGCGCGTGCACGCAGCCGTCGCCGAAATGGCCGTACAGGCTCGTCTCGTAGCCATAGCGATCCACCAGGGCCTGGAACGCGCGCAGATAATCGCCGAGGCGCAAGGGATCGACCGCCGCATCTTCCCAGCCGACCACCGGATCAGGCGTGCGCGGATCGATCGACAACGCCACCGCCGATGCCCCCGTTTCGCGGATCGACCATACCTTCGCCTGCAACGCACGATCTTCGACAAGCATCGCCGAGACGTTCGGCCCTGCCTCGCCGGACGCGAACCAGGCAGCCGCCGCTTGCGCCTCGCGCACCGCATCCTCGTGCGTGTCCGCGCCGAATTCGAGCACGACCCAGGCGTCGCCTTCCGGCAGCAACGCGATCTCGTCCTTCTTCAAACCGCGCGCCTGCAAACCGCGAATGATCGCGCGGTCGAGTCCCTCGATCGCGATCGGCGAAAAGCGCATGAAATGCGGCACGGCATCCGCGGCGGTGTAGATGTCGGTGAAGCCGAGCACGACGATCACGCGTTTCGCCGGACTCTTCACGAGCCGCACTTTCGCCTGCAAGGTCACCGCGCAAGTGCCCTCGGTACCGACCAGCGCACGCGCGACGTTGAAGCCGTTTTCCGGCAGCAGTTGATCGAGGTTGAAGCCCGACACGCGCCGCTTGATCCGCGGAAATTTTGCGCGAATCAGATCGGCATAGGTGTCGCGCAAGTGTTTGAGGGCGGCGTAGATTTCGCCCTGCCGACCGCCGGCGGCGATGACGCGCGCGAGTTCATCGTCCGAAGTCGGACCGACCCAGAAACGCGCGCCGTCGAAGGTCGCGATTTCCAGCGCCTCGACGTTTTCGACCGTCTTGCCGGCCATCACCGAATGCGCGCCGCACGAGTTGTTGGCGATCATGCCGCCGAGCGTGCAGCGGCTGTGCGTGGCCGGATCGGGCGCGAACGTGAGACCGTGCTGTTCGGCGGCGTCGCGCAAGGTGTCGCACACCACGCCCGGTTCGACGATCGCCACGCGCGCCGCCGGATCCACCGACACCACGCGATTCACGTATTGGCTCGCGTCGGCGACCACGGCGACATTCACGCATTGGCCATTCTGCGAAGTGCCGCCGCCGCGTGGGAGGAACGGCACGTCGTTGCGGCGGCAGGCGGCGAGTGTTTCCAGCAGATCGTCGACATCCGCGGGCACGACGACGGCGAGCGGAACCTGCCGATAATTCGACGCATCCGACGCATACAGCGCTTTCGCGCCCTGATCGAAGCGTACTTCGCCACGCACGCTGCGGCGCAGATCGGCTTCGAGCGCCTGCATCACGGCGGCGGTGCCTTTGAACGGCCGCGCGAGCGGCGCGACGCGCCGCTCTGCGGCGCCTATCGCGTTCACACTCGCGCCCTGCTCGTCATCGATTGAGGTTCCCACCGCGTCTCTCATGTCCTGTGCCCAACGCTCGCCCTGCATTCACGCAGCCTGGCCAGCGGTCATCTTGAAGATGCCCTGCGCGTTGCCCGCGTCGAAACGCAGGTCCGTTTCCCAGCGGCGTGCGTCCTGATCGAAGGTGCGCTTACGCGTGATGAACTCGTAGAACGAGCCCGGCACGTCGCGCGTCACGGTGCTGCCATCGGCCGCGCGGAATTCCCGTCTCACGATGTCCGCGCGGTACGCGGTCTGAAACACGCGGCCGGAGCGCGAACGCTCGACTTCCGGCTTCATCGGACGACCCTTCGCCTTTTCGTCGTCGGAGAGTTTGAACACGTCCGCGACGCGGTCGGTGGCGTGATTGAACGCATTGCCCTCGGTCGCGATCCACGCCATTTCCGCCGATTCCTTCAACAATACGTCGTAATCGGCTTCGCGGGGCATCTCGTGCTGCCGCGCAAACGCACCGACGATCACCGGCAGCAACGCATGGGCCGCGTCGAGCGGCAACACGCCTTCGCGCTCGAGCTCCCACAACTGGCCGACGGCTTGCGGCGTCAACGGATCGCGCGACGCGCCGAGCACGTTCGTCACCGCCTGCTGGAATTCCGCCGAGAAACGCTCAGGGTGCAATTCGCTGACGAAGAACTGCGCGATCTCGTCGGGCGCGTCGTCATGGGTCCACGCGCGGCCGGTCATGGCGAGACGGTCGAGCGGATAGCGGCCGTTGATGCTGAAGCCAAGCGGACGGAGAATCCGCGCGAACGCGGCTTCTCCCGGCGGCAGCGCGCCGTTGTGCGGCCAGCGCACCGTGCGCAGCGCGCCGTGGTCGAAGTACACGCTGCCGCCGGCGGCGATCGTCTCCTGCGTGTATTGGCGGCCGTTGGCGGAGCGCGCCAGCAGGTCTTCGAACAACACCATATTCAGCGTCTGGGCGAGTTCGGCACGCGTCACGACGCCGTCTTCCCATTCGTTCAATACCTGCGGATGGTTCAACGTGGCGAACAGCGTCGCCGTCCGCTCGGCGCCGAGCAGTTTCAGCAACAGTTGTTCGACATTCGCATTCTTGATGTTTCGCATAGCGGTTTTCCAGGTGGCGCTTCGAGGCGTGCGTTCACGTGCTTAAGGGGACCTGCCGGCGCGGCTTCAAGGCGCAAGCGCGGCATCTTTCGAGCGAGATTATTCAAATTCGCCGGCCTCGCGTAAAGCGAGATAAAATCGCCACTTGATGCGTTTTTGGAATCAACGTGCGAAAGTTCAAGATCCCCAACATGGGCGCGCTGCTGGCTTTCGAGGCCGCCGCGCGGCACGAAAGCTTCACGCATGCGGCGCGTGAGTTGTCCCTCACCGAGAGCGCGGTGTCCCGGCAAATCAATACGCTGGAGAGCAATCTCGGCGTGCGGCTGTTCGTGCGGGTCAAACAGCGCGTCGTGCTGACGAAGGCGGGCAAGGTCTATAGCGCGCAGGTGCGGCGCTCGCTGGAACAACTCGACCGCGACACGCTGTCGATCATCGCGCACGGCAGCGGCGGCGGTTATCTGGAACTGGCGGTGCTGCCGACTTTCGCGTCGCAATGGCTGATTCCGCGGCTGGCGGCATTCAACGCGCAGTACCCCGACGTGCGGGTCAACATGGGCGTGCGCACCGGCACCTTCCCTTTCGCGGACACGCATTTCGAAGCGGCGATTCACTACGGCAAACCGACATGGCCGGGCACGTCGGCGGATTTTCTGTTTCGCGAAGAAGTGGTGCCGGTGTGCGCGGCGAGTCTGCTGACGCAGCCGCTCGAGTCAGCCGCCGATCTGCTCGGCTATCCGCTGCTGCACTCCACTACTCGTCCGGACGGCTGGGCGTCGTGGTTCGCCAAGCTGGGCGTGGAAGACAACCGGACCATGCAAGGGGTCCGCTACGAGCTGCACACCATGCTGATCAGCGCCGCCGCGGCCGGCCTCGGCATCGCGCTGGTGCCGCGCTTTTTCGTCGACGCGCAACTCGAGCAGCTTGGACTCGTCATACCGCTCGACGCACCGGCGGTCGCGGACTCGGCGTATTACCTCGTCTATCCGACCGAATTGAGCCACGGCAAACCGCTTGCCAGCTTCCGTGAATGGCTCTTGCAAGAAGCGGCCAGCTACAGCGCGGTGAATCCCGAACTGGCCGGCCAGAGCGATGCCGATTAGGCGCCGGTAGCCTGGCGCGCCTGCGCGAGGGCGCTCAGATTACCTTCGCCGAAACCGTGGTGGCCCTGCCGTTGCACGATCTCGAAGAAGATTTCCCCCGCGCGACGCCGCACAAAAGTCTGGAAAAACAGCAGCGGTACGCCGTCGGGTCCGATCTCGCCGTCCACCAGAACGTGCGTGCGCCTGAGCCGTTCGATGTCGAGCCCGTGGCCCGGCAGACGCGCATCCAGTTGCTCGTAGTAACGCGGCGGCGGCTCGACGAATTCGACGCCGTTCGCCAGCAATTGCTCGACGCACGCAAAGATATCGTCGGTGGCGAGCGCGATGTGCTGCACACCTTCGCCCGGATGATCCGGCAGATACTCGTGCATCAGATTCGTGCGGCGCGTGCCTTCTTCATACAACGGAATGCGGATCGCGCCGCACGGCGACACCATCACGCGCGATTCCGCCGACACATGCCAGTTCGCGTGCAGTTCGTGAATCTCGCGGAAATTCAGCAGATCGCGATAGAAGTCGAGCCATTCCTGCATCCGGCCCGCGCCGACCGTTTGCGTCAGATGATCGACCGCCACGAGGCCGATGCCCGCATGGCTCAAGTCGGCGTGCGCGGTGTCGATCTCGATCGGCCGGAAGTCGATATCGAAGATCGAGATGTCGCCGAGGCCGCCGCGCTGGCCGCCACGGCCGCGCCAGCGGTCGACGAAATAGATGTGCGAATCGCCGATGCCCTGGATCGCCGGGATCAGCAGTTCGCCCGCGCCGATCCTCTCGCCTTCGAACGCCCATGCGCCGAGTTCGATCGCGCGGTCGAACGCGCGCTGCGCGTCGGCCACGCGGATGCCGATCGCGCAGATGCCCACGCCGTATTCTTCGGCGTAGCGCGCGGCGAACGAGTCCGGCTCGGCGTTGAGCAGAAAGTGCATCTCGCCCTGGCGATACAGCGTGACGTCCTTGCTGATATGGCGCGCAATCGCCTTGAAGCCGAGTTGCGTGAACGTCTCGCTGAGCACCTGCGGCTCGCGCGCGGCGAACTCCACGAATTCGAGGCCCGCGGTGCCGAGCGGATTGTGCTCAGGAACCGACACGGCGCGCAGCGCGGCCTCCGGGGTGGGCAAGTCGCTGGGCATGGCATTCTCCTTGTACAGTCTTTCGACGCTTTTGCAGATGTCCGGTGCGGGCCGTCATACGCGTGCAACGCGGCAGTGCGGTCGTGGTGTGCCGCAACGACACGCTCAGCGACGGCTTTCGCACCGTGTTTGTACACCGTGTAGCAGGGCGTTCGCAACCTGCATTTTGTACTGAATGGTTCATGGCACCATCGCGCCGGAATCGCCACGGAATCGCGCCGGAACCACCCCGCGACCATCAAGGGGCGTTTCAGCGCGCCTTACGGCTGCGCCTCGGCGCAGGCTTGCCGCCGGACTTATCCGCAGCGGCGCTCATCCGCTGACGCGCCACCTCGCGCACCGCGTCGATCAGCGCCCGGCCCACCGGCGACGGCTGCGTGTCCGAACGCCGGATCAAGCCGACCGGTTCGTCGGTGCCGGCGAACGGCAATGGCAGACGCACCAGCATACCGCGCGCCAGTTCGTATTCGACCGCGCTCAGCGGCACGAACCAGACCGCGTCGTTTTCGAGCGTCAACGCGCGCCCCGTGGACACCGACAGCACCTCGACATACGCCGACAACGGCGGCACGCCCCACGCGCTCAACAGGCTCTCAGCCGATTGCCGGATCAGCGTGCCCAACGGCGGCAGCACCACTGGAAAATCTTCCAGCGAAGCGGCCGGCAAGCCGGAACTCGTTGCCAGCGGATGCCCGGCGCGTACGACGGCAATCAGCGGCTCGCTGAAGAGTTGCTCAAAACTGAGCCCAACCATACGCTCCGGATCCGCCAGACGTCCAATCGCAAATTCGATCGCACCGGCTTTCAGACGCTCCAGCAATTCAGGGTTGGCGCCGGTCGCTAGACGCACGATCACGCGCGGCCACTGCCCGGCAAAGAGCTTGAGCACGGGCGGAATCAGCGCAGCCGCGACGGTCGGCAGGACGCCGATTTCCAGCGTGGCCGCGGCAGCGCCTTCCGCGCGCGCCAGCAAGTCGACGCCCTGCCGCAATGCCCTGACACAAGCGCTCGCATGCGGCATGAAGAGCTGCCCCTCGCGAGTCGTGACAGCGCCGTGACGGCCGCGCTCGAACAGCTTCACGCCGAGTATCGCTTCCAGTTCGGCGACCGTCTTGGAGACCGCGGGTTGCGTGATCGACAAACTTTCGGCCGCCCGCTGCACGCCGCCGAACTGCGCGACGGCCAGAAAGCACTGGAGATGACGGAATTTGACGCGGCTGTCCGCGAGGCTGCGTTGCATAACGAAAGGTTATACGAAAAGAGCGAAAACGTCATTTTGCATAACTTCTAGGATTGGATAAAGTCGCTGCACACGCTGTATCCCACAATTCCCCGAAGGAGGCACTGATGGACGAGTCTGTTCTCGACGCCCGCGATTTCGCGTCCCACCCGCCCTACATCTATCCCGGCTACGGTTCGTCGGTCAAACGCGGCCCGACGCGCCCGCTGATTCCGCTGAAGGAAAAGCTGCGCGACCAGCGCGTGCCCGTCTACGGTACAGAAGACCTCGGCGCGCTCGATAACGATCTGACGCGCAATGCCGTGCGCAACGGCGAACCGCTCGGCGAGCGC
Organism: Paraburkholderia lacunae; assembly: GCF_003353175.1. Lineage (GTDB taxonomy): Bacteria > Pseudomonadota > Gammaproteobacteria > Burkholderiales > Burkholderiaceae > Paraburkholderia > Paraburkholderia lacunae. The sequence goes on along the minus strand of NZ_QHKS01000024.1, from coordinate 11,491 downwards.
ATCATCGTGACAGGGCGGGTGCTCGACGAAGGCGGCCGTCCGGTGCGCAATACGCTGGTCGAAATCTGGCAAGCCAATGCCGCCGGCCGCTACGTGCACAAGAACGATCAGCACGACGCACCGCTCGATCCCAACTTTCTCGGCGCAGGCCGCTGCGTGACCGACAACGACGGCCGCTATCGCTTCCTGACCATCAAACCGGGCGCCTATCCGTGGGGCAATCACCCGAACGCATGGCGTCCGAACCACATTCACTTCTCGCTGTTCGGCGATCATTTCGGCTCGCGCCTCGTCACGCAGATGTACTTCCCCGGCGACCCGCTGCTTGCCTTCGACCCGATCTTCCAGGGCACGCCCGAGCATGCACGCGACCGGTTGATCGCGAACTTTTCGCTCGATACGACGCAAGAGGCCTATGCACTCGGCTACGATTTCGACATCGTGCTGCGCGGCCGCAATGAAACTCCGATGGAGCGCTAAGCCATGACGACTCTCAAGCAAACGCCTTCTCAAACGGTTGGACCTTACTTCGCCTACGGTCTGTGCCCGCAGCAATACGACTTCCCCTTCAAGAGCCTGTTCACGCCCGTTCTGGCTGACCGCGAAGCGGCCGGCGAGCACATCACGATTGTCGGCCAGGTGTTCGACGGCGACGGCAAGGTGGTCGGCGATGCGATGCTGGAAGTGTCGCAAGTGGATGCGCAGGGCCGCTATCCGGAATCGCGCGCTGAAGTCGAGGCAAGCGGTTTTCGCGGCTTCGCCCGGGTCGGCACGGGCACCGATCCGCAATTGCGCTTTGTCGTGGAGACAGTGAAACCCGGTCGTGTGAGCCCGGATGAAGCGCCGCATCTGAATGTGATCGTCACGATGCGCGGCATCCTGCTGCACACCTTCACGCGCATCTATTTCGAGGACGAAGCCGAAGCCAACGAGCGCGACCCCGTACTGGCTTCCGTGCCCGAGGACCGCCGCGGCACGCTGATCGCCCGGCCCGAACCGAAAATGGCGAATGTGTACCGCTTCGACATTCATATGCAGGGCGACGAGGAAACCGTGTTCTTCGACCTGTAACGCGGAATGCCTATGCTTGCATATTGCTTCCGCATACACTGAATACGATCCGTCTGGCGACTGCATCGCGAAACTCCGAGTGAAACTCAAAGCCCGCATCGTGCGGGCTTTTTTTGTGCGCCGGTCGTATTCGATCCGGCTCCATCCATTACGGCAGCGCGGCAAGGTAGGCCCAAGGATAAACGCCTCGATCGTGACCATCGCTGAATACGAGCTGCACGCCGTAGCCCATCGCTTGCACGTCGACAATCGCGATGTCCTTGTCGGGGCGCACCAGCGCTCCTGTCAGCGACAGCCTGCGGCAAAGCGAACACGGACAACGTTCTCTTAGCGTGGCGTTGTCGATGTGTTGGGTTTGCCCGGCGCTCCATGTCAGCGACAGTCGACGCGCGGCCACATCGATCCCAATGCGCTCGGGGACGTTCATCGCCTGGCGCCGGCGATCTGGCTCAGTGCAATCCGCACGGCTTTGCGCACTTCCGGGTCGGCGTCGGCGCCAGCTGTTCGCAGTGCCGGCAACGCCTGCGCGTCGCCGAGTTCGCCGAGCGATAACGCCGCCTCCTTGCGCAAGTTGCTGATCGGGTGTGTCAGCAAACCGGCCACCGCGGCAACGGCTTGCGCATCGCGTAGCTTGCCGAGCGCGCGGACGGCTTGCAGACGCACTTGCCAGTAGTCGTCGCCGAGTGCGGCGATCAGCGCGTCGCGAGCGCTCGACGCGCGCAGTTTGCCGAGCGTCGCCGCCGCTTGTTCGCGGACCTGCCATGCGGCGTCGCGCAATGCGCTCAGCAACGCGGCGACAGTCAGCTCACTTGCTGCGGTCGCGACACCTAGCGCGCCGATCGCCGCGCGCCGTACGTCCGCGTCGGGGTCGTGGGTGGCAAGCGTGGTCAGCGGAGCGAGCGCGCCGGCGTTCTTCAACCAGCCGAGCACGCTGACCGCCTCCAGCCGTACGGCGGCTTCGCCCGCGCCCAAAGCGGCCAGCGCTGGTTCGAGCGCACCGGCACAGCGCAATTCGCGCAAGCCGCGCAGCGCGGCACGGCGCACAAAAGGGTCGGCATGCGAAGTCCACGGTGCGAGCAGCGGCCCGGACTGCGGCTCTTTCAGTTGCGAGAGACTCTGCGCGGCGGCCTCGCGCACCTCGTCCGCGTGGTCGGTCAACGCCGCGCACAACGCCTGAACCACGTCGGCGCGCTCCCATGCGCCCAGCACCTGCGCCGCCTCGGTGCGCACGTCGATGGATATGTCGTCGCGTAACGCGGCGACAATCGGCGCGAGCATGGTTTCGTCTTCGAGATCGGCCAGCGCGAGCAGCGCAATACGGCGCACCGCGGCGTCAGGAGACGCCAAACGCGGCAAGAGTTCGGCGGCTTCCGGATCGAGGGCGTTGGGGTCGAAGGTCAACGGAAGCGAATTGTCGGTCATGAGGTAAGTCCGGCGATTAGCGCAGCAGATAAGGAATGTCGACCCTGACAGCATCGGTCGGGCAATCTTTTTCGCAAGGCATGCAGTACCAGCATTCGTCGAACTTCATATACGCCTTGCCTTTGCTCAGATCGATCGCGAGCAGATCGAGTGGGCATACGTCGACGCAGACCGTGCAGCCCTTGTCGGCGATGCATTTGTCTTCATCGATCGTGACGGGCGCGGCGCTACGCTGGAAAATGTCGTGCGGCGTCGTGGGCATGGCGGCTCCTCAAGCGTCGGCGAGCGCGGGCTCGCCGATACGCAGATTCTGATAAGCGTGGCTGTCCTGATCGTCGAGCGGCACGATGTACGGTTGCACCGCGCGCTTTTCGCTGACCATGCAGCCCGTTTCGTCTTTCCTCAGATGCGTGTGGCAGAACCACTCGGCATCGTTGCGCTGCGGATAGTCGACGCGATGGTGGTACAGCCCCCAACGGCTTTCCGTGCGATATAGCGACGCGCGAGCCGCCATCTCGGCGCAGTCGCGAATCGCCCGGACCTCGGCTGCGCGCATCAGTTCGTGCGGGTTAGCGGCTTTGACTTGATCGATGTCGTCGGCGATTTCGGCGAAACGTTGCAGGCCGATTTCCATCTTGCGCGTAACCTTCGGCGGTTGTAGATAGTCGTTGACCATGCGGCGCAACTTGTATTCGACTTGCGCCGGCGCAAGTCCCGTCTCGCATTCGAGCGGCGCATAGATACGGCGCCACTCCGCCTCGATCTGTTCGTTATCAAGCGGCGCATGCTCGCGGCCAGCGACGTATTGCGCCGCGTTCCGACCCGCGAACCAGCCGTAGGTAAACGCGCCCAGCATGTAATTGTGCGGCACCGCGGCCATATCGCCGGCGGCGTAGAGACCGTCCACCGTGGTTTCGGCTCGCTCATTCACGTAGACGCCGGAAGCGCTATGACCGCTGCAAAAACCGATCTCCGAGATATGCATTTCGATCATCTGCTGTCGATAATCGGTGCCGCGTCCCGCATGAAAACGTCCGCGACTGGGCCGCTCATTCGTGTGCAGGATGTGTTCGATGGTCTGAATGGTTTCTTCGGCGAGATGGTCGAGCTTCAGAAACACGGGTCCGTTACCGCTTTGCAATTCCTGATAGAACTCCCACATCATCTGGCCGCTCCAGTAATCACATTCGATGAAGCGTTCGCCCTTTCCGTTCGCGGTAAAACCGCCGAGCGGCCCCGTCACATACGCGCACGCGGGACCGTTGTAGTCCTTGATCAGCGGATTGATCTGGAAGCACTCGAGGTTCGCGAGCGCGGCCCCGGCGTGATAGGCCATCGCGTAGCCGTCGCCGGCATTCGTGGGATTTTCATAGGTGCCCATCAGATAGCCGGACGACGGCAAACCGAGCCGGCCCGCCGCTCCGCAGCAGAGAATCACCGCTTTCGCGCGCACGATATAAAAATCCGCGGTGCGGCAATCGAAACCCAGCACGCCGCAGGCGCGCCCTTGTGCGTCGGTCAGCACGCGCGTGACGACGATGCGATTGGTGATCGCAATGCGCGCACGTTTGAGCTGCCTGTACAGCACTTTCTTGATGTCGTGACCTTCGGGCATCGGCAGCACATACGAGCCCATGTGATGCACTTTCTTGACCGCGAAGTCGCCGGTGCCGTCCTTTTCGAACTTCACGCCCCAGCGGTCGAGTTCTTCGATGGTCTTGAAGCTGTGTCGCGCGTAGGCATAGACGGCAGCTTGATCGACGATGCCGTCGTTGGCGATGGTGATTTCCCTGGTGTATTGCTCGGGCGTCGCGTGACCTGGGATGACCGCGTTATTCAGACCGTCCATGCCCATCGAAATCGCGCCGCTGCGTTTGACGTTGGCCTTCTCCAGCAGCAAGACCTGCAGATTCGGGTTCTGCTCTTTGGCTTTGACCGCAGCCATCGGACCAGCGGTTCCGCCACCGACGACGACCAGGTCGTACTCGATCACATGCGTATTCATTTCGTCTTCCTTGCGACTTTCTTCTCTTTCTGACGGTCGATGCGAAAGCGATACTGAAACGCATCGCCACGGAAATAGAGGTATTCGTAATCGATCGGCGTACCGTCCACGTCATGCGTGAGGCGTTCGATGCGCAACACCGGGCTGCCCTCTTCAACGTTTAACGCTTCGACGATTTCATCGTCGGCGAGGATGGCGTCGATCGAAACGTCGGCATGGCCGAGCGGCACACCGCAATCGTTCTCGAGGATCAGGAAGATGTCGCGGGTCACGAGGTCCGCGCTTGCCAGGCGTTTGCCCAATGCTTCGGGTACCCAGGTGACTTCGAGCGAAACCGGTTCGCGATTGAGCAGGCGCACACGCTGGATTTCGGCGACTTTCGCACCTTCCGGCAAGCTCAGGCGACTGGCTATTCGCGCGGTGGCCGGAATGAAACGGATATGTTTGAGCAGGTTGACGATTTCGTAGCCCATCGACGACATGGCTTCAGCGAAGCCTTGCAGTGCGCTGACGTTCTGGAAGGCTTTCGGCTTGGCGACGAAGGTGCCCTTACCGTGAAGTTTGAAAACGAGGCCTTCTTTTTGCAGATCGCCCAAGGCTTGCCGCACGGTGATGCGACTGACGCTGAACATTGCGCAGAGGTCGTTTTCGGACGGCATCTGAGTGTGAGCGGCGTACGTGCCGCTCAGAATGCGAGCGCGAAGTTCGGCTTTGATCTGCTCGTAGAGCGGGGGCTTCGATAGGTGGAGCACAATGCCCGCTGGGGATTTCGGCATGCTGTTGCCTTGTTCACTTGTTATGACAAGATGATCCACAGCATAGAGATGGCGCCCTCGCGGGTGAACTAAGTTTTTGTGGTTTGTATTTCTTGTTCGGCGATTTTGAGGTTTTCGCCTTTGGCGGTGCTATGGGCCGTACGCCACCGCCCGCAGGCATACGGACATCAAGCGCAGCGAAGCAACGCAGGAAAACAGCGCGCGGCGCAGACCCAATCGCGCCGTTAGCAACGGAAATGATCGATGTTTTGCCCGGCGTAAATCGCGCGCGCTAGCCAATCCGGTTTATCGCCATAACCGTCCCATGTATTGCCGAAGGCATCGCGATACATCACGGCTTTGGTCGCGGCAGCGTCTCTTTCGATCGCATCTGCGAGTGCTTCCATTGTGATGCCGTATTCGTCCATGCGGCGTCGTATCCACAGGATCAGGCGCTCACGCGCATTCCCGTCGAGGTCGAACAGCCGTTGTTCTTCTCGCTCTTTCATAACGTCCCGGTTTCGCGGCTGATAATGCTCGTGTTCGAGAAACAAAGGCTTCGCTAAACAACGCGAAGCCTTTGCATGAATCGGATGAGTGGGTGCAAATCGAACTCGCGATGCCGCTCCCCGATGCGCGAAATTCGCATCTGGAAATCATGCTCAACAAATCATGGATTCTGGGGAATTCGCCGGCAAGCGGCTCAAACAGCTCAAACGGCTCGAATCGCGCCCTGGTCGCCTCGGTGTTCCGAGGCTGCTTCAGCGTATGGAAGGGAATTCTAGCATCCATTTTGTGACGCCCGCAGTGCAGCCTGCCCGGGGCGGTTGTACAACTCTTAGTGCTATGCGGGAAAGACCCTAACCTCTCCCGATCATGCTATTTTCCAGTGACTCATCGCCTTCAACCGTCGGGGGAAACGCAAAATGTCCGCATCAACCGCCATCGCCACCATTCTGGCCGCATTGCTATTGGGCGCCATGAGCCCCGGACCCAGCTTCGTGATCGTCGCCCGCAATGCCATCGGCCTATCCCGCGGAGACGGCCTCGCAACAGCCGCGGGTATGGGCATCGGCGGCGTATTTTTTAGCGGCATCGCACTGCTCGGCCTCTACACCTTGCTCGCCACGGTCGAGTGGCTATACGTCGGTTTGAAAGTAGCGGGTGGCCTGTATCTGATCTACCTCGCGTCGAAGATCTGGCGCGGCGCCGCCAAACCGCTCGCGTTCGACGGCGCACAAGCCGACGCCACCAATGTGCGCAAATCCTTCTGGATCGGCTTGAGCACACAACTCAGCAATCCGAAGACAGCTGTCTACTACGGCAGCATTTTCGCGGCCCTGCTCCCGCAACATCCCCCGCTGTGGTGCTACTTCGCACTGCCGCCTGCCATATTCGCCATCGAAGCCGGCTGGTACACCGTGGTCGCATTCTGCTTTTCAAGCAAACGGCCGCGCGAAATCTATCTGACATGGAAGGCCTGGATCGATCGCGTCGCGGCGGGCGCGGTTGCGGCGCTCGGATTGCGCCTGATCCTGACGGCACACAAAACGGGCATCTGAAGCATCGTCTGTGTGTCACCGGCTTGTCCCGCCAGACATGACAAGCCGGCAACCAGGGCCACATCGTCGGGCGAGCCGGCGCGTGCAATACGACGTGCGCGGCAAAACAGTTACAAGTTAAATGTTGACGCTGACACGGCCGGGCGGTTACTGTGACGTCCGAAGTTCAAGAAGTTCGATTGCTGTTCATCAATTGCTCGCTCCCTCAGCGGTATTCGTTGTCCTCTCCCTCCTTGATGCTTCACTCGCTCTCAGCAGAGCAAATCTTTCTATTTCTTTTCTCAAGGATTCTTCATGGATACCGGTACCGTTAAGTGGTTCAACGACAGCAAAGGCTTTGGCTTCATCACCCCGGACAAGGGCGGCGACGACCTGTTCGCGCACTTCTCCGAAATCAGCGGCGACGGCTTCAAGACGCTGGCTGAAAATCAGAAGGTGAGCTTCGAAACGAAGCAAGGCCCGAAGGGTCTGCAAGCGGCTAACATCAAGCCGCTGTAAGTTTGAAGGGCTCGGTGTCCGGCAACGGACACCGGGTTGCAGCGACATCCTCGCGGAGCTTTTGTCTCCCACAGTTGGCGCGATCGCTTTTAGCTGCATCGGTTTTCAGCAGCAAGCTCCAAGCGCCAAACGCCTCGTTGCACCTCATTCTCCCTCTGGCTTCAACGCCCTTTTTTCGCTTTCCGACTGCGTTCAGATTCGGCTCGCAATGGCTTGAATCGGCTCGTCCGTGCAGGATTCGCACGGCATGCGCGCACTCGAACATCATTAAAATTAAAATGCAAAACAAACATATTCATCACTACAACGGCTATGCCGTCCAACCCTCGGCGCATCGTTTGCCCGACGGTAGCTTTTCATCCAACCTGCTGCTCGAACGCGCCGACAGTGCGCGTGCCGAAGGGCGCTACCAGTTCTATTCGCTCGACTACTTCGCGAACGAAGAGCAGGCGTTGCAGCACTCGGCACGCTGGGCACGCAACTGGGTCGACACGCGCGGTTAAGCGCGTGTGCCTCCGCGTGTGCCCCCTTTAAGCACGACTTTGCGCGCCATCGGGCGCGCTAGAAAATCACGCGCGATCTATTCGGTTCCTTCCGATTTGATCCGCGCACGCAGCTCGAACTTCTGGATTTTTCCCGTCGACGTCTTCGGCAATTCGCCGAAGCGCACTGCTTTTGGCAGCTTGTATCCCGCAAGAAACAGCCTGCAGTGCGCGATGATCTCTTCCGCGGTGACCTGAGCGCCTTCCTTGAGTTCGACGAAGGCGCACGGCACTTCGCCCCATTTTGGATCGGCCATCGCCACCACGGCGGCCACCGAGACCGCAGGGTGCCGGTACAGCGTGTCTTCGATCTCGATGCTCGAGATGTTCTCGCCCCCCGAAATGATGATGTCCTTGCTGCGATCGCGGATTCGGATATAGCCGTCAGGCATCCGCACGCCCAGATCGCCGGTATGGAACCAGCCGCCGCGGAAGGTCGCTTCCGTGGCGCGCTCGTTCTTCAGATAGCCCTTCATGCAAATGTTGCCGCGGAACATGATTTCACCGAGCGTGTCGCCGTCGTTCGGCACCGGCTCGAGTGTGTCGGGGTCGAGTACCGCCACTGCTGCTTGCAGGTGATAGCGCACGCCTTGCCGTGCAGTCAGTTCGGCGCGCGCGTTGTCGTCGAGCATTTCCCAGTGATCCTGTTTCGCGCAGACCGCGGCCGGCCCATAGGTTTCCGTGAGTCCATACACGTGCGTCAGGTCGAAACCGATCTCCTTCATCTTCGCGATCACCGCGGGCGGCGGCGCCGCACCCGCCACCATCGTCGACACACGATGCGCGATGCCCTCGCGCCACTCAGCCGGCGCATTGGCGAGCGCGCTCTGCACGATCGGCGCGCCGCAATAATGCGTGATGCCTTCGCGGCGAATCAGGTCGAACACCGTCTTCGCATCGAATTTACGCAGACAGACGTTGACGCCGGCACGCGCGGCGACGGTCCACGCGAAACACCAGCCGTTGCAATGAAAGAGCGGCAACGTCCATAGATAGACCGCATGCTTGGGCATGTCCCACTCGAGGATGTTGCTGAGCGCGTTCAGATAGGCGCCGCGATGGTGGTAGACCACGCCCTTCGGATCGCCAGTCGTACCCGAGGTGTAGTTCAGCGCAATGGCGTCCCACTCGTCGGCGGGCGGCAGGCACGCGAACTCAGGGTCGCCGGATTGCAGGAACGCTTCGTAATCGGTCGCGCGGATGAATTTGTCCGCGTCGGCAGGCATAGCGTCGGCTACGCTGATTACCCGCAACGCCGGGAATTCCAGCGCCGCGCGATGTGCAAACTCGCTGTACTCCGTATCGACGATCAGCGCCTTCGCCTCGCCATGCCGCAGCATGAACAGTAAAGACGACACGTCGAGTCGCGTATTCAGCGTATTGAGCACGGCCCCGGCCATCGGCACGCCGAAGTGCGCTTCTATCATCGGAGGAATGTTGGGGAGCAAAGCCGCGACCGTGTCGCCGCGCCCGATACCGGCCTGCTGCAACGCGCTGGCCAGCCGCCGCGTACGCTCGTAGGTCTCGCGCCAGTTACGGCGAATCTCCCCATGGACGACCGCGGGCCGCTCGCCATAGACTTCCGCGGCGCGTACGATGAAATCGAGTGGCGTCAGCGGGACGTAGTTGGCCTCGCGGCGCTCGAGCCCTTCTTCGAACATGTGCTTCATGGCATCGTCTCCTGAGGCGCGGACCGCGCCGTCGGTTATTCTGTTTGATGAACTAGCCTAGCAATTGTCATGCTGAACTGTCTGTCGTTCAAATGACAGAGTGGTACGCCCTGGTCGACCTTGAGCGGCTACATGTTGCCCTCAGTTTCCGCCCTTGCCCTAAACCCGGACACCCCCCGAGCCGCCTATGGACGACGTTCAGCTCACTCCCCTCGCAGGCGCACGCTCGCACCGGCCGGAGCGCGTCGCGCACGCCGACCTGCCGCAACTGTTCGCCACCTGTGCGTGGTTCCGGGCGCTGGCCGACGAACACCAGGCAATGGTCCTCGCCAGTTCGCACGCGCAGCGCCTGGAAGGCGGAGCGTGGATCGCGCGCCGCCAGGAACCGTCGGATTACTGGATCGGTGTGCATTCGGGGCTGATCAAACTCGCCATCTACAACGCTTCCGGACGCAGTTGCACGCTCTCCGGCGTACCGCCCGGCGGCTGGTTCGGCGAAGGCAGCGTCATCAAGCGCGAGTTGCGCAAATATGATGTAGCCGCGATTCAACCCTCGCTCACGATGTTCGTGCCGTCGGCGACGTTCCATGCGCTGCTCGAATCGAGCCTGCCGTTCACCGGCTTCGTGATCCGTCAATTGAATAACCGGATGGGCGAGTTCATCGCATCCATCCAGAATAGCCGGCTGCTGGACGTCGATGCGCGTGTCGCCCAGTCGCTCGCGCAACTGTTCAATCCCGATCTGTACCCCGACACCGGCCGCACGCTGGCCATTTCGCAGGAAGAAGTCGGCCTGCTGGCCGGCGTGTCGCGGCAACGGATCAACCAGGCGCTGCAAAACCTCGAAAAACTGGAAATTTTGCGCCTCTCGTACAACCAGATCGATGTGCTAGACCTCGAGCGTCTGGGCGCGTTCGGCCGGGAGCAGATCTAGGGCGGGCGCGCAGGCACTTTCTCGCTCTTCCAACGGCCGCAAGGGGGCGGCCGTCTCTCATGTCGGCTTGGCATGTCGGCCCTGCGTGTCGGCCTGAATATTGAGCAACGGAATAAAGAATCCGCCGCCACGGCCGGGGCTCACTCGATGAGCAGACCGACCGTCCGCGGCGTGCAGTTTCGGTGTTCAAAGTCGAACAGCAGGCCTGATTGACAGGCGTACTTGCAGCGCCGGTAAACCAAGGCCGCCACCCAGTGACGGCCTTTTTTCATTTGCGATGCACAAGCGGGATTCAGACGGTGCTCGCGCTGCCTTTGCGCGAATCCTGGCGGGTCAACACCGCATCGCTATTGAATAGCGCGAAGGCGATGCTGGCCAGCACACCTGACCTTTTCCAGCGCAAATAGTAGCGATGCGAGGTTTGATAAGGCGGATACCGCTCAGGCAGCGCTTTCCACGCCTTGCCCGTGCGCAGCACCCACAGCACGCTGTCGACCACGCAGCGGATATCGATGCAGGGACGGCCGCGCCGTGGTCCAAGGTCCTTCATTTCAGGCAGCAGCGGCACGATGCGGTGCCATTGCTCGTCGGTCAGATCATGAATGACCGGTGGGCCAGCGAGGAGATTTGAAGCGGAAGTATTCATGCAGTAAGAACGCGCACTTGCAGCACACGTGCTAGTGTCCCGAGTTAGAAATTCGTAGACAAAATCGCTTGACGCTGGCGAGGATGTCGTCGGCCGATTTGGTCCAGTTGAAAGGTCTCGGATCAGTGTTGTTGATCTGGATGTATTGGCGAATAGCCTGTTCGAGTTGCCGGGTGGAGCGATGAGTGCCACGGCGGATGTCTGTCTCGCTGAGCGTGGCAAACCATCGTTCGACCTGGTTAATCCAGGAAGCAGAGGTCGGAGTGAAATGCGCATGGAAACGCGGATGGCGAGCCAGCCAGGTATTGATCGAGGAGGTCTTGTGCGTACCGTAGTTGTCCATCACCAGATGCACGTCCAGTTGGGGTGGCACGTTGGCCTCGATG
>NZ_QHKS01000023.1 GCF_003353175.1 Paraburkholderia lacunae | reverse complement strand
GGGTTTTTGTGACCTGGCAGTCGATCGATTTACCGGCAATGTCCACCCCGGTACGAGTTCTCGATGCCACTGGCACGCTCCGGTGACATGCCACAGACTTAATGAAATACAGATAGGCTATTTACGGCGAGCTGACCGGATACCAAAGAGATAAACCCTTGTTTGATCATATCAGCCCTGCTCGATTTCAAGGCAGCTTCATGACACGAATTAACAGATTTCATGCTGGGTAGATACCCAACCTGCTTGTGAAGCCTGCAATGCAGGCTTATATGAGGGCATACGCTCCCGATCTGAATCTACTGCCCAATAGCGCAGGAGTTGAGTGGGCGTTCACGGACGCACTACGAATTGATAATCGATTAGTGAGTCAAAAAACAAAAAACCCCGCAGATCGTTGAATCTACGGGGTTTTTTGAACAATTCTGGCGGAAAGGGTGAGATTCGAACTCACGGTACCCCTAAAGGTACACTGGATTTCGAGTCCAGCGCATTCGACCACTCTGCCACCTTTCCGGGTTTTCCAACTCACAACAACGAGGCTGTTTCGTCAGATCCAAGCGGGTCGTTGCTTGGGAGAGAAAGATTATAGAACAGCTGAATCCGATTTCCAAGCCCCTCTGACAAAAATCTTCAAAGAGGCCGGTCAATCGAATCACGGCAGCGACGGCATCAAGCAGCCGCCACTTCCAGCCGTTCCACGCCACCCAGATAAGGCCGCAGCGCCGCCGGCACCGTGACCGAGCCATCCGCGTTCTGGAAGTTCTCCAGCACCGCCACCAGCGTCCGGCCAACCGCCAGACCCGAACCGTTCAGCGTATGCACCAGCTCCGGCTTGCCCTGCGCATTGCGATAGCGCGCCTGCATCCGGCGCGCCTGGAACGACTCCGTATTCGAGCAGCTCGAAATCTCGCGATAGGTATTCTGCGCGGGCAGCCAAACCTCCAGGTCATAGGTCTTGGAAGCCGAGAAACCCATGTCGCCGGTGCACAGCGTAATCACGCGGTACGGCAACTCCAGCTTCTGCAAGATCGTCTCGGCGTGGCCGACCATCTGCTCGAGCGCGTCATACGACCTTTCCGGCGCAACGATCTGCACCATCTCGACCTTGTCGAACTGATGCTGGCGGATCATGCCGCGCGTGTCGCGGCCATACGAGCCCGCTTCCGAGCGGAAGCACGGCGAATGGGCGGTCAGCTTGATCGGCAGCGCACTCGCTTCGACGATGCTGTCGCGCACCGTGTTCGTCAGCGAAATTTCCGACGTCGAAATCAGATACTGCGTGACCGTGTTCTCGCCACCGCCCTTCTCGACGCGGAACATGTCGTCGGCGAACTTGGGCAGTTGGCCGGTACCGTACAGAATCTCCGGATTCACGATGTACGGCGTGTAGATTTCCGTGTAGCCGTGCTGCTGAGTATGCGTGTCGATCATGAACTGCGCGAGCGCACGGTGCAGCCGTGCAATCTGGCCGCGCAGCATCGTGAAGCGCGCGCCCGACAGCTTCGCGCCGGTCTCGAAGTCGAGGCCGAGCGGCGTGCCGACATCCACGTGATCCTTCACCTCGAAGTCGAACTGACGCGGCGTGCCCCAGCGGCGCACTTCGACGTTGTCGGCTTCGTCGTTACCCGCCGGCACGCTTTCGTGCGGCAGGTTCGGCACGCCGAGCAGCAGGTCGGACAAACGCTTCTGGATATCGTCGAGCTGAGCCGCCGATGCCTTCATCGCGTCGCCGAGACCGCCCACTTCTGCCATCACCGCCGAAGTATCCTCGCCCCGCCCTTTCATTGCGCCGATCTGCTTCGACAGGCTGTTGCGGCGCGCCTGCATTTCTTCGGTACGGGTCTGGGTGTCGCGGCGTTCCGCTTCGAGCGCGGTGAACGCCGCCACGTCGAGGGTATAGCCGCGGTCGGCGAGGCGCTTCGCGACGCCGTCGAGGTCTTTGCGCAGCAGCTGAATGTCGAGCATGGGATGGGGCGGGTGTTCGTTGTATGAAGGTGGGATTTTAGCGCACCGGCGCGAGCGGCCGGTGCGTTAGATGGTCAAGGCCCGCGCGATGCGGCCGCGGCCGCGGAACGCGCCGCGAAAAAGGTCAGCCCTTTTTAGACTTGTTCCCGCTGCGCCACTGCGCGTCCAGTTCGGCCAGACGCGCCAGCTTGTCGCCGATCTTGCCTTCGAGACCGCGCGGCGTCGGCTCGTACCAATGCGGCTCGCGCATGTTGTCCGGCAGATAGGTTTCGCCGGCCGCATACGCATCCGGTTCGTCATGCGCATAGCGGTATTCGTGACCGTAGCCGAGTTCCTTCATCAGCTTGGTCGGCGCGTTGCGCAGATGCACCGGCACGCCGCGCGACTGGTCCTTGCTGACGAACCGGCGCGCCTCGTTGTAGGCGTTGTACCCAGCGTTCGATTTCGGCGCGACCGCCAGGTAGATGATCGCCTGCGCCAACGCCAGCTCGCCTTCGGGCGTGCCGAGGCGCTCGTAGGTTTCGGCGGCATCGAGTGCGATACGGGCCGCGCGCGGGTCGGCCAGACCGATGTCTTCCCACGCCATCCGCACGATGCGTCGCGCGAGATAACGCGGGTCCGCGCCGCCGTCGAGCATCCGGCAGAACCAGTACAGCGCGCCATCCGGGCTGCTGCCGCGCACCGATTTATGCAGCGCGCTGATCTGGTCGTAGAATGCGTCGCCGCCTTTGTCGAAGCGGCGCAGATTCTCCGCGAGCGCGCTGCCGAGCAAGGCGCCGTCGATTTCCGTGGTCTTCTGCTGTGAGGCCGCGCGTGCGACGATTTCGAGGTTATTGAGCAGCTTGCGGCCGTCGCCGTCGGCGGAACCGATCAGCGCGTCGCGCGCTTCGTCGGTGAACGTGAGGCCGCCGAGATCTTGCTGCGCGCGCTCGAGCAATTCGCGCTGCTCTTCGTCGGTGAGGCTTTTCAGCACGTAGACGGCGGCCCGCGAGAGCAACGCGCTATTCACCTCGAAAGACGGATTCTCGGTCGTCGCGCCGACGAACACGAAGAGACCCGACTCGACGTGCGGCAAGAACGCGTCTTGCTGACTCTTGTTGAAGCGATGCACTTCGTCGACGAACACCAGCGTCTGATGCCCGTTCGCGCGATGAATCTGCGCGGTCTCGACGGCTTCGCGGATATCCTTCACGCCGGAAAGCACCGCGGACAACGCGATGAACTCAGCGTGAAACGCATCGGCCATGAGCCGCGCGAGCGTGGTCTTGCCGACGCCGGGCGGGCCCCAGAGGATCATCGAATGGGCTTCGCCGGATTCGAATGCGACCCGCAGCGGCTTGTTCGGGCCGAGCAGGTGTGTCTGGCCGATCACTTCGTCGATATTGCGGGGCCGCAGGCGTTCGGCGAGCGGAACATTGGCACGGGTTTCTTCAAACATGACGTTTTGGGGATAATCTCGGCTTTTCCGGACGCAGTCCGTACGAAGGCGGCGTGCTGCCGGATGAGCAAAGCCGGCACGCAAAGGTGCGGGCAACGTCCCGCATTATGACAGTGACGGCGCCAGGGCGACGGGCGCGCGGATCGGGCTGCCGCGTTCGCGCGGCAAATCCGGCTAAAAAATCAGACAACATCGGAAGCAACGTCAAACAGGGACACGATTAGATGGCACAAGATCCACTCGCCGGCAACGCCGGTTCCACCTACGCACCGCTCACGCCGGTGCCCGACGCGCGTCGCGCGTTCCGCACGGGCGACGCATTCGCACTATGGTTTTCTCTCGGCATCGGCCTGCTGGTCGCGCAGGCGGGCGCGCTGCTGGTGCCGGGCCTGTCGCTGCCGCATGCGCTGGCGGCCATCGTGATCGGCAGTGCGATCGGCGTCGTGTTGCTGGCGCTGGCCGGCGTGATCGGCACGGATACGGGGCTCGCGGCGATGTCGTCGCTGCGGCCGACGCTCGGCGTGCGCGGCGCATCGGTGCCCGCCGTGCTGAACGCGGTGCAACTGGTCGGCTGGGGCTCGTTCGAAGTGATCGTGATGCGCGATTCCGCCGATGCGCTCGCCAAGCAGGCCTTCGGTTTCTCGACGCCGCTGATCTGGACCGCCATCTTCGGCTTGCTCGCGACGCTGCTGGCCATCAGCGGCCCGCTTTCGTTCGTGCGGCGTTTCCTGCGCACGTGGGGCATCTGGCTGTTGCTGGCGGGCGCTGCGTGGCTCACGTGGAATCTGCTGGCCAGGCACGATCTGGCCGCGCTGATGCGCCGTCCGGGCACGGGCGAGATGCCGTTCGGCGGCGCAATCGACCTGGTGGTCGCCATGCCGCTGTCGTGGCTGCCGCTGATCGCCGACTACACGCGCTTCGGCAAGCGCCCCGGCGAAGCCTTCCGCGGCACGCTGCTGGGCTACGGCATCGCCAACATCTGGTTTTACGCATTGGGCGCGATCTACGGCCTCGCGGCGGGCGGCGGCGATGCGCTGCTCACCGGCGCGCTTGCGCAAGCCGGCGGCGGTCTCGCGCTGCTTCTGATCCTGATCGACGAAGTCGACAACGCATTCGCCGATATCCACTCGGCAGCGGTCTCGACCGGCACGTTCTGGACGCGCGGCAGCGTGCCTTGGTTGTCGGCGGCGTTCGGCGCGTTGTGCACGCTGATCGCGGTGCTGGTGCCGATGGCGAAGTATCAGAACTTCCTGCTGCTGATCGGCTCGGTGTTCGCGCCGTTGTTCGGCGTGGTGCTGGTGGATCACTTCATCGTGCGCAAGCGTCGTATTGAAGCCGCCGTTCTTGCCGACGTGCGCGGCCGTTATGGCTTCTCGGGAGGCTGGCATCTGAGCGCGTTCGCCGCGTGGGCGATCGGGATCGCCGCGTATCAGGCAATCAATCAATGGCTGCCGAATCTCGGCGCAACGCTGCCCGCACTTGCGATCGGCGCAGTGTGTTATCTGGCGTTCGTATCGGCTCGAAAGACTGCCTACGCCTAGGTTTTAAAAGTCGCCGCGACAAACAGAAAAGGCCTGCAAATGCAGGCCTTTTCCTTTTACGCAGCATCAACGTTCGTCAGTTCAACGCGTGGAGGGGCGATATTCGACACCCGGCAGCACGCACAGCAATTCGAAGGCGAGATTCGCGCCGAGCAACGCGGTCGTGCCGAACGGATCATAGGGCGGCGCCACCTCGACCAGATCGCAGCCGACAATGTTCAAACCATGCGAGCCGCGAATGATTTCCAGCGCCTGCGGCACTGTCAAACCGGCGATCTCCGGCGTGCCCGTACCCGGCGCGAAAGCCGGATCGATCCCGTCGATATCGAACGTGATGTACACCGGAGCGTCGCCCATCCGTTCGCGCACGCGCGCCATCAACGGCGCGAGCGACTGGTTCCAGCACGCCTCGGCCTGCACGACTTCGAAGCCCTGATCGCGGCACCAGTCGAAATCTTCCGCGGCGTAGCCGGTGCCGCGCAGACCGATCTGCACGACGCGGTCGCAATCCAGCAAACCCTCTTCCACCGCGCGGCGAAACGGCGTGCCGTGCGCGATCTTCTCGCCCATCATGGTGTCGTTGACGTCGGCGTGCGCGTCGACGTGAATCAGGCCGACCTTGCCGTGCTTGCGATGAATCGCGCGCAGGATCGGCAGTGCGATCGTATGATCGCCGCCGAGCGTGATCGGCTTGCAGCCGTACTGCAGAATTTCGTCGTACGCGGTTTCAATGCGCTTGATCGAATCGTGCAGGTTGTACGGATTGATCGCGACGTCGCCGATGTCGGCCACGCGCAGCGAATCGAACGGCGCGGCGCGCGTGGCCATGTTGTACGGGCGCAGCAGCACCGATTCGCTGCGGATCTGGCGCGGCCCGAAGCGCGCGCCGGTGCGGTTCGAGGTGCCGAGATCGAACGGCACGCCGACGAAACAGGCGTCGAACCCTTCGGCCGAGCCGACGTTCGGCAGCCGCATCATCGTCGCGATGCCGCCGCAGCGGGGCATCACGTTGCCGGACAGCGGTTGGGGCCGTTCGCCGGCGTCGGGGGAAATGAAGGAGGAAGTATTCATCGTGTCTCGGCAATGAAAAAGGGGCACTAAGCCAATAGGGTGCAAACGGCTGAAGGGAAACGCACCTCGCTGGGCGAATCTCGATTCTTGAGCAGTTTCCTCGAAGTTAAAATACGAACAGAATAAACTTAACATCGATTTTTAACGATGTATCTTGACGCATGTTCTCCCAACTCACCGATCTCGACCTGCGCCTGATCCGCGTCTTCCTTGCCATCGTCGACGCCGGCGGTGTCTCGCCGGCCCAGGCGACGCTCAACGTCGGCCAGTCGACCATCAGCACCCAGCTCGCCACGCTGGAAACGCGTCTTGGCTACCGGCTCTGTGAGCGCGGCCGCGGCGGCTTCAGTCTGACCGCGCGCGGCGAGCAGTTCATCGACGCGGCCCGCGCTCTGTTGTCCGCCGTCGATACCTTCGGCATGCAGGCGCGCAATGTCGGCCGCAAGCTGGTCGGCACGCTCGATATCGGCATGATCGGCCACACGCCAGTATCGGCGAGCGCGCGCATCAGCGACGCGATCGGCCGGTTTCGCGCGCGCGATCAGTCGGTGCGCTTTTCGATTCGGGTCCGCTCGCCGGGCGAGCTGGAAGAGCTGCTGCTCAATGGCCGGATTCAGATCGGCATCGGCTATTTCTGGCACCGCGTACCGTCGCTCGAATACACCGAAGTGTTCGCCGAAGATCAGTTCGCGTATTGCGCGAAAGGGCATCCTTTGTTCACGTCGGCCGGTGAGGTGTCGCCCGCTGAAGCCGCGGCTCACGAATGGGCGTGGCGCAGTTATCCGTTGCCCGAGGCAGAGAGCGCTACCACGCCGCAGAACGTCACCGCCGTCGCGGACAACATGGAAGCGGTCGCGATGCTGGTGTTGTCGGGCCATCATCTCGGCTATTTGCCGGGGCATTTTGCGGCGCCGTTCGTCAAGCAAGGTTTGCTTGCCGCGTTGAACCCGGCCAGGATGCGTTACCGCGTCGCGTTTCATATGGTCACGCGGGCGCGGCAGCATCGCACCGATATCGTCGAGGCGTTTATCGACGATATGAAGGCCGCGCATCCAGTTCAGGCTCCGGAAGCGGATGAGTAACCGTACCGCACAGCACATGCCGCGAACAAAAAAGTCCGCGCATTCACTGAATGCGCGGACTTTTTTTCATTGCGTAGCCAGCTGTGCGGGTTATCCGTTGATCACGTCCGCGCCCTTCGGCACGATGAACTTGAACGCATCCGCCGGCAACGGCGGGTTCTTCTGAATGTTGGAGAACGTCAGCAATGTGACGTTGCCGAACACGTCGTGCAATTCCATCGCTTCGAGATTGCCATCCTTGAAGCCGATGCCGACGCGCTGGAATTGCGTGTCTTTCGCCTTCGGCGTGAGTTCGAGCCAATCGATGCCGGCCTTCACGCCCGCATCGCGCAGCGTAAAGTTCTTGTCCAGATCGTTGCTGCCGAACAGGATCGCGGCCGGGCTCGCGCCGAGCGCGCCGCCAAGGCTGCGCACCGTGACCTGATTCAGATCCTTGTCGTACACGTAGAGCTTGTCGCCGTCGGCTTGCAGCAGTTGCGCATACGGTTTTTCATATTGCCAGATGAACTTGCCGGGACGCGCGAACGTGAAGGTGCCGCTCGACGTGCCGCTCTTGCCGCCGCCCGTCGACAATACCCCGCTCGCGCCGCTTGCGCCCTGCTGCGCCTTGCTCGGCGCACGCACTTCCTGCTGCACGAAGGTGCCGCGCGCCGAGTGGACTTGCGCGACGAACGCCTTCAGTTGCTCGGTGCCGCTCGCGAATGCCTGCGACGCGACGAGCATCGACGCGCCGATCGCCACACAGCCGACGCCCCGCACGACCGTACGAGCGAGTTGGCCGAAACGGCTGGACTGGGCACGCTGTCGAGCGTGCTGCTGCGCGAATGGCTGCATGGTGTTTTCTCCCTTGATTGAATTTGTTTGGCGGTTCCGGCGGCCGGTAACCAAGGATCCGGCCGGCGCACGATGAACGGCGATCGCCAGGTCGGCAAGCCCAAAGCGCGAACCCTTGGGAATCAGCTTAAGCAACGACTCTTAAACCACGCTTATGCCGCCTCGGCCGATTCCGCCGGCTCGTGGCGCCAGGCTGATTTCGCCAGGCTGATGTCGCCAAGCCCGTTCGACTGGATTTATTCCGCTTCCCGTGCCGGCGCCAGAATCTCGCGGTTGCCGTTCGACGACATCGCCGACACCACACCCGAGTTCTCCATCTGCTCGAGCAGGCGCGCCGCGCGGTTATAGCCGATGCGCAAATGCCGCTGCACCAGCGAGATCGACGCGCGGCGGTTCTTCAGCACCACATCGACCGCCTGGTCGTATAAGGGGTCCGACTCGCCGTCGCCAGCGCCGGTTCCGCCGGCGCCCGCGGAGCCTTCGTCGCCCTCGCCCGTCACACCGCCTTCGAGAATGCCCTCGATATAGTTCGGCTCGCCCTGCTCCTTGAGCTTATCGACGACGCGGTGCACTTCCTCGTCCGACACGAACGCGCCATGCACGCGCACCGGCAAGCCGCTGCCCGGCGGCAAATACAGCATGTCGCCCATGCCGAGCAGCGATTCCGCGCCCTGCTGGTCGAGAATCGTGCGCGAATCGATCTTCGACGACACCTGGAAGGCCATCCGCGTCGGCACGTTGGCCTTGATCAGCCCGGTAATCACATCCACCGACGGACGCTGCGTGGCCAGAATCAGATGGATGCCGGCCGCGCGCGCCTTCTGCGCGATCCGCGCGATCAGCTCTTCGACCTTCTTGCCGACCACCATCATCAGGTCGGCGAGTTCGTCGATCACGACGACAATGTTCGGCAGGCGCGTGAGCGGTTCCGGATCGTCCGGCGTCAGGCTGAACGGATTCGGCAGCTTCTCCTCGCGCTTCGCGGCTTCGTCGATCTTGTTGTTGTAGCCGGCGAGGTTGCGCACGCCCAACTTGCTCATCAGCTTGTAGCGGCGCTCCATTTCGGCCACCGCCCAGTTCAGCGCGTGACCGGCCTGGCGCATGTCCGTGACCACCGGACACAGCAGGTGCGGAATACCTTCGTAGACGCTCATTTCGAGCATCTTCGGATCGATCAGGATCATGCGGACCTGATCGGCGCTCGCCTTGTAGAGCAGCGACAGGATCATTGCGTTGATCCCCACCGATTTGCCCGAACCGGTGGTGCCGGCCACCAGCAAGTGCGGCATTTTCGCGAGGTCGGCGCACACCGGCTTGCCGCCGATATCCTTGCCGAGGCCCATGGTCAGCGGCGAAGCCGCATCCGCATACACCGCCGAGCCGAGAATCTCCGAGAGGCTCACAGTTTGACGGCGCTGGTTCGGCAACTCCAAAGCCATGAAATTCTTGCCCGGAATCGTCTCGACCACGCGAATCGACACCAGCGACAGCGAGCGCGCCAGGTCCTTGGCCAGACCGACGATCTGGCTGCCCTTCACGCCCGTGGCCGGTTCGATTTCATAACGCGTGACGACCGGACCGGGATAGGCTGCGACCACGCTCACTTCGACGCCGAAGTCCTTGAGCTTCTTCTCGATCAGCCGCGACGTGAATTCGAGCGTGTCGGCGGAAATGGTTTCCTGCGCGGCCGGCGCCGCGTCGAGCAGCGAGATCGGCGGCAAGGTCGAATCGCCCGGCAGGTCCGTGAACAGCGGCACTTGCCGCTCTTTCTCGACCCGTTCCGATTTGGCCGGCGTGACCACCGGCGGCACGATCATGACCGGCTCGTGCTCCTCGATCCGCACACGGCCCTTTTCGACCTTGCCTTCGCGCTTGACCGCCGCGGCCTCGCCCAATTTACGGTCGCGGCCCGCCTCGCGGCGCAGCTTGGCGAACGTGACCGCCGAAATGATCGATTCACCGAGCTTTTCCGACACCGACAGCCAGGAAAAACGGAAATACAGCGACAACCCGATCCCGAGCACGATCAGCAGCGCCAACGTGCCGCCCGTGAAGCCCAGCGCGTGCGACACCCCGCGCGCCACCGCCTCGCCGATCACGCCGCCCGGCGCGCGCGGCAACTGCACTTTCAGCGACCACATGCGCAACGCTTCGATACCGTCGCAGGCGAGCAACACCAGCACGAAGGCGAACGCGTCCGCGAGCCAGCCGGCGTCGCGCGGCGTGTCCTCCTGAAGATCCTCGTTACGGGTGATACGACGGTAATTGGCGGAGATATGGCGCCCGAGCAGCACGATCCACCAGTAGGCGGACAGCCCGAACAGCAGCAGCAAGATGTCCGACGTCCATGCGCCGACGCGGCCCGCCCAGTTGGCGATATGGTCGACCTGCGCGGCGTGCGTCCAGCTCGGATCGCGCCGGCTGTAGCTGACGAGCGCCATCAGCAGGAATACGCCGAGCGCCACCTGCAAGATCCAGCGGATTTCGGTGAAAAGGCGCGACATGCGGTGCGGCAATGCCTGCGCGCTCGCGGAATAGGGAGCTTTTGCCATTGATCCTGTTGCTTGTGTGGCCAATTCGCGGCCAAGAGTCGCGGCCCAAGCGGCGCCCCGCGCGGCTTCAGGCCCGGTCCCGGCTACCGGGGACTTCGATCCGGGATATTGTAAACGCAGTGCCGGATGCCAGGCTGTAAATGACGGTAACTTGGCCGCTTGGCCGCTTGGCCGATTAGCCAGGCAACGGCCGCCCCGGCGTGCCTGAAGATGCCGGCGAATGTCTGAGCGTCCCTGCGCGTGCCTGAAAGGGCGTATGAAGAATGCCCGCGGAATGCCTGCAGGCTATCGCGGCGATCGGAAAGCTTCATGGAGCAGGCCGGCTTGCCGGCCTTTATAATGGCGCGCTGATACCCAACTACAGTTTCAGCTCAAGTCGCGCGGCCTCGCATGGGCGAGCCCGGCGCCGTATAAGGATTTCGATCATGCCCGCATCTTCCACGAAACACGCCAAGGTTCTGATTCTCGGTTCCGGCCCCGCCGGCTATACGGCTGCGGTCTACGCGGCGCGCGCCAACCTGTCGCCGGTGCTCGTCACGGGTCTCGCCCAGGGCGGCCAGCTGATGACCACAACCGACGTCGAAAACTGGCCGGCGGACGCCAATGGCGTGCAAGGCCCGGAACTGATGACGCGCTTTCTGGAGCACGCCGAGCGCTTCAACACCGAAATCATCTTCGACCATATCCATACAGCCAAGCTGGATGAGAAGCCGATCCGCCTGATCGGCGATTCGGGCGAATACACCTGCGACTCGCTGATCATCTCGACCGGCGCATCGGCGCAGTATCTCGGCCTGCCGTCCGAAGAAGCGTTCATGGGCAAAGGCGTGTCGGCCTGCGCCACCTGCGACGGCTTCTTTTACAAGCAACAACATGTGGCCGTGATCGGCGGCGGCAACACCGCGGTCGAGGAAGCCCTCTATCTTGCGGGCATCGCAAAGAAGGTGACCGTGATCCATCGCCGCGACAAGTTCCGCGCCGAGCCGATCCTGATCGACCGCCTGCTCGCGAAGGAAAAAGAAGGCGTTGTCGAAATCAAGTGGAACCATACGCTCGACGAAGTGACCGGCGATCAATCCGGCGTGACCGGCCTGCGCATCAAGCACACGCAAACCGGCGAAACCACGGATATCGCGTTGCAAGGCCTGTTCGTCGCGATCGGCCATAAGCCGAACACGGACATTTTTGCTGGCCAGTTGGAGATGAAGAACGGCTACATCATCACCAAAGGCGGCCTGAACGGCTTTGCAACGGCCACCAGCGTGCCGGGCGTGTTCGCTGCGGGCGACGTACAGGATCACATCTATCGCCAAGCGATCACCAGCGCGGGCACCGGCTGTATGGCCGCGCTCGATGCGCAACGCTATCTGGAAACCATCGAAGAGATCGGCGAGCACGTGATGAGCGCGGAAGCCGAGCGCTGATCAGCGACGGTAAAATAGCGGTTGGGCGTGGCCCGGCCGCTTGCTGTATCGAAGGCCGCGGCTGACAAGCCAGCGGCCTTTTTTGCGTCGTTCGCTTTGCGTCGTTCGCTTTGCGTCGTTCGCTTTGCGTCGTTCGCTTTGCGTCGTTCGCTTTGCGTCCGCTGCTTTGCGTACGCTGCTCTGCGCCCTTTGTGTCTTGCTGCTGAACGATGCACCGCGACACTGTCCGCAGCGGGTGCGACGTTGCTTGAACGATCTACTTTTCTGCGTGTATTAGCGATATGCCGAAGAATCAGCCTCATCCGAGCGAACCGAAACGCCCGCGTGCCGTTGCCAAGCCCGAGGCGGCAGCGTCCAGGCAGGCCGCGCCCGTCGTCAAACCGAAGCTCGACCCCGCAGCGGGTCTTGCCGGGCTCGGCGCGCTGCGCGACGCATTAAAGGGCGAGGCGCAACGGCGTGAGAGCGAACGCGCGGCAGCCGCGGCGGCGCAACGCGAGGCCTCAGCGGATGCCGATCTGTTTCGCCGCGAGATCGGCGCGGTTGCGCCGTTAGCCGTGCCGCCACGCGCCACGCCACCGCGCACTCCGCCATCGCCGATGCCGGTTCAAACCAGACGCGACGAAGAAGCCGTACTGCACGAAGCGATCTCCGATGAGTTCGACCCCGAAGTGCTGCTCGACACCGACGAGACGCTGTCTTATTGCCGGCCTGGCGTGAGTCAGGAAGTCGTGCGGAAACTGCGGCGCGGCGATTGGATCGTGCAGGCGCAAATCGATCTGCACGGCATGCGGCGCGAGGAAGCGCGCGAGGCGCTGGCCGAATTCATTCGCGAATCGGTGAAGCGCGGCTTGCGGTGTTTGCGCGTGATTCACGGCAAGGGCTTGGGGTCGATCGGTAAAGAGCCTGTGCTAAAGGGCAAAGTACGGGCGTGGCTCGTGCAGAAAGCCGAGGTGATCGCGTTCTGTCAGGCGCGCCCTCACGACGGCGGCGCGGGTGCGGTGGTCGTGCTGCTGCAGTCGGGCGCATCGCCGGCTCACGCCAGGTCCTGACGGAGTCCCGATGATCCATCCGAGGCTGACGCTTGCGCTGACCATCATGGAGGCGCTGGCTATTTTCGCGTACGCGATTTCCGGATTAATCGAAGCGAAGACGCGACGGCTCGATGCAGTGGGGACTTTTCTGGTGGCGATCGCCACGGCCTTCGGCGGCGGGACGTTGCGCGACGTGCTGCTGGAGCGGCGGCCCTTTTATTGGGTCGCGCATCAGGATTATCTGATCGCCATTTTTGTGATGTCGCTGTTTGCGCCGACGTTGCTGAAGATGACTTCGCGGTTGTTGTCTGAACGTGTGCTGCTGATTGCCGATGCTGTCGGGCTGGGGTTGTTCAGTATTGCCGGGACGTCGATCGCGCATGACGCGCAGATGCCGTGGTTCACGTCCGTGATGATGGGGGTGATGACCGGCGTGTTCGGCGGTGTGATCCGCGACGTGCTCTGCAATGAAGTGCCGCTTATTTTGCGCGATTCGCGACCGTATGCGACGTGTGCTTTTGTCGGGTGCTGGTTGTATGTGGCGCTTGATTACGTCAATTTCGATACGGTTTATAGCGTGC
Organism: Paraburkholderia lacunae; assembly: GCF_003353175.1. Classification (GTDB taxonomy): domain Bacteria; phylum Pseudomonadota; class Gammaproteobacteria; order Burkholderiales; family Burkholderiaceae; genus Paraburkholderia; species Paraburkholderia lacunae. The sequence continues at coordinate 108,730 of NZ_QHKS01000023.1, read as the reverse complement.
TGATCGCTACCGGGTTTATTTTGCTCGCGAGATTGGTGACGTTCAGGTTCAATGTGCGCTTGCCGCACTGATTTTTGCTTGCCTACGGCGCGGCAAAGTCTTCGCGCTGCGGGGGCCGTCGGCGGCTCCGCGGTGAAGCACCGCCCAGAAAACGACTTCGCCGGTGTCGATTTCTCCCCGCGTCGTTCGTCGTCGGGTAAAGCGGCCCTGCCGGCGGCCGTGACTTCTGCTCAATCGAAAAGGTGATCACGATGACTCTGAAGCTCTACGCCCATCCGTTCTCGTCGTATTCCCAAAAGGTCCTGATCGCGCTGTACGAAAACGGCACTGCATTCGATTTTCGCGTTTTGTTGCACGACGATCCGCAAATCATGGCCGAATTCGCGGCACTGTGGCCGCTCAAGCGCTTTCCTGTACTCGTCGACGCCGGCCGCACCGTGACGGAAGCGACCACCATCATCGAATACCTCGGTCTGTACCATCCCGGCCCTGTGGCGCTGCTTCCGGCGAACGCCCGCGCCGCGCTCGAAGTCCGCAGCATGGATCGCTTCTTCGATAACTACATATCCACACCGCAGCAAAAGATCGTCTACGACAGTCTTCGGCCCGAGACGGAGCGTGACGCCCGCGGCGTCGCCGAAGCACGCGCGATGCTCGATACCGCCTACGGCTGGCTCGACAAGACGATGGCAGAACGCGAATGGGCCGCCGGCGACACGTTCAGCCTCGCCGACTGCAGTGCCGCCCCCTCCCTGTTTTATGCCGACTGGACGCATCGCATCGGCCCAGTGTTCCCTCGCGTGCTCGCCTACCGGCAACGACTGCTGGCGCGCCCGTCATTTGCGCGCGCTGTCGACGAAGCACGCCCCTATCGCCCGCTGTTCCCGCTCGGCGCACCCGATCGGGATTGACCGCATCGAACCGGCGGCGCGCCTGCGGGCGCGCCGCCCCGCGCGCAGGCCGGGCCGCAACCCGGACGCAAACGCGGACGCCCCGGCTTGCGCGGCTTGCCACAACAATCCTGCCAGCCTATACACTTCAATTCCAAAACCACTTCCGCCAATCACTGACAAGGCATAGATATGGACCGTTTCGAGGCGATGGAGATCTTTACGCGTGTGGTCGACGCCAACAGCTTCTCCAAAGTATCCGAATCGCTCGACCTGCCCCGCGCCAAGGTAAGCCGCACGATCCAGGCACTCGAAGAACACGTCGGCGTACGGCTCCTGAACCGTTCGACACGCCAGGTCAGCGTCACCGACGACGGCGCGCTGTTTTATGAGCGATGCGTGCGCATTCTCGCCGAGGTCGCCGACGCGGAGTCCTCGCTGTCGAACAAGCGGGAGAACCCGAGCGGCACGATTCGCGTGGATACGTCCGGCACGCTCGCGCGCGTATTGCTGCTTCCCGCGCTCGACGATTTCTACCGACAATACCCCGAGATCGACGTGCGGCTCGGGCTGGCGGACCGCAATATCGACCTGATTCAGGACGGCGTGGACTGCGTGATCCGCATGGGTACGCCGGAGGAGTCGAGTCTCGTGGCGCGGCGCATCGGCAACGCGCGGATCGTCACCTGCGCGTCGCCCGCCTATCTGGACAAATACGGCACGCCAACCACGCTGGAAGAGCTCAGCGAGCATCGCGCGGTCAACTACGTTTCCGCGCGCAGCGGCAAGACCTTCCCGTTCGAGTACCAAGTCAGCGGCGAGCTCGTCAAGGTCACCATGAAAAGCGTGCTCGCCGTGAACGACGGCACGGTCTACATGAGCGCGGGCGCGCTCGGACACGGCATCATCCAGCCGTCGCGCTTCATGGTCGCCGATCTGATCGAACAAGGCGCGCTACGGGAGATCCTCACGTCGTACGCCAGTCCAGCCACGCCGCTGTCGATTCTCTACGCGCATCGCCGCAATCTGAGCTCACGGCTGCGCGCGTTCATCGACTGGGTGAGCGAACTCGCGCGCAACAATCCGGATCTGCGCAGCACCGGCGAGCAATAGCCACCCCAAGAAAAAAGCCCCGCACGTTTCACACGCGTGGGGCTTTTCCAAACCGGATCGCTCAGCCAACCGGCGGTTGTCAGGCAAGCCGCTCTTCGTTGGCAGGATCGAACAGCACCGCCTTCGACGCATCGAACAACAGCGTCGTATTCGACAACGGCTGCGGATTCGAAGCCGGGTGCACCCGGCTCACGATGCGCTTGCCGTTGACCTGGGCGAACACCAGCGTGTCCGGGCCGGTCGGCTCGATCACGTCGACCTTCACTTCGATCGGCTGCAACTTCGCGTTGTCGCCATGCGCGCCGCGCGCGTCGGTGATCCGCTCCGGGCGCAAGCCGAGGACCACGTCGCGCCCAAGATGCGACTTCACCTTCGCGGAGTCGAAAGGCAGGTTCAGGACATTGCGCGCCACGCCCGTATCCAGTTCGATGCCGACGCCCGCGCCCTGCTCCACCAGCTTGCCCTGAATGAAGTTCATCGGCGGCGCGCCGATGAAGCCGGCTACGAACAGATTCGCCGGCGAGTCGTAAATTTCCTGCGGCGCGCCGAACTGCTGGACGATGCCGTCTTTCATCACCGCAATGCGGTCGCCGAGCGTCATCGCTTCGATCTGATCATGCGTCACGTAGACGATCGTCGTGCCGAGGCGTTGATGCAGCAGCTTGATTTCCGAACGCATCTCGATACGCAGTTTCGCGTCCAGATTCGACAGCGGTTCGTCGAACAGGAACATCACCGGATCGCGCGCCAATGCACGGCCCATCGCCACGCGCTGACGCTGGCCGCCGGACAGCTGGCCCGGCTTGCGGTCCAGCAGATGCGTGATCTGCAGCGTGTTCGACACACGATCGACGATCTGCGACTGTTCGTTCTTCGGCACCTTGCGGATGTTCAGCCCGAACGAGATGTTCTCGCGCACCGTCATCGACGGATACAGCGCGTACGACTGGAACACCATCGCGATGTCGCGATCTTTCGGCGACAGGTTGTTTACCGTCTTGCCGTCGATCTGGATCTCGCCTTTGGTCACGGTTTCGAGGCCGGCGATCATGTTGAGCAGCGTCGACTTCCCGCAGCCCGAGCCACCGACGAGAATCAGGAACTGGCCGTCTTCGATGTCGATGTTGACACCCTTCAGAACCGGCACCCCGTTCGGGTAAGTCTTGTACACGTCACGGATGGAAAGGCTTGCCATGCTGTGAATCCTCTTGTCTCTGGTACTGCTTGAAAGCGCCCCCAAACCTGGCACTTCGCGCCAGGCCCCCCCGAGGGGGGCTGAGAAAACCTGGGGCGGCCCGGCGTTTTCTCAGGAACGTCTGTCGGGTAACGGTGGCGCTTCGCCGAGGAAACGCCGCCGCGCCCGGATGGTTTGCGCCGCTTAGCCCTTGACCGCGCCCGCCGTCAGGCCGCGCACGAAATAGCGTCCGGCGACGATATAGACGAGCAAGGTCGGCAAGGCGGCGATGATTGCGCCGGCCATGTCCACGTTGTATTCCTTCACGCCGGTCGAGGTGTTCACGAGGTTGTTCAGCGCTACCGTGATCGGCATCGAATCGACGCCGGAGAACACTATCCCGAACAGGAAGTCATTCCAGATCTGCGTGAATTGCCAGATCAGGCACACCATGAAAATCGGCAGCGAGACCGGCAGCAGGATCTTCGTGAAGATCGTGAAAAAACCCGCGCCGTCGATACGCGCCGCCTTCACCAGTTCAGCCGGCACGCTGACGTAGAAGTTGCGGAAGAACATCGTGGTGAAGGCAATACCGTAGATCACATGCACCACCACCAGACCGGTTATCGAATTCGACAGGCCGAGGAAGCCTTCGAAGCGCGCCATCGGCAGCAGGATCGCCTGAAACGGAATGAAGCAGCCCACCAGCAGCATCGTGAAAATCGGGTCGGCGCCACGGAAACGCCAGTGCGTGAGCACGTAGCCGTTGAACGCGCCGATGATCGACGAGATCAGCACGGCCGGAATCACCATGCGCACCGAGTTCATGAAGAACGGCTGCATGCCGTCGCAACGCACGCCGGTACAGGCGCCGCTCCAGGCCTTGATCCAGGGATCGGCGGTCCAGTGCGACGGCGGCGTCAACAGGTTGCCGGTGCGCAGCTGGTCGATGTCCTTGAACGAGGTGGACAGCATCACGTACAGCGGAAACAGGAAATACAGGGCAAACAGAATCAAGGCCGCGTAAATGACGGCACGGCTGATCGTCATCTTAGGCTGCATTGCGGGTGCTCCTCGATTCCAGATACATCAGCGGCACGAGCACGGCCACGACGGTGGCGAGCATCATGATCGACGACGCGGCGCCGACGCCCAGCTGCCCGCGGTTGAACGAAAACGTGTACATGAAAATAGCCGGCAGCGAAGACGACGTACCCGGCCCACCCGCCGTCAATGCGACGACGAGGTCAAAAGTCTTGATCGTGATGTGACAGAGGATCAGCAGCACGGAGAAGAACACCGGACGCATGCTCGGAATCACGATCTTGCGATAGATGGTCGGCAAGCTCGCGCCGTCCATCTGCGCAGCCTTGAAAATTTCCGCGTCGACGCCGCGCAAGCCCGCGAGGAACAACGCCATCACGAAGCCGGTGGATTGCCACACGGCCGCGACGACGACGCAGAAAATCGCCTTGTCCGGGTCCCCCAGCCAGCTGAATGAGAAGCTCGTCCAGCCCCAGTCGTGGAACACTTTTTCGAGGCCGATGCTCGGCGTCATGATCCATTGCCACGCCGTACCCGTCACGATGAACGACAGCGCCATCGGATACAGGAACACGGCGCGCAGCGCGCCTTCATTGCGGATCTGCTGATCGAGCAGGATGGCGAGGAACAGACCCAGGCCGATACAGACACCGATGAACGGAATACCGAACCAGCCGAGGTTCGCCGCCGAGGTCCAGAACACATCGTTATCGAACAGCTCGCGATAACGGTCGAGGCCGACAAATTCATACCGTGGCATCAGCCGCGAATTGGACAACGACAGAAAGCCGGTTATGGCGATGAAGCCGTACACGAAGATCAGGCTGATCACGACGCTGGGTGCCAGCACCAGCTTCGGAATCCAGCGATCGGCAAGGGCCGCCATCGGCGACCCGCGGCGGGTCACGGAGGCCGTGTTTTTCCCGTTTCCGCTGATAGAAGCAGTCACTACTCGACTCCTGCTGAAACTGTACCGCCAAGGGCTCACGTCAGGACAACGCGCGACCGCAACGGCATGGGTATGACTCGATGAAACCAGGGGTGAAGTTCCTGCCCGAAGTAACGCAACCGCTGACGCAACCGCTGCAGGCGATCCGAAGAGCGCGCCCGGCGCCCGCTCACTGAACAGCTGGGCGCGCCGCTTCGTCTACTTCACTTACTTGGTCTTCGCTGCCTTCGCGAGCGCTACAACCGCGCTCTTCGAATCCTGCTGCGAGTTCATGAACTTCGTGACCACGTCCGAGATCGCGCCGGCTGCTGCATCCGGTTGCGCCATGCCGTGTGCCAGCGAAGGCACATAGCCGCCCGACTTGATCGACACCTGTTCATCCGCGTACGACTTCTTCGCGCAGTCGTCGAACTTGGCCATCGACACGCCCAGACGGACCGGGATGGAACCCTTGTTCAGGCTGAACTGTTCCTGGAAGTCCGGCGACATGATCGTCTTGGCCAGCGCGAGTTGGCCCGACGTTGCCGTCTTCTGGCCCTTCTGCTGGAAGAACACGAACGAGTCGACGTTGAACGTGTACGACTTTTCCGTACCCGGCACGGCGGCGCACACGTAGTCCGAGCCCGACTTCTTGTCGGCGTTGGCGAATTCGCCCTTCGCCCAGTCGCCCATGAACTGCATGCCGGCCTTGCCGTTGATGACCATGGCCGTGGCCAGATTCCAGTCACGGCCCGTGCGGCCCGCGTCGAAGTAACCCTGGATCTTGCGGACCGTGTCGAACACGCCGACCATCTTGTCCGAGGTCAGCGTCTTTTCGTCGAGGTCGACCAGCGCCTTCCTATAGAAGTCGGCGCCTTGCGACAGCACCACGTCTTCCCACAGCGTCAGGTCCTGCCACGGTTGACCGCCCATCGCGATCGGCTGGATGCCGGCGGCCTTCATCTTGTCGGCCACGGCGAAGAATTCAGGCCACGTGGTCGGCGCCTTGCCGCCTGCCTTGTCCAGTGCCGCCTTGTTGATATACAGCCAGTTCACGCGGTGCACCGAGAACGGCGCGCCGACATAGTGACCGTCCGCGTGCATGATCTTGTCGATTTCCGGCGGCAGGTTCTTCTTCCAGTCAGCCGCAGCCGCGTCGATCGGCGTCAGCACGCCTTGCGAAGCCCAGTCCTGGATCAGCGGACCCTTGATCTGCGCAGCGCTCGGCGCGTTGCCCGAGATCACCTGCGTCTTGAGTGCCGTCATGGCAGCCGCACCTGCGCCGCCAGCAACCGCGAAGTCCTTCCACGTGTAGCCCTGCTTCGTCATGTCGTCCTTGAGGACGCCGACGGCTTTCGATTCGCCGCCCGAAGTCCACCAGTGCAACACTTCGACCGACTCGGCAGCCTGCACAGCCGACACGCCACACATCAGACCCGCGGCGCACAAAGCGCCCATGATCGCGCGAAATTTCATTGCTTATCTCCTCCAGACACCTGAACAAAAAACAAATGGCCCCTGATGTCGCCAGGGTGCTGTGGTTGGTTCAAACAGGCAAAACACTGGGCGATCGAGCACGGTCGGGCGCATGCGCGAGGCATGGGCCGGCGGACCGGGGTTCGGCCGCTGGACGCTCAAGAGATGAGTGGTTCGGGATGCAACTGACTGTCTCCTCTTTTGATTTTTGCCTGCCCGCGTTGCGCGCGGCCAGACTCGAGGTGCCTCGCACGCTAACCGGCCAATCGCCTGGGAACCGCTCTGCCAGCCATTTAGCCGTCCGGCTTTCCGTAAGGGCCGCCGGGGCATGCTGGCACGTGCCGACACGCGATGTCCGTTAACATGCAGGGGACGCCTGCCGATTCGGAAAAACGTGCCTCTTGCCTGACAGCGCACGCTTTTTTCATCGAATTAGCGCTACCTCTTGATTTGGATTGTAGTTAAACTACAATTCAGTGTCAAAAAATATTTTATCGGACTACGGTCGCCCTTTCCGGTCACCACGGCGGCCCCAGGACATCGACGGAGACTCATGCAAACCGACTCAAGTTTCACCTTCGTTCTCTTCGGCGGAACCGGCGATCTGTCGATGCGCAAGATCCTCCCCGCTCTGTTTGAAGCACACCGTGCGGGCGGCATGCTGGCTGCCAGCGGCAAGATTGTCGCGGTGGCGCGGCATGTGTCCGATCGCGCCGGGTACCTCGAATGGGTCAATGAGCACGTCAAGCCGCACGTGTCGAAGAACGGTGTGGATGAGGCCGCGTGGGCGAGCTTTTTGCAGCGCATCGAGTTCGCGAAGATCGATCTGGGCAACCCGGAAGACTTCGTGCTGCTGCGCGACGCCATCAAGGACTTGCCCGGCATTCGCGTGTTCTATCTGGCAACCGGTCCGTCGCTGTTCGTGCCGATCTGTCACGCGCTCGCTTCGGTGGGGCTGAACGAGAATGCGCGCATCGTGCTCGAAAAGCCGCTCGGCTACGACCTGAAGTCGTCCAACGCGATCAACGACGCGGTCGGCGAAATCTTCGCTGAAGAGCAGATCTACCGGATCGACCACTATCTCGGTAAAGAACCGGTGCAGAACCTGCTTGCGCTGCGCTTCGGCAATGCGCTGTTCGAACCGCTGTGGCGCCGCGAATGGGTCGAAAGCATCCAGATCACGATCGCCGAAGAACTCGGCGTCGAAGCGCGCGGCGACTTCTACGACAACACCGGCGCCTTGCGCGACATGGTGCAGAACCATTTGCTGCAACTGCTTTCGATCGTCGCGATGGAACCGCCCCACTCGATGGACTCCGATTCGGTGCGCGACGAAAAGCTGCGCGTGCTGCGCGCGTTGAAGCCGATCGATCCGGACGAGATCGGCAAGGTCGCGGTGCGCGGCCAGTACCATGCGGGCGTGATCCGCGGCACCTCGGTGCCGGCTTACGCGACCGAGCCGGGCGTGAAGCCGGACAGCACGACTGAAACCTTCGTTGCCTTGAAAGTCGAGATCGAAAACTGGCGCTGGGCCGGCGTGCCGTTCTTCCTGCGCACCGGCAAACGGCTCGCGGATCGCGTCGCCGAGATCGTGGTGAATTTTCGTGCGGTGCCGCATTCGGCGCTGGGCGCGTCGGCCTTGCGCGCCGGCGCCAATCGTCTCGTGATCCGCTTGCAGCCGAACGAAACTATTCGCCTCTACTGCCTCGCCAAGCAGCCTGGCGAAGGCATGAATCTCGCCAGCGTCCACCTCGACCTCGCCTTCGACCGGTTCTTCCGCGAAGGGCAGATGGAAGCGTATCAGCGTCTGTTGCTCGACGTGATCAACGGGCGCCTCGCGCTGTTTGTGCGGCGCGACGAGCAGGAAGCCGCATGGCGCTGGGTCGAACCGATCCTCAACGAATGGGCGGCCTCGCACAAGCCGCCCAAACCGTATGCGGCAGGCACGTGGGGACCGGCGGCTGCGAGCGCGATGCTGGCGCAGCACGGCACCTGCTGGCTCGAAGAAGAGAATTGAAGCACGGCGGCGTGCCGTGTCGACCGAACACGGCGCATCGCCCGTACGACCTACCGACGAACGAACGGAATGGCGCCGGTATCTCGAGGGCGCCTGCGAGTCATCCACCTTGCAGGCGCCGTCGCGGGAGCAGCACCGCACATTCCGCAGATCTAACAAGAAAGCAGCACGGAGGAGAAGTGATCGAGCTTCACGCTTTCGACGATCAACGCGCCCAATCCGACGCGTTGGCGAAGGCGGTTGGCGACGCGTTACATGCGTCGCTCGCCGCGCAGGCGGCCGCGGCCGCAACCGGCACGCCCGCTAGCGCGCGCCCCGCGACGCTTGCAGTGTCCGGCGGCACCAGTCCGCGGCCGTTCCTGCAGACGTTGTCCACGCAACCCTTCGACTGGGCGCGCATTGCCGTGACGCTGGTCGACGACCGCTGGGTGCCGGAAACGGACAGCGCGAGCAATGCGCAACTCGTGCGCGACACGCTGTTGCAGAACGCCGCGAAGCACGCCGCTTTCTGGCCGCTCGTCGACATCGCGCAAGATCTGAATGCGCACATCGCCGCGCTGAACGCCGACCCGCGCTTGAGCGCCGCACCGGACGTCGCGATTCTCGGCATGGGCGAAGACGGCCACACCGCGTCGATTTTCGCGGATGCGCCCGAATGGGATCACGCGATCGCCACCACCGAACGCTTCGTTGCCGTGCATCCCGGCGCCGCGCCGCATGCGCGCGTGAGCTGGTCGTTATCCGCATTGAAAGAAGTGCAGCACCTGTATCTGCTGATCGCCGGACCGCGCAAGCTGGACGTGCTGAATGCCGCCGCCGCTGCGCCACAAAAAAATGCCATCTCGAAGTTGGCAAACGACAAGGGAGTGAGACTCGATGTCTACTGGTGTGCAAACTAAGGCTGTTCCGGGCGCGGGCCAGCACGCCGATGGACCAAGGCTACTGGCCGACATCGGCGGCACCAATGCGCGTTTCGCGCTCGAGACGGGCCCGGGCGAGATCACGTCCGTGCAGGTCTATCCGTGCAAGGACTATCCGGGCGTCGCCGAAGTCATCAAGAAGTACCTGAAGGATACGAAGATCGGCCGCGTGAATCATGCGGCGATTGCGATTGCGAACCCGGTCGACGGCGATCAGGTGAGCATGACGAACCACGACTGGAGCTTTTCGATCGAAGCGACGCGCCGCGCGCTCGGCTTCGACACGCTGCTGGTCGTGAACGACTTTACGGCGCTGGCGATGGCGCTGCCGGGACTCACCGACACGCAACGCGTGCAGGTAGGCAGCGGCGCGCGCCGTCCGAACAGCGTGATCGGTTTGCTCGGCCCGGGCACCGGCATGGGCGTCTCCGGCCTGATTCCCGCCGACGACCGCTGGATCGCGCTCGGCAGTGAAGGCGGCCACGCCACGTTCGCACCGGCCGACGAGCGCGAAGACATCGTGCTGCACTACGCGCGCAAGAAGTGGTCGCACGTGTCGTTCGAACGCGTGGCCGCGGGCCCCGGCATCGAAGTGATCTACCGTGCGCTGGCGGGCCGCGACAAGAAGCGCGTGGCCGCGAACGTCGACACGGGAGAGATCGTCAAGCGCGCGCTGGCGGGCGAACCGCTAGCGGCGGAATCGGTCGATGTGTTCTGCGGGATTCTCGGCACCTTCGCCGGCAATATCGCGGTGACGCTCGGCGCGCTGGGCGGGATCTACATCGGCGGCGGCGTGGTGCCGCGGCTCGGCGAATTCTTCGCACGTTCGTCGTTCCGCAAGCGCTTTGAAGCGAAGGGCCGCTTCGAGGCGTATCTGCAGAACGTGCCGACCTACGTGATTACCGCCGAGTACCCGGCATTTCTCGGCGTCTCCGCGATTCTCGCGGAGCAGCTGTCGAACCGCGCGGGCGGCAGCTCGTCGGCCGTGTTCGAACGGATTCGCCAGATGCGCGATGCGTTGACGCCGGCCGAGCGCCGCGTGGCCGAACTCGCGTTGAATCATCCGCGCTCGATCATCAACGATCCGATTGTCGATATCGCGCGCAAGGCCGACGTGAGTCAGCCGACGGTGATCCGCTTTTGCCGCTCGCTGGGCTGCCAGGGGTTATCGGATTTCAAGCTGAAGCTGGCGACGGGTTTGACCGGCACGATTCCGGTCAGTCATAGCCAGGTGCACCTGGGCGATACCGCGACGGACTTCGGCGCGAAGGTGCTGGACAACACTGTGTCGGCGATTTTGCAGTTGCGTGAGCATCTGAATTTCGAGCATGTCGAGCGCGCGATCGATCTGCTGAACGGCGCGCGGCGCATCGAGTTCTATGGGCTCGGCAATTCGAACATCGTCGCGCAGGATGCGCACTACAAGTTTTTCCGGTTCGGCATTCCGACCATTGCCTATGGCGACCTGTATATGCAGGCGGCGTCCGCTGCTCTGCTCGGCAAAGGCGACGTGATTGTGGCTGTGTCGAAGTCGGGACGTGCGCCTGAGCTGCTGCGCGTTCTGGATGTCGCCATGCAGGCTGGAGCCAAAGTCATTGCCATTACGTCCAGCAATACGCCTCTGGCCAAGCGGGCCACCGTCGCGTTGGAGACCGATCACATCGAGATTCGCGAGTCGCAGTTGTCGATGATTTCGCGGATTTTGCATCTCGTCATGATCGATATTCTTGCCGTTGGCGTGGCGATCCGGCGCGCCGTACCTAGCGCGGACGTGGCTGAAACAGTCGCCAAGGCGCGCCAGGGGGCCGATGACGATGCTTCGGCTGTGCTGGACTGGTTAAGCCATGGGGCGGCTTCTTCCGCACGGGATTGAGGTGAGGGGTTTGACCCGCCCCTAATCGTTGCCGACCGTCTCCGACAAACGCTTGAGCGTCGCAACCCGCGCGCCAATGATGTCGATGCGGCCACGCTCGTCGACCAGCGGCGTGGCGGCATTGAGATACGCCGTCCACGCGTTCTGCGCGCGCACCAGGGTCGGCCGCGCGCGCGCCGGCATCTTCGCTTGCAGGCGGCGGTAGTAACGGTTCAGATCGAACATCGCGTGTTCGCAATGCGCATCCGCGGTACAGGCGCGCGGACGGCGCGGCGGATCGCCGCCGGCGCTGATCCTCGCCGCAGCGCTGCGCAGCGCCAGCGCCCGGTCGCGCACCGGTTGCAACTGCATATCGGCTTCGGCGAGCACATACATCGTGCCGTGCGTCGTCGCGAACACGTCGGCCAGCAACTGCTTCTCGGCGTCGCGCGAAGCCTGCCAGCTCGCCTGGCTCTTTTCCCACTGCTTGCGCTGCGCAGGCGGCAACTTCGGCTGAAGCTGCTGCCACGCATTGTCCAACGCGGACTTCCAGCCGATCCGCGCGTTGTCCATGCACTGCACCTGCCCCGCCGTCGACGACATGTCGCTGCGCGCAAGACACGTGCGCATCGCCGCGTCGATCGGATCGGCAGCGGCGACTTCGGCATGCGCCGCCGAGGGCGCTAAACCGAGCACCGCGCCGGGCACCGCGCCAAACGCAGCGCCCAACACCGCCGCCGACGTCAACGCCAGCGCACAGCGCGCGCGCCGCCAGCGGTCGGCACCTGGCAGGGCCTTCACTATCCGCATCGTCAGGCGCGCACGCAATCGACGAAGTATTCGATGCGCCCGTTGATCGTTTCGCCGACAAGCCCGTGGATGTCCGTGTGGAACCCCGGGAAACGCTCGTTGAATTCGCGCGCAAAACGCAGATAGTTGACGATGGTCCGGTTGAAGCGCTCGCCCGGAATCAGGAGCGGAATGCCCGGCGGATACGGCGTCAACAGAATCGACGTCACGCGGCCTTCGAGTTCGTCGATCGGTACCCGGTCGATCTCGCGATGGGCGAGCTTGGCGAACGCGTCGGACGGCTTCATCGCCGGTTCCATGCTCGACAGGTACATCTCGGTCGTCAAACGCGCAATGTCGTTCGCGCGATAGACGCTGTGGATCTGCTCGCACAGATCCCGCAGGCCGACACGCTCGTACGTCGGATGATGCGAGACGAACTCGGGCAGCACGCGCCACAGCGGCAGGTTATTGTCGTAGTCGTCCTTGAACTGCTGCAGCTCGGTGACCATCGAGTTCCAGCGGCCCTTGGTGATGCCGATCGTGAACATGATGAAGAACGAGTACAAGCCGGTCTTCTCGACGATGATGCCGTGCTCGGCCAGATACTTCGTGACGATCGCGGCCGGAATGCCCGACTCGCCGAAACCGCCGTCCATATCCAGACCCGGGGTGACGATGGTCGCCTTGATCGGGTCGAGCATGTTGAAGCCTTCGGCGAGCGGGCCGAAACCGTGCCACGCATCGTTCGGGCGCAGCATCCAGTCTTCGCGTGAACCGATGCCTTCTTCGGCGAACTGGTCGGGACCCCACACCTTGAAGAACCAGTCGTCGCCGTATTCGGCGTCGACCTTGCTCATCGCGCGGCGGAAGTCGAGCGCTTCGGCAATCGACTCTTCGACCAAAGCGGTGCCGCCCGGCGCTTCCATCATCGCCGCGGCCACGTCGCACGACGCGATGATCGCGTACTGCGGGCTCGTCGACGTGTGCATCAGATACGCTTCGTTGAAGCGGTGCTTGTCGAAGCGGCTGTTCTTCGAGTCCTGCACGACGATCTGTGACGCCTGCGAAATGCCGGCCAGCAGCTTGTGCGTGGAGTGCGTGGCGAACACCATCGCGCCGATGCGCGGGCGGCCCGCGCCGATCGCGTGCATGTCCTGGTAGAACTCGTGGAACTCGGCGTGCGGCAGCCACGCTTCGTCGAAGTGCAGCGTGTCGAGCAGATCGCCGAGCATGTCCTTGATCATCTCGACGTTGTAGATCACGCCGTCGTAGGTGCTCTGCGTGATCGTCAGAATGCGCGGCTTCAGATTCGGGTTCTTCGCCAGCGCCTCGCGCGCGAACGGATTCGCCTCGATCTTCTTGCGGATGTTTTCCGGCTCGAATTCGCTGCGCGGAATCGGGCCGATGATGCCGAAGTTGTTGCGCGTCGGCGTGAGGAACACCGGAATCGCGCCGGTCATCGTGATCGCGTGCAGGATCGACTTGTGGCAGTTGCGGTCCACCAGCACGATGTCGCCCGGCGCAACCGTGCCGTGCCAGACGATCTTGTTCGAGGTCGACGTGCCGTTGGTGACGAAGAACACGTGATCGGCACTGAAGATGCGCGCGGCGTTGCGCTCGGACGCGGCGACCGGCCCCGTGTGATCGAGCAGCTGGCCGAGTTCGTCGACGGCGTTGCAGACATCGGCGCGCAGCATGTTCTCGCCGAAGAACTGATGGAACATCTGGCCGAGCGGACTCTTCAGGAACGCGACGCCGCCCGAGTGCCCCGGGCAGTGCCATGAGTACGAGCCCTCGTCCGCGTACTGCACCAGTTCCTTGAAGAATGGCGGCGCGAGCGAATCCAGATACACCTTGGTCTCGCGGATGATATGGCGCGCGACGAACTCCGGCGTGTCCTCGAACATGTGAATGAAGCCGTGCAGTTCGCGCAGGATGTCGTTCGGCAGGTGGCGCGAGGTGCGCGTTTCGCCGTACAGGAAGATCGGAATATCCGCGTTGCGGCGGCGTACTTCGGTCACGAACGCGCGCAGCGCGACGATAGCGGCGGCCAGTTCCGGCGTTTCGCCTTCCACCACGACGTTATCGACGTACGGCAGCAGTTCGTCGTCGTCGATCGACAGGATGAAGCACGACGCGCGGCTCGATTGCTGCGCGAACGAAGTCAGATCGCCATAGCTCGTCAACCCGAGCACTTCCGCGCCTTCTTTCTCGATTGCTTCGGCCAAGGCCCGGATGCCGGAACCCGAGATGTTCTCGGAGCGGAAATCTTCGTCGATGATGACGACGGGAAAACGAAACTTCATGGGCGATTCTCCAAAAAGAACGACCGCTGCGCTTTGTAAAGTGCAGCGGTCACCCGAATAGCTGGTGGGTCAGTGCGCTGCCGACGTCACGTTTTAGGCAACGTGACGCCGTGCTGACCTTGATATTTGCCGCCGCGATCCGCGTACGACGTCTCACAAATCTCGTCGCTTTCGAAAAACAGCACCTGCGCGACGCCTTCGTTCGCGTAGATTTTCGCAGGCAAAGGTGTCGTATTTGAGAATTCGAGCGTAACGTGCCCTTCCCATTCCGGTTCGAACGGCGTCACGTTGACGATGATTCCGCAACGCGCATACGTGGATTTGCCCAGACACACGGTCAGGACGCTGCGTGGAATGCGGAAATACTCGACCGTGCGGGCCAGCGCGAACGAATTCGGCGGGATGATGCAGACGTCGCCCTTGAAATCGACAAACGACTTCTCGTCGAAGTTCTTCGGATCGACGATGGTCGAGTTGATGTTGGTGAAGATCTTGAATTCGTCGGCGCAGCGAATGTCGTAGCCGTAGCTCGAGGTGCCGTAGCTGACGATCTTCCGGCCGTCTTCGGAGACGCGGATCTGATCGGGCACGAACGGCTCGATCATCTTGTGCGACTCGGCCATGCGCCGGATCCACTTGTCGGATTTGATGGTCATAGGTGAACGCTGCTCGACGTGAATGACAGATGTGTGACAGGTAACAACCCGGTATCGGGACCGGGCAACGGACTCGGCTAAACGTCGGGGAGCGCCCTGGGCGGCGCACCGCCTTGACGGGCGCCACGGGGGGGGACTGTGTACATGCCGACCAGCCCTGCCGGGCCAGGCGTCCCCAGCTAGGCGCCCCCGACGAAAGGCGCTTATTTTACGCGATCGTGACAACGCTGCTGCGGGTAGGGTGTGAGAGCGGTCTGCGACACCTGCACGCACCTCTCGCAAGCGCCGCAGCTAGCGGCCAGGTGGAGGCGGATGGCACACGCGGCGCGCCTCGCCTTCACTGGCGAATCGAGCCGCAGGCGAGCGCCGGGCCCGCGCCATGCTGCGGATAGGCATACGGATCGGTAGCGTCGTGATGCAGCAGCACCGCGCGTTGCAACACCGAGCGGATACCGTCGAGCGACACATCCGGCGCGACGATGAAACCCGTGGCCACGCCGTTCGCGTCCGCATGAATGTTGCCGAGATCGCCCTCGACCCGCGCACCCGCCTTCAGACGCTCGGCTGCCGGCGAAAACACCTGGCCGGCGCTGGAGCCGTCTGCGGCATTGCAGTCGCCGCGTTCGTGCACTTGCAACGCATGGTCGCTATTGGGTGGCAAGCCAGTGAGGTTGTAGGTAACCTGCACGCCGTCCGAGCGCTCGATGAACGTCACGAGCCCGCGCGCCTGATTGCCCACGGTGGGCAGCAACTGCGCGTCGGCGCGCTTTTCCTGTGGCCTCAGGAAGGCACTGCAGCCGCATAACAGCACACTGCTGGCAGCCAGTACGATGAACGCATGCACCGCCTGTCCGTCGATTCGTTTTCCCATGCGATCCTCTTGCCGGCCCGGCGGCCGCCCCTGCGGCCGCCGGGCCGAACTTGTGAAGTCGACATGATACCGCGAGAGCAGGCCCAAATCGGCGCCTTGCGCCCTTGCCCGAATCGCTGCTCAGGTGTTCTGCACGACGATGTTGGGAAACTTCGAAGTCATGTCGCGCGCCCGCTCGGCAATATGGACCGCGACCTTGCGCGCGATCGACCGGTAGATCTCCGCGATACGCCCGTCCGGCTCGGCCACGACGCTCGGCCGGCCCGAATCGGCCTGCTCGCGAATCGCGATATCGAGCGGCAGGCTGCCGAGCACCTCGACGCCATATTCCTTCGCCATCCGCTCGCCGCCGCCGGCGCCGAAGATGTGCTCTTCGTGACCGCAATTCGAGCAGATATGCATACCCATGTTCTCGACGATACCGAGGATCGGAATGCCGACCTTCTCGAACATCTTGAGACCCTTCTTGGCGTCGAGCAGCGCGATGTCTTGCGGCGTGGTGACGATCACGGCGCCCGTCACCGGCACGCGTTGCGACAAGGTCAGCTGAATGTCGCCGGTGCCCGGCGGCATGTCGACGATCAGGTAGTCGAGATCTTGCCAGTTGGTCTGCCGCAGCAGTTGCTCGAGCGCGGAAGTGGCCATCGGGCCGCGCCACACCATCGGGTTGTCCTGCTCGATCAGAAAGCCGATCGAGTTGGCCTGCAGGCCGTGGCCGGTCATCGGGTTCATCGACTTTTCGTCAGGAGACTCGGGACGGCCCACGATGCCGAGCATCATCGGCAACGACGGACCGTAGATGTCGGCATCCAGCACGCCGACCGACGCGCCTTCGCTCGCCAACGCCAGCGCCAGGTTCACGGCGGTCGTGCTCTTGCCGACCCCGCCCTTGCCCGACGCCACCGCAACGATATTCTTGACGTTCGGCAATAGCTTCACGCCGCGTTGCACGGTATGCGCGGCGACTTGCTGGGACACCTGGACACGCGCGTTGGCTACGCCGGGCACGGCTCGCAGCGCGTCGTCGAACTGTGTGCGGATGGCTTCGAACTGGCGCGCGGCCGGATAGCCGAGTACCACGTCGACGCTCACCGTGTCTGCCTCCACAACCACATTCCTGATGTTCTTGGCGGCCGCGTACGGTCGGCCGGTATTGGGGTCAGCGACGGCCGCAAGGGCAGCGTCGACCAAAGCCCGATCGATACTCATTGACACTCCGTGGGGAACGCTCGCGGCGCGGTGGAATCGAAGTCTCGGCCACACGCCGGAATTTGAAAGAAATTGTTAGACAGGATTGCGAAAACCAGGTATGCCGGGCACCCTTCGGGCAGGCGGAACGCCATGGGGTCGCATCGCTGCGTACTTCTGTCATCATTGTAGTGGTTGGCGCCAAGCCTTGCCGGAAGACCCTTCTTCGCTGTCGGACCGGGAGTGAAAAGGGCCCAGAATTTTGCGGTTGTCGCACGGGTTGCCGCCGGTCGTTAACCAGCGCAACTTTCGCCGCTTAACGTTGCCGTCAATCGCTGCCCAATTGCTGCTTTACTCGCTTCACTCAAGAGAGGAATCAAAATGAACGCAAAAATCATGACTCGCCTGGCCGTGTTCGCCGTGGCCGGTTCGTTGCTGGCTGGCTGCGCGACCCAACAAGGCACCAACACGGCCGTCGGTACGGGCGTGGGGGCCGGCACCGGCGCGGCGCTTGGCGCGATCTTCGGCGGTGGCAAGGGCGCGGCGATCGGCGCGGGCGTCGGCGCTGCGGTAGGCGGCATCACCGGCTACAACTGGCAGGCGATCCATAACAAGCTGTCGGGCGCCACCAAGGGCACCGGCACGCAGATCACCGAACAGCCGGACGGTTCGCTCAAGCTGAACATCCCGAGCTCGGTCACCTTCGACACCAATAGCTACGCGGTCAAGCCGTCATTCGCGCCGGTGCTGGATCAGCTGACGCAGACCATGACCCAGAATCCGGAACTGATCGCCCAAGTGGTCGGCCACACGGACAGCACCGGCCAGCCGGCTTACAACCAGACGCTGTCGGTCAACCGCGCTGAAAGCGTGACGGGCTACCTGGGGCAGCACGGCATCTCGCCGCAACGCCTGTCGGCACAAGGCATGGGCCAGAACCAGCCGATCGCCGACAACAACACCGAAGCCGGCCGTGCGGCAAACCGTCGTGTGGAAATCTATCTGCGTGCCACGGCACAGCACACGACGCAATAAGGACAAGGCTCGAGGGGATGGATTAGCCGGGCGCCGGGCCCCATTGACCTGAATCGGCCGGTGTCCGGAGCGCCGTGTGAGCCTGGCGAACGGGTTTTTGCACGAGGTCGAAAAAAATTTCGAACTCCGCCGGAAATCCGTTGTCTCTCTTTACGGTACGTGGCTGGCTATGCCGCCGCGGCACCATTCTCCTCTTGTCGTTGTTGCTCCGGGGTTAGCAGCCCCGGTTTTTTTTGGGCGCGCGGTTTGTACCGCTTCTGCGCCATCCCCCCCGGCAGCAGCGCGGCCCGGGCCCAGCCGGCCCGTCCCGCGCTGGTCGCCTGCCCTGCTAGAATCAACCTTTCGTCCCACCGCAGGCTCCCACCATCCTTATGTCAGCACCCGCAACCGATCTCTCCGCAGGCGCGCCGTCGGGCCGTCGCCAAGTTCTCGTCACGTCGGCCCTTCCGTATGCGAACGGGCAAATCCATATCGGCCACCTGGTCGAATATATCCAGACGGACATCTGGGTCCGGACGTTGCGAATGCACGGTCACGAGGTCTATTACGTGGGTGCCGACGACACGCACGGCACGCCGATCATGCTGCGCGCGGAAAAGGAAGGCATTACGCCCAAGCAGCTGATCGAGCGCGTCTGGCAAGAGCACAAGCGCGATTTCGACAGCTTCGGGATTTCGTTCGACAATTACTACTCGACCGATTCTGAGGAAAACCGCGTCCTGAGCGAATCGGTCTATCTCGCGCTGAAGGAAGCCGGCCTGATCGAAGCACGCGACATCGAACAGGCGTATGACCCGGTCAAGGAAATGTTCCTGCCGGATCGCTTCATCAAGGGCGAATGCCCGAAGTGCGGCGCGAAAGACCAGTACGGCGACAGCTGTGAAGTATGCGGATCGACTTACCAGCCGACCGATCTGATCAATCCGTATTCGGTCGTCTCGGGCGCCACGCCGATTCGCAAGACCTCGACGCACTACTTCTTCCGCTTGTCCGATCCGCGCTGCGAGAATTTCCTGCGCGAGTGGGTGGGCGGTCTGGCGCAGCCGGAAGCCACCAACAAGATGCGCGAGTGGCTCGGCGACGCAGGCGAAGCCAGGCTCGCCGACTGGGACATCTCGCGCGACGCGCCGTATTTCGGCTTCGAAATTCCGGGTGCGCCGGGCAAGTATTTCTATGTGTGGCTGGATGCGCCGGTCGGTTACTACGCGAGCTTCAGGAATCTCGCCGACAAGCGCGGCCTCGATTTCGACGCCTGGGTTCGCAAGGGCTCGAAGGCCGAGCAGTACCACTTCATCGGCAAAGACATTCTGTATTTTCACACGCTGTTCTGGCCGGCCATGCTCGAGTTTTCGGGCCACCGCACACCGACCAACGTGTTCGCGCACGGCTTCCTGACGGTTGACGGCGCGAAGATGTCGAAATCGCGCGGCACCTTCATCACGGCGCAAAGCGTGATCGACACCGGCCTGAATCCGGAATGGCTGCGCTACTACTTCGCGGCCAAGCTGAACAGCACGATGGAAGACCTCGACCTGAACCTCGACGACTTCCAGGCGCGCGTGAACAGCGATCTGGTCGGCAAGTACGTGAACATCGCGAGTCGTGCAGCGGGTTTCCTGATCAAGCGTTTCGATGGCCGCGTGCAGGACAGCGCCATGCAGCATCCGTTGCTCGCCACGCTGCGCGCCGCCGTGCCGCAGATCGCCGCGAACTACGAAGTGCGCGAGTACAACCGCGCGCTGCGCCACACCATGGAACTGGCCGACTCGGTCAACGCCTACGTCGACACCGCCAAACCGTGGGATCAGGCAAAAGACCCGGCGAACGCGGTTGCGCTGCATGAAACCTGCAGCGTGAGCGTCGAGGCATTCCGCCTGCTGTCGCTGGCGTTGAAGCCAGTGTTGCCGAAGCTGGCCGAAGCGGTCGAAGCCTTCCTCGGCATCGAACCGCTGGTGTGGGCCGACGCGAATCTGCCGCTGAGTTCGGCGCGTCCGATCAACGCGTACAAGCACTTGATGACGCGTGTCGATCCGAAACAGATCGAAGCGCTGCTGGCGGCCAATCGCGATTCGCTGCAGGCCGCGCCGGACGCCGCCGCGCCGGCTGGCGCCAGGACCCAATCGAAGGCCAACGCGACAGCCGTCGCCGAGAAGGATGAAACGCCCGGCGTCATCTCGATCGACGACTTCGCCAAGATCGATCTGCGCGTCGCGAAGATCGTCGACTGCAAGGCCGTCGAGGGGTCGGACAAGCTGCTGCAACTGACGCTCGACGTCGGCGAAGAAAAAACGCGCAACGTGTTCTCGGGCATCAAGTCCGCGTATCAGCCGGAGCAGCTGGTCGGCAAGCTGACGGTGATGGTCGCGAATCTTGCGCCGCGCAAGATGAAGTTCGGCCTGTCCGAGGGGATGGTGCTGGCGGCATCGGCCACTGACGAAAAAGCCGAACCGGGCCTGTACGTGCTCGAACCGGACAGTGGCGCGAAGCCGGGTATGCGCGTGAAGTAAATCACCTGAACCGGTCGAAGCGGCGCGTGTAAAGCAGTTCGATGCCGTCGAACGTGCCGCCATAGGCCGCGACCGACCAGTACCGCGTCAGATTGACCGTCGCCTTGATCGCATTGCTCGCCGACTGCAGCCCCTGCTCGTAGCCGATCACGAGCCACTCGTTGATGGCTTTCGACACCATCACCACCTGCGGATCGGTTAGCCCCACGTCGCTTCGGCCGATCGAAAACTCATCGAGCCCGAAGGTCTGCGCGATCCGCTTGCCGCTCGCGCTGCCGAGCAACGCGAGCGCCGTCGTCATGGTGCTTTGCTGACCGAGGTTGTTGCCCTGGTCCGTGCCGTGACCGAACAGCAGCCACGAGAGCTTTTCGTTGTCCGCCACGTTCGGCTCCGACACCAGCTTCGCGACCGGCGCCTGGATCGTGCCCGTCACCTGAACGCCCGCCTCGACCTGCTGATTGCGGCGCATCGCAAGGATGTTGATGCCGGGATTGGCCACCGGTCCGTTGAACGTGAAGAAGCCGTTCTCGATGCCGAGCTTGCGGCCGAATGCGGTGTAGGTCGATCCCGGCGTCACGCGCACATTGCCGACGGCGCGCAGCGGCAGGTTCGGCGCGCTCATCGCCGTGATCGTGCCGGTCAGGCCGAGGTCGGCGCCTTGCCCGCGGAAACGGAAGTTGTTGCCGAGGCTGATGTCGATGTTCGCGCGCGGCGCGAACGGGCCGATCGGCTTGTTGGTGCCGTCCACCGGAACCGGCCGCTCGCCCGCCACCGTGCCGTCCGGACGCACCACCACCACGTCGTCGCCGAGCTTCGGTGCGGACTGCTCCGGCATGTCGAACAATGCGCGATCGACCACGAACTTGCCGTTGATCGCCATGCCGCCCTGCGGCCCCGCGCTCGCAACGCTCGCGCTGCCCGACAGCGACAGGTTGCGGTCGGGCGCGGCGAACAGTTCCAGCTTGTCGGCCACGATGCTGGCGGTCAGATCCGGCTGCGCGCCATCCAGGCGCACCCGGCCGGTGGCACGCAAGGTGCCGCTCGCGCCGTGAAATTCGACCTGCTGGAAGTCCACCAGGTTTTCCGACAGCGCGATGCGCACCACCCCGTCTTTCAGTTGCACGCCCTGGTCGACCATCGTCGCCGACAGTCCGTCGCCGAGCAGCGAGCCGGATAGATTCGGCTTGGCGAGCGTGCCGCCGAGCGCGAGCTTGAGCGCCAGGTGGCCGTCGAGCAGATAGCTCGGGCCGAACAGGCCGCCGGTCGTTTTCAGCGACGGCACGTTCGCGTTCACGTTGCCGTTCAGCGCGCCCTCTTCGTTGAGCGTGAGAAAGCCGTCGCGCATCACGAGCATGGTGTGCGCATCGGCGTCGATCACGCCGATCCGGCTGGCCTGCGCACGCACGGTGGCGTTGAGCCGGTTGCCGCCGCTGAATTCGGCGCGCGCCGTGATATCCGTAATGCCCAGCGACGCTAGGCCGCGGCCGATTTCCACCGTGACGTCGCCGCCGCGGCGCTTCAACTGGATATGGCCGCTCGCGGTAGTGCCAAGCGCGAAGTCCCAGTCGGCGTCGAACACCAGATCGGTTTTGACGGCCGGCGGCGTGCCGGTGATCTCACGCCGCAAATCCTGCAGGCGTGCCAGCGAAATGTCGGTCAAGCTGCCCGCCGACTGGATCTTGCCGTGGTCGAGCGCGAACGATTTGAGGTTCAGCACCGCGCCTTCGAGCATGAGGCGAGTCGCACCCAACGTGACGCGATTCGGCCCGGCGCTGACGGCGAGCGGCGACTCGAGATTGAGCGCCGGCGTGCCGCGATTCTGCAGGCGGCTCACCGTGCCGTCCCAGCGTGTACCGTCGCGCGCTTCGGTCAGCTTGCCGTTGGCGGCGAGCGTCAGATCGAGCGGACGGTCCTGCAGCTTGCCGGTCGCCGCCGCCTCGAGCGTGTGGTTCGCGCGTGTGCCGGACAGACGGGCGGTGAGCGTGGTCAGATCGACGCCGCCCGCGCTCAGATTGCGTGCGTCGGTGGTAAAGACGAGCGCGCCGTTCGCGCCGTCGCGCAGTTCGGCGTGGCCCTCCGCATGGCCGATCCGGTTGCTGCCGAACGCGACGCTGTCGGCCTTGTAGTTCAATACAACGTTAGGGTGCGCGAACGAGCCGGTGACGTCGCCATCCGCTGCGACGAGCCCCGCGAGGCCGAAGCCAAGGCGCTCCAGTTGCGGCGCATCGACGCGAAAACGCAGCCGGTCGCCGCGCGCACCGAAGCTGCCTTGCAGATCGACCTGGTTGCCCGCCACCGACAGATTCGCGCGGCTCGGCAGAATCCGCGAACCGGCCAGCTGGACGATGCCGCCGCCCGTCAGCGGCAGGCCGTCGTAGACGCTTGGGCCAAGCTTGAATTCGGCCTTGGTCGTGAAGCTCGGGCCGAGCACGCCGGCCGCCGTCAGCGTGCCGTTCACGCGCGCCTCGATCTTGCGGGCGGGCCGCGCGCCACGCTTAGGCGGCGTCTGCGAAGTCAGCGTCAACGGATCGAAATCGGTCAGTTGCGCTTTCAGGTTGTAGGTGGAATTCGCGTCGTGCTTGAGCGCACCGGACAGGTCGATGCGGCCCATGCCCGACGTGACGCGCACATCGTTGAAGCTCATCCGCGCGGGATCGAACGTCACCTTGCCCTGGGCGCGCAACGCCGCTTTCGCGTCGGCGAGATCGAGCGTGAGGCTCTGTATGTCGTCATTCAGACGGATACCGATGGAACCGGCAAGCTGTGTCGGCCGCACGCTCGCTTCGAGCGCGTTCAGATCGAGCCCGGCGACTTGCAGATCGAACTGGCCGCGCTTGCCGGCCAGCGCGCCGCCGCCGGTGAGCGTGGCGCTCTTCACGAGCCGCACGTTCAGATTGGCAATGCGCTGCGCCTGCGCGTTGAGCCGCACGTCGGCGCGGGCGTCGATCAGGGGCAGCAGGTTCTGGTCGATCGCGCCGGGTTTCGCGTTGACAATCGAAACGTGGCCGGCGACCGCGAAACCCGCAGCGGCTTTCTGCGACGCCTCGGTGCCGGCGCCGCCTGGGCCTTTCTTGACCATCGCGGCTTGCGGCACGCTGGCGGCGTTGGGAGAACTGGCCGAGCTCACCGCGCCGGAAGCGCTGACAGAACTCGCCGCGTTCGATCCGGCATGCGCCTGCCCGTTCACAGCGCCGGCCGCGGCCGCGCCCAACGCCGCCGGCCCCGCCTCGCCCGGCGCTACCGGGTGCAACTCCGCCCGCACCGCCAGATCGGCCAGCGGCGCGCCCGGTGCGAATGCCTGCGGGTTGACGTGATCGAAAGTCAGCGTCGCGCGTTGCAGCGGCACCTCCGCAAACGGC
This sequence comes from Paraburkholderia lacunae, assembly GCF_003353175.1. Classification (GTDB taxonomy): domain Bacteria; phylum Pseudomonadota; class Gammaproteobacteria; order Burkholderiales; family Burkholderiaceae; genus Paraburkholderia; species Paraburkholderia lacunae. The sequence goes on along the minus strand of NZ_QHKS01000023.1, from coordinate 84,602 downwards.
GTCGCCTCGACCTGCGCGTGACCGGAAAGCTTCATGCCGCTCGCATCCAGCTCGGCAGTCAAGGTTTCAAGCGAGCCGGTGAGATGCCCGCCGACCTGCACCGGTTCGTCGTTGACCTTGCCCGAATAGCCCAGATCGCCGCTCAGCGGAAACGGCCGCACGCCGTCGAGCTTCGCCGCCGCGGTCACCGCGCCGAACGGCGTGTCGAGCCGGTCGATGGCGGCCTCGTGATGGCGCCCGTCGCTGCGGCCATGAAAGACGAAGCGCGAAAACTCGATGGTCGATGCCCCCTGCCGCAGAAGCAGCTTGTCGACCTGCACGTCGCGGATGTCGAGTTGCAGCGGCAAGCGCAAGTCGTGCGGCAGCGTCAGCGGTCCGCCGCTGGTCGCCGACGAACCCACCCGCGCGTCGATCGTGCCGACATGCAGATAGTCGATGGCGAAGCGCCAGGGCGCGCGCGTGAGGTCCCAACGGCCGGCCGCGCGGTCGATCTGGATATCGGTACCGCTGCCGTCGAGGCTGCGCCAGCGCACCTGACGCAGTTGCACGCCGTGCGCGAGCGCGCCGCCTTCCAGCGTGCCTGTGAGCCTGCCGCCGAGCAGCTTGACGGCCGCCTGCCACGCATAGCCGGTGCCGCGCTCGGTGGTCAGCGCGCCGTACAGCAGACCGATCGCCACCACGACCAGCAGCACCAACACCGCGACCGTCCACGCGAGCGTTTTCAGCAGCAAACGGCCGGGCCGGCGCTTGGGGCGCGGCGCGGAAGGCGGCTGCTCCGCTGGGCGATCGCCGGGCGGCTCTGCGGGCGGTTGAGCGGATACGTCCGTGGTCATGCGTGGATCATGTGAATGCAGGTGTCCATCAGAAGGCGATGCCGAGCGTCAGATAGGGCCGCACGCTCCTCTTGCGAATCCCGTAGGCAATATCGACGTTGACCGGCCCGACCGGACTGCGCCAGCGCGCCCCCACGCCGACGCCAGGATAAAAGGTTTTCTCGCCCCAGGTGTCGGTGGCGGTGCCGACGTCGAAGAATGCCGCCGCGCCCCAATCGTGACTGAACCAGTGCTGATACTCGGCCGCCGCGGTGGCCAGATATTTGGTCGGCAGCACCGAGCCGGCGACGTTATTACCGATGCTCTGATAGCTGTAGCCGCGGATCGAATTCGAGCCGCCCGCGCGGAACAGCAGCGAAGCCGGGATGCCGCTCGAACTGCCGCTCGTGAACACGCCGCCGAGCTCGGCGCGAAACAGCACGAGGTCTTCCTTGCCGATCGGCAGGTACTGCTGGCCGCGGGCGTAGCCGCGAATGAACGTCTGGTCGGTCAGCACGCCCTTGACCGCGAAGCCCGCTTCCACGTGAATCAGGTTGCCCGAACGCGGGAACAACGGGTCGTCGGTATGGCGGCGGGTCCACGACCACGACGGCACCAGCGCGCGGCTGGTGATCGGCGCAATCGCGTTCTGGTCGAGCCGGTCCTGGTAGAGCAGGATCGCGTAGTTGTAGTCGATGAATTGCGATGTGCGGGCCTGCTGCACACCCGCACGGACACTGTAAATGCGCGTGTCGGAAACGTTGGTCGTGGTGTAGGACGCCAGCACGCTATTGGTCCAGGCACGCGGCCCCGGCGGCATCGCCAGCTGGATTTGCCCGTACTGCTGAACCTGGTCGATCCGGCCGTCGATCGTGAACGGCCAGGCCTTGCCGAAGGTATCGAGATACGAATACGCGCCCTGGATCAACGGACCGTTGTCGGTCGAGTAGCCGACCCCGCCGCGGATGCTGTTGTACGGATATTCGGACACCTTCACGTGCAGCGGCGTCTCGGCCGGTTTGGCCGGATCGTTGTCCACGTCGATGGCGACGCTCGCGTAATACGGCGTGTTCTGCAATTGGCGCTGCAATTCGGTAACGCGTTGCACATCGTAGATATCGCCGACCGAAATCGGATTCACGTTATCGACGATCTGCTCCGGATAGCGCCGCGTGCCGGACACGTCGAGCTTGCCCATCGTGAAGGTCGGCCCGCTGTCATAAGTGACGGACAGCCTGGATTCGTGCGTGCGCGGGTCGATCCGCGCCTCGGAGTGGTAAATCTTCGCGCCCAGATAACGGCGCGCCTGCAACGCCTTGAGCGACGCGTTCTTCGCATTGTCCCAGTCGCCTTGCGAAAACGGATCGCCTTCGTGCAGCGAAAACGCAAAGCGCGCGGCATTTTCTTGCGCCGGGTCTTCGGTCAGCACCGGACCGCGAAACGACAGCGAAATCGACTCAATGGTGGTTTGCGGGCCCGGATCGACGCTCACCGTGACGCGCTTCTTGCCGTCGACGGTCCGCACGTCCGTGCGCACGACCGTCGTGAAATAGCCTTGCGTGGCGGTCAGATCGCGCACCTGCTGGGGCGTCGCGGCGATCAGGAACTCGAACTGGTCGTCGCTGATGTCGGCGCGTTTGGCGAAGCGCGCAATGTCCAGATGCGTTTCGAGCAGCTTGCGCAGCGAGCGCGGCGAGGCCTCGATATCGACCTTGTAGCTGGCGTTGGCGCGCGCGGCGTGGGCTTCGGCCGCGGCCAGCGTGAGCATGACGACGCCGAACGCCAGCCACGCGCGCAGCCAGCGCCGAACCGGCATCAGGCGCCTGCGCAGCCCGCCGGCAGCGGCGGCCGTAGCGGCCGTAGCGGCCGTAGCGGCCGTCGTGGCAGCAGCGGCCGCACCGGATTCAGCGCCCCGTACACGCGGCGTTTCGATCGCACATCCCGCCAAACAGGACCTCCGGCCGTGGTTGATTAAATTCATTGGTTCGGGCTCGCCGCGGCGTCCGAAGCTCGCTATTTGACCACATCGGCGAGGCCGCGCGACGCTTGAACCGGCGCTCGCCGGACGGCCAGACGGCGCGCGAGCCGCGCTGCGCAGCGCATCCGTCGTGATGCGCACGCCCCCGAGCCGGGAGCGCGCCCGCCTTTGACGCGTCGCCGCCGCCCGGGTTCCAGGCGTTTTCTCCGGCCGGCGGCTCGCGCCTGCCGCCGTTTTTCGTCCATGCGCGGCGCTTGCGGTAAAATCGCGAAGTCAAAGCGCGGTTTCAAAGCGCGGTTGCCTTGCGGATTCCTATCAGGGGTCGCGCGAGGGGTCGCGCGGGCAACCGCCATTTCACCCATCACGGACGTCGAGCCATGTATCAATCGGACATCACCCAGTTCCTGAACCAGCTCAAGCAACAAAAACCGCATCTGGAAGCTGAGCAGCGCCGCGGCCGTTCGCTGCTGTGGGACAAACAGCCGATCGACCTCGAAGAACGCGCCGAACAGAAAGCCTCGCGCGTAGAACAGACGCCTTACTCGTACTATCAAAACTTCTAAGCGCGTGAGTCACGCCGACGAGGCCCACGGCGCAGCGCCGGCTCCGGCCGACGCCGCGGCGCTAGCCGCCCCCGCCACCGATTCCACGCCCGACACGGTCGACGGCATCGCGTTCGCACGCCTGTACGGCGAGCCGCTCTTCAAGCTGCCGACGGACCTGTACATCCCGCCGGACGCACTCGAAGTGTTTCTCGAAACCTTCGAAGGTCCGCTGGACCTGTTGCTGTACCTGATCCGCAAGCAGAACTTCAACGTGCTCGACATCCCGATGGCGGATGTCACGGTGCAGTATCTCGGCTACGTCGACCAGTTGCGCCAGACCAATCTCGAACTCGCGTCCGAGTATCTGCTGATGGCTGCAATGCTGATCGAGATCAAGTCGCGCATGCTGCTGCCGGTGAAGAAAGCCGATAGCGGCGACGAAGCCGAGGATCCGCGCGCGGAACTGGTGCGCCGCCTGCTCGAATACGAGCAGATGAAACTCGCCGCGCAACGCATCGACCAGTTGCCGCAGCTTGGCCGCGATTTCCTGCGTGCCGAGGTGTACATCGAGCAAAGCATCACGCCGCGCTTTCCCGACGTGAACAGCGAAGACCTGCGCGCCGCGTGGGCTGACGTGATCAAACGCGCCAAGCTGGTCCAGCACCATAAGATTTCGCGCGAGGAACTGTCGGTGCGCGAGCACATGAGCACGATCCTGCGGCAACTGCAGAACGCGCGTTTCATGGAATTCTCCGACCTGTTCGACACGAGCAAAGGCGTGCCGGTGGTGGTGGTGAATTTCATCGCGATGCTCGAGCTATGCCGCGAATCGCTGGTCGAAATCACCCAGGCCGAGCCGTTCGCACCGATCTATGTACGCCTTGCCTATCTGCCGGCCTGAAGCGTCGAAACCGGCAGCAAAGAGGGCACGAGGCACAGCTTGCGTGCGCCTGAACAACCGCCAATGCCTCGTTTCGGTGCGCCCCCGCCGCAAATCCACTACAATCCCGCGCTCCGAACCTGTCATTACCAGTGAGGCGGCGGCCCACGCGATACCCTAAGGTTTTGCGTCGACCGAGTCTTGCGCCGCGCGAGGAAATCCCTGTCCGATCATGAAAGTCATCAGCTCGATCCATGAATTGCGCGACCAGTTGCGCGGCCAGAATCGCACCGCCTTCGTGCCGACGATGGGCAATCTGCACGAGGGTCATCTGTCGCTGATGCGTCTGGCGCGCCAGCATGGCGATCCGGTGGTGGCGAGTATCTTCGTGAACCGCTTGCAGTTTGGTCCGAACGAAGATTTCGACAAATACCCGCGCACGCTCGAAGCCGACATCGAAAAGCTGCAGAAGGAAAACGTCTACGTGCTGTTCGCGCCGACGGAAAGGGACCTGTATCCGGAACCGCAGGAGTATCGCGTGCATCCGCCGCACGATCTGGGCGATATTCTCGAAGGCGAATTCCGGCCGGGCTTCTTCCAGGGCGTGTGCACCGTGGTGATGAAGCTGATGTCGTGCGTGCAGCCACGCGTGGCGGTGTTCGGCAAGAAGGATTACCAGCAGTTGATGATCGTGCGCCGCATGTGCCACCAATTCGCGCTGCCCACTGACATCATCGCCGCGGAAACGGTGCGTGACACCGACGGCCTCGCGCTCAGCTCGCGCAACCGCTATCTGCAAGCCGCCGAGCGCGCCGAGGCGCCGATGCTGGCCGCCGAGCTCAATCGCGTGCGCGACGCGGTGCTGTCGGGCGAGCGCGACTTCGCGAAACTCGAACAGGCGGCGATAGCGGAACTGGCCACGCGCGGCTGGCAGCCCGATTACATCGCAGTGCGCAAGCGCTCGAACCTGCTGCCGCCGGGCCCGCAAGACGAGAGCGCGGAACTGGTGGTGCTGGCCGCCGCCAAGCTCGGCGCCACCCGTCTGATCGACAACCTCGAAATCTGAATCTGACGCTGTCTTGGTCCGCGCGAACGCGCACAAGAAGCCACAAGGGATTGGTCATGCAACGCAACATGCTGAAGTCGAAGATCCACCGCGTCGCGGTCACGCACTGCGAGCTCCACTACGAAGGCTCGTGCGCGATCGACGAAGACTTGCTCGAAGCCGCGAACATCGTCGAAAACGAACGGATCGATATCTGGAACATCAACAACGGCGAGCGTTTCTCGACCTACGCGATCAAGGGCGAACGCGGCAGCGGCATGATTTCGCTGAACGGGTCGGCGGCGCGGCGCGCGCAGTTGGGCGATCTGGTGATCATCGCGGCGTTCGCGGTGGTCGACGAAGCGGAGCTGAAGGCAGGCTGGAAACCGGATCTGGTGTTCGTCGACGAGAACAACAGGATCAAGGGCAGCCGCGATCACGTGCCGACCCAGAACTGGACCTGAGACCGGGAACCGTCGCGCGATTCCATGCAGCGGGCGGCCGAGCCGCCTGCGAACCCACCCGCCGGCTAACCCTTCTTGACCCGCCTGCCAATCCTTCTGGCAACGCGCCCTCAGGCCTTGCTGCCGGCCCCGTTCGTCCATTCGACGATCGGCTGCCATTGCTCCAGATCCTTCTCCACGCGGCTTTTCGCGACGTCCCACAAGGTCAGGCCGTGCGCGGCCAGTTGCACGTAATTCTGCGTATCGCGCAGAAAACCGAGCACCGGCAGCTGCAAACCCTCGACAAATCGATGCAGCTGCTCCGCTGAGCGTGTGCGCGCGTCGACCCGCATGCCGACCACGCCGATCTCGATCGCGCCCTTGCGGACCGCTTTTTCCTTCGCCAGGCGCTCGAGAAAGTCCTGGGTGGCGAGAATATCGAACATCGACGGCTGCAATGGCACGATGACTTTGTCCGCCAGATCCAGCGCGATATTCAGGCGGTGGCCATGCAAGCCGGCCGGCGTATCGACCACCGCATGCTCGAGGCCCTTTGGCGGCTTGACCGGCGCGTTCTGATCGACCTCCCAGGTTTCGATGGCCGGCAGCGTGGCGGGCCGCAGCGACAGCCACGCATGCGCGGACTGCTGCCTGTCCAGGTCCGCCAATGCGACCCATTCGCCTGCCGCCGCGAAATAGCCCGCCAGATTGGTCGACAGCGTGCTTTTGCCCACGCCGCCTTTCGGATTCGCCACCACGATCACCGTCATGAATTCTCCCGGGAAGAAGGCTGGCGCCGCCAGCCGGTTTGCCGCGCCTTGTGCTCTGAGTTGCGCCGGCGTGCCCCGATCCGCACCGGTTCCGGGACACTTGCCGATCCAGCCGTTGATAATATCGACAAATCCATCAGGGCCGAAGTCCCGGACGGCTAATTACCGGCCCCCTGCAGCCGATTATTCCATCGAGGACCCGAATTTCATGAGCAAACTGCGCCCCGAATACACGATAGACCGCCTGCACGAACGCCAACAGGGCAAGCTGCCCGGCTTGCTGGGCGTGCATGTCCTCGAACTGGAGCACGGCACCTTGACCGCGGAATTGACCGTGCGCAGTGAATTGCTCGCGCCGAACGGCTTTTTGCACGCGGCTACCGTGATCGGTCTGGCCGACACCGCCTGCGGCTACGCGTGCCTCGCGCATTTGCCCGAGACGGCGCGCAATTTCACGACCGTCGAGCTGAAAAGCAACTTCCTCGGCACCGCCACCGAAGGCACGATCCGCGCGGTCGCGAAGGCTGCGCATCTGGGCCGCAGCACGCAGGTGTGGGACGCCACCGTCACCGATCCGAACGGCAAGACGATGGCGCTGTTTCGCTGCACCCAGATCGTGTTGTATTGACTGAATGGCGCGCCGCCGCGCCATAAAAAAAGCACGCGGCCTCATGGCGCGTGCTTTTTCGTGCCCGGTGGACCGGACCACCGGAGCGGTCCGGCGGCCTGGCGAACCGCCCGTGCAGCGGCTCAAGTGACTCAGGCGGTGAATCAGGTGGTGAATCAGGCAGCTACGGCGCGCGGCGCCTTCGCCCCGCTCAACGCCAGCGCGCCGCCGCCGAGCAGCGACTGCACCGCCAGCGTCACCGCCCAGAACGCCGGATATTCCCATCCGCCATTCGGCGACGCGAATCCCCAGCCGTTATGCAGATGCGCCGACATCGCGCCGAGCATGAACGGCAGCAGCACCAGCGCGACCCAGCGGACCTGCACGCCCAGCAACAAAGCGATGCCGCCGATCAGCTCGACGAACGCCGTCAGATAACCGAGCCAGCCCGGCAGGCCCAGCGAAACAAAAAACTGCGCCGTGCCAGGCAGCGTGAAAACAAAAATCTTCTGCAGGCTATGCGCGAGATAGAGGACGCCCAAGGCGAGGCGAAGCAGTAAAGCAGCCAGATCTGCGGAGCGGTTCGAATTCATGTCAGGTCCTTTGGAGTGAGGCGGCGTATTGCCGCCGTCGATGCAAAGAACTTTATTCGAACCTCCACGAGCGAAAAATCGCCTCGGACGCTTTGATTATTTCTTATTGAGAGTTAATCGGTCCAACCGGACAAACGCAGATCAGCCAATCGCCGTGAACAGCTTCGGCAGATCGAGATGCGTGGCCAGCGTGTCGGCGAGGCGCTCCAACGAGGCTTCGCGCAGCGCCGGGTAGTCGAGCCGCGCGGCGTCGCTCAGCCCCGCCCACGCCAGCAGCGCGGCGCAGGCGGCCGGGGTGTCGAACAGACCGTGCACGTAGGTGGCGAGAATTTGGCCATCGGCGGAAATCGCGCCGTCGGGATGCGTGGGTTGCGCTTCGCCCAGTTGCAGCGCGGGCGAAGCCAGCGCCGGGCCTTGCGTCGCGCCCATGTGAATCTCGTAGCCGGCCACCTCGGCCGCGCCCGGCAACGCGAGGCGTCCGGTCACGTTCTTCAGCGTTTTCTCGCGCGTCAGGATAGTCGCGTAGTCGAGCCAGCCGAGGCCTGCGAACGTGCCCGGCGCGCCTTCCACACCATGCGGATCGGCGACCTCGCGACCGAGCATCTGCATGCCGCCGCAAATGCCGATCACGCGGCCGCCGTACCGCAGATGTCGTTCCAGCACCGCGTCCCAGCCTTGTGCGCGCAGAAACGCCAGGTCGCCCGGCACGTTCTTCGACCCCGGCAGGATGATCAGATCTGCTGGAGGCAGCGGCGTGCCGCTTCTCACGTAATGAAAATCGACCTGTGGATGGGCGCGCAGCGCGTCGAAATCGGTGTGATTGCTGATGTGCGGCAGCACCGGCACGACCACGCGCAACATGCGCCCGGGCTCGCCGCTGTGCGCTGCGCGCAGCTCGGGCGGCAGCATGTCTTCGGCGTCGAGCGTGAGGCCGTGCAGATACGGCACGACGCCGAGCACCGGCTTGCCGGTCTTCGCTTCGAGCCAGTCGAGGCCGGGCTTCAGCAAACCGACATCGCCGCGAAATCGGTTGATGATGAAGCCTCGCACGCGCGCCTGCTCGCTCGCCGACAAACACGCGAGCGTACCGGTCAGATGCGCGAACACGCCGCCCCGATCGATATCGGCCACCAGCACGACCGGGCAATCGACCGCTTCCGCGAAACCCATGTTGGCAATGTCGCGATCACGCAGATTGATTTCGGCAGGACTGCCCGCGCCTTCGACGAAAATCGTGTCGTACGCCGCTTGCAAACGCGCATACGATTCCAGCACCGCCTCGAACGCCACCGGCTTGTAGTCGTGATATGCGCGTGCATCGAGATTCATGCGCGCCTTGCCGTGGATGATCACCTGCGCGCCGCGGTCGCTGGTCGGCTTGAGCAGCACCGGATTGAGATCGGTGTGCGCGGCAATCCCCGCGGCGAGCGCCTGCAAGGCCTGCGCGCGGCCGATCTCGCCGCCGTCGATCGTCACCGCGCTGTTGAGCGCCATGTTCTGCGGCTTGAACGGCGCGACCCGCACGCCGGCGCGCCGCGCGAGCCGGCACAAGCCGGCGACCAGCGTGCTCTTGCCCGCATCGGACGTTGTGCCCTGAATCATCAGCGTGCCGCGCGGCACGGGTACATCGTCATGCACGATCGAAGTAGTGGTCACGGAAAATTGAGCTCAGCGGTGAAAAAGGCAATCAAGCGGCGGCGAAGCAGGGACGCAGCGACAATGAGGCGGCAACTAAACGGCTATGAAGCGGCTACAAAGCGGCGATGAAGCAATTCGAACGCGGCATTATCCCATCGCGCCGGGAGCGGGTGCGCGCCGGTACAATCACACGATGACTTCCCGCGACCTCACCTTCGTTCTCGGCGGCGCCCGTTCGGGCAAAAGCATGCATGCCGAACAGCTGGCGAACGACAGCGCGCTCGCTGTCACCTACGTCGCCACCGCGCGCGTGGCTGACGATGCTGAATTCAGCGCGCGTATCGCGCACCATCGCGAGCGGCGTCCGGCGCACTGGCAGTTGCTCGAAGCGCCGGTCGATCTCGCCGGCGCCGTCACGCAAACTGACGCGCCCGGCCACTGCATCCTGATCGACTGTCTGACGTTGTGGCTCGCCAATTTATTGTGTCCGCCTGATTGCGACGGTATGCCCATCGATCGCTATCAGGCCTATCTCACTGCATTCGAGGCCGCGCTTCTCGACGCCAAAGGAAAGATCATCGTGGTCAGCAACGAAATCGGCCTGGGCGTCGTGCCGCTTGGCGCCGCCACGCGGCTCTATGTCGACGAACTCGGGCGGCTCAATCAACGTATCGCCGCGTCGAGCACCCAGGTCACGATGATGCTCGCGGGCTTGCCGCTCGCATTGAAAACGGCTGGCCGCGCGTGATGCTCTCGCTCCCTATGCTCGTGACGCTGGCGACCGCCGGCGTTGCCTTCGACCGTTGGTTCGGCGAGCCGCGCCTCGCGCATCCGCTGGTCGGCTTCGGCAAACTCGCGATGCGCCTCGAAGCGCGCTACAACACCGGCCGGCGCTTGCGGCCCAAGGGTATGCTCGCGTGGTCGCTGGCGGTCATGCCGCCGGTGCTGATCGCCTGGTGGCTGGTCAGCGTGCTACCGTTTCTGGCGGCCTGCGCCGTACACGTCGCGTTGCTCTGGTTCGCGCTCGGCGCGCGAAGTCTGCACGATCACATCGCACCGATCGCCCAGGCGTTGCAGCAACGCGATCTCGCGCAAGCGCGTTTGCTGACCTCGCGCATCGTGTCGCGCGAAACCGCGCATGCCGACGAAGCCGCGCTGTCGCGCGCCGCCGTCGAATCGGCGCTCGAAAACGGCAACGACGCGATCTTCGGCACGCTGTTCTGGTTTGCGATCGCGGGCGGCCCGGGCGCGCTCGGTTTTCGTCTGGCCAATACGCTCGACGCGATGTGGGGCTATCGCACACCGCGCTATTTGCGCTTCGGCTGGGCCGCCGCGCGGCTCGACGACGTGCTCAACTGGATACCGGCGCGTCTCACCGCGGCGAGTTACGCGCTGCTCGGCGACACGCGCACGGCGTGGCGCTGTTGGCGCGAGCAGGCGCCGCGCTGGGACAGCCCGAACGCCGGACCGGTGATGGCCGCGGGCGCCGGCAGTCTGAACGTGTTGATCGGCGGCGCGGCGGTTTATCACGGCACGCTCGAACATCGGCCGACGCTCGGTGCCGGACGGTCGGCGAACGCCGGCCATGTGACGGCGGCGTTGATGCTGGTCGAGCGCACGGTGATTCTCTGGCTGGCGGTGCTGATCGTGCTGGCTTTGCTGAGCGTGCCTTTTCATGGTTGAGCGCATGAACGAGCGCATACATGAGCGCACGGCTGGGCGCACAGCCGATCGCACGGCCGATCTCACTGCTGATCTCACGGCCGATTTCACAGCCGATCTCGCGGCCGATCTCACAGCCGATTTCACGGCCGATTTCACGGCCGATTCCAGCGCCGTGGTCCACGGCGGCAACCTGCACGAAGCCGCCGAGCGCTACGGCATTCCGTACGCGCACTGGCTCGATCTGTCGACCGGCATCAATCCGCACGGCTACCCGGTGCCGCCCGTTCCCGCCGATGCGTGGCGCCGCCTGCCCGACGAAGGCGACGGCTTCGCCGCCTGCGCCGCGCGTTACTACGGCGCGCCCGATGCCGCGCACGTGCTGCCCGTCGCCGGCAGCCAGGCGGCGATTCGCGCGCTGCCGGCGTTGCTGCCGCGTGCGACGGCCGGCATCGCGCCGCTCACGTACAGCGAATATGCGCCCGCTTTCCAGCGTGCCGGACACCGGGTTTTGCCGCTCGACGTGTCTTGCGAGACTTTGCCCGACGCGCTCACGCATGTGGTTGTCGTCAATCCGAATAATCCGACTGCTGAGCAACTGAGCGCCGCCAGGCTGCTGCAATGGCACGCGCAACTGAGCGCGCGCGGCGGCACACTGCTCGTCGACGAAGCCTTTGCCGATACCATGCCGTCAGCGTCGCTCGCGGCATGCGCCGATCGCGACGGCTTGATCGTCTTGCGCTCGCCGGGGAAATTCTTCGGCCTGGCGGGGGTGCGCGCGGGCTTCGTACTTGGAGCGCCGGCGTTGCTCGACGCGTTGCGTCGTGCGCTCGGCGCGTGGACCGTCAGCGGCCCGGCTCGTCATGCCGTCAAAGCCGCGTTTGAAGACGAAGCCTGGCAGCGGCAAATGCGTGCCCGGCTCACTGCCGACAGCGCGCGTCTCGTGAACCTGTTGCGTGCACAAGGTCTTGCCACGCGCAGCACGCCGCTTTTCGCGTGGTGCGCCGATGCACGCGCCGCCGCTTTGCATGACGAGTTGGCGCGGCGCGGCGTCTGGACGCGGCTGTTCGCGGCGTCCGGCAGCGTACGCTTCGGCTTGCCGGCAAGCGAGGCTGAATGGACGCGCTTCGACGAGAGTTTGTGCGACAGCATGCGCATGATCGATAGCGTCGGCACCCGATGATCCGTCTCCCCCGCTTCGCCATCGCCGCCGCGCTTTTTGCCGGCGCGCCGCACGCGAACGCCGCCATCACCGTGACCGACGACACCGGCACGACCGTCACCCTGCCCGCCCCCGCGCAACGCGTGATCAGCCTCGCGCCGCACGTCACCGAATTGCTCTATGCCGCGGGCGGCGGCGCGAAACTGGTCGGCGCGGTGTCCTACAGCGACTATCCGCCTGAAGCGAAACAGCTGCCGCGCGTCGGCGACAACAAGGCGCTCGATCTCGAACGCATCGCCGCGTTGAAGCCCGATCTGATTGTCGTGTGGCGGCATGGCAATGCGCAGCGTCAACTCGACCGTCTGCGCGACATGCATGTGCCGTTGTTCTTCAGCGAGCCGCATCATCTCGACGATGTCGCCGTGTCGCTGACCCGACTCGGGCAATTGCTCGGCACCTCACCGACCGCGGATGCCGCAGCCGCTGCGTTCCGTCACGACATCGCGCAATTGCGAATGCGGTACGCGAGCCGACCGCCTGTCAGCGTGTTCTACCAGGTGTGGGATCAACCGTTGATGACGCTCAACGGCGAGCACATGGTCAGCGATGCGATTGCACTGTGTGGCGGCCGCAACGTGTTCGCTAAACTGGAACCGCTGGTGCCGACCGTCTCGACCGAAGCGGTGCTCGCCGCCGATCCGGAGGCGATCGTCACCGCCGCGCCCGGCGCGACCAGGCCCGCCACGACCTTGCCGCAACTCGACAGCTGGCGCGCATGGCCGGGCTTGAAAGCGGTGGCGAACAACAACCTGTTCGCCATCGACGGCGACCTGATCAACCGCCCGGCGCCACGCATCGCGCTAGGGGCGAAGCAGCTATGTGAGGACCTGGATATGGCGCGTTCGCGCAGGACGAGCGGCGCACAGTGACGCTGGGACAGGCGCGGCGAGCCGTCAGCGCGTGGCAGTATCCGCGCGTTTGAACGGCCAGCGCTCGAATTCGGAAAGCCGCAACCGGTAACGCGCGACGTTACCCAAATAGAGATGGTCCAGATCGGACTGGATCGCGTCGACGAAAGAGGACAGGTCTCCCGCGGCCGCCAGGTGGCACAAATAGAGCTATTCGTGCCACTTTTTACGATTAAAGTGGCACGAATAAGATTTTTCGCGACAAATTCTCAGAAAAAGTGGCGCGAATAGTATCTCAGCTAGTTAGCGTGTCCGACCGCCGGGAGGCGGCGAGCCACCCAGGCGCGGCACTCAGGCATTCCACCTCACCAGCGACCATTGCTGCCCATCATCGTCCCGGTGCAGCCACACGATTCCGGCCATTTCCAGCGACCAGTTCAGACAACGCTCCACCGGCACATCCAGCACCAGCGATGCAATCACGCGAATCACCCCCGCATGCGTGACGACATACGCCGGCGTCAACTCGCGCGTCTGCGCGAATGCCTCGAACCACGCGCGCACCCGCGCGACGAATTGCGCGACGCTCTCGCCGCCATGCGCTCGCGCATGTTCGAAGTTCGCCGCCCACTCGTCGAGCAATGCACGATCGATGGCGTCCCAGCGCTGCTGCTCCCAGGCGCCGAAGTTCATTTCCTTCAGACGGTCGTCGTGACTGAGCGCGCAGCCGAAATCGTTCGCCATTGCAGCGGCGAGGGACGCGCAGCGCGTCAGCGGACTCGACATCAAGACGCGCGGCGGCGGCACCTGCAAGGTCGCGAGTTTCAAGGCCAGCGCGCTCGCGGACATCTCCACATCCTCGGCAAGCGCCACATCGCTCTGGCCATAACACACGCCTCTATCGAGCGCGACGGCGGGATGACGGATCAGGACGATATCCATGCAAGCCCCACGAGGTAGATGCTCAATTCAAAGATCTGTTGCGCAAAACCCAGGCAGTCGCCGGTGTACCCGCCGATGCGTCTGACGAAATAACGGCCCATGGCAAAATGCAGCGCCGCCAATACCGCGAGTGTGACGCAGGCGAATCGCCAGTCGGGCCCGTCGCGCCAGCTCGGCCAGAGCAGCCACGGCAAGCCGGACACCGCCGCGCAAATCGACGCGGAACCGCTCAAGCGTTGCGCGACCGGCCTGGCTTTGCCTTCGGCACGCACATAGTCGAGGGTGGCGAGATAGCCGATCGCGCTGGCGCGGCTGGCCGCATGCGCCGCAATCATCAGACTTGCCGCGCGCATCGGCGGCATGGCGGCGAGCGCTTGCCACTTCAATGCCAGCGCGATCACGAGTGCGATAGCGCCGAATGCACCGATGCGTGAATCACGCATGATGCGAAGCACGTCGTCGCGCGTATAGGCGCCACCGAACGCATCGACGCAATCGGCCAGACCGTCTTCGTGAAACGCGCCGGTGACGACGAGCGACGCCGCCATCGAGAGCAGCACCGCCACGCCCGCCGGAAACACGCGCAACGACGCGAGATAGACCAGCGCGCTCAAGCCGCCGACCAGCACGCCCACGAGCGGAAAATAGCGCGCCGCCGCGTTCAGGTAGTGCGGCTCGTAGCCGACCCAGCGCGGCACCGGCACCCGCGTGAAATAGCCGAGGGCCGTGAAGAAGTAGCGCAGTTCCGCGAGCGGATTCATGGACGGGCCGAGCCTGCGATCCGGCGAGGCGGCTTATTGCGAAGCGAGCTCTCGCAAGGCCGCTTATTGCAGGATCGCTTAAGCATCGCGATTGGCGACGCCTGCCGATTCGAAGCTCGCCATCTCGTTGACGAACGCAACGGCGGCGCGCAGCAACGGCACCGCGAGAGCAGCGCCCGTACCTTCGCCGAGACGCATGTCGAGCGACAACAACGGCAGCGCGCCGAAATGGTCGAGCATGCGCCCATGCCCCGCTTCGTTCGACGCGTGCGCGAACACGCAATACTCGCGCACGTTGGGCGCGAACGCATCGGCGACCAGCAACGCCGAAGTGGCGATGAAACCGTCGACGAGGATCGTCATACGCGCTTCGGCGGCAGCGAGATACGCGCCCGCCATCATCGCGATTTCGAAGCCGCCGAACGTGGCGAGCACGTCGAGCGGATCCACGCAGACAGCGTGACGCGCGAGCGCCGAGGCGAGCACGTTGCGCTTTTTCGCAAGGCCCGCATCGTCGAGACCGGTGCCGCGGCCGACGCATTCATCGATCCGCACACCGCACAGGCGGCTCATCAAGCACGCAGCCGACGACGTATTCGCAATCCCCATCTCGCCGAAGCCGATCACGTTGCTGCCGAGCGCCGCATGATGGCGCACGCGAGCAGCGCCCGCTTGCATCGCGGCGAGCGCCTCGCCATGCGTCATCGCGGGTTCGTGCGCGAAGTTGCGGGTGCCGGGCGCGACCGGAATGTCGATCAGGCCTTCGCTGGACGGCAACGGCGTCGCAACCCCCGCATTGACCACCTCGAGCTCGACGCCGGCAACGCGGCTCAATGCATTGATCGCCGCGCCTCCCGCGAGGAAGTTGGCGACCATCTGCGCGGTCACGGCTTGCGGATAAGGACTCACGCCTTCGTCCGCAATACCGTGGTCGCCGGCGAACACGATCATCGCCGGACGTTCGACCGTAGGACGCGTGGTGCGCTGGATCAGGCCCATTTGTCGCGCCAGCGTCTCGAGCCGACCGAGGCTGCCGGGCGGCTTGGTCTTGGTATCGATGATGTGTTGCAGTTCGGCGCGCAACGTTTGATCGAGCGGTTCGACCTTGGGCAATGGCAGCAAACCTGGCAAAGAAGTCATAGGCGTTTTTCGGAAGAGAGATTGTTTTACGTGAAGCGCTCAGCTTGCCTGCGTGTCATCACCGCCAGGCGATTCGTGACGCGGCCGCGGCGCGGGAATCAACGCCTCGTGCTCACCGTCGCGAAGCAGAATCAACGGGTACGCGAATGCACGACTCGTCAGCGCCGGCGTCAACACATCATGCACCGGCCCGGCATAAGCGCCGCCGGCGCCGTTGAGCAGCAGCGCATGCGTCGCGAAACGGCGCGCCAGATTCAGGTCGTGACACGAAAACACTACTGTACGCCCAGGCTCGCGTGTCCAGGCGGTCAACGCATCGAGGCACTCGATCTGATGATGCAGATCGAGATGCGACAGCGGTTCGTCGAGCAGCAACAATGGCGCTTGCTGACACAGCACCGCGGCCAGCGCAACACGTTGCCGTTCGCCGCCCGACAGCGACAGCACGTCGCGCGCCGCGAATTCGCCGAGGCCCAGCGCATCCAGCGCGTCATGCGCGGCGGCGCGGTCAGCGTCGCGTTCCCAGCCCCAGCCGGTCAGATGCGGAAAGCGGTTGAGCATCACGATATCGAGCACGCTCGCGCTGAACGCATCGTGCGCGCTCTGCGGCATCAACGCGCGACGCTGTGCGAGCGGCAGCGGTTGCCAGTCGGCCAGACGCGCGCCGTCGAGCTCGACGTGCCCCGCCGCCGGATGCGAGAGGCCGGCGAGCGTCGAGATCAGCGTCGTCTTGCCCGCACCATTCGGGCCGGCGATGCACCAGATCTCGCCTGCGTAGAACGTATGCGTGAACGCATCGAGCAGCGTTCGCGAGCCGGCGCGCAACGTCAGGCGTTGCGCGCTGAGCGCGGCATGGGCGGAGTGGTGTGCTTGCATCATCGGCGCCTGCGCAGCAGCATCCACAAAAACACCGGCACGCCGACGATCGACGTAATCACGCCGACCGGCAATTGCGCCGGCGCAATGGCCGTGCGCGCAATCAGGTCGGCACCCATCACCGCGACACCGCCACCGAGCGCGGCGGCCGGCAACAGCATGCGCTGATCGTTGCCGAAGGCAAGCCGCAACATATGCGGCACCACCAGGCCGACAAAGCCGATGGTGCCCGCTGTCGTCACCGCCGCGGCTGCCGCCAGCGACGCCACCAGATAGACACGCAAGCGCAGCGGCAGCACCGCGACGCCGAGCGCCTGCGCGGCCGCATCGCCTCGCAGCAGCACATTGAGCCGCGGCGCAGCGGGCACGATCGCGATCAGCACGACGACGAGCGCCGCGAGCGCGGCCCATGGCATGGCGCCGCCGTTGAGGTCGCCGGTCAGCCAGAACAGCATGCCGCGCAGACGATTGTCGGGTGCAAGGTTGAGCAGCAACGTGATGACGGCGCCCCAGCCGGCCGCGATCACCGCGCCGGTCAACAGCAAGCGCGGCGACGTGTCCTGCGGCTCGCCCCGCCACAACTCTCGGCGCGCAAGTCCGAGCACCAGCAGGATCGACACGAACGCGCCCGCGAACGCGCTGGCATCGACGATCCACCACGCGCAACCGGCGATCATCGCGACCAGCGCAAAAGCCGCCGCACCGCCCGACACACCCAGCACATAGGGCTCGGCCAACGGATTGCGCAGCAGCACCTGCAACAGCGCGCCGGCCAACGCGAGCAGCGCGCCGCACGCGAAGCCGGCCAGCGCGCGCGGCAGACGCAAGGTCCGCACGATTTCGCCCGCGAGGTCCGCCGATACCGCGTGCGAAGGCACGAGCGCCGCCAGCACGCGCGCGGGCGCGAGCGGCACGCTGCCGAGCGCGAGCGACGCCATCAGCACAATCAGCGCGAGCACGGCGAGCGCGAGCCAGATCGCGGCCGCACGCTTCGCGCTCATGTTGGGCATCGCCGTCGCGAGCCTCGGACCCGAGCCGCGGTTCATCCGCGCGATCTCACGCCGACGCGCCCGTCACTGCTGCTGCCAACCGACCGTGACATACGCACTGCGCCGCGGCGAGTTATACGAGTAGGCCGTTTCATAATCCTTGTTCAACAGGTTCTGGATTTGCGCGGCCACGTACCACGCTTTTGTGATGCTGTAGCGCGCGGACAGATTCACCACACCGTAACCGCCGAGCTTACCGCTGCTATCGTCGCGCGCGCCGCTGACGATCCACTCGCCGCCGACGCGCCACCCCGCAAGACTGCGATTCACCGCCAGCGACGCGAAACGCCGCGCACGCCGCACGAGGTCGACGTCGTTATCGAGGTCGACGGGATTTTGCAGCGTCACCGACGCACGCACATCCGTCCTGCCGACATGACCGCTCCACGCCCCTTCGAGCCCCTGCACCTTCGCATGACCGACGTTCTCCGCCAGATAGATGCCAGGCGTCACCTGCCGGTAGTCGATCAGATTCGAATAGCGCGTCTGGAACGCGCTCAGGCGCATCACACCCAAGGCATTCGACGCATACTGCAACGCTGCATCGATCGAATGACTGCGCTCCGGCTGGATCGACGGATTGCCGCTGATCGGATAGTACAGATCGTCGAAGCTCGGCGCGCGAAACCCATCCGAATAGCTTGCGCTCACCTTCCAATGCTCGGCAATGTCGAAACCGTAGCCGAGATAGTAACTGTTTGCTCCGCCGAAATCGGAATACTGATCGCGCCGTACGTTGGCCTGAATCTGATTGCGCCCAAAGCGCCCGCTATAGCCGACGAAGCCCGAATCCACATGCCGGTTGGGCGCCGCAAACGTATCCGAGTCGAGGCTCTGATCGAGATGCTCGTAGCCAACCTGTAGCTTCTGCTGCGCGGCGAGCGCGAAATCGTTCTGCCATGTGTACTGGCGATTGTCGGTATCGAAGCGGCCGTTGTAGATGCCGTTGGTGTTCGATACGCTCCGATCGTCGCCTTCGGAGACGATGAAGTGAGTGGTCCACCAGCCCGTCACTTCGCCGTTGGCGAATACCGACATCTGCCGCACCTTGGTGAAGAGGTTGTTCAGATCGGTCGGCACGCCGTACGCGTTATCGTAGCTATCGTTGCCGTTCGACTGGAAATAGGTGACGCCTGCGTCCCACTTGTCATTGAACTTGTGGCGCAGCGAAGCGGAAATGCTCTCGTTCAGATAGCCGTTCGCATTCGGATTTGCGTTGGGCGCCTCGCCCGGATTGAGCGATGAGAAGCCGTCGTCTTTCGAGCGCGCGAGCGAGATGCTGAAGGTGGTCTTGCCGTCTTCGTCCAACGCGCCGTTCACGCCGGCCTGTTGCGTCTGCGTGTGATAACTGCCGTAGCCCACCGAGAAATTAAAACGCGGCGGATGATCACCACCGTCTTTCGTGAACACCTGCACGACGCCGCCGATCGCGCCCGAGCCATATAACGCGGACACGTTGCCGTTCACCACTTCGACGTGGTCGACCTGATCGAGCGGAATCTGTGCAAGTTGCGGTGCGCCGAGGCTGACCGAATCGACCCGCACGCCGTCGATCAACACCAACGATTGCGTGGACGATGCGCCGCGCAGAAACAGACTCGCGGTCGAACCCGGGCCGCCCGTGCGCGAGATTTGTGCGCCAGGCGCGAGTTGCAGCAGACCGGGCAAATCGGTCGCGGTCGTGTCGGCGATGTCCTGCTGATCGAACAGCGTGGTCTGCGCGATCGTATCGGCGAGCGGCTGCGGCCCGCGCCCGGCGGTGACTACGACGGGCGACAACACAGTTGGCGATGAACTCGCTGCGCCGCTATCCGGCGCAGCAACTGAAGACGTGGCTGAAGACGTACCTGAAGAAGAAGACGAAGAAGACGCGGCCTGGGCGTGCGCGACGGACGGCAGACCCGCAAAGGCGAGCAGCGCCGCGCGGGCGATGGGGCACAGCATGGGACGATTCCTATGAATGGCGTGCGCGGCCCGCTTCCCCGCAGGCCGATGCGTAACGAGACGTCCGCGCTTGCAACCCATTGCGCGCAACGGATCTCTCCCTCTGGCCGGTATCCGGGCTGGCGACACATCGATCCCGCCTTCCCACGCGTGACGCGCAGTGGCACACTCGCACGTTCAGCTTCGAACACACGATCGGGATCGACCTGCATGACGACATGCGGTCGCTTACCGTTGCGGGGGCAGCGCAGGTTGGCGCGTTCAGCGAACGTCGCGCCCTGCTTCCCGTTTAACTGCGCGCACTAGTCGAAAAGCACGCGCGAGCACCAAAGTGCGGCCAGTTTAGGAGCGCCCTGGGGGTCCGTCAAGAATGGTCAATCCTTGCTCGATCCGTTCTGTTAAGTGCAGGTTATTGTCCGATGCAGCGGCCGTTTTTCGTCATAAGGTCGATAAAATCCCGCACAAAGCGAGGTTGTTACGTCTCGAAACGAGACAATTGTCGGAACCTGCGACATTCCGCGCTAAAATGCGATGTCTTTAGAGGACGCAGCACATGCTCACCGAACTCGAAACACTCTCACAAAATATCGGCAAGCTGATTGCGATCAGTCAGCGCCACAATGAAGCACGACTCGCGCTCGAAGAGCAGCTCGCCCAAACGCGCGCCGAAGCGGAGGCCACGCGTACCGAACTCGCGTTGCTGCGCGAGGAACGCGATGCGCTGCAAGCGGAACGCGACGCGCTGTCGGCAAAGATCGACGACGCACAGGTGCGCCTGAATGCGATTCTCGAAAAACTGCCGCGGGCACGCGCACAGGCAGAGCCTGACAATCAGCTCGATCTGCTCGAACCCGAGCAACACGAGGTCGAAGCGGACAGCGCCGCCACCCGCCACGGAGAAAATGCATGACCACGAAGCAGATCGAAGTCTCGATTCTCGGCGTGCCGTATCGTCTCGCCTGCTCGCCGGAAACCGAAGCGGCGCTGCTCGAAGCGGTGGCGCGCGTAGACGCCGAAATGTTGAAGATCCGCAATAGCAGCAACGTGCGCGGCACGGATCGCATTGCCGTCATGGCTGCGCTGTCGCTGGCATCGGAACTGCTTAAGCTGCAAACGAGCGTGAGACACGGAGAAGCATTTCCCGCTGAAGAAATCCGGCGTACAATGCATCAAATGAATGAGCAGCTGGGTACTGTGATTCAACAGTACAGCATGCAGTAAGTGTCTAGTGGCCGTTCCTGAGATCGGCTGCGGATTCAAGCGGAGTGCATGAGCAAAGACTCGCGCGAACGTTTGAGTTCAATCGTTTTAGCTTCATCGGTTTAGCTTCCCTGCCTGGTTCGCCAAGGTCATATATTCCTTGAACCAATGCCATGTGCACGGTTGTGGAAATTTGTAGCACGGGTGTGCGCGTCACTCTGTCTGATGTACCCGAAGTGCTGCTAACTGCGACCAATTCTGAACCCCCGGTTCAGGATGCCGGCCTAGCGGCTAAGGCGGGGACCTTATTTAGAACGGCATCGGACTTCGGTTCGATGCCGTTTTTCTTTGGGTTTCCGGTTTCTTTCGCAACTTCACCTGCTTAAGGTTCAATTCGATTCATGCGCTACTGGCTAATGAAGTCCGAACCGGACGAAGCAAGCATCGACCATCTCGCCAATGCACCGCAACGCACGTTGCCGTGGACCGGCGTGCGCAACTATCAGGCGCGCAATTTCATGCGCGACATGATGCAGGTCGGCGACGGCGTGCTGTTCTATCACTCGAGCTGCCCCGAACCGGGCATTGCGGGCCTCGCCGAGGTGTCGTCCACGGCTTATCCGGATCCGACGCAGTTCGACAGGAAGAGCCCCTACTACGACGCGAAGTCGTCGCCGGAAACGCCGCGCTGGTTGCTCGTCGACGTAGTGTTCAAGAAGAAAATCCCGCTGATTCCGCTTGCCGCGTTGCGCGAACATGAGGAGCTCGCGGACATGCGCGTGCTGGCGAGAGGCAACCGTTTGTCGATCACGCCGGTGACCGAAGCCGAATGGCGCTTCATCACGAAGCGGCTTGTTTGAAGCTGCATGTGTACGTGCGGCGCGTTGTCGCTGCCGCGAGCGCAAAGCAGAAGCAAACCCCAACCTTGAAGCAACGTCAAATTGGGGAACCAAGCCGAGGTTACAAGCGCCTAACGGACTCGCAAATGGACCTGCAAACGCCGTGCCATTGCAGCGCGTTTGCTCCAATCGCGCATAACCTGTCCAAGCAAGGAGTCCGAGAATGACAAAAAACACTGCACGTGCACTCGCACTCGCTGTTGTGTGCGTGGCCCCCGCGGCCCTCGCATTGACGCCGGCCATGGCGCGCGCGCAAGGCGTGACTCAGTATCAGCCCTCGGGCGTGCTGTCGCTGAATGCCCAGGCCAGCGCGGAAGTGCCGCAAGACGTCGTCAATATCACGCTGTTTTATGAGCAGGAAGCGAGCGATCCGTCGGCACTCACGTCAACGCTGAATCAGCGCGCCGATTCGGCGCTGCAAAAAGCCAAGGGTGTGAATGGCGTGACGGCGCGCACGGGTTCGTTCTCGATCTATCCGTCCACCGATCGCGACGGCCGTATCTCCGCATGGCGCGGCCGTACGGAAGTCGTGCTCGAATCGCACGACTTCGCCGCCGCGTCGAAGCTCGCGGGTCAGGTGGCATCGATCATGCAGGTCGGCAATGTGCAATTCTCGCTGTCGCCTGAAGCGCAGCGCACCGCCGAACAGAAGCTCACCGGCGAAGCGATCAAGTCGTTCCGCGAGCAGGCTTCTTCGTCGGCACAGGCGTTCGGCTACAGCGGCTATTCGATCCGCGAGGTCAATGTCGGGCACAACGGCATCATGCCGCGTCCGATGATGATGATGAGCGCACGTGCCATGAGCGCCGACGCGAAGGCCTCGGCTCCAGTGCCGATCGAAGGCGGTACGTCCACCGTGACGGTCAATGTGTCGGGTTCGGTGCAGATGAAGTAACGCGCGCCGCACGGACTACTGCAAAAAAACGCCATGGCATGCCGTGGCGTTTTTCATTGGCTACGACAAACCGTAGCATTAATTGGCGCTGACGCCCGCGCCGCTTCAGGGGGCGCATGACGACATCACCACGCAAACGACGAACCGTAGCGATCAGTTCGCGCCGACCGTCTGAGCCGGTTCACGGCGTGCGCGGCGGTACGCCCACACCATCATCACGATGCCCGCGAGAATCATCGGCAGCGACAGCCACTGGCCCATCGAGAGTCCCATTGCCAGAAGCCCAAGGAAATCGTCCGGTTCGCGCGCGAATTCCACGGTGAAGCGCGCGAGGCCGTAGCCGATCAGGAACATCGCGGAAATCGCGCCCATCGGCTTCGGTTTGCGCGAGAAAAAGAACAGCACGAAGAACAGCGCGACGCCTTCGAGCGCGATCTCATACAACTCGGACGGATGGCGCGGCAGCATGTGATATTGCGCGAACACTTCGTTCAGATGCCATTGCGCGGCCAACTGCGGATGCGCGGCGAGCCATGCAGCGTCATCCGGCGCGGCGCCCGGAAACAGCATCGCCCACAGCGCCGACGGATCCGTCACGCGGCCCCACAGCTCGCCGTTGATGAAGTTGCCGAGGCGTCCCGCCGCAAGCCCGGTCGGCACCATCGGCGCGACGAAATCGGTGACTTGCAGCCACGAGCGCTTGCGCTGATACGCAAACAGCACCATCGCCAACGTGACGCCGAGGAAGCCGCCGTGAAACGACATGCCGCCTTCCCACACCTTGAAGATGTCGAGCGGATGCGCGAAATAAAAACTCGCCTTGTAGAACAGCACGTAGCCGAGCCGTCCGCCGAGAATGGTGCCGATCACACCATAGAACAGCATGTCGTCGATATCTCTGGCGGTCCAGCCTTGCGCGGCGACGTACGGCAAACGCAGCCGCAAGCGGCCGACGACGATCGCCGCGATGAACGCGACGAGGTACATCAGTCCGTACCAGCGCACTGCGAGCGGCCCCAGATGAATGGCAACGGGGTCGAAATTCGGGTGAATGAGCATCGTGTTGTTATGGGCAGTTCAGGTTCAGAAGCGGAATTTCCAATAGCGGGCGGCGGGCGCATCGTGCAGCGCAAGCATTGGACGGTCAGGCGTGAAATGCGTTCGCGGCAGATCTACGTACGCGGTGCGCCATCTGGCTCGACGGTGGCCGCATGCGCACGCACGATCTCGATGAAGCCCGCCAGCACCGGGCTCACCTCCGCAGTGCGCCAGACGAGGCCGGTCTCGATCGCCGGGACCGATTCGCTGAGCGGCCGGTACACGACGCCGGTGCGGCGCAGATTACGCAACGATTGCGGCACCAGTGCGACACCCATGCCGGCCGACACGAGGCTCACGATCGTCTGCATCTGGATCGCTTCCTGGCCGACCCGGGGCGCAAGGCCCGCCACGCCGTAGCAATCCATAATGATGTCATAAAAGCCTGGCGCCAGACGTCTCGGGAAGATCACAAGCGGCGCGTCGGCGACGTCGCGCAGGCTGATCGGCCTGTCCAGCCATTCTGCTTGCGGGTCTGCGGCAGACCTCGCGTCAGATCTGGTGTCAGACCCGGCGTCAGACCCGGCCATGCTGCCCAAACGCGCCGCCATCTCCGACGACATCGCGATCACCAGCGGCTCGCGCGCGATCGGCAGCCATGAAAGCTCGGTGGCATGCCGCGACGGCAGCGGCGCGATCACGAGGCCCGCATCGATGCGCCCGGCCACCAGTTCGTCGACCTGCACGTCACTGGTCGCCTCGGTCAGCTCGAGCCGCACGCGCGGATGACGCGCGCCGAAATCGCGCAGCAACAGCGGCAGCAGGCCGTAATCCGCGGTGGAGACGAACGCCAGCGACAAGACGCCCGCCTCGCCGCGCGCGAGACTCTGCGCCAGCGGCCGCAGCCCCTCCGCGCTCGCCAGCAGGCGCTGCACTTCAGGCAGCAGATCGGCGCCCACCGGCGTCAGCTCGACCGAGCGCTTGGTCCGCGCGAACAGCTCGACGCCGAGCGTCTCCTCGAGCGCCCGGATGGCCTGCGAGAGCGGCGGCTGCGTCATGGAAAGGCGCGCGGCCGCCCGCCCGAAGTGTTTTTCTTCGGCGACGGTGACGAAATAGCGCAATTGGCGCAGATCGGGGATAGCAGGCAGCATGATTAATACATTTTACGACCTAATCGAGCTTGAATAATATATTGGACACGCGCTTCGCAAAACTGCATCCTTGCGCCACGCGTCAGAACTACACTGGACTGATGCAGCCGCCAGCCCGCGCCGGCAAGGCAAAAACCGCAGCAAACATCGCAGGAAAGCAGCAACCGAACACGCAGTACGGATCAAAACAAAACAGATTGGAGTTCCCCATGGCATACAACCGTCGTTCGAAGAACATCACGCAAGGCGTGGCGCGTTCGCCGAACCGCTCGATGTACTACGCACTCGGCTATCAGAAAGAAGATTTCGACAAGCCGATGATCGGCATCGCCAACGGCCATTCGACCATCACGCCGTGTAACGCCGGCCTGCAGCGTCTGGCCGACGCGGCGGTCGCCGCGGTCAAGGGCGCCGACGCGAATCCGCAGATCTTCGGCACGCCGACCATTTCGGACGGCATGTCGATGGGCACCGAAGGCATGAAGTACTCGCTCGTGTCGCGCGAAGTGATCGCCGACTGTATCGAGACCTGCGTGCAAGGCCAGTGGATGGACGGCGTGGTCGTGATCGGCGGCTGCGACAAGAACATGCCGGGCGGCATGATCGGCCTCGTGCGCATGAACGTGCCGGGAATCTACGTGTACGGCGGCACGATCCGTCCGGGCAACTGGAAGGGCACCGACCTGACCATCGTGTCGTCGTTCGAAGCCGTGGGCGAATTCACCGCCGGCCGGATGTCGCAGGAAGATTTTGAAGGGATCGAAAAGAACGCCTGCCCGTCGACGGGTTCGTGCGGCGGCATGTACACCGCCAACACGATGAGCTCGTCGTTCGAAGCGCTCGGCATGTCGCTGCTGTATTCGTCGACCATGGCGAATCCCGATCAGGAAAAGGTCGATTCGGCAGCCGAATCCGCGCGCGTGCTGGTCGAAGCGGTCAAGAAGGACCTGAAGCCGCGCGACATCGTCACGAAGAAGTCGATCGAAAACGCCGTGGCCGTGATCATGGCGACCGGCGGCTCGACCAACGCGGTGCTGCACTTCCTCGCGATCGCACATGCGGCCGAAGTGGAATGGAGCATTGAAGACTTCGAGCGCATGCGCAAGAAAGTGCCGGTGATCTGCAACCTGAAACCGTCGGGCCAATACGTCGCGACCGACCTGCACAAGGCGGGCGGCATTCCGCAAGTCATGAAGATCCTGCTCGACGCAGGTCTGCTGCACGGTGATTGCATCACCATCACCGGCAAGACGATCGCTGAAGAACTGAAGGACGTGCCGAGCAAGCCGCGCGCGGACCAGCAGGTGATTTTCCCGATCGAGCAGGCGCTCTACAAGGAAGGCCACCTCGCCATCCTGAAGGGCAACCTGGCCGAAGACGGCGCCGTCGCCAAGATCACCGGTCTGAAGAACCCGGTCATCACCGGCCCGGCTCGCGTGTTCGACGACGAGCAAAGCGCGCTGGAAGCGATTCTGGCCGACAAGATCAAGGCTGGCGACGTCGTGGTGCTGCGTTACCTCGGTCCGAAGGGCGGTCCCGGCATGCCGGAAATGCTGGCGCCCACTTCGGCGATCATCGGCAAGGGTCTGGGCGAAACCGTCGGCCTCATCACCGACGGCCGATTCTCGGGCGGCACGTGGGGCATGGTGGTCGGCCACGTCGCGCCGGAAGCGTTCGTGGGCGGCACGATCGCATTCGTGCAGGAAGGCGATTCGATCACCATCGACGCGCACAAGCTGCTCCTGCAACTGAACATCGACGACGCCGAACTGGCGCGCCGCCGCGCCGCATGGCAACAACCGAAACCGCGTTACACGCGCGGTGTGCTGGCGAAGTACTCCGCGCTGGCGCTGCCCGCCAACAAGGGCGCGGTGACGGGCTGAACGCGCATTGAGGACGTGCAGACTCGCCTCGATTCGCGGCGGCTCGGCGCGACGAAAAGCGCGACATAGCGTTTCGTAAGAGCGCAAAAAGGGGCGCACGGGAAACCGTGCGCCCCTTTCCTTTTATAATGCCTACAGCACGAGTCGGGCACCTGCACCGACGGAGACCACAATGAAATCAATGTCATATGCGGCGTTTGCGATGGCCGGCGTGTTGGCCGCCGCGTCAGGTGCGGGCAGTTCGGCTCACGCGGAGGCGGCTCAGGGCCTCGCGCTTGCCCAGCAGCAGAACTGCATGAGCTGTCACTCGGTGACGCGTCCAATCATGGGCCCGGCACTTCACGATGTCGCCGCGAAATATGCCGGCCGCGAAGATGCCGCTACTTATCTGAAGCACAAGATCATTGACGGCAGCACGGGCGTGTGGGGCGCGGTGCCGATGCCCGCGAATACACAGCTCACGCCCGATCAGGCCGCGCTGCTTGCGAGCTGGGTGATGACGCTCAAATGAGGACCCTCGAGTGAAGAGGCTCAAGTGAAGGCGCCCGAAGAGAGGCGCCCGGACCAGGACACACCGCCTTTCCCGCTTACGCGCCGCCCGAGCGCCGCGCGATCTCTTCTTCAACTGCTTCGCGCACCCAGCCGGTCAGCTCCGTTTCGAGCGCCAGCGCCACTTCACGCGTGACCTGGTTGACGAGCCGTGCAGTGTGCTCCTGCAACGCTTCGTGGCAGCGCGCTTCGATGATGCCGCGCCCTTCTCCCGACAGGAATCCCGCGAACCGCCCGCACAGACTTTCGGCGATCGCGTCGGCATCCAGACTCTGCTGGGCAGGCGCCGGCGCTTCATGAGCGATATCCGGCGGCACGATCGCGCCCGCTTCGGCCGGCGCAAGCGGCTCAGTCCGATCGAACACGCCCGCGGACGGCGCAAACTCCGGTTCGTGCCCGTGCCGCGATTCCCCATGCGGGTGGGCCTTCGAGCGTTTTTTTGGATGAGCATGAGCCGGTTCAGGCTCGTGCGCAGGCTCCGGCGCAAGCGCAGCCTCCGGCGCAAGCGCAGCCTCCGGCGCAAGCGCAGCCTCCGGCGCAACGGCCGGTTCTTTTGCGGTGACGGGTTCCGGCACCGGCTGCGCCGCCGGCGCGGCCTGGGCGTCCGGCTCGTGGCGCGCCTGAGCGGGATCGCCCGGTACGAGAATCTCGTGCAGAACCGGGATCGAATTGTCGTTGGGGTCGGACACGCTCACCCTCCGTGTTTGAGTCGAAACTGAAGCAGGCCGCGTGCGCGCCAAATCCAGCACGACCGCAGAGGACACCGCGCGACGCGGAAGATGAAACCTAGCTGCCCTGCTTGTAGTTGTTCAAAGCATAGCCGCGATCGCGGTAGAAGCGATAGCGTTCGCGGCCCGCAGCGAGTTCGTCGGGTGCGTTGCCGACCACTTCCAGCAGTCTTTCGAAGCGCGCGAATTGCGCCGGCACCGTGGCGCCGAGATTGAGCAGCACCTGATGGTGCGGCACGTCGTCGAGATTCGACGTCAGCACGATCGGCGTTTGCGCGGCAAGCGGCGTGCCCGCCATGCAATGCGGCACGAAGTCGAGCGGCGAGAACGTCCACAGTTGCTCGTCGAACGCCTGCAACCGCGGCGGCTCGGCCAGCACGATGGTCGGCTGGCCCGCCTGATACGCCTTGCGGATCAGGCGGCACGCATACAGCAGCGAATCGCCGACGTTCGAATGAAAGTCGATTCTCGTCATCGGCGGCTCCGCCTCGCGTCCACTCCGGCGCTCGCAACTTTACTGCAACGCGTCATTGTGCGGCGCGACCGTCCGCGGCCCGACCGTCAGCGGCCCTACCGTCCGCGGCCCGGTCGATCAGGAACTGCGCGAGCAGCGGCACCGGACGGCCAGTGGCGCCCTTCGCCGCGCCGCTCTTCCATGCGGTGCCGGCGATGTCCAGATGCGCCCACGGATACGCTTCGGTGAAACGCGACAGGAAGCACGCCGCCGTCACACTGCCCGCCGGACGGCCGCCGATGTTGGCGAGGTCCGCGAAATTCGACTTGAGCTGATCCTGATACTCTTCGTCGAGCGGCATACGCCATGCCGGATCGGATGCTTCGCGCGAGGCGTCGAGCAATTCACCCGCCAGCGCATCGTCTTTCGAGAACAGACCGCTGTTGTGATGACCCAGCGCGATGATGCAAGCGCCCGTGAGCGTGGCGATGTCGATCACCGCAGCCGGTTTGAAACGCTCGGCATAGGTGAGCGCGTCACACAGGATCAGACGGCCTTCGGCGTCCGTGTTCAGCACTTCGATCGTCAGGCCCTTCATGCTGGTGACGATGTCGCCCGGCTTGGTGGCGTTCCCCGACGGCATGTTCTCGACCGCCGGAATGATGCCCACCACGTTGATTTTCAAGCCCATTTCCGCGACGGCGCGCAACGTGCCCAGCACCGAACCGGCGCCGCACATGTCGTACTTCATCTCGTCCATGCCTTCGCCCGGCTTGAGCGAAATGCCGCCGGTATCGAACGTGACGCCCTTGCCGACCAGCACCACCGGCGCGGCTTTCGCGACGCCGCCCTGGTACTGCAGCACGATGAACTGCGCCGGTTCGACCGCGCCGGCCGTGACCGACAGGAACGAGCCCATCTTGAGCGCTTCGCACTGCTTTTCGCCGAGCACTTCGACCTTCAGCTTCCAGTCTTTGGCGAGCTTCTTCGCGGTGTTGGCGAGGTGGGTCGGCGTGCAGACGTTGCTCGGCAGGTTGCCGAGGTCGCGCGTCAGGTCCATGCCGTTGGCGAGCGCGGCGCCCTGCTTCGCGGCAAGCTTGGCGGCCTTTTCGTCGCCGGTATTGACGCTGAAGACGATGCGCTTCAACGCGCGCGCCGCGTTATCCGGCTTGCTCTTCATCTGCGTGAACTTGTAGGTCAGCTCGCGCAGCGCGAGGATCGCCGCGCGCACGCCCCAATCGGCCGAGCGCTCGAGGATCGGCAGTTGGGCGAGCGTGAAGGTGACCTGGACCACCTTGGTGGCCAGCAATGCGCGCCAGGCAGCCCGCACGGCTTCGCCGTAGGCTTTCTGACCGAATGTATCCTGTTTGCCGAGGCCGACCAGCAGCACACGCGAGGCGCCGATACCCGACACTTCGTGCAGGAACAGCGTGGTGCCGGCCTTGCCGTCCATGTCGCCGGCCTTGATGATGCGCGTCAACAGGCCCTTGGTGGCCGCATCGATTTCCAGCGCAGCGCCCGAGAGCGTTTGCGACTCGAAGACGCCGATTACGATGCAATCGGATTTCCCGGTCAGGAAACCGTTTGTCGAGCCTTTGGTCCAATCACAGGCTTTTATGCTAAAGTCCATCGCGCTTATCCTCGGATAAAATCTGGGCTTAGGATGAAAGCCGCAATTATCCGCTATTTTTCCCGCGGCGGCTGCACCAGAGGCGTGACGGGAACCAACCCGCGCGCCGCTGAGAGCGCCCCCTCTCGTCATCAATAATGATCTTCGAACGCTCCCTCCAGCGCGAACTCGCGTATACGGCTGGTGCCGTGTTCATGGTTCTCCTCACGCTCGTGCTGACGACGATGATGATCCGCATCGTCGGCTTCGCAGCCTCGGGCGAGATCGATCCGCGCGACGTGCTGGTGCTGATCGGACTGACCGTGATCGGCTATCTGGCGATCATGCTCGTCGCGACCCTGTTCGTGTCGATCCTCTTCGTTCTGACACGTTGGTACAAAGACTCCGAGATGGTCGTGTGGCTGTCCTCGGGCGTCAGTTTGACCCGCTTCATCAGGCCGATCGGCATGTTCGCCACGCCCATCGTCATCCTCATCATGTTCTTCGTGTTCGTCGGCTGGCCGTGGTCGAACCAGCAGAGCAAGCTGATCCGCGCGCGTTTCCAGCAGCGTGACGAGGTCTCGCTGCTCGCGCCGGGGCAATTCCGCGAATCGGCCACGAGCCACCGGGTGTTCTTCATCGAGAAGATGTCGCCCGACCAGGGGCACGTGGAGAACGTGTTCGTGACCAGCACCGAGAACGGCAAGGTCAACGTGGTGGTGTCGAAGAACGGCCATACCGAGACGCACAAGAACGGCGACCGCTTCGTGGTGCTGGAAAACGGCCGCCGGTACGACGGCGAACCGGGGCACCCCGATTTCCGCATCATGGAATTCGAACGTTATGGTGTGAAGATCCAGAGCCAACCGGTCGTCAGTACCCCGACCACCACCGGCACGCCGACGCTCGATCTGTTCCGCAACCCGACTCGCGAAAACCTCGCCGAATTTGCATGGCGCGCGGGGCTGCCGCTGATCGCGATCAACCTGATGCTACTGGCGATTCCGCTCGCGCACCAGAACCCGCGGCGCAGCCGCACGATCAATCTCGTGATGGCCGTCCTGATCTATCTGACGTATTCGAATCTGCTGAACGTGGTGCAGTCGTGGATCGAGCAAGGCAAGATGTCATTCGGGGTTGGGCTCGTGAGCCTGCATATCGTGGTGACGGTGGTCGTCGCGTTCATTTTCTGGCTGCGCGTGCGCAATCGGCCGCTGTTCACGCGGGCGATGTTCAGCCGTTCGCAGGGAGCCTGACCGATGCGCATCTATGAAAAGTACTTCGCGCGTCAGGTCTACCTCACGTTCATCTTCATTCTGTTCGCGTTTTCGGGCCTGTTCTTCTTTTTCGACCTGATCAACGAACTGAACTCCGTCGGCCACGGCAACTACAAGTTCCAGTACGCGGTGCTGCGGGTTGCCTTGCAAACGCCGTCGCGTTTCTACGAAATCATTCCGGTGGCCGCGCTGATCAGCGCGATCTACGTGTTCGCGCAGATGGCTGCGAACTCCGAATACACGATTTTCCGCGTGTCGGGCCTCGCGACCAACCAGGCGCTGCGCTCGCTGCTGAAGATCGGCATTCCGCTGGTGTTCCTCACCTACCTGATCGGCGAAGTGGTCGGTCCCTACACGGATCAGCTATCCGAGCGCGTACGGCTGGAAGCGCTGGGGTCGTCGGTATCGAGCAATTTCGAGTCGGGCGTCTGGGTGAAGGACACGCTCACTGCGCGCGCGGACGGCGAGCAGGTGACGCGCTTTGTGAACGTCGGCGAGTTGAAACCCGACGCGACCATCAGCAAAGTGCGGATCTACGAATTCGATTCGCAATTTCGTCTGTCGAACGTGCGGATCGCCCAAAGCGGCAAGTACCAGCCGCCGGGACATTGGCAACTGACCGGCGTGACCGACACGCAACTGTTCGACGTGCCGCCGCCTCCGGGCACCCCGGCCGATGTGTTGAATCCGGTGTATCGCGCAAAGCAGGTGGCCGTGCCGGAGTACTCGCTGCGCTCGGAACTGACGCCGCAAATCCTGTCGGTGCTGCTGGTGTCGCCGGACCGGATGTCGATGTTCAACCTGTTCCGCTACATCCAGCATTTGACGGAGAATCACCAGGACACCCAACGGTATGAGATTGCGCTGTGGCGCAAGCTGCTGTATCCGTTCGCGGTGTTCGTGATGCTGGTGCTGTCGTTACCGTTTGCGTATTTGCATACGCGAGCCGGCGTGGTGGGTATGAAGGTTTTCGGCGGGATTATGCTGGGGATGAGTTTTCAGCTGTTCAACACGCTGTTCTCGCATATCGGCACGTTGAATACGTGGCCCGCGCCTTTGACTGCGGCTACGCCGGGGTTGGTATATCTGGTGCTGGGGCTGGTCGGGCTGAGGTGGGTTGATCGCCATTAGGAGCCTTTTTCATGGCTACGCACGGGATTGTGCTGTTTGCGCATGGCGCGAGGGATGTTCGCTGGCGCGAGCCGTTTGAGAGGCTGGCCGACAAGCTGCGGGCTGCTCGTACCTCTGGCGGCGAGGCTGGGCCGGTGATCCTGGCGTTTCTTGAGTTGATGGAGCCGGATTTGCCGGCCGCTGTCGAAGAACTTGTCTCCGGCGGCTGCGATGTGGTCACCGTTGTGCCCGTTTTTTTCGGGCAGGGTGGACATGTCAGGCAGGATCTCCCCGCGATAGTCGAGCGCTGCCGCGAGTTGCATCCTTCTGTTGAAATCAGGTGCGCCGTCGCCGTTGGCGAGGACGAATCGGTACTGGACGCCGTGGCGGCGTATTGCCTCCGCCAGGTTTGACTTTCCTGCTGCGCGGCGCTTATGGCGCGTATATGGGCCGTGCTCCGCGCAGAAAAAACTTTAAGCCGCCACCAACATCCCATCCGCGGTGCGGACAACTTGCTGCTGGCGGGCAGCAAACGCCTCCCCGATCATCAGCAAGCTCGGCTGCGAAGCATCGACCCACTTCTGCGCCTCGCCGCAAGCGAGCTCCTCCAGCGTAAGAGTGAGCATCCGCTCACGCTCTGTACTGCAAGCCTCGACAATCGCCACCGGCGTAGAAACCGCCCGTCCAGCGTCGATCAACTGCTGGGCAATCTCGACACCGCTATCGCGGCCCATGTAGAACACGAGCGAATCCGCACTCACCTGCTCACGAATCTCGTCGGAGCCCGGCGCACGGCTAAAAGTCGCCAGTGCGACACTGCGCGACACACCCCGCAACGTCAAAGACCGCTTCAAGGACGCAGCACTAGCCAGCGCAGCGGTAATGCCTGGCACCACCTCATACTCGATGCCGGCGGCTTCAAGCGCCCGCATCTCCTCGTCGGCCCGGCCGAACAACATCGGATCGCCGCCCTTCAGGCGAACCACCACATCGTGCTCGAGAGCAGCATCCACGATCTGCTTGTTGATGAACTGCTGCGCCGTGGAAAGCTGTCCGCAACGCTTGCCGACAGCAATCCGCCGCGCGTGAGCAGGCGCATAGTCGAGCATCGCGGGCTCGACCAGCGCGTCGTGCAGGACGACATCGGCGGCGCCCAACAGCCGCGCACCGCGCACCGTAATGAGGTCCGCGGCACCCGGCCCCGCGCCGATCAAATAAACCTTGCCCATTTGCGTCAACCTGTTCGTTAAGGCGCTGACGGTGCGCTGCTGCGCGTCGCCGGCTTACGCCGAAAACGCCCGAATCATGCCGGCAGCGACGGTGTGATGCGTCGCTTCGTCGATCAGCACGAATGCGCCCGTGCCCGGATGCGAGTCGTACACATCGCACACCAGCGGCTTTTGCAACGTCAGCGCCACGCGGCCGATGTCGTTCATCGCCAGTTCCTTGCGATCGGTGGCTTGCGACAACGTATGCACGTCGAGCACTTCCTTGATTGCAGCGATCCGCGCGAACACGGTGCTCGTGGTCTGCTTCAGCAGATACTTGCGTTGCGTGGACAACGGCGTGTCGTCGAACCAGCACAGATCGGCTTCCAGCTTTTTCGCCGGCTCGGGCGCCGCTTCGCTCAGCACGAAAGTGTCGCCGCGCGACACGTCGACGTCTTCGGCCAGACGGATCGTCACCGTTTGACCGGCAAACGCGCGGTCCACTTGCGCGGTGCCGCCCGGCACCGGCGCGATGATCTCGGCAACCGTCGCTTCGCGGTTCGCCGGCAGCACGACGATTGTGTCGCCGACCTTCACTTCGCCCGCTTCGATACGGCCCATGTAGCCGCGGAAATCGTCGGCCTGGCTGCCGTCCTGACGCGCCACCCACTGCACCGGGAAACGCAGCGCCTGACCTGTCGGCACGTCGACCGGCAGTGCTTCGAGCAAGTCGAGCAGCGGTTCGCCCGCGTACCACGGCATGCTTTCGCTCAAGGTCACGATGTTGTCGCCCTTGAGCGCCGACACCGGCACGAAACGCACGTCGCTCAAACCCAGGTGACGCGCGAGATCGACATATGCGTCACGAATCTCGTTGAAGCGCGTTTCGCTGTACTCGACCAGATCCATCTTGTTGATCGCGACGATCACGTGCTGCAAGCCAAGCAGTTTCACGATCGCGCTATGGCGCTTGGTTTGCGGCAGCAATTGCGCGACGCCGTCGACGAAGGTCACGCGCGTGGCGTCGACCAGAATGATCGCCGCATGCGCGGTCGATGCGCCCGTCACCATGTTGCGGGTGTACTGCTCGTGACCCGGCGTATCGGCGATGATGAACTTGCGCTTCGCTGTCGCGAAGTAACGGTATGCGACGTCGATCGTGATGCCCTGCTCGCGCTCGGCTTCGAGGCCGTCGGTCAGCAGCGACAGGTCGATTTCGTCGCCGACGGTGCGCTTGTTCTTCGCGCGCGACAGTGCCGAGAGCTGATCGCTCAACACGGCCTTGCTGTCGTACAGCAGGCGGCCGATTAGCGTGCTCTTGCCGTCGTCCACGCTGCCCGCCGTGATGAATCGCAGCACGCCGAGGTCTTCTGGTTGATGAATATTCATGATGTTCCTTGTCCTTGTCGACCTGAGTTAGCGCTTTAGCGCCTACTCTGGTCCCATAGCGCCCTACCCCGGTCCCACGCTTAGAAATAACCTTGCTTCTTACGCTGTTCCATCGCGGCTTCGGAGACCTGATCGTCCATCCGCGTCGCGCCGCGTTCCGTGATTTCGGTCACGGCCGTTTCGGCGATGATCTTCTCGATGTCGTCCGCATCGCTTTCCACCGGGCACGTGCAGCTGATATCGCCAACGGTGCGGAAACGCACCAGCGCGGTTTCGCTGCTCTCGCCTTCACGCATCGGCGTGAGCGGCGTGACCGGCACCAGCAGGCCATTGCGGCGCACAATCTCGCGTTGATGCGCGTAATAGATCGACGGCAGTTCGAGCTGTTCGCGAGCGATGTACTGCCACACGTCGAGTTCGGTCCAGTTCGAAATCGGGAACACGCGCAGGTGTTCGCCGTTGTGCAGACGTGCGTTGTACAGGCTCCACAGTTCCGGGCGCTGCGCCTTCGGATCCCATTGACCGAATTCGTCGCGGAACGAGAAGATGCGCTCTTTCGCGCGGGCCTTTTCTTCGTCGCGGCGCGCGCCGCCGATCAGCGCGGTATAGCCATGTTGTTCGATGGTTTCGAGCAGCGTGACCGCTTGCGCGGCATTGCGCGAATCCGTTTCGCGGCGCAGACGCACCGTGCCGCGCTTGATCGAATCTTCGACGTGACCCACCACCAGCTCGGCGCCGATCTCTTGCGCACGACGATCGCGGAAGTCGATCACTTCGTCGTAGTTGTGGCCAGTGTCGATGTGTACGAGCGGGAACGGCAGCACGGTCTTGCGGTTCGCGCCGAGGCCGAATGCCTTCAGCGCGAGGTGCAGCACCACGACCGAATCCTTGCCGCCCGAAAACAGCAGCGCCGGCTTGCTGCATTCGGCGACCAGTTCGCGCAGGATGTGAATCGACTCGGCTTCGAGCCAATCGAGGTGATCCATCCGGTTCGCCGTGTTGGCAAGCGGAGCGTTGACAGTGGAATCGAGCGTGGTGCTCATATTTGGGTCCTTCGTTGGTTCGCGTCGCGAGCGGCTGCTCGCGACGCGGAAGTATTCAAATCGGTATGTGTGGCGTTCAGGTCAAAAGCCAAGGCCTGAATTCACCGGGACTTCATTGCAACATCAGGCAGAAGCGTTGCCGCCGCTGCCGACGGCGATCGGCGTAATCGTGGTGATGTGCAGCCCGCATTCCTTCGTATCGCGCGACTCCCACCACCAGCGCCCGGCCCGGCTGTCTTCACCGGGACGGATCGCACGCGTGCAGGGTTCGCAGCCGATGCTCGGATAACCGCGCGCGTGCAGCGGATTGACCGGCACGTCGAAGCCTTTCAGATAAGCCCACACCTCGGCTTCGGTCCAGTCCGTCAGCGGATTGAACTTGGCCATGTTGCGCGCGGCGTCGTGCTCTTCCTCGTGCAGCTCGGCACGCGTCACCGATTGCTCGCGCCGCTGGCCCGTCACCCAGGCGCTGACATCGGACAGCGCGCGGTTCAGCGGCTCCACCTTGCGGATCTCGCAGCAACGCTTGCGCAAATCGACGCTCTCGTAAAACGCGTTCAGACCATGCGAATTGACGTATTCATCGACAGCAGCCGCCTGCGGATGAAACTGTTCGATCTCGTAGCCGTAGCGCTCTTTCACGCAATCGAGCATGCCGAGCGTTTCCGCATGCAGACGGCCGGTGTTCAACGAGAAGATGCCGATCTTCACGCCGCGCGAAAGAATCGCGTGCGTGAGCAGCATGTCTTCCGCGGCGAGGCTGCTGGCGAGCTTGACGTTCGCGTGACGCGCTGCGATCGAATCGAGCAGCGCATCGAGGCGCTCGACCTTCGCAGCGAGTTCCGGCGTGAGCGATTGTGCGCCGCTCATGCCGAAACCTTTTCCGAAGCGGAAGCCGCCGCCGCACGACGGCGGAACAGCGGCGAGGGATTGTCCACCGCGCCCTGATACTGCACGCTGAATTCGTCGAACGCCTTCAGCGCATCATTGAAGTCCTTGTCGGCGCGCAGTGCGTAGGCGTCGAAGCCGCAGCGGAACATGAACGCGAGTTGATCGCGCAGCACGTCGCCGATCGCGCGCAGTTCGCCCTTGTAGCCATAACGTTCGCGCAGCAAACGGCCAATGCTGAAGCCACGGCCGTCGCGGAACACCGGGAAGTCCACGCCGATCAGCGCGATCCTGTCGAAGTCGCCGACGATCTCCGCCGGTTCGCTATCCGGCGCGAGCCACACGCCGATTTCCGCGGCGCCGCGCGAAGCGATCAATGCGTCACGGGAAGCCTGCCACAACGCGAGCGGCACCAGCACCTTGCCGGCCGGCAGTTCGTTCACCGCCGGCAGCGAGCCGTCTTCGGCCGGGCGCACGACGGTCCAGTCGTCGTTGACGATCGCGCGGTTCTTGATGATAGAAGCCATCTGTTCAGTATCCTTTGCGCGGTTACGCGTGAGCCGGTTGGCGCGAGGCGTACACACGTTCCTTGAACGGGTTGATGCCGATGCGGTTGTACGTTTCGATGAAACGTTCGCCCTCAAAGCGGTTTTCCACGAACGTATCGATCACTTTGCTCATCACGTCCGGCATCTCGTGCGCCGAGAACGACGGGCCGATCACGCGGCCCAGATGCGCGCCGGTCGCGCCCGTGCCCTGCTCGCCGCCGAGCGTCACCTGATACCACTCCGAGCCGTCCTTATCGACGCCCAGAATGCCGATATTGCCGACGTGATGGTGACCGCACGCGTTGATACAGCCCGAGATATTCAGCGACACGTCGCCGAGGTCGTACACATAGTCGAGGTCGTTGAAGCGCTCCTGGATCGCCAGCGCGATCGGAATCGACTTCGCGTTCGCGAGCGAGCAGAAATCGCCGCCCGGGCACGCGATGATGTCGGTCAGCAAGCCGATGTTCGGCGTCGCGAAACCTTGCGCCTTGGCCTTTTCCCACAGCGCGAACAGATCGCGCTTCTTCACGTTCGCGAGAATCAGGTTCTGTTCGTGCGACACACGGATTTCGCCGTACGAGTACTCGTCGGCCCAATCGGCGACCGCTTCCATCTGCGTATCGGTGGCGTCACCCGGGGCGATCGTGGCCGGCTTCAGCGACAGCGTCACCGACGCGTAGCCCGACACCTTGTGCGGACGCACGTTACGCTCGACCCAGCGGGCAAACGCACGGTTTTCCAGCAGATGCTTTTCGAACGACGCGTCCGTATCCGGCAGCTTGTCGTACACCGGCGGCCGGAAGTATTGCGACACGCG
Source organism: Paraburkholderia lacunae (assembly GCF_003353175.1). Taxonomy (GTDB): domain Bacteria; phylum Pseudomonadota; class Gammaproteobacteria; order Burkholderiales; family Burkholderiaceae; genus Paraburkholderia; species Paraburkholderia lacunae. The sequence goes on along the minus strand of NZ_QHKS01000023.1, from coordinate 46,158 downwards.
ATCCACTTCAGCTTGCGTGAGCGTCGAAGGACCGTCCTTCAGGTGCTGCCATTCTTCTTCGACCTGCGCGGAGAACTTCTCCGGCGACAGCGCCTTCACGAGAATCTTGATGCGTGCCTTGTACATGTTGTCGCGGCGGCCATAGCGGTTGTACACGCGCAGCACCGCTTCGCAGTACGTCAGCAGATGTTGCCACGGCAAATCGCGACGGATGATCGCGCCGATGATCGGCGTACGGCCCATGCCGCCGCCGGCCAGAATGTCGGCCACCAGCTCGCCCTGCTCGTTCTTCTTCAGATACACGCCCATGTCGTGGATCTGCACGGCAGCACGGTCTTCCTTCGAGCCCGACACGGCGATCTTGAACTTGCGCGGCAACCATGCGAATTCCGGGTGGAACGTCGACCATTGACGCAGGATTTCTGCCCACGGACGCGGGTCGACCACTTCATCCGGCGCCACGCCGGCGAACTGGTCCGCCGTGATGTTGCGGATGCAGTTGCCCGAGGTCTGGATGCCGTGCATTTGCACCGCGGCGAGCTTGCGCAGGATTTCCGGCGTTTCCTCGAGCTGGATCCAGTTGTACTGGATGTTCGAGCGCGTCGAAAAATGGCCGTAGCCGCGGTCGTGTTCGCGCGCGATCTGGGCCAGCACGCGCATCTGGTCGCTGCGCAGGTTGCCGTACGGAATCGCGATGCGATGCATGTACGCGTGGCGCTGCATGTACAGGCCGTTCTGCAGGCGCAGCGGACGGAACTCCTCTTCGCTCAATTCGCCCGACAGCCGGCGGCGAACCTGATCGGCGTATTGCGCGACCCGTTCATCGACGATGGTCTGGTCGTACTGATCGTATTGGTACATTCGGGGACCCCAATTTTTTGCGTGACAGACGGCGCTCTGGCGACCGGCGTACCGGTTACGCCGTGCCCTGGATGTCTCCATTTGTCAGTTCAGCCGAGTCAGGGTTTAGACCCATCTCTCATTTGCTTATGACAAAAACAGATATCCATATTGAAAAAGATGGACAGATCGTAATAAACTCGCCTTATATTTCAAACGACTTAAAAATTCTTTTTATATGCGGAGGGGTTATATATGAACCTGCACCAATTCCGCTTCGTCCGCGAGGCTGTGCGGCAGAATTTCAACCTGACCGAAGCGGCCAAAGCCCTGTATACGAGCCAGCCGGGCGTCTCCAAGGCGATCATCGAGCTGGAAGACGAGTTGGGCGTCGAAATCTTCACACGCCACGGCAAGCGCGTGCGCTCGCTGACCGAGCCGGGGCGCATTATCCTGCAATCGGTCGAGAAGATCTTGCAGGAAGTCGAGAGCCTCAAGCGGGTCGGTAAAGATTACGCAGCGCAGGATCAAGGCAATCTGGTGATCGCGGCCACCCACACCCAGGCGCGCTACTCGCTGCCGGCTGCCATCGCCGAATTCAAGAAGCGCTTCCCGAAAGTTCACCTTTCAATTCTGCAAGGCAGCCCGACCCAGGTCGCCGAGATGGTGATTCACGACCAGGCCGATCTCGCGATCGCCACCGAGGCGATCTCCAACTATAAGGAACTGGTGTCGCTGCCGTGCTTCCAGTGGCATCACGTCGCCGTGATGCAGCCGGATCATCCGCTCGTCGACCGCAAGCTGCTGTCGCTGGACGATCTCACCCAGTACCCGCTGATTACGTACGACAACGCGTTCGCCGGCCGCACCAAGATCAACGAGGCGTTCCGCCTGCGCGGCCTGCATCCGGACATCGTGCTCGAGGCGATCGACGCCGACGTGATCAAGACCTACGTCGAGCTGGGTCTGGGCGTCGGCATCATGGCGGATATCGCGTTCAATGCGGAGCGCGACCGCCACTTGCGGGCGATGCCGGTCGGCCATCTGTTCGGCAGCAACGTGACGCGGGTCGCGCTGAAACAGGGCGCGTATCTGCGCAGCTATGTGTATACGCTCGTCGAACTGCTGTCGCCGAGCATGAACCGCAAGCTGATCGAACAGGCCCTCAAGGGCGAACACGAAACCTACGAACTTTGACCTCACCACACTTCTGACCACGCCTCTCACCACGCTTCCCGCTACGGAGCCCCCTCGATGACGTCGCATAAGAACAAACCACGGACCCAACTTCGCGGCCTGGCCGCGCTCGGCGCGCTGCTCGTCGCCACCGCCGCGCACGCCGACCTCAAGGTCGGCATCGACCTGTCGAGCACCGGCCCGGCCGCCGTGATCGGCATCACCAGCAAGAACGCGATGCTGATGTGGCCGGCCACGATTGCCGGCCAGAAAGCCGACTACATCTTCCTCGACGACGCCTCCGACCCGGGCGCCGCAGTCCGCAACATCCGCAAGCTGATCAACGAAGACCATGTCGACGTGGTCGTCGGACCGAACATCACGCCGGCGGCGATGGCCGCGCTCGATCCGGTGGCCGAAAGCCAGACGCCGATGATCACGCTGATCGGCTCGGCGAGCGTGGTCGAACCGCAGGAAGGCAAGAAGGTGTGGGCCTACAAGATGGCGCAGACCGACAGCGCGATGGCCGACGTGATGACGCGCTACATGTCGAATCACAACGTGAAGACGGTGGGCTTCATCGGCTTCGCGGACGGTTACGGCGAAAGCTGGCTCAACGAATTCAGCAAGTTCGCCGCGTTGCGCCACATCCAGATCGTCGCGACCGAGCGCTTCAACCGCACCGACGCCAGCGTGACCGGCCAGGTGCTGAAGCTGCTGGCCGCCAAACCCGACGCGATCCTGATCGCGGGCGCCGGCACGCCGACCGTGCTGCCGCAACGCACGCTGGTCGAGCGCGGCTTCAAGGGGCCGATCTATCAGACGCACGGCATCGCGACGCCTGAGTTCATCAAGCTGGGCGGCAAGGACGTGGAAGGCACGCTGTTCCCGACCCAGCCGGTCGTGGTGGCGCGCACCCTGCCGGCCGATCATCCGGCCAGGAAGGCGGCGCTCGCGTTTGTCGACCAATATGAAGCGAAGTACGGGCCGGGCAGCGTCACGCAGTTCGCCGGCGACGCGGCGGGCGTGTATCCGCGCCTTCAGGATGCCGTGACGCGCGCGCTGAAGACGGCCCAGCCGGGCACGCCGGCCTTCCGCGCCGCGTTGCGCGACGAACTCGAGCATGCGCATGAACTGGTCGTGCCGAACGGCGTGGTCAACACGAGCTCGAAGGACCACGTGGGTCTCGATCAACGCGCGAGCGTGATGGGCGTCATCAGGAACGGCAAGTTCACGTATCTCAGTCAATAGATTCGCGAAGTTGCTACAGTAGAAGCCTTTCCTTGACCCAGCAGTCCCACATCATGCGCACCACCCGAGCCATCCACGCCGTCGAGCGGCTGAAAACCCGCAGCGGCAATCCGCGGTTCGCGGCGATCAGCCTGTCCGGCGGCCTGTTCTATCTGGTCGACAAATCGAGCGGCACGGACAAGAAAGTGTCCGACCCGCTGACGCTCGACGACTTCGTCAAGTTCGTCGACGCTTTTGGTCCGCAGAAACCGCGCAAGGCGAGCAAGCTCGATATCGCTTTCGAAGAACAGATCAAGAAGAGCAAGGGCGGTTGAAGCGCGCGTCAGCGTCACGCTCGTGGCGGGTTCATCGTTTGCCGATGTCCCGCCACCGTCCGTCCGCCGCACTGCTCGCCAGCACCGCGGCGATGAAACGCAAGCCCGCTACGCCGTCGTCCACCGTGGTGAGCAACCGGCTTTCGGCGGGAAGCGCTTCACCCGCATCCAACGCCTCGATCTGCAACGCCGCATCCTTGTACAACTGCGCAAACGCTTCCAGATAACCCTCAGGATGCCCGGGCGGCACGCGTGTCGCATGTGCCGCGATCGCGCTCTTCACGCGTGCGCGCGTCACCCGCACGGCCGAACCGCCCAGCGGCGTGAACCACAATTCGTTTGGGTTCTCCTGATCGAAACTCAAACTGGCCTTGGTGCCGTACACCCGCAAGCGCAACGCGTTCTCCGCGCCACTCGCCACCTGGCTCGCCCACAGCATGCCCCGCGCGCCGTTCGGATAGCGCAGCAGCGCCTGCACGTGATCGTCGACGCGACGTCCCGGGACGAAGGTGTGCAGCTCCGCGGACAACGACGACGGCGTCATCCCCGTGACGAACGTCGCCAGGTGATACGCATGCGTGCCGATGTCGCCGAGGCAGCCGGCGGGCCCCGCCAAAGCCGGGTCCGTGCGCCAGCCCGCCTGCTTGTTCGAGCCGCTCGTTTCTATCGGCTCGGCAAGCCAGTCCTGCGCGTATTCGACTTGCACCACGCGCAGCTCGCCCAGATCGCCTCGTTCGACGAGCTCACGCGCATGACGCACCAGCGGATAGCCGGAGTACGTATGCGTCAAGGCAAACAGCCGGTTCTTCTCGCGCGCGAGCTGCGCCAGCGCCTCGCCTTCCGCCAGCGAAATCGCCAGCGGCTTATCGCAGATCACGTGAATCCCGACTTCGAGAAAGGCCGTCGCCACCGGCGCATGCAAATGGTTCGGCGTGACGATCGCCACCGCATCGATACCGTCGTCGCGCGCGGCTTCGGCACGCGCCATCTCGCGCCAGTCCGCATAGCTGCGCGCGATGCCGGCTTCGTCCGCGCTCGCCTGGGCGCGCTGCGGATCGGACGAGAGCGCGCCGGCCACCAGTTCGAAGCGGTCGTCGAGCCGTGCGGCGAGCCGATGCACCGCGCCGATGAACGCGCCCTGCCCGCCGCCGACCATGCCTAACCTGAGCCTTCGTGGCATGAGAGACACTCCTTTGCGTTGATGCTCGTCCGCCATGCGCAGTGGACGCTCAAATGCCGAGTACCCGTTTCAACTGCGCCGCGTCCACGCCGCTGCCCGCGAAATCGTCGAACGCATGCTCGGCCACCCGAATGATGTGCCGGCGAATGAACTCCGCACCTTCGCGCGCGCCGTCCTGCGGATGCTTCAGCGCGCACTCCCATTCGAGCACCGCCCAGCCGGGGAAATCGTACTGCGCCATCTTCGAGAAGATCGCGCCGAAATCGATCTGCCCGTCGCCCAGCGAGCGGAACCGCCCAGCACGTTCGACCCAGCCGCTATAGCCGCCATACACGCCTTGTTTGCCGTTCGGCCGAAACTCCGCATCCTTCACATGGAACGCCTTGATGCGCGCGTGATAGATATCGATGAAGGCTAGGTAGTCGAGTTGCTGCAAGACAAAGTGGCTCGGGTCGTAGAGGATGTTCGCGCGCGGGTGGCGCTTCACTGCGTCGAGAAAGCGCTCGAAGCTCACGCCGTCGTGCAGATCTTCACCGGGATGCAACTCGTAGCAAACGTCGACACCGGCCGCTTCGAAAGCATCGAGAATCGGCGTCCAGCGGCGCGCGAGTTCGTCGAACGCGGCCTCTATCAAACCTGCCGGACGCTGCGGCCACGGATACAGATACGGCCATGCCAGCGCGCCGGAAAACGACACGTGCGTTGTCAGCCCCAAACGCTGCGACGCCTTCGCCGCCAGCTTCATCTGTTCGATCGCCCACTGCGTGCGCGCAGCGGGGCTGCCTCGCACATGCTGCGCGGCAAAGCCGTCGAACAGCACGTCATAGGCAGGATGCACGGCCACGAGCTGCCCTTGCAGATGCGTCGACAGTTCGGTGATCGTCATGCCCGCATCGTCGACGATCTCGCGCAACTCGTCGCAATACGTCTGGCTCGCCGCAGCCTGCTCGAGATCGATCAGGCGCGCGTCGCACGGCACCTGAATACCCTTGAAGCCGAGACTCGCAGCCCAGCCGGCCAGATGCGCGAGGTTGTCGAACGGCACCTCGTCGCCCATGAACTGAGCCAGAAAGATCGCCGGCCCCTGGATGGTTTTCATCGTACGGCTCCTCGAACCATGACACGCTCGCGTCGCCCCCGCCAAAGCGACGAAGCGAGCGCGCCGCGAACGCCAATCGGATCAGAACGGCGAGTCCGGGAAATAGAACTGCTGCGCGTTTTCCTTGGTGATCAGCACCGACGGAATGATCGTGGTCGGCGGCAGCTTGTCGCCCTTCAGCCGCGCTTCCGCGGTGAGCTTGATCGCGTCGTAGATGAATTTCGGCGAGTACGACACGTCTGCCTTGATCAGTGGAGCGCTGTCCATCACGTTCTTCACCATGCCCTTCGAACCCGCGCCGCCGAACACGATCTTGATGTCGCTGCGCTTGCTCTGATCGATCGCCTTGAGGACACCGACAGCCATGTCGTCGTCGGCGGCCCAGACGGCGTCGATGTGCTTGAAGCGCGTCAGGTAGTCCTGCATGACCTTGAACGCGTCGTCGCGATTCCAGTTTGCGTATTTGGCGTCGAGAATCCTGATGTTCGGATACGCCTTCAGCACGCCCGTAAACGCGGCCCAGCGTTCGTTGTCGAGTGTCGTCGGGATGCCTCGCAGCGCGACGATGTCGCCTTTGCCGTCGAGCGCTTTCGCCAGATATTCGGCGGGAATCTTGCCGAACGCGGTGTTGTCGCCCGCGACGTAAGCGTCCTGTGCGCTGGTGTCGGTCAAACCGCGATCGACCACGGTCACATACACGCCCTTCTTCTTCACCTGCGCGACCGGTTGCGTGAGAGACGCCGATTCGAACGGGAAAATCACCAGCGCGTTGATCTTGTTGACGGTCACCAGATCCTGCAACTGGTTCGCCTGTTCGGGCGCACCCGCGGCTGTCTTCACGATCACTTTCAGATCCGGATGCGCCTTCTCCAGATCGCTCTTTGCCTTGTTCGCCCACCAGACGATGCCGCCGGTGAAGCCGTGATCGGCCGTCGGAATCGCGACACCCAAGGTGACTTTTTCATCGGCACGCGCCACACCTACGCCCGTTGTGCCCAGTATCCCCAACGCCAGCATGCCGGCGCTCACCGCTCGAATGACCTGCTTCATGGTTGCGTCTCCTGTGTCGACCAGAGTTGGCGCTTTAGCGCTTACTCTGGTCCCATTAATCGTGCGTTTAAAGTCCACCACCTACCTTCGTCCACGCTGCACGAACGCAACGAAGATAATCACCACGCCCTGCACCGCCGCGTTCAGATACACGCTGATGATGCTGGTCAGATTCAGAATGTTCGCGATCACCGAAAGCAGGATCGCGCCGATCACCGTGCCGATCACGCGGCCTTCGCCGCCTTTGAGCGCGGTGCCGCCCACCACGACGGATGCGATCGCCTCGAGCTCCCACAGCAAGCCGGTGGTCGGCGTGGCCGAGCCGAGCCGCGGCACGTACAGCACGGTCGCCACGCCGACGCAGATGCCGAGCAGCACATAGGTGACGATCTTCACCGTATCGACGCGAATCGCCGCATAGCGCGCCACCTGTTCGTTCGAGCCGATCGCCTGCACGTGCCGGCCGAACGCGGTGCGATTCAGAATCAGCGCCCCGCCCGCCGCGACCACGAGAAATACCCAGATCGGCACCGGCACGCCGAACAGACTCGCGTAGTAAACCGGCCCATACAAGTCGGACAACGCGTTATCCAGCGTCAGCGCGCCGCCGTCGGCGAGCCACGTCAGCACCGCGCGAAAAATGCCTAGCGTGCCCAGTGTGACGATGAACGGCTCGATGCGTCCTTTGGTGATCAGCAAACCGTGCGCGCAGCCGAACAGGCCGCCGAGCACCAGCGCTAACACGATGCCGAGCGTCACGATGGCGAGCGGCGCGAAGGTATGACCGCCGACACCCGCTGCGAGCCCATTCATCAGCCAGATCATGCTGCCCGCGATCAGCGCCGCCATCGAGCCGACCGACAGATCGATGCCGCCGGAAATGATCACGAAGGTCATGCCGACCGCGATGATGCCGATGAACGACGTGCGCGTGAGCACGTTCATCAGATTGTCGAGCGTCGCGAAGTCGCGATTGAGCAGCGTGCCGGCGACGCACAGCGCGATCAGGCCGGCAAGCGGCCCGAGCGCATACAGACGATGCGCGAAGCGCAACGCACGGCCGGACGGCGCAGCTTCAGTGGGTGCCGGTCGCATGGGCGATCAACTCCTCTTCGGTCAGATGCTCGAGCGTGAGCGTCGCCTGCAGGCGTCCCGCGCGCATCACGGCGACGCGGTGGCACAGACCGATCAGCTCGATCAGCTCGGATGAAATGACGATCACCGCGCGGCCTTGCGCGGCAAGACGATGAATCAGGAAATAGATGTCGCGCTTCGCACCGACATCGACGCCGCGCGTCGGCTCGTCGAGCACGATCACGTTCGGGTCGGATTGCAGGAACTTGGCGAGTGCGAGCTTCTGCTGATTGCCGCCGGAAAGCATGCGCGCGCGGCTCGACAGGTCGCCGGTGCGGATGCCGAAGTCGCTCACGGCTTTGCTCAACGCCGCGCGCCCCGCTTTCAGATCGAGCAACGGATGCGCGTAGCGTTCGAGCGTCATCAGGGTGACGTTGTCCTGCAGGCTCAGGTTCACGTGCAGGCCTTTGCCTTTGCGATCCTCGCTCAGATACGTGAGACCGTGGCGCATCGCTTCGCGCGGGTTGTTCAGATCGGCGCGCCGGCCGGCGATTTCGATGCGGCCCGCCGTGCGTTTGCGCAGACCGATGATCGCTTCGAACGCTTCCGTGCGCCCTGCTCCGACCAGTCCCGCGAACCCGAGCACTTCGCCTGCGCGGACCTCGAAGCTCAGGTCCTCGACCCAGTCCGGTACGGCGAGACCTTCTACTTTCAGCGCGAGCGGGGCGTCGGCGGGCACCGTGATCTTGTCGGGGAACATATCGGACACGTCGCGCCCGACCATCAGATTCGCCATCTGCTGCCGCGCGAGGCCGGCCGTTTCGCCGCGCGCGACGAAGCGGCCGTCGCGCATCACGATCACTTCATCGGTAATTCGTTCGACTTCGTCGAGCTTGTGCGAGATATAGATGATGGTCACGCCGTCGGCCTTGAGCTTCGCCATCAGCGTGAAAAGACGTTCGGTTTCGGACGGCGTGAGCGTGGCGGTCGGTTCGTCCATGATCAACAGACGCGCGCGGCGCGACAGCGCTTTGGCGATCTCCACCATCTGCTTTTCCGCGACGATCAGCTCGCGCACTTTGGTATCCGGTGCTTTCTCGAGCCCAACTTGCGCGAGATAGCGCGTGGCGTCGGCGCGCATTGCCGCGTCGTCGACGAACCAGCCGCGCCGCTTCTCGTGACCGAGATACATGTTCTGCGCGATCGTCAGGTGTTCGGCGAGATTGAACTCCTGGTGAATCAGCACAATGCCGGCGGCTTCGGCGTCGCGTGAACCGATGAACTGCTGTGCGTGGCCGTCGACCAGCACCGTGCCCGAGGTCGCCGTTTCATAGCCGGCGAGGATTTTCATCAGCGTCGATTTGCCCGCGCCGTTTTCGCCGAGCAATCCGTAAATGCGTCCGGGCGCGAGATCGAAGCTCACGCCGTGCAGCACGCGCACCGGACCGAAGTCTTTGCGGATATCGTCGAAGCGGACGGCGAGGCTCATCGCTTACGTGCTCCCGCGAATCACGAGCCGATGCGGCAGCAGCACGCCCGGCACGTTCGCCAACGGATTCGCTAGCCGCTGCAGCAGCAGACGCGCGGCGGTTTCGCCGAGTTCGCGCATCGGCTGCGCGACAGTGGTGAGCGGCGGATCGACTTGCGCGGCGAGCGAAATATCGTCGAAGCCGACCACGGCGATGTCGTCCGGCACGCGCTTGCCGACACTGCGCAAGCCGTGGATCACGCCGATCGCCAGCGTATCCGACACCGCGAAGATCGCACTCGGCGCCTGCGCCTGTTGCGCCAGCACGGCCGCGGCCGATGCGCCCGCTTCGTAGTCGAGACTGTTCAGGTTCATGCGCCAGTTCTCGTTCGGGGTAATGCCCGCTTCGCGCAACGCATCGAGATAGCCTTGCTGACGCTGCCGCGCATAGAGATAGCCGACATCGGAATTGATCAAGCCGATGCGCCGGTGACCGCGTGCCAGCAGATGCCGCACCGCGTCGCCCGCGGCCCGGTAGTTGTCGATGCCGACGTACGGCACGCCGACCGCCGGATCGAACTCGCAGCACGCGACCCAAGGCAGTGCGCCGGATGCCTCGCCGAGCGCCTGCTGAATCGTCGCCGGATCGAGGCAGATCGCGCCGTCCGCGCGGCGCCGCCGCAGCAGATCGAAATAACTGCGCTCGCGGCCCGGATCGGCGCCCGTGTCGCACAGCAGCATGAAGTAGCCATGCTGGCGGGCGACGCTGTCGATGCCGCGCACGATCTCGGCGTAGAACGGGTTGCCGACGTCGGGCACCATGGTCAGCAGCAGGCGGCTTTCGGCGGTGCGCAGGTTGCGCGCCAGTTCGTTGACGCGGTAGCCGCTCGCGTCGACAGCAGCCAATACCTTGGCGCGGGTCGCGGGCCGGACGTTCTCATGGCCGTTCAGCACCCGCGACACCGTCGCCACCGACACCCCCGCCTGCTCGGCGACGCCGGCAATCGATATGCCCTCGGACGGCCGCGGCGGCAGCGCCTCGCGCGGCGGGCGCACCCTGGACACCGTTCTGGACGACGCTTTGGACGACGTTTTAGACAAGTCAGGCCGCCTCGAAAATGTAATCGATTACATTCTTGGGCGATGCGCGCGCGAATCGCAAGGACGGATCGCTAGGGATAAACACGGGGGCGGCAGGGGGCAACAGACGGCGGCGAGTCGCCGCACTGCCGGCGACGGCGCGGGATCGTACCGCGGTTTGGTACAATTCCGCAGTTACCCTGCCTGCCCCGGCTTCCAATGGATTCCGGCAAGCGCTGGGCAGAGGCAAAAATCGCCAAACCAAACCGCCGACCCCACCATGAATATCGAGCAAGCGCGTTTCAACATGATCGAACAGCAGATCCGCCCCTGGGAAGTGCTCGACCAGGACGTGCTGAATCTGCTCTCGATCGTCAAGCGTGAAAACTTCGTTCCCGCTGCTTACCGCGATCTGGCCTTCGTCGACTTCGAAGTGCCGCTGCCGGCCGGCCAGCACATGCTGGCGCCGCGCATCGAGGCGCGCGTGCTGCAGGAACTGGCGGTGAAGAAGCACGAAAGCGTGCTCGAAATCGGCGCCGGCTCGGGTTACATGGCAGCCCTGCTCGCACATCGCGCGCAGCACGTGCTGACGGTCGATATCGAACCGGAACTGGCGGAACTGGCAAAGAGCAACCTGACCGCCAACGGCGTGCTGAACGCCGAAGTCGCCACCGGCGACGCCTCGCGCGGCTGGGCCGACGCCGCGCCGTACGACGTGATCTGCGTGTCGGGCGGCCTGCCGGTGCTGCCGCAGGAATTGCTCGAACAGCTGAAGGTGGGCGGCCGTCTGGCGGTTTTCGTCGGCACCGCGCCGGTCATGAAAGCGCAGATCATCACGCGCATCGACGAGAAGCAATACCGTATCGCCGACGTATTCGAAACGTACGTCGAGCCGCTGCAAAACGCAGTGCAGCCGCCGCGCTTCAAGTTCTAAACAATTGGCAACCTGACGTTTCGCCGGTCCGCCGCAATCTGAACTGGATGTCTTGCTGATGCAAAATCTGTCCGCTCCCGCGCTCGCCGAATGGCTCGCCGATCAATCGCGTCCCGCGCCCGTGCTGCTCGACGTGCGCGAGCCGTGGGAAATCCAGACGGCGTCGATCGCCGGCGCCGTGTCGATTCCGATGCGCGAGATTCCCGCACGCAGCGAAGAACTCGACGACGACGCGCAAATCGTCTGCGTGTGCCATCACGGCGCGCGCAGCGCCCAGGTCGCGATGTTTCTCGAGTCGCGCGGCCATACCAACGTCTTCAATCTGCAAGGCGGAATCGACGCGTGGTCGCGTCAGGTCGATCCGTCCGTTCCGACCTACTGATCGCACGGTCCCGATGATGCGCCGGCGGGTGCCGGTTCTGCTGGCTGCCCTGGCGCTCCATTGCGTACTCCCCCGCTCGGGCCGGCGGCCTTTCCCCGCTCCACGACGAAGCGCTCTCGAACGACGCGTAGCTGCAAAGCGCGCGCGGCGCTCTCCGCCAACAGCGAAGAGTTGCGGCTCTTCCACGCCAAACGGCTGCCGCACCTCAGTAACGACGCGCTCTTCCCCTTTGCGATACGCCTGACATCTCGTTTTAATTGAGACGCCTCCCACAATCACCCCGGAAAATTCGTACGGTTTCCTGAGCATCACACAGGCACCATGCTCCAACAATTTTTTGTGGGAGCAATGTGATGAGATTGTTGAAGATCGCGATGCTGGCGGCAACGTTGTTGCCGCCAGCATCGCATGCGACTTTGGGCGGCGCGCCGAGCGCCGGCACATCCTCGTCGACGAAGCCGCTGCGCGCTACGCCGCAGTCCACCGCCGCTGCCAGCGCGGCCACGACTAAATCCCCCGCGCCTTACACCGTCCATGAGACGAGCGACGCCGCCGGCGTCACCGTCCGCGAGTACGTGCTGCCCTCCAACGTCGTGTTCGCGGTCACGTGGCAGGGTCCGGTACGCCCCGACATGCGCACGCTGCTCGGCAGCTATTTCCCGAACTACATCTCCGCGGGCGAATCACGTCCGCTCGGCACCGGCGCGCTGACCGAGCGCCGCGGCGACCTTCAGATCGAGTCGTCGGGCAGGCCGGGCCGCTTATTCGGCATCGCGTACCTGCCTCGCCTGATCCCCGCGAATGTCCGCGCCGCCGACCTGCCATGAACGAGACGCCCATTTCACGGGAAAACGACAGTATGAAGACCTCCAGCAAGACACTCTGGGTCGCGATGGTCGCCGTTGGCGTCGCGCTTTCCGCATGCGGCGGTGGCGGCGATAGCAACACCAGCGTGAAAACCCCATCCGTCGAGCGGCCAGTCACGCCCAATCCTCCGTCACCGCCGATCGACAATAGCAATAGCAATGCGGTGCCGATCGTCATCAATGCCTCGATGGGCAGCATCAACATGCCCACCGTATCCATTGTGCTGTGCGGCCCCGGCCAGCAGGACAGCAGCCAATGCGAGACCGTCGGCCACATGCTGGTCGACACCGGCTCGGTGGGCGTGCGCGTGATGGCGAGCGCGGTCAGCCCCAGGCTCAGATCCCAGTTGCTGCTGCAAACCACGTCCGACAGCAAGCAAGCGAGCGAATCACCGCTCGCGCAATGTGCGCAGTTCGCCTCCGGTTTCACATGGGGTTCGGTCAGGCGCGCTGACGTGACGATCGGCAACACGAAGGCGAGCAATATTCCGCTCGAACTGATCGGCGACGGCTCGTATGCGACACCGTCGGATTGCATGTCGAACGGCGGCCCTGATCTCAGCAGCGCCCAGGCGCTCGGCGCCAACGGCATCATCGGTATCGGCCATGGCGTGCGCGACTATCCGGACGCCGCGAAAACCGTGCTGCCTGCGAACTACTATGCCTGTGCGTCCGCCAACTCATGCGTCGGCACGACGGTGCCAGTCAACCGCCAGGTGATGAATCCTGTCGCCGCTTTCGCTACCCATAACAATGGCACGGTGATCCGCCTGCCTGCGCTGCCCGCAGGCGGCCAGGCCAGCGTCACCGGCGAACTGGTGTTCGGTATCGGTACCCAGCCGAACAATATGCTGCCCACCGACGCAAACGTCGTGGCAGTCGACCAGCACGGCTACTTCACGACTCGGTATCAGGGACGCGTGTTCACCACCAGCGCAATCGACAGCGGCACCAATGGATTCGCCTTCGACGATGCCACGATTCCTACCACAGGCGAAGGCGCGTATGCATGGTACGCACCGTCGAGTGCGCTCAGTCTTTCGGCGACGATGCAAGCCACGAGCGGCGCCGGCACGCCGATCATGGTGCCATTCTCGATCGGCAACGCGCAGACCTTGATGGCAAACAACTATGCGGCCTACGACAACATCGGCGCCCCCGTCTCGAGGTGGTTCCTCTGGGGCTTGCCGTTCTTCTACGGCCGCAACGTATACACCGTGCTAGAAGGCGCCACGGTGGGCACGCAAACCGGGCCGTTTGTCGCGTTCTGAAGACCGTTGCTGTATCGAGGAGGAAACGGCGCCGCGAGGCGCCGTTTCGTTTTTCGTTATGCCAGGGAGTGGCACCATGGCGGCATTTCCGATCTCCCGTTGAGACTTCTCCGACACTCTCATTGATAGCCCGCGGGCAACATGCTCCGACCTTTTTTGTGGAGCAATTTGATGAGATTTGTAAAGATCGTGCTGGCCGCCGCGGCATGGCTACCGCTCGCGTCCGCGTCGTATGCGGCGTTGGGCGGCGCACCGGGTGCGGGTGCGACCCCAAAGTCCTTGCTCCGATCGACAGCGCCTGCCTCCTCTTCCTCATCCGTCGCGGCATATACCGTGCGTGAATCGCGTGACGCCGACGGTGTCACGATCCGTGAATACGTACTGCCTACTAATGTCGTGTTTGCCGTCACGTGGCAGGGCCCGGTGCGCCCCGACATGGTCGCGCTCCTCGGCAGTTACTTCCCGAACGCAGTCGCGGCCGGCACAGGACGCGCGCGTGGCACCGGCCCGTTGATCGAACGCAACGGCGATTTTCATATCGAGTCCGCAGGACGGGCAGGAGACTTCTTCGGCAAGGCCGTTCTGCCGCACCTCGTACCCGTCAATGTCCGTGCTGACGATCTGCAGTGACACGGCGCATCGATTTCACGGAACACAAGAAACATGAAGACCCTCAATAAGAAACTTTGCTTCGCGTTGCTAACGGCCAGTTTGGCTCTTTCAGCCTGCGGTGGTGGCGGTGGCGATGACGGCAACTCGAACGCGACCAAAGATAACGAAAAACCGGCAACGCCGAGTCCGAGTCCTACGCCCTCACCGACGCCTACGCCGAGCCCGAGTCCTACGCCCCCACCGATGCCTACGCCGAGCCCGAGCCCGAGTCCGACACCGAGTCCAACTCCGGCTCCAGTGGGCGACACCAACACGGCCCCAATCGTCGTCGATCGCACGATGCCGGGCGCCGAAGTCAACATGCCGTACGTGACCGTCACCCTATGCATCCCCGGCGTGCAAGGTGCAAATCAATGCGCAACCATCGATCACATGCTGCTCGACACCGGGTCATCAGGCGTACGCGTAATGGCCAGTGCGCTGGGCTCGGCGCTCGCAGGCCGGTTGACAGCACAATCCGGCGCGTCTAACGACCCGACCGGTGCCGCGCCCATCACCCAATGCGCGACGTTCGGGTCGGGTTACGCGTGGGGTTCGATCAAACGTGCCGATGTAACGATCGGCAGTAAGACGGCCGGTAATCTGCCGATCCAGGTGATCAGCGACGCTGCGTATCCCACCATACCGTCGGATTGCGCGTCGCGCGGCATCAAGAACATCGGCAGTACGGTAGCCACGCTCGGTGCCAACGGCGTCGTCGGCATCAGCCCTGCGTTGACCGACTTCCCGCTCGCAGCACAATCCGCGTTGTCGGCTACCTACTACTATTGTCCGTCCACGGGATCATGCACCAGCGCGCGCGTGCCGCTCGACACGCAAGTCATGAATCCCGTCGCCAATTTCACGTCGGACAACAACGGCACAATCATCCGCCTGCCCGCGTTGCCAGCAAGCGGCCAGGCAACGGCCACGGGCGAACTGGTGTTCGGCATCGGCACCCGGCAAAACAACGCGCTGCCGTCAACAGCCAACGTTTTGAAGGTGAACAGCAGTGGCGTCTTCAGCACTGTGTACCAGGGGCGCACCCTCACGAGCTATGTCGATAGCGGAACCAATGTCCTTCTGTTCCCGGATACGGCGACGCTGGTGAACTGGAGCGGCTTTTACGTGCCGCCGACTACGCTCAACCTGTCCGCCATGTGGTATTCCATTGACTATTCCGCCGTCGACAAAACCGGTACGGTTCTTCCGGTGTCTTTCTTGATTGCCAATGCGTCAAATCTGCTGGCGAACCAGTACGCCGCCTATAACAACCTTGGCGCGTATTGGGCCGAGTGGGCGTTTCTCTGGGGTCTGCCGTTCTTCTACGGCCGCGATGTATACACCGCGCTCAGCACTGCCAAAGTCGGCACGCAAAACGGACCGTTTATCGCATTCTCACTTTCCACGACAGGGCACAAGTGACACATGAGTCGCTCGCGGTGCAGCAGGCCACCGCAACACCGTCATACGTCCCCTGTTGCAAGGAACGGGAGAGCCTCAGGGTGCCTCGCGCGTCCCTCGCCGCTACCATGGAAGTCAGAATTCAGCGAGAGGCGGCGAAGAAAGTCCCCATGGGGGACAAGAAAAAAGGCATGTCTCGCGCAGGGCCGTTCGTCGCCTTCTGATAACCGGTCATCGCACGAACTTGAATCACACAAGCGGTCGGTGCCTCACAGCGCCGACCACATATCTTGCGGACCGTCTTGCCGCCGCAAGGCCGCTTCCCCCTAATCCGTCTCCTTCAACACCTGCGCCACCGTCGCAAAGATCTCCTCGATCTGCGCCTCCTCGACGATCAACGGCGGGGAGAACGCCAGAATGTCGCCCGTATAGCGCGTCAGCACGCCCTTCTCGAAGCATCGGACGAATACATCATAGGCACGCGCACCGGGCGCACCCGCACGCGGCGCAAGCTCCACGCCACCCACGAGCCCAAGATTGCGCACGTCGATCACATGCCGCTCACCGCGCAGCTTGTGTATCGCCTGCTCGAAGACCGGCGCCATCCGCGCGGCCCGTTCGAATAGCTGCTCGCGCTCGTACAGATCGATCGTCGCGCACGCCGCGGCGACTGCGATCGGGTGTCCCGAGTAGGTATAGCCGTGAAACAGTTCGATGCCGGCCGGCGCGCCGTTCACGATCGAATCGTGAATCTTCGCGCTGGCGGCCACGGCGCCCATCGGCGCGGCGGCATTGTTGGTGCCCTTGGCCATCGTCAGCAAATCGGGCGTCACGCCGAAGTACTGCGCGGCGAACGGCGCGCCGAGGCGCCCCCAGCCGGTGATCACTTCGTCGAAGATCAGCAGGATGTCGTACTTGTCGCAGATTTCGCGCAGCCGCTGCAAATAGCCTTGCGGCGGAATCAGCACGCCGGTGGAACCGGCCACCGGCTCGACGATCACCGCGGCAATCGTCGATGCATCGTGCAGCGTGACGAGCCGCTCCAGTTCGTCGGCGAGATGGGCGCCCCACGCCGGCTGTCCTTTGGAGAACGCTGCTTCCTCGATGTTCAGCGTATGCGGCAGATGGTCGACCGAGGGCAGCAGCCCGCCTGAAAACGCCTTGCGGTTCGGCGCAATGCCGCCCACCGAAATACCGCCGAAGCCGACGCCGTGATAGCCGCGCTCGCGGCCGATAAAGCGTGTGCGCTGCCCTTCGCCACGCGAGCGATAGTAGGCGAGGGCGATTTTCAGCGCGGTATCGACAGCCTCCGAACCCGAGTTCGCGAAGAAGATGTGCTTCAGATCGCCCGGCGTATGGCGCGCGATTTTGGTGGCGGCTTCGAAAGCCTTCGGGTGCCCCATCTGGAAAGTCGGGGCGAAATCCATTTCGGCGGCCTGTGCCTGCACGGCGGCCACGATCTCGTCGCGGCAGTGCCCGGCGTTGACACACCAAAGGCCCGCAGTGCCGTCGAGAATGCGCCGGCCATCGTGCGACGTGTAGTACATCCCCTTCGCGCCTGAAAGCAGCCGTGGCGCGCTCTTGAACTGGCGGTTCGCGGTGAAGGGCATCCAGAACGCGGACATATCGGGTGGATTGGCGGTGGCGCGCTCTTTCATGTCGGGTCTCCTCGCGTGGGTGGTCTTCCAGTGTAGGCAGAGCGCAACGCATGCACAAAGGGGCGGCGCTCGTGCACCGCGCTCGCCCGCTGGCGGATCGGCACGCTTCGTTGCAGCGCGACACGCACCGCAACGAGGCGAGGCGACCATGTTTGCACCACTTTCGCACCGCATAACGCATAACGCCCATGCCCGGCCACCGCGCCGCAGCGCGCAAGGCGCGAAGTTCACACCGGATTTACCGCCTGGCATGTGCCTTGCAGTACACAAGCGGCAAGTCATGCGGGACAAGCCCTGCTGGCTGAAATCGACGCCCATAAACACTCACCATCCATGGCAAGGGGTTATAAATGAAACGTCGTAGTCTGTTGAAGTTTGGCTCCATGTCGGGCGCACTGGCGCTCGCAGGTCAGGTTCCGTTTGCCAAGGCGCAATCCGGCAGCGGTCCGATCAAAGTAGGCGTTCTGCACTCCTTGTCGGGCACGATGGCGATCTCGGAGACCTCGCTCAAGGACACCGCGCTGATGACCATCGCGGACATCAACAAGAACGGCGGCGTCATGGGGCGTCAGCTGGAGCCGGTGGTGGTCGACCCGGCGTCGAACTGGCCGCTGTTCGCGGAGAAGGCGCGCCAGCTGATCACCCAGGAGAAGTGCGCCGTGGTGTTCGGCTGCTGGACCTCGGTGTCGCGCAAATCGGTGCTGCCGGTATTCGAAGAACTCAACGGCCTCCTGTTCTATCCGGTGCAGTACGAAGGCGAGGAAATGTCGCGCAACGTGTTTTACACGGGCGCCGCGCCGAACCAGCAAGCGATTCCAGCGACCGAATACCTGATGAGCAAGGAAGGCGGCGGTGCCAAGCGCTTCTTCCTGCTCGGCACCGACTATGTCTATCCGCGCACGACCAACAAGATCCTGCGCGCGTTCCTGAAGTCGAAGGGCGTCCAGGAAGCGGACATTCAGGAGGTCTACACGCCGTTCGGCCACAGCGACTATCAGACCATCGTCGCGAACATCAAGACCTTCTCGCAGGGCGGCAAGACCGCGGTGATCTCGACCGTCAACGGCGACTCGAATGTGCCGTTCTACAAGGAACTGGGCAACCAGGGGCTGAAGGCGTCGGACGTGCCGGTGGTCGCGTTCTCGGTCGGCGAAGAAGAACTGCGCGGCATCGATACGAAGCCGCTGGTCGGCAATCTCGCGGCGTGGAACTACTTCATGTCGCTGCGCAATCCGGCCAACGAGAAGTTCAAGAAGCAATGGGCCGCATGGGTGAAAGAGAACAACCTGCCGGGCGGCGCCAAGCGCGTGACCAACGATCCGATGGAAGCGACCTTCGTCGGCATCCATATGTGGAAGCAGGCCGTCGAGAAGGCGAAGAGCACCGAGGTGGACAAGGTGCGCGTCGCGATGGTCGGCCAGCAGTTTGTCGCGCCGTCGGGCTTCACGCTCGAGATGGACGGCAATCACCATCTGCACAAGCCTGTGATGATCGGCGAAGTGCGTGCCGACGGCCAGTTCAACGTGGTATGGCGCACCAAGACCGCGATTCGCGCGCAGCCGTGGAGCCCGTTCATCGCCGGCAATGCGGGCAAGCCGGACGTCGTCAGTTCGATTCCGGCGTTCCTCAAGCGCTCGCGGGTTGCCTGACGGGACGACGCAGCGATACGACGGCGCGGCATCGGTACTGATCCGCGATGCCGCGCCGCCCCGCCGGTTCTTCTTCAAAGGCCACCATGGCGTTTTCATTCCTGAAGTTCGCGCGGCGCGGCATCGGCAGCCTGGGGCTTGCGCTCCTCGCTAGCGCGCCGCTTGCCGCCTTCGCGCTGAGCCCGGCCGATGTCGCGCCGCTCGCCGGCGACGACTTCGACGCGAAATCCGCGGCCATCGACAAGCTGATCGCCAATCACGACAAAGAATCGCTCGCGGTGCTCAAGGCGCTGTCCGAAGACAGCGCGCTCGCCACCGATGCCGGCGCCGTGCTGCTGCAAGACGGCGACACCGCGCGCGACGCCGTCACCGGCAAGACCGTCGCCGCGGGCGACGCGCAACCGGTCACGCTGAACAATCTGCTGCGCTCGAAGGTAGCCGGCGCGCTGTCCGGCCTGCAACTCGACTCGCCCGATACGGCCACGCGCGCCGCCGCGATTACCGCGCTGCTGCAAAACCCCGATCCGTCGATCAAACCGCTCGTCGACGCCGCTCGCGCGAAAGAAACCGACCCGGCGCTGAAGAAGCGTCTGGACACGCTCTGGGCGATGACCGCCTTGCACGATACCGATCCGGCCAGGCGGCTCGAAGCGGTGCAACTGGTCGCCGCGCGGCACGATCTCGACATGAACGAGCTGCTGCGCCCGCTCGTCGCGAAGAAGCCGGACGGCACCTTCAACGAAACCGACGACCGCGTTCGCGCCGCCGCGCAAAGCGGCATCGACGCACTCGACGCGATCCAGCGCCGCAGCCAGATCGCCGGCACGCTGTTCGCCGGCTTGTCGCTCGGCAGCGTGCTGCTGCTCGCCGCCTTGGGCCTCGCGATCACGTACGGGCTGATCGGCGTCATCAACATGGCGCACGGCGAGTTCCTGATGATCGGCGCGTACGCCACTTACGTCGTGCAGAACCTGTTCCAGCGCTATGCGCCCGGCTCGTTCGACTGGTATCCACTGCTCGCGGTGCCCGCGTCGTTCGTGGCGGCCGGCCTGGTCGGCATCGTGCTCGAACGGCTGGTTCTGAAGCACCTGTACGGCCGTCCGCTCGAAACGCTGCTGACCACGTTCGGCGTCAGCCTGATTCTGATTCAGGCAACCCGCATGCTGTTCGGCGCGCAAAACGTGCAGGTGGTCAATCCGGCGTGGATGAGCGGCGGCGTGACGGTGTTGCCGAATCTGATCTTGCCGTACAACCGTCTCGCGATTCTGGCGTTTTCGATGATCGTCGTCGGCATTGCGTGGGCCGTGCTGACGAAGACGCGCCTCGGTCTGTTCGTGCGCGCCGTCACGCAGAATCGGCGCATGGCAGCGTGCGTCGGCGTGAAGACGGCGCGGGTCGATTCCTATGCGTTCGCATTCGGCGCGGGCATTGCGGGCCTGGGCGGCTGTGCGCTGTCGCAGATCGGCAATGTCGGCCCGGACCTCGGCCAGAGCTACATCATCGATTCGTTCATGGCGGTGGTGCTCGGCGGCGTCGGCCAACTGGCCGGCACCGTGATCGGCGGCTTCGGGCTCGGCCTCGTCAGCAAAGCGATCGAACCGTTCTGGGGCGCGGTGCTCGCGAAGATCGCGGTGCTCGTGCTGATCGTGCTGTTCATCCAGAAGCGTCCGCAGGGCATGTTCGCCCTCAAGGGCCGTAGCGCGGAGGCATGAGATGACGTCTGCGACTACCCCGGCTCACGTTTCGCCGTCCAGTACGGGCACGGGCGCCGGACGCGAAGCGCAGTCCGGCTTCGCGCTCGGCTTGCCGCCGCGTCCCGCGCTACTGTCGCGGCGTGCGTGGCTCGCGCTGATCGCGCTGATCGTCGTGTTCGGCCTCGGCGTGCCGTTCGCCGCGCTGGCGGTGCCGGAGACGAGCGCGTTCCATCTGTCGGCCTACGCGATGACGCTGACCGGCAAGTTCATGTGCTACGCGATCGCCGCGCTCGCACTCGATCTCGTGTGGGGTTACTGCGGCATTCTGAGTCTTGGGCATGCACTGTTCTTTGCATTGGGTGGCTACGCGATCGGCATGTACCTGATGCGCGCGATCGGCCACGAAGGCAAATACGGCAGCGACCTGCCCGACTTCATGGTGTTTCTCGACTGGCATGAACTGCCCTGGTACTGGCAAGGCACCCAGCATCTCGGCTATGCGCTGCTGCTGGTGGTGCTGGTGCCGGCGGTGATCGCGTGGGTGTTCGGCTTCTTCACGTTCCGTTCGCGGGTGAAGGGCGTGTACCTGTCGATCATCACGCAGGCGATGACTTTCGCCGCGATGCTGCTGTTCTATCGCAACGAAACCGGCTTCGGCGGCAACAACGGCTTCACCGACTTCAAGCGCATCGGCGGCTTTCCGATCACGCATCCGGGCACGCGCGCCGCCCTGCTCCTGATCACCTTCGCCGTGTTGATTCTCGCGTTTATCGGCGCGCGGGCGATCGTCGCGTCGAAGCTCGGCCGCGTGGTCACTGCGGTGCGCGACGGCGAGACGCGCCTGATGTTCCTCGGCTACAGCCCGTTGGCGTACAAGCTGTTCGTGTGGACCGTATCCGCCGTGTTGTGCGGGATTGCGGGCGCGCTGTATGTGCCGCAGGTCGGCATCATCAATCCGGGCGAGATGTCGCCCGGCAACTCGATTGAAATGGCGATCTGGGTCGCCGTGGGCGGGCGCGGCACGTTGATCGGACCGATCATCGGCGCGTTCGCTGTGAATGGCGCGAAGAGCTTTTTCACGGCGAACTTTCCTGAATACTGGCTGTTCTTTCTTGGCTTGATTTTCGTGCTGGTGCCCTTGTTGCTGCCGAACGGCATGATGGGACTGATCGAACTCGTCACGCGCAAGAGGAACCGTTCATGAACGAAAACCCGATGGTTCCTGATCTTGCATTGCCTGAAGAGCCCGCTGAACGCTCGTTGAGCGGCGTCGCCAGCATGGGGCGCGCGGTGGTGCCTGGCGAGATCGACATTTCGCACGGGACGATTCTGTACCTCGAAGACGTGACCGTCAGTTTCGATGGTTTTCGCGCGCTGAACGCGCTGACCTTGTCGATCGATGCGGGGGAGTTGCGATGCATCATCGGTCCGAATGGCGCGGGCAAGACGACGATGATGGATGTCATCACCGGGAAGACCGAGCCGGATTCCGGCAAGGTTTTTCTGGGGCAGTCGCTCGATCTGACGCGGATGAACGAGCCGTCTATTGCGCGTGCCGGCATTGGGCGGAAGTTTCAGAAGCCGACTGTTTTTGAGCAGCATCCTGTGTGGGAGAACCTCGAGTTGGCGATGAAGGCCGACAAGGGATGGTGGGCTTCTTTACGCGCCCGGTTGGATCGCGAGGCGCAGGCCCGGATTGAAGAGACGTTGGTTTTGATTGGGCTGGAGAGCGAGGCTCGACGGCTTGCCGGTGAGTTATCGCATGGGCAGAAACAGCGGCTCGAGATTGGGATGTTGCTGATGCAGCAGCCGGCGCTGCTTTTGCTCGATGAGCCTGCGGCTGGGATGACTGATGACGAGACCATGCAGTTGGCTGAGTTGCTCAATCATCTGCGGGGGACGTGTTCGATGATGGTTGTGGAGCACGATATGGAGTTTGTTGCAGCCCTGTCTGGTGATACCGGGAAGGTTACTGTAATGGCCGAAGGGCGGGTTCTTGCTCATGGCACGCTTGAGGAAGTCAAGAAGGACGAGACGGTCATCGAGTCGTACCTAGGGAGGTGACCTGGTTTTTTTGCCTTTGGCGGCGGCACGGGTTGTGTGTCTACGGCGTTGCCAAAGGCAAAAAACAAAAGCCGCCCAGAATCCGAGGAACGATCCAAATGTTAGAAGTAGAAAACCTGAACCAATATTACGGCGGCAGTCACATCCTGCGAGATGTGAAACTGACCGTGCCGGACGGCAAGCTAACCGTCCTATTGGGCCGCAACGGCGTAGGCAAAACCACGCTGCTCAGATGCCTGATGGGCGTCGTTCAAACCAGGAGCGGTTCAATCGCCTGGCGTGGAACGCCGATCACAAAACTCCCAACTTACTCGAGAGTAGAACAAGGCTTGGCCTACGTCCCGCAAGGCCGTGACATCTTCCCCCGGCTGACAGTCGAAGAAAACCTGTTGGTAGGCGCAGCGAGCAAAAAAGCCCCCAAAAAAATCCCCGACCGCATCTACGACCTCTTCCCAGTACTAAAAGATATGCGCACCCGCCGCGGCGGCGACCTCTCGGGCGGTCAACAGCAGCAGCTCGCAATAGGCCGTGCCCTCATGAGCGAGCCTCAATTGCTGATCCTCGATGAACCCACCGAAGGTATCCAGCCGTCGATCATCCAGGACATCGGCCGCACACTGCGTCAGCTAGTCGAAGAAATGGGCATGACCGTCCTGCTCGTCGAACAGTATTACGATTTCGCCAAGGAAATCGCCGATCGCTATTGGGTCATGAGCCGCGGAGAAATCATCGCGGGCGGCGAAGGCGCCAATATGGACTCGGACGGCGTACGCGCCCTCATCGCCGTCTGATAAAAACACCCGCCGCAGCGTGATATTCTCGCCGCATCACTACGGCAACGCGTCGAGCGCCGCTCGACGCGCGACGGCTCGCCCGCTCCCAATACGTCCATTCGCATGTCGCTTCACGAAAATCACGTCACGCTCGCCGCCGCGCAAAACACGGCGCACTCGCAATGGCGCGCACGTCTCGAACTCGGCTTCGTCAAACACGGCGAGCGGACCACGCTCGCTCACCGCCGGCACGACGGGCCGTTGCGCGTGCAACGGCCGCTCTACCCGGAAGGCAATGCGATCTGTCATGCGGTGATCGTGCATCCGCCAGGCGGGATCGCGGGCGGCGATCGGCTCGATATCGATGTCGAGCTTGGCGCCGGTACGCATGCCGTCCTGACGACGCCCGGCGCGACCAAGTGGTACAAGTCCAATGGACGCGCGGCGCAGCAGACTATCGACGTGCGAGTCGGCGCCCACGCACGGCTCGATTGGCTGCCGCAGAACAATATCGTGTTCGATAGCGCGAACGCTCAGCTTGAATTCACGCTGACCCTTGCCGATGGCGCTACCGCGATCGGGTGGGATGCGACGCAGCTTGGACGGCAAGCTGCCGGTGAACGGTGGTCGGCTGGGCGGCTGCGCGCTGTATCGCGGATCGTCGGCGCGGATGGTCAGCTGCTCTGGTTCGAACGCGCGAGTCTTGCAGCGGATGATCCGCTGCGGGATGCCGCGCAAGGGCTCGATGGGTTTCCGGCGTACGGGACGTTGTGGGCCGTCGGGCCCGCTTGTGACGATGCGCTTGCTGAAGCGCTGACTGCCCAACTCCCGTTTGACGATGCGCTGCGCGCCGGGGCTTCCTGTGTCACATCCGGGGTCTTGATCGTGCGCGCCGTTGCTCGCTCCATGGAAACGCTGCAGCGGACTCTGACTCAATGCTGGCTTCAATTGCGGCCTGTCGTGCATGGGGTCGAGGCGGTGCCGCTGCGGATCTGGTCGACCTAGTACTTCCCGACACCACTCACAGTCTTTCACCGTCGTAAGCCCATGCGCGCACCATCCTGACGCGCAACAATGCTCGTTTTCGGTGCATCACCCCGTCAACGCCACGCTCCGCCCCGCCGCACCGGCATGGCATATACCTTGCTCGACAAGCTCCCACGATGCTGCCGCGTCCTGACGGCAGCCGACCGCTTGTCGCCACCACCCGCTCAATCCTATGACCCGATCGACCCTTCGTCCCGCGCGCCGCGCCCTGCTCGCCGCCCTGTTGCTCTCGCCCTTCCTCGCGTTCAATGCGCCCGCCGCTCAAGCGGATACGCTCGATAACATCGCTAAAGCCGGTGTGCTCAAAGTCGCGGTACCGGAAGACTATCCGCCGTTCGGCTCGGTCGGCGCCGATATGAAGCCGCAAGGCTACGACATCGACACCGCAGCCCTTCTCGCGAAGTCGATGAACGTAAAGCTCGAACTCGTGCCGGTCAACAGCGCGAACCGCATTCCGTATCTGCAAACCGGCAAGGTCGATCTGGTCATCTCGTCGCTCGGCAAAACGCCGGATCGCGAGAAGGTCATCGATTTCTCGAACGCCTATGCACCGTACTATCAAGGCGTGTTCGGTCCGGCCGACATCAAGGTCGCCAGCCCCGCCGATCTCACCGGCAAGACGGTCGGCGCCACTCGCGGCGCGCTTGAGGAAATCGGTCTCACGCAGATGGCGCCGAACGCGACCATCAAACGCTTCGAAGACAACAACGCCACCATCGCCGCGTTCCTCTCGGGTCAGGTGCAGCTGATCGCCGCCGGTAACATCGTGGCCGCCGCGATCCTCGCGAAGAATCCGCCGCGTCGTCCGGAGCCGAAGTTCGTCATCAAGAATTCGCCGTGCTTCGTCGGTATGAACAAGAACGAGGAACGCCTGCAACAGAAGGTCAACGCCACCATCGCGCAAGCGAAACAGGACGGCACGCTCAACACGATGTCGAAAAAATGGTTCGGCACGCCGCTGCCGACCGATCTGTAAGCGCGTCGTTAGCCGGACTTGATACCGTGACAGGCTCATCCGGCATTGCGCTCGTCCTGGCCCATCCGTGCACGGCACGCGATCGCGGCCACGACGCGCAGCGCCCATCACTATCGCCGCCTGCCCCGCTCGGGACAGGCGCAACCCTAAGCACATAATCGATGAAGCTGACACCTCGCGAGAAGGACAAGCTGCTGATCTTCACCGCCGCGCTACTCGCCGAACGGCGCCGTGCGCGCGGCCTCAAACTGAATTACCCGGAGGCGATCGCTTTCATCACCGCCGCGCTGATGGAAGCGGCCCGCGACGGCAAGACCGTCGCCGAAGTCATGCACTACGGCACCACGCTGCTCACGCGTGACGACGTGATGGAAGGCGTGCCGGAAATGATCCCCGACATCCAGGTCGAAGCCACCTTCCCCGACGGCACCAAGCTCGTCACCGTCCATCACCCGATCCCGTAAGGCAGGCCCCATGATTCCCGGCGAACTCCTCATCGACGACGGCGAACACGAACTCAACGCGGGCCGCGCCACCGTCACGGTGGTCGTGTCGAATACCGGCGACCGGCCGGTGCAGATCGGCTCGCACTACCACTTCTACGAAGTGAACCCGGCGCTCTCCTTCGATCGCGAAACAGCACGCGGCTTCCGGCTGAACATCGCGGCGGGCACTGCCGTGCGCTTCGAGCCCGGCCAGGAACGCACCGTCGAACTGGTCGAACTGGCGGGCGAGCGCGTCGTCTACGGCTTCAACGGCAAGGTGATGGGCAAGCTGTGATGCGCGACTCATGCGCGCTTGCCCGAACCGCCCTGCTCATTTCCGGACCCACACCATGACATTACGCATTGGCCGCCGCGCATACGCGGAAATGTTCGGCCCCACCACCGGCGACCGCGTGCGCCTCGCCGATACGGACCTGCTGATCGAAGTCGAACGCGACTTCACGACCTACGGCGAAGAAGTGAAATTCGGCGGCGGCAAGGTGATTCGCGACGGCATGGGCCAGTCGCAACGCGTGCATGCCGACGTGGTCGATACGGTCGTGACGAACGCGGTGATTCTCGATCATTGGGGCATCGTCAAAGCCGACATCGGCATCAAGAACGGCCGCATTGCCGCGATCGGCAAAGCAGGCAACCCGGACATTCAGCCGAACGTGACGATCGCGATCGGCGCGTCCACCGAAGTGATCGCCGGCGAAGGCCTGATCGTGACGGCGGGCGGCATCGATACGCACATCCACTTCATCAGCCCGCAGCAGATCGAAGAAGCACTCGCGAGCGGCGTCACGACCATGCTCGGCGGCGGCACCGGTCCCGCGACAGGCACGAACGCCACCACCTGCACGCCGGGTCCGTGGCATCTCGAACGCATGCTGCAAGCGGCCGACGGTTATCCGATGAACCTCGGCTTTCTCGGCAAGGGCAACGTGAGCCAGCCGCAGCCCGCGCTGGAGCAGATCGCCGCAGGTGCGATCGGTCTGAAGCTGCACGAAGACTGGGGCACGACGCCCGCTGCCATCGACAACTGCCTCAGCGTCGCCGACGACACCGACACGCAGGTCGCGATTCACACGGATACGCTGAACGAAGCCGGTTTTGTCGAAGCGACAGTCGCGGCGTTCAAGGGCCGCACGATCCACACGTATCACACGGAAGGCGCAGGCGGCGGCCACGCGCCGGACATCATCAAGGTGTGCGGCGAAGCGAACGTGCTGCCGTCGTCCACCAATCCGACGCGCCCGTACACCGTCAACACGCTCGAAGAACATCTCGACATGCTGATGGTGTGCCACCACCTGGACCCGTCGATCGCGGAAGACATCGCGTTCGCCGAATCCCGCATCCGCCGCGAGACCATCGCCGCCGAAGACATCCTGCACGACCTCGGTGCGCTGTCGATGCTGTCGTCGGATTCGCAGGCCATGGGGCGCGTGGGCGAAGTGATCATCCGCACGTGGCAGACCGCGCACAAGATGAAGGTTCAACGCGGAGCGCTACCCGAGGACAACGCGCGCCACGACAATTTCCGCGCGAAACGTTACGTCGCGAAGTACACGATCAATCCGGCGATCACGCACGGCATTGCGCATGAAGTCGGCTCGATCGAACCCGGCAAATGGGCCGATCTGGTGTTCTGGGAACCGGCGTTTTTCGGCATCAAGCCGTCGCTGATTCTGAAGGGCGGCATGATCGCGATGGCGCAGATGGGCGACCCGAATGCGTCGATTCCCACGCCGCAGCCGGTGCACTATCGCGAGATGTTCGCGACACGTGGCGGTGCGCTGGGACGCACGTCGCTCACCTTCGTTTCGCAGATGGCCGCCGATGCGGGCGTCGGCGAACGCTACGGCCTGAATAAGCGTATCGTTGCCGTAAAGAACTGCCGCAACATCACGAAGGCCGACATGATTCACAACGCGTGGCGTCCGGCGATCAGCGTCGACCCGGAGACGTATCAGGTCATCGCGGACGGTCAGTTGCTGACTTGCGAACCAGCAACCGTGCTGCCGATGGCGCAACGCTACTTCCTGTTCTAAACCATGCGCACTATCGACAAACTGATTGCGCCGCATCTGAAGCTGGCACCTGTGCTGGTGAAGCGCGCGCCGACCCTGACGCTCGCTTTCGACGAGCGCCGCAAGAGCCGCCTCGCGGCGACGCTCGATAACGGCGAAGAGGTCGCACTGCTGCTGCCGCGCGGCACGGTGCTGCGCGACGGCGATGTGCTGGTCGCCGACGACGGCGGTTTGGTTCGCGTCGTGGCCGCGCCCGAAACGGTGCTGTACGTCCGCGCCAAAGATGCGCTGACGCTCACGCGCGCCGCGTACCATCTCGGCAATCGCCACACGCCCGTCGAAGTCGGCGCGGATTATCTGAAGCTCGAATACGATCCGGTGCTGGCCGATATGCTCAAGCGCATCGGCGCAACGGTCGATCAGGTGTCGATGCCGTTCCAGCCGGAATCCGGCGCGTACGGCGGCGGCCACAAGCATGGTCACGACGAGACTTTCGCCGAAGACTACGCCATCGCGCAGCAGGTGTTCGACGAGCATCACGGTCATGAGCATTCGCATGATCACGACCATGAGCACGGCCATGAGCACGGCCACAGCCACGCGCACGGCCACGCGCACGGCCACGATCATGAGCGCGGTCACGACCACGACCACGACCACGGCGATCACGTCCACGACGAATCGTGCGGCCACGGGCATCACCATCGTCATGCGCATCGCTGAACTCACGGCGCTGCTGCATCTCGCGTCGCCGGCGCTGCCGATCGGCGCGTTCAGCTACTCGCAGGGTCTCGAAGCCGCGATCGAAGCGCAGCTGATCACCAACGCCGATTCCGCACGCGACTGGATCGCGAGCGGTTTGAGCGAGGTGCTCGCGCACGGCGAACTGCCGTTTCTGGCGCATCAGATCGAACGCTGGCGCGCGCACGATGCTGCGGGACTGGCCGCAGCGAATAGCGAGTTCCTCGCGAGCCGCGAGTCGGCCGAATTGAGACGCGAAACGGAGCAGATGGGCTGGTCGTTGCGGCAGTTGTGCGTGTCGCTGGAATGGGGCGATCCAGCACGGCGCGCGACCCTGGCGTCGATCACGCCGTTGGCCCAACCCACGGCCTTTGCGTTCGCCGCCTTCGCGCACGACGCGGCCCCCGACGCCGCTCTCGCCGCTTACGCCTTCAGCTGGGTGGAGAACCAGGCCGCCGCCGCGTTGAAAGCGGTGCCGCTCGGCCAGCTCGCCGGACAACGCATCATCGTCGCGTTGCGCGAGCCGATCGACGCCGCCGTCACGCGCGCACTGGCCACCACCGCGGACAACATCAACACCTTCGCGCCGCAATTAGGCATTTTGTCGGCGCGTCACGAGTCGCAATACTCGCGGCTCTTTCGCTCTTAAGCAGATACAAGCAGATCCATCATGAACGCACCTCATCACGCCGCTCTCCGTACGAAGAAACTGCCACCGCTGCGCGTGGGCGTCGGCGGCCCGGTCGGCTCGGGCAAGACCACGCTGCTCGAAATGCTCTGCAAGGCGATGCGCGAACAGTACGACCTCGTCGCGATCACCAACGATATCTATACGAAAGAAGATCAACGCCTGTTGACGGTGGCGGGCGCGCTGCCGGCCGAGCGGATCATGGGCGTCGAGACAGGCGGCTGCCCGCATACCGCGATTCGCGAAGACGCGTCGATCAACCTCGAAGCCGTCGACCGCATGCTCACGCGTTTTCCCGACGCGGACATCGTGTTCATCGAATCGGGCGGCGACAACCTCGCGGCAACCTTCAGCCCGGAGTTGTCGGACCTGACGATCTATGTGATCGATGTCGCCGGCGGCGAGAAGATTCCGCGCAAAGGCGGACCGGGGATAACGAAGTCGGATCTGCTGGTGATCAACAAGACGGACCTGGCGCCGATGGTCGGCGCGAATCTCGATGTGATGGCGTCCGACGCGAAGAAGATGCGCGGCGAGCGGCCCTTCGTGATGTGCAATCTGAAGGCGCTCGACGGCCTGGATGAAGTGGTGAAATTTATCGAGAAGAAGGGCTTGTTGAAGGTTTGAGCCTTCACTCGCCCGGATGGCATTCGAGCAGGAATGCCATCATCTCGGTCCCATCTCGCACAAACCGATAAGGCGAGCGCAACACGCGCGGCACCCGAGTCACTACTCCGGCAACAACGCCATCAACACATCCACCGTCCGCGCGGTCGCGCCGCGATGGCGCGCGGCGAACGCCGAGGCCGCGCCGCTCATCGCGAGCCGCCGCGCCTTGTCGCCGAACAGCTCGCGCAGCGCGCGCGCCAGCTCGGCCGGGTCCTGCACCTGCACCGCGGCACCCGCCGCGACCGCATCAGCGGTGGCTTGCGTGAAGTTGAACACGTGCGGTCCGATCAGCACCGGCACGCCGACCGCACACGCCTCGATCAGATTCTGCCCACCGAGCGGCAACAAACTCCCGCCGATGAACGCCAGATCCGACGCCGCATAGTAAGCGCCCAACTCGCCCATCGAATCGCCGAGCAGCACATTCGTATTCGAGGACAACGCCGGCACGCCGCCACCCGCGCCGGAAGCAGCCGAAGCCACCGTCGCCGCGGGCGCCCAGGTCGAACGCCGCTCGATGCGCAAGCCCGCTTTCTCGACCAGCGCCGCCACTTCGTTGAACCGCTGGGGATGCCGCGGCACCAGAATCAGCAACGCGTCGTCGATGCCGAGCGCGGCGAACGCCTGCAACACGAGTTCCTCTTCGCCTTCGCGAGTACTCGCCGCGACCCACACCGGCCGCGCGCCGATCGCCGCACGCCACGCATGACCGCGCGCCGCCAGTTCCGGCGGCGTGTTCATATCGAACTTGAGATTGCCGAGCACCGCGACATTGCGCGCGCCCAACGCCGTGAGCCGCTCCGCATCCGCCGGACTCTGCGCCAGCACGCGCGCAAAACCGCCAAACACGCCCCGGGTTGCGTTGCCGAACTTCGCAGCGCGCTTATAGGAACGCGCGGACATCCGTGCATTGGTCAGCACGAGCGGCACATCCGCGCGACGGCATTCGTCGATCAGTGTCGGCCACACTTCGGTTTCCATCACCAGACCGAGCGACGGCCGCCACGTCCGCAAGAACCGCCGCACCGCGTGCGGCATGTCGTACGGCAAATAGCTGCGCAACACGCGGTCGCCGAAAGTCTGCTCGCCGGTCGCGCGGCCGCTCGGCGTCATATGCGTCAGAAGAATCCGCGCATCGGGCCGCGCCTTCATCAGCGCGTCGATCAGCGGCTGCGCGGCGCGCGTCTCGCCCACCGACACCGCATGCACCCAGATCAGCGGCGCATCGTCTTCCGGCAGCCGGCCACGCGCGGAACCGAAACGCTCGCCGATATGCTCGCGATAACCGCGCTCCTTGCGCGAGCGGATCAGCAAGCGCAATACGGCAAGCGGCGCGACGATCCACCAGAGCGCGTTATAGATTGCCCTCAGCATCGGGACTCCGCACGCTCGAGCGCGAATCCGGATGCAAGCGCACGTTTCACAGCGCAATCGAACAAGACAGCGGCGCTCAAACCAGCGCCCTGCCCTTCAGGCGCTCGAGAATGCCGAGCGGCGCGCAGTCCGGCTGCGCCATCGCCTTGACCGGCAGAAAGAAGGTCTGCTCCAGCATGAACTGGCCGGACATCACCGCATGCGAAGTCTGGTCGGAGAAACACACCCACACGCTGCCAGGCGGAAACGGCATGGTCTCCTGCGGGCTCGACTTCTGATACTCGAGATCGGCCTTCATGCTGTCGTGCAGATTCAGCATCAGATGGTCGTATTCGCTACGCGGCGATTTGGTCACGTGCAGCAGATTCAGCAGCCACGCCGAACCCGGCATCTGCGGTTTGATGCGCGGCAGGAAGCGCTTGGCCATATCCTCGAACGGTTCGCCGACGCGCCATACGCGCGGTGCGCCATGCGGATTGACGTTGGTGAACACGCGCAGAATGCGCTCGCCGTAATTCGGCCGCGACGGAAAGGCGTCCACGTGCAAACGGCTATCGTCCTTACGCCACGACGTCTCGCGCCCTTCCACCCGATGCAGCCGCAGGCTCGTCGGCGCGACGCGCAGCTTGCCGTGGTATTCGGGGAATAGCCCATCGACCAGGGTGCGCGCGTTGGCCTGGTAACGCGCGATCAACGCGCGCACCGCCGATTGCGTGACGGCGTCGCCGGCCACGCCGTGCAGCGCGCCGCCATTCGGTTCGAGGCTGATGTTCTTGCGGCTCGGGTCGGCGAGCGCCGGATCGAGCAACGCGTGCTCGCCGCCTTCGATCGCAAAGCGCAGGTTCGGGAAGTACAGCACCTTGCCGCGTTCGACGCCGGCGAGCAGCGTCTCGCGCGGCACGGACAGATTGCGTCCGTGCCAGTCAGCGTTCGCTACTTCGATGATCTGGGTTTCGTTCATGGTCGCCCTTGAAAGCGGATGGAGCGTAAGGCGAAGCGCACGCCGCGTTACAGCATTAGAGCAGGCCGAAACCGGCCAGCGCGGACCTGACTTCTTGCAGCGTGGGCGGCTTGCCGGCCGTGCCGAGATTGACGACGTTCGGCGACCAGTAGCCGCCGGTGCGCCATGCGGTGGCGAAATTGTACAACTCGACCGTCGGCCGCTTCAGCGCCGCCGCAATGTGAACCAGACCTGTGTCAACGCCGACTGTCGCGGCGGCGCCTTCGATCAGGCCGACCACCGCCGGCAACGGGAGCCTGGGCGGCACGATCGCCGCGCCGCCGAATTCCTTCGCCAGCCGCTCGCTGGTGAGGCGCTCTTCGTCGCTGCCCCACGGCAGCACGATCGACGCGCCGCGCCGCACCAAAGACTGACCGAGTTCGATCCACGCGGCGTCGGGCCATTGCTTGTCGGCGCGCGAGGTAGCGTGGACGAACACCACGTACGGCACCGGCAGGTTCAGATTCGCCTCCGACAAAGCCAGCGCCGCGCGCCCGGTATCGATGCCGAAATCGATTTCGTCAGTAGGTTGCGGCTGCGGGTCGTTCAGCGCCGCGGCCACCAGTTGGCGCGTGCGTTCGACCACATGGGTGCGCGGCTCGATCGGCACGCGCTTGTCGTAGAAGAAACGCACCGGCCATTCGAAGCCCGCGCCGTCGGTGCGGTTCGCGAGGCCGACCAGCGGTCCGCGCGCCATGCGCGCGACCCACGCGGTCTTGATGAGCCCCTGGCAGTCGATCACGAGATCGTAGTGCTCGGCGGCGAGCGCACGCCGGAATGCGCCGATCTCGCGCCAGTTGTCGAGCGCCAGGAGCCGCTTGCGCCAGCGCCGTAGCGACACGGGAATCGCCCGGTGCACACCGGTCACGAGCTGCACGAGCCCTACGAAGCTTTCTTCGACGAGCCAGTCGATCTGCGCTTGCGGATGGCGGCGGCGGATGTCGGCGATGACCGGCATGTTGTGAACGACGTCGCCCAATGACGACACCCTCACGATCAGTATCTTTTGCACGCTCAAGAGTGGGAAAACCGGCTATCCGGCCCGAAGATGCGTTGAAAGAGCCCCCGAACCTGTCGCTTCGCGCCAGGCCCCCGAGGGGGAATGACAAAACTTCGGACGGCCCGGCGTTTTCTCACGAGGACCGCAATTTTAGCGCGTCGCATGTCAATGGCATGAAAAAACGCGGCGCGGTAAGTGAAACCCGCGCCGCGTTCGGCGGCAGCCTCGGGCGGTTCAACTCGAACCGCCCGCAGCTTTTCGTCGCTCAAACCGTCAGAACGGCAGTTTGGCGTCAGCCTTCTCCGCGAGGATCACGCGGCGGAAGTCTTCCTGGATGCGCTTGAGCGCTTCGTCGTTATCGGCCTCGAAACGCATCACGACCACCGGCGTGGTGTTCGACGAACGCGCCAGACCGAAACCGTCCGGATATTCGACGCGCAGGCCGTCGATCTTCACGACGTCGTCCGCGCCGGTGAACTTCGCGTTCTGCTGCAAACGCGCGATCAGCTCGAAGTTTTCGCCTTCTTCGAGCTTCAGTTGCAGCTCCGGCGTGGAATGCGAGTTCGGCAACGAGTTCAGCAGCTTGCTCGGATCGGACACGCGCGTGAGGATTTCCAGAAGACGCGCGCCCGTGTACAGGCCGTCGTCGAAACCGTACCAGCGGTCCTTGAAGAACACGTGGCCGCTCATTTCGCCTGCCAGCGGCGCGCCGGTTTCGCGCAGCTTCGCCTTCACGAGCGAGTGGCCGGTCTTCCACATGAGCGGCTCGCCGCCCTTGTCCTTCACCCACTTGGCCAGATTGCGCGTGCACTTCACGTCGTAAATGATCTGCGCGCCCTTGTTGCGCGACAGCACTTCTTCGGCGAACAGCATCAGCTGGCGATCCGGATAAATGATCTGGCCGTCTTTGGTGACCACGCCGAGACGGTCGCCGTCGCCGTCGAATGCGAAACCGATTTCAGCGTCGGTTTCCTTCAGCGCGCGGATCACGTCCTGGAGATTCTCGGGGTGCGCCGGGTCCGGGTGGTGATTCGGGAAGTTGCCGTCGATCTCGGTGAACAGTTCGATCAGTTCGCAGCCGAGCTTCCTGAAGAGCTTCGGCGCGAGGCCGCCGGCCACGCCATTGCCGGTGTCGACCACGATCTTGATCGGGCGCGCGAGCTTGACGTCGCTCGCGATGCGATCGAGATACGTATCGGCGATGTCGTACTCGGCGTACGTGCCGCTGCCGGTGGCGAAGTTATCGTCGACGATGCGCTGATGCAGCGCGAGAATCTGCTCGCCATAAATCGCCGCGCCGCGCAGCACCATCTTGAAGCCGTTGTAGTCCGGCGGATTGTGGCTGCCCGTCACGACGATGCAGGAGTCGACGCGGCGCTCGCCGCCGTCGAGCTGCAACGGCACGCTGGCCGCGAAGTAACCCACCGGCGTGGGCACCATGCCGACGTTGACCACGTCGACGCCTGCCGCGCGCAAGCCGTCCGACAGCGCCTGGATCAGTTCGGGACCGGACAGGCGGCCGTCGCGCGCGACCACCACGGCATCGCCGCCTTGCGCCCGCACTTCGCTGCCGAATGCACGGCCGATCGAACGGGCGGCATCGGCATCGAGCGTCTTGCCGATCACACCGCGAATGTCATACGCCTTGAAGATAGATTTGGAGATCATGTTGGCTCACTTGCGTGCAATGGAAAATTTTGACCGACGCTTCGCTGATTGATCGGTAAATTGGTCACTTATCTAGTCGATAAGCTGGCCATTAACCGATCGGTACAACCTCGCGATGCGCCCTTGCCGGAAGCGATCCGGTTCCAACTTATAATTGCGCTTTTCGGACTTACCCTAATAGACGCCCATTCTAATGCTTAGACGCCCTGCTTTTGTAAAGTTGCCGCGACTGTCGGCCAGGTGGGCAATGACGCGCGCTGTCGCCGCGCGGCTTGCAACGCTTGCGCCGCTCGCTCGATTCGCGCAACCGGAAAGGCGAGCGGCAAGCGGATGCTGACGCTCAAACGCTTCGCCAATCCCGACGTCACGCGCGCCTTCACCAATATCGTCTGGCTCGGGCTGGAGCGGCTCACGCAGATCGGCGTGGCGATCCTGATCAGCGGCATGCTGGCGCGCTACTTCGGGCCGGACACCTTCGGCAAATGGCAGTACGCGAACACGCTGCTGCTGGTGCTGTCGCCGATCACCTGGGTGTGCGGTGCGGAAATTCTGGTTCCCACCATCGTCGGCCGGCCGCCGGTACAACTCGGCACCGTGCTCGGCAGTGCCTTCGCGCTGCGCTTTGCCGTATCGGTCGCGGCGCTGCTGCTGACGTGGCTCGGCATCGCGCTGCACGTCTTCGAACCGCTGGTCGGCGCCATGCTCGCCGGCCTCGCGGTCACCATGCTGTTTCGCGAGCCGTTCGTCGGCGTGATCAATGCGTGGCTGCAAAGCATGACGTACAGCAAGCCGCAGTTGCTCACCAGCATGAGCACCGCGGTGCTGAAAGCGGGCTTCGTCTATCTGCTGGTGCGCGCCACGGCGACGCCCGCGCGCTTCGGCTGGCTGTGGGCGATCGAATCCGCGGCGATCGGCGCCGTGCTGCTGATCTATTACGTTCGCCGGCATGGCGGCACGCTCGGCTGGCGCTTCGACCGTTCGCTGTTTCGCCACTTCGCGAGCGCGGGCACGGTGTTCTGGCTTGGCCTGATCTGTATGTATCTGTTCCTGAAACTGGACCGGCTGATGCTCGAACGCGCGATCTCCTTCGCCGACCTCGGACGTTATTCGGCCG
Source organism: Paraburkholderia lacunae (assembly GCF_003353175.1). Classification (GTDB taxonomy): domain Bacteria; phylum Pseudomonadota; class Gammaproteobacteria; order Burkholderiales; family Burkholderiaceae; genus Paraburkholderia; species Paraburkholderia lacunae. Next base: position 9,482 of record NZ_QHKS01000023.1, on the reverse strand, counting down.
CGCAGCAGTTGAACGAAAACTGGATCACGCTCGCGCTGATGCTCGCGCAGACGATTGCGCCCGCCTTTGTCTATCGCGTGCAGGACGCCGCGCAACTGCGCCGCAATATGTGGCGGCTCACTGCGATGACCGCCGCGTTGATGGTGAGCGGCGCGCTCGTGCTCGATCTGCTGGCGGGGTTCATCATCCGCCACGTGTTCGGGCCGGACTATGAAGGCGCGATCGGGATTTTCCGCTGGGCCGTGTGGCTTTCCGTGCCAGCGGGGATCGAAGCGATCGGCAATCTGATCGTGCTGAAATATCAGGCCAAGTTCGTGTTGCTGTCGAAGTGGCTGCTCGCGCTGGCCGTTGCGTTCGTCGTCAATCTGCTGGCGATTCCGCGGCTTGGCGCTTACGGCGCGCTGGTGGGCCTCGCGGCCGGCTATCTGGCGGCTGCGTCGGTCAATCTCTACTACATCCGCTTCAAATTGCGCCCATGACGAATTCATCCGCCGCCGCGCAGATTTCCCTCGACGACGTCGCTGTTCTGCTGCCCGCGTACAACGGCCAGGCCGACGTCGATCTCACGCTGGCCTCGTTCAGCGAAAGCGCGCGGGTCCACGTATTGATCGTCGACGACGGCAGCACGCCGCCGATCGCCGCGCCGGCGATCGCCAATCTGCATATCGAAGTGCTGCGCATGCCGGAGAACGGCGGCATCGAGCGCGCGCTGCAAACCGGCATCGACGCCCTTGCGCAGCGCGGTTTCCGCTACGCCGCGCGCATCGACGCGGGCGACCGCAGCGTGCCGCAACGGCTCGCCAAACAGCGCGTGTTCATGGAGTTGCATCCGCAAGTGGCCGGCCTCGGCATGTGGACGCAGGTGGTCACGCGTGAGGGAAAACCGCTCTTCATGCTGACGCCGCCCGCCGAACCGAACGAGATCCGGCGTCTGCGCTTCTTCCGCTCATGCCTCGCCCATCCTTCGATGATGCTGCGCATCGACGCCGTCCGCGCAGTCGGCAACTATCGCGCGGCGTATCCTTCCGCCGAAGACCTCGATCTGTTTGTGCGCCTGATGGAACGCTACGACTGTGCGAATCTGCCGGAGCTCGGGCTCTATTACGAGCTGAACGAAGGCGGCATCAGCGCGACCAAACGGCGCCGTCAGGTCAGCTCGACACTGCGGCTGCAACTGCGCTATTTCAACGTCACCAATTTATACGACTGGCTGGGTCTCGCTAAAAATCTGCTGCATCTCGTCACGCCTTACCGCGCATTGCAGCGGGTCAAACGCACGTTGCTCGCGCCGCGTGCGAGCCATTGATTCCGTTACTCCGTCATTCACCGTCGAGCCCGTTCCCGCATGAAGCCTGCCTTGAAATCGACGCCCGCGCTGCGCATTACACTCGTCTGTAACACCGCCTGGGCAATCTATACGTATCGGCAAGGGCTGATTCGCATGCTGGTCGGACGCGGTGTCGACGTGACGGTACTCGCGCCGCACGACCGCACGTTCGCGCTGCTCACAGCGATGGGGTGCCGCTGCATCGAATTGCCGGTGGCGTCCAAAGGCACCAATCCGCGTGACGACCTGCGCACACTTTTGTCGTTGTATCGTTTGTATAGAAGCATTCGCCCGCACGTTGTGTTCCACTACACGATCAAGCCGAACATATATGGCTCGGTCGCCGCGAAACTGGCGGGCGTGCAGTCGGTGGCGGTGACGACAGGGCTCGGTTACGTGTTCATCCAGCAGAGCCGAGCCGCGCAAATCGCCAAAAAACTGTACCGTTTCGCCTTCCGCTTCCCGCGCGAAGTCTGGTTTCTGAATCGCGACGACCAGGCCGCATTTGTCGAGCAGAATTTGTTGGTGCATCCTGAGCGTGCGCGTCTGCTGCATGGCGAAGGCGTCGATCTTGAACAGTTCACCTTCACGCCCCTACGCGAGCGGGCCGAATTCAAGTTTGTGCTGATCGGGCGGCTCCTGTGGGACAAGGGTGTGGGCGAATATGTCGAAGCCGCGCGACGGTTGCGTGAACGTTATCCTCAGGCGCGGTTCCAATTGCTCGGTCCGGTTGGCGTCGACAACCCCAGCGCGATCACACGCGAAGAGGTGGCCGCGTGGGAACAAGAAGGCATCATCGAGTATCTTGGCGAGGCGCACGACGTGCGGCCTTTCATCGCCGATGCGGACTGCATCGTATTGCCGTCGTATCGCGAAGGCGTGCCGCGCACGCTGATGGAAGCCTCGGCGATGGGCCGGCCGATTGTGACGACGGATGTACCTGGCTGCCGTGAAGTGGTGGAGGACGGCGTCAATGGATTGCTGTGCGAAGTGCGCAATGCGCAGAGTCTCGCGGCGAAGCTGGCACAGATGCTCGACATGAGCGGCGCCGAGCGCCGCGCAATGGCAGAACGCGGCCGACAGAAAGTCGCAGAAGAATTCGACGAACGCGTGGTCGTCGATACATATAAAGACCTGGTGCAGAAAATGACGGGCGTCTTACTTTAACGGAGCAACAGCATGACCACGAAGGGCACGATTCTGGTAACGGGCGGCGCAGGCTTTATCGGCTCGCACACCTGTGTCGAACTGCTGAACGGTGGTTTCGACGTCGTGGTAATCGACAATCTCGTGAACAGCAATCGCGAATCGCTGCGGCGCGTGGAGCAGATCACCGGCAAGGCCGTGAGCTTCTACGAAGCCGATGCACGCGATGAAGCGGCGCTCAACCGTATTTTCGACGCACACCCGATCACCGGCGCGATTCACTTCGCTGCGTTGAAGGCGGTGGGCGAATCGGTCGCCAAGCCGATCGAGTACTACAGCAACAACGTCGGCAGTTTGCTGACACTGCTCGGCGTGATGCGCGATCGCAACGTGAAGCAGTTCGTGTTCAGTTCATCGGCAACAGTGTATGGCGTGCCGAAGAGTTCGCCGATCGACGAATCGTTTCCGCTTTCCGCAACCAATCCTTATGGGCAGTCGAAGCTGATTGCCGAGCAGGTTCTGCGCGATCTGGAAGTGGCCGATCCTTCGTGGCGGATCGCGACGCTGCGCTATTTCAATCCGGTCGGCGCGCATGAGAGCGGCTTGATCGGCGAAGATCCCGCTGGCATTCCTAACAATCTGATGCCGTATGTGGCGCAGGTTGCTGTCGGCAAGCTCGAGAAGCTGCGGGTGTTTGGTGGCGACTATGAGACGCCTGACGGCACCGGGGTGCGTGACTATATTCACGTGGTGGACCTGGCGCGCGGACACCTGGCGGCACTCGATGCGCTGGTCGAACGCGATGCGAGTTTCGTGGTGAATCTCGGGACCGGCCAAGGGTATAGCGTGATCGACGTCGTCAAGGCGTTCGAAAAGGCAGCCGGACGCCCGGTGCCTTACGAGATCGTGGCTCGTCGGCCAGGCGATGTGGCTTCGTGCTTTGCCGATCCGGCTGCGGCCGAGCGGATCATCGGCTGGCGTGCGGAGTTCGGCATCGAGCGGATGTGTGCGGATCACTGGCGGTGGCAGTCGACGAATCCGAAGGGGTTTGCTTGAGTTGATTGACGGTTGGCGGCGGAGTCAGAGAATCGCCAGGCAGGGATTTCCCCGCCGCCAACTGCACCTCAAGGAACAGCGCCATCAAGTGGGTCGGCACGCTCTCCGGCGGCGCGCAGCAGATGCTGGCAATTTTTCGCCCCGCTGATCGAGCTTCCTGGGGCATACCGGTATGCGTCCATATGCGAGTCATCGTTGATTCGAGCGCTCATGCTGTTGGGACGGCATTCAAAGTGCCCAGGCGCGCAGATATCCATGTGCAATTTTGAGCCCCAATGACACGTTTGACGCGCACGGTAATATACCCATCTCCAACTACAACAACTCTTGGACCCCGGGAGTCAGACCATGCAGATCCATCCAGTGATTCTTTGCGGCGGAAGCGGTACCCGGCTATGGCCGATGTCACGCGGAGGATACCCCAAGCAGTATCTCAGGTTGACCGGCGAAAACACGCTGGTTCAGCAAACCGCATTGCGCCTGCGAGCTATCGGTAACGTGGCTGCTCCAATTGTCGTTACGAACAATGAACAGCGCTTTCTGGTCGCCGAACAGTTGCGGCAGGTAGATATTGCGGCGGCATCGATCGTACTGGAGCCTGTCAGCCGTAACACCGCGCCTGCCATTGCAGTGGCCGCGCTGGCAGCGATGCGAGAGTCCCCGGATGCCCTCCTGCTCGTTCTGCCATCGGATCATGTGATCACCGGCGAGACGGCGTTCGTCAAGGCAGCCGAAGCTGCGGCACAGATCGCCAAAGACGGTTATCTGGTTACCTTCGGTATTGCGCCAACCGAGCCACACACTGGCTATGGCTACATCTGTACAGGTGCGAAGCTCGACGGGGACATCCATGCGTTCGCGGTGGACGCTTTCGTCGAAAAGCCGGACGAGGCCACGGCGCAACGTTTCCTGCGCGAAGGCGGCTACTTGTGGAACAGCGGCATGTTCATGCTGCAAGCTTCTACCTTCATGGAGGAACTGCGCCTTCACGCGCCAGAAATCGCCGCGCAGGCAGAACTTGCACTCGATGGAGCGCAGCAGGACAACGACTTCACTCGTCTCGACGCTCGCGCCTTTGCCTCGTGCCCGAACGTATCGGTCGACCACGCCGTGATGGAGAAAACGAAACGCGCCGCGGTCATTGCCGTAACGGACCTTGGCTGGAACGATATAGGCTCGTGGACAGCGCTTGCCGACATTACAGAACGCGATGTTCAAGGCAATTCGCTTCTCGGCGACGTCCTTACCGAAGCTATGACCAACTCATATGTGCGGGCAGAGCATCGACTGGTGGCCGCCATCGGTCTCGACAATGTCGTCATCGTCGAAACCGCTGACGCCGTACTGGTCGCCCATCGGGACCAGGTGCAGGACGTCAGGAAAATCGTTGCCCAGTTAAATGCGACAGGTCGTCACGAGTCAGTCACGCATCGTCGTGTGGTACGCCCCTGGGGCTCATACGAAGGCATCGACAGTGGCGACCGCTTCCAGGTCAAGCGCATCGTTGTCCGCCCTGGCGCGCAGTTGAGCCTGCAGATGCATCATCACCGTGCCGAGCACTGGATCGTCGTAAAGGGCACAGCACTCGTTACGAACGGTGACAAAGAGCTCATCGTGACAGAAAACCAATCGACCTATATTCCACTTGGAATCACGCACCGCCTGAAGAACCCGGGCAAGATCCCGCTCGAGTTAATCGAAGTGCAATCCGGCGCCTATCTCGGCGAAGATGACATTGTGCGATTCGAGGATACGTATGGGCGTGCGGAGAAGGCATAGCGCTCGTAAGAGCAAGGCGAGGTTGGCGCACATTCTCGTCTTGGCCCGAAGGCTAGGGCCAAGGCAACTTCCTTTCAGTCTGCTCGACGGCTGAGCGCGCGACGCACCGGGTCGTCGCGACGCTGGGGATGGCCGGGCGCGTGATGACGCAGTGGCAATCCGGTGAGGAGAGTATGTCCACAGATCAGGTGGCTTGAAGAGGTGACGCGTTGTGCGGCAGCGATGCACGACTGCGGTTGCGGGAACCCAGCAACGCTGCCTCACCGCCGGCCACGGTTGATGCATTGCCGTCAAGCCGAAATACCGCCACCGCATCACGCAACGCCACCGCGTGCTCTTCCAGAGATTTTGCCGCCGCAGCCGCCTCTTCGACGAGCGCAGCGTTGTGCTGCGTGACTTCGTCAATCTGTGAGACCGCCTTGTTGACCTGTTCGATACCGTCGCTCTGTTCGAGCGCGGACGCTTCGATCTCGTTCATCACGCCCGTAACGCGCTGGACCGCGCCCATGGCCTCCTGAATCGTCTTCTGTGCGTCGGACACGAGCGATGCGCCCTGCTCCACCTTGAAGGCCGATTCGCCGATCAGCGCCTTGATTTCCTTCGCCGCGGCGCCTGAACGCTGCGCGAGGCTGCGCACTTCCGAGGCGACCCACGGCGAAAAAGCGACCAGACAATCCGAGCCTGTATGGCATTCAGCGTAACAATGTTGGTCTGAAACACGGTGCCCTCGGATGATGCCAATGATTTCGACCTCCTTACGCGGCAAGGCAGTGATGCCGCCCATCGTCTCCGTCTGGGGGGCACCACTCGCTGCCGCGCGCGACTGCTTCGAGTGCCTTGCGCAAGACGACTCGCGACTCGGCCCATTCGTACTTACGACTCTAACTCGCGCGAGTTCGCCTGAACGCGCGTTCGGTGCTCAATTCCCGCCTCAGGTCGGGTGTCGGCGTGTTTGAGTATCGCTTCGGAGATCACTCGCACTGGCAGCCTGCCCACGCCTCGGAGGCCAAACTGCTGTTGCCGCGTGCGTAGATGCCGGTACAGCTCGCCGCACTCGAGCAAGGCACTCGGCAATGCTGGGTCAATCCGCGCTGCTTCGTTAGAAAAGACGCCCAACCCTTCGACCGTCCACAACCGGGGGGGCAACAAGGAGCGCACGAAACTTACCTTGGCAGCGTTTTGCTTGAGCGGCGAGGTACGTACGAAGCACTGGCCGTCGGGCATGGCAAGCCGCAGCGTATCATCGCGGTCACCGCGCGTGACGACGCCGCTCCAGTGCTTGGTCTCGATCACGAAAATGCCAAACGGCGTGACAACCAGGTGATCAATCTCGGCGGTCGGAAACGCAGCGCCAGGTCTATGGATCAAGATCAGACTGTCGAATATCTGATAATTGTTGTCACACAGCCGGGTCAAACACCGGCGCAATTCGGTAGAAACAAGCGCTTCACCCAGTACACCGCGCGCAGCCGCTGACGATCGCGGTTGCGCCAGCTCGCTGGTCGTCGGCGAAGGCTCGTCTTCGCGACGAAAACACGCATAGGCGCACACGAGCGTGGCGCCAACTCCGAAAAGTTCGATGAGCATAACGATCTCCTTGTAGTAAGACGTAAGACCAGCTTATTGCTCGCGCCGCCAAGTCAAGGTCACCTGTCTCGTCCCACCGTTACAGAATCGCCGATCGTCCCCAGTGGCCCGCTTTGCCTCCAGGTCCTTCCAGAACCTATCCAAAATTCCCCTTGCAGCCAGCGGATTCCTGTCCCCCGTTACTTGTCTCAATTCGTTGGTCGGCGCGCTACGCGACGCCTCCAAACCGGTGAGCGATAGTGTTTGGGTTCGCTATTGGCATACGCTGTCAATCTTCGATGAAAGGCCAGCCCGGAGACGTCTATCGGCGTCGCGGTGGCTCGCCTGTTGCGCCTTGCAGCCTCAAATGCGACGCTCCGCGTCTCGCGAGATACGTCGGGGGGCATTTCTGCGCGTGGGGTTGCCATAGCCTCGCAGGTCATCGGTGGCCCCTCCCTGGTGTTAAGGCAAGCCGTAACTTCCAGGAATTGTCGAAGCAAGGCTCTCAGATGTGTGCATCCGCTGATCGGCCGGCCGCTGGTTGTTCGAATGCGTCGGGCGGCAGATAGGCCTATTCACGCAGGTTGAACGACAAACCTTCGATATGGCCGGTGCCCGAAATATTTCATTTTTTTCTCCTCCTGTCGGCGACGGCATCGTTGATAGCAATAGCCGGCAAGCCTCTGCTAAGGGCCATGGGTGTCAGCGTCACGAAGTTCGTATCAGGCAGGTAGAGATTTGACTATTCGTTGCTATTTGCAAGTCGTGAGAGATTCCGTCCGCAATCACGTACGGTAACGGGGTACCCCTCAGCCTACTTTGCAGGCGTCCCCGGCGCAGTCCTATCGACCGACACCTACACTCGGGGATTCACTACTGCAGCCCTTGGGCGGCGTTGCCGATCGCCTCAATACGTGCGCGCGATGGTCCGCCAACGCGGCTGGTCGAGTACCAGTGTGTATGAGAATGGCATCGGAAATGATCCGATTTCGCGACCGTCAACTTCCTTTGCCTGCGAACTGCTGCTGCCACAGGTACCCGGAAGGTTCCACGCTCAAACAACCTTGCTTGCAAATTCTGCTTCTCGTGGCGAGCGAACGCTCAAGAGCCCCCGGTTGCGGCAAACGATGGCAGCAACGTACTTTTGATGCGCTCTACTTCGTCGGTAAGTTGCGCTCGAGCCGTTACTGATCGGCATTAACGAGCGCTTGCGTGTCGTCGGTGTCGCCATCCGCGTCAACGCCTGCCCGTATTTCATTTCAATCACGAAAACGCCGAATGACGTGATTGCAGGATGATCCATTCCTGCGGTCGAAAAAACCGGCACCGGGTGCGTGGACCAGGATGACGGCATTGAGCTACACAGTAACCGCTACCGTACAGAGGGCTCGGGCTCCAATGTAGCGCTACCGAGACCACCGTTTCACCGCAGTCGCGTTACGCAAAGGGCGTGCGCGGCCGTAGCGCCGGGCGGTGGGGACGCGACACCCTGGATGTCGCGCCGGGCTTCATGCGCGCAGACATAGGCGCAGGGCGGTATAGCCACCAGGTCAAACCGTTTCTTCAGCATGCTGGTTCCGCCCATGACCAAGATGGAAACGGCCTATTAGCGCCTGTCCGGAGTCCGCAGTCAGTTCAGTATCGTGAGCCCCGGAATGGCCTCATCGCGTGCGCGACCACCGGTCAGCGCATGGCACACCGCGCCCGTCGTGGTACCGAGCGCGCGGGCCGCCTTCCGCAAGTTGCCGCGATGCTCTGTAAGCGCGGCCATTACTATGGCCTCCGTGAGCACCGGAATCGCGAGCAGCGCGCCGTCGTGTACCAGCGCCCTGCTAGGCGCTCGCGTATGTGGCGACCGCGGCTCGGCTTCTCGTGGGAACACGCTTAGGATTGGAAGCAACGCGCGCTTGTTGGTCCACACGACGAATTCACGCCAGTGCCTCAGTCTATCGGCGACTGCTTGTTCTGGCAGGCCTTCGGACGACCAGCAGGCCCTCAGATAGTGCAGATGCTTGCCCTTCAGGTTCCACGGGGTTTCGGGCGCGAAGCCGCCCGCGCGCAGAACCCGAAACCCTTCAAGCAGAACGGCAATTCTCCGACATTGCGCTTCGGCCGGAACCGCGTAACGGCGGCCTGTTCGCGCATCTAGCGAAGAGTCAATTCTATTTCTGACGAGCTTGCGGAACTCCCGCTTGAATACGTTGGGCAGGCTGCTGCATGTGATCACATATCGGTAGTCGTAGACGGCTTGCATGCTGGTTTCCCTTGAATGAGAAATTGGGCGGTCAACGCCGCGAAAGGCGCCGACCCACGTTGAGCGGCGCGCGCAGGATGCGGCGCCACCCGAGTAGGTTGTGTGCGCTGTTTATCAGGCCGCGCGCGCCGTTCACTATGGATATGGCAGGCCGTCGCACGATGCCGACGGCCTGCAAAACAGAGCACAGTTGACCGCAAGAGATCCGCCGATCCTTAAGGGGACTGTGGCGGGATGTAGTGGTCTAATTTCCTCGGACAGGTCGATAGGAGGACAATCCGGAATCGACGAGGAAAAACAATAGATGACAAGAAGGCGCCGACAATTTGACGCCAGCTTCAAGCTGGAAGTGGT